>JAZKGA010000001.1:0-24283 GCA_040386235.1 Pseudomonadota bacterium
GTCTGGACCGTGTCTCAGTTCCAGTGTGGCTGATCATCCTCTCAGACCAGCTACTGATCGTAGACTTGGTAGGCCATTACCCCACCAACTATCTAATCAGACGCGGGCCAATCCCTAGGCGATAAATCTTTGATCTCTCGATATTATAAGGTATTAGCACAAGTTTCCCTGTGTTATTCCCTACCTAGGGGCATGTTCCCACGCGTTACGCACCCGTGCGCCGCTCCCCTTGCGGGGCGCTCGACTTGCATGTATTAGGCCTGCCGCCAGCGTTCGTTCTGAGCCAGGATCAAACTCTCAAGTTTGATCTCAAAACTCTCTTTACACCCTGTACCGGGTGCAAAGGAATTGTATATAAGAACCTGCTGTATTGCATAACGTACAGAGAATACGCATATGCAGCAGATCCATTTGTCGTGCTATCAATGCACGTGACTGCTGCCTGCGCTTCTCTTCTTTCAAACTAACGATGTTCAATAACCATGCTTTTCGGCCCACCCTTAAGTGGGTTTAAACAAGAAGCTTTTGGCTTCCAATCTTCCGATCAGCGAATGTCCGTTTGTTTATCACTCTCGAAACATTCCGTCAACACCGTTTTTGCGTTTATTCAAACTTTTTTCTGCGTCTCTTGCGAGGGCTCCGTTTCCGGAAAAAGCTTGGCGCATTGCGGTGCCGAGGAGCCGTTTTCTATACGGACGAAACTTTAGTGTCAACATTAAAACGTAAGAAAAAGTAAACTTTTGGAACTTTTTTCCGCAAACCGTTTTAAAACAAAGCGATACATTACAATGTATTTCTGAGCCCAGAACTGAAAAACCCCCTTGCGGGGGCTTTTCTTTTACATTGGTGGCTGGAGAGGGATTTGAACCCCCGACCAAGGGATTATGATTCCCCTGCTCTACCGCTGAGCTACCCAGCCATTATTCCAATAATGTCGGCTCAAGACGCGGCTATATGAAGGGGAATACGCGCTTTTGTCAAGCAGTGATTCTGCCGCAAAACGATCAGGCGTTATAGCGGTTCTGCTGGTTATGCATGGCGCGGGCAAAACGGGCCCAGCCATCCTCAGGTTGCGACAATTCGTTAATCAGAACCGGATTGGCAATATAGGCCTGGGCCACAGCGATCGGAATCGGTGCCTTAGCCCCTGTCGTGCGCGTAAAGAATCGGGTGAATGGATCGTCTGCCTTGGATGGGGCAACGGCCAGTAGCGTTTGGGGCGCGGCACCCGTCGGCGCCCCGTTAAACTTCTGGGCAAAATTGGCATAGACCTCGCCCACCGTCTTGGCGCGGCCTTTGTCATCATAGAAAACCGAGCGATTAGAGCGTGCCGCCTGCGGCAGAATCTCAGCCGCCGTGGCATAGGGCGTTTTCTGTGCGGCTTCCAGGAACTGCCCTGCACCGCTGGCACCCAGGAAATGCGCCATATAAAGGTCTGTCCCGTTCAGGCTTTCGGCTGGACGGTTCAATTGCTGTGCCAAAGAATCACGATTCTCGGCGGCAAATTCTGCCGCCATCAGGGAAGAAACCGCCGGATCCTGACGTAAGGCCAGGATGCTGCGCTTTGCCCCCATATTGGCCACACCGTTCGAATCGGTAATCTGGCTGGCATATCCGCCCAGGCCGTGCTTCTCGCCATATTTGCGCATCATGTCCAGCCATGTGCCTTCGGTGAACTGAAACAAGCCGGTTGCGGAGCTGGTGGACGCCTTTACATCAGGGCGGAAACTGCTTTCCACCTTGGCTTGCTGCATCAAATAGCCGAAATCAACACCCGTGCGGGCGCTGGCCGTCTGGATGGCAGAAGTAACTCTGCCCCCGGCTTGCTGCATCAGCTTTTGAATGTTTTGCGTCCCTTGCATGTAAAAACACTATGCACATAGCGTGCCAATTCTTTTTGTGGCAGAATCACACTATGCCTGACTATACCGCCCCGATTGCCGATATGCGTTTCCTGCTTTCCACCGTTCTGCCGCTTGATCCGGCAGCCGTGGATGAAGGGATGCGCGACGCGATATTGGAAGAGGCCGGCAAACTGGCCCGCGACGTCCTGTCACCCTTGAACGCCACAGGCGACAAACATGGCGCACGCTTAAGCGATGACGGGGTCGTAACAACCGCAAAAGGATGGCTGGAAGCCTATACGCAATATCAACAAGGCGGCTGGAACGCAGTTCCATTCAGCCCCGATCATGGCGGCCAGGGCCTTCCCTGGGCCATGGCCTTCCCGCTTCAGGAAATGTGGCAATCGGCCAACATGGCCTTTGGCCTGTGCCCCCTGCTAAACCAGGGCGCGGTTGAGGCGCTGACCCATTACGGGACGGACGATCAGAAATCGCTGTACCTTCCCAAGCTGATTACAGGCGAATGGACCGGCACGATGAATTTAACCGAGCCGCAAGCAGGATCCGATCTGGCCGCATTGCGCGCCCGCGCCGAACCGATGGGTGACGGTACATACAAGATTACAGGCCAGAAAATCTTCATCACCTATGGCGAACATGATTTAACGCCCAATATCCTGCATCTGGTCCTGGCCCGCCTGCCCGATGCGCCGGACGGGGTAAAGGGCATCAGCCTGTTCCTGGTGCCGAAATTCCTGGTAAACGCCGATGGCAGTTTGGGTGCGCGGAACGATGTGCGCTGTGTCGGCCTGGAACACAAGCTGGGTATTCATGCCTCCCCCACCTGTACCATAAGTTTTGGCGATACCGGCGGCGCGATCGGGACATTGGTGGGCGAAGCGAATGGCGGCCTGAAAGCCATGTTTGCAATGATGAACAATGCCCGCCTGTCGGTGGGATTACAGGGTGTCGCAATTGCCGAGCGGTCGTTACAGGCCGCGATCCACTTCACCCATGACCGGGTGCAAGGTCGCCATATCGCCACCCAGGCGACGGGGCCGATTCTGCACCACGCCGATGTGATGCGGATGATTCTGCGGATGCAGGCGCTGACAATGGCCGGACGTGCCCTGACATATCAGGCCGCAAGTTGGCTGGATAACCAACAGACGGAAGTGGACGTGCTGACACCTATCGTCAAATCATGGTGTACTGACCTGGCACAGGACGTGACCTCTCTGTCCATCCAAATCCATGGCGGCATGGGGTATATTGAGGAAACAGGCGTCGCGCAGTTCTTCCGCGATGCGCGCATTCTGCCGATTTACGAAGGCACAAACGGTATCCAGGCGAACGACCTGGTGTTTCGCAAGGTATTGCGCGACAAAGGCGCTGCCCTGACCTCTATTTTAGACAGTGTCACGCAGGTTGCTCAAACCCTGGCTGATGATAACAGCCTTGGCGACGATGGTGCCGCGTTGGCAGGCGGATTACAGGCCGCCACTGCCGCCACGCGCCAAAGCCTGGCGCATGTGCTGGCCAGCGATGATCCGCACAAGCAGGCGGCGATTGCCAGCCCGTTTTTAAACCTGTGCGGAATTACATTGGGTGGCTGGATGATGGGCCGACGGATGTTGTTTGCCGGTAATGCCCTGGCAAACGGGCCGGATCATGATGGATTCTACGCCCACCAGGTATTGCTGGGCCGGTTTTATGCCGACCACATCCTGCCGCAAGCCTTAGGCCTGGCGCACACTGTGCGTCACGGCGACGTGTCCGTCGCGTCCTGCCTACCGGGCGCGATCAGGGTGTAGGCGCATGCAGCGTTGCTGTGCCATTGTCATTTGGCGTTGAATCGCCAACGGCATGTCATCATCATAACGCCGCGTTAACTCTCCCATTTCCTTGGCATAGCAGACACAGAAATCCAGCTGGCTGGATTTATCCTGACGTGGGAATTGCTGGCAACGCTGGAAATTCTGTCCGGCGATCCGCTCTTTATCCACGCAATTTTGCGACTTTTCCGCGATTATGATCGCCACATCGCGGTCGTCCCGCCGCATCCGTGCATCATAAATATACGCAGCCAGGCAGCCACAATGGTACCGCGTGGATTGCACGACATTGGCGCGGCATGACTGGTCATAGGCCTGAGCCTCAGCATGATAGCGTAAAACATCGTCCTTATCGGCACGCGCCGTAACGGGAAAAAGCAGGATAATAAGGGCCAGGATAGGCAGCAAACCGCGAGAAAAATAAGTCATACACACAGGGTACGCCAAGACACCTGGATTGCGCCACATAAAAAAAGGCGGGTTGCCCCGCCCTTTTTGAAATTTGGATCACTTACTTTGTGCCGAACAACTTTTCGATAAAGCTGCGTTTCGATGGGCCTTTTAGATTGGCGAAATTCGGGGCCTGGCCACCGTTTTGATTGGTGCCGCTGCCCTGCATTTGCCGCATGCGGTCTTGCAGACGTTTTTGGCGAATGGCCTCGTCACGACGATCGCGTTCAGCAAGCTGGGTTTTTAAGTCTTCTGCTTGTTTCTGGCTGTACTGGCTGGTCAACAAAACTTGCTGGGCCTGTTTTTGCCACTCATCCCGCTGCGACTTCATGTCTTCGATGCTTTGATTGTTGACGAACACTTGATCTTCCAGCATCCGCACCCGCATCCGCAGGCGCTCCATTTCCAGCATGGCTTGCGCCCGTTCGATTTCCGCTTTCACAATGTCGGCTGGCGCGGTTTTCGCATCCTTGCCTTTCGCAGCAGCAGGGATTGAGCCCGATGACGTCAACCCAAATACGCGGTCCAGTTCCGATACGTCGATCAAACGGCGTCCGTTTTCATCGACCTCGTAAGACAGCTTCCGTGCATTCATCGCGCGCTGGATTGTTGATTTTGAACGACCTGTAATTTCACTTGCGCGTTGCGCACCGACCTTGGCCATATCTGTCCCCATCTTTATGGTGTGATAAGATTATGTCTTCTGGTTAGCACACTCACGACCGTCTTGGCAAACAAAACTTAGTGACGGGGATGAATCATCCACCGTTTGCCATGCGATCGTTCAGCAAGCGGGTCAAACGCTGCCACTGCGCACTTGAAAACAGGTGGGCATACAAGAACGGCAACCAGCCATTTTTGCGCCATTTCAGGAATTCTGCGTCTGGCAGATCGGCCAGCTTGGCTTCATCCACAATCTGGAAACCAGCGAATTGCAGTTTTTTATCGCCTGGAACGGTAATTTCCGCCTGACGATCAACCAACAGGCCGGATTGCGCCAATTCCGCACTGAACGCCAGCGTCTGTTGCGCGGCAGCGTGATAGGATTTGCAGAATTCCAGCGCGTTGCTGGACAATTGCGACGGACCATTCTTATCATCAAAGAACCCTTGCCCTTCACCCTTATGCAGGACGGTTTGCGGCGTATCATCGATGCACAATGTCAACTGACCGCCATCCTGACCTTCTGAGAATATAAACGGATAACGTCGAATGTAAGACGGAATATAGGCGTCAGACAGCCATTCAGACTTGGCATTCAAAAACAGATTTTCGTTGTCGCGCAGGCCGATCAGGGCCACAGGCGTCGCACGGCCATCAGGTGAAAAAGCGATTGGGTAGAAATGGCAGATTTGCGGCATTTCGATCACGTTAATCGGCACAGCGTTCGCGGTCTTGGTAAAGCTGAAATCTAGCGCTGCGTTTAATTTCCAATCCTTGTGCGCGGCGGCATCCAAGGCGACAGGATTCTTATAGAACAAAGGCAGGTTTGTGTTTGGATTTTCAGTTTTGGTGGCCATCTTTTTTTCCTTGTCTTAAAAAGCTGCCACAGCATGGCATACCACCCCAGACAAGACAATAGCCGCTATCGGTCATCCCAACAGGCGGCTATAACAGTCAGTTATAATATGTGTATTACAGCGGCTTTATATCCGATGGTTTTGGCGGGGACACCTTTTTCGCAGCCCATTCAAATTTTATGTCCGTACCATCTTTGTACTCTATGGATGCAATACACTTTTCCCCTGCCTTCCATACATCGACTTCTTCAGCCCCTGCCTGAGAGATCTTTTTGGCCTGCGCCACATCACTAAATTCAGCAAAACAACCTTGACTATCTTTTTCTTGCTGCTCTTTAATTTCAGGATAGCGTGCATAACCCATCACTGCGCCGCCAATTATCCATACCAGAACAAGCGATCCGCAGCCGCTATTACCTTCATTGCTCATGTAATACTCCCTTGAGGCGCTTTATTAACATATTAATCTAGAAATGACCCTATTCTTAGAACGTTGATACGTCAACTCTTAAATTCCCCCCTTTGCATCTTTCCCTTGAAATGCGTATGGTGCGGCACGATTATTAACGGAAGGAACAGGAAACCATGAAAATCGGGGTTGTAGGGACAGGATATGTCGGACTGGTGTCCGGCGTTTGCTTTGCTGAACTGGGGTTTGACGTCTGCTGCCTTGATACTGATGCGGACAAGATTGCGCGTTTAAAACACGGCCAATCCCCCATTTACGAACCCGGTTTGGAAGAGGTGCTGGCCCAGCAGATTGCCGCAAACCGCATCACTTTTACCACTGATATTCAAGAGGCCGTGCGCGACGCGGATGCCATTTTCATTGCGGTCGGCACCCCACCCCGTCCCGATGACGGCCATGCCGACATGAAATATGTGCACCAGGCCGCGCGCGATATCGCCGGTGCCCTGGATCATTACGCGGTCATCGTCACAAAATCGACTGTGCCGGTGGGGACGGCGCGGGACATTACGGCGATCATGCGGGACATCAACCCGCAATTGGAATTTGATGTATGTTCAAACCCTGAATTCCTGCGCGAAGGCGCGGCCATCGACGACTTTCGTCATCCTGACCGGGTGGTGATCGGCGTGGACAGCCAGCGCGCACGCGATGTGATGACCGCCTTATACAGCCCGCTGACAGACCGCAAAGTCCCGTTGGTGATGACATCGCCTGAAACATCCGAACTGATTAAATACGCGGCCAACGCCTTCCTGGCGACCAAGATCACCTTTATTAATGAGATCGCCAATTTGTGCGAAGCCACCGGGGCGAATGTTCAGGACGTTGCCCACGGCATGGGGATGGACAGCCGCATTGGCGCGAAATTCCTGCAGGCGGGTCCAGGATATGGCGGATCATGCTTCCCCAAAGACACGCTGGCCCTGGCCCAAACAGGTCGGAAATACGGTGCACCACAACAGATTGTAGAGGCCGTGGTCCGCACCAATGCCGAACGGCAGGCCAGCATGGCCGACCGTATTATTGCCGCGTGCGGCGGATCGGTTCAGGGCAAAACTATCGGCATATTGGGCCTGGCGTTCAAGGCGAATACCGATGATATGCGCGAAGCGCCGTCCCTGACCATCTTACCCCTGCTGACCCAGGCAGGCGCGACCTTGCGAGCCTATGATCCCATTGCGATGGACAATGCCAAGCCCTTCCTGCCCGACACAATCACTTATTGCAGCGATGCGTATGATACGGCGAAAGACTGCGCAGCCTTGGTGATCCTAACCGAATGGGATGATTTTAAAGCCTTGGACTTTGCCCGCCTGAAACAAACGATGGCCCGTCCATGCCTGATTGACCTGCGTAATCTCTATCACCCGCCGGTCAGTCCGGATTTCACTTACCTATCGATTGGCCGCCCTCATGGATAACCTGCCCCGCATTCTGCAATACATGCCCGCGCTGTGCGCCCAGGTCCGCCGCGTGGCGATTGCCGCGGGCGAGGCCTGTATGGATCATTTCCAGCCCGGCGGGATGAGCGATGGGATAACCACCAAAACCGACGGCTCGCACGTAACCCTGGCCGATATGGCGAGTGAGGCGATTATTGCCAAGGGCCTGGCTGAGATTGCCCCCGGCATTTTAATGGTGGGTGAAGAAGGGGTGAGTGCCGGCAACGGGCCAACCACATTGGACGGGCACGACTATTACTGGCTGGTTGATCCGCTGGATGCCACCGCGGCCTTTATCAAAGGCTTGCCTGATTTCTCGGTCAATATTGCCCTGATGCATCATCATCAACCTATCCTGGGCGTTGTTTATGGCCCTCATAACGGCGAGATGTATGCCGCGCATGGCCCCGGCACAGCCATTAAATGGACGCTGGACAATCCGCGTGACAAGCCGATCAAGGTCCGGCAACCGCCCAGTGCCGGGCTGACCGTCATGACGTCGATTTTTTACACGTCGCCAAAAATGGACAAATTTCTGGAAGAATACAAAGTCGAAAAAACCATTCGTCGTGGCAGTGCGTTGAAATTCTGCGCCATTGCTGCGGGTAAAGCCGATTTGTACCCGCGCCTGGGGCCGACTTGCGAATGGGACACAGCGGCGGGCGATGCTATTTTACGTGCCGCGGGTGGGCAGATTTTGACCATGGACGGTGCCCCCCTGACCTATGGCAAGATCGACCAGAATTTCGTCAATCCCGGATTTATTGCGCAGGGATAAATTTCCAGTTTTGGTCCAGTGGCATCTGCCCTGGTGCCCATGTCACCATTTTACCATTCGGCAAGACAGCTTCACATGTCATGGTGACGCCGTTAAAAGCGGCCTGAACGTCAGGAATACTGGGATCCAAGGCCCGCGCATCCGTTAGACTGCCGGCGCAAGCCCGAAACAATAATGCGCCGTATTGATCACGTTGAGCCTTAAGGACAGGGACTGTTTCCACGGGCAGCGCATTTTGCGCCCCGTTCTCGCCCGATGCGCGATTGACGGCCATTTGAACGGTCGTACCCGAAAGCATTATTAAACTTACTCCGAATAAAAATTTAGGAAAAGAGGTATGACGCAAATCATCGGGGATTCGCCCCACAGCCAGAAAAGCCGGCATCATAAGGCGCTGCAGTTGTTCGCGGGATTTCTGGCGATTAATCATGCGAATTGTTTTAAACAATCTATTTTGTTATGTCAACATAACTTTCCCCTTGGCAAGCAGTCAGGAATTGCGTAATGTCCGTTCATTCCCCTTTATTGAGTGTACTTTATAAAACAAACGCGCACGCGGTTACGGGGTCTTGGCCAAAACACGTGGTAAACCACAAGGGATAAACAATATGAACCCGATCCATTTTTTGCGGCAAGTCCGCGCCGAGGTTAAGAAGGTCAGCTGGCCCACCCGCCGCGAAACCATCGCCAGCACCATTGCCGTTTTCATCATGGTTTTAATTTCCATGATCTTCCTGTTTTTCGCCGACCAGGTCCTGGCGTTCGCCGTCCGGTTTATCCTGGGGCTCAGCAACTAATCACACATTTCAATAGGTTTAAGGAGAAAGCAGATGGCTGCACGTTGGTATGTATTGCACGTTTATTCAGGTTTTGAGGACAAGGTCGCGGAAACAATCCGTGAAAAAGCCCGCAAGCAAGGCCTGGAAGACAAGGTTGAAGAAATCATGGTGCCGAAAGAATCCATCATTGAGCTGAAACGCGGTCAGCGCGTGAACGCGGAACGGAATTACTATCCCGGCTATGTCCTGGCGAAACTGGATATGTCGGACGATGTTTGGCACATGGTGAAAGACACGCCTAAAGTCACAGGGTTCCTGGGCGCCGGCCACAAACCTGCACCGATCAGCGATCGCGAAGCACAGCGTATGCTGCAACAGATGCAGGACGGGGCTGAGAAACCACGCGCCACAATCACCTTTGATATCGGTGAAGAGGTTAAGGTTATCGACGGTCCGTTCGCCAGCTTTAACGGGATGGTCGAAGAAGTTGACGAAGATAAGAACCGCTTGAAAGTCTCGGTTTCCATCTTTGGCCGGGCCACCCCGGTCGAGCTGGATTTCAGCCAGGTTGAAAAGAATTAAGGGTTACAGTCACGCATTTTTTGAAGGATGCAGATTTTACTTGCATTGTATCAACTAATGATATAAGGTGATTATAGGTCGGGGCTTGATACGCCTTCTTCCTATCCCTTTAGACACCTCTCTCCGCCGCGGGTTCGCCTGCGGCGGTTTTTTTGTCGCCTAACGGCGCTTTGACGTCATCATAAATCTATTATTTGGTTAAAACGCGGCTGACGGCATCCCGCCACAAGGCCAGTTTTTCATCCCGTGCCGCCGGTTTTATATCGGGGGCATAGGATGCGCCGCGTTGCCACATACCTGTCACATCACTTAAATCACGATAATAACCGCACCCCAGCGCGGCCAGGAATGCCGCACCCATAGCCGTGGTTTCAGTCACACGCGGCACGTCAATGGGAATCCCCATAATATCGGCCAACATCTGACACACCAGTTTATTACTGACCAACCCACCATCGGCCCGCAGGCGCGTCACCGGCGCACCCATATCCGCCGCCATTGCTGTCATCAAATCATGGGTTTGCAGGGCCTGCGCCTCACACGCTGCCCGCGTAATATGCGCCAATGTCGTGTCACGTGTCATCCCCATCAGGGCGGCACGGGCATGCGGATCCCAATACGGTGCGCCCAGGCCCGTAAAGGCTGGCACAAACACCACGCCGCCGGTGTCGGCCACGGACCTGGCCAGTGCCTCACTCTCGCCCGCGCTTTCAAAGGCTTTTAACCCGTCACGCAGCCATTGGAACGCGGCGCCAGCCACGTAAATCGACCCTTCCAGTGCGTATGTCCCCTGCCCGTTCAATCGATATGCCACGGTGGTCAACAGCCGATTGGCCGATTTCTGAAAGTCCTGGCCAATATTGACCAGGGCAAAGCATCCGGTGCCATAGGTCGATTTCATCATCCCCGGTGCAATACAGGCCTGACCAATCAGTGCCGCCTGCTGATCCCCCGCCATGCCCGTGATGGGCAGGGTCGTACCGTCAGGTAAATGCGCCAGCCCGAAATCGCCTGCGTTGTCCTGCACCGTTGGCAGGATGGCGCGCGGGATATCAAACAATTTCAACAAATCATCATCCCAGTCATGGGTGCGGATATTATACAACAGCGTGCGGCTGGCATTCGTCGCATCGGTCACATGGTTTTGCCCCCGCGTTAAATGCCAGACCAACCAGGAATCGATCGTGCCAGCACACAAATCGCCCTGCACCGCACGCTGGCGCGCGCCCGGCACATTGTCCAGCATCCACGCCAGCTTGGTCGCGGTGAAATAGGAATCGAGCAGCAGGCCGGTCCGGTCCGTGACCATATCTTCATGCCCCGCCTGACGCAGCATGGCGCAATGGTCCGCGCCGCGCTGATCCTGCCAGATAATGGCGTTGTAAATCGGTTGGCCTGTCGCGCGGTCCCAGACCACAATCGTTTCACGTTGATTGGTAATGCCGATGGCCAGTGATCGATCCGGCCCCGCCGCACGTAAAATTTGCGCCAGGCAGGCTTCGGTGTCTGCCCAAATCGCCTGCGCGTCCTGTTCAACCCAGCCGCGTTGGGGATAATGCAGCTGCAATTCTTTTTGCGCGATGTGACGCACCTCGCCTTGCGTCGAAAACAATATCGCCCGCGTGCTGGTGGTGCCCTGATCAATCGCGATAATTGTTTTATCCATGGCTTGCCTTCGTCATGTATGTCGCCAGTGCCGCAACCTCGGTCGCGCTGAAACGTAAGTATAATTTGGTACGGCGTTTCAGTATATCATCCGGCGTTATCGCCCATTCATATCGCATCAGATAGTCCACCTCACGCCCATACAAACCTGCCGCGATATGCGGCCCCATATCCGCCAGATTGGTGGCGGCGCCATAGATCATTGGCGCGCGCGTCCCATACAGCCGCGCATAACGCGCCTTAACCATACCTGGCAGAAATGCTGGCATTGCTGTCGGTGGAAATGGTTTTTCACTGCCCGGCAAAGCGGCCTCAGCCGTCCAGTGCGGTGCCGTACGGTCCAATTCAGTCATGGCCAGATCAACCGTTTTTTCCGCCACCAGGCGATAGGATGTCAGCTTTCCTCCCAGTACCGAAATAAGGGGTGCGCTGTCAAAATGTTGCAGCAGCAGGCGATAATCCCGCGTCACGCGCCGGGCTTCGGCCTTGCCATCATCCAACAGCGGACGCACGCCGGCATAATCCGCGACAATACTTGAAGGGTCTATTTCCTGGCCAAAAGCCTGGCCAACGGCTTCCAGCAGGTAATCACGCTCGGCCACCGTGATGGAAACATTATCCATGACATGGTGTGGGGCCTCGGTTGTCCCGATCAATGTAAAGTCCTGCTCATACGGTATCGTGAAAACGATCCGGCCATCCTGTTGCTGCAGCAGCAACGCGTCCTCCCCCTCATACAGACGCGGCAGGATAAGGTGACTGCCCCGCACCAGACGCAAATCGGGCGTATCGGACTGGCATAAATCGGACTGGTCCAAAATCTGCCTGGCCCAGGGACCTGCGGCGTTGATGACGCAGCGCGCGCGATAAGTCTGGCTGGTCGTGCTGGTAACACACCAGGTTTTATCGGAGTGTGGCGTTATCTGCACCGCGCCTTCACGCGTGCGGATGACGCTGCCCCGCGACTGGGCATCAAGGGCGTTCAACACAACAAGGCGCGCATCATCCACCCACCCGTCGCTGTAATACAATCCTGTCGCGTTATGGCCGGACCGCGGTAATATGCTGCCAAAGCCCAGAACGTCATACAGCATTAATCCCGCCCGCAATAACCAGCGTGGCCGCACATTCAGTTTATCAGGCAACACAAAGCGCAAATGCCGCGACAGATGTGACGCGATGCGCAGGATAATATCGCGTTCGCGCAATGCGGACGCAACCATGCGGAATTCGTAATTTTCAAGATAGCGTAATCCGCCATGCAATAGTTTGGTGCTGGCCGACGAGGTGCCGGCTGCCAGATCATCCTGTTCCAACAAGACAACCTTTAACCCGCGCCCCGCCGCGTCACGGGCGACACCCGCGCCATTTATGCCGCCACCGATAATCAGAAGATCATAAATCACCCTGCTAAGGCCGCACTTTCTTTGTTCTTTGCGGCCCCATTATGACCCAGGAAGATATCGCGAGCAAGGTGATCTGCCATGGCCCCAGTCGGCATGCCGTTGCGCTTGGCCTCACGCAGGATCAACCGGATGGTGCTGCCGATCCCGCGCACCCGTTCGGCTAGGTTTGCTTCATCCAGTACCCCCGGCATCGTGACGGATAGATTACGCCCGAAATATTCAAATGCCACCCGCATCACGCCAGCGGCATTGATCACATAGTCTGGCGCATACGCGATCCCGGCGTCCATCAAGCGGCGATCATCCGCTGCTTCGGCCAATTGATTATTGGCCCCGCCGGCAATCAGCCGCGCCCGGATGTCGGGGATAGTCCCCGCATTCAATCCGGCCCCCAGAGCGCAAGGCGCGAAAATATCAACGTCCTGACGATGAATATCCGAGACATGACAGCTGCGGACCCGCCCGGCGAAACGCGTCATGGCGGCATCAACCGCCGCCGCATTCACATCAGCCACAACCAGTTGCGCGCCGGCCTGATACAGTTTTTCAGCCAGGGCGAACCCCACCGCCCCCAACCCCTGAATGGCGACGCGCAGACCGTGCAGATCTTCCGCATCTCCAAACAGCTCTTTCGCGGCCGCTGCAATCCCGTGATACACGCCACACGCGGTGGTGGGCGACGGATTGCCGTACACCAGCGGACGTGGGGCGATTTCAGGGGGCAGGCCACTGACATACTGCGTGGCTTGATGAATGGCGATCATATCCGCTTCGGTCGTGCCAACATCTTCGGCGGTGATATACCGTCCGGCCAGTTTTTGAACCGCCGCGCCGAAACTGCGCATCATCTCTGGCGTTTTTGGGATTTTAGGGTCGGCGATAATAACTGCCTTGCCGCCGCCCAGAGGCAGGCCAGCCAATGCCGATTTATACGTCATCCCGCGCGACAGGCGCAAAACGTCGGTCAATGCATCATCTGGCGTTGCATAAGGATAAATACGACAACCGCCCAAGGCGGGCCCAAGGCTGATATTATGAACAGCGATGATCGCCTGCAATCCCGTAACAGCGTCGGTGCAAGACACCACCTCGCTATGCCGGTCGGACTCAGGATGATTGGAGACGTCGATACGTGTCAGGATGACCATTTCTGCCTTACTTATGTTGGTTATCTTTTCAGTGTGAGGCAGACACCCAGGCGAAGTCAATTTGCTGTGCAGCAAATTTCAGAAAAAACCCTGCCAGAAGCGAACTTCGTGACAGGGGAGGTCGTGGATAATCAATAACAAAACCAACATAAAAAGGAGGAGGCATGCGCCTGTAAACTCTATTCTTAGAATTTACATAAAATTTTAGAGATTGTCAATAGGACATATCAAAGAACCGGGAATGCTTGCGGATTTGTGGTTCTAAGCGATGCCCATTGCTCTTCTTTGCGTGTCGCGCAGATGCACAGCATATGGATAAACAGGGGAACATTCAGGTTCCTTTTCCAAAACATGACTTACAGCCCTTAAGAGGTCTCGCTCCGCTCTCGGCCGATGGCCCAGCGCGGCTTGCAGGGCGGTGTGAAGACGGAAATAGCTACCCTGCATATTGACCAGACTTTGCCCCTTTTCCTGCGCGGCTTGCAAATACGGCCCACTGCCTGGAAAATGGATGATATCTGCTTTATTCTTTGCACAATAGATACGCGCGGTGACGTCTGCATCTTCTAAAGCGATATCATAGGCTGCGTCTTTCACGTGCTGGCCATACACTGCATAAGAAAAAGCCTCAGCCAGGATTTCTGACCGCGCTTTTTCTGGCCAATAATGAGATTCTAAAAGATCTGTTGCATGTCCCATTTCATGCAGCAAGGTCAGATCGTTGCGATAGCGCGCGGTCGTGGGATTGACCAACAGCATGCTGAATTTCAGATTTGGTGAATAACAATGCCGGCCGGAAACCTGTCTTGGCTCATGCTGCCTGCTGGTAATGCACGCATGAGAAAACCTAGAAAATTCACTGCACAATCTTTGTTGTCGCGACTGCAAAATGCCTCTAAAGCTGCGAACAGGTTGCGGCACAAAATGCGGATCGTAATCCTGGCCGCTGACAATCCCAACAGATCTTTCTGGCGGCAGATAGTCTGCAATCACGGGAAACCAGTGCGACCAGCGCAGTATCGCGTCAGTCGAGGCAAAAATCCTGGGATGATCCGTGGGAAACAGGTGCATGGCGCGTTAAGATACCGAAGGGCGGCATACCGTAGATGCCCCGCCTGATACATCTCTGCCGATTTCCAGCCCAGCGCGTTTTCTGAAATTCTCATTGTGACTCAGAATACAAAGGTCATTTTCCGCAGCGGCAGCCAATCCTATAAATGTCGGATTGAATAGGGAAACTTGCCCCGATACGGCGCATGACAATTGCACGGCGTTTAAGAATTGGCCGTATCCAAGCAGCGGCTGCGCCGAAGGGACAACAGGGACCTTTTTACGGCTAATACCATCATATACATTTTCAACGTGTATTAATGGGTTGTGCTTTTTGGCATGATACGCCCATACACTTTTTACCATTCCGTAAGGTTGCAAATGTGTGGGTATTGGACATGTCAAACTGTCATGCGGTATGGCATACAAGGCGTAACACATTCGTTTTTGCAGGGTAAAAGCCGCACAAACGGCATAAACCTGTTGGGTCATATGATGGAGCTCCCAAGCCTTTGAGCCGTTTAATCTTGGCTTTCTGAACGTTAATGCCGGGTCACTGTGCAGCTTGCAAACAATGTCATATGTCGCAACATGTGCCGCATTGTTGGATTGGACCAAGGACTGGTTAAAGTCATTTTCCTTTAGTGCGCGGTCAGGGCGAAATACGTCGCGCTTAAAAGTCATACCAGCCAATGGATTTTCAGCGTTAAGATTAAAAGACAGGCGCAATGAGGCCCGGTCTTTTTCTTCCCAGAAGGAGGGATAATCGCGGAAAAGTGTTTTTATATTTTGCGGACTTTCGCCCAGCCGGGTTTTTATATCCAGCATTCTTTGGTGGACAGTGGCGACACATGCAATATATGGGGTGTGAATATTCGCTACGTCCAGAACATGAATGTCTAATTGCGTCGGCTGTCCATGGCTTGTATGTAAGGCATAGCCGATTTGCGGGCCGCGGCCGTCGTTTTTATAGTTAATTACAAAACGGTTTATTGTCATAGTGTTATCCTTACGGTTTCCGTGACCTTACCAAAAACATTTCTCATAATCAATATGTTATGTATAGGCATCTTGTCACACCCCCTGTGATCCCCTAGATATATCGCATGTCCAATGCAACGCCGCTTAAAATCGCCTCTGACTTTGTACCTGCGGGCGATCAGCCACGGGCGATTGCCCAGTTGCTGGAAGGGTTGAATAACGGCCTGACGGACCAGGTCCTGCTGGGCGTCACTGGCTCTGGCAAAACCTTCACGATGGCTCAGGTAATCCAGGCGACGCAGCGCCCTGCCCTGATCCTTGCGCCCAACAAAATCCTGGCCGCCCAGTTGTATGGCGAGATGAAAAGTTTTTTCCCCGACAACGCCGTTGAATACTTCGTGTCTTATTACGATTATTATCAGCCAGAAGCTTACGTCCCACGGCGCGACCTGTTCATCGAAAAAGAGTCGACGATCAACGAACAGATCGACCGGATGCGCCATGCTGCGACCCGCGCCCTGTTCGAACGCAAAGACGTGATTATCGTCGCGTCCGTATCCTGTATTTACGGGATAGGGTCCAAAGAAGATTACGTGGCGATGACCTTTGACATCAAAAAAGGCCAGTTTTTCCCGCGCCAGGATTTGATCGCCCGTTTGATCGCACTGCATTACAAACGTAACGACTTAAGCTTTGAACGCGGGACCTTCCGCGTGCGGGGCGATACGGTTGAATTGTTTCCTGCCCACTTTGAAGATCGCGCGTGGCGGATATCCCTGTTCGGGGATGAGGTGGATGTAATCACTGAATTCGACCCCCTGACGGGTGAGAAATTCGTGACGCATGACGCGATCAAGATTTTCGCCAATTCCCACTATGTCACCCCTGGGCCAACGATGCAGCAGGCGATTATCAACATTCAGGCCGAATTAAAAGAGCGTCTGGCGCAGTTTGAGGCCGAGGGCAAATTGTTGGAAGCCCAGCGACTGCATCAACGTGTGCAATTCGATATTGAAATGCTGTCAGCCACTGGAATGTGCCAGGGGATTGAGAATTACTCTCGCTTTCTGACGGGTCGCGCCCCGGGGATGCCACCGCCGACCCTGTTCGAATATTTACCTTCAAACGCGCTGCTTTTCCTGGATGAAAGCCATGTCATGGTGCCGCAATTGGGCGGAATGTATAACGGTGACCGCGCCCGCAAAACCACTTTGTCTGAGTATGGGTTCCGCTTGCCGTCCTGTATGGACAACCGCCCGCTGAAATTCGACGAATGGGAATCCATGCGTCCCCAGACCGTTTTCGTATCGGCCACGCCAGGCCCGTGGGAAATGGAACGCACCGGTGGCGTTTTCGCCGAACAGGTCGTGCGTCCGACGGGTTTGATCGACCCGCCTGTCGATATTCGACCCACACAATACCAGGTGGACGATTTGATGGCAGAATGCCGCGAGGTTGTAACGCGCGGCGGCCGGATTCTGGTCACCACCCTGACCAAGAAAATGGCCGAAGCCCTAACCGATTACCTGTCCGAACACGGCTTAAAAGTCCGATACATGCATTCGGACGTTGAAACGCTTGAACGCATTGCGATTATCCGGTCGTTGCGGTTGGGCGAAATCGACGTTCTGGTCGGGATTAACCTGCTGCGCGAAGGGTTGGATATTCCCGAATGTATGCTGGTCGCGATTCTGGATGCGGATAAGGAAGGGTTCCTGCGGTCCCGCACCTCCCTGATCCAGACAATTGGGCGCGCGGCGCGGAACGTGGACGCCAAGGCGATCCTGTACGCCGACACGGTGACCCGCAGTATGAAGGAAGCCTTGGCCGAAACCGACCGTCGCCGGATGCGGCAGCTGGAATACAACGCTGAACACAACATCACGCCGGAATCTGTTAAAAAAGCGATCGTTGATGTCATGCAGTCTGTTTATGAGCGGGGCGATCACGGCTCTAATGATTTCTATACCGATAAACCTGAAATCTTAAGCCGCGAAGACCGGATTAAGAAAATTAAGGTTTTACGTGCAGAAATGATGGAAGCGGCGGGCAATTTGGAATTTGAAACGGCGGCGCGATTGCGCGATCAGATACATGCCCTGGAGTCAGAAGATCTGTCTCTTTTAAACCCTGCAGCAATCTAGGGAATTTTATCTAAAGTTCATACACTATTAATTCATCATTTCTGTGATACCCTATATGCGTGAACACACATGTACCCCTTTCCCGCCTTTTACTTGGAACCGCATTAGCAGCTCTGTGCTTTGGTTTCAGCGCATCGGCACAGGCCGGGCCACAGGGTGGACAGGTGGCGGACGGATCAATCACAATTGACCGGGCCGGGTCGTTGACCACCATCAATCAGGGGACGCAGCGCGGCATTATCAATTGGCAGTCTTTCGACGTCGGCGCATCCGAAACGGTTCGTTTCGTCCAGCCTGGCAGCAGCAGCGTCACCGTTAACCGCATCCGCGATACCAAAGCATCTCAGATCGACGGACGTTTGGAAGCCAACGGCAATATCGTTCTTATCAATCAAAACGGCATCACATTTGGTTCAACCGCGCGCGTAGATGTGAACGGTATTGTTGCCAGCACTGCTGATTTCAACAATGACGCCGATTTTATGAATGGCGGCAATTTGCGCCTGGACCAAGCCGGCATTCAAAACGCCAAAATCCTGAACAAAGGCCAGATCAGCGCGAAAGAAGCGGGCCTGATCGGCCTGGTCGCGCCACAGGTTGAAAACCAAGGCACCATCAATGCGCGTCTTGGCCGGGTCCAGGTTGCCAGCGCGTCCACCGCGACACTGGACCTGCACGGCGACGGATTAATCCAGATCGGCCTGTCCGATAACGAGAGCAAGCAGCTGGTCAAAAATACCGGCCACATTACTGCCGATGGTGGTATCATCACGATCAGCGCGGCCCAAGCCCGCCAGCAGGTCGATAATCTGATGGACTTGCAAGGGTACATTCAGGCTAATAGCGTGTCCGCGACCCAAACCGGTAAAATCATCCTGCGCAACACCAGCGGTACCATTCAATCCACGGCGCAGATCAGCGCCAAAGGATCGACCACGGTTAATGGTGGCGAAATCGCGATTGAAGGCAAATTTGTTGCCCTGGGCGGCGTCATAAATGCCGACGGTAAAAATGGCGGCAAAATAACAGTGAACGCACAAACTGCGTCACTGGCCGACGTCATCCAGGCCAATGGCTTGGCTGGCGATGGCGGTATCATTACTGTAAATGCCACACAAAATATGTGGCAGACCTCGACATCAAAAATCACCGCAACCGGCACACGCCACGGGGGCCGAATTTTTGCCGCTGCGGCCCATAATCTGGTGTCTTCAGGAACATATACGGCTCGCGGCCTGGGCGGCGAAGGCGGCAAGATTGATATTACCGGCGGTGGCGTTAAATTGCTGTCCGCCACTGTGAATGCCAATGGCAAGCTGAAAGGCGGCCAAATCCGTATTGGTGGAGAGTTCCAGGGCGGTAAAAATCTGCCCATCGATGAAATGCCCAATGCCGAAATCGTCACGCTGGATCGCGGTACACGCGTCAAAGCCGATGGTGAGGATGAGGACTCAGCCGGTGGAACCGTTATTGTCTGGTCGGATGTGGATACGATGGTTTTGGGCACGATTTCAGCCAAACCTGGTACACGCAGCGGCCTGGGTGGTTTCGTCGAACTATCATCAGCGGGTAAATTGAATTATGGAGCGACAGTCACAACCGGCAGCGGGAATCGCGCCGGGACTGTCCTGCTCGACCCTAAAAACATTATTATCGCCGACCACACCTATTCTTCGACCGCCATCATTCTTGGCCGTGGTTACACCGGCGCAAACACCGTTAATGTCCCGACCAGCGATAACCAGCAATTCGGCCAATACGGCGTGTCACTAGACGGCAACCGCATGGCTGTCGGCATGGCTTATAATAACGGCTTCGCTGACAATGTCGGCCGATCTGGCGCGGTTTACATGTATTCCTTTACCGATGCATCGTTCAGCGGCGCGGTCCTGGAAGGCATTATCGGCAACGGCTATACTGGCGGCAAAAACATTAACTTGTCACAGTTGGAAGCCAACGATCAGTTCGGTTACGACGTATCGCTGGACGGCAACCGCCTGGCGGTCAGTGCCTATGGCGACGATGGCGCGTTAAACGCCCGTACGGATGGCGGCGCGGCCTATCTCTTCAGCTTTACCGACAGCACATTTAGCGGCGGCGCCTTAGAGGCCACCATCGGTTACAACTATACCGGCGGCAAAAACCTGAACACCTCAGCCTACGTTGAGGGCGGCGACAGTTTCGGCACATCCCTGTCATTGAACGGCAACCGCCTGGTTGTCGGGGCGCAGAATGCCTCTGGCTTAAGCAATGCGGCCTTCGCGTCTGGTGAAGTGTCCATGTTTACATTTACCGATGCGGCGTTCAGCGGCGGCGTATTCCAAGGGCTGATTGGTCGTAATTATACTGGCGGCAAGAACATCAATGTTTCCACCCTGGCTGGTGCAGACTATTTCGGCTCTGACGTATCGCTGGACGGCAACCGTCTGGTTGTTCTGGCGCGCGGCGGTGACGGTAACGCCAACGCTGCCTTGCAATCTGGTGACGTTTACCTGTTTTCTTTTACCGACGCAGCCTTTACCGGCGGCGTGTTAGAAGCAACATTTGGCGTTGGCTATACTGGCGGCAAAAATATTTCTATGCTGGCTTTGGAAACAAATGATTCCTTATCGTCCGTTTCACTGGACGGCAACCGCCTGGCGATCGGTTCTTATGCCGATGATGGCGCTGGTAACGCCGTTACGGATACTGGCGCAGTCTATCTGTACAGCTTTACTGATGCGGCGTTCAGTGGTGCGGTACTTGAGGCACGTATCGGATACAATTATTCAGGCGGTAAGAACCTTTCTGTGCCCACTCAGGCAGGTCCAGGTGATTACTTCGGCTGGAGCCTGTCACTGGACGGAAATCGCCTGGTCGTCGGCGCGCCGGCTGATGACGGTGTTGATGGATTCAATACAAACCAGGGCGCATACCACTTCTTTACCTTTACCGACGCGGCCTTCAGCGGCGGCACATACCAAGGGACGATGGGAACGGGATACACTGGCGGCAAGAATATCAACCTGCCTTTCAACACCTCCCCTGACGGTCAAAGCGAGCGGATGGGCATTTCATTAAGCGGCACGCGCGTGGCGATCGGTGTACCGTATGATGATGGATTTGATAATAGGACGGGCGATGCCGGTGCGGTTTTCCTTTACAATTTTGCTGATACCAGCTTTTCCAGCGCGACGCTTGAGGGGATTATCGGCAAAGGTTACACCGGCGGCAAGAACATAAACATGTCCCAGCTGGAAGGGTTTGACCTGTTCGGCGCATCTGTTTCACTGGACGGCAACCGCCTGGCTGTCGGCACACCACAGGGTGACGGTCTGGCCAACGGCCTGCCAACGGGCGGTGAGGTTTATTTGTTTAGCTTTACCGACGCGGCGTTCAGCGGCGGAGTCCTTCAAAGTACTATCGGTTTCAACTATACTGGCGGCAAAAACCTGCATATTGCCAATTTGGGCAGCAGCGATTCATTCGGGTCCAGTGTTTCATTAAGCGGCAACCGCCTGGCTGTTGGCGCACTGCGCGATGATGGCTTGGCCAACAACCGGTCGGACGCGGGTGCTGTTTACCTGATCTCGTTCGCGGACAGCACGTTCAGCACACCCACACTGCGCGGGATTATCGGATGGGGCTATACCGGGGTCGGCAGTTACGATCTGACCAATTTGACTGCGGCAGATAATATGGGTGACTTTAACGGTGTGTCACTGGATGGCAACCGCTTGGCGATTACCGCGTATCAAGGCGACGGCATGACCAATGTGCGCCCTGGTTCCGGCGACGTGTATTTGTTCACCTTTAGTAATGATACTTTCAGCACGCCGACCTTGCAGGCCACGCTTGGCTTTGGCTACACCGGCGGGAAAAACATCGACATGTCGTTCCTGGCGAATAACGACAATATCGCAGGCATTGCCCTGGATGGCGATTACCTGGCCATCGGTGCGATGCGCGAAGATGGGTCCACAGGGGCATTATCCGACAGCGGTACCGTTTATATCTATAAATTCACCGACCTGGCCTTTAGCGGCGGGACACTGTATGCAACAGTCGGTCATAACTATACTGGTGGCAATAACCTCAACACGGCCACTATCGCTGATACGATCGATTATTTCGGGGCGGCGTTGTCGATGGATAATGGCAATTTGCTGATCGGCGTCCCGGGTCTTGATGGTCCTGGCAATTTATACTCTGCCTCAACCGGTGCGGTTCTATATCGGGTTAGCAGCACAGCCGTCAGCGAAGGCGCAACCTATGCCAACCTGCCAACTGGGACAGTGACGTTAAGCGCGCTGCAACTTGCCAATCTGCTGTCCACACCGCAAAACGTTATTCTGCAGGCCAGCAACGACATTACTGTCAACAGCAATATCCTGGTCAATAACGTCAACGGCAATGGCGGCACGCTGACCCTGCAGGCTGGCCGCAGCATCCTGTTGAACGCCAATATCGACACTGACAACGGCAACCTGAATTTATACGCCAATGAAGATTTGGCGACGGGTGTTATTGATGCGCAGCGCGATGCTGGTGCAGCCGCCATTACGATGGCCAACGGCACCTTTATCAACGCCGGCACCGGCAATGTTACAATCCGCCTGGGAACGGGCATAGGCAAAACCAACAGCACCGCAGGCGATATCTCGTTACGCAACGTAACCGGGGGCACCGTACTGGCGCACAGTATGGCCACCAATTCAGATGTCATCGCCAATGGTATCATTAACGCAAGTGCGGCTGGCAATGCCTTGACCATCGCTGCAGGCCGCAACTTTATCAACAATCAAGGCGCAGGCGCTTTTGTTACCGCTGCTGGCCGCTGGTTAATTTATGCCGATCATCAAAGCTTAAGCACCTTAAACGGCCTCAGCCCCGCTTTCAGCCTGTCCGGCTGTATCTATGGCGGTTCATGCCCCGTTATACCCGCATCGGGCAACGGCTTCTTAAACCAATACTACGTTATCACAGTGGGCCTGAACATCAGCCGTCATTACGGCACGGCCAATCCTACATTGGCCGCCATGCAGGCCGCCTATAGCTATAGCGGGTTTGTCGATGGCGATACCGCAGCCGTGCTTGATGCCATGCCAACCGCCAGTATCGCCGGAACCGCTACCGCGACAGCCAATGCGGGTACCTCGCACGTGATTACAATCACCGGCGGATCAGACGATAAATACCTGATCACCGTCCCGGTACAAGGCACATTAATCATCACTGCGAAGCCAGTGACTGCAACCCTTCTTACCCCAGTAACGCGTATGTACGGGAATGCCAATCCGGCATTTAATGCTGGCTCGTTCTCTTATTCCGGGTTTGAGAACGGCGATACCAGCGCGGTCATTACTGGCTTTTCTTCAGACATTGGCCTTTATACCGCGGCAACTGGTGTGGGCAGTTATGCCCTAAACCCCGCCTTTACCAGTACCAATTACGCGATTACGTCCGCGCCGGTAAATCTGGTTATCAGCAAACGTGACATTACGGCCGCCTGGACCGCGTCCCTGACCCGAGCCTACGGGAATGCAAATCCTATCGTTAATACCAATAACTTTACTTATACCGGCCTGGTTAACGGCGATACCAACGCGGTTATTACCGCGACAGCTGATTTTGGCACAACAGACGTGACGACAAATATCGGCAGCTATGTTGTCAATTCCGCCTTCAACGCTGCCAACTATAACATCACGAACACACCGACGACGATGCTGGACATCACAAAACGCGGCATTACCGCGGTGTGGAATGCGCCTCTCAGCCGGGCTTACGGGGATGCAAACCCTACGGTTAATACCAATAACTTTACTTACACCGGCCTCGTCAACGGTAATACCAACGCCGATATTCTGGCCACAGGCATTTTTGGGACCGATCAACTGACACATGCTGGCAGCTATACCGTGAATGCTGCATTCCTTGCAGATAATTACACCGTAACGAATAGCCCCACCACGACGTTAACAATCACCAAGCGCGACATCACGGCCAATGTCGGTAACCGCAGCCGCGCCTATGGCGACGCGAACCCAACCTATAGCGTTGCAGATGTGACGTTTAACAATCTGGTCAATGGCAATACGGGCAGCGATATTGGGGCGTTTACCTTAGGATCTGCGACCGCGACGGCAACTTCAAATGCGGGCACGACCCACGCCATTGTCTTAAGTGGTTTTAACGACACCAATTA
>JAZKGA010000001.1:24383-1026364 GCA_040386235.1 Pseudomonadota bacterium
GGACACTGACCATCACCAAGCGCGATATTACCGCCACTGTCGGTAACCGCAGCCGCGCTTATGGCGACGTGAACCCAACCTATGGCGTTAGTGATGTGACCTTTAACAACCTGGTCAATGGTGATGATGGCAATGACATCGGCGCGTTTACGCTTGATTCCGCCACGGCAACAGCAACAGCAAATGCGGGCACGACCCACGCCATTGTCTTAAGTGGTTTTAACGACACCAATTACAATCTGGTCAGCAGCACCGATGGGACACTGACCATCACCAAGCGCGATATTACCGCCACTGTCGGTAACCGCAGCCGTTCTTATGGCGATGCCAACCCAACCTATGACGCTGCAGACGTGACCTTCGACAATCTGGTGAATGGTGACACGGGCAACGACATGGATGCGTTTACCATTGCCTCAGCCACCGCCACTGGGACATCGAATGCCAATACAACCCATGCCATCGTTTTAAGTGGTTTCAGCGACGATAACTATAATCTTCTCAGTAGCACAGACGGAACACTGGACATTACCAAAGCCAGCCTGAACCTGACCGTGAATGATGCCACGCGCGTGCAGAATACGGCTAACCCCGTCTTCACATACACCCTAAGCGGATTGCGCAACGGTGAGGATGAAAGCGTCGTCTCAGGCGTTATGCTTACAACATCCGCCGTGACAGGATCGCCCATCGGGGCTTACACCATTTTCGCAAGTGGCGGCACGGCCTTAAATTATGATGTCAGTAATTATACGTTCGGCGAGCTGACGGTGACACCGGCTGTCGTCATCCCACCGTCCACCGGAACAGAAATTCCTGATTCTGTAACCCGTGAGATCAACACGCCATACGAACAAAACACTCTGACGAACCAGGCCTCCCCGGAATACAGCTTTGATACTGTGCAAGACCCGGCATGGAGTGAGATCGTTATCGTTCAAGATGACGACGTCTCAACAACGGCCGCTCAAGAAGATGAAGGCACATTGATCATCATGGCTCGCAGCCTGCTGCGCCGTGTGGCCGGTCGATAATTTTCCGTTATTTGAACGCGTTCAAAATATCTTTAGCAAAAAGCGGCAGTGTGTCATCACGTGCGCCCATAATAACGATACGATCGCCGGACCGCGCAGTGTCACGCAGCGTCTTTAAAATATCCGCGCGCGCACCGATATGACGGGTGTTTTCATGGCCTGCGGCTTGCGCCATTGCAACCAGATCGCCACTGGACATGCTTTGATCGGCCGTTCCCCCCAGATACAGGATATCAGACAGGATCAGCAGATCATCTGTTTGAAGACCCGCCGCGTACGACTCCATGATCTCTTGTCCCATCACGCGCATAGGGCCAAAACCGTGCGGCTGGAATATCGCGATTAACCGACCTGGCGTTTGTCGCAAAGCGGACAGGGATGCGGCCACTTTATCCGGATTGTGCGCGAAATCATCAATCACCTGAATATCATTGACTTGCCCGACCGTTTCCAGGCGACGGTGAATGCCACGGAAACTGGCCAAGCTGGCCGCAGCTTCACGCATATCAACACCATACATAATGGCAGCGGCAAGGGCGGCAAGCGCGTTTTCAAGATTATGTCGGCCAATAATATTTAACATCAGTTCCGCGTTGTCGTCGCCATGACACAGCGTCGCGCGCGATCCCGCGCCGGTCAGTGTCACATCGCGTAAATACACATCAGCCCTATCGTTCACCGTGCTGAAGGTCCAGCTGTGCCGATGCGCATCACGCAGTGCGGCGGCTTCTGGATCATCCAGGTTGACGATAATACCGCAGGTGGCGCGGGCCAGGTAATCACGAAACAGGGGACGTAAGGATTCCACCGGATGGTGATCCAGCGTGATATTGGTCAGGATCGCAATATGAGGGGTGTAAAAGACGATGGATTTGTCGCTTTCATCCACCTCAGCCACCATCGCGCGTCCCTGCCCGATCAGCGCGTTGCCCAGGCCCTTTGTCACCACCGCGTCACCCAGCAGGGCCGCGCCGTTCATGATCGTCGGGTCGCGTCCGGTAACGGCCAGAATATGGCCCAGCATCGCGGTCGTGGTCGATTTGCCACTGGTTCCCGCAACTGTCAGCGTTTCCATGGTGTTGCAGATATCGGCCAGTAAATTCGCCCGCTTTATAATCGGGATATTCAGGTCCTTCGCGCAGGCGACATCGGGAATGCTATCTTCAATCGCCGCTGATACCACCAGGAATGTCACATCCGCCGATACCCCGCTGCCATCCTGTGGCCGCATTTGCACCCCAGCCGCTTGCAGGCGGTCGAAACTGTTCAGCGCACGGCCCATATCGTAATTACGATCAGATCCCCGCACCTGCGCGCCACGCCCCAGCATCAGCATGGCCAGGGCACTCATCCCCGATCCACCCACGCCGCAGAAATGATAGACAGGCTGCGCAGTCACCTTAATGCTCGCCCAATGCGGCCAGAAAACGGTCGGCCTCAAGGGCCGCCATACATCCCATGCCGGCGGCTGTCACTGCCTGACGCCAGACTTTGTCTTTAACATCCCCTGCGGCAAACAGGCCTGGAACCGAGGTCGCGGTGGATTCAGGAGCCGTGATAACATAGCCGTCCACGTCGATCTGCACCTTCCCCTTCACCAAATCAGTGGCGGGATCATGGCCGATGGCGACAAACATACCCTCAACCGCCAATTCCTGAACTGCGCCGGATTGAACGTCTTTCAAACGCAATCCGGTCATACCAGGGACGCCGTCTTCGTTATTGCCGTGCCCCAGAATGCCTTCAACTGTATGATTCCAGATTGTCTTCACTTTCGGATTGGCGAACAGGCGATCCTGCGCGATTTTTTCTGCGCGCAAACTGTCACGACGGTGGATCAGGGTCACGGTTTTGGCAAAATTTGTCAGGAACAGTGCCTCTTCCACCGCAGAATTCCCACCGCCGACCACGGCAACATCCTTGCCCCGGAAGAAAAATCCGTCACACGTCGCACATGCCGACACGCCCAGACCACGAAACTTTTGTTCATCGGGAAGGCCCAGCCAGCGTGCCTTTGCCCCCGTGCACAGGATAACTGTGTCCGCCTGATATATACGGCCACTTTCGGCGCGAACAGTAAAGGGGCGTTTCGACACATCAAGATCAACGATCATATCGTGTTCCAGTTGCGTCCCAACATGCAACGCCTGGGCTTTCATCTGTTCCATCAGCCATGGCCCCTGGATCGGATCGGCAAAGCCGGGGAAGTTTTCAACGTCTGTGGTGATCATCAACTGGCCACCTGGTTCCATCCCCTGAACAAGGATCGGTTTCAAATTGGCGCGCGCCGCGTAAATAGCCGCCGTGTATCCAGCTGGGCCGGAACCGATAATCAGAACTTTGGTACGGGAAATCTCTTGTGTCATACACACTACATAAGGGGGGACAGCGGTAAGGTAAAGCCACGCGTGTTCAGTAATCCACGAATATGTTCGGCAATCATCGTCGCGTCGTCCAATTTTGTGTAAGTCCAGACCGGATCAAGGTGCCCCGTGAAAGGGCGGGCGATCCCGTCAGCTATGATTTTTTTATGTAAGGCTTTGATACGTGATGCCGCTTTGTTAGGCCGTAAGGTCAGCGGCAGGATGTACACTGGTTTGCCCGTTGTCCCTGCGTCGGACAGCATGGACGCGCTTTCTTCGGTGACACAGATGTAATCGGCCCAGGCCAGCATGCCATGAAACGCATTTTCGCCCGTCCCGTCCCAGGTAAATGCGTTCGCATATGGGGCCACCGCATCTGTGATTTTTGCGGCCATGGCCGCAGGCGTCCGGCGTGACAGCGTGATCATCAATCCTGTCCCGGCTTTCGCCAGGGTTAACAGGTCACGCGTCAGCGTCTGTACAGCCTGTTCATCCATCACATAATCGCGGCTGTCGCCACCGATCAAAACGGCCACACGTGGTGAGGGCAACCCTGCAAAGGTCTTCGCCCATGCGGTTTTGGCCGTTGCCAAAACCGCATCCGTCACACGGTTTGGCGCAGCGTGCGTTATAATCACATTGGGTCGTTGCGTTAAAGCAGGGCGCATAATGGCGTCATGATACGGCACGGCGACCACATCAAATATTGCATAGCGGACGCGCGGGTCTTGCAGGTACACAAGCACAGGACGATGCGGTGCCTTGGCGGCAATATATCGCATGGCGGCGATTGCCTTACGACCCGCCCCGATCACAATGTCTGGCCATGGCGGTGTCAGCAGCGTGTCTGGATCATCAAAACTGGTGCGGCATTCAAGGCCCAGATACGGTGACAAAATCCGCCACAACCCCTTTAACCGCACCCGTTTAACCACCGGGGTAACATGCAGGCGCGCCGCCACTGCAAGGCATTGGTTTTCAGTGCCGGCGATCCCCTCGCTGACCACCCATACAACTGGCATATTTTGCTTCGTATCGATCACAATTTATGTCAAACGCGAAATTTTGTTGCGTAAGTCCTCTGTTCGGCTTATACCATTCCTCCGCACCCAGTGCAGCAGTAAAAATGACACACCCATGTATGCCAAGGATAAGACACATGAAACTCGACAAAATTGATCGCCGTATTTTGCATGAATTACAAGCAGATGGTCGGATGACAAATGTCGAGTTAGCGTCACGTTCGGGTATTTCCGCTCCACCATGCCTGCGCCGTGTGCGTGCGCTGGAAGAAGAAGGATACATCCAAGGGTACAATGCCCGCATCAACCGCAACGCGATGGGCTATGGCATTACCGTTTTTGCAAAAGTCAGATTGAACAGCCACGCCGATGCCGATTTGAAAGCGTTCAGCCAGGCCCTCGACACCCTGTCGGATGTACGGGAATCGTGGATGATTGCGGGTGACAGTGATTACCTGTTAAAAGTCGTGGCCAAGGACTGGGAAAAATATCAGGTCTTTTTAAGCGAGAAATTGCAGACTCTGCCAAATGTCGCGGCGATAAAATCGACGCTGACCATCAAATCGACCAAGGAAAATCCCGGCGTCCCGATTGAAGTGGCTTAACGAAAAAAGGCGGGTTTCCCCGCCTTTTCTTTTACGCGGCAATCGCCAGTTTAGGCGCAGCCTTTAAGCGTTCAATCCCCTCGTGCAGTTGCCGCATCGCCTGTGCGAATTTCTCAGGCGCACCGGGCTGTGCGATTCGCAACAGACGATCACCATTCGCAACTGTGACCACACCACACGCTGCATCAAAACATGGATTGGCCAGGTACGACACCAGGTCGAACATGTCTTTGACCGATACCGCGCCATATTTATCGGTCGTGACCTCACGCCCCAGCAGATCGGTATTGCGGAAATCCAGCAGGGACGTCATCCCCGCCCCGCCTGGCATCACATGCGCGCCAAAAATCTGTTCCAGTGTTTTGCGGTTGGCGGCAAAAACGCCTGACATATGCGCGTAATGATCCAGATGTGTTGCATCATTCTCAGGCGCAAACAAATGCAACGCCGCATCATAAAACCCCGGCGGATAGGAAATCAGATTGCGTGCCAGCAGATAAGGCTGCATGTCTTTGGCCAGGCTGGGATGCACCGTCAGAACCGTTAAACCCGGTGTTGCCGTGCCTAAAAACTTTGATCCGCTGACAATGTGATACCACGGCATCTCGGTGGTTTCGCTGCACAACTGGTCCAGCCCGCTTTGCAAATACGGTCCGGTCACATTGGTGCGCGGCAACGCGCCGTAATACGGATTATCCAACAGCAAATGACGGGTGCCCATAACTTGTTGCAGACGATGCATCGCCTGAACACTGTAAACCGCACCGGTTGGATTGTGGGGCGTATTCACGATGGCGGCGAAGGAATCGGTTGCATCCGCCAGTGTATTCCAATCACCGCTTTCGGTCGGATTGGCATACAACGCCGGTTTAACGCCACGCATGTTTTTGGCCAGAATATCGTACATCGGCCAGCGGAATTCAGGCATATGCAACGTGTTACCCGTACTGCGCGCATGGGCGAATTGTAGGCAGTGACCCAGGACATCGCGGCCCAATGTATTCAACACAAATGTGTTTTTCGCCGTGGCAGGCAGACCCATCATGCGGTGCATCCACGCGGCAGCGGCGGCCCGCACATCCGTGCGGTCAACTGCGTATTTGGTGTCGATATCACGAGCGGTATTCGGAATTAATCCTGAGGTTCCCCATAAGGCGTCCGATTGCTGATCCGGACCTGCGCGCCCCTGGCCGGCATTGAATGCGGTCGCGCCCAGCGCGTTGGCCAAAGCGGTCGATCCCGCGGTCGGGGATGCAGTGGGGTCAATATGGATAAAGTCTTGTGTCATTTTTCTTCTGGCCTCTGTTTTTTTTAAGTTATGCGTATAGGACTGACAGGATTTCATAAGATACCTGCCCTTTTGGTGTTGTAATCGCCACCTGGTCGCCCACCGATTTGCCAATCAGACCACGTGCGATAGGGGATGTCAGCGATATTTTGCCGTGATCAGCATCAGATTCATAAGACCCTACGATCTGCAGCGTTTTTTCTTCGTCCGTCTGTTCATCCACGACCGTCACAATGGCCCCGAATTTGATGCTTTTGCTGCCCGCCAAGGCAGCGACATCAATAATCTGCGCCATTGACAAGGCCGCCTCTAATTCCATGATCCGCCCCTCAATAAAGCTTTGGCGTTCACGCGCGGCATGATATTCGGCGTTTTCTTTCAGGTCACCGTGGGCGCGCGCCTCGGCAATCGCCTCAATCACCGCGGGGCGTTCAACTGATTTCAAGTTCTTAAATTCCGCCTCAAGCCGATCAAATCCGGCTTGGGTCATCGGGACTTTGTCCATCTTACCCTCGTTTAAAAATGCATGAACCCGCCAAAGGGCGGGAAACAACCCACCCTAGACCGAAGGTCACAGACAGGTCAAGCACCGTTGCATATTGCCCCAGTTTCGCGTAACACAACAAGAACAGGATAAAGGAAAATCAATTATGTCCACATTGCGCGCACATTTGACTGAAAACATGAAAACCTGCATGAAGGAAAAGGATGAATTGGGCCTGTCCACCGTCCGCCTGATCCTGTCAGCCCTGAAAGACAAAGATATCGATGCGCGCGGCAAAGGCCGCCCCGATGGCCTGAATGACGGTGAGATCATGAGCATGCTGCAAACCATGATCAAGCAACGTCAGGAGTCGGCGAAAATCTACGTGGACAACAACCGCCCAGAACTGGCCGCGCGTGAAGATCAAGAGATTGCCGTGATCCAGACATTCCTTCCCACACAATTGGACGAAGCAGCAACAAAGGCGGCGATTAAAGCCATTATTGCCAGCACCGAAGCCGCAGGAATCAAGGATATGGGCAAAGTTATGGCCGTATTGAAAGACACGCATGCCGGTCAGATTGATATGACCAAGGCCGGTCCGTGGGTCAAAGCGTTGCTAAATTAAACGCGTGTGTTACGCTTGTTCGTCATGAAGATGCGTGCATCCCTTATTGCCCTGATCCTATCGTGTGCTAGCACTCTGCCGGTCATGGCCGACGATTTTGTTTTGTCGCCGCGCGTGGAGGCAGCCATCAAAGCGGGAACCGACCGCAATATCCTGCAAGGCGGGGCATGGGTTCCGTTAACGCAAACCTATGACAGTGTTCTTTATACAGATCTTCGCCTGACCGGCGATAATCATGAAGCGCGTGAAGGGAATGCGGGCTTTGGCTACCGCACCTACTTATCGTCCAATAATGCGGTCATAGGTGGATTTGCCTCTATCGACCGTTTACACAGCCCGAAAGACAATACATTTGATCGCCTGACCTTCGGCGGTGAATACATGGGCGACCAATGGGAACTGCGCGGAAATGGCTTTGTTCCTTTAACCAATGCGCAATCCTTTAATAAAGACGGATGCCTGACGTTCGGCTCGTTCCGGCCGGCTGAAGAAATACAAAAGGGTTTTGACCTGGAACTGGGGATGCGCATTCCAGCATTTGAGGGGGATATCGATTCCTGGCGCGCCTATGCTGGTGCCTACCATTTTTCTGGTGATAAAACAGAAAATATTCACGGCGTGCGCGTGCGCAGCCTGACCGATATCACACCGAACTTAAGCATCGGCGCGACCTGGCAACACGACAATAATCGCGACAGTCAGGCTCTCCTGTCCCTCCGCTACAAACTGGGTGATGTACCAAGTTTCCAGACCTATGGGGTGCGCGCCCGACTGGCTGAAGCCCCGCATCGTGAAAGCGACATGATAACAAATGGCATGGGCGCGAAAAAATGTACATTTGGTCAAATGACAAATATCGGCCTCTAACGCATATCTTGAACCATCTTCAAACCAGACAAAATTGTGGCGAAACACGCCTATATTCTTGCCATATTTGCCCCGTAAGATAGGTATATAGACGGATAAATTAATACGGTTTTGGTTTCCTCCAGTTCATTTTTCGTCCTATCAGACCAATTTGCCGCTGCCCTCTGGGCAGCGGTTTTTTCTTTGCTATACTCTTGCCTATGTCACGCCTATTTATGATCCTTGTGTCCCTGATTGTCATCGGTCTTGCCCTTGGCTTTATTACCTATGATCGCCCCCCGGTTACCACCCCACCACCCCTTGTTTTAACAGGGCCGACCAGCGGCATAATGGCCCCGCCCGTGCCCTTCCCTGCATTGGTTCTGGATGGCGTCAGCCTGCCTGATCCGACGGCCCAGGGTTATACGCTGGTCAACGTGTTCGCCAGCTGGTGCGCGCCATGCTTGGCCGAATGGCCGCATTTACAGGCATTAAATACGTTGCCGGAGCTGAAAACAGTGGGGATCGGCTTTGCCAGTGATACCGGCCTGGATGCATTCCTGGCGAAGCATGGCAACCCCTTTGATGTCATTGGCCGCGATACAAAAGGCGACGTGCTGCAACATTTGCGTGCGGCCGGCCTGCCTGAAACATATCTGTTAAACCCGCAAGGCCAGATCGTCTTCCGCCGCAGCGGTCCATTATTAGCAGAGGATGTAGCAACACTGAAAAGCCTTGCTATATATTGACATAACCTTAAGAATAATTTACACCATAAAGAATGTTGCCTTTATCAAATAGCCGCACAGAATTCAGCACCCTTTACCGGGCATGGTGGCGTGTGCATGGCTTGCCGCCATCTCACCCCCAAGCATGGGTACGAGAGGCGGTGCCACGTACGCCAATGCCGGATGACATGCTGATGCCTGACGTGGTGATAAAAAGTATTATGCGGGCCACGCGCCGCGCCGACATTGCACAACGTGCCTACACAAATAATAAGCTGCTGCTGGACCAAGATGATCCCTTAACTCATCCTTTATCGCAGCGTTGTGATGTGACGCAGACAAAGAATCTGGTGCAGGCAGCTTTGTCAGCATTTTCGGAGCCAGTCGCAGAAAAGATCGCGCGTATTTTATCACTCCCCTCCTTGATCGTGCAGCAAGAAGGCCCTTCCGGAGCTTGGTGTTACAACGCGACTGAAACGCGTCCGCTGGGCCAAATATACTTATCCCGCGACTTGACTCTCAATGATCCCATCTATTTGGGGCATGAGGCAGGCCACATGATGGCCAATCATTTCGCCCTGGAAGAAACGCGTGAGTACTGGGAGTCAATGGCACCTAAGAATATCGCTGAAATTCCCGCATTTGTAACCCAGTTCATGATGTATGATTATTTGTGCCACCGGCCAGATATGGCCCTGGACTGCACGCGCCACTTCATCAACGACGTATGTCACATGGTGTACGAGCATCAGATAGCATCCTCGCCTTGCGACGTTCATTTCCCTGAATTAGAAGCAAAAGAGGAGAGGTCGTATCAACAAAGCAAAGCAAGTTTGCACGTGCACTCTTCGCAAATGATTATTGCCGCCGGACTTTATTATTCCAATGCTATCAAAGAACCCGGTGTTTTTGATGCTGTTTTCAAATCCGGTGCAAAGACTGACATCTTAAAGATACTGGAAGCTGCGGATATTACCAATGCAACCCAGCTTGATGACTTTTGTGATGTCGCGGTCGCAAAATGCCTGGCGCCACTTTTGTCCGTCCCGCCTATGCGTCCACAACAGGACGTTATCTGCACACCGCATTGACCCGCTGATACTCGCTCAACGTATCCACATTCTGTTGCTGGCGACGGCGTTCGGCGTTCAGCTGCGCCAATGTCGTATCCATAACCGTCACGATCCTGGATTGCACGTGCTGTTGTAACTGCCCCTGCTGTGCGGTCGGCATCGGCCCGTAAATATGCTGGCGTTGCAATTCAGCTTTCAGGGCGGTATCAACCTGCTGCGCATAACGGCTCATTAACCCTTTATCAACGGCAACGTGTTTCATCTCATGATCACGCACCGCATTGAACATACAGGTGCCAGAGGCATACTCACGCGCGATATAAATGGTGGGTGACAAGGTAATACTCACCTGGATTTTATCGACCCAGATACAGCTTTGTCCCCGCCCCTTCAGCCCGAAGGACAGGCCGCCGAATGTGGTGCGGTATTCCGTCCGAATCCCCCCGCGCATCAGGCCGCCCGTGTCACTGTGGACCGTTTTGCCATACGGATTAATCGTGTCGGTATCAATGTCGTTCAACTGATCTTTCGTCTTCGTCAAATCGTATTGTATCTGCGTCATGTGCGGGGTGATAACCACCTCAGGCGATTTAGGCGACCGACACCATGAGGGAAGATCGGCAGCAGCCGCAGCAGTATGCGCGGGCATCATGCCCAGCAGCAACATCAGAAAAAGGGACGTTTTCAATCTCATATCTTCGACAGCATAAGGCTTAACAAGTTTGATGCAAGCTGATATACATGAAGAAAGACAGGAGGCCAGATTATGGCGTTTATCGGCGATATTTTATTGATGCTTTTGGGCATTTATTTCTGGATTATCATTGTTTACGTGATGATCGGCTGGCTCATCGCCTTCGACATCTTGAACGCGCGCAACGCCCGTGCCCGTCAGATTATCGACGCGCTTGGCCGCATGGTTGAACCCGCTTTGGCCCCTATCCGCCGCGTGATCCCAGCGATTGCAGGTATTGATATCAGCCCGATTATCCTGATCATCCTGATTCAGATTATCCAGCGCGCCATTGTTCATATCTTCTATATGTAAGGCTCGCCTATGCCCCAGACACGGATTATTGATGGCCGCGCCCTGGCGGCGCAGCTGCAGGCTGATATCGCGCGTCAGGTGGACAGGCTGCCGCACCAACCTGGCCTGGCGGTGATCCTTGTTGGCGACAATCCGGCCAGCGAGATATACGTGAAGCGTAAGGTTGCCGCCTGTCGTAAGACTGGTATCGCGTCTTTTGTGCATCCATTACCTGCCGTGACAACAAAGGACGAGGTGGCGACTTTGATCGACGCACTGAATATGCGTCCGGATATTCATGGCATCCTGCTACAATTGCCTTTACCCGCACATTTAAACCCAACAGAATTGATCCAGCATATCGCTCCGGCCAAGGATGTGGATGGCCTGACCATCACCAATATCGGGCGATTGATGGCCGAAGACCCTGAAGGCCTAGTGCCCTGCACGCCTCAGGGCGTTATGACGCTGCTGACCTCCCTTGCACCTGACCAGTCGCTTGCGGGCAAGCTGGCGGTCGTGATCGGGCGATCCATGCTGTGCGGCCGTCCCATGGGGCAATTGCTGCTGCAACAGAATTGCACCGTGATCCAAGCGCATTCACACACACGCAACCTGGCCGCACTGTGTGCACAGGCCGATATCCTGGTGGCCGCGGCTGGCAGTCCCGGCCTGGTTCAGTCTGATTGGATCAAGCCAGGTGCGATTGTTATTGATGTGGGTATTAACCGCCTGGCAGACGGCACATTGATGGGCGATGTCGCACACGGTGCCGCAGACGGCCAGGCCGCAGCAGTGACCCCGGTTCCCGGTGGCGTCGGCCCGATGACCGTTGCCTGCCTGATGCGGAATACGTTACTGGCCGCTACTCGCCTTGCGCGACGGTAAAACCGTTTACGCCGTCAAAGCGATACAGATTCTCCGTTTTAATGGTGTCATAGCCCGCATCTGTCACCGCAGCCATAATGCCTTGGATCTGCTTGTGCGTCACAACGCCCTTATCGGCGGTCATCAGACGCAGGCGCCATTGATCGGATGTAAACGTCACGGGCGGCGTACCTGGCCAGAATTTCATCCCGCGATTAGCGATGCTGTGAAGCGTTAAGCCCTGTTTTTCCGCCAATGGCTTGATGGTATCCACCAGAACATTGACGTCCTTTTGTGGCCAATCCAAATACAGATCGGTCCCCAGCAAGTCCTTAACCTGATGTGCCGGCGGCTTTAACACCGCCGCTTTTTGCCGTTCGGCCACTTCCGAGTATGTCACGGCGGGCAGTTTCACCGGACTGTTGTCCAGATTGGCAATAACTGCTTGCGCAAAATCAGCCGTGCCGACGCGGCGTTTGGAATTGCCCTCGCGGTAAATATCGCCAGTGTGAATACCGTCTTCAATGGTGCGCAGCCAGGCATTGTGAACACGGGTGGCCACGCCGCCCTGACCAATATGGATCAACATCATAACAGCGCCAAGCAGCAGGCCAGATGGATTGGCAATGCCCTTCCCTGCGATATCCGGGGCCGAGCCATGGATCGCTTCGAACATCGCGAAATCATCGCCGATATTGGATGAGCCAGCCAGGCCAACCGACCCGGTGACTTCGGCCGCCACGTCAGAAATGATATCGCCATACAGATTTTCCGTCACGATAACATCGAAATCACCCGGGCGCGATGCAATACGCGCCGTACCGATATCAATAATAAAATGGTCGTTTTGAATATCTGGATACTCTTTCGCGACCGCATCAAACGCAGCGTGAAAAACGCCATCGGCAATTTTCATGATGTTGTCTTTCGACATACATGTCACTTTTTTCCGGCCATTCGCGCGCGCATATTCAAAGGCATAGCGGACGATTTTTTCAGACCCGGGCTGGGAAATCAGTTTCAAGGATTGTGCAACTTGCTGTGTCTGGCGGTATTCAATCCCGCTGTACAAATCCTCCTCATTCTCACGCACAATAACGATATCCATTTTCGGATGAAGTGCCGTCACATAAGGATGATATGTCACGCATGGCCGGACATTGGCAAAAAGGCCCAGTGTCTTACGGACCGTTACGTTCAACGATTTAAACCCGCCACCTTGGGGCGTGGTGATCGGTGATTTTAAAAACACTTTTGTTTTTTTCAAGGAGGCCCAGCTGCTGTCCTCAATCCCATTGGCAACACCGCGCTTGTACACGTCTTCGCCAATTTCAATTTCTTCGATAGCAAGCTTGGCACCGGCAGCCTCCAGTATCTTCAGTGTGGCATCCATAATTTCAGGGCCGATACCGTTACCGCGGGCAATTGTGATGGCAGTTGTCATGTGGGGGATCCTTGATATGCGTTAATCTGGCGAACAGTATGTGGTGTTCGTTTTGCTTCGGCAATCACTTTGTTGCGCGGCGCAATACGGCATATCCCAACACCGCAGATATCAGCGATCCCGCAATAACGCCCAGGCGGATGGCCTTATGCCCATCTTCCCCGCCGACCGCCAGTTCCCCGATAAACAAGGACATGGTAAATCCGATCCCGCACAGCATCGCGACACCCAGAATGTGTCGCCAATTCACCCCGGCCAAAGGCGCACACCAGCGCAACCAGATCGCCATTTGCGCAAAGGCGAACACGCCCACCATCTTACCGATAACGAGGCCGAGGGTGATCCCAAGGGTCAAGGGTGCGACAAAATCCACCAGGCCGATCCCCGCAAGGGACACGCCCGCATTGGCGAACGCAAAGATCGGCAAAATACCATACGCCACCCATGGGTGCAGGCGATGTTCAAGGCGTCCGCCGCTTTTACCGGGAATGGCCAAAGCCGTCAGAACGCCGCCAATCGTTGGATGCACCCCGGATTTTAACAGTGCAGCCCATAACACACAGCCGACCAGGACGTAAGCAGCAGGCGCCATCACGCGGCGCGCCCGCAAACTTAATAACCCGACACATGCAAGCCCAGCCATTAACAGGGCCGCAATGTTCAGATCAGCGGTGTAAAACAGCGCGATAATAACAATTGCCCCCAGATCGTCCATCACCGCAATCGCCGTCAAGAACACCTTGACCGAGATCGGCACGCGCGATCCCAAAAGGGACAAGACCCCAAGCGCAAAGGCAATGTCGGTCGCAGCCGGAATGGCCCAGCCGCGCCAGTTTTCAGGGTGATTTATATTGACGGCCAGATAGATCAGCATCGGCAGAACCATGCCACCAACCGCGGCAATGGCCGGCAGCATCGCATGACTGCGCGAGGCCAGGTTGCCGGTCTTGAATTCGCGCTTAATCTCTAACCCCACCAGAAAAAAGAAAACGGCCATTAAACCGTCATTGATTAGCAGCAAAAGCGGCTTAAGCGTGGCATGGTACAGCCCGGCAAACGGCGTATTGGCGATGATGACCGCCAGCACAGCCGCCAGGAACAGGATAATGCCCGCAGACGCTTCCAATCGCAGAAATGCACGTAATTTTGCAGTCATAACAAAAGAAGGCGGCGGGGGAACGACAAAACGGGACATGCCCATATCCTATCGCATCCACCGCCGCGGCAAAACACTTTTGTGTGTTAGATTTTGCGCTTCTTCTCTTCCGATCGTTGGTACACATAAATGCCCAAGACAGATAACCCGACCGCCCAGATGGTGCCCAGCGAAGCCATGGCGTCAATCACCACACCTGCTTGACCCGTCTCAAATGCGATAACATAAGCGATGGCCAGCATTTGTGCCGTCCACGTCAACGCAATCAAGTACCCGAAAGTGGGGCGCATGCGGCGCACGTAAGGATCAGCAGACCCGACCTCTGCGCGCAGCGATTCATTCACCTGGGTAATAATGGTTTCCCGTTCGCCACTGGCCATTTCCTCCAGCTTCTCATAGTGGCGATTCATCTCACCCAATTGTTCTGGCGGAATTTTGCCTTGGGTCAAAACCGCGCCCACAGATTCAAGGGCGGCGGATGCGCCCTGGGCCGCGGGATGAGGGACATTTTTGAATAATTCAGCCAGGCCATTCACCAATGCCGGCAGGCCCAATTTAATAAGCGGTGCAACCATATCTGTTCTCCTTAAGCGATAAGACGGTAAAAAATATGCCCGCCAATGTGGCAGACGGGCGTGTGATCACGCGCCCAAAACGGGGCGACAGACCTGGCGTGATAATGATCGGCGCCGCGCGTGATATCAGGCAGGCGACCCATGACCGCCAGTGTGGCAATCCGGTGCGCTGTGGCAAAGCCTGCGTCTTTCATATCGACACGGATCAGAGCCGGAAAATTTGGATCATTCTTGTTCCAGCAGCTAAACTGATACGGCTTTTGACAGACCTGCACGATTGTCCGACCCCACCAGTAATCGCCGCGTTGCCTGGCCACAGCGACACGGTTTAAGACCACATTGGCGACCGCCTGCATGCCATCTTCTCCCTCACCACGGGCTTCGCCCCATATGGTGCGGGCCAGGACATCGACAATCAGGTCCCTGCTGAATTTCTCACCCTGCTTGTCTGTCTCGACGGCTGGATCAGGTATGGAACGCGGATAAATACGTTGCTTCATGTCATCAACTCCTTAGCGTTTGGTGTGTTTGGCCTGTAATGCCTCGGCCTTGAGTGCGGTCTTATCCAGCTTGGCTTCGATCCGCAGTAAGTGGTCAATCAACTGGCGTTCCAGATCGCGCATATCGGCGATTTGGGCGTAGTTGCGCGCGACCTCTAACCGGTGTGCCGCCAGCGCGTCGCGCAATAGCATGCACAATGTTGGAGACGATGATTGAACGCCATCAGGACGTTGGACGACGGAACACGCGCAGGCGCACTTTTGCTGTGCCAGTTGACACAACCGCGCATATGACGCGTGATGGTTTTTACCAGCGCCTACGCGCTGTCAGCCCGATGTAAGACATACGCGCAAATCGTACTTGCATATTCCTATATATTATGTAATTATTGCCGTGGCCGTTAAGGCAGTGTGGTTTTACAGCGGATGTTATGATACGCTGCAGTGGAAATTGACCTGAAAAAGGAAATAATAATGGCGATGTTTGATAAATTAATGTCGGCTTTGGGCCTGGAGAACAGCGAGGCGGAAAACGCCGCGATTACCCGCGCCAATGAAAACCGTCGCGGCCAGCCACGCCGAAATTGCGACCAATGTATCGCCGAAATTGAAGGTCTGAATTACCCGATTGAAGATTGGAGCCCAGGCGGCGTTCGCATTTTCTGTGACAGCCGCGTGTACCAAATCGGCCAGACAATGCCAATCACAATGAAATTCCGGATGCAGGAACGTATCCTGCGCGTCACCCATACAGGTACTGTTGTGCGTAAGGGGAATGACTCTGTCGCCCTGAATTTCACTGCGCCACCGCCTGAAGTGAAACAGCAATTCCAATTGATCATCGACGATTTTAATGTGCGAGAGTTAGCCAGCTCTCATATCCTGTAATAAAAAAAACACCCCGGAAATCGGGGTGTTTTTCTGTGTGCGGGATGTTACTTCACATCGCCATACATGTCTTCAAATGCTGCGGCCACTTTGGCCACGATTGAAGGATCCCGGTCACGCCAGTATTTCGGATCACGCATCAACGCTTTGATCCCGGCTTCATCCAGTCCGGCAGCCGCGCCGCCGCCATTGGGTGATAATCCGGCACCATCCGCAGTCATCATGCGATACAGGGCCAGAACACCTTCATAAGAGGACGATAGGCCTTTCAGCACATCAGCTGGCATGCTTTTGCGACCGAAGGCGAGCAACTGACGCGATACCTCACGCCATTTGTCCACGCCGCCGAAATGACCGACCAGACGATCCAGTTCGCGATCCGCCTGGAATTCACCGGCGACGTCCAGGATCAACGGCACCAGCTTTTCAGCCGCTGCGTCATAGACAGCCTGGGCTTGTTCGGCGCTGAACCCCAGCGCGAACAGCTTCTGATTCAGCTCGGAGTCGCTGTCGAATAACCCGTGAGAGCAGTCGATCTGGTACCCATCCGCGGTTTCCGGTTGGCCCAGCAGACGGTAAATACGCTGCTTGTCTTCGGGACCTTGCGGCATTGGCAGGGATTGCGACAGCTTCTGTTCCAGGTGCAGATAGGATTTTATCAACGCGTCCAGGCGAACCTGGCCGGCTTTCGCGTCCCAGAACTTTTCCGGCAGGTTTAGCGGTTTTTCGGCTGAATCCGATTCAGCAGACGTGTCAGTGCCTTCTTCACTGCCCGAATCGCTGCCTGTATCCGCAGCGTCACGCGGCGACAGGTCGCCTTGATCGTCTGACACAGGCGCGCGTAATAAGTCGATATCTTCAATACTGTCATTTTTCTTCTCCGTTGGTTTAAGCGTTTTAGAGGACATTTACATTTTCTCCTTGGTTAGAAGTGGGGTTAGAAGTGGGGTTAAGCGTTGCAGTGTTTAAAAGTGTGGTCAGGCCTTCGGGGATGACGGTGGTGTAATACGCGGCGGGAATGCCCATAATCTGCCCCAACGACTTGACGATTTCCTGGATATTTAGACTTTGCGCGGCAACAGGCCCAAGACGTTGCACCAGTTGCAGCCAGTCCATAACATTCTGCGCGTCACGTTGCGTGGCAGCCCGTACCAGAGGCGACAGGATATCCAGCACCAAAAAGCGACTATCCAGCGGCAATTCCGGAATCTCACCGCGCCGTGACAAGATGGAAAAAGCCCGCAACAGCAGCGGATAGAGTAATTCCGACTGCAATCGCGCATATGCCCCGCTCAATACCAGGGCCATTTCGGCCACGCGTTCCATCACTTCGGTCGCTGTCATGGCCCGCATGTTAGCCTGTGGCAGGCGATCAACGATTAAGGCATGGCGGATACGCTTCCTTAAATCCTCAAGCACCAGTTGTGACACATCGAATTTGGATGGCATTTCCAACGGCGTCAGGCCTTTCGATCCCACCGCCTTCGGAATGATCGTGCCGGGGCTTAGGGTGATATTCGCAGGGTTCAAAACCCCGTCATCATCTGCCTGCCAAATCCCCGCCACCGCAATCGACGCGTTTTTCAGGGTCAATTCAACAACGCGGTTGGCTGTTTTAATGTCAGGCAGAGCTTTCATAACCGGCGATCGCCCGTAATCCTCGCCCGGTGATTTCATCCAGCGCATGGCGATCAAGGGTGAGTTTGGCAATGTGCGGTACTGTAATAAAGTGCCGCCCGCAATGTCCAGGGCCATCACCGATACGTTCACGCCGCCCCTTGGGTATGGTTCAATCGCCTCCAACAATTTGTGGCTGTCGGCGGGCGCAACCTTGCCGTTTTGCGATAGGATGGCGACGGCCTCATCACCGTAACGTGTTGCGATTTGCAGGGTGGTCAACTGAATCGGGCGATACAGCGTATCCAGCTGCCCTGTGCCACTATCGGCCAGAATGCAATCGGCCAGCGGAATGGCTTTAAAGCGGAAGGCCGTCTCCTCCCCCACCGGTGCTTCTTCAAACAGCAAGCAGGCTGTGCCGCCAATAACCAAGTCCAGCAAGCATTGATGCAACTCAACCTGAATATTACTGCGGCGCAGATGCTGGGCCACAATATCGCTGATCCGGCCCAGACGAGGCGACAAATCATCGGCCTCATCCGGCTGAACATCAGGACCGGGACGCAGGTTGAACCAAGGACCTTGCAACGGGACCAGATGGCCTAACAGGGTCGAGGATAACTGATCCACCGCATCGGGCGCCGTGCCGTCAAACAGGCGTTCTGATTTCCGGTCAGGACGCGAAGCGGCACCGCAAAACCCGCCATAGGCCGGCAACGTGTAATCATAACAATCGCGCCACAAGGACTCCCAGGACGACCGGGCGGCTTTTGCCACTTCAAATCGTGCCAGAATATCCATCGCGCGTTTTTCCAACGATATGTCAGTGGGTGAACGTGAAAGGACTGTCATCTTATTCTCCTAATAATGTTTTACGGGCGGGTTGGGCCGTTTCCGGCGTCAAAAGACCGCGGAACGAGGTATGGACGGTGCTGCTTTGCCCGCGTGCGCGGCGCAGAACGTCTTCGACACGTTTGGCTTCCAATTCGGCCTCGGTCGGGCCGGTGGCCACTGGCAGTGCGGCTGGCGGTGGCGGGGATGCCACCGGCTGTTGTACAGTCCGTTTTGATGATGATTTCAGGGCCGGTGCGATAAATGAGGTTAAGCCACCCATGGCGATTGTCTCCTTCTGGTCTTGGGATTGGTGAGGTAAAGGTAAAGCTGGTAAGGGGTCCATACACGCTTGCTGTGAATACCCAACAGGCGCTTCGTCACTTCGACGCAGGATAACGGCATGATCGGCGCGGGCCGATGCGGCGGCGGCGCCATCACAACAGACACCAGAATATGACCGGCCTGGCGCAATTGCTCCGGCAAATCCGGGCAACCTTCGGGCACCGTCACGTCATCGACCAATAAATGGTGCGACAATGGATCAACAATGGTCCAGCCGCGCGGCCGATCCGTTGCCGGAATAATGACCGCGCAATGACGAAAACCGGTTTTAAGGAAGCGCAGCCAAAAGAATGACGTTTCATTGCTGAAAATGACATAGGCCGTGCGTGTGGGGGTTTGCATGAAGGTGGGTTCAGCGATCATGCGACCCCGTCCATTTTGCGCAGATGATGGGGGATGACCAGACCCTGGCGGACAAAAGCCACGTCCAGGATTTTCATCGCCTGATGCCACAGCGTCGCGGCCCGGGCTTCCTGCTTACGCGACTGTATTGGTGAAACCGCGCGAATACCGTAATGACGCAGCACCAGGATGTGATCGTACAATAAACGGCGATTGCGGCGCAGGCGGTCAACGATATCCAAGATATCCGCAATATAAGACGCCGTTACGCCATTGGAAAAACCCGTGCCCCCCACCTTTGCGTAATGCGTCCCATCATGCGCGGCCCGTGCGGCCTGAATGAACCAGAACCAAGCCTGTTCGGCTGTGGTAAAGGGATGGGAAGAGGCAGCCGCGCGCATGGAAACAGCGGTTCCAGAAGCGATGTGCGGCGCGGGCGATGAACAAAGGTGGGGGGAGAGTGTCATGGTCGTGTGTTTTGTTGCGTTTTTATTCCTTGTTTGTTCTTTGTATAAGGAAATATATCCTATGTCAACATAAAAAGAGATTATATTCTTCTTTTCATTGCCGCGCGTTTAAGAGATGATTTTCCTATGTTTACACATCAATTCATTTGGACCGCGATCGACGCCCTGGCGCAAAAGCACGGATATTCAACATCTGGCCTGGCCAAACGGGCGGGGTTAGATTCGACCACTTTTAATAAATCCAAGCGATTCACGCCGGAAGGGAAGCCGCGTTGGCCATCCACTGAATCCATCTCTGTTATTCTCGCGGCGACGCACGCAACAATGAGTGAATTTATTACATTGGGGGAACAGGCCGCGACCGCCAATGGCCAGATCTCTGCCCTGCCCCGCAACCACGCGCAAAAGGGCGTTCCAGTTATTCCCCTGGATAAAATGCACATGACGGAGGCCTTCGACCTGAACGGCTATCCGCTGGGCGATGGCTGGAAAATGATTGACCTGCCGCCTTTGCATGGCGAAGGCCGGAACCGTCTGTACGGTATTCGCGTGGTGGGCACGGATTACGAGCCTGTCTATCGGGCCGAGGATATATTGCTGTGCCAGCCATTCGTGAAATTACGGGCCGGGATGCGCGCCCTGCTGCTGCGCCGTGACGGAGCCCTGTTTCTGGCGACAATCGGGGACGTAAAGAACGACATTATTCGCTTTGACGCCCTGGGCAGTGATGCAAAATCGCATGCCATGCCGTCCAGCGATTTTGCCCTGACCGCCCAGATCCAGTGGGTCAGCCAGTAAAGCACAAAAAAAACCGCCCCGAAGGGCGGTTCTTAATCTTTAAAAGATCAGCTTACCAACGTGTGCCGAATTGCAGGCCGACCGTGACGCCGTTGTCTTTTTTCTTGAAATCGTCGCCAACAGTTTCCTGGACTTCATAGCCCAGGCGCCCTTCAACGAACATGCCTTTGAACGTGCCATTGCTGCTGTCGTTAAAATTATAACGCACACCGCCATTGATGGATGACCCGTTGATGTCATATTGACGGCCCGTATCGGTCATGTCCCATTTACCAGCAGCGGCACCGCCAACGATAGTCCATTTGTCGTCTACAGCGAAAGCCCCTTCAACATTTCCGTACGTACCCTTGGCATCAACACCCTTCAGGCTGTAATTACCAAGATCGGCATAGACATCATTGACGATCATACCTGTAACTTCGACCCCACCGACATTTTTCAGTTCTGTACGATTAACATTGGCAGACAGGTCCCAACGGTCATTCGACCAGTCAAATCCAGCAAACAGGGTTGTGTTGGTTTGAGGCTTGCCATTAACCAGTTTAAAGTCAAATCCACATGGGCCGCACACTTCGGCGTTCAAATTACCGTAATTGAAACGGTCATATGTTGCGCCGACTTTACCGACCCAGTTGCTGCCTTTAAAAGCTGCTTCCACGCTTGCGTGCATCCCGTCGGTCCAACGATTTGAACCGGCACCATAATACTCATCCGTCACAGCAACTTTATCAGACGATCCCATGCGATCATTCACGCTTGGGTCCAAATAGTTTACGCGACCAGAAACCTGGAACGTATCGTTTGCCCAACCGGCATATACACCGGCGGCCAGAACATTGGTGGCCAAAGCAGGCTGCATAACCGCAAGCGTCGCAGAATCCGGCTTGGTTGCACCGTTAACCATGAAATTATCAACGCTGTTACCGGCGCCAGCCAACGGATCAATACCGCCCTGAACACCCAATTGCCAGCCATCGCCATTCGCCATTGTATTGGCGTTACCGATGAAGGAATAGAACGCTTGGGCACGACCCATGAAATCGGTGGTGTTGCCATCAATATTGGCCGCACCGCCGCCCAGGCGGGCCTGGAATTTGCCAGAGTCATTCGTATAAACAGTATCAACCGCGACAACCGAGTCACCGTTTGATGCATTTACAATCGCGCGACCGTCCCAGCCCTTATCTTCGCTCGTAACGTAATTCAACGCCAAACCGCCAATACCGACCTCGGCACCAGCATCACTGGTAACCACACGTGGCGCACCCATCAGGGCAGCAGCAGGTGCAGCTTCCACAATTGGGTCCACGACTGGTGGCGTAACAATTACAACGGGGTCAGCAATAGGCTCAGGCGTTGCAGCGACAACGTTTGTAATCGGTTCAACCGGAGACACGATAACAGGTGGCTGTTCAACATACGCACCCCAATCGCAAACCTTCGCAGCAACACGCAGAATTTTACGTGGATCGCCAGAAGATGCGCCCAAACCAGAGACATGCGCGTTGCCAAATCCTTTTGGTGCAACAATGATCAGTTCATCGCCATCACGAACAGTATCAAGCTGAACCTGCATACGCTTGCCGCCTTCAATACCTTGGACGGGGATTGTAAAGACTTGGCCTTGTTGCAAGTTACCCGTATGGCCAGAAATATAGACTTTAGGAATGATGGAATGACCGTCGCGGGTTAGCTGGCCGTTAACCAGGGTTGTACCTTCCAACAGTTTGATAGGCAATGAAACAGTTGCATCGGTAACGCCTGTACCTGGCCCGCCTTTGGCGCCGCCCAACTGGCCACATTCAGCAGCATTTTCACAAATGACTTTTTTCTCTGCTGCATTTGCATCACTGACGGAAACAGCCAATGTTCCAGCTACTGTCATCAATAATCCTGCGCCAATTTTATTCATTTGTGTTTTCATTCTACGGCCCTCCGTCAAAGCCTTATTTATATTATTATGGTAAACTTAAAAATCTGTGAACTCAATCTACACATTTCCAATTATAAATGCAACAAAAAATGTTTATGTTAATTAAAATCGGGTGGATGGAACCGTTTACCCTTCTCTGCTACACTTATATATATGAAGTGCCATTACCATGTCTCCCCCACGCCACAGGCCATACAGGCCGCTGCCGACCTGCAATCGACCCACCCTGACCACACGGCTGCGAACGCGACGCATCTGATTGTCGTGGGTGGCGATGGCACGTTATTACAGGCATTGCACCGGACTGATGCCGCACACCTGCCGATTTACGGCGTGCATATGGGAACCTTTGGTTTCCTGCTGAATCCGCCATTATCCGCGAACGCTTTGCCCGATTTGTTACAATCAGCTCAGCCGATTATCGTTCACCCTCTGGTCATGGATTGCACCACCGCTGATGGCCAAACACACCGCGCCAATGGTTATAACGACGTTTATTTAACCCGCCAGACACGCCAGACAGCGCATATCAAAATCAGCGTCGATGGGCAGGAACGTATGGCGGACCTGACCGGAGACGGGCTTGTGATTGCCACACCCGCGGGCAGCACGGCTTATAACGCTTCCGCTGGCGGGCCAATTATCCCTCTGGGCAGTGATCTGCTGGCGCTGACGCCGATCAACCCGTTCCTGCCACGGCATTGGAAAGGCGCGCTTCTGCCCGCCATATCGCGCATTACACTTGATGTCTTGGATCGGGATCATCGGCCCGTCAGTGCGACTGCGGATAATCAGGAAATCCGGAACGTCGCAAAAGTAGATGTGTATCAGGACATGGCGCAAAGCCGCCGCCTGCTGTTCAACCCCGATCACGCGCTGGAAGAACGGATTATCCGCGCTCAGTTCTTAGGATAACGTAACACAGGCTGGCGCGCTGCGCGCACCTCATCCAACCTGCGGCGCGGGGCGGAAATCGGATTGGCGCGCAGGATATCAGCCCCACCACTGACCGCCTGCAGCGCAATGTCTTTCATCACGGTGATAAAACGGTCCAAATTGTCCTTGCTTTCGGTTTCGGTCGGTTCAATCAACATTGTGCCGGGAATGACAAGCGGGAAATACACGGTCATCGGATGAAACCCACGTTCAATAAGCGTCTTGGCAATATCCAAGGTCGTTACGCCACTGCCATCTTTCTGAATTTTATCCGTTAAAAGGCATTCATGCATGCATGGCACATCTGGGTACGGGACATGATAATCGTTGCGCAGATGCGCCAGGATGTAATTTGCGTTTAAAACTGCGTCTGCGGACACCTGACGCAAACCATCCGCGCCGTGTGACAGCATGTAGGTCAGCGCCCGCACGTGCATGCCAAACTGCCCCTGAAATCCTTTCAGACGGCCCAGGTTTTCAGGGCGATCGTTATCCTCTTCAAGCCGGTAAACATCGTTGTCACGGACCACAACAGGCATCGGCATATACGGCTGTAATGCGTTCGTGACGCAAATAGGGCCGGACCCAGGCCCGCCGCCGCCATGCGGGGTTGAAAATGTCTTGTGCAAATTGATATGCATCACATCCACGCCAAAATCCGCCGGGCGCACACGCCCCACCAGCGCGTTGAAATTCGCCCCATCGCAATAAAAATAAGCACCCACGTCGTGCAGGGCGGCAGCAATCTCTATAATCTCCCGCTCAAACAACCCGCATGTATTGGGGTTCGTCACCATCATCGCGGCCACGTCATGGCCATCGCCCAAGGCCTCACGGAACGCGGCCAGCGTTACGCATCCGGTGCCTTTAGTGGAAATAACGCGCACCTGATACCCGCACATAACAGCCGTGGCGGGATTGGTGCCATGGGCAGAATCGGGAATCAGCACGACTTTTTTGTGCGTGTGACCTTTTGCATCATGGGCGCGACGGATCGTCAGCATCCCGGCCAGTTCACCATGCGCCCCAGCGGCGGGGGTCAGACACACACCGGGCAAGCCCGTTAATTCCCCTAACCAATGCTGTAATTCGTACATGGCCTGCAACGCGCCCTGTACCGTCGTCGCGGGTTGCATCGGATGAATGGCAGAAAAGCCTGGAAAGCGTGCGATACGTTCATTCAGGCGCGGATTATGCTTCATCGTGCATGACCCCAGCGGGAAAAAGCCGCTATCAATCGCGTAATTCTTGGTGGACAGACGCACAAAATGCCGGACGACTTGCGGCTCTTTTAATTGCGGCAGCCCGATTGTATCGCGTAATTCCAGACCCGTCCGCACCTGGAATTGAGGGCAGTCGGGCAAATCGACACCGCTGCCATCCGCCTGGCCCAATTCCCACAGCAAGGGCTCATCATAATTCAGCGCGCGATTGTGATCGGTCATGCGTTATCTCCCAGATGCAATGGATTGGTCAGGCAGTGGACACCGCCGCCGCATTGAATAAATTGGCCGACATCGACCGGTAAAACAGTGTAACCACATTTCTCTAATGCCTGCCGCAAGGTATCGCTGATCAACGACGTTACCAAGGTATCAGGGGTCGCAGCAATGATGTTACAGGCCAGCGCATACGCGTCTTCTTTGTCCACCACAATCATCTGCGCCGGTGGAATCATCGTTTTGACGACGTCCCATGACTGCGGCTGCAGCCCTTCGGGCCAGACCATGACATGGCCATTAGGCAAGGGAGAAAAACACGTATCCAAATGAAAGAACGGTCGTTTAACCGCCAGGGATGTAACAGGCATATCAAAAAACGTGGCCAATTCTGCGTGCGCGCGGTGGTCGGTCCGGCCACCAGCCCGGGATGGGTCCACAGTGTATCCCGCCCACAAACAGCCCCGATGCGGGTCATACAGAATATCGCCAGACCCTTCGCAGGCAAATGCGGCATTGGCCACGCGCATCTTATCGCCCCACAGGGCTGTTAAACCGGCGCGGCGATGCGTTGTTTCTACCTGGCGTGGCACATTGGCAAACTGGCTTAATATCACATGGGGATGCCCGTCGCGCCACAGGGTGACGGACGCGTCGGCGGTAAAGGCGCCGTCAATCGCCCCTGGCAATGGCGGCAAATAAGAGATCAGCGCCCCGGTTTGCAGCAACGTATCGCGTAACGCGGTCCATTGATCCTGTGCTGTCACAATAAAAGCTGCGGGATCGCGCGTGTATGATTCATGATTGCGCCTAGAAAAATCATTGGCGGGTTCATCGCCTGCCTCTGGCATGCCCAGATAGTCCGGCGGCGACATCAGGAAATGCGACGGTCGCTTCATTCGTTCAGAACCTTGGCCAGCGCATCACGAAACGCAGCAATATCGGTTTCACTGACCATCTCAGTCGCCGCGATCAGCAGGTCATTCGGCCCGACAACCAATCCTGCAATGATATTGTGCGCCTGTAACAACGCGTCTGTGACCTGTTGGGCCGGACGGGGCAGCGTTAGGGTGAATTCATTGAAAAATGTCTGTGTCTTTAACGTCACACCCGGTAACGATGTCAATGCGTCCGCCAGCGCACAGGCCCGCGCGTGGTTCAGCATCGCCAGGTTGCGAAACCCAGCCTCACCCAGCAGGGCCATATGAACGGTGAAGGCCAGCGCGCACAGGCCCTGGTTGGTACAGATATTCGATGTCGCCTTATCGCGGCGGATGTGCTGTTCACGCGTGCTTAGCGTCAAAACGTAAGATTTCCGTCCGTCGACATCGACTGTTTCGCCGCATAATCGGCCTGGCATTTGCCGTACGTAATCCTGACCACAGGCGAAAAACCCTAGATGCGGGCCGCCGAAACTCATCGGCAGGCCGACGGATTGCGCTTCTCCACAGACGATATCGGCCAAAGCCGGTGCGGGCAACAAGCCCAGGGATACGATCTCCGTCACCACGACGATCAGTTTTGCGCCAACCGCATCACATCGCGCACGATAGGCTTCGTAGGCATGTGGTTGACCGAAGAAATCAGGAGATTGTACAATAAGGGCGGCTGTATCCGTATCCTCACCCGCATCTGTCAGCACCGTGACCTCCAGTGGCGCAAGATAGGTGTCGAGTACCTCGCGATACTGGGGATGCAACGGGGTGGCGATAACGATTTTACGCTTTTCCGTCAGGCGCATCGCCATCAGCGCGGCTTCGGCCAACGCCGTAGCACCATCATAAAGCGACGCATTGGCGATATCCTGCGCCGTCACTTGCGCGATCATTGTTTGGTATTCGAATATCACCTGCAACGTGCCTTGGGCGATTTCCGGCTGGTATGGCGTATAGGCCGTCATAAATTCCGAACGCTGGATAATGTAATCGACGCTGGCCGGTACATGGTGATGATAACATCCGGCGCCCAGGAAAAATGGCCCCTTTCCGGCTGCGCGATTGCGGGCAGCCAGCGCAGCCATTTGCTGTTCAACAGCCATCTCCCCTTGATAGGACGGCAAGTCAAACGCGGCGTCATGACGGGCAGCTTTCGGCACATCCCGGTATAAATCATCTACGCTTTTCACACCGATATCGGCCAGCATATCGGCCCGGTCTTGACGCGTCAGAGGCAGATAACGATGCATTCGCTTATAATCCCTTCACATAGGATTGATAAGCCGTGTCATCCATCAGCTGGGATAAATCAGAGCCACTTTCAGGGCGCAAGGCAATGATCCAGCCTGTATCCGGATTTTGACCCAATTGATCCAGCGCATCGGCCAGGCCCGTATTCACGTCTGCGACTTCGCCCGCGATTGGCGTGTATATCTCACTCGCGGCCTTCACGGATTCGATCACTGCGAAATGCCCGCCTTTGGTAATCGTTTTACCAACTTTCGGCAGGTCCAAATACACCAGGTCGCCCAGCGCATCGCGCGCGTAGTCCGTAATTCCAATACGAACCGTCCCGTCTTCCTGTCCCTGAACCCATTCGTGGTCCTTGGTGTATCGCAATTGGGTCATAGGGCTTTCTCCTTCGTCTTTGTTTTGGCTGGCATAAAAGCCTGGCGGGTAATACGTGCGGGGATGACTCTGTCGCGCACCACAACACAAACATGCTGCCCCTCCTGGGCCAAAGCCGGCGTCACGTAACCCAGCGCAATCGCCTGTTGCAGGCTGGGGGAAAATCCACCACTGGTGATGCTGCCGATCTGATTATTGTCGCTGTCGGTGATGATGGCACCTTCGCGGGCCACCCCTTTTTCCAGTAATGTCAGGCCCACGCGGATACGCTTTACACCGTCCCGCATTTCATGCCGCAATCGCGCGGCGCCGATGCAAACTGGTTCCGTCTTGCGCATCACCCATTGCAGACCGGCTTCAAGCGGCGATGTCGTGTCGTCAATCTCATGCCCATACAGGCAATACTGCATTTCCAGGCGCAACGTGTCGCGCGCCGCAAGTCCAATCGGCTTCACACGCGGATCCATCAGCAAATCCTGCCAAACTTTGTTGGCCTGATCCTGCGGGATGCTGATCTCAAAACCATCTTCGCCGGTATAGCCCAGGCGGCTGATATACACCTCACCCACTATGCGCATCCGCATGTAAGGCAGGTCAGTGGTATCGAGGCCCATAACATCGCGCACAACCGCCGCGGCCTGCGGTCCCTGTAATGCCAGCAAGGCACGGCTGTCCAATATCTGCATCGTCATGCCAGCAGTCACATGGGATGTAATCCAGGCAATATCCTTGTCCTTACATCCAGCGTTCAAGACGATAAAGGCCTCAGTTTCACCCCACCGCGTTACGATCATATCGTCGATAATGCCGCCCTGTTCATTCATTAATACGGTATATTTGGCGGCCATCGGTGATAAGGATTTAAAAACAGAGGGCGTCAAGCGTTCCAGCAGGTCAAATACCCCTTCGCCACGCAAGACAATCTGACCCATATGCGACACATCGAACAGGCCAGCCTGCGCCCGCGTCCAAAGATGTTCCTGCATCACCCCGTCCGCGTAATAAAGCGGCATGTCGTATCCGGCAAAGCCTCCCATCTTGGCACCCAACGATACGTGGGCGGCGTGAAGGGGCGTCTGGCGCAGATCGGGGATGGGATTCATCAGACCTTCCACGGTTTGGATGGTGGTGTTTTAGAGACAGAGCGCAGTTTGCGCCGCTGCGACAACTCATTTTCAATAGATTCGAGCGAGGCAGCAATTTGCTCATCCACATTACCGCCCTGAATGATGCCGGTATCGGGCACCAGGCCAAGGCGCTTCGCAACTTCCTGATACGCTTCAATCATACCCGTACCATCCGGTTTCGTGGCGGATGATTTGTCGAATTTCTGCCCTGTTTTCATGTCCCAGATGCGGCATGTGTCGGGTGATATTTCATCGGACAGCAGGATGTAAAGCTCGTCATACTCACCGAATAACCGGCCAAATTCCAAACGGAAATCGATCAGTGTCAGACCCACGCCGGCAAACATGCCAGACAGGTAATCATTCACGCGCCAGGCCATCATGCCCATCTCATCAATTTCCATGGGATCGGCCCAGCCAAAGGCAAAAATCTGGTCTTCGGTAATCTGGGGGTTACCCAGTTCAGCATTGATCAGGTTAAATTCAATCAACGGGCGGGGTAAAACTGTCCCTTCCTTAATACCCAGGCGGCGCGACAGGGCCCCAGCTGCGACATTGCGCACTGTCAGAGTAATTGGCACCGGCTCAACTTTTCTGACCAGCTGCTCACGCATATTGATCGACCGGATGAAGTATGTGGGGATTCCCATTGATTCCAGACGGGTCATCAGATGGGCGGAAATGCGATTGTTTAACACGCCCTTGCCCGCCAGCGTCAGCGGCAGCTTGTTATTATCCGTAGATGCAGCGACCGCCAAAGGCGAAGATGGAACGTCATCCTTGAAGTACTGCACAAACGTGCTGGCATCCGGACCTTCGTATAGAACCTTACCCGGACCTTCGTGCAATTTCTTCCGCCGACCAAAAAATCGTTCCAGACCCATGCCAGCCACTCGCCTTTTCTTGAATTCTACCTATATTTTGCTTATGTATCATGCGTAACATAGCACCACAATACAAGAAGCACAGCCCGCCTTTGAAAGGAATTCACAATCATGACCCAATTTGACACCCACCGCAAAGGGGCAGAAGCGCATTACGCAATGGGTCAGGAAGCCCGATTCAGAATCGAAGCACGCACCGCAAAACTGGCGGCACAATGGCTGGCTGATAAAATGGGACTAACCGGGGATGCTGTTGCCGCTTACCTGCAAAGCGTAATTGCGGCGAATATGGCGGAAAGCGGATTGGATGATCTGCAGGAAAAACTGGTCGCCGACAGCGCGGCGCATGGCCTGGATATCAGCGAAGATGCGATTGCCGCAGAAATTGCGCGCTGCCTGCGTCAGGCAACAGATGAATTAAAGCCAACGGCCTAAAGGGATAGCGATAATGGGAATTGAACATCAGGATTTAGAGACACGTTTGCGGACGGCCTTCCCCCAGGCGGATATCGCCGTAACAGATCTGGCCGGCGATAATGAACATTACGCTGCCAAGATCACCTGTGCCAGCTTTGCCGGATTAAATCGGGTCCAGCAGCACCAGCGTGTTTACGCCGCCATCGGCGCAGGCATGGGCACAGAACTGCACGCTTTGCAATTGACGACCGGCGTGCCAGCCGATACGTTGTAATCCATTCATTTAGACATAAGGACCTTAACATTCATGACCAATCCCGTTTTCGACCGTATCCGTGATGACATCAGCAAAAATGATGTCGTTCTATACATGAAAGGCACAGCGCAGATGCCAATGTGCGGATTTTCCGCGGCTGTGGTTCAGGTGTTAACGCAGCTGGATGTGCCGTTCAAGGACGTCAATGTCCTAGAAGACCCGGATATCCGTCAAGGCGTGAAAGAATATGCGAACTGGCCCACGATCCCTCAGCTTTACGTGAAGGGCGAATTCGTCGGCGGATGCGATATTATCCGTGAGATGTACGAGAACGGGGAATTGCAAGCCCTGATGTCCAGCAAAGGCCTGGCAGCTTAATTTAGACACTGGGTAATCTGCTGTCGCGGTGAATCGCGACAGACAGGATCAAGCCCATCCCAATCATATTCGATAATGTGACCGTGCCGCCATGCGATACGAATGGCAGGGGCACGCCGACAACGGGAATCAGGCCCATCACCATTGCAATGTTGATCATGACATACAGACTTAAGTTAAAGGCAATCCCGAAGATCAACAGGCGGCCAAAAGTGTGCCGCGTCCGCATCGCCTGCATCATGCATACCCCGATCAACAGGAAATACAGCACCATCAAAAACACGCCGCCGACCCAGCCCATCTCTTCGGCCCACAGGGTGAAAATGAAATCGGTGTGCTTTTCGGGCAGGAAATCCAGGCGTGCCTGCGTGCCTTCCAAATATCCCTTGCCCAGAAAACCACCAGACCCCAGCGCGATTTTCGATTGCGTAATGTGATATCCCGCCCCGAATGGATCACTTTCTGGGTTCAGGAATGTCAAAACACGGTCGCGCTGATAGTCATGCATGGTCGCCCATAACACAGGCATTAATGCCAGGAAAATACCGCCTCCGGCGATGAACAGCCACATCGGCACACCCGCAGCAAACAGCATGGCAATACAGGCCAACATGGTTTTGGTGGCGGTTCCCAGATCAGGCTGTATGGCGACCAAAGCAACCGGAACGCCAATAAGCAGCAACGGCATCAAAAGGGATTTCAACGATTTAACGGCATTTGGCGGCAAGTCGTGATAATACCGGGCCAGCACCATAATCAGGGCAATTTTCATCAATTCCGACGGCTGTATCTTCATAAACCCCAAGTCCAGCCATCGTTGCGCACCCATGCCGGTATAGCCGATAATATCAACCAAAATCAGCGATAAAACCCCGACGATAAAGATCGGGTATGTCAGACGGTACCAATGACGGATATCAATAGCTGCGGCACACATCATCAAACAGGCACCTAACGCCAGCCTGAACACCTGTTTCTCAGCCCAGATGCTAAAATCCCCTTCCCCTGCTGACGTCAAAGCCAGGCAGCCTGTTGCGGCAACAAGAACCAGCAGGCCGATAATCGACCACGGCACCAGGCGTAACTTTAGTTGCCATTCACGGCTGTCCAGGCTAGACCTGCGGGAAAACAGTTGAATCATCCGACACCCCCATCAGGAGCATCCGATTGCATGGCGGGCGTCCAGCTGGGGGTCCGGCCTGCGGCGCGTTCCTGAACAGCCAGCATGATGTCGCGTGCGACCGGGGCGGCTGCGCCAGAACCGCTTTCGCCATGCTCGACAATCACCGCGCAGGCAAAGCGTGGATTGGGCGCAGGTGCATAACCGACAAACAACGCATGGTGGCGCAAATGCCACGGCAGATCGCCCTGGCGACGCACGCCACGGGCGCGTTCCGCCGCCGTAATCCGTTTCACCTGACTGGTCCCTGTCTTACCGCCCATGGCAAATCCGTCTTCCAGGATACGCGATCCATGTGCGGTGCCGCGCGGGTCCAGGACGACCATGTCCATGCCGTCTTTCATCATTTGCAGATGCGCGGGGTTCAGGTTCAGGGATGGAAAAACAGGTGTTTTGACTTTGATTGAGCCGATCTGTTGCACCATGCGGGGCACGACGGCCTTGCCGCCATTCACCAGGCGTGACGCCATGATTGCCAGCTGTAACGGGGTGGCCAACATATAGCCCTGGCCGATACTGGCGACAATTGTTTCCCCCTGTTGCCACGACGCGCCCAGCTCTTTTTTCTTCCAGGCCTGTGTGGGCAAAAGACCCGCCTTCTGCTCAATAATCCCGACATCATATATCTGACCTAACCCAAGGCGGTTGGCCATCTCGGAAATCTTGTCAATGCCGACCTGATTGGCGATCTTATAGAAAAACGTGTCGCACGATTGGGCCAGGGCCTGGATCACGTTGACTGTGCCATGACCCTCTTTTTTCCAGCAATGGAATCGGTGATTGCCGAACTCCATATAGCCGGGGCAAAACGCGGTAGAATGGGCGTCGATAACACCGGCCTCCAGCGCGGCCATGGCCGTCACCATTTTAAATGTCGATCCGGGCGGGTATTGGCCGACCAGGACCTTGTTGTTCATTGGACGGGCCGGATCGTTATTCCACACGTCCCATATATCGGGGGGCAGGCCGGTCACAAATAAATTCGGGTCAAAACTGGGATGCGATGCACAGGCCAGCACATCACCAGTATGCACATCCATCACAACCGCCGCCGCCGATTGATGCATTGCCAGGCGGTCCTGTACCAGCTGCTGTAACGTCGCATCCAGCGTCAAGACCAACTTATCGCCGTCCTTACTGGGGGTTTCGTGAAGGACACGTACCTCACGTCCCGTGACATTCACCTCCACCTCTCGTCGCCCCGGCGTGCCGCGCAGTTGCGATTCAAACCCGCGCTCCATCCCGCTTTTACCGATGCGGTATTCCGGCACACGCAGTAAAGGGTCCGTGGCGTTTTGTTGTTCTGCCTTGTTGACCTTGGCAACATAGCCGATAACATGCGCGGTCGGTTCCCCCAATAAATATGACCGTGTCTTGTCCGCCGTGATTGTGACGCCAGGCAGGCGATGATGCATCAACTCTAACCTTGCCACCTGTTCCCACGTCAGGTTTGACCGAATTGGCACAGGGGCATAAGGCGGGCTTTGACGCGCTGTTTTTAACGTGCGTTTTATCAAACGATCTTCCAGCCCGATTTCCCGCCGTATCGTTTCTAATACCGCATTCAAATCTTTGGCTTGTTCCGGCACAACGACGACCGTGTAATTCACCGCGCTGATCGCCAGCGGCACGCCGAATTTATCGACGATCTCGCCGCGCGATGGCACAATCATGATGTTATTGACGCGATTGCTTTCGGCCTGGCTGCGGTAATCATCGCCCTTCCACAGTTGAAGCCAGCCAAGCCGTCCGGCCAGAACGCCAAACACCCCAGCCTGCGCGCCAAGGACAATAAAAGCGCGACGGGTGAAAGTGGGGCTAAGCTTGCCGTTCTCATCCATGCGAATTGGCTTTTCCAAACGGCAAATGGCGATGGATAAAATGCAAGATCAGTGCAACAGGTGGGAAGAAAAACAGCCCCACCATAAAACCGCCCCAGGCCTGCAACGTATCCCCGCGCATCATGAATAACTCAGCAAAACTGACCCGACCGCCCATTAATCCAGCAATCAGGGCGCACAGCGCATAAGTAACCCAGACCACCATAAACGACTGCCCCATCAAGAAACGCCGCTGCGACCGCAATACCAGCAGGCATCCCATCCAGATCAACGCATGCAGGCCTAATAACGTGCCCGCCACCGCATCAAAGATAATCCCCATCACAAAAACCAGCCCGAACGGGATCAGGCGCGGGCGATACAACGCCCAGTAAAAGATACAGATAAACGTGAAAGAAGGCCGCAGCAGCATGTTTGACCAGCCTGGCACGTAAATCATGTCCGCCAGAAAACAAATCGTCAACAGCACATAGACGAATACAACCGGCCAGTATTGCAGCAAGGGCCGCGACGGATCATCGCGATGCGTGAAAGAAGCCGGCATGTAAGATTACTCAACCACGGTGGACGTGTTGCCAGCGGGCTGCTCAGACAATATCTGGTCCTTGACGGTATCAAAACCTGTATTCATCAACTGTACGAATAATGTGGATTCCATAGGCGCGTATGGTCGAACCAGAATCTGGCCGTGATCGACTGAAATCACTTCACCCACCGGTAACCCAGCCGCGAAAACCCCGCCATCGCCCGACGTGATAATACGGGCGCCTTTGTCGATTTTGATATCTTCGGGTGCAAATTCCAGACGCAGGATATTTCGCCCCATCCCGGCGGCAATCGCACGATGTCCTGTGGATTCGATGGTGACCGGAAGACGCGAATTAATGTCAGTCAGCAACAATACGCGCGCCGCACTTTCCCCCACCTGCACCACACGTCCCAACACCCCTTCGCCCGTTAAGGCCGGCTGGTCAATCTTGACGTTTTGCAAGGCCCCGGCATTCACCAGAACAGATCGCACCTGGTGCGATGCGGTGTCCGCCAGAACGCGCGCGGTGACATAGGTATATTCTTGATAAGGCTGCGCTTTCAAAAGATCGCGCAGGGCGGTGTTTTCCGCCTTCAACAATTGTGCTGTTTGGTACCAGTCGCGCAATCGCACGTTTTCAGAGGCCAGGCGGGCATTTTCGGCCTTCAAATTGGTCAGGCCGGATAAATCGGAAATCGTCTGAACCACAGCCACAACAGGCGCACCCGCCTGGGCCAGAACAGGAGTCAACGTATCGACAATGCCAATGCGCAGGCGTTCCAATGGTGATAATTGCCACATGGATGCAAACAGGAATATCAGGGCAATCAGAAAATAGATCAGGTTGGTCTGGTGACCCAGCAGGGACAGGGCCGTTGCCCATGGCCGCGTTCGCGCATGTCGCAGCCGCGATCGTCTGGTGGATGGTCTGACCATGCCTTGCAGTCCCTCTCTCTATACCCTTGGGTGTTCCGATATTGTGGCCGCTTTTCTGTTTCTTCATCTATTCTAAGAAGAGTGATGAAAAAGATTCAAGCCCTCAAATGATCAATATGCCCCAACCAGGACGTTTTTCATCGTCTTCATTTCTTCCAGCGCATGCCCGGTGCCCAAAGCAACACACGACAGCGGATCATCAGCCAGCGTGACCGCCAGTCCGGTTGCATGACGCAAAACCAGGTCCAGGTTGGATAACAGCGACCCGCCACCCGTCATAACAATCCCTTTTTCGGCGATATCAGCGGCCAGTTCCGGCGGCGTGTGTTCCAACGTCACCCGAACGCCTTCAACGATCTGGCTGACCGGCTCAATCAACGCTTCGGCCATCTGACGTTCCGTCACAACAATTTCTTTCGGCACGCCGTTCATCAGGTCGCGGCCCTTAATCTGCATCCGACGGCCATCGCCTTCCATCGGTGCGCAAGCCGACCCGATTTCTTTCTTGATGCGTTCAGCGGTCGTTTCACCGATCAGCAGGTTGTGTACGCGACGGACATAGGCGATGATCGCCTCATCCATCTTGTCACCACCGACGCGGACCGAACGGGCATAGACGATACCGCCCAGCGAGATAACCGCAACCTCGGTCGTGCCACCACCGATATCAACAACCATTGAACCTGACGGCTCGGTCACGGGCAGGCCCGCACCGATCGCGGCGGCCATAGGTTCTTCGATCAAATAAACTTCAGATGCGCCGGCGCTTTCCGCACTTTCGACGATCGCCCGCTGTTCAACAGCGGTTGAACCGGACGGAACGCAGATAATCATTTTCGGGCTGACGAAGCTGCGACGGTTGTGAACCTTGCGAATGAAGTGCTTAATCATCGCTTCTGTCACTTCGAAATCAGCGATAACGCCATCGCGTAAGGGGCGAATCGCGACAATGTTGCCAGGCGTGCGGCCCAGCATCTTCTTGGCTTCGTGACCGACGGCCAGAATTTGTTTTTTGCCGCCCTGGATCGATACGGCAACAACGGACGGTTCGTTCAGGATAATGCCCTGCCCCTGTACATACACAAGGGTATTGGCAGTTCCCAGATCAATGGCCATATCAGCGGACATAAAGCTAAATAACTTTGAAAACATGGGTATGGCCTTGGGAAAATTGTTATAAGACTGTGGTTTTACCATGCTGCACGCATGAGTCTAGCAAAAACTGGCCCAAGACGCGTTCAGACATAAAAAAGCTGACCTTCATTTCCGAAGGTCAGCTGCAATCACGCCACAATATTATGACGGCGCAGATTGGCCGATAACTAACCCTGACGGGCTTTGAAGCGTTTGTTGATCTTGTTGATCACGTAAACGCGGCCACGGCGGCGGATAACGCGGCAATTCTGATCGCGCGATTTAAGGGTCTTAAGTGAGTTGACGACTTTCATAGTCTGCCTTCCAAAAAATAACGGGTAAACTGAAGGCGCACCATAATCAACCCGTCACAAGGTTGTCAAGCGGTGTCTGTAAAAAAATACACATATGCGTAAAATTGTGTACAGCCCTGCAATTCCTGCGTGGCCCTCTTTATTCGCCGTGGAATTTACGGCACTCTGACGCATCAGTCAAAGATATGAGCAAAGGACACCATTGTGACTCTTTCCGTTTCAATCCTTAAGGAAGTCGCGCCGCACGAAGCACGGGTTGCCGCCACGCCCAAAACCATCAAGAAAATGTGCGATATGGGCCTGCGCGTCACAGTGCAGAAAGACGCCGGCCTGGCCGCCAGTTATACAGACGAGGCCTATGTGGCTGCGGGGGCAACGATTGCCGCCACTGCGGCTGCGGCGGTGAAGGATGCTGATTTTATCATGGTGGTTCAGGCGACACCTGACACGGCAAAACTGGCGGGCAAGGGGTGTATCTATATCGGGTTGCTGTCGCCGTATAACCGTCCGGATGTGCTGGCAGTATTGGCCCAGGCCGGTGCGACCGCCATGGCCCTGGAATTCGTGCCACGGACAACCCGGGCGCAATCAATGGATGTTCTGTCATCCCAGGCCAATTTGGCTGGATATCGTGCCGTTCTGGAAGCCACCGCGCATTATACGCGCGGTATGCCTATGATGATGACCGCCGCGGGCACAATCGCCCCGGCGCGCGTCTTTATCATGGGGGCTGGTGTGGCGGGCCTTCAGGCCATCGCCACCGCCCGCCGCCTGGGCGCGGTTGTCGCCGCCACCGATGTACGCCTGGCCGCGAAGGAGCAGGTCCAGTCCCTGGGTGGCACATTCGTGATGGTTGAAGATGACGAGACCAAACAATCTGAAACATCCGGCGGATACGCGCGTGAAATGTCCGATGCCTATCGTGCCAAGCAAACAGCACTGATCGCCGAAACGATTACCAAGCAGGACATTGTTATCACCACCGCCCTTATCCCCGGTCGCCCTGCGCCAACCCTGATTACGGCAGAGATGGTGAAGTCGATGAAGCCGGGCTCAGTCATCATCGACATGGCGATTGAACAAGGCGGGAATTGCGCCTTATCCAAACCTGATACAATCGTCACTATTAACGGTGTCAAAATCATCGCCCCCGCCAACCTGCCGTCTTTGGTCGCCACCGATGCGGCCGCGCTGTACGCCCAAAACATCGTGACCCTGATGGGCTTGCTCGTCAAAAATGGGGAACATGTGGCTGGCGCCGCCGACGATGATATCGTCGCCGCCATCACCCTGGTGAAAGGGGGACAGATTGTGCATCCGTCCTTTGCTGGCGTGACTGTGCCAAAACCATCGACTGCGAAACCGAGCGTAAAAGGGAAGAAGAAATGAGCGAGCAATTAAACGCCCTGACGGAACAGGCCGCCGATCTGGCGAATTCCAGCCGTGTTTTGTCCGACCAGGCGGCCGAACTGGCCCTGAATATCACGCAATATACGGATGTTGCAGGCCATGGCAGCTTTTTTATTACCGGCCTGACTGTTTTTATCCTGGCCTGTTTCGTCGGATATTATGTGGTCTGGCGGGTAACCCCGGCCCTGCACTCCCCCCTGATGGGTATCACCAATGCGATTTCATCCGTCATTATCGTCGGCGCATTGATCGCCGCGGGGCCCAGCGAAGGTCCGCCGATTGCAATGGTGTTTGGCGCAATCGCCGTGACTCTGGCCGCGATCAATATTTTCGGCGGGTTTATTATCACGCGGCGCATGCTGCATATGTTCAAGAAAAAAGCATAAGGAATTAACGAGATGTCCATTGCCACGCTTTCGGGCCTTGCCTATTTGATCGCCGGGATTTGCTTTATCATGGCCCTGCGCGGCTTGTCCCATCCGGAAACGGCCCGTAACGGTTTGTCTTTCGGCATATTCGGCATGGGGCTGGCCATTGTGACCACCCTGCTGTTACCAAGTATCGGCGGGTGGGGCCTGATCCTTGCTTGCCTGATTACCGGTGGCGTGATCGGTGGCTATATCGCGTTGAAAATTGAGATGACATCCCTGCCCCAGCTGATGGCGGCGTTTCACTCCCTGGTCGGTTTGGCTGCTGTTTTTGTGGCGGCCGCGGCGTTTTACAACCCGTCTGCCTATGGTATCGGAACCCCTGGAAACCTGGCTTTTGGCTCTCTGCTGGAAATGTCGCTGGGTGCCGCAATCGGTGCGGTCACCTTTACCGGATCAATCATCGCCTGGGGTAAGTTGCAGGGGCGCATATCCGGAAAACCCCTGACATTTAACAGCCAGCACGCATTAAACGCCCTGCTGGGTCTGGCCTTGATCGCTTTGATTGTCGTTTTCTGCGGCACTGAGGCTGATGCACTGTTCTGGCTGATCGTCTTGGTGGCGCTGGTTTTGGGTCTTCTGCTGATCCTGCCAATTGGTGGAGCCGATATGCCTGTAATCGTATCCATGCTGAACTCTTATTCCGGTTGGGCTGCGGCTGGGATCGGCTTCACGCTTGAAAACAACCTGCTGATTATTACCGGCGCGCTGGTCGGGTCATCCGGGGCAATCCTGTCTTATATTATGTGCAAGGGCATGAATCGATCCTTCATGAGTGTTGTCCTGGGCGGCTTTGGTGCCGAAGCGGGCACAGCAAGTGTCGGCAGCGTCGGTGATAAACAGGCCAAGATCGGATCAGCCGAAGATGCCGCCTTTATCATGAAAAATGCCGCCCGCGTGATTATTGTTCCCGGATATGGGATGGCCGTCGCCCAGGCCCAGCACGTCTTGCGGGAAATGGCCGACACCCTGAAATCCCATGGCGTCAATGTGCGCTATGCCATCCACCCGGTCGCGGGCCGTATGCCGGGCCACATGAATGTCCTGCTGGCCGAAGCCAACGTACCGTATGATGAGGTGTTTGAGCTGGAAGATATCAACCGCGATTTCGCCCAGGCTGATGTTGCGTATGTGATTGGGGCCAACGATATCACCAACCCGTCCGCTAAGAATGACAGCTCGTCCCCTATTTACGGGATGCCGATTCTGGATGTTGAAAAAGCCAAGACGGTGTTGTTCGTTAAACGGTCAATGGGGTCGGGTTATGCCGGTATCGACAACCCGCTGTTCTACGCGGATAACACGTTAATGCTGCTGGGCGATGCAAAGAAAGTGACCGAAGACCTGGTTAAAGCCCTGGAGGCGTAGTCACAGGTTCAGCTTTTGCTGTCTGGCTGCGCTCGGGTGATCGTGGACAACGGTTCCCGCTTTTGCTTCTTGCTGTTGAATAGGCTTTATCATGCGCGGATCTGTCGCATCACATACCAGGTAATAACGGTTGGGGCGTTTCGAATCCTGGACAAGGGACGGAAGGCCAGAGAACAAGGTGTCGCGGCCCTTTTCTGGCAGCGGACAACCGGGATGAACAATTAATCGGACCGTCACAAAAATGGCATCTGATGTGCCTGCTGAAAACCCCTGCCGTAGCGGCAAGTCATAAAAATTCACACCGTTTCTTTCCTGGTGCTTCATCTCTTTTGAATGGGTTGGCAGAATGCCTGCAATGGGATGTGATGATCGGCTGCAATGTAACCCGATGGCCAACATGCTCCATTTTCTGTGCACGTTATCTGCGGCAGCTTGTGTGTAATCCGATTGTACCAGGAAATCTTTCCACGACGTGACGCGCGTTTTTCCAGCGTCATTCTGGCTGATAACCGTTGGCTGCGCCGCATGGGCATCTTGCCAATACGACATCAAAGCCCGATATACCCCATTCGCATCCGTTAAAGCAGGCAAGGCGACATTCGGCACAGGATCGGCCTGAATCGCAAAATTATAGCGCAGTGGGGGTGGTTTTTTGGGGGCAGACTCAGCAGTATACTCAAGAGCAGGTTGTGCATCCACAGGCTTTCTGTGGCTTCCAGCTTTAATGCGTCCTGTGTAAGCACGGTGTGTCATCTGGGACGAAACCATACCATTGAATTATGCGGTTGTCACTACTTGTTTTCATAATGCACGATTGTTTTTGCATGGAAGGTATGCTACCAAAACATATGTCCTTGCCGTTTATAACAACTCCTGACAATTTGGAAACGCGGTTCCTGCCGCCGCCAGGTTGGACGGTTGAACGGCTGGATGTTGCCCCCGATTCTTATCTGCGCGTTGGTCATGTTCAGCCTGAAAAACCGGCCATTGGTACCATCCTGCTGCTGCAAGGCATGGCGCAGACGATGGAAGATTATTATGAAACGATCCGCGATTTCCTGACGCAGGGCTATGCCGTCGCCAGTTTCGATTGGTATGGTCAGGGCGCGTCCACCCGCGCCCGCGCCCATCGTTTTCATGTAACCGATACGGATATTTACACGCGACATTTAGGGCAAGTTTTGGCTATGGATTTGGTTGCGGCCCTGCCCCGGCCTTTGCATGTTGTTGCCCATTCGATGGGCGGCCTGCTGTTTTTGAATGCCGCCTGTACAACAGGTGTTGCCCTGCCCCCGATTGCCAGTGCGACATTGATCGCGCCATTTCTGGGCATGCCGGTTATTGATACGTGGCTGAAACCTGCGGCCCGCTTGTTCCTGGATATTTGCACCCAGCTCAACCCCACTGGTTATCCGTTATCATCCCTGTGCCACGACTGGCGCGAGTCCGACCGCATCGGCCTTGCTGTGACGCGATACACCAGTGATCCGGTGCGCGGCAGTCTGCACAACGCCTGGCGGCTGGCCAATCCTGTATTACAAACGGGTGGCGCGACGGCTCAGTGCCTGACCGTTATGCACGATACGATGCTGCGCCTGCGCCAGCCGGATAGATTAGCCCAGCTGACAATCCCAACCCTGCTATTACGCGCCGGGGATGATAAAATCGTGCATAACGGACCCCTGACTTATTTTTGCGGTAATGGACAGCTTGATTGCCGGACCATTCCAGGCAGCGCGCATGAAATTCTGCATGAACGTGACGACATTCGTAACATGGCCTTGGAACATATCTTACAATGGGTCCATACGGGGTATTTAACCAAGCCAGCGGCCAGAGATACGCCTCTGCCCGCATCCAATCTGGCCCCAGCCACTTAAGGATCGCCCATGTCCGTACCCCACGCCCGTTTGTCTGACATTATTCTTGATGCGTTAAAAGTCGCGATTGCGCAGGAAGATGCGGCCACGGGCGATGTCTTGTTGCGGGCCTTGGATGTGTGCATACATCGCCATGGACACATTGAACGCCGTGATTATGCGCCGGATGTCACTCAGGCTATCGCCGCGCTCGAAGCCCTGAAAACACGCTAAAGCGTGCCTGATTGCGACATATCGCGAAAGTCTTCTTCAGATAAAAGTGTAACGCCAAATTCAATCGCCTTGGCGCGTTTGGACCCAGCATCGGCACCGACCACCACGTAATCTGTCTTGCGTGATACAGACCCCGTGACATTTGCGCCGCATTTTTCGGCCCGCGCCTTTGCTTCATCCCGCGTTATCAAGGTTAATGTGCCTGTAAACACGATCGTCTTGCCCGACAAAGGGGAATCGCCGCGCGCCACCATCACATGATCGGCAATGGTTAAATGCCCTGCCAGATCGGTTAACAGGGCGACATTATTGGGTTCAGCAAAAAATGCGGTGATATCGGCGGCCACAGCAGGTCCAATATCCTGGATTGATTGTAACGCGTCATCACCTGCGATCATCGCATCTGACCACGCGGTATAGCTGCGGTAATAGGCCGCCAGGCGTTTTGCCGTCACCTGTCCCACCTGGCGAATACCAAGCGCATAAATAAACCGGTCCAGTGCAATGTTACGGCGGTCGTCAATAGAGGCGAATAATTTCTGGGCCGATTGCGGGCCCCACCCGGGCCAGCTGCGCAGCGGCGTCAAACTACCCTTATCCTGCTCCTGCAACGTAAAAATATCGGCGGGCGTGCGGATCAGACCGCGATCCCAAAACTCTTCCAATGATTTCTCGCCCAGTCCGACAATGTCGAATGCGTCGCGGCTGACAAAATGCCGTAAGCGTTCCAACGCCTGCGCGGCACAGACCAGCCCGCCGGCACACCGGCGTACCACTTCATCTTCAACCCGTGGGGCATAGGATTGGCAGACGGGGCAGTGGTCGGGAAAGACAAACGGGATGGATGACGGCTCACGTTTTTCCATTATAACGGCCGTGATTTTGGGAATGACATCGCCCGCCCGTTCTATCATCACATGATCGCCGATACGGATATCTTTGCGGGCAATCTCGTCTTCGTTGTGCAATGTGGCACGGGCCACAACGACCCCGCCCACGGCGATCGGTTCCAGAATGGCCACGGGTGTTAAGGCCCCGGTGCGACCGACCTGGATCTGAATATCCCGCAAAATTGTGACCGCCTGTTCTGCCGGAAACTTGTGCGCCATGGCCCAGCGCGGCGCGCGCCCGACACTGCCCAGCCGGTCCTGCCAGGCCATATCGTTCACTTTGTACACAACGCCATCCACTTCAAATGGCAGGTCCGGGCGGTTCTGCATGACCTCAGTGTAATATGCCAACGTATCAGCCACTGTTTCGCATAGTTGCGCCGGCATTGAGATGGTAAAGCCGAAATCGGCCAAAGCCTGGCGCAAGCCGGATTGGCTGGTGGCTATCGCGCCACTGACATCCCCCACCGCATAGGCAAAGAAACGTAAGGGTCGCAGGGCCGTGATCCGGCTGTCCAACTGGCGCAGGCTGCCCGCTGCTGCATTGCGCGGATTGGCAAAGATTTTATCACCCGCCGCTTGCTGACGCATATTTAAGTCCTGGAAATCAGCGCGGCGCATATACACCTCACCCCTTACCTCTAACACTTTAGGCGGCGTACCTTTTAACTGGCGGGGGATGTCGGGAATTTGCAGGACGTTGGCCGTGATATCTTCCCCTTCAACCCCGTCACCGCGCGTCGCCGCCCGGACCAGAATGCCGTCTTCGTAACGCAGGGCACAGGACAGGCCATCAATCTTCGGTTCGGCCATAACGACGATATCATCCGGCTGAACCCCTAAGAATTTCGCCACGCGGCCATAAAAATCACGCACATCCTGATCGTCAAACGCGTTACCCAGCGATAACATCGGACGGCTGTGGACCACTTTTTGAAACGGCGTGGATTTCGTGGAATACCCGACGCGCTGTGTCGGACTGTCTGGCGTAATCAGGTCTGGATATTGGACCTCAATCTCTTCCACCTCACGGCGCAGCGCGTCATAGGCCGCATCACTGATATCCGGTGCGTCATTGACGTGATACGCCACATCATGCGCGGCAATCTGGCGGCACAATTCCGCATGGCGCATGGCGGCGCGCGATTGCGGATTATCGAATAAATCGCCTGCGTTCATGGTTTAAGCCACTGCCTGTAACAAGGATGCCGCAGCCGCGCGGGCGGCATCCGTAATCTCACTGCCCGCCAGCATCCGGGCGATCTCTTCACGACGGGCAGGCAGGCTGTCCAACGTCGTTACACTGGTTATCATTTTGCCGTCCTGCGTGGCCTTACTGACCACCAAATGGTAATCGGCGCGGGCTGCAACCTGTGGCGCATGGGTGACAACCAGGACCTGACGCCCCTGCCCTAAGCGTGCAAGGCGTTCGCCAACCGCAGCCGCCGTCGCACCGCCGATGCCCGTATCGACCTCATCAAATATCAATGTTGTTGCGGTACTGGTGTCCACCAGTACCAATTTGATCGCCAGCATCAACCGCGATAATTCACCGCCCGAAGCCACCTTGGCCAGTGGTGCAGGCGCGGCGTCCGTATGAGTGGACAATAAATACGCAATATCTTCACACCCCTGCGGTCCCCATTGCGTTTCCGGCACAGGCGTTATAGCGACGATGAAGCGGGCTTTTTCCAATTTTAATGGCGGCAATTCCGTTGCCACCAGTTTTTCAAGCATCTGTCCCGCTTTCTGACGGGCGGCTGTCAAAATGTGTGCCTGCTGTACATAGGTCTTCCGCGCGTCTTCCACCTGCGCAGCCAGCGCGGCGATACGGGTATCAAGCGTGGTTGCATCGTGCAACTTGCCCTGAAATTCCAACAGTTTTTGTGGCAAATCATCGGCCAGGCAACTATATTTCCGGGCAGCCGCACGCAAGCTGTACAACCGGTCCTCGACGGCCTCCAGGTCCATGCCGCCTTCGGAAATAACGCGTAGCAGGGTTTCAAGCTGGGCTTCTAATTCATGCACGGCGCTTATGGCCGTATCGAAACCGGCGACCGCCTGGTCCCATTCCGTGCCTTTGTCACCTTGGCGGCTCATGGTTCGCCACCCTTGCAGCAGGGCAGGCCGTGCACCGCGGTCATCGTCTTGCAGACTTTGCAGGGCGGCATCGACCGCCTCAATCATCGTTGCCTGGTTGCGCAGAAAGGTTTTGCGCGTGTGCAGGCTGTCTTCTTCGCCAGGCTGCGGATCAAGGGCCGTTAATTCATCACAGGATGCGCTTAAATACGCGGCTTCTTGTGCCTGATGCGCGGCGTCCTGCATCAAGGCCTGATGTTCCTGCCGCGCGCGCTGCCAACTGGCCCAGGCGGCAGCAACCGTTTTCGCTTGCCCCCCCTGGCCCGCGAATTGATCCAGGGTCTGGCGGTGTGTCGCGGCGTTTAACAGAGCGTGTGTGGCAAACTGGCCATGAATTTCCAACAGCATGTCACCAATCTGACGCAGCGTGGCAATTTGAACCGGAATGTCATTAATAAAGGCCTTGCTGCGGCCGTCACGACTTAACACCCGGCGCAGCGTTAATTCGTCCGCGGCCGCACCCAGCTCTTGTTCGCTTAGAACAGCCCAAACCGCATGATCTTTTGATAAAGAAAAAGTGGCGGTCACGCTCGCCTGATCCGCGCCGATGCGCAATAATCCGGCATCGGATCGCGCCCCGATACTTAGGCCCAGCGCATCCAGTAAAATTGATTTACCCGCACCGGTTTCACCTGTCAGGGCTGAGAGACCGCGTTGCCATTCAAGCGTCAACCGGTCGATCAGCACCACATTCTGAATATGCAGGCTGGTAAGCATGATCGGCCTTAGGACGGTCGTAACAGGCTGTCGATCGTGCGATCAACCCAGGATTTGCCGCTGCGCAACGCTTTGCGTTGTTCGGGATTGAAGAGCAGATAGCTGTCTTCGTACCATTTGCTGCCGGGATAGTTATAGCCCAATACCGCCGCGACACGCAGGGCGTCGTTTTCCAGACCCAGCGTTTTATAGGACTCCACCAGGCGATGCAGGGCTTCCGGCGTGTGCGTCGTGGTTTGATAATCGCGTATAACAACCATGAACCGATTGATCGCTGCGTTCATATATCCGCGTTTCAGGTAATAACGCCCAACTTCCATTTCCTTGCCCGCCAGGTGATCCAATGTCAGGTCACGCTTCAACGTCGCCTCACGCGCGTAATCGGTGTTTGGGAAACGTTCAATCACCGTGGTCATGGATTGCAACGCCAGACGTGTCATCTCCTGATCCCGCTTCACGTCCGAAATTTGTTCGTAATAGCACAATGCCTTCAGGTAATAGGCATAGGCGACATCCGGGTGGCCTGGGTGCAGTTCGATGAAACGATCAAGTGCAATGATCGCTTCGTCGTATTTAACATTCTGATACGCGGCATAGGCCGCCATAACCTGGCCCTTGGTTGCCAGTTCAGAATAGGGGTGCTGACGCTCCACTTCCTGGTACAGCTGAATGGCTTTTGTGTATTTTCCGTCTTTCAGCGCGGCGGCGGCTTCGTTATAAATCTGCTCTGGCGGTCTTTCCAGCTTTGCAGCAGCTTCCGCAGCCTTCTTATCCGCCGATCCGCATCCCGACAAAGCCAGGCACGTGATCGCGATCAGGGAAAAGACAGTTAAGAAACGGTGCGTGACATGTGATGCGTGCATAGTCCAAAAATGGCGCGGAACACGCATTTAAGCAAGGGCTTTGTGCAGAATAACGCGCTTTAATCCCGAAAATCAGGCATGCGCCATGGCGGCAACAGGGATCATTTCAGGAACCGGCATCGCGGCAGGAACCATGTCCACTTCGCGTAACCCTGTGGTGGTATCGACGTATAAATCGACCCAGGCGTAGGCGTCAGTGCGTTCAAACAACGCGTGAAGAACGCGGTTATTGATCGCGTGACCCGCCTTAGTGCCGTGATAAGCCCCCAGGATCGCGCCACCGGCCAGGTACAGATCACCCACGGCATCCAGCAATTTATGGCGCGCAAATTCGTCTTTAAAGCGCAGACCTTCGGGATTCAGGATCGTGCCCGCCTGTTGGTCCAGGACAATCGCGTTTTCAAGCGATCCGCCCAGGGCCAGGCCCTGCTGACGCAGATAAGCCACCTCGTGATAAAAACCAAAGGTACGGGCCGCGGCCACATCCTGGGCAAAACGCCCTTCCATCAGGTCCAGTTCATATCCTTGTGCACCGATCAATTGGTGCGGGAATTCAATATCGGCACGGAATTTCATGCCCATTGACGGCTTCAGCGTTACAATCGCGTTGCCGTCCTGGACTGTTACGTCTTTTAGAATACGCAAAACGCGGCGTGGTGCGGCTTGGGTGGTGCGGCCAACGGATTCAATCGCTGTGATAAACAGGGCTGAGCTGCCATCCAAAATCGGAACTTCTGGGCCATCCAGGGTAATTTCAACATTATCAATCGCACACGCGGCCAAAGCGGCCAGCAGGTGTTCGATCGTGCCGACGCTGACGCCCGCATCGTTGGCAATAACGGTACACAGGCGCGTGTCACGTACGCGATCATAGGTGGCAGGAATGCGGTTGTCGCGGTCGGTCACATCGCTGCGCACAAACACAATACCCGTGCCGCTGGCGGCAGGTGACACTGTCAGATGTGTTTCAACGCCGCTGTGAACGCCAACGCCTGTCAATGTTACATCTGATCTTACCGTATGTTGCATAATCTGTATTCCTTCTTAGTGTTTAAAATACAGGCCCTTTCATCAAGGGAAAACACACACGGAATGACAGTTTGTTACAGACACAAAAAAGCCCTGCGATGCAGGGCTTTTTATTGTTTCCAGCAGACAGGTGTTTAGTTCACCTGACGGCGTAAAAAAGCTGGAATATCCAGTTCATCCTCAACGGTTGACGTTGCTGGCTTCACCGGCGTTTCAATGTTTAATGCGGCTTGCGCTGACGGCCCGGGGCTTTTGGCCGCAGGCATGCTTGGTGTCATACGCGGTTTGGCAGGGGCATCGAAACTGTCTTGGGTCGCTGACCATTGACGTGTTTGATCCGGACTTTTCCATCCACCACCTGTCAGGCGTTGCAACAAGCTAGGCCCTTTTTCTTTTTTCGCAGGCGGTGACATGGCCGTTACCGGCGCGGGCGCAGCGTCACGTGGCTTCGCCTGCTGTGGCGCATATTGCGCCGCCATTGTCGCCGGCGCTAAATTCAAAACCGGCGTTTCAAACGATGGCTGCTGCGACTGGGTCACAGAAGCCGGGTTGTAAGCGGGTTGAGCCGCAACAACCACATCAGCAGTAACCGCATCAATAGGCATCGGCGGAATGAACGAATCTTTATACAGCGTCCCGCGCAGATTTTGTGCCGTCGCTTGCGAATCGGCATTTACCGTCACCGCGACCTGTGCATTCATCCGTGGCTGTGCCAACGCGGTAGGCGCATCATAACCCGTCGGCACTTGCAGCTTTGGGGATGGTGTGCGCTCCGTCAACGGCTTCATAAAGCCTGCCAAAGGTGATGTTCCCATCGATACAGGCGAGACGTTACCGCCAACAGCCTTGGCCGCGACCTTGTCGATCCCTGTGGCCACAACGGACACCCGCATTGTACCGGCCAGTGATTCATCGAATGACGATCCGAAGATGATATTGGCTTCTGGATCGACTTCGTCACGGATGCGGTTACACGCTTCGTCAACTTCATACAGCGTCATATCCAGACCGCCTGTGACGTTGATGATGACGCCCTTGGCGCCACGCATCGAAACATCGTCCAGCAAAGGATTGCTGATCGCTTTTTCTGCGGCTTCCAGGGCGCGTTTATCGCCCACAGCCTCACCCGTCCCCATAACAGCTTTGCCCATTTCCGTCATGACTGAACGCACATCTGAAAAGTCCAGGTTAATCAGGCCAGGGCGAACGATCAAATCAGTGATCCCGCGCACGCCGGATTGCAGAACAGAATCAGCCATTTTGAAGGCTTCGGCAAATGTCGTTTTTTCGTTGGCGATTCGGAACAGGTTTTGATTCGGAATGACGATCAATGTATCGACATATTCCTGCATCTCCTCAATCCCCTGCTCAGCCATTTTCATGCGTGTCGAGCCTTCGAATTGGAACGGCTTGGTGACAACACCAACCGTCAGGATTCCCAAATCACGACAAGCCTTGGCGATAACCGGCGCTGCGCCAGTTCCCGTGCCACCGCCCATACCGGCAGTGATGAAGACCATGTTTGCATCTTCGATTTGCTTGATGATTTCATCCAATGATTCTTCGGCTGCGGCGCGACCGATATCCGGGCGGGCGCCTGCGCCCATGCCACCGGTTACAGTGCGTCCCAGCTGGATGCGCGTATGCGCGCTGTTATTGCCCATCGCCTGCGCATCCGTATTGCAAATGATGCAATCAATCCCCTGAACGCCTGAATCGATCATAGTCTGAACAGCATTACCGCCGCCGCCGCCAACCCCGATAACTTTCAGGACAGGGGACAGTTCACGATGTGCCGATGCGGACGGGGCCGCCTGTGGGGCGCCGGATGCATTGATGCGAAGATTGTTGAGCATGTAAGATCCTTAGTGCGAGGTAAAAGCGATTACACGCCGATTCTAGGGATGTTCGCCAGGCAAGGGAAGAAAATTATCGCCTATAAACGCTTTTTTTACACATCGTTTTTACACACAGCTGTGGATAAACTCTGAAACGCGCCTGTATGCCGCGACACATCCGCCACAAGCGGCTGTGGAAAACCAGTTACCAGTTTTCCCGCAACCACAGTTTTAGCCGATCCCACATCGATCCGTGGGCAACATGCGCCATAATTTCCGCAGGCATTTCGTGCGGACGCTGAATTAAATAGCGCAACAGGCCCGCCGTCGTCGCAAAAGCCGGTCCGCTGACCGAATCAGCCAGGCCCGTCAGACTTAAAGGCCGCCCCAGACGCACCTGTTTATCCAGGATGCGTTGCGCCAGATCGCGCGTACCGGGCAACTGACTGGCCCCGCCAGTCAGGATCAGGCGACGCCCCGCAACGGTACCAAGGCCGCTGTCCTGCAGACGCGCGCGGACATGTTCAAAAATCTCTTCCAATCGTGGCTGGATAATGCCGACCAGCAACGACCGCGGCACATGATTTGGCGTCGCATGCGTTTCCTCACCCAGCAAGGGCACGTCGATCAATTCCCGCTCGTCACTGCTTGTCGCCATGGCACTGCCGTACAATGTCTTGATACGTTCAGCATCGGCGACCGATGTGGTCAGGCCACGGGCAATATCGTTCGTCACATGCTGGCCCCCGATGGGAATCGCATCAGCGAAAATCAAGGCACCGCCGCTGAACACCGCAAACGATGTCAGGCCGCCACCCATATCAATCACGGTACAGCCCAGATCCATTTCATCGTCCACCAGTACGGATAAACCAGCAGCATAAGGTGAAAGGCAAAGAGAGACGATATCCAGATGCGACCGTTCAATCGCGCTGGCCATATTCTTTAATGCGGCCAGTTCGCCCGTCACCATATGAATATTGACATCCAGGCCATGGCCGACCATGCCGCGCGGGTCATCCACGCCTTCTTTGCCATCCAGGCGATAGGCGATCGGAATGGTGTGGATCAGCTCCGCATCCTCAGTCATCAAATGATCCTGGGCTTTTGCCAGCGCGCGGCGAATGTCGTTTTCAGTGACTTGCTGCCCCAATATTTGCACAGACACGGCAACGGCGTGTGATTGCGCGTGCAGGGCCGGCATATTCACAATCACCTCACGCAACGGATAACCATGCAGGCTTTCTGCGGCCATGTGTTCGGCGGCGTGGACCGCCTGGCGGATGGCGATTTCGGCCGCGTCCAGGTCAATAACCGTACCGGCCTTAATCCCGCGTGAGGCCTGATGTCCAATGCCGACGATATCAATCTGACCGTCTTCGGACATGACGCGCGCGATAAAACACGCAATCTTGCTGGAACCGACATCCAGTGCCGCAATGATCGACCCGACAGGAATATGGGATTGTGCCGCCATGTTACACCGGGTCCTGACGGCCACCGGCCAGGTTTAATTGCAGGTCACCCGCCTGACCCGTCTTTGGCTTTACAATGACCCGAAGCGGGTCACGCACATCGACATAATCAATAGGTTTATTCAGGATATCGTCCCGCAGTTGCGCATCCGTCACGCGTTGCAAAGCTGCGTCATACATGGTTTCGGGCAGCTTGATAACCACGCCGTTTTTCAGGGTCAAGTCCCAGCGCCGCCCGCCGGCCCAATGGGCTTGATCCGTGCGTTTCAGGATTTGAGGGGCGTCCTGTAACGCGTTCAGCAGCGGGGCCAGGTTGGCTGCGGCGTCATCGCCGCTGACCAATAACAAATTCTTAAAGGCGGGCGTTACAATCGGTGACACGATCACGCCTTCGCGGTCCACCACTTGAATCCGGCCCGATTTCTGCCGCCACAAGGCGACGGGAACGCGCTCTTCCAGGCTGATCTGTAAGGCGTTGGGCAGCTTGCGCGTTACACGCACCGATTTAACCCAACCAATTTGCGCCACGCGCGATGCGGCCGTATCAACGTCATAGAATAAAATCGGATCGCCCTGGCTGACCCTTAACGCCTGTTGCAGCTGGTCTGATGAGACGCGGTCGCGGCCGGTTACCTGCACCCGGTCCAGCCGCCAGCCAGTCGCCAGGCTGGCCTGCACCAAGGTTTTATCAATTGCAGCGATGGCGCGCTGCCCCCACTCTTCTTGATGTGCGGTGGTCCATATCCATGTGGCACAGGCCAGAAGAACCACGGCAATAACAGCCCGTCTTAAAAAACCGGCCATGCGTGGCGATGTCGCACTGCGCCGTTTCAGGATCGTGCTTTTGCGTGTGCCACGGCGGTGAGGAGGTTGCGTTTTCATATAAATACCAATTTTGCGATCATACTATACCTGGTTTTTATGGCTTTGCCAGCCTCTGTTCATCTCTTCCAGTTGGGCCGGCAGCGCATTGGCCCACTGGGTGATCGTCCCTGCCCCTAAAAAGAGAATGAAATCTCCCGAACGGGCCATGGCATGGATCACAGCGGGAAGCTCTTCCGGACTGGTAAGTGCTTGAACGGAGGCATGCCCATGCGCGGCTATACCGTCGGCCAGTGTCAATTTGTTGATATCGGCAATCGGCGTTTCACCTGCGGCATACACATCGGCGATAATCACGTGATCGGCCCCGTCAAAACAGGCACAGAAATCGCCGAACAACCCTTCCAGGCGGGAATAACGGTGCGGCTGCATCACTGCGATCACACGCCCCCCCTGTGCATCTGTGCCTTGCCGCGCAGCCGCCAAAGCCGCCTTTATTTCCACGGGATGATGTCCGTAATCGTCAATAATCGTGATGCCGCTGACGATGCCCGTACAGGTAAATCGGCGTTTGACGCCAGCAAATCCGGCAAAGGCGGTGCGCATCACCGCGCCTGAAATTTTCAACAGCCGTGCCACAGCCAGGGCCGCCAGCGCATTCTGAATGTTGTGCTGGCCCAGGACGGGCAGGAAAATATCCTGAACCGTTTCTGCGTCACTGCCTGATAGCGCTGTAAAGGTAACGTCGAACATCGTTCCGTCAACGCGGGGGCGCAGGTTGACAGCGCGAACCATCGCCGCATCCCCCAACCCATAGGTAAGGGTGCGACGATCGCGAATCTGGGCGTGTAACGCTTTTACCTCGGGATGGTCGATGCACATGATGGCCGCACCGTAAAACGGGATTTTCTCCGCAAAATGCAGATAGGCGCGTTTAACGGCATCGAACGATCCGTAATGCTCCATATGCTCAGGGTCGATATTGGTAATGATCGCGATTGTGGCGGGCAGGCTGTTGAAACTGCCGTCGCTTTCATCGGCTTCGGCCACCACCCAATCTCCCTGCCCCAATCGGGTGTTGGTGCCGTATGCCTGCACAATGCCGCCATTGATAACGGTGGGGTCCAGGCCTGCCTGCTCCAGCAGCGTCGCAATCATCGACGTCGTTGTGGTTTTGCCATGCGTCCCACCAACGGCGATCCCCTGCTTTAACCGCATCAGTTCCGCCAGCATGTCGGCACGGCGGACGATTGGAATATTCCTTTGCCGCGCGGCGATCAGTTCGGGGTTGTTGGCCTGTACCGCAGACGACACGACGACGCAGGCGGGGAAATGCCCGGCTGACGTCTGTAAATTGTCTGGTGCATGACCAACACAAATCGTAATTCCCAGCGTCCGCAGGCGTCTGACATTCCCGTTCTCGCTTAAATCACTGCCCTGAATCGTATAGCCCAGATTGTGCAGGATTTCCGCAATCCCACTCATCCCAATTCCGCCAATGCCGATAAAATGCAGGGGGCCGATAGCATAGGAAAAAAGCGGCGCGGTGGTCATTATTTCGTGGCCCCTGTGACAATATGTGCCAGATGCGCCGTCGCATCTGGCTGGCCACAGCCTTTGGCGGCGTTCGCGGCACGCAGCAGGATGTCAGGATTTTCGATCAAGACCTGCAATTGCGCTGTTAATTGATCGGGGTGCAGGTCGCGTTCCGGATAGGCCCACGCGGCGCCCGCCTGCACCAGCATGGCGGTATTCTTCAACTGTTGCTGGTCTGCATGGTGCGGATAGGGGATGAAAATTGCCGGACGGCCAGCAACGGCCAGCTCCGCAACTGTCGTCGCACCAGACCGGCCGATAAACAGATGGCAGGCAGCAATGCGATCAGGCATGTCAGTAAAAAAGGGCGCCAGTTCGGCACGAATACCGGCCTGGTCGTACACGGCCTGAACCGCTTGATGCCGTTCGGCGCTGATTTGCTGGACCAGTCTGACCCGGCGGCGCAGGGCTTCGGGCAGATGCAATAACGCAGCTGGAATAATATCGGCAAAGACGGCCGCGCCCAGCGATCCGCCAACAACCAGCACATGAATGTCACCCATCATTAACGGATAAGGATGCGCGGTAAGGGCGACGATATCCTGCCGTACAGGATTGCCGGTCACAATATAGGGGATAGAGAGCGTCCAATCGTCAGTTGCATGGGACAGCGCAACAGCGACCGCGCCACGGGCCAGAAAACGGTTGGCGGCACCCAGCACCGCGTTGGCTTCATGCAGCACCACAGGAATGCGTAAGATGTGCGCGGCCATCACAGCGGGAAAAGACGGATATCCGCCAAAGCCGACGACAGCCGCCGGACGGGTTTTCAGCAGTAAGAACAGCGCTTGCACAACGCCAAACATCAGCCACAGCAGGCCCATAATCTTGCCCAGCACACCGGCACGCAGCGTATCAGCGGCCAGTGTGTGAACCGCATACGGACTTGATGCAGGTATAAAACGCAGGCCGCGTCGATCGGTGGCGATATGCACATGATGCCCCATCATGCCCAGATAGTCGGCCAGGGCCAGGGCCGGAAACATGTGCCCGCCTGTACCGCCCGCCGACATGATAAATGTTTGGGATTGGGTCATGACGGGTCTTCACCGCCAGCGGCTGTGCCCGCCGCGCCGCCGCGTGTCCGTGACAGGCCGCGCACGATGGCAAAGCGTCCCTGGCGGCGGGTTAATGCCAGGATGGCGCCAAACGATATCCCCATCGCAATCATGGACGTTCCACCGTAACTGATAAAGGGCAGGGTCATTCCCTTGGCCGGCAGGACGTGCATCGCAGACCCCATATGGACCAAAGCCTGAAGGCCGAACATCGTCAATAATCCGGTACAGGCCAGCACGACAAACAGATTGTCTGCGGCGACCAGGTTGTCAAAACCGCGTAACAGGACGTAAAGAAACAGGGCGATAATCGGCAGAGTGAATAAAAAGCCCAGCTCTTCCCCCGCGACGGCAAAGATAAAGTCGGCATGACTGTCTGGAAGATGCTGTTTTATCTTTCCTTGTCCAGGGCCGGTACCAATAAAACCGCCATTCTTAAATGCGGCCAAGGATTGATCGATTTGATAGGTGTTGCCGCTTTCCGGATTTAAATACCGGTCAATCCGGCTTTGCACGTGGCCGAAACTGTAATACGCCAGCACGATCCCGATCGCCCCGGCCAGACCCGCTAGAACAAGGTAACGCAGCCTTAGCCCCGCGACGCAGACCTGCGCGATAAACATGCACGTTACAACGACTGTCATGCCCAGATCGGGCTGTAAAAGCAGCAGTGCGACGACACAACAATAAAGGCCTGCGGCAAAGGCATTGCCCGCAAAATCAGGTTTTTCTTTTTGTTGCCACAGCAGCCATGCCGCGACGATCGCAAAAGCTGGCTTTACGAATTCCGAGGGCTGAATTGACAGACCAAATAAATGCAGCCAGCGTTGCGCGCCCTTAATCTCCATCCCCATAAAAGGGATCAACATCATCATCAACAGTCCGCCAATCAGACCGATGGACGCCATGCGCCAGATCAGGCGCGGGGTCAAAAGTGAGGTTATCATCATCGCCAGGCAGGACAGCGACAGCATAATGATGTGGCGGATAACGAAATGATTGGCATCCAGGCCGATGCGAATGGCCACGGCTGGGCTGGCCGCTGCGACCAGCATCACGCCAATCGCCATCATAATGCCGACTGCGATCAACATGCCGCGATCCACCGTCCACCACCAGTCACCCAGCAGCGATCGATCCGCCCGTGTCATTCGCATCATCGCCATCTGTTACCGCAGTTTCAAAGACGCAAGGCCGATAAGCGCGAATATAACCGCCATGATCCAGAAACGAATCACCACGGTGGTTTCAGGCCAGCCGCATTTTTCAAAGTGATGATGGATCGGTGCCATTCTAAAAACACGCTTGCCACGCGTTTTGAATGAAACGACCTGAATAATAACAGACAGGGTTTCCATGACAAAAATTCCCCCGATAACGGCCAACAGTAATTCATGTTTGGTAATTAAACCAATGCAGCCCAGCACACCACCAAGGGCCAGTGACCCGGTATCGCCCATGAATACTTGCGCGGGCGCGGCGTTGAACCACAGGAAGCCGAGGCCAGCCCCGATCAACGCGCCGCATAAAACGGCCAATTCACCGGTTCCCGGCACATGCGGTATGTGCAGATATTTGGCAAATTCAATATGCCCGACCAGATAGGCGATCAGACCAAAACTGGCTGCGGCAATCGCCACCGGGACAATGGCCAGGCCGTCCAGACCATCCGTCAGGTTGACGGCATTCGACGATCCCACAATCACAAAAATTACCCACGGAATGAAAAAGACGCCGATCTGAACGTATGTGTCTTTTAAATATGGAATAGCGACCGCCGTCCGAATGTCCAGCGGCGCGACGGCCATAATGCCCCCTGCGACAAGCGCACCAATCGCGATTTGAACGAATAGTTTTTGCCGGCTGGTAAGGCCTTTTGTATCACGCTTGGTCAATTTCAAATAGTCATCAACAAACCCAATAGCGCCATAACCGCCCATAACAATCAAAGAAAACCAGATATAAACATTGGCAATATCAGCCCACAGCAACGTCGCAGCCGTCACCGCCACCAGGATCATCAGCCCGCCCATTGTCGGCGTGCCGGTCTTTTTAAAATGCGACTCCGGTCCGTCGTTGCGGATCGGTTGCCCTGCGCCTTGCTTGGATTTCAGCCAGGCAATCAAATGCGGCCCCATCATCAGGGACAGGATAAAGGCGGTTATCAAGGCCCCGCCCGTCCGGAACGTGATGTACCGGAACAGGTTGAAACCAATAAAGTTATCGGCAAATGGTGCCAGCAGATTGTACAGCATGACGTGACCTTTCCTGGCCGGGGGGCTAATTCTTTCTTTGCGCCGGGCCGGCTGTTGATGTTTGTTCGCTTGCTTTACGGCGTGCTGGCATCTGGCGCAAGGCCTCAACCACCAGGTCCATCCGGCTGCCATGCGATCCTTTGACCATCACAACATCGCCAGGTGCCAAGGCATCTGGGACAATTTCGGCCAACTCTTCTGACGTGGCGCGATGTGCGCCGCGTTGATTAGCGGGTAAATTTTCATGCAACTGTTCCATCAAACGCCCGCAGGTGTAAACCAGATCGACATTTGCCGCACGTAAGGGCAACGCCAAATCGCGGTGCATTTTCGGCGAGTCCGGTCCCAGTTCCAGCATATCGCCAAGTATCGCAATACGGCGACCGCCACGACCCGGATCGATCAGGGCTAAAACCTTGAATGCTGCTGCCATGGATGTGGGTGACGCGTTATACGATTCGTCGATCAGGGTGATCGGATTTTGCGGATCCCCGCTTTCGATTTTCTCCTGGCTGCCGCGACCTGGAAGGCCTTGCACCGAAACCAGTGCCTGCGCGGCTTTTTGCACATCCGCGCCAACCGCATGAACGGCCAGCAGGACCGCCAGCGCATTCATTGCAACGTGCTCGCCAGCATACCGCAGGGCAAAACTGACTTCCTGGCCCATCACGCGGGCAACAACGCGCGTCCCGTTTGCGGCAACGATGCAGCTTAACAGGCAGGCTTCGGCATCCGTATGGCGGCCAAAACCGTAAATGCGGTCGATCCCCTTTTCCCGCGCGGCATGAACCAGCATGTCGTAAAACGGATTGTCGCGATTAATGATAGCGGTACCGCCCGGTTTCATGCTGTCGAACACTTCGGCTTTCGCCGCGGCCACACCGGTAATACCGTCGGCGAAGTTTTCAGTATGAACGGCGGCAACCGTCGTGATAATTGCGATATCAGGCTGAACCAGCGTGGTCAGGTCGGATAATTCGCCGGCATGGTTCATGCCCATTTCATAAATGCCAAAATCGGTCCCGGCATGGGTGCGGGCCAGTGTTAACGGCACGCCCGTATGGTTGTTAAAGCTTTTCAGTCCGGCATGCGTCTGCCCCTGACCTGCCAGGGCGACGGCCAGCATTTCTTTGGTACCTGTTTTACCAACACTGCCCGTCACGGCAATGGCTTTCATGCCGCTGCGCTGCCGTGCGGCACGGCCCAGGGCGCGTAAGGCCTGCAACGTATCCGCCACAACAACAAATCGCGCCGTATCGTCCCTGAAATGCAGTGGGATATGGTTAACTACCGCGGCAACCGCACCATTGGCAAAAGCCCCGGCGATAAAATCATGCCCATCCAGCTTTTCCCCATGCAGCGCAAAAAACAAATCGCCAGCCGCAACATCGCGGTTGTCGATGGCAATGCCGGTCGCGATCCAGTCGCCTGTGCATTGGCCATTCATGGCATTTACAGCATCTTTGGCGGTCCATAAGGCTTGGGTGACAGTATTACGCATAGGAGACTTTCTTCTGGTTTTGCAAAATGTGCGTGACTTCGACCGCATCGTCGAAAGGATGGATGGTGGTGCCGATAATCTGGCCTTGTTCATGCCCCTTACCGGCAATCAGGACAATATCGCCGTCCTGGGCCGCATCGATGGCCGCTTCAATCGCCTGCCTGCGGTCGCCGATATCGCGGGCGTTTGGACATGCAGCCAGAACAGCCTGGCGGATCGCGGACGCATCTTCCATACGCGGATTGTCGTCAGTGATAATCACCTGATCGGCCAGCTTTGCCGCTATGGCACCCATCAATGGGCGTTTGCCTGCATCGCGATCGCCGCCACAACCGAACACCAAATGCACACGTCCTTGGCAATGCGGACGAACAGATTGCAGCAGGATGTCCAACGCGTCCGGCGTGTGGGCGAAATCAATGTAAATTGCAGCCCCAGCCTGATTCCGTCCGATATATTGCAGGCGCCCAGGTGCGGCACACAGGGTTGATAAGGCCGTCGCAATCGCCGGCCATGCCGCAATCCCTTCGATCGCCAGGACCAATCCAGCGGCACACAGGGCATTCAGCGCATGAAAAATACCGGCCAGCGGGATAAACACATCCTGCACCTCGCCGTAAACAGACAGGCTTAAGATCTGCCCTTCGGCTTGCGGCTTGCGGTCCAATAACACGATATCGGTGCCCGCCTTACCAAACGTGATAACGCGCAGATTGCGCGCCTGACATGCGGCGATCAAATCGCCAGCCACTTCACTGTCGGCATTGATAACGGCGGCGCCGTCGTCGGCCAGCACTTCGGTAAACAACTTCGCTTTGGCCGCGAAATAGGCATCCATCGTGTCGTGGTAATCCAGGTGATCCCGCGTCAAATTGGTAAAGCCAGCGGCCTTTAGCCGGACATTGTGCAAACGGTATTGATCCAGCCCGTGCGAGGATGCTTCCATCGCCGCATGGGTGACGCCCTTATCGGCCAGATCCGTTAAAAGCGCGTGCAACGTGACGGCATCGGGTGTCGTCATCTGCCCGTTACTTGTGACAGCACCACGCACACCCAACGTGCCGATGCTGACGGCCTGGTGGCCCAGCGCGGCAAAAATCTGTTGCGCAAACACGGCACTCGACGTTTTGCCGTTGGTGCCGGTCACCGCAACCATTGTCGCTGGTTGACGCGGATATAAACGCACCGCCGCATCACTTAAACACCGGCGCGGGACTGCGTGATGAAAACAGGGAACGTCGCTGTTTTTTGCCTCTTCAGGGAAATGGTCACTGACCACCGCGATCGCACCGCTTGCAATGACATCGGCGATATACTCACTGCCATGCGTCGAAATGTACAATGTGCCGTCGCTGACGTCGCGACTGTCCGAAGTGATGTGCGTAATCACCGGATCCACGCTGTCTTCATGCGGCAGGATATCAGACAACCGACAGGCCATATCAATGCGCCTTTTTCAGGTTGACGTATTGGTGCAGCGGCGCGGCAATTTCAGGCGCAGCGGCATCAGGCATCAGGCCCAGAACAGCGCCCATATTGCTGATTACACGGCCAACCGCAGGGGCGGCAACCCAACCGGCAGTCGCATAGCCATAGCTGTCCGCGGCTGGCTTCGGCTCATCCACCATCACAAATACGACATAGCGCGGATCGTCGATCGGGAACGCCCCGACAAACGACGATATCAAGCGTTTGCGATCATATCCGCCGATACCGGATTTCTCAGCCGTGCCTGTTTTCCCGCCCACGCGGTATCCAACGACATTGGCATTTTTGCCCGTCCCTTTTTCAACAACCAGGCGCATCAATTGACGCATATGCGCCGATGTCCTGGCAGAAAGAACACGCACGGCTGTGGCAGATGCGTCGGCTTCATTTTTACGAAGAAGTGTTGGTTGCACCTTCAGGCCGCCATTTACAACACTTGCCACAGCCGATGCGACTTGCAGCGGGGAAACGGCGATCCCATGACCGAATGATGCGGTCAGGTTACTGATCTCCGTCCAGGGATGCGGCACCATCGGCTTGCCCATCTCCGCCAATTCTGTTTGCGGGGCATCCAAAAGCCCCAGGTCACGATAAATACGCTGCAGGTTCTGCGAGCCTGTTGCATTCGCCATCAGGGCCGTGCCGATATTCGACGACACCATGAAAATCTCAGGGATCGTCATCACCCGGTCTTCACCCTTGTAATCATTAATCACGAAACGACCGCGGCGCAGCGGTTGGCTGGCATCGAACGTCTCAGACATCGATGGCTGTTTGACCTCAAGATGCGCGGCGGTTGAAAAGATTTTGAAGGTTGACCCCATCTCATAAATCCCGAGCGATACGCGGTTAAACATCGCGTTGTCATTCGGGTTGCGCGGGTGATGCGGATCAAAATCGGGCAGTGAGGTCGCCGCCAAAATCTCGCCGTTACGGGTATCCATCACGATTCCGGCGCCGCCAATGCCGCGGAAATGCGCCATGGAACGCTCAACCTCTCGGCGCAAAATATGCTGAACCCGTACATCCATCGCCAGTTGCACGGGTTGATCGCTTTTCATCAATCCGGCATTCATCGACCGTTCAATACCGGCCAGGCCGTTATCATCATTGCTGCCGTACCCGACGATGTGCGCGGTCAAATTGCCCTGCGGGTAAATGCGGCGATAGGTGTTTTCAAACGCCAGGCCAGGATCACCGATACGCGTTACCGCTGCTTGCTGCTGCGGGGTTAATTCCTTGGCCAATGAGACGTAACGGCCCTTGCCCGCCAGTTGCTTTTCCAATTTGGCGCGGTTCAGCGTCGGGAAAATCTTGACCAGTTCGGTCACAACATGCGGCGCATCAACAACGATGTGCGGGTCAACGAATAACGCCACGGACTTCACCGATGTTGCCAGCAACACGCCGTTCCGGTCGATGATGTCCGCGCGGCGTTCAGGTTTTTTCAGCGGCGTGGGCGGGGCGGCAATTTCCGTTTCCGTCTGCATCACATGCGCCAACTCGCCCTGCATGACCGTCAGGTCAAACAGTCGCACCGCCATAATCAGATAGACCAGGGCAAAGACAGCCGAGATTAAAACAACCCGCGCGCGCGCCATTTCCAACGCCCCGCCACGATGTCCCATAATGGTCATCGATATGCGCGACGCGCCAAACGGGCGCATCATGGGACGGGTGCCGCGCGGGGTCATTCCACCACCTCGGCACTGGCTGTTTCATCTGCTGTTGCGGCGGGTACAGCAGATTGCGGCGCGGCGTAATTCGCCTGTTGCGGCATCAAGGACGGGCTGGATGGCAGTTCGGAGATTACCGGCGTCGGGAAATCGTAATTGTCGCGAATATTTGCCGTTGCGGTGGGGCCAAAGCCAGCCAAATGCGCCGTCGCCAATTCTTCGATGCGAGACGGGCGTGTCAAATAGGCCCATTCCGCGTTCAGCAGGCGTAAATTGTCCTGTGCCTCAATCCGTGCGGCTTGAAGGCCACGCAATTCACGCTCCGACTCCTGCACCTTTTGCGAGGTGAGGATCAACGCCGTTGCGGCAACCAATGCGATCCCATAAATCACGATTGTTGGGCCTTTGATCTTCATGCCGCCACCACCTTGTCCGCCAGGCGAACAGCGGCACGCAGCTTGGCTGAGCGTGACCGTGGGTTGGCTTTGCATTCATCCGGCGCGGCACTTAACGGCGATTTTGTCAGGATGCGAAAGGTCGGCACAAACACAACCGATTCAATAACGGGAGTGTAGCGATTTTGCGCCGCAGGCGGCTTGCCCTGCGCCGCCAGATACGTTTTGACGATGCGATCTTCCAGCGAATGAAAACTGACAACCACCAGGCGACCATCGGGTTTCAGCAGGTCGGCACAGGCATTCAAGGCCTGTTGCAATTGATCCAGTTCGTGGTTGACGGCGATACGCAAGGCTTGAAACGTGCGGGTTGCCGGATGCGATGTATCGCGCGGATGAACCGATACAACTGAGGCCACAATCGTGGCCAGTTGCGCGGTGGTGGTCAGGGGACGGCCTGCGACAATCGCCTTGGCAATCCGGCGCGACAGTTTTTCTTCGCCATAGGCATAAATCAAATTGGCCAGCTCTGCCTCGGGCAGCGTGTTACACAAATCAGCCGCGGTTTCACCCTGCGACTGGTCCATCCGCATATCCAACGGCCCGCTTTCGCGGAAACTGAAACCGCGCTCCGCTTCATCAATTTGTGGTGAAGAGACACCCAGATCCAGGACAATGCCATCCACCTTTTCCACGCCCAACCCCTGTAAATGGGCGTACATGCGGCCAAAATCGCCATGAACGATTTTCAGGCGGCCTTCATACGGTGCGGACCACTTCTGTGCATGGGCATGGGCGGCCTGATCCCGATCAAACGCGATCACATTGCACTGGGGCGCGGCATCTAATATAGCGCGGGTGTATCCGCCGCCGCCCATCGTGCCATCGACATATGTCTCGCGTCCCTGTGGCGACAGGGTTTGGAGAACTTCGCGCAACATCACCGGGACGTGGTTGAAATTCTCACCCATGTCAGTCTTTACCTTCGACAGGCGTACGCGCAGGGATGGTCAGTCCGCGCTGCTGGAATGTTGCGACGGCGGCTTGTTGGCGTACCGCCAGGCGTTCTGGCGACCAAATCTGGAATTTCTGGCCTAAGCCGACAAACGCCACTTCACTGCCAATACCGGCATAATCGCGCAAGGCGGTGGGCAGCGTGATACGGCCATCGCCATCGAATTGCAGTGCAACCGCCTGTCCAAAAACAGACATCGCGATATCATCCTGGGTGTCGGAAAACAGGTCAAAATGATCCATGCGGGCCGACATTGTTTCCATGAAAGAATGGGCGAACCCCTCCAGGCATTCCGCCTTCGGCGACTTCAACAGGATGACGCCCTTGTATGTCTGCGCCGCCAGCACATCGCGGAAGCCAGCAGGAACCGAGACGCGACCTTTCGCGTCTAGCTTGTTCACAGTTGTGGCAAAAAACAGGGACATGGATCAATACAGTGAAATGAGAGTGGAAGAGGACAATAGGAATAAGGAGACGCGCCATGCCCCTTTGTGGGATTTAATGGTTATTTATGGGATACCATGGGATTTACAATTCGGTCAATGGGAATTGTTCCGCAAAAACACGAATTTGCTGGGATAATCATGTGGATAAGACGGGAAAAACGCGGGGATAAAATTTGTATAAAACAGGAAAAATCCGGCAACGCGCGGTGTGCAACGCTTATAATATATACGGATCGTTTCGGAAATAAAATATGTGCCGATCAGCCGATAAGCCGGGTTCTGTGCCATGCTTACGCATGGTGGCTACCATTCATCTTGGATGACAGTCACCTGTCACCTCCAGCAACCAACCCGGGACGCGAGGCGATAGACCCCATATGCGTCCCCTATTCGGTCTTGCTGCCAACGGGGGTTACCGTGCCACTTCTGTTGCCAGAAGCGCGGTGCGCTCTTACCGCACCGTTTCGCCCTTACCTGTGATATGTTGCCATATCCATCGGCGGTTTGTTTTCTGTTGCCCTGTCCGTCACACCTTGCGATGTGCCCAGGCGTTACCTGGCGTTGTTCCATCGTGCAGCCCGGACTTTCCTCACCCCTTACATACATAAGAAGTGCGGTAGCCTGGCTGACCGGCACGGCCCTAGGTATGGCAGAGTTTCCGATGCAATGCAAATAAACGCTGGCGTGTCAGGGTGCAGGCGACGCCCGCCTGCCCTGTGCCATCCGTCCATATTTCGGGGACGTAGTGTATCTGAAATCCTGTGACCAGTTCTGCATCCTGTACCGGGGCGGTATAGCCGATCTGCCGCAATAAGGGCACAACCTGATCCGCGTCGCATATACTCTCGGCCGCCTCGGGCCATACGCCGATCCCATCCACAGCCATATTGCGCCAGGGAAAAAGAGGGCCGGGATCAAATTTGCGATCAGGGGCAATGTCGTTGTGGCCCAACACCCCCTGCGCCGGAATATCCCATTTGCATTGCAAGTCATTCACCAGGGTGCGCAAGGCATCCAATTGCGCTGCCGGAAACGGGCTTAAACGCGCGCCCAGCATTTCAATGCCGATGGAATGGCTGTTCACATCCTCTTTGCCGCACCACCAGGATTTCCCGGCGTGCCAGGCGCGATTCTTATCGGCGACGAACTGCCAGGCCACGCCGTCCAGGCCAATCAGGTAATGCGGTGATATCCGACCATGTTCCAGGATTTTATGACCCATGTAACAGTCGGTGCAATGCACCACATCTTCATTCTCCGTCTGGTGCAGAACGATCAAGGATGGCAACGCGCCATCGCGGCGCGTATCGAAATTGGGGCTGGGCGTTTGCTGAATGCGCATGCAATATCATTGCATCAATGCGTAACTTTTTCCAGACGCGGACGAATAAGAACTTATGAAACACATTTTATTGATACTGATCGGATGTTTTGCCATGTTTGGATTATCATGCCCAGTGGGTGCGGCAACCCAATATGCCAGCACGTTAAAAGACCACAAACCCGCCGGATATCCCACGGCGGTGCTGGCCGGCGGCTGTTTCTGGTGCGTGGAACATACCATGCGCAAACTGGAAGGTGTCGTTTACACGCGCGTCGGATATATGGGTGGCAAGGGCGAAAAACCGGATTACGCGGACGTCAGCACGGGACGCACCGGCCATGCCGAAGTCATTGAGGTGACGTTCGATCCCAAAATTCTGACCTATGACGCAGTCATCCGTCATTTTATGACCGAAGCCCACGACCCGACGCAAAAAGACCATCAAGGCGTTGATGTTGGCACGCAATACCGTTCGGGGATTTTCACGCAGGATGCGCAGCAGGAAGCAATCGCCCGTGCGGTGATAAAAGACCTGGATAAAGAGGGCAAAATCGTGACGGAAATCGTTCCGGCCCAGACATTCTGGGAAGCCGAGGCCTATCACCAGCGCTACTACGAAAACTATGAGAAGGTAAACGGGCGCAAGCACATTCGCGTCATTATGAAAGAGGCGGTTGGAAAATAGGGCCGTGAATTAACGCCGCAGGCTCGCCGGAATATCAATGACCACGGCCAGCCGATGCGGTGATGTATGCCCGATCATATCATCATGTGGTGCGGCATGAATGGCCTGCTGGACGGGCGGCGGAAAAAGGCCATGCGCCAGGTTCAGCAGCAGGCTTTGGCCCGGTTTGACCTCAATCGCTGTCGGGCCCAATGCCGCTTCGGCTGCCAGCACTGCCGCCGCCTTGCGGTCTTTTCCCATCACAAAATTCGACAGATTTTGAACGCCAAACGCCATTTCAGCCTCATAGGTTGCCAGGCGGGTTCCGGCCCCCAACAACGGCTGAATATAAACATTACATGGTGTGCCGGCATCATCGATATGCCAGTTCGGCTTGCCTTCGACTGTCGTTAATCCAAAGCGGCGCTGTTCCAGGAATTTACGTTTTTGGTAGTCGGGATGAATAGCGGCGTATAACGCTTCAGCTTGCGTAAAGACGTGCGCAATAACCTCATGAGAAATACCGGCGTTGCGTAAACGCCGCGCCATACTAAAATCCGTCCGTCCTTCTACCTCTAAACGACGATGGCCAGAGCCAAAGCGCTGTGAATCTTCGTGCGCCGCAATGGCAACAAAGTCAGGTACAGGCGTATCAATAATAACGGCGCGCGCCGCGTATTGAAATGCCAAGGCAATATCAGACAAGGATCGCGCATGGAAAACCGTTTTATCTTGCGGGTGCTGATAATTGGCAGGGATTTTAGCGTGATGGCTTTTTGACATGCCCGGAACAATACATATATCTAACAGTTATGTCAATAAATCCTTTAAGCTTTGCGAATGGCCATCATCTGCTTGATCTCACCGATCGCTTCGGCCGGGTTCAGGCCTTTCGGGCATGCGGTGGTACAGTTCATGATGGTGTGGCACCGATACAAACGGAACGGGTCTTCCAATGCATCCAGGCGCTCGCCTGCTGCCTCGTCCCGTGTGTCGGCAATCCAACGATACGCCTGCATCAATATGGCGGGACCCAAAAAACGGTCCGAATTCCACCAATAAGATGGGCAGGAGGTTGAGCAGCAGAAGCACAGGATACAGCCAGCCGGCCCCTTACCATCCGCGCCGTTCAGCGTTTCAGCATCTTCGGCACTTTGCAGGCGTTCACGACTTGGCGTCGCGCTGTCCGTTTTCATCCACGGCTCAATCGCCGCATATTGCGCATACACATGGTTCAAGTCAGGCACCAGATCCTTGACCACCGGCATGTGCGGCAAAGGTGATATTTTGGCGTCGCCGCACACCTCAGAGATCGGTTTGGTACAGGCCAGGCCGTTCTTGCCGTCCATATTCATGGCGCAGGACCCGCAAATCCCCTCACGGCACGACCGACGGAACGTCAGGGTGCTGTCCACTTCATTCTTAATGTAGATCAATGCGTCCAAAACCATCGGCCCGCATTTGTCCAAATCAATCTCGTAACTGTCGTAACGTGGGTTTTGCGTGTCGTCGGGGCTCCAGCGATACACCTTGAACACTTTGGTTCTTTTGGCGTCGGCACTGGCAACCTTAAAGGTTTTGCCGTCAATGGGACGGGAATTTTTGGGAAGGGCGATTTCAACCATATCTCTGCTCTCTTGCTTATTCTTAATACACGCGTGCTTTTGGCGGCACGGCTTCGACTTCGTCGGTCAATGTCGTCAGGATCACGGGGCGATAATCAACGCGGCGATTGCCTGCCTCGTCCAGCCACATCAGTGAGTGTTTCAGCCAATTGGTGTCATCACGGTTTTGGAAATCTTCCCGCGCGTGCGCGCCACGGCTTTCCTGGCGATTAACCGCGGAATGCAGCGTCACAACAGATTGGCCCAGCAGGTTATCCAGCTCTAATGCCTCAACCAGATCCGTGTTGAAAACCAATGATCGATCATTGATGCGGATATCGCCGCGTTCGGCGTAAAGCACGTCAATCTGGTCACAGCCTTCTTGCAGCGTGCCGCCCGTCCGGAATACAGCGGCATGGTTTTGCATCGTCCGCTGCATATTATTGCGCAACGATGCGACCGGCATGCTGCCATTCGCATTGCGGAACCCATCAAAACGGGCCAGCGCGCGTGATCCGTCATCATCACCCAGCTTTTTATGCTTGGCACCCGGTGTCACCGTTTCGGCGGCACGAATGGCAGCTGCACGTCCAAAAACGACCAGATCAAGCAGCGAGTTAGAGCCAAGGCGGTTTGCACCGTGTACAGACACACACGCCGCTTCGCCAATCGCCATCAGGCCAGGAACAATCTGGTTTGGATTGCCAGGCGTCGGGCGCAGGACTTCGGTATGTACGTTGGTCGGAATCCCGCCCATATTATAATGCACGGTCGGCAGGACCGGGATCGGTTCTTTCGTGACATCCACCCCGGCAAAAATCTTGGCCGATTCGGCAATGCCCGGCAGGCGCGAATGAATGATATCTGCATCCAGATGCTCCAGATGCAGATGAATATGATCGGCCAGCGGCCCAACGCCGCGCCCTTCGCGAATTTCAATGGTCATCGACCGGCTGACCACATCGCGGCTGGCTAGGTCTTTGGCAGATGGCGCGTAGCGTTCCATAAACCGTTCGCCCTGGGCGTTGGTCAGATAACCGCCCTCACCCCGCACACCTTCGGTGATCAAACAGCCTGCGCCGTAAATCCCGGTCGGGTGGAATTGAACAAATTCCATGTCCTGCAACGGCAAGCCGGCGCGCAACACCATCGCGTTTCCATCCCCGGTACACGTATGCGCCGAGGTGCAAGAGAAGTAGGCGCGGCCATAACCACCGGTCGCCAGCACCGTCTGATGCCCACGAAAACGATGCATTGTGCCATCGTCCAAATTCCAGGCCATAACGCCCAGGCATTCGCCCTCATTACCCATGATCAAATCCAGGGCGAAATATTCGATAAAGAATTCCGCCTTGTATTTCAGGGCCTGAGTGTACAGCGTGTGTAAAATCGCGTGACCGGTCCGGTCGGCGGCGGCGCAGGTGCGCTGCGCTGTGCCTTGACCGTAATGGGTGGTCATGCCGCCAAAGGCGCGTTGGTAAATCTTGCCGTCTGCGGTGCGGCTGAACGGCACGCCGTAATGTTCCAGTTCGATAATCGCCGGGATCGCTTCGCGGCACATATATTCAATGGCGTCCTGATCGCCCAGCCAATCCGATCCCTTGATCGTGTCATACATATGAAAGCGCCAGTCATCTTCGCCCATATTCCCCAAGGCTGCGGAAATACCGCCCTGTGCCGCAACGGTGTGTGACCGTGTCGGGAATACTTTGCTGAGGCACGCGACCTTCAACCCTTTTTCCGCCATCCCCATGACGGCGCGCAGGCCAGCCCCGCCGCCCCCGACAACAACGACATCGTATTCATGATCAATAATTTGGTAGGCGGACGACATTCTTCTTACTCCTGATAAACTTTACAATGCGACTTTCAGCACCGCGAAAGTGCTGGCCAGGCCAAGGCCCAGCAAGGCCAGATTAATGGACCACAGCATGACAATTTTAACGCCTTCGGCATGGATGTAATCTTCGATCACAACCTGCAACCCCTGGGCCGCATGCCAGAATGACATCACGATAAACAGCACCGATAAAACGGCGTTTACCGGCTGCTGCATCCAGTCCGCAACCATCGTGTAATCCGCACCGCGCAGGGACAAAATGGCGCATACCATCCACAACGAAAGCGGGATCAGCGCAAAGGATGACAGGCGTTGCGCAATCCAGTGTTCCGCGCCGTGATGCGCCGCGCCCAAACCGCGGGCGCGCACCAAAGCGCCTTTAAACGCTGTGTCTTGCCATTTGTGTGCCATATCTTATTCCTTCCTAAATCCAGATCAACGCCAGCAAAACCGCCGCCAGGCCGATCACGGCATAACTGGCAAGGCGCATGCCAGGCACACTGAAAAACAAACCGATATCCATCAGCAGGTGTTTGATCCCGCTGAAAAAGTGGAAACATAACGCGGCGCTCCATCCAAACAGGAACACAAGTCCCAGGGGGGATGTCAGGCAGTCCTGAGCCGCAGCAAAAGTATCAGGGCCATTGGCAAGTGCCAGCAACCACCAGGCCACCAGGACCGTCCCGACCGCCAGCACACTGCCGGACATGCGATGCAGGATCGAGGTGGTCATGTTTATTTCCCAGCGGTAAATCTGCAAATGCGGGGATAGGGGGCGCTTACGCGACGACGTTACGGACATTTCATTTCCTTATTAATAATCGCTCAACTATGCGTCGCGGCGCAGAACTTGTCAAAGGGGTATCCAACATTCCCCATAGCATGTTTTGCTTTGAATTTTATGCGAGATAACGCGATTTTAGGCCTTCAGACGGCTTTGCCAGATGTCAGACTCGACGCTGATAAACTGGCCGTTTTCATTCACGACAGTTTGGTTGCGCCCACGGAATTTGGCGTCATACATTGCGGCATCCGCCTCTTCCATTGCTTGATCAATTGTATCGCTGTCAAAATCCACGCTGGCGACACCGATGCTGAGCGTGACCAGCACATGTTCGCCGCGCTCGGTCAGGAATGTTGCGTTACGCACAGCCTGTCGCACGCGTTCAGCCACAATGGACGCAGACCGCAAATCCGCATGGGGCAGCAGGATCGCAAATTCTTCACCGCCCGTGCGGGCCAGAATATCTTCGGCGCGCAGCGCATCATTAATAATATGGATAATGTCGCGCAAAACCCCGTCACCCACACTGTGGCCATATGTATCGTTGACCAGTTTGAAGTGATCCAAATCCATTAAACAGAGGGATAGCGGTTGCAAATGGCGGCGGGCGCGCTGGATTTCTTCCACCCCCCTGGCTTCAAAATAGCGGCGGTTGCCGATACTGGTCAAAGAGTCACTTAACGCCATCTGGCGCAAGGCCTCGGTATAGGCGTTCATTTTGCGTGTCAGCGGGATAAAAACAAACAAGGTTTCCAGCAAAATCACGACCAGAATGACCAGCAAAGCCCAGCGTTGCCAGATTTGCAGGGTAATCATCCGGCTTTGCAATTTGTTTTCGTACGTGTTAATCGCCTGGTCTAGATTGGCCAGAATCTGGCGATGAGCCTGAGCCTTCAAGGCACGTATCTGGTCTGTCTGCAACGCGATTCTGGCGGGCGGCACGCGCACCATCATATCAATCTGCAGGATAAATTTCGCCAATTTGGGTTGCAGGGGGTCAGTGGCGGTAAAGTAAATTTCATCCAGCGCGCGGGTGGCGGCGGCATCGTAATCGTGATTATTTGCGGTTGAGATGATGATCAGCTGATGTTGGTCACCCAGGCTTTTGATGGTTTGCAGCGCTTGATCCTGCGTCGCAATACTCGGTTGCGCCGCGTAGGTATCCAAATCTGCCGCCGCACGTTGGACCAGAACCGACAGGCGCGAGGTCTGCGTTACGATATTCGCCACCCTCTCTTGTTCCGCCAGCATCCGATCGGACAGGCTGAAAATCGCCAGGGCCATCCCCGCCAGCACTGACAGGCACAGAACGTAAATGCAGACAGCATAACGTCCCGGGCGTAAATCAGGGTGAATCAGGTCCAATGGTGTTGGGGTCGGCGTCACGCTTTATTTACCCTCTTCCTTCCCAATCTACAGTATTCTGAGGGCGATCTCAAGAAATGGTCATGCGTTCAGCCAGTAATACCGCATTTAACGCGCTGCCTGACCTTATGTTATCCGCCACGCACCAGAAATTCAGCGCGTGGTCCGCCGACGCATCTTCGCGCACACGGGATACAAATACCGCATCTTCGCCTTGCACCTCGGACGGTGTGACGTATTCCAGATCAGACTCCAGATCAATCAAAGACACGCCGCGCGCTTTTAACCAAACGGACTTTGCCTGCGCCGCCGTCACGCCTTTTTCAAAAGTGACATTGACCATTGCGCCATGACCGATAAAGACCGGAACAACCGCGGCGTTAATGCATATTTTGCCAGCCAGGCCCACGATGTCTCCGACCTCTCGTGTCACCCGGGCTTCGGTCTGCGTCATCCGATCTTCATCACGAAACGCATCCGTGTGTGGCAGGACGTTGAACGCCAGCTGCTTTGGGAAGTGTTCCGGCTTTAATTCAGCGTTCATAAACACGCCCCGTGTCTGGCCGAATAATTCATCCATCGCCTCACGCCCCGTACCGGATACCGCCTGGTACGTGCTGACGACCACACGGCTGATGGGGGCGTAATCTTGCAGAGGCAACAAGACGGTTGCCAGTTGCGTTGTCATCGGGTGCGGGGCCGCAACAACAGCGTTCTGCCCCACATCTATATTTTTAACAGCGTTGGGGATCAGCAGTGGTGCAGTCGTATGCCCCGACAAATCAATCACGCGGGCGCCTTTCGCCGTCGCGCTCGGGATCACGCCTGCCGCCAAGGCGGCGTCACACGCCATGAAAACGATATCGACGCCGGCGAAGTTGAAATCTTCAACCGCCGTCACCTTTATTGTTTTGTCACCGAATGACAATGATTTGCCCGCATCGCGCCGTGGGGCCAGGGCGACCATCTCATCCACCTTGATATCTCGTTCGGCGATCATGCTTATAATTTCGCGTCCAACCAGGCTGGTCGCGCCAACAACTGCAAATGTGTGTCCCATGTATTCTTCCTAAGTCTGTGTGAATGTGGTATAGCAATTTCCCATGGACTTGACCACCTTTCATCGTGCCCAGCGCGATTTTGCCCAACACGTCACGGGCATTTCTGACCCTTGCCCTCTTCCTCTTTGCGATAAATGGCCGGTGCTGCCGCTGACACAGCAACAAGAAGACATTCTTGTCACAACCTTGATTGAAAGCGGCCTTAAGGCGGGCTCTGTGGTCTGGCTGCAGGTCGGCAGAGGCGGCGTGGCCATTGGCAACCGTTTGATGGACGCCATTGTTAAACACGATATTCAACTGCATGTTCAGCTTATTGATCCTGATTTCCAGGGATGGCTGTTGACCCACGCGACAGAGGAACAGGCTGCTGCCTATGGCGCGGCAATAGCCAGCAAACTGGAAAACGTAACGCGCCGCTTCAGCCTGTATCCGATGACGGAACAACCGCCAGCCTGGCCCATTCCGCCCGAAAAGGCCCGCGCCTATCAATCCACATTAAAAGCGTTACAGCAGAAATCCATGGCCGGTGATATCCATTCGACCATGACCATGTTACCCACCCCCGAAACAGCCGCATTGGACGGCATGTCGTTTACCGATTACATCGACCTGTATATCAATATGTGTGACCAGCCGTGGACTGACATCAGTACATCACATCTGCATCTGATCGACGTTTTAAACAAAACGGATGATCTGCGGATTACCAATACCGACGGCACCGATATTCGTATGTCATTGACCGATCATGACGGACGGCCTTTCACCTTTTGCAATTCATTGACCAAGCGTAACGTGCCGGGGTCCGAGGTGTTTTCCGCGCCACGCCGCGACAGCATTAACGGTCGCATCGTCGCCAAAGGCCTGTTTATGGCGGGACATAAACGCCTGGGGTTGATCCGCGATCTGACGCTTGATTTTAAAGATGGGCAGATTGTGAATTTCAGCGCGGCAGAGGGCGAAGACTATTTTGCCGAATTCCTGAATCGCGACCCTTCTAACCGCTATGTCGGCGAATTGGGTATTGGCACCAATCCGTATCTGAAACGCCATGTGTGTAACGGATTACTGGTTGAGAAAATCGGTGGCAGCTTTCACCTGGCTCTGGGTGACGCCTATACGATGACTGATTATTTAGGCGACCCTGTTTATGTCGATAATGGTAATAAGACAGCCACTGGCGATCACTGGGATATCACGACAATGCTGTTCGGGAAGGGCGGCGTTATGACGGCAGATGGTCAGGACATTATGCGTGACGGCATCTTCCTTGCGCCTGAGCTGGACGTCTTGAATCGCGGCTGGGCTGCCCTGCCGTCCGGCCGTATTCCGGATAGATGGAAAAACAAAGAACAGATGTTCGTGTACTGATTTAAAACTTTAAATTCTTCAGGGCCGCGAATGGATTGCTGTCCTCACGCTCCGTTTTTGAAGGGGCAGAGAAATTGCGTGGTTCGTCCGTTCTAATCGGCTTGACTGGTTTTTTCTTCCGCGAAAAATCTGGTTTTGTCTTGTTGGAGGGCGCGCGGTGTTCTGGCCGCGGGCTGCTGGTCCGTTCTGGACGCGGGGTATGCACGCGTTCCTTGTGGGCCTGGCCGCGCCGCAACTGGAACGTCGCCAATTCTGGCTTGGCCTGCGGCACAGGGGCCGCAGCGGGTTGTTCACCATCAACGGTTGCTTCAGGTACGTCAGGTTCACCCTGTTGTGTCACAACGGTCGCCGGATCATGGACCAGGCGATGACCCATCGCGCTTAAAATCGCGTATAAATCAGCAATACCGCAGCCCAGCCATTCAGCCATTTTATGTTGAGCCGTAAACTTGCCGTCTTTGGCCGTATCGTAAATTTCCGTCACCACGCGGTCCAGCATGTCGATCCGGCAAATGCGCGGGCCATACATCGGGTAACCAATGGTGCGATAGAAATCAGCATTCGCGGTGGTTGCGTCAACACTTTGTGAAACGGCCCCATCATGTGGCACGGGGGCGGGCAATGGCGCATCATGCCATAACGACCACAAAAGGGCGCGGACATGCACAGCAACCGGTTTGCTTAATAATGGCAGGTAAATCAGCAAAGGGCCAAGGCGCACGCCTTTGGCACGCAATTCCTTTCGACCATCGGCATCCAGGACTGCAATATCCGCATCCAGTTCGGCACGTTGCACAGCACCCAGGGCTTCCCCCACGCGGGTGGCAATCGCGCGCGCGGCCGGTGTCGTGATCCCCTCTCCCGTCGTACAGGCCAGAACTGGGCCAAGAATGGCAGCGACATGCGCGGTCACGAAAGCCTGCAAACGTGGCAAAGCGTCTTCGGTGGTGTTATCCATCAGCAGGACGGTCGGTGCCAGTAATGCATCGCCTTTGACCAGGCGGGCAACCGGATTGCCAGGCAATGGGTTGGAGGGGTCGGCCTGGAACAGGATGGTGGCATCGTCCAGGATACGAAATTGCTTATCTGTGGCGTCGATCAGGGTCATATTCGTTTCTATAGCGGTTCAGACACAGCGTGTCTATAGGGTCAGGCCAGCAGGAAACGATTGACTTCGTTCAGGACCAACGCACCGCGCCCGGTGACCTGCAACCGTGTGTCCTGGATCTGTGCCAGACCTTCGGTTATCAGCTGGTCAATGCGGTTTTGATCCAGATGCGCCACATGTGACATGGGCAACCCTTCGCGTAAGCGCAGCCCCATCATGATCCGTTCATCCTGCGCCTGTTGCGGGGTCACCGGGGTGTCATCGGCCAGTCCGTGCCCTTGTGTTCCGACGCGTTGCAGCCAGATATCAGGGGCGCGGTGCATCCGGGTCGCGCTGATCTGCCCATTTTCTGTGATGCGTCCATGTGCGCCCGGGCCGATCCCCGCGTAATCCTGGTATCGCCAATAGGTCAGGTTATGACGGGATTCCTGACCGGGGCGGGCATGATTGGATATTTCATAGGCGGGAAGACCATGGCCAGTCATCACATCTTGCGTTTCCTCGTAAAACCGGGCGGCCAGGTCGGCGTCTGGCATCACAAATTCGCCGCGCGCGTGACGCGTATAAAACGGCGTCCCCTGTTCAATCGTCAACTGGTATAAAGACAGATGGTCCCCCGCCAGGGCCAGGGCTTCCCTTAATTCCGTGCGCCATTGGGCAGGCGTCTGGTCGGGGCGCGCATAAATCAAATCAAAGGAAAAACGCGGAAAAATCTGTGCCGCCAGCGCGACTGCCTGTTTTGCCTCAGCTGCGCCATGCGGGCGTTCCAGAAATTTCAGGACGTTGTCGTCTAACGCCTGAACCCCAAGTGAGACACGATTAATCCCGGCGGCGCGAAAGGCTTGGAACCGCCCTTGTTCCACTGTGCTGGGGTTCGCTTCCAACGTGATTTCAGCGCCCGGCATAATATCCCAATATGTGGCAACGGCGTCCACAATCGCGGCAACCGTGTCCGCGGGCATAAGTGACGGCGTGCCGCCACCAAAAAAAACAGACGTGACGCGACGGCCAGGCAGGCGCGCCGCCAGCGTTTGTATTTCGCTTAGATAGGCATTCCGCCACGCATCCTGGTCTATACTGTCCCGGACATGGCTGTTAAAATCGCAATAGGGGCATTTGGACACGCAAAACGGCCAGTGTATGTACACTGCCAGGTCATCGGACCTCGCCAGGCTCATAAGGCGAAATCAGGCCAGCCGGCAATCAGCTGGCGCAATGCAATGCCGCGATGGGAATAGCGGGCTTTTTCTTCTTGCGACAACTCGCTGAAGGTTTGATCGCTGCCATCCGGCACAAACATCGGATCAAATCCGAAATTGATGGTGCCGCGCGGGGGCCAGACCAACTGGCCATCACACACACCAACAAAAACCGCAAATTCACCGGTCGGGGACGCCAGAACCATCGTCGCGTTAAAATTGGCTTTCCACGGGCGCGGCGCGTTTTTACTTAGTAAGGCCGCATGCACCTTCGCCATCGCCATTGCGTAATCGCGGGTTCCGTCGGGCGTTTCAGCCCAGTCTGCCGTGCGCACCCCAGGGTCACCATTTAATGCATCCGCGCACATGCCGCTGTCATCCGCCAACACAAGGTGGCCGGTAAATTGGGCGACAAAACGGGCTTTTATCAGTGCGTTTTCCAGGAATGTGCTGCCCGTTTCCTCAGGCTCCGGCACATTAAGGTCGGCAGAAGACACGATGTTCAGATCACGGTCGCCGATAACGCCTTTGATCTCTTCAATCTTGTGCGTGTTATGGGTGGCCAGGACCAGGGTGCGTTTTGGGGTCATTCTTAACCTGCCAACGCTTTATCTTGAACCGCTTTTAATGCATCACACCCTTGACGCGCCAAAACCAGCAAGGCATCGAAATCCACCTGGGACATTGGTGTTTTTTCAGCCGTGGCCTGAATTTCAACGATACCGCCATTGCCGGTCAAAATGAAATTGGCATCGGTGTGCGCCGTCGAATCTTCGTCATAATCCAAATCCAGAACGGGTGTGCCGTTATATAGACCACAGGATACAGCGGCGATACTGTCGGTAAATGGCAGGGCTTTTAACGCGCCGATGGTCACCATGTGCTGGCATGCCAGGCGCAGGGCAATATAACTGCCGGTGATGGCGGCACAACGTGTCCCGCCATCGGCCTGTATCACATCGCAATCGACGCGGATTTGACGTTCGCCCAAGGCCGATAAATCGACAACGGCGCGCAAAGCGCGTCCGATCAAGCGTTGAATTTCCTGGGTTCGTCCGGTTTGCTTGCCTTTTGCGGCTTCGCGGTCGGTACGCTGATTGGTCGCGCGCGGCAGCATGCCGTATTCCGCCGTGACCCAGCCTTTGCCCCCGCCGCGCAGCCAGCCAGGCACGTTATCTTCAACCGTTGCGGTACACAGAACATGGGTATGGCCGCATTTGATCAGGCACGACCCTTCGGCATAACGCGACGGATTAATTTCGCACACAATCTCACGCATTTGGTCAGGTTTACGGCCGGATGGGCGCATGGCATATCTCTCTTTCACTATTTACCGGGAAGGTAAACAGGCAACCACGCGGATGCAAGCAGAATTACGGGGCGTATTGCTTTAAGATCGCAGGGCAAGTACGCGGATTGATATGACCACCCATAACCTGTAAATAGTTCAACCGGGCGACAATGGCATGATCGTTGTTACAGGCCGAAAGACGCTGACGATTGTCACAGTAATTCCACGCAGCGATATCGGGTGGAATAATGTCATAGCTGGCCTTACCTTGCGCCATTGAGATGGACCATGGCACCGGATTTCCCGCATTGTCGGCAATCATCAGAAAGCCGCAATAGGCCCGGATCGGCTGCTTAGGAATAAAATGAAATTTAAGATCGCCCTGCGCGTATGCAGACTTGCAAACCTCTGCGGCCTGATCTTGTGACGGCGGGTTTGCGTCACGATACTTGTACACCATCTTATCTGGAAAGACGGGGTTATTAAACGAAACCAGGTTCGACCATTTTTGAATTAAGCAAAGCTTAGATTCATCGACATCTTTGGCAGCAGGTTGCATGTCCAAGATTTCGGTTTGTTTCATGGTCAGGATCACAGCGCGTGGTTGATCGCCGTCCAGTGAGACCAGCATCGTTTTCCGCTCTCCTGTTTTTGCAGGTGTGCAGGTACCGACCAAAACATATTCCGCGCCTTCATAAGCGACCAAACGTAATTGCGTTGCCTTTTCAAACACAGCAATAATGGCCTTATCAGATTTTCCCTGTGCCTGGGCCAAGCATTCCAGGTAAGGCCCGATATCTTTTTCCATCATGTTCTTCTGTTCATTAGGGGTGGGATAGTTTTAAAGCAGGCACCATAAGCGGTGCATCCTGCATTTCATTTAAAATGCCGTTGAAAACACCTAACTGTTCTGCCAGTTGCGGATTGGCCAGGCAGGTATCGTTTGTCATCTGGGATTGCTGGGACGATAAGAAGGCGACCACCTCAATCGGCATCGCTGTATAGGTGTTGGAAAGTTGGGCGCCTGCATAGGCGCTGACCTGGACAACCGCGAAACGTGTCGGAGTCTGACCCGCCTGGCGTTGATAATCCATATATCCACAATATGACTGACCATACCCGCTTGCGGCCGGAATCGGGCGCAATGTCCCCCATTCCTTGGCCGCCTGGCATTGTTGCTGCATCAATTCCGCAGGCGGCGTAGCGGTTTCTTCAAACATGCGGACCAGTTCTGTATTCATACGCGATATGAAGGCCGTTTTTTTGTCTTCGCAGGATTGCGGGGGATAGGTGCTGAGCGGTACTTCTTTCGTCAGCAAACTTTCAATGTTTGTCGTGCGGAATGGCGCGGGCATTGTGGCCGGGCGAGCATCGACCGTACAGACGGTGACAAGAGGGAGCGTATCAATAGGCACAGCAGTTATCATGAATTATCCCTGTCAGGCGTCACGTATTATTTGACGTATTGTTACAGGATGGGGATACAAAAAACAAGCCCCCAATTTGGGGGCCTGCGTCATATGAAAATTTTGATGTGACAGTTACGCCAGTCCACCACCGGGAGCGAGAGCGTTTTTGATATCTACACGCGCATTGTGTGCTTGACCTGCCTCGCGCATTCCATCTAACGCGGCTTTGACCTCGTTATCCTGTCTGGCAAATCCTGCGTATTCCGCACGTGCGTCCTGTGCGTCTTTGTACGATGCGGTCATCTCACCCCGCTTTTCAGCCAGCGCCTGTCTTTCAGCAGCCGTGACTGTGCCGTCCGCATGGGCGTTTTGCTGCATGGCTGTGTATTCATACCGATCTCTTACGTATTCATTTCTTTCAACCGCGTAATCCCGGCGCGCTTCTTCCGCTGCGGCATGGGTATATCCGTGCAGGCGTCCAACATCAGCCACGCCCATGTTAATTTGTTTTCCATCCGGGCCGATAAATCTGGCTTCCAGGCGCGTGCCATTGGCGTCGGTTACGACAGCGGCGGCTTTAAAATCCATCATAAGCTGACCATTGGCCATTTTGCGGTCTATCTGAATGTCATTCAGGCCAGAGACATGCTGGAAAATCATACTTAATCGTGTTTCATGATATCCTGGCTTGCTCATACTGACCTCACTGCTTTTATTGTTCGTGCTTTCACAATATGCAAAAATTATTAAAGTTACGTAAACTTTTCCTGCATGGTGCGACTATCTTGCCTAACGCCTGCAAACTGCCTATATAAGCAGGTATGACCGATCAAAATAACACCGCCCCGCACACCCAAGACGACGAAGCTGAGACACAATCCTTCGCCGAGAATAGCGATTCGCTGCCTGAAAATGGCCCGTCGGAAACCCAGCGATTGGAAAGTGAGCTGGCGAATATGCGCGACCAGGCCCTGCGTGCGCTGGCCGAACTGGAAAATACCCGTAAACGGGCTTTAAAAGACCGGGAAGACGCCAGCAAATATGCCGTGGCCAATTTTGCCCGTGACCTGTTGGACATCGCCGATACGTTCCGGCGCGCCCTTGATTCCATTCCTGCGGATTTGCGCGACACTGACCCGCGCGTGGCGTCTTTGTTGGATGGGATCACAGCAACAGAAACAAAAATGCTGGATACGTTCGCGCGTCACGGCATTAAACGTATCGATCCAAATGATGTGCCGTTTGACCCGAATTTCCACGAGGTGATGTTCGAAGTGCCGCATACGGGCAAACCCCAGGGCACAGTCATTCAAGTGATCGAATGCGGCTATATCCTGAATGACCGCCTGTTGCGCCCCGCCCGCGTTGGCGTCGCCAAAGGTGACGCAGCGGACCACACATTGAACGAAGAAGTGTGACGGCACAAAAGCGTAAAAAGGCGTTCTTTTGCCAATCAATAGATCAAGGCAATAGACCAGGCAAAAAGATCAAGATAAGGAAAAGTGGTGCTGCTAGGGAGGATTGAACTCCCGACCTCGTCATTACCAATGACGCGCTCTACCACTGAGCTATAGCAGCACTGTTTCAAAGTCGTGCGTGTTGTTACACGAAAACATGTGGAATGTCACGTGGCTTGTGTAGCGCGCGGCGTGTTTTTTTGCAATAACATCTATATGACCTCGGACCATCCCCCCACTTTGAAACCTGTATCCAAGACACCCTTGGAGATTCAAAGGGAAGAAAATTTGCGTGCCAATCTGCTGCGCCGCAAGCAACAAACAAAAGCCCGCACGACCGCACCCCAGATAAAGGACGACACACCATGACATTTCCAACTGCAGCCGACGTTATGCCGGGTATCCTGCCAGATCATACGATCCGCCAATTGGCTGAACAAAACGGAATGATTGAGCCGTTTATCGCCAATCAGGTAAAGGAACGCGACGGACAAAAACTGATCTCTTACGGCCTGTCATCATATGGTTATGACGCGCGTGTTGCCGATGAATTCATGATTTTTACCAATGTCGATAATGCTTTGGTCGATCCAAAGCAGTTCAGCAACACATCCTTTGTCGAACGTAAAACTGATGTCTGCGTTATCCCGCCGAATTCCTTCGCCCTGGCCCGCACGGTCGAATATTTCCGTATCCCTGAAGATGTTCTGGTTGTTTGCCTGGGCAAAAGCACCTATGCGCGGTGCGGATTGATCGTGAACGTCACGCCGTTGGAACCAGGGTGGGAAGGGCATGTGACACTCGAGATTTCAAACACTACGCCATTACCGGCCAAGGTCTATGCCAATGAAGGGCTGGCTCAGTTCCTGTTTTTTAAAGGCAGCAGTGCGTGCGAAGTCAATTATGCGACGCGCGGCGGCAAATATATGGGCCAGCGCGGCGTTACGCTGCCGCGCGCATAACGGGCTGGTGTAGGGCCGCCGGCACTGACGGTGCCGGAATAATGTCTTTAAGTGTTTCGTTTTGCCTGGCAAACGCCAGTTCTGCCGCTGTGCGTGTCGGCAAACGGGCCAGATAGTGCAAATGTTCAAGGCACTGGGCGGTATCCGTCAAATAATTGGCGTTACAGGCGCGAATCCATTCATGAATTAATGCCCCTTCACCCATTTCTTGGGTCCGAAAGGAGTAGGGAAAACCAGCGCGCGCAATCGCAAAGGCTGCTAACCCCATATCGCTGACGTGGTTAAAGGGGAAATCGATCATCGCGCGTTTGGCATTCACCATCGCAGCGGCATAGTCACGCGTGGACCGAAAACCGTGATCACAGGAAGTGGACATAGTAATGTCGAACTTTAAGCCGCGGCAACCAGCTGGGGCATCGCATGCAACTGAGCGCGCACTGTATCGATCGCCTGATCGTATTGTCTGTGGACTTCGCCACCGACGGCGCCCATGTCACAGGTGTGTTCCGCATAACCGCCATGGGCCTGACCCAATTTCAACTGAGCTACAAAACCTAGAATCGGCTGTAATTCACGCTCCACGGCATAAACAGCCCCATGGGGGAAAACGCCTTGCGTCAGCTGAACCAACAGACCCGACTGGTATTTGCCGTCATCAATTGCTTTACGCATATTGTGACAGATCTCTTCTACGCGACACATTATTTTAAATCCTTCTTGTTTTTTGTAAGCTCTACGCCCGTTCACTAAAATATGTCAATCTGAATTTTTTGCATTCCTGACCTGCAAAATTCACATCCATGCTTTACCACCCTTGCCACATCGGCAAAAATCGGTCATAGACTGATGGAAATAAGGATATTATATACATGTCAAAAGAAGACCTGATTGAATTTAAAGGCATCGTGACTGAGATTTTGCCGAACGCCATGTTTCGCGTAAAGCTGGAAAACGACCACGAAATATTGGCCCACACGGCCGGTAAAATGCGTAAAAACCGCATCCGCGTTCTGCAGGGTGATAAGGTCATCGTCGAAATGACCCCCTATGACCTGTCCAAGGGCCGTATTATTTTCCGTGAAAAATAAGCCTGCTTTCATTCTTGCCTCTGCCTCGCCGCGTCGCCTGCAACTTTTGGCGCAAATCGGCATCGTCCCGGACCAGGTCCTGCCCGTCGATATCGACGAAACGCCCCATAAAAACGAATTGCCACGTGCCCTGGCCCAACGCCTGGCCGTGGAAAAAGCCCGCGCGGCCCAGGCCCGCCTTGACGCACCGGCCTATGTCCTGGCTGCCGATACTGTGGTGGGCATTGGCCGCCGCATTCTTGATAAAACGATTGCTGCTTCGGAATCCGAGGCCTGCCTGCGCCTGTTAAGTGGTCGCCGCCACCGTGTCTATGGCGGCATCGCCGTCATCGCCCCTGATGGCACCTTGCGCCAGCGGCTGGTGACAACACAGTTGATTATGAAACGTCTGTCGGAACAAGAGATTAGCGATTACGTGGCCAGCGGCGAATGGCAGGGGGTTGCAGGCGGATATGCCTTTCAAGGGCGCGCCGCGGCGTTCATCAAAACGGTCAGCGGATCACCTTCAAACGTGATTGGCCTGTCTTTATATGATACAATGGGATTGTTAACCGGAAGCCGTTACTTTGCCCATGACCCCTCCCCGTCGTCCTAAACCTGTCAAAACAACCGTTCTGGTCGAAGAACTGAATGGCAGCCTGTTGGTCGCCACGATGCAGAACCGCCGCCTGAACGGGCTGGAAGTGGACCCTGATGTGCAAGAGGTCCGATGGGGATCATTGTATTGGGGACGTGTTGAGCGGATCGACAAGACGCTGGATGCCGCGTTTATCAGTCTGGATGGCGAAAATATCGGATTCCTGCCGGCGCGCGATGTCCGCCTGCCACATGGCAGCCGCATGGTGAATGGCGGCGAAGTCCCGATTGGTAAACTGCTGCAGCCGGGACAGTTCATCCTGGTACAGGCCAAGGACGATTTTATCGCACCGCCGTCAAAAGACATGGCACACACCCTGCCGTTGGAACGCAAACATCCGCGCGTGACCATGGCCGTGACATTGCCAGGCAGGTATTTAATTTATGCGCCGTATGAGACGGAAAACCAGGTGTCCCGACGCATTCGTGATAAGGCGACGCGCAAATTGCTGGTCGATATGCTGGATACGCTGGTGGGATGCCACGGCTGCATCATGCGGGCCGCAGCCGCGGATACCCAGACTGATATCCTGTTGCGGGAAAGCCGCATCCTGGCGCGCATGTGGGAACAGATTCAAGATCACGCGACCGGTAATGCGGCCCAGTTAATCATGCTGGGCCCTGATGCGATTCACCGGTCGCTGTCCGATCTTGCAGGCGGCAGTATCGAGCGGATTGAGGTCAACGCGCCCGATCAATATGACCAGGTTTGCGAATGGTGTGATTTATATGGGCCGGACTTGCTGATTAAAGTGATCGAACCCCAGGAGGATTACGACGACACTGCCCTGGCGCTGTTCAGCCATTATGATTTGATGCAGCAGATTGAAATGCTGTTCCGCCCGTATGTTATCCTGCCATCCGGCGGATCATGTATTATTGAGGATACGGCGGCGGCCACAGTGATCGACGTTAATCGCGGTGCCGATAAAAACAGCGCCCTGACCGTCAATATGGAAGCGGCGGAAGACATTGCGCGTCAATTGCGTATTCGTAACCTGGGCGGGATTATCCTGATCGACTTCCTGAAACTGAAAACCGGCGAAGAAAAGAAAGCGTTTATCCAATCCTTGGATAAAATGGTGCAGTCAGATCCCTGTACCGTGCAAATCCACGGCATGACCAAACTGGGCCTGCTGGAAATGACGCGTAATCGCCGTACTCTGCCATTGGTTGAGAAACTGGACGCGATACTGCACGGGGATTAGGTCCAGACTTTAGAACGCAAGTGCGACATTATGGGTCATCATGACCTGCTGCTGCACAGGATCCATCTGGGCAATCACCTGGCCCATACACCGCATTCCGCCATTTCCGTACATAAATTGATCCCGTTCCAGAATGTCGTTTAGCAACGGTGTGGCCGGCGCCTCAAAGTCACGGGCTGAAATTGTGTTAACACCCGCCTGCTCCAATACGGTCTGGATACGTGGTATTTCGCGCGTTAAAACGGCGGTATCTTTTACAACCAGGATGTTGGCTGCGCCCGCAACGGCTTCATCCGTTGTCATCGCGATCATATTTTGTGGGCCAAAGGTGGTGGCGATTTTATCTGCTGTGTACGCGTCTGTAATTGTCGCATCGAATAACACTTTACCGCCTGGCAATTGCTCGCTTAACGCCAGGTCCAGATGATAAACCCCCTGCGGATCATAGCCCTCCATGGGAACTGCGACCATACTGTAACGCCCGTCCTGTAAGGATTGGGTCGTATTAATAGCATCAACAAGGGCCGTTGCCGATTCCGTATCGCGTCCTGGCTCTATGCCCATAAAAATCGTGCGGCTTTGGGCGTGTTGAACGATATTGCCCCCTTCGAACCAAGCGCCTTTCACATCCACCGTTTCAATGCCTTGACGCATCAAATAGGCACGGGCTTGATCAATCTCTCCCTCATACGCGTGATAGGCTTTGCTGCCAGGCTCAGCGCCATATATTTCACCGTATTTGGCAATATCGGGCAGATAGGCTGTGTCCCCGACCATAACAAAACGATCCCGGGCAAATACCTCTCGTTTTCCGCCAGCTTCATCTGCCCCATCTATACTGATAACCTGACCGCCCGCGGCGGCAATGGCCTTGTTTCCCATTTCCCATACGGCGCGTTCAGCTATGCGCTGGCCGTAAAAGGACCCTTTAGATATTTGATCTGGAGAAACACGCATGACACTGACCTGCGGTGCGACCTGCGTCATCTCAGGTTTCAGATTTGGAATGGCCAGCTGTGTGGCCAGAAACTGATCTTGTAGCGCTGATACTGTCGCTTCTCGATCCGCGGCACTTAAGGTTTGCGGAATAAGATTTTGTTGACGCAACGTGTCCAACGCCTGATTGGTCAGGGCCGGAACATCCGCCATTTTAGCGTGAACGTGGTTGTTTTTGACCTCCAGTGCGATGCGGCCGCCAATATCTTCGGCCACCATGCTTAACTGCTGGGGGGAAAGTGGCAGCGGGTGGTCCTGACGATACGCCTCTAAACTTTTAAGATAGGTATCTGCATTTGGATTTCCGCTAATCGGTGTGTTGTACCCCAGGCGCGTAAGGGCTGCCTCTGCCGCCATAATATACTCAGGCGGTGTATTGCCCTCCGTAAAATCACGCGTTTTGGCAACAACCTTAACTGCCAGGTCTTCGTCCTCAGTCATTGCCAGCGTCATATTCAAAAGCGGTGAATTCTCGCCTGTTATAGCATTGTGAGACCACAGCCCAGCGTTTGCCAGTGATTGCTGCACTTCACTAATTTGGACAGCGGTTGGCGTATCCATTTCACGGAACACCGCCAGGCGGGCATTTATATCTTTCCAGTTCTGAGCCATCGCTTCCACATCCTGACAGAGAAGTCTTAAAAAGCAACTAACACTATGTAAATGTAAAAAGATAGGACCAGCAGCCATTTCGGGCTGGACAAGCGTGCCGCCCTCACTTATAAACACGTCCACCGGCCTATTCTGATGCCCAGGTAGCTCAGTCGGTAGAGCAAGGGATTGAAAATCCCTGTGTCGGCGGTTCGATTCCGTCCCTGGGCACCATTTTTCCTTTAATAATGAGATAGTTAAGACTGAAATTATCTTATGCATAACTGCACGCCCTTTAATCCAGGGTAACGTACTCAAATATACACCCGGTTTAGTGAGTCCTACTCTACTGACGGCAATGAGGTTATTACCACACCTTCCGATCCGTAAAAAGCATTACGCATGCTAGTGAGATCGATCAACATGAGAGTCGAAATCTTCCACCTCTCGTCCTTCCATCAAAATTGTATTGGACATTGCCCTTAACATGATCGCAAAAGTGTCGTGTCCACAATTATCACACTCTTCTGCAAGACCCGATAACGACCGTGCAACACTTGATAAGGCAGCATATTGCGACGCCTGCCAAAGCATCAGGTCTCTGTAAACACATTTCATTTTCATCTCCTTTATGCCGTAACCATTACACGTTTACATACCAGAGTCTGCGATGAGAACGACTCAGATAGCATGTGTATTAACACTTCTGTCTCATAGGCCGAGACATACAAAACAAGAAAGAGTGTAATTATGATCACAAAAGCAGATGCACTAGATAGCCAAGAGGCGCTTAATTTCCGCTATGGCAAGTTACTTGACGAGGCTGGGGCTCACATATTTATTATTCCCTAATCTTTTGAAGTGACTAGAATAAATTACCATAAAGTCTTCCAGGCGGGGGCACATCACTGCACCCGCCTGGAAGACACGTATCAGCGCGTGTGTGCAACCTTTGATCGGGTCGGCATCACGCGTGTAGCAAACGTTACAGGGCTAGATCGTATTGGCATCCCCGTTGCAATGGCCGTCAGGCCAAATGCAAAATCTCTCTCCGTATCTCAAGGAAAAGGCACGAGCCTGTTAGCAGCAAAAGTATCTGCTTCCATGGAAGCGATTGAGCTTTACCATGCTGAGAACATTGAGAAGCCATTGATATTTACCAGCCATTCCGCCTTAATAAATTCTGATTTAGATGTTGTCAGTATTCGGCACCTGGCCCGATCCCGAGAACACACTTTTAATCCACATATACGACGCCCATGGATTGAAGCGCACTGCGTTCATAAAAATAGTTCCGTTTATGTCCCATTCGAAATTCTGGATCTAAATACCACAGGAGACACTTTGGGAAATTATGGTGCCTTTATTGTGGACTCAAATGGGCTTGCAGCAGGAAATTCCTGTGATGAGGCTGTTCTGCATGGGTTATATGAATGCATAGAAAGAGATGCCATAGCCTTGTGGTCATGCGCGCCAGCTTCACACAAAATTGAGTCTTTTGTTGATATTGAAACATTAGACGACCCTATTTGCGGTGTATATATTGATAAAATCCGAAATGCTGGGCTTCAAACATATATTTGGAACGCTGTCTCTGACATAGGTATCCCCACGTTTGTGTGCTTGATATGCTGCCCACACAATCAGGTTCGCCCCGGATTTGGCAGTGGTACCCATCTTAACAAAGGAGTGGCCCTTCTAAAAGCTGTTACAGAAGCAGCTCAAAGTCGTCTTACCTTCATAAGTGGGGCACGAGATGATCAAACAAAAGCATTGTATCATAAACAAATGCAGAAATCCGAGGCGAACTCGTATGCTCTAATGCGCCCAAACAATCAAGCCGGTCTTAATTACCAACACATAACATCCCCTCAAATCAGCGCACCATCTGATCAAGACATTAATATTATATGTAAATCCCTCTCCTTGTGCGGGGTGAATACGATTTTAACTGTCGACCTTACAAAACCAGAGATTAATATTCCCGTGGTACGCGTCCTGGTACCAGGCTTAGAAAACCTTAGCAAAGCACATGTGCGCATACCAGGGGAACGTCTTATGTCACACATGAAAGCTTATGCACATGCCACGCACTAATGCCGTCGTTTTTACAGGCCCCAGTATTTCTCATCAACATGCTAGCTCTATATATAAAGAAGCTATATATCTCCCCCCTGCCTCACAAGGGGACGTATACAAAGTATGCGAAAAGTATAATCCGCGTCTCATAGGGATTGTTGACGGCTATTTTGAAACACAGCCGGCTGTGTGGCACAAAGAAATTTTATATGCGCTCTCAAAAGGCATACACGTTATTGGAGCGGCAAGTATGGGAGCCCTTCGCGCAGCAGAGCTGCACACATACGGCATGATTGGTATTGGTGAAGTTTATGAGGCCTACAAAACGGGATTAATAGAAGATGATGACGAAGTTGCTATCGTTCATGCACCGGAAGACTTGCAATACATGCCGCTTTCAGAGGCAATGGTCAATATTCGCAAAACAGTAGCTTTAGGCGTTCAGCAAAAGATACTTCCCGCATCTCTTGCGCAATATGTCATAGACCTTGCCAAAGCAATGTATTACAAACAAAGATGTTACCCACGCCTTGAAGAAACTGCGTGCCAAGCCCATGAGTCTTTACGTGATTTCTTTATATGGGCAGAACAAAAAGCTTGTAATGCAAAACATGACGATGCAGCCTTAATGCTGGACTACATAAAAGATTTCTTAATGGATAAAGATACAGTGTCTCAAATTTCCTTTTATTTTGAAGAGACGGCCTATTGGCGGCAATGCATTGTAGAGGCAGAATAATGTCTTTCTCAAAAGTATTTCAACTTTATGATCACGCAGCCAAAAGGCTTACATTTAAAAAAGACGAAACCATATATAGAAGTGCTGATGCTGCGAATACATTGTATCAATTAGTGCATGGATCTGTTGCATTAAGGCAAGTGTCTCGCAAAGGCAATGATATCATACTTACAATATATGGTAGAAATCAATGCTTCGGCATCATCGAATATATCGATGCAATGCCCAGGATATGTGATGCTATAGCACTCGAAAAGTGTACGATCAAAGCTTTAGAGCGCAAAGACATACTAACTCTCATTACGACACCAGATCCAGCTCTGAATGCTGCACTGATGAGTGAAATTGCCAAAAATGCGATATGTTTTGCAGATCTCGCTATTACGATGATTACAACCAACCCAGAAGAAAGAGTCCTTAGACGCTTATACGAATTGGCATATATGCATCCAAATGGTGTTTATTTATCACAAGAGAGATTGGGGCATTTGACCGGCCTTACCCGTGAGACCGTCAACAAGGTGCTCAAGAGAATTGCAGAACAGGGTATAATAAGCGTGGAAAGGTCACATATAAGGTTTAATAATATTAATAAACTTCAGGAATCTTTACATGATTATTAAGATATTATATACAGGCTGGATAAAAGACAAATTAGGAACAATCGAAGATAAGATAGATATAAGAGAGAATATCTTTCTAGAAAGTCTCATTATTCTTTTATCCGAACTTAGTACTAAACATAAATATATATTAGAAGAAACTGGGATAATATTCTTCAGTCAGGACGGACGTATTCTGTCTCTCAAGGATGGTATTGACAGTGATAAACCTATTATTGTTTTTGCGCCTATTGCTGGCGGTTAGGCAGTCTGACGAAACTGACTCATCGCTAATGTTTCTATCTCTTTTGTGACATCCATATGTTCCGGCAATAATTTATATTCATTTGCAAGTTTGAGGCTCAAAAGCAATACTCCATTTTCTTGGTATCGTGTACTTAGTGATATAGCCTGAGAAATAGATTTCTTTGCTTCGATCTCATCACCTAAAAACAATAACGACTTGGTCATGTAATAGTAATAAAGTGATACGCGGCTCATTTGATTACGCTGCATACAACTTTGTATGCCATTTCTAATCACTCTTATAGATGCTCCCCTTTTTTCTAAAGACATTAGATAACCAGAAAGCACACTTGCGTAACCAAATAATATATCAATTTCTTTCTCATTAACAATAGACACTGCATCTTGAATAAGTGGCTTAGCTTGATCAAGTTTATTGCATATAATGTATGCCTCAGCTGTGTAACACATAGCGAATAGTTGAGACACCTTATTCTTTTGCACAGAACACAGACCAGTTGCCTTATGACATCGCGTTAACGCAGACTCTGTCATCCCTAAGCATGCATCGTTTCTAGCCTGTATTGCCTCTATCGCGGCGATATAAGGAAACGTTAATTGTGTTACTTCAATGTAGTCTTCTTTAAGTGATATCTCATCTCTTAGCTTATTTAAAACATCTGTAGACTTACCGTATTCACCAATGTCTGAGTAAATACCTGCCAATCGTATTGACGCTGTAATAGATAATTCTGTACCCGGTTTAATAACTTGCTTTGCTTGCATAATATCTTGAATAGCAGACTGATAATCCCCCGCCATCCACTTACATAACCATGAGGCCCCTTCTATTTCTGCCACATTCTGCTCTGGCAGCCTCTCTTTTGTAGGCCGTGAAAGCTCACGCAATGTTTTTTGCAACAGCGAGGCATCCCCCTTCAGCAACTGAGCCCGCAAGCGCCTGACGCTTAAATGAGATAACTTTAATGCATCTGGTGCCGCGATGAGCTCACATCGTGAAATTGCCGTCAATGCCAGTGCCGAGTCATAGTTATCGATTGCCATATCATAAACAGCAAGATTGGCCTCATATGCTGCTTGATAGTCTCCAGATTCATATGCGTGCAACGCGATAGAACAAATGTTTGAAGGCTCATATGCCATGTAATAACGCAAGGCTTTCTGATGAAAACTTATTTTATCACTGTGTAGAACAGCACTATATATCGCTATACGTTTCAACTCATGCGTAAATATATATACAAGCCCAAGCCCAGACCTATATAGAAATCCTTTTCTTACCAGTGACTTAGCAACATGTTGCAGGCTGGCAGCTTCTAAAGAAAATATCTGACATACTTGTTTTAAAGAAAACTCAAAACCTAAAATACTTGCAAATCGCAAAAGCTGCTGTTCAGCATGCGGCAAGGCATTGACGCGCGCCAATATAATATCTTGGATTGTATTTGGTACGGAAATTGATTGAAAGTGATCTGAGTTTATATACTTTATTGTTTCCGCAGTGTAAAATGGATTACCATTACATTTATCAATTGCTGTTCGTGTTTCTAGACTATCTCTTTCGCTAGGAACCAACGTATGATATAGTAAGTGAACTTCATGCCTATTAAAAGGTATTAAACTTATTACATTAATACAACCTAGATCATTTATACACTCAATAGACCTTGAGGTGAAAATGAATAAAATACGATTTCCTTGTAACGCATGCATAATATCAATTATATACTCCAAAACACTTTTTTGAGCCCAGTGTATATCTTCTATTATAAAAGCACATATACGATCTTTTGATATAGAACCTATTATATCTATTAGTACCTCTACAGACTTAGAAATCTTTACAGAATTATCGAGTAATGCCCATTCTGACGATTCCGTTGGTTTATTGAAAATGTAGTTAATAGCATCACAGAAAAGCTTATCCTTTATAAAAAACTTAGACGTTATATAATCTATCGCCTGATTATCTAACTGGTATATCCCGTCATTGTGAATAATCTGAGCGACTATACTTGCCAACAAATGCAGAAGAGAAGAATTCTCTGGCGAGAAGCCAGTGCGGATTTTATACAGATGCTTCCGCTCTAAGAAATTGTCCAGCAGAGTGGATTTTCCTATTCCAGCCTCACCGATAATGGCGCAAGCGGTCCCTTTAGATCTAACAGCCTCCTCCATAAAAAACTGCAGCCGAACAAGCTCAAGATCTCTCCCTATAAAATGAACTGCCTGCTCTTGTTCCGTGGGACTGGTGGAAAGCAGGGCTTGATACCTTTTGCCTTTAGCGGTGAGAAAAGAACCCAGCTGTGTTTCAATTCCTACTAATTTATCAAGGGCAGAATCGGATAGTAAAATACCACTCTTTGTATCATTTTCATTAACAACCGCAGTATTACACATAACAGACTCATAAAACTTCTCCGATCCCGCAGTCATATAGACACAAAATCCTACATCAATTGCAAAACAAGCATTTAGCTCAACTGACATTAGATATTGGTTAATCTGCAGAGCAGCCTCTAATGCCCGATTAGTATGAAAGATAGAACTGTCGCCAGCGAAAAACGATATATGCATTATATCTGTTGATTGAAATGAAATAGAACCACCATTTGTCGTCGCAATACTGAGAATTGCCGCAGACATTCCGTCATACGTATCTAATAATATATCGATATCTATATTCTTCTGGAAATCCTTCAAACATACAGTTAATAAAGTACATAATACCTTATTCCGTATATAACTAGATTTTACGTCTACTAATTCTACTTTTTCTAATAAATGCATTTATCATTCTTTCTTAACCGACATTACAGATTGGACATACTTCTGACTTTTTAATATGACTAGAGTATGTATGGCCCTCATTTCCTTCGTACATAAAGAGCATATACTTACTTTCTATTTTGGGATGAGCGAGATAATTAATTGCTTTTACAGCCATTAATGACCCTATAACACCACAAACAGGACCAAGAACTGCAGATTCTGTACATGTGGGTGCTATGTCTGTTGAAGGCGCTATCGGATACAAACATCGATAGCACGGCCCCTCTGGCAAATGTCCTGCAAATAAGGCCACCTGTCCTGATTGATATATGACCGATCCTGACAAGAACGGCACGCCAAATCTCACGGCAGCTTCATTGATGGCATATCTTGACTCGAAACTGTCTGTGCAATCTATAATGAGATCTATATTTTCCTCTAGGGTAAATATTGTCTCGCGTGTCAGCCTCATATTGTGAGGGGTTATGCGAACATGGGGGTTTTGCTGGTGAAGACGGGCCGCAAGAACGTTAACTTTTGGCTGGCCTATGTCGCTACTTACGTACGCTATTTGGCGCTGTAGGTTAGATAGACTAACCTTATCATCGTCTGCGATTATGAGATGCCCCACCCCGGCTGCTGCCAAATATATTGCAACAGGACACCCAAGCCCTCCTGCACCAATAATCAGCACTGTTGATGACAGTAAACTTTTCTGACCTTCAACACCGAAGCCCGGCAGATCAAGGTGCCTTTCATAACGAGAGTAAAAATCAGGTGTAGTAGTTAACATGCATATTATCCTCACTGCAGCGTTTGAGCGTAGGTCAACCTATGAGTAGACGAATATTAATGCAACAAACATACAGGCGTATCCACTCTGTAATCTACCAGTAATTACTGCAGCGCATACGAGGTAACAATGTGGTAATACTTACTTATTGTTATAGCATTTAAAGCTCTATCAGATTTGAAGATGTTAGAGAGCTGTAGACTTGATATACTACCCCTTCAAACGTTAGGGGCTGTAAGAAAATGATATTATCAATTAGATTGCTGGTTGGTTGAAAATCCCTGTGTCGGCGGTTCGACTCCGTCCCTGGGCACCATTTCTTTCTTAAGCCGACACATAAATATTACATAGGCGCGCAAACGCGCGCGGGGTCGGCGGTTCGACTCCGTCCCTGGGCACCATTTCTTTCTTAAGCCGACACATAAATATTACATAGGCGCGCAAACGCGCGCGGGGTCGGCGGTTCGACTCCGTCCCTGGGCACCATTCAAATCAATGACTTAGACTTTCAAAATGGCTTGAATCGCTTTCTGTAGATTTGATTCACTTTTTTCCGTTGAATACGATTTTGTTATTGATTGACGGGCTTATGGGCCGGAGCATTTTGCGCTGCTTTACGGGCGGCCTGCTCAGCTCTGATAACTTGCATTTCTTTAGCCACTTTACAATTCTTCTGAATGGCAACTTGTTCAAGCGTATCAAATTCTCCCTTTAATCGGGCAAGTTCTACGCGCTGATCGGAATTATCAATGAAAAATAAAGCAGGCCATAAAAGTATTAATCCGACGCCCATAGCAACAGAGTCGTTAGAAGCCGTTTTGTCTTGTATCCCTGCAACTTCATTCATTTTTCGGCCAACGCGCGATAATTCAGCTTTAATTTGAGAACACGAGTAATCATCGTATTGCAGCGGAGAAACGTATGACGGTTTAATTTTATCAGCAGGATCTGCACAAGCTGTTAAGAATAAACAACATATAATCAAAATCTTTTTCATTTTATAATATCTCCACTACGCGTTACTTATTCTCAATATTACATCTTAATTTAATTATTATAATAAATAGCACATTTACTACCATATTATATTTTATCTATTTCCTGGTGTATTATATCTATCCTTACAGAAAGCCGATCATACAAGTGGATGCTTCAATTTCCTGATTACGGGCATTTTACTGTAAAAGGCATCATTGTCGCATGACATGTAAATGCTGGCGCACGCGCTGGTTTTTGCGTATGATTCGGGAGAAGCAGGAGCGTGCGCACGTGAACATCTGGGTCGTTATTTGGGCGTTAATCGCCATCATCATTCTGGGCAGCAGCGGCTGGTCCTATTGGCTTTTATTCCGCCAGAAAAACACCTGGGCCGCCCTGTCCCGCAAATACAGCATGACCTTCGTGCGCGGCGGCCTGTCCAGCCCGCCCGAAGCCAAGGGATTAATGCGCAAAGACCTGCTGGTCACGCTTTATACGGAGCAGCAAGCCTTACGCGACGGGCGGTCGCAACGCTATCGCAACGTGATATTGATTGAGGCTCCGTTCGGTCTTCCCGGCGGCGGTGCTGTCGCCACCGCGCCGGCCTTGAAGGCCTATATCATGCAGCAGAAATTGAAGGAAGACTTCACACCCGACGCGCCGCAATGGCCGAAAGAGGCGCTGTTTCGCACGCTGAATGCCGCCTTACTGGCACCGAACATGACACCGGATCGTTTAAAAGTCCTGCAAACCCTGTTGAACATGCCGAACGCCGATACAATGGTGATATTTAACGAGCAGACGTTGTTCCTGCGCCTTGAAACCGCCGACCCACTGGCCGATTTGAAAAAGCTGGAAAACCTGTTGAACAAGCTGTTCACGGTTGTTGATACATTAAGGCCCGCAGTCGGTTAAACCACGGGCCTTTAATCAAAGAATATGTATGTGCTTATTTGGCGACTGCGTCAGCCTGGACACGCATCTTGACGATCTTGTCCGGGTTTGCAGGCGGTTCGCCGCGTTTGATCGCGTCGATATGTTCCATCCCGCTGACCACTTCGCCCCACACCGTGTACTGGTTGTTCAGGAAGCTGCAATCGTCAAAGCAGATATAGAATTGCGAGTTACCTGAATTCGGGTTTGACGACCGGGCCATGCCAATTACGCCGCGACCGAAATTGTACGGGGTAAATTCCGCAGGCAGGTCAGGCAGATCAGAGCCGCCCATACCCGTACCGGTCGGGTCGCCGGTTTGGGCCATAAAGCCTTCAATCACGCGGTGAAACACCAGGCCATCGTAAAAGCCACGGCGAGTCAGTGTTTTAATGCGTTCCACATGCTGTGGCGCCAGGTCGGGGCGCAGCTTAATCGTCACATCGCCGCCTGGCACCGTCATGATGATGGTGTTTTCAGGGTCGGTTTGAACAGGCGCAGCAGCCGTATCGGCGGCCAGCGCAGGGGCAGAAGCTAAAGTCATCAGTAATCCTCCAATTAATAGTAGTCGTCGCATCATGCAACCTCCTTATGGTTTCGTCATGCGTAACATGGCGATCTGCGGATAGAAAGAGGGAAGAAACAATTCTAAGGAATTAAGGCATAACCGGTGCGGTTGTTGCGACCATATCCGCGTCCTGCGCAGATGTTGGTGCTGATACCTGCATTGATGCCTGAGAGACTGAATGACGTGCCAGTACGGCGGGAAAGTCTGTCTGGCACATGCCGCAAACAGGTTTTTCACCGGTGCAGGCGCGATAGGCGGATTTATAGGTACAGCACCCTTTATCAATGGCGGCATTTACATCAGATTCGCGAATACCCCGACAATTACAGAAATACATACCCGCCCCTTTTGCGACTCGATCACCTTGCACTTGATAATCATTCGCAACTGAAGCGGGTCTTGTCAAGCTCTATGCATTACCGTCCGCTGGATCTGTGTGTAACTGAATGAAGTTTTGAATCCCTTGCAATTCCAAGCTTTCCAGCATGGTTTCCAGATGATCCAAATGGCCTTCTTCGTCTTTCAGAATTGTTTGAAACAGGTCGCGCGTAATGTAATCACCCGCCTGTTCGCAAGCCTTAATGCCGGCACGATAGTTTTCAATGCCTTTGATCTCCAGCTTCATATCGCATTCCAGAACTTCACGGACATTCTCCCCGATCAGCAATTTATCCAGCGTCTGCAAATTTGGCAGTCCTTCCAGGAACAGGATACGTTTGATCAGCAGATCCGCGTGCTGCATCTCTTCAATCGATTCCTTGTATTCATGCCTGGCCAGTTTGGTCATGCCCCAATCATCCAGCATCCGTGAATGCAGGAAGTACTGGTTGATTGCCGTCAATTCACCACGCAGCGCAGCGTTCAAAAATTCCAAAACAACTTTATCGCCTTTCATGGCTCTCTCCTTCTGTTTGTAAATGATACGCATAACATAGGCAGTGGCCAGCCAAAAGGCAAGCCTTTGATTTTACTTTATTTTGTTGCGAATGACTCGCAATCCTAATCAGGCAATCAGGCCCAGATTACGCATACTGCTATGGCCTTTTGCGCTGATAATAACATGGTCATGCACAGTGATTCTTAACGGGCGGGCCGCCTGCATAACTGCATGGGTCAGGTCGATATCAGCCTGGGACGGGGTTGCGTCACCACTGGGGTGGTTATGGACCATGATCAGGGCGGTCGCGCCCAGTTCCAGGGCCAGTTTCAAAATCTCACGCGGATAGGCCGGGGTGTGATCGACCGTGCCCCGTCCCTGTACTTCGTCAGCGATCAGCTCGTTTTTCTTGCTTAGGTACAGAATGCGGAAAATCTCCTGTTTTTCATGCGCCATCGTCGCGTGCAGGTAATCGATTAATTGCCGCCAATTCCCCAGGACCTGGGTTTGCATTGTCTCAAGCCGCATCAGGTGTTCCGCAATACCGCAAACGGATTTCAGCGCGATAATGGCTGCCTCACTCATCCCAAATGTTTTTAAATCGGTCTGCGGGGCGCGTAAAACACGTGGCAGGCTGCCAAAATGGCGCAGCAGGTCTTTCGCCAGCGGTTTGACATCCCGCCGCGGGATTGCCTGAAACAACAGCAATTCCAGCCATTCGTAATCAGGCATGCCGTGGCCGTTGGTTTGCAGGAAGCGCGCCCGCAACCTTGCGCGATGCCCGGCATAATGCGGCAGATCATCCTGATCTTTGTCAGACATTGCCATAGGGCGGGGTTGTGAAACCTGCGGGCGATAACGTGAAAATCTCATACCCGTCTTCAGTGACGGCCAAAGAATGCTCAAACTGCGCGGACAGGCCGCGGTCCCGGGTGACTGCGGTCCATCCATCCGGCAGGACTTTTGTATCATACGTACCTGAATTGATCATCGGCTCAATCGTGAAAAACATCCCGGGTTCCAGGACCGGACCGGTGCCGGACGTACCAAAATGCAGGACGCTGGGTTGCGTGTGGAAAACGCGCCCTAAACCATGGCCGCAAAAATCGCGGACGACGGAAAAACGCTCAGGCTCGGCAACGCTTTGAATCGCTGCACCAATATCACCCAGCCGGGCGCCAGGCTTGACTGCCGCAATGCCCGCCATCATGGCTTGATAAGTAATATCGACCAGACGTTTGGCCTTAATGGATACGCCGTTACCGACCAGATATGTGCGGCTGGTGTCGCCGTACCATCCGTCCAGAATAACTGTCACATCGATATTGGCGATGTCACCGTCCATCAGCTTTTTTTCACCCGGAATACCGTGACAGACAACATGGTTCACCGAGATGCAGGTGGATTTGGGAAAGCCTTTGTAATTCAGGGGCGCAGGAATCGCGCCATTGCGCGTGATAAAATCATGGCAGATGCGGTCCAGATCGCCGGTTTTAACGCCTGGCACAACGTGGGGCGTGATCATATCCAGGACCTCAGCCGCCAGGCGGCCCGCGCGGCGCATCCCGTCAAAATCCGCCGCGGGATGAATTTCAATGCCGTCTCTTGTGACTTTTTTTGCCTGTGCCATCATATGTTTGATATAACCTATTCCAATGAAAACCAACAGAGATAAAACATGTCAAACACCGGAAAAACCATAACCGCCGCCATTCTGGTGATTGGGAACGAGATTTTGTCAGGCCGAACCCAAGACAGCAACACGCAGTATATTGCTGAAAAACTGAATGGTATTGGCGTACGGGTGGGCGAGGTACGGGTGGTTCCAGACATTGCCGATAAAATCGTCACGGCCCTGGGCACCCTGCGCCATAATTATACATATGTTTTTACCACAGGCGGCATCGGCCCCACACATGATGACATCACGACTGAATGTATCGCCCGCGCCTTTGGCGTTGACTGCCCCATCAATGCGGAAGCACAGCAAATCTTAGAGGCCTATTACGGCGCGGCGGAATTAACGGATGCGCGGCTGCGGATGGCGCGTATTCCCGTTGGCGCAACCTTGATTCCCAATCCCGTGTCCGCAGCCCCTGGTTTTCGCATTGAGAATGTCCACGTCATGGCCGGCGTACCAAGGATTATGCAGGCGATGATGGACAGTATTCTGGGGCAGTTGGAACACGGCACGCCGATGCTGTCCAATACGATTGCGTGCGATCTGGGCGAAAGCATGATCGCCGCTGAAATGGGCGCATTAGAAGCAGAATACGCAGGTGTTGAAATCGGGTCATATCCCCATTATCGCGTCGGGTCGTTAAGCCTGAGTGTGGTTTTACGGGGCACAGATGCTGTGCCGCTGGTCGCAGCAACCAGGCGTTTGGCGCAGATTATCGCAGCAAAGGGCGGGACGGTTAAATTGATGGCCTTGCAGGCGGATATCGCCTGACCTGACTTAAAAAGTCATCTTGTGCATATGGTGGCCCCGGCCGGAATTGAACCGGCACGTCCTTACGAACGAGCGATTTTAAGTCGCTTGCGTCTACCTGTTCCGCCACGGGGCCGTGTTGTACAGATTGTCTGCTTCTCGCATAATTGAATATGACGCGCGTGGCAAGCCTGTTTTCATTACCAAACCGTTTTCAGCGAAATGGTCCGATCTGATTGCTCGGTTCCGTCCGATCCTAACGGCGTACAGGCGGCCCGCAATAACTCAACGCCCGCTGCGGTCAGCTTCAGCTCTCGACGGCGACGTTCCACGGCGGCTATTTCCATGCTGATAAGCCCGTAAGGGGCGCCATTGGGGCGGTAATCCGATAAGGCGCCAACAATACGTGACACAGTGGATAGCGCCAGACTCGTTTTTTCAGATAGGTTCGTAAGGGACATACCGGGATTTTGGGCAATTTCGCACAGGCAAATAGCGTATTGCAAAGGGAATTCTGGATCAATCGCACGGAATTGCAGCAGGACAGCGAGCAGCCTTTGCAGGGTAGGGACCGGCGGCAGGGGAGGTAAGGTTTGCATACGGATTATTATTCCTTTCCGCACGCAAGGCACGGGCTGATGTCAATATACATGTCCCAAAGGGAAACTCATAGACAACCTCCATATCCGATTTGTTGATAGAAAACAAGAGTGAATTGTAGTGAACAGTCGAGAACTCAACAAATACAGCTCCCACTCCTTTTAATCGTATGTAAAACCGCATGATATAAACCTCTTGGCAAACCGTTTCTATTGCTTCTCTCAAAGCCGCCTCACGTTATCATCCAATACTTAAGGTTGTGTTAAGCCACATCCAACCTACTTTATGTATCATATATTCTGTGCACCCTATATTATAACACAACCTATAGGTGTTGTTGCCTGCGTCACAATTTTCCTGTCCGCTCGGATCATTAAGGGCGGGCGCATATACGGCTGAAAGGCACATTCATCTGTCTCAATATAAACAGGCCAGCGGGGCGCGACATCCTCCCAGGGAATAGCCCAGGCTGTGCTCAGTGTCATGCACGCGCGATAAAGCGATGTTTCATGCATAATGGCCGCCTGCATTTGCGTGTGCCGCAAACTGGCGCGATCCAGACGGGATTCCGCCAGACAGGCATCCACCAGCCTGGCCATATCAAACAGCGTATCGCGCAAATCACATTCGGACAAATTGGCCGATGTCAGGTCGCAACCGCGTAAGTCAGCATGACGCAATGACGCGCCATCCAAGGTACAGGACCGCAGCGACAAGCCAGATAAATCAACGTAATCAAGGGAAATATTTTGGTTCACCGCAGCCATAACGCAGGCCGCATGATGCGGGAATTGCCCCGTGAACACAGTTTCACCGCTGCGCGTTTTCAGCGCAATATCATTATGTTTCATAGCCCACACTTTTCTTTTTTAAGTTTCTTATACTCAACTATTGAATATGTAGGATATTTGATTGTTTGAAGTCAAGCTTTTTTTGCTTTTACGCCTGACGCGCCGGGAACGATGCTCTATGATCAACTCTATGATTGACACCCCTCCTCCTTTGCACGGTGCAGATTGCATTCGTCAAATGGCCGACCTGTTGCCACAGGGGCCGGGCGTCTATCGCATGCTGAATGCCGACAAAGACGTTTTATATGTCGGCAAGGCGCGCGCCTTGAAACGCCGCGTCTTAAGCTATACGCAGTCAGGTCGCTTGAATGCCCGCCTGCGCCGGATGGTTGCCGAAACCCGTGCGGTGGAAATTATCCATACTGAAACGGAAGTAGAGGCGCTGCTGCTAGAAGCCACGCTGATCAAAACTCTGGCACCACGCTATAATATCCTGCTGCGCGACGACAAAAGCTTTCCCTATATTCACATCAGCACGGATCATGACGCGCCAGCGATGCGGGTCACACGCGGGCCACAGGCGCACAAAGGCCGGTCGTTTGGCCCCTACGCCAATGCGCATAATGTGTATAAAACCCTGATTGACCTGCAACGCGCGTTCCTGCTGCGTAACTGCGCTGACAGCGATTTTGCCACCCGGAAACGCCCATGCCTGCAATACCATATCAAACGCTGCACCGCCCCGTGTGTCGGCTATGTCAGCCCGGAAGAATATCGGGCTCAGGTCGATGAAACCTGCGCGTTTCTGTCCGGTCAATCCAGCGCCCTGCAAGAAAAGCTGCGTACGCAGATGGAAGCCGCCAGCACGGCGATGGATTTTGAAACCGCGGCCCTGCTGCGTGACCGCCTGCGCACCATGGCCAGCATTCAAAGCCAGCATGCCCTGCTCAGCCACAATCTGGCGGATGGGGATGTCATGGCCATGGCCCGGCAAGGCACGCGCAGCTGCATCAGCGTTTACGTCATTCGCGACAGCAAAAGCTATGGCCAGACGCATTTCTTCCCACAACATGGGGGCGATGACACAGATGCCGATATCATGCAGGCGTTTGTGGCACAATTTTATGCGACCCGCCTTTGCCCGCCCGTTATTCTGCTGAATGTCATGCCTTTACAGCCCAATCTGCTGGCCAACGCGTTAAGTCAGCAGGGCGGCAAGCGTGTCACCCTGCACCGCCCGCAACGCGGGTCCCAGGCACGCCTGCTGGACTCGGTGGCCGCCAATGCGGCGCAGGCCTTAGAACGTAAATTGCGGCAGACGGAAACCGAAGTTGCCCTGCTGACCGGTCTAACGGAACTATTGCACCTTCCCGCGCCGCCCCAACGGATTGAGGTGTATGACAACAGTCACACAGCGGGCCAGCATATGATCGGCGCGATGATTGTGGCCGGGCCAGAGGGGTTCCAGAAAAAAGCCTATCGCACCTTTAATATCCGCCATGCGGGGAAAAGCGACGATCTGGCCATGATGCGAGAGGTTTTGACCAGACGCCTGCACCGTCTGACAGAGGAAAAATCCCCCGGTGACCCTGATTGGCCCGATCTGCTTTTGATCGATGGTGGGCCGACCCAGCTGGCCGTGGCGCAAGAGGTTCTGGCCGCGGCCAACCTGGACGGCCAGGTGCATTTGGCGGGGATCAGCAAAGGGCCGCAACGAAACGCAGGCCTTGAATATATCCATGTTCCAGGTCACAGCCCCGTGCAGCCAAAGCACAATGATCCCGTCCTGCATTACCTGCAGCGATTACGAGACGAGGCGCACCGTTTTGCCATTGGCACGCACCGACGCAAGCGGCAGGCGCAACACGAAAATTCGCCGCTTGATGGCTTTTCTGGTATTGGCCCGACACGGAAGAAATCCCTGCTGATGCATTTCGGGTCGGCCCGTGCCGTAACCCGCGCAAGCGTTGCTGATCTTGTCCGCGCCCCTGGAATCTCGCAAAAATTAGCCGAGTCGATTTACGCGCATTTTCATGACATTTAAGGCATTACAAAACGGCCTGTAAGTGATTCAAATATATTTGCATTTTGCCACCATCTCCCCTATGGTGCCCCTTATTCAGACAGTCACATTTTGAAGGGATAACGACATGTTCCACCGCCCGCGTTCCGGTTCGGCGCCAGAAACGTCTTCAACCACGACATCGGTTGACACGACTGAGCCTCAAACATCCACACCAACCCCTGACACAACAGCAAGAAAGGAAAGCCGTACCATGGCCGAACCACAAACATCTGAGACCACACCAGAAACCACCAGCGACACAGCCACAGGCAACGCCGGCAGCGGTTTTCAACGCCCACAGGCACCACAAGCCGCAACACCACAGCCACGCACACCATTCGGCGCCCCGTCCTATGGTAATTTTGGCCCTGCACCGGCTGCCAACGCACCATCATCAACCCCTGCCGTAGCCGCGTCTTACACACCTTATAACGCCAGCGCGTCAAATGGCCGTCGTCTGGTCATCGGTGAAGGCATCGCCATGTCCGGCGATATTGAGGCTTGCGAAAACCTGGTGGTCGAAGGGACCGTCGATGCATCACTGCGTGGCGCAAAAAACCTGGAAATCACCCAAACCGGTGTCTTCTATGGTTCCGTTGAAATTGATGAAGCAACCGTTGCTGGCCGCTTTGAAGGTGACCTGAAAGTCAATGGTCGCCTGACAGTCCGTGCCAGCGGATCGATTATCGGCTCCGTTTCTTATAAAGAACTGGCGATTGAGCCAGGCGCACTGATCGACGGCCGTATCAGCCCGTTAACATCTTTGCAATCGTCCCAAGACGGCAAGAAATCAACCGGTAAAGGCCGCGTCGCCGCTGCATCTTTCGGTAAATCAAGCGAAAAAGACAACAGCGAAAGCCTGTTCACCCGCAACCGTCCATCGGCTGCTGAATAATCCGCTGCGGATAACAATTTTTAGAACGCCGGCCTTAACCAGGTCGGCGTTTTTCTTTGAACCCGCAGACATCATTCAGGATGCAGGTCGGGCATAACGGCTTTTGCGCCTTGCAAACGTATCGCCCATGCAGGATCAACCAGTGATGGGCGTGATACAGATAATGATCCGGCACGCAGGCCAATAATTCACGCTCAACCGCATCCGGTGTTTTGCCAGTGGCCAGGCCCAGCCGGTGCGACAGGCGGAACACATGTGTATCAACGGCCAGGGTGTTCTGGCCAAACGCGATATTCAAGACAACGTTTGCCGTTTTCCGCCCCACGCCAGGCAAGGCTTGCAATTCTGCATGGGTGCCTGGCACCGCACTGTTATGGTCGGCAATCAACTTTTGCGACAGGGCATACACATTCTGTGCCTTGGCGTTAAACAAACCAATTGTTTTGATATGGTTCTTGATCCCATCCATCCCAAGGGCTACCATCTCTTCCGGCGTACTGGCGATTGGAAACAGGCGGCGCGTCGCTTTGTTGACACCGGCATCAGTGGCCTGGGCTGATAGCACCACGGCGACAAGCAACGTATAGGTTGAGGTATATTCCAGATCGCTTCTCGGGTCTGGATTATGTTCTTGCAGCCGATGAAAAATTTCTTCAATCTGGCCCTTGTTCCGTTTGATCGCAATCGACATATCATTGTGATAAAGCCGTCGCCCCAGAATGACAAGGAGAAACACCAGATGCCTGCCACCCGTTTTGAGACACTGCCCCGCAGCCCGTCACGCACCGATATTGCGTCAATCACGCAAACGGAAGGTGATTTGATCGTGCACAGCGCCTGGATGGGCGAACAATTGGTTTGGCTGGGCCTGGCCTGGGTCAAAGATGGTGCAGAATCGGTTCATGCAAAAGCGCAGCGAGCCTTGCCACACTGCAATTTCATTCCAACCGCTGACACGGGTCAAACGGGCCGTATCATGACGGCGTGGCGCGCAAACCGCCTGAATGACTTACCTATGACCCTGTTTGGGACGCCATTTCAGCATAAGGTCTGGCAGGCCTTGCTTGCGCTAGCACCGCTGGAACGCCCCACATATGGCCAGATTGCCGCGCGCATCGGCAACCAAAAGGCCTGTCGCGCCGTTGGGACTGCCGTGGGATCAAACCCCATTACATTGCTTGTGCCCTGTCACCGGATTTTACCGCATGCGGGCGGGGTCGGGAATTACGGCTGGGGCGCACCGATGAAGGGCTATTTACTGGCGCTGGAAGATAAAGCCTATGCCGCGGCCACAACAGGTCGCGCCGCGTAAACGCCGGATTTCCTTAGCTTAGGTACTTAAGTCGCTCCACAACTCTTTCATCCGTTTGAAAAAGCCTTCGGATTCCGGGGAATGCTTCTTGCCTTCCTTGGAAATCGTGGATTCCAGCTGGGCCATCAGGTCTTGCTGTTTTTTATCCAGATTAACAGGCGTTTCCACGAAAATCTCGATGTACATATCGCCACGCTGCGTACTGCGCAGGACACTCATCCCCTGATTGCGCATCCGCAATTGCTGGCCCGTTTGCGTGCCAGGTGGAATTTTAACCTGCGTTTTTGTTGCATCAATGCCAACCACTTCGACACTGCCACCCAGTGCGGCGGTCGTCATTTGGATCGGCACGCGGCAATGCAAATCGGCCCCGTCGCGGCGGAATAATTTGTGCGGACGGACACCGATCAGGACATATAAATCGCCCGAGTCGCCGCCACGCAGGCCAGCCTCGCCCTCACCCGCCAGGCGAATTCGGCGACCGCTTTCAATTCCGGCAGGGATCGCAACCTGAAGCACTTTTTCCTTCCGCACACGGCCCATGCCGCCGCATTTCTTACACGGGTCCTTGATAATCCTGCCATCGCCGTTACAGGTGGGGCAGGCGCGCTCAATCGTAAAAAAACCTTGTTGTGACCGGACACGGCCTGCGCCATTACAAGCGGTGCAGGTTTCAGGCTTCGCGCCATCCGCAGCCCCACTGCCCTTACATCCGTCACAGCTTTCGACCGATGGGATCTTAATTTTGGCTTCTTTGCCCTTAAAGGCCTCTTCCAACGTGATATCCAGGGCGTATTGCATGTCTGCGCCACGGCCATTCTGCTGTCGGCCACCGCGGCGACCGCCCATCATCTCGCCGAACACGTCTTCAAAAATATCACTGAACGCGTTACCAAATCCGCCGAAGTCGGAGGCGTTAAAGCCACCCGGCCCACCGCCGCCGCCATTGCGGAATGCGGCTTCGCCAAAACGGTCATAGGCCGCACGTTTGTCGGCATCCTTTAAGACATCGTAAGCTTCGTTGATTTCTTTAAATTTGGCTTCGGCCGCCGCATTTCCATGGTTGCGGTCGGGATGGAATTCCATCGCCATCTTGCGGTAAGCGCGCTTGATCTCGTCATCCGAGGCCCCGCGCGCCACACCCAGTTTTTCGTAAAAGTCACTCATGACACGTCAGACAGACAAAAGCCGTTAAGCGGCTTTGCCATCGTCTTCGTCACGCTTGACCTCGGTAAAGTCAGCGTCCAGAACGTCGCCATCCTGTACCGGTGCATCCGTCTGGCCTTTATCCGCTTCGGCTTTCGCATTCTCCGCGTCTTGCGCCTTTTTATACGCTGCCTCGCCCAGCTTCATTGCCACTTGTTGCAACGCCTGGGTTTTGGCAGTGATATCAGCCGCATCATCAGATGTCAGGACCGATTTCAAGGCCACAATCGCTTCTTCCGCTGCGCGCTTATCGTCAGCTGAAACGTCATCGCCCAGATCAACCAGGCTTTTCTCTGTGACATGAATTGACGATTCAGCCGTATTGCGTGCATCGACGACTTCGCGTTTCTTCTTATCGCTTTCGGCGTTTTCAGCGGCTTCGCGAACCATCTTCTCAACATCCGCGTCGGACAAGCCGCCCGATGCCTGGATCTTGATCTGCTGTTCCTTGTTTGTTGCCTTGTCTTTCGCGGTGACGTGAACGATACCGTTTGCGTCAATGTCGAACGTGACTTCGATTTGCGGAACGCCGCGTGGTGCCGGCGGAATGCCCATAAGGTCAAATTGACCCAGCATTTTGTTGTCCGCCGCCATTTCGCGTTCGCCCTGGAAAACCCGGATCGTCACGGCATTTTGATTATCTTCTGCCGTTGAGAAAACCTGGCCCTTCTTCGTCGGGATCGTCGTATTCCGGTCGATCAGACGCGTAAAGACCCCGCCCAGGGTTTCGATACCCAGGCTGAGTGGTGTCACATCCAGCAGCAAAACGTCCTTAACGTCGCCTTGCAACACGCCACCTTGAATCGCCGCGCCATCGGCCACGACTTCATCCGGGTTAACCCCTTTGTGCGGTTCCTTGCCGAAGAAGTCACGCACCGTTTCAATGATGCGCGGCATACGGGTCATCCCACCTACCAGAACAATCTCGTCAATCTCGGATGGTTTCAGCCCGGCATCTTTCAATGCGGCTTTCAACGGTTCAATGGTGCGTTTGACCAGGTCATCGACCAATGCCTCCAGCTTCGCACGTGACAGGCGGATATTCAGGTGTTTTGGACCTGATGCATCGGCAGTAACGAAAGGCAGGTTGACGTCAGTTTGCGTCGTTGATGACAGTTCAATTTTCGCCTTTTCCGCAGCCTCTTTCAAGCGTTGCAGGGCGAGCTTGTCCTGACGCAGGTCGATCCCCTGCTCTTTCTTAAATTCATCGGCCAGAAAGTCGATAATCCGGCTGTCGAAATCTTCACCGCCCAGGAACGTATCGCCATTGGTGGATTTGACTTCAAACACGCCATCACCAATTTCCAGAACGGAAATATCGAACGTACCACCGCCCAAGTCATAAACGGCAATCGTACCGGCTTTCTTTTTGTCCAGACCATAAGCAAGCGCCGCAGCGGTCGGCTCGTTAATGATACGCAACACTTCAAGGCCCGCGATACGGCCAGCGTCTTTGGTCGCCTGGCGTTGGGCATCATTGAAATAAGCAGGAACGGTAATGACGGCTTTATCAACAGGGTGGCCCAGAAACGCTTCTGCCGTGTCTTTCATTTTCTTCAGGATCATCGCCGAAATTTGTGACGGCGCCAGCTTCTCACCGTTCACTTCGACCCACGCGTCACCGTTTTCGCCTTCAATAATTTTATAAGGGCTGTTCGGGATCAGGGCCTGAATATCTGGATCACTGAAACGACGACCAATCAGGCGTTTAATCGCATACAGCGTGCTTTCAGGATTGGTAACGGCCTGGCGTTTCGCAGGCTGGCCCACCAGACGTTCACCGTCTTTGGTAATGGCGACAATGGATGGTGTTGTGCGGGCGCCTTCGGCGTTTTCAAGAACGCGAGGCTCTTTCCCATCCATAATGGCAATACAGGAATTGGTTGTACCCAGATCGATACCGATTACTTTACTCATGGCTTTTCTCCTATTCTAGCGGCAAATAACGTGCGACCCACACTTGGCATCCCACGCTTTCCATGGAGGTGTCAACGACCCTACCATTATCACGGCCCCGTATCTGTTCAGATCACGCGGCCGCAATACTATCTATATGAAACAACGGACGTCGTTTTTCAAGAGGTTTACAAAAACTCTTATTTTTTACGTGCTTCCGCCACGGCGGCTTTTAACCCAGCGACATCCAGCATCCCGCGCACGACCGTATCATTGACGAAAAAGGCAGGGGTGCCGTTAATGCCGGCAGATTGACCCAGTTCAATATCCGATTCCAGGTCTTTCGCGACCTCATCCGATGCCATATCCGCTTTGATTTTAGCGTAATCCAGCTTCAAATCCTCTGACACCTTACGGAACAGATCTTCATTTTTAGGAGATGTCGTTTCCATCAGCGCTTTATGCACTTCCCAGTACTTACCCTGCCGTTTGGCGGCTAAGGCAAAGGCTGCGGCATCGTGCGACTGCGGGCTTAAAATCGGGAATTCAACGAAAGCGACAGCGACATTCTTATCGGCTTTCAGCACTTCACTGACGCTCGGCATCGCTTTTTTGCAATAGCCGCAATTGTAATCGAAGAATTCCACGATCAGAACATCACCTTTTGGATTGCCCATCACGGAGATTGATTTATCGCCGGCAGCCACTTTGGCTTTGATGTCAGCGGCCACTTGTTTGGCCTGTGTATCGGCTTTTTGTGATTGCACCATCTGATACTTTTCATACGCGCGCATCACAATATCCGGATGATCCATAATATAGGCGTCGATGACCGCGCCCATGGCTGTGACTTCATCCGCGCTGAAGGGGCCTTTTGCCGTTGCCGCTGGCGCATCTGCGGCGGGGGTGATTTCACCGTATTGTGCGGCGGCACTGGAATCTGTGGTCGTTGCGAACCCTGGCCCTTGCGGGGCAAACGGGCCGGTCTGCAGGAAAGCGAGCGTTCCGACGGTGGTCAGGGCCGAAACAGCCACGGACAGAAATGCAGTGCGGTAGAATGACATGGAAGGGCTCTCCTTATGTTGTGATAAGCCGGATGTTAGAGTGTCTTAGAGTGAAATTAGTCTTTTTTCATCTGTTCGGCTAGGGCCAAAATATCCTGGGCCTTCAGGCTGCCTGCACTGCCGCGAGGTAATTTGGCGATGGCGCGGTTTGACTGGCCGATCGCATCATCGGTCCGTTTCTGCAACAGGGCTTCTTCTGCCAGGTGCAGGGATACCATGCCATCGTCCCCGATACGGCCATACGCGGTTGCCAGCAGGCGGTGCAGGCGCGGCATCCGGTCTTCGGTACGCAACGCGCGTTTTAATTCCTCAATCGCCTGACGCTGTGCCGCCTTATTCGTCACATCCGCTTCCATCAAGGCTTGTGCGTATGTAATGCGGATCAGGGGCTGGTCAGGCGCCAGGGCAACCGCCTTTGCATAGCTGCCCTGGGCATCACGCACCCGGGCAAAATCCATCAGCATCTGGCCCTTCATTTCATGGAAATAAGGGTTTTGCGGTTGGGCCGCCAACAAGTCATCCATTATTTTTAAAGAGGCCGCGACCTTTTGCTGGCGATACGCCGCAATGGCCCGCGCATACTGGGCCGGGACGCTTTGATCCTTCGGCGGATAAATCCAGTCAATCTGCTGGGGCTTGGTAAATCCGGCCAACTTGGCCCGCAGCAGGCGATAGGTCTCATCCTTATCGCTTGATGTGGCCACCGCCGGGCTTGCCTCCACACGCCGCTGCACATTTTCCATCCTTTCGCGGGTCACAGGGTGAGTCCGCATATAGGCAGATTGCTGCGATGTTGGCAGTAATTCCTGATCAGCCAGACTGCGCAGAAAGCTGACAAAGCCCGCCGTCGGGATATGCGCCTGCTGCATATACGAAATCGCCGCCTGGTCAGCACTGGATTCTTGGGTGCGAGAATGGATCAGGAACTGATTCATCGCGGTGGCTTGCGCCGCCGCACTGGCCGCCGCCATGGCACCCGGCTCACCCGACAGTATTGCCGCAGCCCCACCAAGTATAGTGGCAGCCAGAACTTCGTATGACAGGCGGTTGGCCACAGCGGCCGTGCGGGTGATATGGCCACCCGTAATGTGACCAATTTCGTGCGCGATAACGCCCAGCAATTCTGACGGGGTGTTGGCTTTTTCAATCAGGCCGCTATGGATAAAGATGTTGGGGCCACCGGCGACAAACGCGTTCACTGCTTCGTTTTGCACCAGGATGATCTTCACATCACTTGGCTGCAGGCCCGCAGCTTCAATAATCGGCTTAGCCCAGGCTTTGATCGTGCCCTCAATCTCAGCATCCCGGATAATGATTCGTCCCTGGGCCTGGGCAAAAGCAGGGGTCAGCAGAATGCTAACCAGCAAAAATAAGGTCAAAAGACGGATTGTCATGCGCATGATCCTAACATAGGCTGCAATATTAGCGATGCAAGATTTGATCTATCCGTGGCTGGACGCCCTGTGGCTCCCTGTCGGGCTGATATTGGTTCAGCCGGGCCAGCGGCTGCGTACCGGCTTGTTTATTGTGTTGTGCATGATCGGCATGCGTCTGCAGATCGAAGTGGCGCATGACAGTGCGTTGATGGGGATTCTTGGCTGGCTGCCACTTGATGCGTTTCAACGCAGCCTGATTGTGTACAGCTTTTTCATCGGCATGTTCCTGGTCTTAACAATATTTTCGCCACAAACACGCGGCCCGATCTTTATGGCGGCCAGTTTGTCTATTTTCTTTATGGCGTTTTTCGTAACGTCTGTCATTATGCTGCTATGACCGACGAACAGCCCCCCAAACCCCCTTCTTCTAAGCCGCCGGGCAAGGCCTTTCACGATAAAACGCGGACCACACGCGATGCGCGGGTGCGCGTCAAAACGGCCAAGGGACGGAAGCCATCATCCACCCAGTGGCTGCAACGGCAATTGAATGACCCGTATGTCAAAGAGGCCCAGCGTCTGGGATACCGGTCCCGCGCGGCTTTCAAATTGCTTGAGATTGATGCGGAAATGCACTTACTGAAACCAGACATGGTGATCGTCGATTTGGGCGCGGCACCGGGCGGATGGGCCCAGGTTGCCCTGCAAAAAAAGGTCAGCCGCGTTATCGGCATTGACCTGCTGCCCATTGATCCACTGGACGGCGCCACATTCTTGCAAATGGATTTCATGGACAATGATGCCCCAGACCGCCTGATGCAGGAAGCAGGCGGCGAAGTCGATCTGGTTTTAAGCGATATTGCGCAGAACACCGTTGGCCACCGGGCCACAGATCATATACGTATCGTTGCGTTGGTTGAGGCTGCGGCCTTGTTCGCGATCGATATCTTGAAACCTGGCGGCGGCTTCGTGGCCAAAGTTTTTCAAGGCGGCGCGGCGCATGATGTCCTGACCCTGTTGAAACAGAATTTTACCAAAATCAAACACGTCAAACCGAAATCCAGCCGCGCAGAAAGTGCCGAGGTGTACTTGGTCGCAACCGGCTTTAAAGGCCGCGTTCAGGCATGACCGATTTTACCCTAACTTCCGCCGGGCCAGATGACGCAGCTGTCCTGGCCGATTTACACATTGCCGGGTGGCACGGGGCGTATGGCGGGATTGTCGATGCCGATTATCTGGCGTCATTGACCGCGGCCCAGCGAACCGCTGACTGGCAAAAATGGCTGGCTGGCGACACAACATTGCAAGCCGTCCTGGCGCATGATGCGCGTGGGATACCCGCCGGTTTCTGCGCCTATGGCAAACTGCGCACGCCCATTCCGGGCCAATCAAAAATCCGGCCACAATATACCGCTGAAATTATGGCCCTGTACCTGCATCCTGATTTTTATCGCCAGGGGCTGGGGCGGCAATTACTGCGACATGCGGCTTCTGACCTTATGGCAGCCAGGCATCAGGGGTTGGCCCTTTGGGTGCTGACCCAGAATACCCGCGCCTGTGCATTTTATACGGCGATGGGCGGCCAACGGATCGGCAGCAAGGATGAACAGATGGGGCCGCGCACGCATCGCGAGGCCTGCTTCGGCTGGCGTGACATGCGCCAGCATTTAACATAGAAATGTTAAATGCCTGATTCCACGGCTAAAATTACAAAATATTTTCATTTTGACGGGGGGACCCCCTTGCGTCCGCTCAAATTCATGCAACACTAAATACGCTTTTTGGATGACCTTGGTTATTCGAACGGCGGAAACCAAAACCACTCCATCTTTTTAAGGAAGAACTCCCATGAAAACATTACTTATGACTGTTGCTTTGTTGAGCGTCGCATCACCTGTTCTGGCCAATGACCACACAGCACCAGCCGCTGATGCAACTGTGACAACAACCACAACAACCGCGCCTGCGACAATGACAACAACCGTTGAAACACCTGCTGTTGTTGAATCAACAACAACTGTTGTTACACCAGCGACCGAAGAAGTTGTGCCAGCTGACGCAAACGCTGCGCCAGAAGCTGCGAAATAAGGGTCTCCCTTCTTTATTCTAAAAGCCTGTCCCGGCAACGGGGCAGGCTTTTTTGATTGCAAGAACTGCCAGCGGCGTTATAGTCGCGGCCAAAGCCCTGATACACTTGGAAAAGCCCCATGACCCCGTCCGCACGATTGCAAGCCGTTATTGAAATCATTGAGAAAATGTCAGAAGCCAATGTGCCGATGGACACGTTGGTAGGCGATTATATGCGCGTGCGCCGGTATATCGGGGCCAAGGACCGCGCGGCCATTGTCGATCAGACATACAGAATTGCCCGCGCCTGGCTGCGCCTGGATTGGTGGTTGCAACGCCTATCCGCCACCGATACGGCACGCAACCGCGTCCTGATTGCCATGGCGCTGCTGGACAAAAAACCGGCACCGCATATCCGTGATTTGTGTACGGGTGAACGCCACGCACCCGAACCGTTGGAAGACAGCGAAGCAACGATGTTACAGGCCGTGCAAGGCGAAGAATTGGATCACGCCGACATGCCGGAAAGCGTGCGCGTGGAATGCCCGCCGCATCATGTCGAAGCCTTACAGGTCCTGTTTGGGCCTGCCTTCGCCGCAGAAATGCAAGCGATGCAAAAGACCGCGACACTGGACCTGCGCGTCAACACCAGAATGGTGAACCGGGAAAAAGCCCAGGCCAGCCTGACCCAGGACAGCGTTGAAACAGCCCCGACACCATATGCGCCAAACGGATTGCGCGTTCAGGCCAAGGTGCATTTGTCGCAGACGAAAGCCTTTACCAAGGCCTGGGTGGATATTCAGGATGAAGGGTCACAAATGATCGCCGCATTATGCGGCGCGCGCCCTGGGATGCAGGTTCTTGATTTCTGCGCCGGTGCGGGTGGCAAAACCCTGGCCCTGGCCAATGACATGCAGGTGAAGGGCCGCGTTGTGGCGATGGACACCGATGCCGGCCGCCTGGGCAAGGCCAGAGTGCGCCTTCGCCGCGCTTTCGTGACTGATATTATCGAACTGCGCCCGTTAAGCGAGGAACAGCACCGGAAATGGTTTAAACGCCAAAAAGGCACGTTTGATGTTGTCCTGCTGGATGTTCCATGCAGCGGGACCGGCACCTGGCGCCGCAACCCTGATATGCGTTGGCGGTCCTTTGGCCCCGGCCTGGACAGCCTGATGCAAACCCAGGCTGAGATTTTGGATAAGGCTTGCGTCGCGGTTAAACCCGGTGGACGTTTGGTTTACGCGACATGCTCGCTGCTGCGTCAGGAAAATGAAGATCAAGTTGACGCGTTCCTGGCACGCCACCCTGATTTTGCCGTTCTACCCGTATCACAGGCCTGGCCTTCAGGATCTGCGATGCCAGCGGGTCAAGACCCTTTTATGCGCTTCACCCCGCACCGCACCGGCACCGATGGCTTCTTTGCCGCTGTCCTACAGCGACGTGAAGCAACACCAGAAGAAGCCGCAGCAGAATGATTTCGGTCCTGCTGTCATTTCTGCAAACCCGCCGATCGACCGCGATTGCCGATTTCAAAGATGGTGGCCCAACCTCTGTCGAACTGGAAACGATCCTGAGCGCCGCGACGCGCGTGCCAGATCACGGCAAATATGCGCCATGGTATTTGATTGTTTTTTCAGGTGATAATCGTGCCGCATTCGGTGACATCGTGGCCCGCGCCTGGGCCACCCGTGAACCACACGCGACCCCTGAAAAACTGGCGACCGAGGCCGCCCGCATGACCCGCGCCGCAGTCGTCATTGCCGTGATCAGCCGCCCCAAACCCCTAAAACACCCGGTGTGGGAGCAGCAATTGTCAGCAGGCGCCTTATGCTACAACCTTTGCCTGGCGGCAAATGCCTTAGGGTACGGCAGCAACTGGTTGACCGAATGGGTCGCCTATGACCCGATAATGCGCCAGGAATTGCACCTGCATCCAGAAGACGCAATTGCCGGTTTTATCTATATTGGTACGGCGGATAAGGTGCAGGCCGAACGCGTTCGGCCCGACCTGACCCATATTGTGACTCACTGGCAGCCTGGCTGCATCCCGGCCCGCGGGCCTGACGCGCCGTAGCTGTGCGTTTAGCCTTCGGTCACAATCGGTTTCAGCGTCGGGAAACAAATCACATCACGGATGTTGTGGGAATTGGTCAGAACCATGACCAGGCGGTCGATTCCCATGCCCCAGCCACCGGTGGGCGGTAATCCGTATTCCAGCGCGGTGATGTAATCTTCGTCCAGCATCTGGGCTTCGTCGTCGCCAGCCTCACGCTGAGCCACCTGAGCTTCAAACCGCTCTCGCTGTACTTTCGGATCATTCAATTCGCTGAACGCATTCGCGATTTCCCAGCCATTCACAACCGTTTCAAACCGTTCGACCAAACGCGGGTTATCGCGATGGGTTTTTGACAGCGGTGAAATGTCCAGCGGGTGATCCATGACATGGGTGGGCTGGATCAATGTGTGTTCGACCGCTTCTCCAAAGACATGCTCAACAACCTGGCCCCAGTTTAGCTGGGGCGGAAGTTTAAAGCCCTTATCACGGGCGGCTTTGTGCGCCGCTGCGGCGTCAGGGGTCGCCATAAAGTCGATCCCCGTGGCTTCCTGCACCAGATCGGCCATACTGGCCCGGCGCCATGGCCGTGTGAAATCCAGGGTTTTATCGCCGAACGGAATAAGCAGTGTGCCGTGCAGTTTCTGCACGATATGACACACCATATCTTCAACCAAATCTATCAAATCATAGTAATCGTAATAGGCGTGATAGCCCTCGACGGAGGTGAATTCCGGATTATGCTTGATCGAAATACCTTCATTGCGGAAATTCTTGCCAATCTCAAACACGGCATCCGACAGGCCACCCACAATCAAGCGTTTCAAATATAATTCCGGCGCGACGCGTAAGAAAAAATCAGCGCCCAACGCGTTATGATGCGTAACAAATGGTCGCGCGCTGGCCCCACCCATAATGGGTTGCAGGGACGGCGTTTCAACCTCAATCGCGCCCAGATTTTCCAGGTAAGTCCGCATCGCGCTGACGACTTTGGACCGCGCCCGCAAGACCTGGCGGCTGTCATCATTGGCGATCAGATCGGCGTAACGCTGCCGATATCGTTGCTCAACATCCGTCAGCCCATGATATTTCTCAGGCATTATTTCTAACGATTTACACAGCATCGTCAATGCGTTGGCGCGAATGGACAATTCGCCCCGTGGAGTCCGACGGATCGTGCCCTCCACACCAATAATATCGCCCAGATCAAGCGTTTTCAGCTTTTCCAACTGGTCAGACGGGCAGGATTCAGCATGACAGAAGACCTGGATTTTACCAGAAGGATCATGCAGGTCAATAAACATGCCGTTATTCCGCATTGCCAAAATCCGGCCTGCGGCCTGCACACGGTCTTGGGTTTCCGTGCCATCGACCAGATCGGCGTATTTGTCCTGTAACGCGCCATTTGTATGGCTGCGATGGAATTTGGCAGGATACGGATTGACGCCAGCATCCACCAATTGTTGCAGCTTCGCCTGTTTGGTCGCGCGCGGGTTATTATTGGTGGCGACGGGGGCCGGATCTGAATGTGACATGCGTGTTCCTTTGAATAAGCGCATATACCCTAGGATAGACGATAAAAAAACGCAATATAGGCTGGTACGCCGGCCCTAAACATCTTAGATTGATCTTGGTTTATACTCGTTATGTTCGATCCTCCTCACCTTCCTGCCCCCTCATCCCCCTCTACGGCCTGGCCCGTGTTGTTGCCCCATGCTGGCCGCGTTGTGCATTTTGATTCGACGACAGGGGGATTAGACAGTCTGACGCCTGCCACCTTGCCACGTTTCACAACACCGGTTCTGACATGCTATGCGCCCCCCTTGTATGCTGCGCTGGGTCAAAAAAGTGACGCGCTGCCCGTCTGTGCCGATATTCTGGAGCTTTACGCTTTTGTCTGCCCCGCAATACCCTGTCCCCCAACCGTTCTGGGCCTGGCGCATGTATTGGGCCATATGCCAAGTAATGCCCAGGATGACTGGGGAATTGAAGATGCAGCCATGCTGCTGCCCGTTCTAACCGCCACCTTGCTGGATCGTGCTGGTCAATCGCCAGATGCACCGATAATGCGCGCCCTTTTGCCCTTGATGCAGGACTGGGCATGGTCCGATAAGCTACGCGGCGTTCTGGGCGATGCGGCTCCAGATAACCCGATTGTGACGCAGCTGTTGAACCGTCTGCAAACTTGGAAAGTGGCCCCGCCACGTCCCGAAACACCACAGATATCAATCAGTGCCGAGGAAGCCGCCACCCAACTTGATCTGTTGCGTGACACGCTTCATGGATCACGGCAAGAGGTGCGCGCGGACCAGAAGCGCTATGCGCAGGCTGTGGCGACAATTTTTGACCCTGCCGTTCAAAGCGGTGCGCCAAATGTGGTGCTGGCCGAAGCCGGAACGGGGGTCGGGAAAACATTGGGGTATCTGGCCCCCAGTATGGCTTGGTCGTCCCAAAGCGGTGGTCAGGTCTGGATTTCCACCTATACCCGCGCCTTGCAACGGCAAATCACCCAGGATTTGCAACGCCTGCAGCCTCAGGTTTCGCCTGATCCCAACACATCGTTCTTTGCGGTGCGCAAAGGGCGAGAGAATTACCTGTGCCTGCTGAACTTTGAAGACGCGACCCGTCGGATTGCGACCAGTCGCGCGCCGCGTGACTCTGTGCTGGCTGGCCTGGTGGCCCGCTGGATCAGCCTGACGACAGACGGCGATATGACCGGCACGGATTTCCCTGCGTGGCTTAGCGGATTATTCGGCTATGGCGCGGTGCAATCCTTTGCCGATAAGCGGGGGGAATGCATTTATGCTGGATGCCCGCATTTTTCCAGATGTTTTGGTGAACGTGCAATCCGCAAGGCCGATACGGCACAGATCGTCGTGTCAAACCATGCGCTGACCCTGTTGCAGGCGGGTGGCGCAACCCTGTCATCCACGCCCTTGCCGCCACATATGATCCTGGATGAAGGGCACCAGTTATTCCCTGCGTCGGACAGTCTCTTCACGCTTGCCTTGTCGGGTCAGTCGGGCCAGGACCTGCGCCGCTGGCTGCTTGGCCCCGAAGACGGGTCGCGCAGCGCCAGATCCCGCCTGCGTGGCCTGAAACGCCGCATTGAAGATATTTGCGCCACAGACCCTGAAAGTGAGAAGGCACTGCATGCCATTATCCAGCATGCTCGCATTTTACCCAGCCATGGATGGTCCAACCGTCTGCAAACCGGCGAACCGCTAGGCCCTTTTGAAACATTTCTGGGGTGCGTGCAAGATGCAATAATGACCCAGATTGACCCGAAAATGACCCATTACGGGCATGAAGTGCTGGCCTATCCCGTCCCTGCGCCGGTCGCAGACTCGTTACCCGCATTGCACGCTGCCTTAACGCATCTGCAATCGGCCTTGGCCTGGCTGGCGCAACGCTGTCAGGACCGACTGGATGATGACACGGATGGCGACATGGATACGCAAATGCGCGACCGCCTGGCCTCTACCGCCCACAGCATCCGCATTCGTATTAAAAATGGCGTTGGGGGATGGATCGCCATGGCGCAATCCCTGCGCGACAATACCCAAGATGCGCGGCAATTGATGTGGTACGCCATTCAACGTGACGAAAACGCAATGCAGGATATCGGCGCCTATTGCGGCTGGATTGACCCGACTTTGCCCATGGCGGCATTACTGGCCCCACAGGCGCAGGGGATTGCGATTACGTCCGCGACCCTGCGGGACAAAGCGGTGGACAGTGACCCGGCCCTGGCGTGGCACGGTGCAAAAAGCCAGACAGGCGTGATGCATATGGCCGCCGACCCATCCCTGGTGACACTGCCCTCTCCGTTTGATTATGCGGCTCAAACCCGCGTCTTTGTCCTGAACGATGTCGCATATGACGATATAAATGCGCTGGCCCGTGCCTATGAGTCTCTGTTTCTGGCGGCGGGCGGCGGCGCATTGGGCCTGTTTACGGCGATCAGCCGGCTGCGCGAGGTACACAAACGCATCCAGGCCCCCTTACATGGGGCGGGCGTGAATTTATACGCCCAGCATATTGATCCCATGGATACCGGAACTTTGGTGGATATTTTCAGGCACGATACACATGCCTGCCTGTTGGGAACGGACGCGCTGCGCGACGGTGTTGACGTGCCGGGGGATGCGTTGCGTCTGTTGGTCTTTGATAAAATCCCATGGCCGCGCCCGACCCTGCTGCACCAGGCTCGCCGCGCCCATTTCGGCGGCCGCGCCTATGATGATCGCTTGACACGCTATCGGTTAAAGCAGGCCTATGGCCGATTGATCCGCCGGGCAGGCGATCATGGCGTATTTGTCCTGTGCGATGGGCCATTGCCCAGCAAATTGCAAGATGCGTTTCCGCCAGGGGTCAGTATTGAGCGTGTGGGATTGGCCGAGGCCGTTGCGGCGATTAAGCCGTTTTTACAAGGGCCAGAGACGCCTGTTTTGCCTGAATAACACCTAATGCCTTGCGCAAAGGCGCGGCGGCAATATCATTCTCAGCCACATTGATCTGGGCGTGCAATGCGTCAACCGCAGTGTTCAACGCCTCAATCTGCAGGCTTGAAACCGGCACGGCCTCTTCCGCCAACAAAGTTAATTGCGCCGGTGTCACATCGGCAAAACCGCCTGCGACAAAGATAATTTCAGCCGGCGCGTGGGGCGCATCCTGAACCACAACCACGCCGTTTTTCAGCGCAGAGAGCAAAGGCATATGACCGGCACGCACGCCGAACTCACCTTCCACACCCGGGCACACCACCTGCCACACAGGGCGGGAGATCAGGCGTGCCTCTGGACTGATAAGGTCCAGAGTGAAACGGTCAGGAAGTGTGGATGCGGCATCGGCCATAGTATCGTGTCCTTATGCGGCTTCAGCAGCCATTTTCTGGGCTTTTTCCAGAACCTGGTCGATTGTACCCTGCATGTAGAAGGCAGATTCAGGGATGTGATCCAGATCGCCATCAACAATCATGCGGAAACCTTTGATTGTTTCATCCAATTGGACGAAGACGCCAGGTGTACCGGTGAATACTTCGGCCACGTGGAACGGCTGCGACAGGAAGCGCTGGATTTTCCGGGCGCGTGACACGACCAGCTTGTCTTCTTCCGACAATTCATCCATGCCCAGAATGGCAATAATATCCTGCAGGGCTTTATAGGTTTGCAGGGTCCGCTGGACATCCATCGCGGTGCGATAGTGAACGTCACCGACAATACGTGGGTCAAGAATACGTGACGTTGAGTCAAGAGGGTCAACAGCCGGATAAATCCCCAGCTCGGCAATCTGGCGGGACAGAACGGTCGTCGCATCAAGGTGCGAGAAGGTCGTGGCCGGTGCCGGATCAGTCAAGTCATCAGCCGGCACGTAAACGGCCTGAACCGAGGTGATCGAGCCTTTATTGGTAGAGGTAATGCGTTCCTGCAACGCGCCCATATCGGTCGCCAATGTTGGCTGATAACCAACCGCGGACGGAATACGACCCAGCAACGCGGACACTTCAGCCCCGGCCTGGGTGAAACGGAACACGTTATCCATAAAGAACAACACGTCCTGGCCTTCGGCGTCACGGAAATATTCGGCCATGGTCAAGCCCGTCAACGCCACCCGCGCCCGTGCGCCTGGAGGTTCGTTCATCTGGCCGTACACCAGCGCCGCTTTTGATTTCTCATGATCGCCGGGAATGATAACGCCGGATTCAATCATTTCGTGATACAGATCGTTCCCTTCGCGGGTCCGCTCGCCAACGCCTGCAAAAACGGATACGCCGCCATGGCCCTTAGCAATGTTGTTGATCAGTTCCATAATTGTAACGGTCTTGCCAACGCCAGCACCACCGAACAAGCCGATTTTACCACCTTTGGCGTACGGGCACAGCAGGTCAACGACCTTGATACCCGTTACCAGAACCTGGGTTTCGGATGATTGTTCGGCAAATGTCGGAGCAGGACGATGGATAGACCATTTCTCTTTGGTCTTAACGGCTTTGCCTTGGTCAATCACTTCGCCGATAACGTCGAAAATACGACCCTTGGTTTCGGCACCGACCGGAACAGTAATAGGGGCGCCCGTGTCCGTTACGGCTGTGCCACGCACCATACCGTCCGTGCTGTCCATCGCGATACAGCGAACAGTATTATCACCCAGATGTTGTGCGACTTCCAACACCAGGCGCTTGCCTTCGTTTTGGGTTTCCAGGGCGTTCAAAATTGCTGGCACGTTGCCTTCGGGGAACGTCACGTCAATAACGGCGCCTAGAACCTGCGTAATCTGACCTTTTGCCATTTTGCTTCTTCCTTTTCTGATCTAATTAAACGGCTTCTGCGCCGGAGATGATTTCGATTAATTCTTTAGTGATGTAAGCCTGCCGTGCCCGGTTGTAATCCAGGGTCAGGCGTTTGATAAGGTCGCCTGCATTCCGGGTGGCGTTATCCATCGCCGTCATGCGGGCGGCTTGTTCCCCAGCGGCAGAGTCAATCATCGCGCGGAACACCTGGACACCAATGTTTTTCGGCAGTAAACCAGCCAGCAATTCGCCTTCATCCGGCTCAAACGTGTATGGCACAGGCGTGATCGCCGGAGCATTATCGTTGCTGACACTGGCCGTTGCAGTGAATGGGATAATTTGCTGCGCCACAGGTTTTTGCAGCAGGACAGACCGGAATTCGTTGTAAACAAGCGTAACAACATCGAAATTCTGGCCAGCGAATTGTGCCAGGATGTACTGGGCAACCTGATCGGCGTCTTCGTATTGCACACGTTTCCGCGCGCCAAAACTGACAAAGCTGTCAACCATCAGGCCTGGGAAAGTCCGGCGCAATCCATCACGCCCCTTACGCCCCACGCAACATATCTTCACATCCTTGCCCATATCTTGCAGGCGTTTGACCTCAGCCCGGACAAAGCGGATCAGGTTGGCGTTAAACCCGCCGCACAAACCGCGATCAGATGACATCACAACCAGTAAATGGCGCGTATCCTGTCCCGTTCCGACCAGCAGGCGTGGCCCGGCACTGTTATTCTGGGCGGCGCTGGCCAGACGGGTCAGCATGGCCTGCATCGCGCGGGCATAAGGCTGACTGGCTTCCGCCTGCTCCTGTGCTTTACGCAGCTTGCTGGCCGCGACCATTTTCATGGCAGACGTGATTTTCCGCGTGGATTTCACGCTGGCAATACGGTCTCGATATTGCTTTAGGCTGGGCATCGATCGGCGTCCTTACGCGGCCTTGGCCGTGGCAGTCGCCCGGGCAACGAATTGCGATGTGTATTCCGCCAGGAAGGTGTTTAATCCTGCCTGCAACGCATCATCCAAGGCTTTTTTCGTGCCAATCGCTTCCAACAGTTCAGCCCCACGGGTCCGCAGGCTTTGCAGCAAGCCTGTTTCATAGGCGCTGACATCATTAACGGCCACACCATCCAGATAACCGCGCGTTCCGGCATAAATCACCGCAACCTGTTCGGCCACTGTCAGAGGGGAGAACTGCGGTTGTTTCAACAGCTGGGTCAGACGCTGACCGCGGGCGAGCAATTTCTGCGTCGCTGCATCCAGGTCAGAGGCAAACTGTGCAAATGCTTCCATTTCACGGTATTGCGCCAGTTCCAGTTTGATCGTCCCGGCAACCTGTTTCATGGCCTTGATCTGCGCGGCAGAACCAACGCGCGATACCGACAAACCGACAGAAATAGCCGGACGAATGCCTTTATAGAACAAGCCCGTTTCCAGGAAGATCTGACCATCCGTAATCGAAATCACGTTGGTCGGGATATAGGCAGACACGTCACCTGCCTGCGTTTCGATGATCGGCAAGGCGGTTAAAGAGCCGGAGCCGTTTTCATCATTCAATTTCGCGGCGCGTTCCAGCAGGCGAGAGTGAATGTAGAATACATCACCTGGATAGGCTTCACGGCCCGGTGGACGACGCAACAGCAAGGACATTTGGCGATACGCAACAGCCTGTTTCGACAAATCGTCATAAACAACCAGGCCGTGCATGCCATTGTCACGGAACCATTCACCCATCGCACATCCGGTGTAAGGTGCCAGGAACTGCATCGGGGCAGGATCAGATGCGGTGGCCGCAACGATGATCGAATACGCCATCGCGCCAGCTTCTTCCAATTCTTTTACCAGGCGTGCAACCGTCGAGCGTTTTTGGCCAATCGCAACGTAAATGCAGTACAAATGTTCTTTCACATTCGGGCCGGCATTGATGTATTTTTGATTGATGATTGTGTCAATCGCGACGGCGGTTTTACCTGTCTGACGGTCGCCAATAATCAATTCCCGTTGACCACGGCCAATCGGCACAAGTGCATCAATCGCCTTGATCCCGGTTTGCATCGGTTCATGCACCGATTTCCGTGGAATGACCCCCGGCGCTTTCACTTCAACCAAACGGCTTTCTTTGGCCTTTAACGGGCCTTTGCCATCAATTGGATTGCCCAGCGCGTCAACAACGCGACCCAGCAATTCGCGGCCAACCGGCACTTGAACAATCTGGCCGGTCCGCTTAACGCGGTCGCCTTCTTTAATTGCGCGGTCATCACCGAACAGAACCACCCCGACATTGTCAGTTTCCAGGTTCAGGGCCATCCCCTTCACCCCATTCGGGAATTCAACCATTTCGCCAGCTTTGACGTTATCAAGGCCGTAAATGCGTGCGACGCCATCGCCCACGCTTAAAACTTGCCCCTCTTCGGCCACAGAGGCCTGGGCATCAAAATTGGCGATACGATCGCGCAGGATTTGGGTCATTTCAGCGGCACGGAGTTCCATAGTGCTTTCTCCTTTTAAAACGAGTGTTGGTTGGCGTTCGCGGCACTGTTCAAGCCGCGGCGCATACGTTGCAGTTTGCCGGCGACCGAGTCATCAATAACCACGGAACCGACGCGAATGGTTAACCCACCCAATAATGTTTTATCGACCGCGACATTCAACGCGACTTTCGCCCCCATCGCCTTTGTCAAAGCGGCGGCGATATCGGATTCCTGTGTCGCACTTAATTTATAAGCCGATGCCACGTCAGCTTGCAGAATGCCGCTATGCGCCGCCATCACCTTTGGAAACAGGGTGACAATCGCAGGCAAGACGTTAAGCCGGCCGTTATCAGCCAGGGTCCGCAGGAAATTAACGCTGACCTTATGCATTTTTGTTTTTTTAGCGACATCCAAAATAATCGCATCGCGCTGCGCAGCAGACAAAAGCGGGTGACGCACAAACGCCGCAAAATCACTTTTGCCGTCCAGCAACCCAGCAACTGACGCCATATCGGCAGCAACCGATTCGGTCGCTTTTTCCGTCAGGCAAACGTCAAGCAGGGCCTGCGCATATCGCAGGCCAATCTTGTTCATTTCGGCGGTCGCTTTTGCCACGTCTGGCGTCCATTCATTTTGGTTAATTAAGCTAGGGAGCATGTAACATACCCCCCCGCCCTGCGCAAGTGTCAATAAGGGCCAGCGGCTATAAAAAGTTATACGGATCGACATCCACGCGCAGATCAATCCCCTTCGGCAATGTCACGTTGGCCAATACCTGGCGCAACTTATCCTGACAGGGATATCCGCGGGCCGCCTGAAGCAGCAGCCGATGGCGGAAACGCCGCCGCAGACGGTACAACGGTGCCGGCGCGGGCCCCAAGCAGCGATAGTCACTGTCCCCCGGCAACTGGGCGGCCACGTCGCGTGCGGCCTGTGCCGTGGCGGTGGCATCCAGACCGGACACGATAATCGCAACCAGCCGTGTCATAGGCGGCATCATCGCCGCCTGACGTGACGCGGCTTCTGCATCCATAAAGGCATCGCGGTCACCCTTGGCCAGCGCCTGGATCACGCGTGATTCCGGCTGATACGTCTGGATGTAAACCTGTCCGGTCACACCTGCGATCCGGCCGGCGCGGCCCGCCACCTGCTGTAATAATTGAAAGCTGCGTTCTGCGGCGCGCAAATCACCGCCCTGCAACCCCATATCCGCGTCGATCACGCCCACGCATGTCAGGGCGGGCAGATGATGGCCCTTTGCGATGATCTGCGTGCCGACGATAACATCCACATCCTGATCATAAATCTGGGATAATTGGGCGTTCAAATCGGATTCCGTCATCGTCGTATCACTTGATAGCGTGGCGATCCGTGCCTGCGGCAGGAAAGTTTTCACTTCCTCCACAATTCGTTCAACCCCTGGGCCGAGGGCCGCCAACGTCCCTTCTGCCTGACAGGATGGGCATGTGGCGGGCAGGCCCGCATTAAATCCGCAATAATGGCATTGCAGGCGGTTGCCATGACGGTGCATAACCAGGCACGTGCTGCAATTCGGGCATTCAATGCGATGGCCGCAATCGCGGCACAGCGTCAGGGGGGCATATCCGCGTCGGTTAAGGAACAGCAGGGATTGCTGATTCTTCGCGCAGGCATTCACAACCGCTTGCCGCACTTTTTGCGAGATAAATTCGGCCTTGCTGGGCGGCTTGTCTACCCGCATATCGACCACGGTAATATGGGGCAGGGTCGCGCCACCATAGCGGTGCGGCAGCGTGACATGCCTGTATTTGCCCGTCCAGACATTCTGCATCGTTTCCAGTGACGGGGTGGCCGAGGCCAGGATCACTGCGATCTTCTCATGAAAACCGCGCATGACTGCCATATCGCGCCCCTGATACATGACACCGTCATCCTGTTTGTACGCCGCGTCATGCTCCTCATCCACCACGATGCACCCCAGATTGGGAAAGGGCAGAAACAGGGCCGAGCGTGCGCCCACAACCACATCGCATTCACCCATTGCCACAGCGCGCAGGGTCTGCCGCCGCTGGGCTGGGGTCATATGCGAATGCCACGTTGCGGGCTGTGTCCCGAAATGCGCGGCGAAACGATCCAAGAAACGGCTGGTCAGCGCAATTTCAGGCAGCAGGATCAGGACCTGGCGGCCCAGCCGCAGTGCCGTGGCAATCGCGGCGAAATACGTTTCGGTCTTCCCCGATCCTGTTACACCGTCCAGCACCGTGACACTGTATGACTGGTCAGAAATCGCGTTACTCAGGCTGGTGGCCGCCGCGTCTTGCGCCGCCTCAAGCGTCATCGTGGCAAAGTCCGGATTGGCGGCATCAAAGCTGCGCGGACGGCGGCTCACCATCGCATCTAGCGCGGTTTTCTCGGAAAACGCCATGCGGCACACCAGGCCCAGCGGCGACATGGTATAAGCAGCAACCGCGTTTAGAAACGACATCATGGCCGGGCGCAAGGGCGGGAAATCATGAATATGCGACACCTGTTTCAACGCCGTGTCTGGCAGGGTACCCGCGCCACGTCCGATTACCACGCCACCTTCCTGACCTTTGGCAAAGGGCACGGTGACAACCTGGCCCACCACAACATTTTGATCCGGCGGCAACAGGTAATCAAAGGCGCGATCCAGCGGCCGCGGCAGGACGACGGCAATACGTCCGGTCAAATGCAGCTGGGTGATATCAGGGGATGCGCTCATCGCATTCAGGTATAACAGCCAACCATCCGGCAACGCAAAGATGTTTTCGCACGGGCGCAAATCATGTACGCTGGACGCATGAAAGACCCTCTTGAACCCTCCACCACCGTGCCGCTGACGGCTGATGGCGTGCTGAAATTCCTGCGTGAGACCCCCGATTTCCTCAGGCAGCATCCACAGGCCTGCGATTATTTGATGCCGCCAAAGGCTACGTCCGGCCGCAAGGTCACCGATTTTCAGGCGTATTTAATTGAACGTCTTAAGGCAGACAAACGCGAAGTGATGGAATCGACCCAGGAACTGGTCGAAACCGCACGATCGAACATGAGCAACCAGGCCCGCATACACCGCGCCGTGTTACGCATTCTGGAAGCGGAAAGTTTTGAAGAATTTATCCATGTCATCACGATCGACCTGAACCCGATCCTGAATGTCGATATCAGCGCGTTGGTGGTCGAAGCCGAGGGCAGCAAAATTCCCCATATCTCCACATCCGGTGTCAAAGTCGTGCCAGAAGGGACGCTTGACCGCTGGATGGAAGGGCGGCCGATGCAGCTGCACGCCAATATCACAGGGCATGAAGCCATTTATGGCGCGGGGGCCACGCTGGTCAGGTCGCAAATTCTGGCCCGGGTCGATATTTCCGGCCATACCCCACCAACCTTGCTGGCCTTCGGCAGTCGCGATCCGACGATGTTTGATCCGGGTCAGGCGACAGATCTTGTCAACTTTCTGGCGCGGGTTGTCGAACGGGTGTTCCGGGCCTGGCTGCACCTGCCGCAAACGTGACGATTGGCGTGATCGACCAAGCCCAACTTATCACCAGTTGCGCCCCTGACCTGGCACAGGTTTTTACGCGCTGGATCAACTGGCTGACGCTGGAAAAACGTATGTCACGGCACACTGTCACGGCCTATACCACTGATGTGCAGGGATTCTTTACGTTCCTGACCGGCCATACCGGCACGGTGATCAGCCTGAATGCCTTATGTGATATCCGTTTGGCGGATGCACGCGCGTGGCTGTCCCGCCTGACACTGAATGGCGCGGCGGCCAGTTCCCGCGCCCGCACCATTTCCAGCGTCAAGAATTTCGTGAAATGGATGGACCGCGAAGGCATCGCCCATGTGCCGGTTATCGCCCATCTGCGCACGCCCAAACTGCCGCATACACTGCCCAAAGCGTTGGGCGAAGGGCAAACGGATGTGATATTGGCCGAAATTGGTGAGGCTGCGCCCGGCGATTGGCGCATGGCCCGCAATCTCGCGCTTTTTTCCCTGCTGTACGGTGCAGGTTTGCGCATAGATGAAGCGTTGCAATTGAACGTCAAAGACTGGCCGTTGGAAGATTTCCTGCGCGTCACGGGAAAGGGCAACAAGATGCGGCAGGTGCCGCTGCTTCCTGTCATCAAGACGCTGATCACCGCCTATCGCGCCGTCTGCCCATTTGCCGAAACGGGCACCCGCCCCCTGTTTATCGGTGAGCGCGGCGGGCGATTGAATGCGGGCATGGCGCAAAAACATTTACGTGCATTGCGCGTTATTCTGGACTTACCGGAAACCACCACGCCGCACGCATTGCGCCATTCTTTTGCGACGCATCTGCTGCAAAACGGCGCGAATTTACGTGAGATTCAGGAATTGCTGGGCCACGCGTCGCTCAGCACGACGCAGCGTTACACGGACGTTGATCTGAAATACCTGCAAGACGTTTATAACAAGGCGCATCCGCGCCATGACAAAACGGACAGCTAGCGTATCAGATATGCAGGGCGCGGCCATCAACGGCCAGAGCCGCTTCTTTCAACGCTTCTTCCAATGTCGGGTGCGCATGACAGGTGCGGGCAATGTCTTCGGCGCTGCCGCCGAATTCCATGACAATTGCCGCTTCGGCAATCAACGTGCCGGCTTCCGGGCCCAGGATATGACAGCCAAGCACACGGTCCGTCGTGGCATCGGCCAGGATTTTTACAAACCCGTCCGTTGCGCCCATCGCCCGCGCACGACCATTGGCCATGAATGGGAATTTACCGATTTTATAGGCGATGCCTGCGGCTTTCAGCTGGTCTTCCGTCTGGCCGACCTGGGCAATTTCCGGCCAGGTGTACACAACGCCCGGCACCAGATTGTAATCAATATGGCCAGATTGCCCGGCCAGCATTTCAGCCAGCACAACGCCCTCTTCTTCCGCCTTGTGCGCCAGCATCGGGCCGGCGATCACATCGCCAATGGCATAAATGCCTGGGACGTTACTTTGGAAATGGCCATCAACGATCACGCGGCCACGCTCATCACGCTTTACGCCCACATCATCAAGACCCAGGCCGTCCGTGTACGCTTTGCGGCCAATCGCCACCAAAACAACGTCAGCCGTTAATTTTTCAGCCTTGCCGCCAGCCGCTGGTTCAAGCGTCAGCGTAACGTCTTTTTTGCTGGCCTGCGCGCCTGTCACTTTCATACCCAGTTTGAAATCCAGGCCCTGTTTGGCAAGAACCTTTTGGGATTCTTTGGCAATTTCGGTATCCATGCCAGGCAGGATACGGTCAAGATATTCAATAACCGTGACTTTCGCGCCCAGGCGTTGCCAGACAGATCCCATTTCCAGGCCAATCACACCGCCACCGATAACGACCAGCGATTTTGGCACGGCGGCAAGCGTTAACGCGCCCGTTGACGACACGATCCGCTGTTCATCCACCGTCACGCCCGGCAGGGGCATCACATCTGATCCGGTCGCAATTACAATCGCCTTCGTTGTGTACTCTTTACCAGACACCTGAACGGTATTTGCCGCCTTGATAACACCAGCCCCCTTCAGCCAGTCGATCTTGTTTTTCTTCAGCAGGAATTCGATACCTTTGGTATTCGCTTCAACCACCTTGTTCTTGTGGCCCATCATGGCTTTCAGGTCCAATTCCAGTTTGCCGACCTTAATCCCGAGACCAGCGAAATCATGCGCCGCCTGCGCGTATTTCTCAGATGCGCTTAACAACGCTTTTGACGGGATGCACCCCACGTTCAAACAGGTTCCGCCCAGGGCATCGCGCTTTTCAACACACGCCACTTTCATTCCCAGTTGTGCCGCGCGAATGGCGCAGACATAGCCCCCAGGCCCAGCCCCGATAACGATTAAGTCGTATTGCATACTCATTTGCTCCTGCCCACTTATTAAAAAAACGTGGCCTACTTTAGGCGGCGGGATAAAAACTGGCAAGGGGCGAAATCAACTGGCCACCCCCTCGCAAATACAATAACTTTGGCGAATGACCTTTGGATTGACCGGATTGGGTAATACCCCCGTTGACCTGCTCGCTATGGTGGATGACGCTTTTTTGCAGACGCACGGCCTGGCGAAAGGCCAATACACCAAAATCGATACGCTGCGCGCAGTCGCGATTGAACGGGCATTGGCTCATGTCACGATGTCCCCCGGTGGGGGTGTCGGCAATGCGGTGGCATGTTACGCCACGCTGGGTGGCCATGCTGCCTTTATGGGGGCGATTGCCGATGACGATTGGGGGGACAGCATTCTGGCTGATTTTCAGCGGCGCAACGTGACCTGCCCCAGCCCGATAACACCCTCATACCAAGCGACGACAAAGCGCCTTTTTTGCCTGGTTACCCCGGATGCCGAGCGCAGTTTTGCCGGCTATCCCGGGGCCAGCCCCAGCCCTGTTTTTGACATGAACACCCTGTGCCTTGATACATTGACGCGCAGCAACGTGCTGCTGCTGGACGGATACTTACTGGGCAAAGACTCAGCTGTAACCACGTTTGTAAAAGCCATTGTGATCATCAAGGCGCAGGGCGGCCAGGTCGCGTTTATGCCCGGCGATGTTGCAATGCTGCGCGACCAGGCGGAGCATGTCCGCACGCTGCTTCCCCATATTGATGCGGTCATGCTGAATGAGGCCGAGGCATGTTATCTGCACCATAGCGACGATATGAAGATGATTTTTGACGCGCTGATGAACCGGTTCAAATATGGGTCAGTGACACTGGGCGCACAGGGCGCTTTCGTTTTCCAAAACGGCCGCGGGGCGACAGTTGCGGCGGCCCCTTTGCCGCGCAGCATCATCGACACCACGGGGGCTGGCGACGCATTTGCCGGTGGTTTTCTGTACGGGCTGCACCACGGATATGACCTGGCACGCGCAGGCCAGATCGGTGCGGCGTGCGCCGCCGATGTCATCGGCAATTATGGCGCCCGCCTGCCTGTCGGGTTTCGTTTACCGGGCGATCTGTTTGTGGTATAATCATACATTCCATGCAGTCCCCACTTGCCCTGATGCAATTAACCCGCGCGCTGGCTGAAGACAGCACGCACACGACATTCAAGATTGCCGCCACCTTGCGCGGTCAGGACCCGCAAGGCTTGCCCTTCGTCATCAGCCGCACCAATTTTTGCCCCTGCGCTTTTGAATCCCTGCCCGCCAATACTTATTTCGGTGACAGCTCAACCTCAATCCACGCAGAAACCGCTGTCATTTTCAACAGCGCCAGAACCGAAGGCGCAGACTTATATGTGACCGACCCCATCTGTCCCGACTGTATGAAGAATGTGATCACCGCAGGCATTCGCGCGGCCTATATCGATACCAGCGGTTACGCCAAGCCATATGCCCGGCGCGCCGGACACACCTTTATTGAAATGAGCCACGTCATGGCCCACCATGCCGGCATCCCCGTTTATATGGTGGATTGCGCCGCAGGTCAGATTACCTGTTTGAACGATTTACGCGATGACGCAACCGCGATCCTGCCGGCCCAGCAAACAACGGCTCTTGGCCCAATTCTGACACATGGTGAAGAACGCAACTTCGCGGCCCATGTCCTGCACTTACAGGATCGGTGGCCGGATCAGGATTTCGCCACGGCCCAGGCCGTGAATGCCGCCAGCCAGATCGTGTTCCTGACGGTGACACCGGACATTATCGCGGGTCATGCCGGTGATCCATCGGTGATCATGGAAGGTAAACACAATTACATTCAACGCCCCTTGATGCGCCTGCTGCTGACCGCCAAGCGCATGGGCCTGCGTTTGATTATGGACACCGTGACCTGCAGCGACCTGCCATCCAGTCGTGATATGGTGAATTTCATTGGTATCGGCGGGCGACAAATACGCATTCTGAATACGAAAAAAAGCCGCGATGCACATGCAGTCGCGGCTTTTGATCTGTTACGGTCCGGGAATTTCCTGACGTTTCTTTAAAGCGGATCAGATATCCAGCAACAGGCGTTGCGGGTCTTCCAGCGCTTCCTTAATCCGTACGACAAAGCCAACAGCCTCGCGCCCATCAATCAGGCGGTGGTCATACGACATGGCGATATACATCATCGGCCGCGCCTTGATCGTGCCATCCGGCATTACCATCGGACGTTGCTGAACCTTATGCATGCCTAGGATCGCCGTTTGCGGCGCATTCAGGATCGGGGTGGACATCAACGATCCAAACACACCACCATTGGTGATCGTGAATGTACCGCCCATCATGTCATCCATTTCCAGCTTGCCATCACGGGCACGGGCACCGAGGGCGGCAATGTCGCCTTCGATCTGCGCCATTGATTTGCTGTCACAATTACGGACAACGGGCACCACCAGGCCGGTTGGCGTACTGACTGCGACACTGATGTCATAGTAGTTTTTATAGACGATTTCGTCGCCATCAATCTCGGCGTTAACCGCAGGGAATTCGCGCAGGGCGTTGACCGCAGCCTTCACGAAGAAGGACATGAAGCCCAGCTTAATGCCGTGCTTCTTCTCAAAATTATCCTTGTACGCGCCGCGCAATTCGTTGATCGCCGTCATATCGACTTCGTTGAACGTCGTCAGCATCGCCGCCGTGTTTTGTGCTTCTTTCAAACGCTGGGCGATCCGTTGACGCAGGCGGGTCATTTTGACACGCTCTTCCCGCGGGCCAGACTGTGTATTGGCTTGTGACGAGTTATTCAGCGCCTGCAGAACATCACCCTTGGTCAGGCGGCCATCTTTGCCCGTTCCGGACAGGCCAGCGGTTTCAACACCTGTATCACCGAGCAGTTTACGAACGGCTGGCGAATGTTGCGTCGCGGCGGCAGGGGCCGCAGGCGCGGCAGGTTTAGCAGGAACAGGTGTTGGAGCCGCAGCTTGCTCAGCTTTGGCAGCTGGCTTGGCCGCATCATTGGCAACGCCGCCGGCGGTGATTTCGCCCAGCAAGGCCCCGACACCGACATTACTGCCGGCACTGGCCACAATGCGGCTGACCACGCCACTGGCGGGTGCGTTCACTTCCAGGGTGACCTTATCGGTTTCCAATTCAACCAACGGCTCGTCCGCTTTCACCGACTCGCCTTCTTTTTTCAGCCATTTGGCCACTGTGGCTTCTGAAACGGATTCACCGAGTGTGGGAACAACGATCTGGGTCATATTTTACCTGCCTTATATCTACGTTTATGCTGTTTGACGTTATTTGCCAAGGGCCTGCGCAACCAGTGCCGCCTGTTCATATTGATGTTTCTTCAGTGAGCCGCAGGCCGGGGCCGCAGCAGCCGCGCGACCAGCATAGGCCGGGCGCGTTACTGTATGCTTCATCCCGACCAGAACATCTTCCAACAGCGAGTTCACAAAGAACCACGCACCTTGGTTTTTCGGTTCTTCCTGGCACCAGATCACATCGGCGTTTTTATACGTCTTCATGACACTGGCGATTGCATTGGCCGGGAACGGATACAATTGCTCAACCCTTACCAGCGCGACATCGGTGATGCCCTGTTGATCGCGCGCGTCCAGAAGATCGTAATACACCTTCCCGCTACAGAACACGACGCGGCGGACCTTGTCAGCTTTGCCCAAGGTCGATGTCGTATCCGGGATAACCGTTTGGAATGTCGTATCGCCTGTAAAATCAGCCAGCGACGACACAGCCATTTTATGACGCAGCAACGATTTCGGCGACATATTGATCATGGGCTTACGGATATCGCGCACCATCTGGCGGCGCAAAGCGTGGAAATAGTTGGCCGGTGTCGTGATATTCGTCACCTGCATGTTGTTTTCCGCGCATAATTGCAGGAAACGCTCAAGACGTGCCGATGAATGCTCCGGCCCCTGACCTTCAAACCCATGGGGCAGCAGCAGGACCAAGCCTGACATCCGCAGCCATTTGGTTTCAGACGACGCGATAAACTGGTCGATAATAACCTGGGCGCCATTGGCGAAATCGCCAAACTGGCCTTCCCACAGCACCAAAGAATTCGGGTCAGACAGTGTATAACCGTGTTCATATCCCATGACCGCTTCTTCTGACAGCGGTGAGTTGTAAACCTCAAACCGGCCTTTTTTGCCGGTAACGCCATCAAGCGGAATGCAGCGACCATTGGTGTTTTGATCGTACATCACCGCATGACGGTGCGAGAATGTGCCGCGTTCGCAATCTTCGCCTGACAGGCGGATCGCATAGCCATCCTGCAACAAAGTGCCAAAGGCCAAAGCTTCGGCCGTGCCCCAGTCGAAGCCGGATTTGGTCGCGAACATGTCCTGCTTTGTTTCCAGCTGACGCGCGATTTTCGGATTGATCGCAAAATCTTTCGGCACAGTCGTTAAATCCGCACCGACCTGCAGCAGGCGTTTTTCAGGAACGGCTGTCTGGCCTGTCCATTGCTTGCCCTCCACATCCGCAGCGGCAATTTTTATCTTGCTCCAGGACCCTTCCAGCCAGTCAGCCTTGTTGGCCTTATATGTTTCCGTCGCAGCGAATCCGGCATCCAGTTTCTTTTGCGTGTCAGCAACAAAACCGTCAGCCTCATCGGCACTGACCGCACCAGCGGCAATCAGTTTTTCGGCGTACAGGGTCCGCAGGGATTTCCGCCCCTTAATGGCCGCGTACATCACCGGCTGTGTAAATAATGGCTCATCACCCTCATTATGGCCGTAACGGCGATAGCCGATCAGGTCGATCACGACGTCGCGACCGAATTCCTGACGGTAATCCGCGGCCATTTGCGCAACCTTAATCACGCTGTCTGTGTCTTCGGCGTTCACGTGGAAAATCGGAATCATCAGCATTTTCGCCAAATCTGACGAATACGGGCCGGACCGGGCTTCGTGCGGCAGGGTGGTAAAGCCGATTTGGTTGTTGGCGATGATGTGCATCGTCCCGCCGACGTTATAGCCGCGCAGTTCCGCCATCATCAGGCATTCTGCCACAATCCCCTGGCCTGCAAACGCCGCATCACCGTGGATCAGAATTGGCAGAACCGTCCGTTGGCCAATCTCGTCCCGCAAATGCAGGCGCGCACGCGCCTTACCCATCGTGACCGCATTGACGAATTCCAAGTGTGACGGGTTGAAGGACAGCGATACGTGGACTGATTTACCATTATAATCGCGGTCACTGGACGCGCCCATATGGTATTTCACGTCGGATGACCCAGGCGTCCCGTCCGGCACGCTGTATTTCCCCTGAAACTCACCGAATAGGGCGGTATAGGATTTGCCAGCGATATTGGTCAGCACGTTCAGGCGGCCACGATGGGCCATGCCCAATAACGCCTCTTCAACGCCTTGTTGCGCCGCGCGGCGGATAACCGCCTCAATCGCCGGAATCAGCGATTCTGTTCCGTCACAGCCAAAGCGTTTCGCGCCCTGGAATTTGGTATGCAGGAACATTTCAAACATTTCTGCGGTGGTCAGTTCGGACAATGCCGTCTTCCGGTCCTGTGCCGCAGGGTCTTGGGACGCCAGGGATTCCCAGCGTTTTTCAAGCCATTGGCGTTCATCCGCACTTTGAATGCCCGAAAATTCGACGCCGACAGTGCCGCAGTAAATGGATTCGCAGGTCGCAATAATCTGCGTCAGCGTTGCCTGATCAAACCCTAAAATCCCGCCCAGCTGGATCGGCCGATCCATATCGGCACCTGTAAACCCATAAAAGCCAGCATCCAGTTCGGCATGGCCGCGTGGCGGATGAAGGCCCAACGGGTCCAGGTGCGCCTTATAATGACCATGGGTGCGGTACGCTTTGATCAGCAGGACCGCACGCAAACTGTCCAGGGCTGCCGCGCGGGCCGCTTCTGGGTTCGCAGCAGCCGCTTGGCCTGCGCCTTTTTTACCCTTGCCGCCCGTATCATTGGCAGGCTCACTGAATTGGTAATCCTTGCGGTAGCCGGCTTTGCGGTTTTGCGGCGGGGTCCAGCTGGCGCCGAATAAATCTTTCAGCAGGGCCGCTTCGTCATCCGCCATATCGTCGAATAACTGTTTCCAGGATGGTGCGACAGCGGATGGGTCCTGGCGATACTTCGCATACAAATCGGCGATATATTCGGCATTCATGCCGGTCAGGAAACTGAAATTAGCAGTGCGGGTCATGGTGACTATACTCCTTAAGTCTTTACGCTAAACGTTATTCAAGGCGCGCGCCAGTTCAGTCAACGCGTTATCCTCAAGTGGTGAAATATTGCGGGCGCAGGCTTTGCGCGGCGGGAAAAGGGCATCGCGTATGCGCGTCAGCAAACTGCCGCCCAAGGCTTCGGACACATCTTCGGCCATAGCATCTTCGTCACTGGCCATCGCCACAGCTTCGCCCAACGCGCGCAGGCCATAGATAAAATCCATCACTTCGTCCTGACCGCAAACGGGTTTCAGGATTCGCACGCCTTGCTGTGCATCCGGAATAAACGTGTCAATCTGCGCCGCCCAACGGGCCCAGTTGCCACGCTGGCGCAGGGCCTCGGCGGCGATATCACGGACCAGCGCAGTGCGCGCCGGATTATCGACGACTTTTTGCAAAAGGCGGGTCAGCATCGCTGCTTCCACCGCATCCGCAATCTCTGCACCCGCGTCGTCGGCATGGGAAATCCAGACGCCCACCCGGTAAAATAAAGACATCAAATGCGCTTTTTCGCTTGATGAAAATGCGTTCAAATCCGTTGTCATTACGCTGCACCCTTCAAGGTACGCCCGCCCAGACGGATATCGCGTTCCAAAGATTGCGCCAGCAATTGTAACGCCTGACGTTCAGCGGCAGAGACGTTTAAGATTTCATCCTGTGCACTGATCGCATCCCCAGCGATAAAGGCGCGCCAGCGATCAAGCCACAAATGCAGATAAATGTTCATCCGTGTTAAACCGTGCGTGGCCTTATCAATCTCGCGGTACGCCAGCGCGACAGTCAAGGCGATTTCGATCAGATTGGCCTTAAACGCGCTTAAGTCCTTGGCATTCAAAATGGGGGACAGGAGCGTAATCGCCTGTACGCATTCGGACGGAACCGCGCTGATTTCATCGCCCCAGTGCGGCCAGTCGGATTGCTGGGCAATCGTTTCTTCCATCAGGATTTGGATCTGCTGCGATTTTAACGTGTCCTGGACATAGGCCGTCAGCAAGACGCGCAAGGCTTGCCGTTCTTCCATATCCGCGACCAGGCCACCCGTGGTGTCCGCCGCCGAAAGAAACAGGCCCACCCGGTACGGCAAGCGTACCAGAAGGCGCTGGTCATCCGGTGGCAGTTGGCCCAGCCACATGAATTAGGCCGCCATTGCCTTCATGATTGCTTCGCCAAGACCGGCGGGCGAATCCGAGACAACAAAACCGGCTGACTTCATCGCTTCGATCTTCGCTTCTGCTGTATCTTGACCACCTGAAATGATCGCGCCTGCATGGCCCATCCGCTTGCCTTTCGGTGCGGTGACACCAGCGATAAAGCCAGCGATCGGCTTTTTCACTTTCAATGAGTGGTAATATTCAGCCGCATCAATCTCGCCCCGACCACCGATTTCGCCGATCATCACGATCGCTTCGGTTTCAGGGTCTTTCATGAACATGTCCAGGCAGTCGATGAAATCGGTGCCTTTGACAGGGTCGCCGCCAATACCGATACAGGTGGACTGACCCAGGCCGCGCGCGGTTGTTTGCGCCACTGCTTCGTATGTCAGGGTGCCAGAGCGTGACACGATCCCGATTTTACCGCGACGGTGAATGTGACCAGGCATAATCCCGATCTTGCATTCACCAGGCGTGATAACGCCAGGGCAGTTCGGGCCGATCAGGCGGGATTTTGACCCGTTCAGCGCGCGATGCACGCGGACCATATCCAAAACAGGAATGCCTTCGGTGATACAGACGATCAAGGGCAATTCAGCGTCAATGGCTTCCAATATCGCATCTGCTGCGAACGGAGGTGGGACATAGATCACGCTGGCATTCGCACCAGTGCGGGATACAGCCTCTGCCACCGTGTCAAACACAGGCAGGTTGATATGGGTCGTGCCGCCCTTGCCAGGCGTTACACCGCCAACCATCTGCGTGCCATAGGCAACGGCCTGCTCGCTGTGGAACGTGCCTTGAGAGCCGGTAAAGCCCTGACAGATCACCTTGGTATTCTTATTCACCAATACGGACATGATATATTTCCTTCTTCTGTTCGTTCTTAGGCAGCTTTTTGCGCGTTGCGTGTGGCTTCGACCACTTTTTCCGCCGCTTCCGCCAAATTGTCGGCTGAGATAATCGGCAAACCGGAATTGGCCAGGATTTCCTTGCCCTTTTCCACGTTTGTCCCTTCCAGGCGCACAACCAACGGCACGCTTAACGACACGTCACGGGCCGCAGCAATAATGCCTTCCGCGATAATGTCACAGCGCATAATACCGCCAAAGATATTGACCAGAATGCCTTTAACATTTGCATCCGACAGGATGATCTTAAACGCCGCAGTCACTTTTTCTTTGTTTGCGCCACCACCGACATCCAGGAAGTTGGCAGGCTGACCGCCATATAGCTTGATGATATCCATCGTTGCCATCGCCAGACCTGCGCCATTGACCATACAGCCAATGTTGCCCTCAAGCGTTACGTATGACAGATCATAGTTCTTGGCGATCGTTTCCTTCTCGTCCTCTTCCGATTCGTCGCGCATGGCGGCAACGTCCGGCTGACGGTACAGGGCATTTTCATCAAAGCCCATTTTCGCGTCTAGCGCCATAATCTGATTGTCTGCGGTCAGAACCAGCGGGTTGATCTCAAGCATGCTGGCATCCGTGTCCACAAAGGCGTTGTAGGCCGCAAGCATGAATTTCACAGCTGATTTGTTGGCATCACCGGTCAAGCCCAGGCCAAAGGCCAGTTTGCGCGCATGAAAACCTTGCATGCCCATGACTGGGTCAACCGTGACATGAAAGATTTTTTCAGGGTGACTTTCGGCCACTTCTTCAATATCCATCCCGCCTTCGGTCGAAGCCATAAAGGCCACGCGCGATGTTTCGCGGTCCAGGATAAGGGACAGGTATAATTCTTTGGCAATCGCACAGCCTTCTTCGACATACAGGCGTTGAACCTTTTTGCCTTCGGGGCCGGTTTGATGTGTGATCAACTGCATGCCCAGCATCCGTGTCGCTTCTTCGCGAACGGCGTCGATGGATTTGACAACCTTAACACCGCCGCCTTTACCCCGGCCGCCAGCGTGAATTTGTGATTTAACAACCCAGACAGGACCGCCCAGCTTTTCAGCAGCTTTAACCGCCTCTTCGACCGTAAACGCTGGCAGACCATTGGCAACAGCCACGCCGTATTTCTTCAGTAGGGTTTTCGCCTGATATTCATGGATGTTCATATGCGTTCACACTTTCCTGTCATAAACGATTGCACTGTAGTGTGATGTACCAGAACTCCGCCACCGCGACAAGCCAGCCTACACACGCTTTCACGCTTTTTTAACATGTTTGCCATAATATTGTCGCATGTCGCCTCATACGCTTCGCGATGCCTTTTTACATGCAGCCCTGCCAGTGGCGGCCGGCATGGGCCTGACCACGATTTTTCAGGCTGCGTCATTTAACAACGATATGCTCAGCCAGGCGGGCTTGATTAAAAACACGCCGCCCCAGCATGAAGTGATCGACGCGCGTGAGAAAGAGACGCTGCATACGATGCAATACGTCCATAATATGACGGGCATGGGAGGATAACATGCACCAAACATCTGAAGAATAATAGGATTTCTGTTTTTTGTTTCGCAACCTAACCAATTTGAATAGAGTATGAGCATGGCAACACGTACCAAAGATCAGAAACCGACAGATGGCGTCAGCGTATATGCGCTGGGCACCGCCTTTAATGCCGGCAACCCTGTTCAATCCGCCCCATTGGACGCGGATGCTGCACCCCTGTTTGATTTATTGACAAGAAATAATGCCCCTGCCATCCAGATGGATGACAAGGTGGCTTTCGGGATTACCGATGCCCTCAGCGCCGCTGCCGCCAGCTTTAGCCGCGGCAAACCAGGTTATGACCGCCCCGGCAGTATTTTTGACCGTGTCAACGGCCCAACAGGGCAAGATTTCAGCGATTCCGCTAATCAACAGACAATCGGATCTGTTCTTGCCGCAGGTAAATTTACCGTGCCTACAGTCTCGAATCTGCGCTTTGGCGACCCTGTAGAAGGGGCCGAACGTATTTCAAGCACCATTCAAGCCGGACGTAAGCATCCGACCTTAGGTGTTGTGCGCAACCATCATGGCGTTGACCTGGCAGCCCCAGCTGGACGCGATGTTCTGGCTGCGGCACCTGGCGTTGTTGTGTTCTCAGGCATTGCCGGCAAAAATATTAACAGCGGGTACGGCAATACGGTGGTTGTCTTGCACAACGATGCCGAACATGGATATTTCTATACCCTGTATGGCCATAACAGCAAAAATATAGCGCGCGTCGGCCAACGGGTTGAAGCAGGGCAGCATATTGCCGAAGTGGGCAGTACAGGTGACAGCAGTGGCAACCACCTTCACTTTGAGATTGGGCGCTTAAGCCAAAACGGAAGCATTCGCGTCGTTGACGCGAGCAATGTTGTAAAAGGCGGACTGACCGCCGATGCAGCATCGAATATGTCCGGCATGAATGCAGGTGGTTTTGTTAGCAACCTGCTGAACAAAATGAATATCCAAGTCGCACAGGCCGAAGGTCCGAAAATGCCTGCGCCTAGCTTCGACTTAAACTAATCCCTTAATCTATATAAGAAAATCGATTTTTGGTGCATCTGCGCGCCTGATCGCGTAGGATACGGGTATGGCAACAGATCGTAACAATGACCGTGACCATTTAAATTCCCTGCATGCCGAGGGCTTTGACGATTTCCGCGCCGGAAGCCTGGCACAAGAAGTGATTATGCGTGAACGTCGCGACACACAAGACGCACATAAACGCCGCCTTCTGGAACAACTGAACGCGCGCCAATTCACCGAAACCATGCTGGGTGGCAATGACAAACCCGGCATTGGACTGGGTACATTCATTACCCAGTTGATGACCGCAGCGGGACAGCCACCAACACCAGCACAGGCGAAGATGCTGACCGCACTTGATGGCCCACAGACAGCGGCCGCAGCCGCGCCAAAACATTATTCTTACGCGGCCAGCCATGTTGATTTGGGCAGCCTGTTCGGCGCCGACCAGGCCAAAAACGCGATCGCCATGCCGCGCGCTGATTTTGGCCGTGGGACATTTGGCAGTGGGACATTTGACAGTGGGATATCAGGGCTGTTGAACACCATTGCGCATTACGAAACGCACCGCGCCGACCGCAATAACAATGACGGCTATGACCGCGTGTTTGGCAAGGCAAACACGATGCCATTAACCAAAATGACAATCAATCAGGTCCTGGCCTGGCAGGATGAATACGTTGCCGACGGGTCCAAATCATCGGCCGCAGGGCGGTATCAGATTATTCGTGGCACCATGCGCGGCCTGGCAAAAGATATGGGCTTGACCGGCAACGAATTATTCGACCAGACCATGCAGGATCGCATGGCCGTAACCTTGTTGAAACAAGCGGGCCTCGATAAATATATGAATGGCAGCCTCAGCGCCGACACGTTCCAAAACCGCATCTCTGGCACATGGGCCAGCGTGCAAAACGCGCATGGTCAGGGTCAGTACGACCATGACGGCTTAAACAAAGCCGCCCATGACTCTGGCACCCAGGTCGCCTCAGTGATTCGTACACTGGGTGCGCCGACTCTCGCTTTGAATTAAAAGCCTGCCGCAGCCCCATAAAAAAAGCCGGTCAGTGACCGGCTTTTTGTTGCGTCCGAATAATCGGTTACGCTGCTTTTTTGTCCAGCAGGGCGCATAAATCGCGCACTGCAGCCACAGAATGGTCGAACATTTTCTGCTCTTCCGCATCCAGGCTGATCTCAACGATCTTTTCGACACCGTTTTTGCCAATCACAACCGGAACGCCGATATACAGGCCATCAATACCGTATTCGCCGGTCAGACGCGCCGCGCAAGGCAAAACGCGGCGTTGGTCGCGTAAATAGCTTTCAGCCATCGCAATCGCGCTTGCCGCCGGGGCATAGAATGCCGAGCCGGTTTTCAGCAGATTAACGATTTCCGCACCACCATCGCGCGTCCGTTGGACGATCTGTTCCAGTTTTTCCTGGGTCAGCCAGCCCATTTTGACGACATCCGGCAATGGAATGCCCGCAATGCTGGAATACCGTACCAGCGGCACCATCGTGTCGCCGTGGCCGCCCAAAACAAATGCGTTCACATCTTGAACCGACACATTCGCGGCTTCTGCCAGGAAGTAACGGAAACGGGCGCTGTCCAGCACCCCGGCCATGCCGACAACCTTGTTGGCAGGCAGGCCCGATACGCGCTGCATCACTTCAACCATCACGTCCAGCGGGTTGGTGATAACGACCACAAACGCATTTGGGGCGTATTGTTTGATGTTTTCGCCCACTGTTTTAATAATGCCGCTGTTGATGCCGACCAGATCGTCGCGGCTCATGCCCGGTTTACGGGGCACGCCAGCGGTGACAATCACCACATCAGCACCCTTCATCGACGCGTAATCATTGCTGCCGCTGAAGCCTGCGTTAAATCCGTCAACCGGTGCTGCTTCTGCGATATCCAGCGATTTGCCTTGTGGTACGCCTTCGGCGATATCGATCAGAACGATATCACCCAATTCTTTTTGCCCAGCAAGCAGAGCCAGCGTTCCGCCGATTTGTCCCGCGCCCACTAAGGCGATTTTTGCCCGTGCCATTTTCTCTTCACTCCCTCGATAAATTGTTGGTCACACAGCATTACGCTTGATTATCCTGTGTGACAAGGGGCCAGAGGCCGTCCTCCACCCTTTTCATTTGCCGGAAATATGGGTACAAGAAAGAATGACATATCCAAAAAATTCTTACCTGGCCCGTACAATTGTGCAAACGCGCGAGATGTGCGAGGGCGTCGGCGAAAATATCCTGCGGTTTTGCGGGTCACTGGGGCGCGTGCTGTTCTTTGTTATACGGTCCGTTTACGCCTGTTTCACACCGCCGTATTTCGGGCGCAACATTCTGCGCCAATTTGCCGATATCGGTTTCTATTCCCTGCCCGTTGTTGGCATGACCGCGCTGTTTACCGGTATGGTCCTGGCCCTGCAATCCTATACCGGATTTGCCCGCTTTAATGCCGAAGGCGCAATTGCCTCGGTCGTCGTGTTGTCGATTACCCGCGAACTGGCCCCTGTTTTGGCCGGATTGATGGTGGCCGGACGCGTGGGTGCTGCTATCGCCGCCGAAATTGGGACAATGCGCGTCACGGAACAGATTGACGCGATGGCGACCTTATCGGTCAGTCCATACAAATACCTGATTGCCCCGCGCATTATTGCTGGCACACTGATGTTACCGCTGCTGGTTTTTATCGGCGACGTGATCGGCGTTTATGGCGGCTATCTGGTCAGTATTCACAAGCTTGACTTCAACCCCAGCTCATACCTGTCCCAGACCTGGGACGGGTTAGAAGTGATTGATGTCACATCCGGCCTGGTCAAAGCCGCAGTGTTTGGCTTTATCGTCGCGGCCATGGGATGCTATCACGGCTATAACTCAGCGCGCGGGGCTCAGGGCGTTGGCGCAGCAACAACATATGCGGTGGTGACGGCGTCGATCCTGATCCTGATTTCCAACTACCTGTTGACCCAGGCATTCTTCTCGTAAGGCACGACCATGACCGCAAAAATTGAACTGAAGAATGTAAAGAAAAGCTTTGGCACGAAGCATGTCCTGCGCGGCATTAATTTGCGGGTTGAGCCTGGCGAATCACTGGTCATTATCGGTGGATCGGGGACGGGTAAATCCGTCACGCTGAAATGTATTCTGGACCTTGTGACCCCTGATTCCGGCCAGGTGTTTGTGGACGGCCAGGACGTCACCCCCTTACATGGCAGCAAGCGTCAGGATGTAACCGCCAAATTCGGCATGTTGTTTCAGGGCTCTGCTTTGTTCGATTCCCTGCCCGTTTGGCAAAATGTGGCCTTTCGCTTAATTCACGGTTTAAAACGACCTGTTGATGAGGCGCGTGAGATTGCGATTCAAAAACTCGCACAGGTGGGATTAGAGGCCCGCGTCGCGGACCTGTTTCCCGCAGAACTATCAGGCGGGATGCAGAAACGTGTTTCGCTGGCCCGCGCGATTGCCACCAATCCTGAGATCATCTTTTTTGATGAGCCAACGACCGGGCTGGACCCCATCATGGCGGATGTGATCAACGACCTGATCGTCAAATGCGTCCGCGAAATTGGCGCAACAGCCTTGACGATCACCCATGACATGATTTCCGCCCGCAAGATCGCCGACCACGTCGCGATGATCCATGAAGGCGTTATTCAGTGGGCAGGCCCGATTGAGGAACTGGACAACAGCGGCAACGCCTATGTCGATCAGTTCATTCATGGCCGCGCCGATGGCCCTATCACGACGATCATGCCTGTTGAGGCCTGATCTATAATGATGACAGGACAGATATAGCGGCGATGCGTTTTTTGGGAAAACTGTTTGCTGTTTTATTCACGCTGGGGGTGGTCGGTGCGATTGCCGGCGTGTTTTTCCTGGTTGGCGTCATCAACTTCTACAGCCGTGATTTGCCCGATCTAAAAGAGCTGGAGGCCTATGCCCCCGCGATTGTCACGCGCGTTCATGCGGGTGATGGCCGTTTGCTGGCTGAATTTGCCTCGGAACGCCGTATTTTCGTGCCTGTTGGTGAAATCCCACCGCTGGTGAAGCAAGCCTTCTTATCCGCAGAAGACAAGAAATTCTACAGCCATGGCGGCGTCGATTATGTGGCCGTTACCCGCGCGATGTTAAAAAATGCCGCGTCACTGGGGTCTGGCCGCAGGCCGGTGGGCGCATCAACGATCACGCAACAGGTTGCCAAGAACTTCTTGTTGTCCAACGAAGTGTCTTATGCCCGCAAAATTCGCGAAGCGATCCTGGCTTATCGTATCGAAAAGGCCTTCAATAAGGATCAAATTCTGGAATTGTATCTCAACGAGATTTTTCTGGGCAACCGGTCTTACGGGGTCGGGGCCGCGGCCCTGAATTACTTCAATAAGTCCTTAAGCGAGTTAACGCCGGCCGAAGCCGCATACCTGGCCGCCCTGCCCAAAGCACCGAATAACTATCACCCGATCCGTCACCGCGCCGCCGCCACCGACCGTCGCGACTGGGTGCTGGGCCGGATGCTGGAAGACGGGTATTTAGAAGATGACCAATTTGATGCGGCGATTGCCCAGCCGTTGGTCGCGATCAGCCGTGACAGCGCAGGCCTGGTCAAAGCCCCGTATTTCGCCGAAGAAGTCCGCCGCGAATTACTCAGTAAATATGGGGGCGACAGCCTTTATAAAGGGGGGTTGTCAATCCGTACCTCCATTAACCCAACATACCAACGCATCGCGGAACAGGCACTGCGTGACGGCTTGATGAACTATGACCGCCGCCGTCGTGGCTGGCATGGCCCCATCGCCCGCCTGGATAATTTGATACGGTGGGAGCAGGATTTGGCGGTCCGCGACCTGCCGGACGGCATGCTTGATAACTGGCAGTTGGCCGTTGTAACACTGGTCGGCAATACAGTGCAGCTGGGCCTGAATGGCGGCACGCGCGGGACATTAAACGGTGACGATGTGACCTGGGCCAATGCGGGATCAGCTAAGCTGCGTAAGGGCGATATCGTGATGGTTGAAAAGGCCGAAAAAGGCCCTCTTTATCACCTGCGCCAAGTGCCGCAGGTGCAGGGCGCAATCCTGGTCATGGACGCGCACACAGGCCGCGTCCTGGCGATGCAGGGCGGCTGGCAGTTCGATAAATCAGAATTCAATCGCGCGACCCAGGCCAGGCGCCAGCCGGGATCTGCCTTCAAACCCTTTGTGTATCTCACCGCGCTTGAGGCAGGTTTCAGCCCTGCGTCACTGGTTCTTGACGCCCCCTTTGAAATCATGGACCGTCCGGGGCATTACTGGCGACCTGAGAATTATACTGAAGACTATCTGGGCGCAACGACGCTGCGCGTTGGCGTTGAAAAATCACGGAACCTGATGACCGTGCGCCTGGCCCAGCATATCGGAATGGATAAGGTCGCAACAACCGCATCACGGTTTGGGATTGAAGACGGCATGGCCCCCCGCCTGTCTTACGCCCTTGGGGCCGGTGAAACGACATTGCTGCGTTTATCGACCGCGTATGCGATTCTGGTGAATGGGGGCCGACGCGTCACCCCGACCTTTATCGACCGTATTCAGGATCGCCGTGGCCAAACAATGTTTAAGCAGGATACCCGGCCCTGCCCGGCCTGCGGCCCTAAAATTCGCTGGGAAAACCAGCCGACCCCGGATATTTCCCTGGCCGGTGAACAAGTGGTCGATCCGCGTATCGCCTATCAAATGGTGTCAATCATGGAAGGTGTGGTTCAACGCGGTACGGCCACGCGCCTGCGGTCTTTGAACCGCCCGATTGCCGGTAAAACCGGTACCACGAATGACAGCCGCGATGTCTGGTTTATGGGGTTCACCCCGGATATCGTGACAGGGGTTTATATCGGTTACGACACGCCCAAACCGTTGGGTGACAAGGAAACAGGCGGATCGGTCGCCGCCCCGGTTTTCAGTGCTTTTATGGGGCAGGCCTTGGCTGATGTGCCTGCCACCCCGTTCCGTATTCCAGCAGGCATTCGCCTGATCCCCGTCGATCCCGCCACCGGCACGCGAACCAGCCCGACGTCACCACGCATGGTATGGGAAGCTTTTATGCCCGGCCAGTCCCCGGAAACACGGGGTCAGGTCATCGCCGACGGCCAGGTAACATCTGGCTGGGCCCAACCCGCAGGCCCAAGCGACATCGCCCCTGGCACAGTCGTCCCGGCCCAACCTGTACCGGTGGATACATATCAGCAACAGCAGTGGCAGCAGAACCCGGATATGGCCTGGCCCGGCCCGCCACCCGCCGATCAGGAAACGATCCCAGCGCCATCCCCTGTACCAGACAGGGAAAATGAGCCAGCACCGATCACCGGTACTGGCGGACTGTTCTAGAAAAACGCGATTACGCTTTCAGCTTGACCAGGCAGGTATCGGCACTGGACAGTTCGACCTGGCTTGGCACGTCTTCAACGTCAAGGGACGTCACAACCGCGTTTTCCAGGATCATTGAAAACCGCTTGGCGCGTGTGGCAAGGCCAGCGCCGCTGCCATCAAAAGACAGGCCCAGTGCGGTCACCAGCGTCGCGTTGCCGTCCGGCCAGACATCAATCTTACCAGTTGCGCCTGATACCTCGCTCCAGTGTTTTGCAACAAACGGGTCATTGACGGCCAGGCAGATGACGGCATCCACGCCCTGGGCCTTGAATGCATCCAGATTCGCCAGATAGCCAGGCATATGTTTCTGGTGACAGCTGGGCGTAAAAGCTCCCGGAACCGCAAACAAAACGACCTTACGGCCTGCCAGCGCATCAGCCGTGTTGAATTCTTCAAGCCCGTCATCGCCCAGGCGTTTCAAGGTGATAGATGGGAAAGTGTCGCCGATTGTGATGGTCATAGGTGATCCTGCTGTAGGGTGTTTGGCGGTCACAGTATCCCGAAGCAGGCCCTGTTTACAATACCAAACCATACAGCACATGGTCTTGCCACGCGCCGTCAATCGACACGTATTGGCGGGCAAGTCCTTCTTCGATAAAGCTGCTGCGCTCTAATAACGCCCGACTGCGCATATTATGCGGCAAGGTACCCGCGTGCAGGCGATGCAGGCGCAGGTCATCGCGGGCAAAGGCGATGACCGCTTCCAGTGCCTCATGCATATATCCTCTGCCTTGTTCCGCCCCATCAATCCAATATCCAAGCGTGGCCTGTTGCGCCGCGCCACGCGCCACGTGATTAAGATTAATGCCACCCAGAATTGTCTGATCATCATTGGCCACGATCACAAAGGCATATCCCGCATCGCGCAGCCAATTCTGCTTTTGCAGCACAATTTTTTCCTTGAAAAATCTTTCTTCCAGCGCATCTTCGGACCAGCGCGGTTCAAAGGGTTGCAACGCGTCTTTGTTGCGCAGACGGACGGCGTGCCAGGCTTTGTAATCCTGTAGTTTCAGGGGGCGCAGCATCGCGCGTGGGGTCAACAACCGCGTCGCATAATAATTGGGCAAACGGGTGGCCGTGCTGTGCCACATTATCGCAGCCGGGCCTGCAATGCGTCATAGGATTCCAGTTTCGCCAACGGCCCCACAGCGGCCAAGGTGGGTGTCTGGCTGACAATTTTCTGGGCCACGACGCTCAAATCATGGCAGGTGAGTGCGTCAATCGCGGCCAGACGCGTGGCAATATTCGGCAAGGCCTGGAATTGCAGGTGGTATCGCGCGATCGCGTCAATCCGACCGAACATCCGTTCCTGACCCATAATAATGCTGGCCCGCAACTGTGCCTTGACGCTGCTTAACTCGGCTTCCGTCATTGTACTTGCGATGCCGCGCAACTCATCGCACACAACGCCCAGCAGGGTTGGAAGCGAGTCTGGCGACGTGCCTGCATACACGCTGAATAATCCTGTATCCTGATACGCGCTGTGCTGTGCATGAATGGCATACACCAGTCCGCGTTTTTCCCGCACTTCTTGAAATAACCGCGACGACATGCCGCCCCCCAGCAAACCGCCCAAGGCCCGTGTGGCTTCGTAATCCGACGCGGTACGGCTGGCGGCGGGAAACCCTAAAACGATGTGCGCCTGTTCCAGCCCCGGCTTTTCAATCCGGCGCTCTCCACCGACATAGCGAGCGGGTAAAAGGGCGTCGCGCGTGCCGCTGTCCGTCATATCGCCGAATAAATCCGTGACGCGACGGACGAAATCATCATGCTGCACCTGTCCGGCCGCGGCGACAATCATTTTGCCTGGCTGATACTGTGTCGCGACATAGGCCATTAACTGGTCCCGTGTCAGCTGCTGAATAATCGGTGCATATCCCAAGATTGGCGCACCCATCACCTGATCGGGATACGCGGCTTGCTGAAACATATCAAATACCACGTCGTCGGGCGTGTCGTTGACCATTCCGATTTCCTGGATAATCACGCCGCGTTCACGCTCAATTTCCATTTGCGGATAGGTCGAATGGCGCAGCTGGTCGGCCAGCAGATCAAGGCCAAGCGGCATAAATTCGGCCAGAAGGTGGATGTAATAACATGTCACCTCACGGCCCGTATAGGCATTGGCGTTGCCGCCAACAGACTCGACATCAATGGCCAGTTGATGGGCGGTGCGGCGCTGCGTTCCCTTGAACAGCATATGTTCGACCATATGTGCGATCCCGTTTTCCTCCGGTTTCTCGTGGCGCGTGCCAACGCCGCACCAGACACCCAGGGCCACGCTGCCCGCATGGGGAACAGTATCAGTAATGATGGTCAGGCCATTGGCCAAAGTCGTTAATTGCAGCATGCTTTATATATGATTTAAAGGTTGAGAAAATCAATCTGCCATTGCAGATCGCCTTGGCTTAATGGGTAATCCGTCCCACCGCGGGGCAGCATGATATCCTTGCCGCCCAGACCTGCCATGTCTTTTTGTACCAGCAAGGCAGTCCGCATCGATAATTTGGCTTTCCAGCATAGGGCAATAATCGGTTTGGGCGCGCGCATGTCCAGAATGCGGGTAACGGTTTCCGGGGTCGTCTTGGCCAAATACGCCAGAATCATAATCGCCAGATCACGGTCGCGGATGCCGATCACGTCACCTAACGCATCATCGCCCACCTCACCCTGGGCCAGCAGGGCCTGTAACTTTTGCGCGGGTGTACGCGCATCGTCTGCCCCGGTGGCCAAATCCATACGACGGCGGGTCATTGATGCCACTTCGGCAATCGTTTCCATGTCCATATCCGGCCGGTCACACAGCAATGTGCGGACACTGTCATCGACAATTCTTGCCAGAGAAACAGCCATAGCGCGTGGCAGGGCGGCATGCGTTGCCAAAGCCTGGTGCCAGGATGGGAATGCTTTGGCTTTTTCTATAATGTGCTGAAACACGCTGGGTGTTAAGTCAGCGCCCTGATTGCTCAGCAGGATCGCGCCGGAGCGTTCATCTTGCACGTCAATCACGGCCTTGGATAATATCTCACTGACATGCGGACGTCCGGCGATGGCGGCAACCGCCCAGTCCGCCGGATGCGATTCCAGGATCGCCAGGATATCGGTGTCTTCAAGTGCCAGGCAGTGACGTAAAATCGGTTCGGCCACGTCCTGGGCGATATCACGGGCCAGCTGCCCTGCAATACGCGGGGGTGCGTTGGCCGCGTCTTTTAACGATGACGCCAGCGCAACGCGGATTTTTAAAACCTCATCCAAGGCCAGCTGCCCCAGCGATTGTACAACAAAGGCGTATAACTGCGCCTGATGGTCAGCGTCCAGTTCCGGCAGCAAACGGCATAATTTCTGCACCAAATACAGGCGCACGTCATTATCAGGGTCGCCGGCCAGAATCGGGGCGGCTTGTAACGGCAACGCATCATTCTGGGTAACGGCCCGGCGCACGCGCGGGTCCGTGTCGTGTTCCGCCAGATAGTATAGAATTTCCGGATGGGTGTCGGCACTGCGGGCCAGTTTCAGGCGATCTTTCGTCGCAGGCGATTGCGCCTTGGCCCGCGCCTGGTCATAGGTATGCGGTGCGTGTGTGCGAAAAAGCGAGGATAGCCACGTGAAAAACGACATACGACAGACTATCAAGTCTCGTGCATCATGGCCAGATACGATGGGGATTGCATCTCCATTAATCGTGATGCAGTGCGCTGAAACTCAAACCCATGATCCGTACCGCTGTATAGCAGGTCAGGATGGGCTGCGGCTGAGACGATCAGCAGGATTTTACGGTCGTACAACACATCGACCAGGGTCATCAACCGCTTGGCCTCGTTCCGCTTGTCCGCATGCAAATGCGGTACGTCTTCCAACATCACCGTGTCAAAAGACTCTGTAATAGCGAGGTAGTCAGCAGGCCCCAGTGCCGCTTCACACATTGCCGCAAAACTGACCCGCGCCACGCCGCGCGCGGTGCAGGACAGATGCAGAATGCGACCGTTCATCACCAGGTCATAAGGCTGTGGGTCAGCTTGATCCGTTAACCGCGCAAAAATCTGATCCATGCGGTGCGTCGTTTCAGGCGACAAAGGTGTCAGATAGATGTCGGCAACAGTGACCCGATCGCGGCGATAATCATGCGGACCATCAAGGATCATGACCTGCATTTGCGCCTGGATCAAATCAATTGTCGGCAGGAACCTGTCGCGCTGTAACCCCTTTTGGTAAAGGGCCTGGGGGGGAAAGTTACTGGTCAGGATGACCTGAACCTGATGCGTAAACAGGCCGCGTAACAGCCGACCCAATATCATTGCGTCCGCAATGTCGGTCACATGAAATTCATCAAAGGCCAGCACATCGTATTTATCGGCAATCGACTCGGCGTATTCCGCCAGGATATTGTCGGTTTCCTGCCCCTTACGGGCGATGCGCCGTGCGTGCAGGAACGCGTGGGTATCACGCATAAAACTGTGAAAATGGGTGCGCAGGATACGGGCATTGGTTGGAAACTGGGTTAAAAACGCATCCATCAATATGGTCTTGCCGCGCCCCACTGGGCCATGCAAATACACGCCGCTGAACCGGTTATTCTTTACGATACGTTTCGTTATTTCTGCGATGACGCCGGTGCGTTTTGGGGTCATCTTCAGGGTCATCAAATAAGCGTCCAAAGCATCAATGACACACGATTGGGCCGCATCAGGGCGCAATCGCCCCGCCTGAATGTCGGCATCAAGGTGGTGGCGGAGGGTCATATAATGCCTTTGACGCCCGGGCACGCTCCATCTGCGCAACCAGCAGAATAGTGATCTCGTATAACAGATACATGGGAATGGCCAGCGATGTCTGGGAAATCACGTCGGGCGGCGTCACGATCGCCGCGATAATGAAAATAATAATCAGCACATATCGCCGCCAGCGGCGCATACCTTGGGCTGTTACCTGGCCAAAGCGCGCCAGGGCCATCATGACGACCGGCAGCTGGAAACACAGACCGAACGCAAACACCAATGTCATGACCAGTTCCAGATAATCCGCCACGCGGGCCTCAAGCTGTATTGGCAGCGCCGTATCAACGCTTTGGAAACTCAGGAAGAAGGGCAAGGCCAGTGGCAGGATCAGGTAATACACCATCGCCCCGCCCATAAAAAACAAAACCGGGGTGGCAATCAGAAACGGCAAGACCACACGCTTTTCAGCCTTGTAAAGACCAGGTGCCAAGAACCGCCACATTTGGGTGGCCAGGATTGGAAATGTCAGGAAAATACCCGCGAACAGTGCGACTTTGATATAGGCCAGAAAGGCCTCACCCAACGAGGTATAAATCAGGCGCTGTGTGTCGCCTGGACCCATGGCGTCAGCCAAGGGCTGCACCAAAAAGCTGTAAATATCGGTTACGTACAGGTAACACCCGATCGTACCGATCGCCATCGCCACAAAACACCACATCAAGCGGCGGCGCAACTCACCCAAATGGGTCAGCAACGTTTGCGGAATAAAGATATCATGGCTGCTGTCAGAATCGGACATCATTCACCATCGGCTTTTTGCGTGGGCGCGTCTGGCAGGTTTGCGGTGATAATATCGGCATCTGCCGCAGCTTCATCCGTATCATCGTCATCCGGCGTGTAAGGGCCGATACGGGTACGGGATGGCGTAATGGGCGCGGTACGTTGCAGATCATGCAGATCTGTTGCTTGCAGGAACGTATCGACATGTTGCGTCATATTATAACGGATATATTGCAACCGCCGGACCCAGCGGCCAACAGTGTACAGCACATCAGGCAATTGTTTTGGCCCAATAGCAAACAGGGCCACACAGATCACCAGCAAGAGCTCAGAAAAGCCAAAATCCATCATGGCAATTGGCCCTTTCCGCGCGTCTTATTTCTTTTTTGTGGTTTTTGACCCGGTATCGTCGTCATTCAGGCCGCTTTTAAAGGCTTTAACACCCTTTGCAACATCCTGCATAACAGTTGGAAGCTTGCCCGCCCCGAACAGCAGCAGAACCAAAACGATTAATAAAACAATTTCCCAGATACCCAAGCTCATGCCACATTCTCCATCACATCAGGCGTTAAATCTATGTTGTTCGTAGCATTTCCGGCCTGTGTTGCAAACAGGTCATTTTCATGCGGAATAACGTCACGCGCGGCGCGACGATCCAACAGGCCCGCCGCCTTCATCTCAGCCAGACCGGGTAATTCATTCAAACTGGACAATGCAAAATGATCCAGAAATGCCGGCGTGGTCACCCATGTCAGCGGGCGGCCCGGCAATTCGCGGCGGCGGCCAGGTTTAATCCAGCCTGCCTCAAGAAGCGTATCAAGCGTGCCTTTGCTGGTCATCACCCCACGTATCGTTTCAAGTTCCGCCCGTGTGACAGGTTGGTGATAGCTGATAATCGCAAGGGTTTCCAATGCCGCGCGGCTTATCTTCCGTTCCTCAACCCGATGGTGGGTCAGATAGGGCGCAAGATCCGACGCGGTGCGAAAGCACCAGCCGCCATCACGTTGCACCAGTTCAACCCCTCGTCCTGCATAATCCTGCTGTAACGACAACAAAGCGGGCAACAACACGGCCCCATCTTCCATGCGTTCAGCCATGTCAGCGAGTGAGATCGGTTGAGGCGCCACGAAAATCATCGCTTCGCACGCGCGTTTTACGTGGTCCAGCGCTTTGAAATCAGCGGAAGCGGTGTGTGATGTCATGATACGGATCTTTCCTGAAACTGCGCGGTGGCCCGCATGTAAATAGGGTCAAAAGCAACGGCCTGGCGCAGATCAAGACTGCCCTGTTTAACCAATTCCAGTCCGGCCGTAAACAATGATGCCATCGAAGAACAGCGATACAGCGCGCTTTCTTCTTCTTGCGGCAATAAGCTGTTCAGCGTGGTCCAGACCTGCTGCTTCCCGGATTGCGGCAGAGCGCCCAGCATCGCACACAGGCGCTGCATCGCGTCATCCATAGACATCAGGTGAAACACGGGCAGTTCATAGGTTTGCACCTGTTGCCGCTGTTGAATATCACCATAGGCCGCCAGCATGTCGTAAAGCGTGGCGGTATGCGTAACCTGGGTCACCATGCCTGCGGCGTGATCGTCTGCATCCGCCCGGCGTGCAAAAATCTGCTGACCCAGCTGTGGACGGGTGGACATGTCACGGGCAGCCGTTTGAACCGCCTCTAGCCGTTGCAACTGGAATTGCAGCGCCGCGGCCATTTGGCCGGCTGTCAGGCTGTCTTCTTCCTCTTGCGCCTGCTTCGGCAACAGCAAACGGGATTTCAGATACGCCAGCCACGCGGCCATGACCAGATAATCAGCCGCCAGATCAAGGCGTAATTCCTTGGCCTGGGCAATAAAGTTTAAATACTGGCGCACCAGTTGCAGGATCGACAGCTTGGCTAAGTCAACCTTTTGCCGCCGCGCCAATTCCAACAGAATATCTAACGGCCCTTCATACCCATCAATATTAATCAACAGGACATCCATATCCGCAGCAGCAGCCGCATCATGCTGCGGGACATCCTCGCTGAAAACAGTGTCTGGCGGTAACTGTTTCATCATGCGCCTTTTACCGCATAACCAGCGGCCTGCATACGATGAAGCGCATGGTCATCTATGGGCGGCATGGCGTGCGCCAGACGTTGCACGATGTCGAAACTGCCCGCACAATACAGCGCAACATCGCATCCAGCCTGAACCGAAGCCAGCGCCCGATCAATGGCATCGCCATAGGCCCGCAGGGCCTGCATATCCACATCATCACCCATCAACAGCCCCGTCAGCCCGATATCGTCGCGGATAATCTGACTAATCACAGTGGACGACAGGGAGGTGGGATGTACAGGATCAATATCAGTCATCAACACATGTGCGGCCATACCCCAGATACGGTCGCGGTGCGGCGTGTTCAATGCCATGCGGAAGGCCGCAAAATCAGTGCGTGTCAGGTCATCGCGCGACGCAGTAATAACCGGCAAATCATGGTGGCTGTCAGCCGTAGCACGACCATGCCCCGGCAAATGCTTGATCACCGGAATAACACCGACATCCAGATAAGCGTGGCAGACATCCTGCGCAGCACGCGCCACAATATCCGGATTATCGCTGTAACACCGCTGGCCCAACACATCATCCATATCCGCGGTTGCGACATCGGCCACAGGCGCGCAATTCACGTCGATCCCAAGGGCGGTCAGCGCGTTGCCAATTGATTGAGTATCGGTGGTTAACGCGGCGCATCCCGTCACAATGTCGTTACCATAGAGAGGGCCATAGGTAACAGCACTAGGCCATTCAGGCCAGTGCGGCCCTCGCAAACGGGCCACCCGGCCACCTTCTTGATCAATCAAGATGGGGCAGTGCCAGCCGACCGTTTCACGCAATGATCGGGTCAGGGCTGCCAGTTGGACAGGCGTTTCGATGTTGCGTGAAAACAGGATGAACCCAGCAGGACTGAACGCGGCAAAAAGCCTTTTTTCAGAGTCCGTTAAGGCCGGCCCCGCCACCGAAACGATGGAAGAGAAAGGCAATGCGGTCATCGTTTATGGCTTTACAACCAGGCACGAACCAGGTGTCGTGGCATTGATAGTGCCACAAATATCCTGCGCCTTTGCGGCAGAAACGGGGCCAGCCTGAATGCGGTAATACGTTCCCTTACCAGCAATATCCGCCTTTACCACGCGGTATTGCAGTGCCGATATCGTCGCACCATGCTTGGACTTCAATGTATCCCAGTGGCCAGCCGCAGCAGATTCTTCGCGGATAGAAGCCAGCTGTACATAGCGGCTGTCCGCAGCGGCGGGCGCAGCCTCAGCAACAGGTGCAGGCGCGGCAGCGGTCGTCGTTGGCGCAGATGTCGGGTCCGTACTTGTTTCCTCAAACACTTCATTCATCAAATTCGTGTTGCCGGATGTCGCCGTGGCCGGGGCCAGTTCATCCACCGAAGGGGCCGTGGTCGCAGTTGCAGCGGCCATCGGATCGGTCGTGCCGACCTTATTTTCTGCGATAACGCGCACGCCGTTTTTAACAGTTACGCCGTCCTGGCTTTCCATGGCGGACAGCGGATCGGTTTTGGTTGGCAAGGCTGCGCCATTGGCATTGGCCGCCTGTTCAACATCCGCGCGGGTTAACGCACCCTGACCATCTTCGGCAACAACAGCGCCATCTGTGGCCCCCATCGTATCAAACAGGTTGTTCTCTGTGCCAGTCAGGGCCTGACCATCTTCACCAGCCGGCGTTTGGCGCATTGGCTGACCATCTGCACCAATCAAGGGCAATTCGTCCGCCGTGGCGATCACATCGCCTTCATCGCTTTTATTCAGGCCAGAGACCAGAAGAACAACGGCAAACAGGGCCGCAACCACAATCAATACACCACCCCAAAAGGCAGGGCGCTGCCACATCGGCACTTGATACGTGTCGAAGCGCTGGCGCATGCGCGTCAGCAGGTTGTCATTTTCTTCAAAGTCAAAACGTTGTTCCATAGCGATATCCTGATTCGTCTGTCAATTATGCCGGCATCATACCGAAATCAAGACCCAGCGTCGAATAGGTTTTGATACTCCTTAGTCGCAAACCGGTCGGTCATACCGGCAATATAATCGGCGACATACCGGGCGAAAACCGCTTCATCCGCGCCTTTGGCCAGGGTTTGCCCCTGGTCCGGCAGCAGGGATGGATTACGCATAAAAGTTGTGAACAATTTTTTGATGATCGCGCCCCCTTCATCGCACATGTCGCGCACGGCCTGATGAAAATACATATGCTGGGTCAAGAATTGGCGTAATTGTCGCATTTTCGCGAAAACATCTGACGACATAATGACGCTCGGCTGGCCGCATTTGCGCACATCTTCGGCTGTTTCAATGTTCAGTCGGGCCAGATTGGCGCGCGTTGATTGGATCAAATCATCGACCATCAGCCCGATAATATCACGCACCGCTTCTTTGATCTGCATCCCTTCGGTGAGGTGCGGGTAATCGGCCCGGATACGCGGCAGGATATCTGCGTATAAATCCACCTCATTTTCCAGCTGCTGCAGTGTGAATAATTTGCTGCGCAGCCCGTCTTCGACATCATGGTTGCAATAGGCAATATCATCGGCGAAATCAACGATCTGGGCCTCAGCTGAGGCATAATCCTGTAATCGCAAATCCAGCAAATCGTTATACTGGTTCAGATGAAAGGCCAGACGGCCTTTCTTTGGGCCATTATGCTTGGCCAGCCCTTCTAACACCTCCCAGCTTAAGTTCAGGCCGCGCCATTCCGGATAGCGTTCCTCCAGATGCGTCACAACCCGCAAGGATTGATCGTTATGCTCGAAACCGCCATAGGGTTTCATCACGTCATTCAATGCATCGCCACCCACATGGCCAAACGGCGCATGGCCCAGATCGTGGCCCAGGGCGATCGCCTCGCTTAAATCTTCGTTGACCAAAAGGGCGCGCGCCAGGGTGCGGGCAATTTGTACGACCTCAAGCGTATGGGTCAGCCGTGTGCGGTAATGATCGTCGCCTTCGTGATGGACGAAGACCTGTGTTTTGTATTTCAGGCGGCGAAACGCATTGCTGTGAATAATACGGTCGCGGTCGCGTTGAAAAGGCGTGCGGTACTGACTGTCCGGTTCAGAAACCAGGCGGCCGCGCGTCATATCAGGCCGGATTGCATAGCCGGCCAGGGGCACGGCGCAATAATTGCTCGCCACAGGTGAAATCGTCATTGTCGTTGCCTTGTCCTGCGGTTAAAGTCGCTTAGGTCATTTATATTATAGCCGCAGGAGCAACAATGCCAGCCCCCCATTTGCACATCACCCCAGCCGCGAAAGCCCGTATATTAAGTCGTCGCGCCGATGCGGGTGACGCGCCCCTTTACCTGCGCCTGCTTGTGGATGGTGGCGGATGCTCTGGCTTTCAATATCAGATGGATTGGGTCACGGCCCCCCAAGGGGACGAAACCATCCTTGAAGATGCGATTGTCACCGACGATATGTCCCTGACCTATCTGACAGGTGCGACGCTTGATTTCACAAAAACATTAATGGGTGAGGATTTTCAGATCGTCAATCCGAACGCCACGTCATCTTGCGGCTGTGGCACTTCATTTTCGATCGGTTAACCCAAATGCGGATCGCCAGCTGGAACGTCAATTCATTTAAGGTCCGCGCCGATCATCTGTCACAGTTTCTGGCCGAAAGCGGCACCGACATAATCGGTTTACAGGAACTGAAAGGCGAAACAATTGATACCGCGCCTTTAAAGACGGCGAGATATCACGTCGAATATGTCGGTCAAAAAGCCTATAATGGCGTTGCCATTGCGACCCGTCATATGGGCGCCGTTGTCGCAACCCGCCTTGCGGGCGACGCAGACGACACTCAAGCTCGATATATCGAAATGGCCTTTCCGTGGGGCAATGTTCTAAATTGCTATATGCCGAACGGCAACCCTTTAGGGACTGAGAAATTCACCTATAAACTGGCCTGGCTGAAGCGGTTGCACGCACGGGTCGCCGCATTACGTACGGCGCGTACACCCTTTGTTTTATTAGGGGATTTCAACATTATTCCGATGCCGATAGATTGTTATGACCCCCTCGCCTGGGCTGGCGATGCCTTGTTCCAGCCGGAATCGCGCGGCGCCTATCAGGCGTTGTTAAACACGGGCATGGTTGATGCCTTTCGGCATTTGCATACGGACACGCAAGCGTACACGTTTTGGGATTACCAGGCAGGATGCTGGCCCCGCAATCTGGGGATCAGGATTGATCATATTCTGTTGTCCCCCACGCTGGTGCCGCTGTTACGCGATTGCCAGATTGATCGCACCCCGCGCGGTTGGGAAAAGGCATCAGACCACACACCGATCTGGATTGATCTGGACGTTTAAGCCAGTTGGCTTTGCACGCGTTTGCACCAGGCCTGAAGGGATTCTTCCGCACGGAAAACAGCCGCCGCGGCCAAGGCCCCGCGATGGGCAGAAAACCATAAATCACTGTCGTACCGGTATTTCAGGATTGCGGCGGCCAGCCCTGCGCCATCCCGTCCCCCAATCACCTGACCGGCCTGATAAGACGTGATTAATTTGGCTGGATCGCTCTCCTCCGGTCCGACGAACAGGCTGGGGCGACCAACGGCAAACGCCGCGGTGACCTCACTCGGCACAATAATGCCAAGCGCAGCATTTCGCAGGCCCTGCATATGCAGATCACCGCTTTGTAATAAATCGTACATTTTATCGGCGGGCTGAGGGGGCAGCAGGCGGATATTATTCAGCCCCAGCCGGGCACGCTCCTGCGCCAATAATTCAAGCCCCTCACCCACAAACATAAATTCAATATCCGGGTGCGAGGCCTCGATAATCGTTGCCGCCTGTAAATATGTGGCGATAGGTGCCAGACGTGAGATTGAGCCGAAATGCAGTATTCGAAATTTCGGCGTGTGATCGATATGATGGCGACGGCTATCGTTTTTTGCATCGGCGGCGGGCTTGTCCCCCTCACTTGTTGCCACAGGCTGGCCCAGCGTCGTGGGACACCAATTGGTAATCACACTGATATGCGCCGGCGCCACGCCCTGCTCGACCAACAGCTTGGCCATACAGCGTCCAACCACGACAATCTTGCCCAGTTTTTGATAAATCGTCTGTAATCGCCGTGATAATGCCCACACCCACAAACGCGGGATCTTGATTCCCTGCAACTCCCACACCTGGGGGTACAGGGCGTGCAGCCAGTGCATATGGCGGCGCGACCGTTTTGTAATCAAAGCGTGGGCCAGCGGCAGGAACGCAAATGGCGTGTCCGTTGTGATAATCACGTCATGCACGGGCAGACGGCGCAAGGCGCGGCGAAACCGTGCAGCCAGACGCAGGCCGGGCCAGAACCGCGTGGCGTCACCCGTGGCTTTAACGCGGACATGGGCGAAATCGACCAGAGGGACCTCATCCGCACTTAAGATCCGCACCTGCCACCCTTGCGCCTTTAATGCTGTTGCCAGCTCAAACGACAGGCGTGCCGAAGGCACGCCGTCAGCGCGGCAAGAGGGGGTTATCAGTAAAACTGTCTGCAGTGTCAACATGGTCGGCAAGCCAAAAGCCTAGCACAACGTGCCAGTGGATGCTATCGCCTATCGGTAATTATTGAAGATAGGTTTGTTGCCTTGGGTCGGCTTTTGCGTGCCATCAATCACCCGCACAGGGGCCGGTGCAGCACCGCCAGCGACGGTCGCACCAACTGGCACAGCAATACCAGCAGACTGGGCCGCCAGCATTTGTTTTTCAACCTCAATCTCTTGCGCTCGCAGGACCATATCACGATCAGCCGACGCAGCAATCGCCGCGGCAATCTGACGATTGCGATTCATGTTGGCATTCGCGTACGCCTCACGCTGGGACTTGGCCATCATGGCGTTCGCGGCGGTGGGTGAGCCTGCGGCTTGTGCCGTTGTTGGTGTTTGCCGGGCGCTTAAGACCGGGTCGGCAGGCTTGCGCCCCAAACTTTGTTTGATGCGATCCACAAAGCCGCCTAAGAAAAGCGGGCCTTGGCGCACCGTCCCATCAACCGCTGGTGGCGCAACAACCGGCACGGGTGCGGCATCGGCCGCGACCTTAGCATTTTGTGCCAGGGCCGGGATGGCGATCAAGGATAAAACAGTAACCAATAATGCGCGTTTCATGCGGTCTTCCTTTATAAATATGACTGTTCTTATTCTAACAGAGCAGGAAAGACAAAAACAGTCTCTTTTTAACCGTTTGTTTCTTATGACATTTCTGGAATTAACAGGTCTTTAATATTTGACTGGCATGATACACATATTACGGAAATAGATGCGCCAAAAACGTGCAGGAAAAGAGGATATAACATGCGATTGAACATTGCCGAATTTGTGGCCCAAGCAGGGCTTGACGAAGGGTTTTATCCAGGTAAGCGCGTGGTCAAGCTGTGTCCGCAACCAGGAGAGTTTAAAAGCCACTGCGTCGTTTATGACTGGCGCAATCCTGATAAGATTATGATTGAGATTATGGCGGGATTGACCGGGCATATCCTGCCAAAGCAGGATCTGGTCAAATATCCCGTCAGCTTCCAGACACCAACCTTCATTGAAATCGATATCGCGACTGGCAAGGTCACCGAACGGCGCCGCTTTATTGATGGTGAGAGCGATGAAGGCGAAACAGAAGAGGGCCGCCGCGGATCCAGTGACTCACGCCGCCTGACGTCATTTAGTCGCGCTGTAGCGGGTGCTGTCCCCAATGTGGGTGATATCGCCAAGATCATTGTAATGGGAATGCAGGTTGCAGCCAATGCGTACGCCGCAGTCTTAACATCGTTCACGCAGCAAGCCGCGCGCGGCAAGATCATAGCGTCTGACATGCTGGCCCATGCGGGACAGCTTATCACCAAATTCACGCCGCCTACCTTCTTGAAGCCAACGGGGAATGAAACAGCTGTCTATAAATATGACCGCAGCAGGAATGAGCCGATGTTCGGAATGGGCCTGACCTGATGTTCTGACCCTAGGCTAACCAGTCGTTCAAATCCCGCACATGGGACAGTGGCACAAGGCGCAGATCAGTTTGTTTTGCGCCTTGTTTGTTGGTCGGTGGCATTAAAATCGTATCGAAACCCAGCTTGCTGGCTTCTTTCTGCCGCAATTCCGGCTGGGCCACTGGACGAATTTCACCGCCCAGCCCGACCTCGCCAAAAAACAGAGCGCCTTCAGGAATCGCCCGGTTACGCAGGGCTGAAATGAGCGCCGCAGCAACGGCCACGTCGGCGCCCGTCTCGGTAATTTTTAAACCTCCGGCGATATTCAAATACACATCATAGGTCGCAAAGCTTAACCCCAGCCTTGTTTCAAGAACGGCCAACAGCATGGCCAGGCGGTTATTATCCCAGCCGATGCACGCACGGCGTGGCGCAGAAAATGGCGTGGATGCGACCAAGGCTTGAACTTCAACCAATAATGGCCGTGTTCCTTCAATACTGGCCAATACGGCACTGCCTGGCAAATCCTGATGCCGCTGCGCCAGAAAAAGGGCAGAGGGGTTGGCAACCTCAGCCAGGCCGTTTTCCTGCATCGCAAACACGCCGATTTCGTCGGTGGGGCCATAGCGGTTTTTAACAGTCCGCAGGATGCGGAATTGATGTCCGCGATCGCCTTCAAAATACAAAACGGTATCAACCATATGCTCCAGAACACGCGGGCCCGCCAGCTGACCTTCTTTTGTGACATGACCGACCAGCAGGATACAGATATTACGTGATTTCGCCGCGGCGATCAGGGCATGGGTCGCGGCGCGCACCTGCGTCACCGTACCCGGCGCACTGTCAATCGCGGGCACGACCATTGTTTGGATTGAGTCAATAACCACCAGTTTAATGTTGCGGCTTTTATCGTCCAGCGTGGCCAGAATCGCATCGACATCCGTGGCCGCCGCCAGATGCAGATTATCTTCTGCCAGGCCCAGACGTTGCGCGCGCAGGCGGATTTGTTCCATCCCCTCCTCACCCGATACGTACAGGGCGTTGACGTTTTGGCGCGTCAGGGCACAGGCGATTTGCAGCAACAGGGTCGATTTACCGATTCCCGGATCACCGCCGATCAGAATAACAGACCCAGGTACCAGGCCACCGCCGCAAACGCGGTCGAATTCCTGAATACCGACATGATAGCGCGGCGGCAGCGGGGTCAGCTGCTCACGCAAATTCTCAGTCGATAAAGGGCGCGCCTTGGCGTTTGTACGCGTATGCGCCGCGCCGCTGGCGAAACCGCCGCCTGATGACGTTTCTTCGACAATGCTGTTCCATGCGCCGCAGGCTTCGCACTTTCCCGCCCAGCGATGAGTCACGTCACCGCAGGATTGGCACACATAATTTGATTTTGATTTGGCCATTTAAGGTTATAGCCCCTCACGCTGCAAGGCCCAGCAAATTTGCAGCTTGTCGCTTTGCATCGTACTTGTCAGGACAATCTGTTTGGTTTTCAAAGGCCGGTTTCCTTCGCCCAGGTAAATACTGTTTTCCAGCGACAATGTCGCGCCCGTCTGATGGAACCGCCAGCCGATGCCGCTTGGCAGGCGTAATAAAAACTCCTGACCGTCGCGAATGGCGGACACCAAAACGCGCGGATGCAGGTGGAATCGCAGGGTCACCTGACGTGGCTTGGCCAGTTGCGTGGCACAGCTTAAGGTCTCCTCACCCCGCAGGTCATGACCTTTTTGCGCCAGGGACAGGCGACGGTGATGCGTGATGCCCGTGGTGGATACATATCCGTCATGGCTGCCTTCAACCATGCTAAATGCCTCGGTATCCTCGCGCGTGATCATGGCTTTGCGGACAATCCGGCCGAAATGCCCGTCCTGACGAATTTCCATCGCGTTGTAATCATCAATTGTCAGGCTGTTATGCGCCGCTGTGGCGCGCAAAGCGTCCTGCCATTCCGCAGCCGATGGGTGCGTGCCGCAATTGACGAAAATACGTTCGCGGGCATAGCTGAATTCAAATGCCAGTGGCGCGGCATGCATTTGCCGGTCATAGGGCGCAGGTGGGCATAAACCGTGGTCGAATAGCAGCAGGGACCGGCCCGATGACAGGCGGTCATATCCACACGCCGGCAGGGTCCGCAGCACCTTGCCCTTGGTGTCAATGCTGGCCAAATAATGATCCAGACGGTCTGCATCTTCTTCCTGTGTGGCATGAAAGCACGGCAGTTTTTTATCGCCACAGCGGAAGAATCGTAACGCTGGCCCCATGCGATCAAGGGCGTGAATAAGCACCGCTGGCACGGGCCGTCCGGCGGCAACCAACGCGACGCGGATTTCATGGCACCGCATATACGCCAGTAATAACTGGGCCGGGGATCTGGTGACGTGACCGCCATCGCCCAATATCTGCTTGGCCAGTTCCGTTTGCAGCATGTCATGCGTCTGGTGCAGCCAGTCATCCTGATCGCTCAGGCTTAAACCAGCCAGCAGCAATCCGGTGATCGCCTGTAACGCTGCCGGGCCAGTGTGATTGGATGGCAAAGAGCGCGCCAGATGCCGCCCCTGGCGGAACACGCAATTCATCCAGATATCCTGCCATTGCGTATCGGCGCTGGCACCATAGAAATCAAAATGTTGCACCCAGGCCGCCAGGCGCGCACCGGTCAGGGCCGCATCAAATATGCCGGTGGTACCGGATTGCCGCCCATACGTTTCGATCCACGACTCGATTAAATGACGGGCCGCGCGACGGGCCATATCACCGCCGCACGCACGCAAATCCCGCAGCCAGCGAAAGCCATGCCGGTAATTCTGCGTCGCATCGTCTTCCGTCGTACGCCAGAACGCCGCAATCGCGACGTCATAGCCAGACGGATAATCCCGCAAAGCGGTTAAAAGGGCACGCCCTGTTTCAGCACTGCCCGCCCACGCATCCGGCGGCAAGGTCAAGATACGCAGGGGATGGCGTGGCTTTTGAAACGCTTCCAACGCTTCGATTAAGCGTGTCGCCATTGACGGGCTGGATAACGGGCGTACGCCTTCATACCGCATTGCACGCCTCGCGTATTTTTTGTATGTGGGCAGCGTACGCGCCATCTTCAGGCTTAAATATCGCCGTACCGGCGACAAGTACGTCGGCCCCTGCCGTCACAGCTTTTGCCGCAGTCTTTGCGGTAATGCCGCCATCAACCTGAATATGTATCTGGTGGGATTGCGTACGTGCCAGATCGCGCGCCTGTTGAATCTTATCGTGCAGATCCAAAAACACTTGCCCCCCAAAACCAGGGTTAACGGTCATTACCAGAATCAGGTCAATTAAGGGCAGTACGTGCCGTATGCCCTCAACCGGTGTTCCAGGACTCAAAGCCACGCCTGCCTTCATACCCGCGTCACGTACGGCCTGTAACGTACGGTGCAGATGTGGCCCGGATTCGGCATGAACTGTCATCCTGTTTGCGCCAGCTGCGGCCAAAGGGGCGATATAGCTTTCGGGGTGTGTGACCATCAAATGCACATCGAAAAAGGCTTTTGTCCGCGCACGCAGTCCGGCAATCACCGGTGGCCCAAAGGTCAGATTGGGCACAAAATGTCCGTCCATGACGTCGAAATGAATCCAATCAGCCCCCGCAGCCATCAGCATATCAACCTCTTCCCCCAAACGGGCAAAGTCGGCAGACAGGACAGAAGGGGCGATTAATACAGGCATAGGGCCAAAACGCAGATCAGGATCAAGAGATGAAAGCGAATGCTATCGTGCTGAGTCTAATGGCATATCGCGTGATTTGACAAGACTTAATGCAGTTTTCTCAAACGCGAGATAAAAAACCCATCCACACCGCCCAGATCAGGCCACATCCACGGCATAATCCGCAATTCACGATTGACATTCAGGGCATCGGTCAGGCCTGGCACTTCTTCGGGCTGAATGGGGACGCGGATCATCGTTTTATCTTTTGCCAGCAAGGCCGCAATCTGATCTTCACCTTCGGCTGCCTGCAAGGAACAGGTGCAGTAAACAAGGGTGCCGCCGGGAGCCAGCAACGCGACGGCATTTTCAAGAATGCGGGCCTGTACCGCGGCCAGCCTGTCCACATCCTGCGGCAGTTTTAACCAGGCCGTATCCGGTTGTCGCCGCAACGTACCCGTTGCCGAACAAGGCGCATCAATCAAAATTTTAGTGAACTGCGCCTGATGTGCCGCCCGCCAGGTGGCAGCATCCGCAATTGTTTGCGTGACCAGCTCCTCCAACCCCAGACGTGCCATATTGTCGCGCAGCAGGCGCATCCGGCTGGCCGACCGGTCCATGGCAACGACGGTCGCACCGCTGGCTGCCAATTGGGCCGCTTTTCCCCCAGGGGCCGCACACATATCCAAAATCACATCGCCCGCCTGCGGCTTCAGCAAGGGCGCAGCAAGGCTGGCTGCCGCCTCCTGCACCCACCATGTCCCGGCTGAAAAGCCTGGGAAATCGGGCACTGCGCCACCATCATAGCGGCGCAATGTGCCGTTCGGTAAAATCTGCGCACCCAGCGTTTCCGCCCAATACGCCAGTTGCGATTGGTCCCGAATGGTTAAATCGAGGTCAGGCTCAATCATATTGGCTTCACAGGTTTTTATCGCGACCTGCAGGCCATAGGTTTTGATCCAGCTTTCCAACAGCCATGACGGTGTGTTCAACCGGGCCGCATCTTGTGTGCCCGTGATCGCTTTACCCGACTGGGCGACACGCCGCAGAATCGCGTTGACGAACCCTTTCAGGCGCATAAGCCCCAGGCGATCGCAAATATCAACCGCCGTATTCACAGCCGCATGGGGCGGCACGTCCAGGAACACCAGCTGTGTCACAGCGACGCGCAATAAATGGTGCAAATGGGCGGGCTGAATTTTCTGATCCGGACGCTCAACACTGCGGCGAATAATGTCGTCCACCTGGCCCAAATGACGCAACGCGGTCAGGACGATCGCACGGACAAACGCGCGGTCGCGGGAGTCAAGGCGCAGAAGGGCCGTGTCGTTATCCAACAATTGATCCAGCGGCTTTTGCTGGTCCAAACATTGTCCCAGCAGGGTTAAAGCCACATATCGGCTTTGCAGGGCATCGGGCGGAGAGAAAAGGGTGTCGGTATCAGCGGAGTCCATGGCGCACATAACATCATACTCGCCCGCACACCGCAAGGCTGTTAAACCATGGCAAGCAGGCGGCGGATGCGCTCTTCCGTCCGTGGGTGCGTCGCGAATAATCCGTCAACTGCATGGGCGTGCAGCGGGTTGATAATAAACATATGCGCGGTGGCCGGGTTGTCTTCGGCCCGCACATTATCAATCACTTTTGCCTGGCCTGCGATTTTGCCAAGCGCCGACGCCAAAGCCTGAGGCTGACCACAAATCTGTGCGCCCCGACGATCTGCCTCAAATTCACGGGTGCGGGAAATGGCCATCTGGACCAATGTTGCCGCCAACGGGGCCAGCAGTGCGATCAGCAGGGTAACAATCACATTCTGTCGCCCGCCGTTCTGCGTGCTGCCACCAAAAAACAGACCGAAATTGGCCAGCATGGATAACGCACCTGCCAGGGTCGCGGTGACTGTCATGATCAGCGTGTCGCGGTTTTGAATGTGCGCCAGTTCATGCGCCATCACCCCTGCGATTTCATCTTCATTTAAACTGCTCAATAATCCGGTCGTGGCCGCGACAGCGGCGTTTTCCGGATTGCGGCCTGTTGCAAATGCGTTCGGCTGATCATTCTCAATCACATATATTTTGGGCATTGGCAGGCCGGCGTTTTGGGCCAGCTGCGCAATCATCGCAAACAAGCGTGGCGCTGCGTTCTGATCCACTTGATGCGCGCGATAATGGCGCAGGACAAATTTGTCGCTATTCCAGTACGCCCACATATTGGTGACAGCCGCAAACACCAGAGCGATCATCATGCCGCCCTTGCCACCCAGCACCATGCCGATAACGCCGAAAAAGGCGGTCAATCCCGCCATCAAAAGTGTGGTTTTTAAAGACCCGTTCATGCCCTATCCCTCTTCTTAAATAATATAGGCGCGATCAGCGCTTGTTCCAGGGCACAGCTGGTGGCGACAATATCCGTATAAAGGCGGCGCACCAGCCCGTCATCCATCCCGATATTGGCCGCGTTTTCTGCATTCCGGTCGATAACCTGCGCCACGCGGTCCGGCAAGATGGCAGGAATACCGGCCTCTTTTTTACGGGCCGCCACAGCCCGGATAACGCCATGGCGTTTGTGCAGCAGGGCAACGATCTGATCGTCAAGCGCATCAATCTGCGCCCGATAATCCTGCAACCAGGCAGGTGCGGTGGCCAAAGTGACACAGTTATTTTCAGGCTTCTTTTCAGCGTCAGTCATGCTACATCATGGGTATGACGAAGCCTGTGAAAAGTAAAGCCCTGGTAACACCACCTGCCCCACCCGCGCCCGCACCCGCGCACCCCATGCCCCCTGAATACGGCGGTCGTAAAGGCGTTGAGCCAACGCGCTATGGTGATTGGGAATTGAACGGAAAATGCGTCGATTTCTAAGCGGGCTTGCTATTTCTTAGCGGTTTCGCTAGGGTCCTGGGGTTACCCCAACCCACAAGATGCCTGCAGATTCCCATGGATAATTTAAAAGACACGTTAAACCTGCCTCAGACCGAATTCCCGATGCGGGGCAATTTGCCACAGCGTGAGCCTGAAATACTGGCCCAATGGCAAGGGGAACAAGATTACACGACGTTGCGTCAGGCACGCGCGGGGGCTAAGAAATTTGTCCTGCACTGCGGCCCCCCTTATGCGAACGCCCCCCTGCATAACGGCCATTTGGTGCCCAATATGTTGAAAGATATCGTCGTCCGCACAAAAGCCATGTCGGGATACGACACACCGTATATCCCTGGCTGGGACTGCCACGGCCTGCCGATTGAATGGAAAGTTGAACGCGGATTAAAAGAGCAAGGCAAAAACAAAGCGGATATCAGCACCGCGGATTTTCGTGCCCTGTGTCGCGCGACAGCCAATGAATGGATTGCCCACCAGAAAAACGACTGGCAGCGCATGGGCTGTCTGGGCGATTGGGATCAGCCCTATTTGACCATGGACTATGTGAACGAAGCCGGCATTTTGGGTGAGATGTACAAACTGGCCCAATCCGGCTTGATGTACAAAGCCTTCCGTCCGGTCATGTGGTCAACCGTTGAACAAACAGCCCTGGCCGAAGCTGAGATTGAATACCAAGACAAAGAATCGACCGCGCTTTATTTCGCGTTTCCAATTGTGGGTCAAGACGATCATTATCTGGTTGCCTGGACCACGACACCATGGTCGATCCCGTCAAACCGCGCCGTCGCGGTGGGTGCAGACATCACGTATAAAGGCATTCGTCCGCAAGGTGTGACTGCCACCTACTGGATCGCCGAAGACCTGGCCGCCGATTTTGCGAAAATCATTGATGCCGACACAGCCGAAACAATTGGCCATAAACCTGGTTCAGCCTTTATTGGCCTGGAATCACGCCAACCGTTATTTGATACGCCGATTCCGATTGTTGCGGGCCATCACGTGACAACCGATTCAGGAACAGGCGTGGTGCATATCGCGCCATCGCATGGGGTCGAAGATTTCGAGATTGGTAAAATCAACGCGCTGGACCTGGCATGCTATGTCGATAATGGTGGGCGATACGTGGCTGAAATGCCCGTCCTGCCACAGACGAATGAACCGCTGGCGGGTTTAAGCTTGAAAGAAGCGGAGCCTTTGATCCTGGCGGAGTTAAGCACGACAGATCGCCTGCTGTACACCCATAAAATCACGCATTCTTATCCGGTGTCCTGGCGGTCAAAAGCTCCATTGATATACCGCAGTACCAGCCAATGGTTCGTCGCGCTTGATAAGCCGTTTGGAAAAGACGGCAAAACATTGCGCGATATTGCCCTGCAGCAAATTGATGCGGTAAACTGGGTCCCCGAAGAAGGGCGCAATCGTATTTATGGGATGATAAAAGATCGCCCGGATTGGTGCATTTCGCGCCAGCGTTTGTGGGGGGTCCCTATTGCGCTGTTCCGCAACAAAAAGACAGGCGATTATATCTTTGATTCCGCCGTTTTCAGTCATGTCACGCAGCAAATTGCCAAAAGCGGGATTGATGCCTGGACCGATTTATCGACCACTGATTTGCTGCCCGCCGGTTGGTTGAACGCCAACGGTATGGATGCCGCCGATATCGAAAAAGAAACAGATATCCTGGACGTCTGGTTTGATTCCGGATCGACATATGCCCATGTCGTGCAAACGCGTGAAGGCATGCAATTCCCGGCTGACCTTTATCTGGAAGGATCGGATCAACACCGCGGCTGGTTCCATTCCAGTCTGCTGTTGTCCTGCGCCACGAATGCACAGGCCCCTTATCGCAGTGTGTTAACCCATGGCTTTGTTGTAGATGGCAAAGGCAAAAAATTGTCCAAATCCTTAGGCAACGGTGCAAATGCTGGGGAATTAATGGCCAAATATGGCGCAGATATCCTGCGCCTGTGGGTCGCATCTGCCGACTATAAAGGTGACATTAAAACCAGTCCGGAGATTCTGGATGGGGTTACAGAGTCCTATCGTAAATTCCGCAACACGATCCGTTATATGACAGGGAATTTGTACGATTTCACCTTGGATCAGGCGGTGGCATATGCCGATCTGCCTGACCTGGAAAAAGCCATGCTGGCGCGATTTGCAGCAGTGCAGGCAGAGGCCCAGGAAAACCTGAACAGCTATAAATTCTATCGGGCGATACAGGTATGGCAGAATTTCTGCGCCGTGGATTTATCAAGCATTTATTTCGACATCCGCAAAGACACGCTGTATTGCGAAAAGCCGAACAGCTTAAAACGCCGCGCCTGCCAGACAGTTTTGCTGCACCTGTTTAAAGGGATTGTAACGGCGTTAACACCGTTTATGCCGTTTACAGCAGACGAAGCATGGCGGTCATTCTTTGGCGCCGACAAACCGATCTATCTCGAAACCTTTTATACTCTTCCGGCTGATGTGCAGGATGCGGCCATGCTTGATCGCTGGAACCGGATTCTTGAGATTCGCAGCGCGGTGAACGCAATGGTTGAAACAACATTGCGTGCGCCTGGCCATGTTAAGGCCAATAGCGAGGTCGATGTGGTTCTGGCGTTACCCGACCGTGCCGCAATGCCGGGCGAAGACGCGTTGCAGGAAATCCTGATCTGCGCATCCGTTACCCTCACGGACGGGCCATTTACCGTTCAGGTCAGTAAGACGACAGCCGCCAAATGCCCCCGCTGCTGGAACCACCGGACGGTTGGATCATCGGGCGTGTGTGGCCGATGTGACGCGGCAACAAATCTGAAATCGGCGGCATAATCACAACGCGTGTTGCGGTGCAACATATTGAATTTACGTGTTTTTAATCAATTCCCCCTAGACTGGATAGAACATCAAAGGGGAGTATGATTATGAACGATATTCACGGGGACGTTATCTCTTTACCACAGGGGTTTATGGCTGCGGCCAATGCTGGCCCAACCACCGCCATCGCCTGGACAGACCCGGCAGCCATGGTGAAATTATCCGGCTTTGGCGGCATGGATTTAACCCTGGTGCTTTAATCCTTTTTGCTTGCGTCCCGGCGTTCTTGCCGTTAAACAGGATGCGGAAGGTCGGCTGGGCGTGTGCTTCGCCAATCCGGTCAGGGCCGAAAGGCAGCAGCCGCAACGAATTTGCCATGGGTTAGTCCGGCCTTCCACTTTTCCCCTTTTCCTCATTTTTTCATCCGCATCCTTTTGGGATAAGACGGTGCATTTTCTTTGCCAAAAGGCGGAATCGCTTCTACATTATCGGGCATGACTGATGCCGCCCCCCCTCCTTACCGTGTCCTGGCCCGCAAGTACCGGCCCCGCCATTTTGGCGAGTTGATTGGGCAAGAGGCATTGGTCCGCACGCTGACCAATGCGATCGAATCCGGTCGGGTAGCCCAGGGCTTTATGCTGACAGGGGTGCGCGGCGTGGGAAAGACGACGACAGCCCGCATTATTGCCCGCGCCCTGAATTACGCTGGCCCCGACGGCACATCCGGCCCGACAACTGGCCCGACAGACGATTGTGGCATCGCCCAGGCGATTGCCGAAGGTCGCCATCCCGATGTTTTGGAAATGGATGCGGCGAGTCATACGGGTGTCGATGCCATGCGCGATATCCTGGATTCGATGCGCTATGCCCCGACCCAGGCCCGCTATAAAGTCTATATCATTGACGAAGTGCACATGCTGTCCACCTCTGCCTTCAACGCTTTGCTGAAAACGCTGGAAGAGCCACCGGCCCACGTTAAATTCATTTTCGCCACCACCGAAATCCGCAAAGTCCCCCTGACGATCCTGTCACGGTGCCAGCGATTTGACCTGCGCCGTATCGACGTAGCAACCCTTACCGCCCATTACCTCCATATCTGTGAGTTGGAAGGGGTGCCGGCGGATGCGGATGCGATCACCCTGATTGCCCGCGCGGCTGATGGGTCGGTTCGTGACGGGCTTAGCCTGTTGGACCAGGCCATCGCAATGGGCAATGGGGCCGTGACACTGGACCTGGTGACCGATATGCTGGGCACCGCCGATCGCGGCGCGGCCTTTACCCTGCTTTCGCATCTGCTGCGCGGAGAGGTTGAGCCGGCGTTAAATGCAGCCAATGACATGCTGCAGCGTGGGACCGATCCGGCTGTTATCATGGAAGACCTGCTGGAATTCGCGCATGTTTTAACCCGCCTGAAAGCCGCGCCCCAGGCCACCGACACTCTGGCTGGGCATTTATCCCCTGACATCGCCGCTGCTGCCGCCGCCCTGTGCGGTACCTTGTCCATGTCAACCTTGTCGCGTGCCTGGCAATTGCTGCTGAAAGGTGCTGGAGAGGTGCAATATGCCCCTGACCCTGCGGCGGCCCTGGATATTGTTCTTATTCGTCTGTGTTATACCGCCGACTTGCCCGACCCGGCTGATTTGTTAAGACAATTACAGGATGGCAGCGTTGTTGCGGCCACAGCACCGCGTCAGGCGTCAGCCGCCCCGGACAATAACGGCCCGCGCGGGATGCGCGCGGTATCTGCATCGATGGCCGCAGCGGTTCCAGTCGCACATAGTCACGCAGCACCGGCCCCCGCACCGGCCAACGCCAATTTAGACAGCCTGTCAGCGATTGTGGCCTTGCTTGAAGATACAGGGCACATGATCCTGGCAAGTCAGGTGCGCGATTATATCCAACTGATCCAGTTGCAGCCGCAACGGATTGAATGCACACTGGCACCAGGCGCACCGGCGGATTTATCGGGGCTGTTAAGCAAACGCCTCACCGAACTGACGGGCCAACGCTGGTTTTTAACGTTGCAGGATAAGGGCATTGCCCAGGACACATTGCGTCAACAGGATCATAAGGCTGAACAGATTATGCTGCAGCAAATTCAATCACACCCAACCGTGAAAGCCGTTCTGGATAGCTTCCCGGACAGTAAGATCACAGCTATATCCTCACTTAAAACGGAGTAAACGATGTTTGGAAATATGCAGCAAATGATGCAAAAAGCTCAAGAGATGCAGCGCAAAATGGCGACACTGCAACAAAGCCTTGGCGACTTAGAAGTCGATGGACACGCCGGCGGCGGTTTGGTTAAAATCAGCATGACCTGTAAAGGGCATGTTAAGCAACTGCGTATCGACCCGACCCTGGTGAACCCGGCGGATGTCGCCCTGTTGGAAGATATCGTGAAGGCTGCGATGAACGACGCCCGCGCCAAGGCCGATGCAAAGATGGCCGAAGAAACGGAAAAGGCGATGGGCCAGATGGGACTGCCCTCCGGATTATTAGGCCAAGGCCTGCCGTTTTAGGCGTCTATCACCAATGAAAATCGTCACCTGGAACATCAACTCTGTTCGCCTGCGCGCGCCGCTAATCGCGCGGGTGATGGCGACGCTTGATCCTGACATTTTGTGCCTTCAGGAAACCAAGTGCCCGGATGCGTTCTTTCCGCATCAAGCGATGGAACAGTTCGGGTTTAAGTATCGCCATATCTGGGGCATGAAGGGTTATAACGGGGTTGCGATTTTGTCGAAAGTACCATTTAGCGCGCCACAGACATTTACGCGCGCCGGCCGTGATGATTGCCGGCACATCGCTGTGACATTCCCTGATTTCACTCTGCACAATCTTTACATTCCGGCGGGTGGCGACATTCCAGACCGGCTGGTGAACGATAAGTTTGGGCATAAGTTGGATTATGTGCGTGATATGACCGACATTCTGCCGACCCTGCATGGCACAACGGACAACGTCATCCTGGTGGGTGATTTTAATATTGCGCCCTTGGAACACGATGTCTGGTCACACAAACAATTATTAACCGTGGTGTCGCACACGCCGATTGAAGTGCAGCATTTAAATGATTTTCAAACGGGCATGGGATGGGTGGATGCCATCAGGCATTTCGTTCCACCGCAGCAAAAATGTTACACCTGGTGGTCTTACCGAAATCGGGACTGGCGTCAATCAAACCGAGGCCGACGGCTGGATCATATCTGGGTCAGTCGATCGTTAAAATCCCGACTGGCGCAGCATAAAATTCTTGTCGATGCACGCGACTGGCCTCAAACCAGTGACCATGTCCCGGTCTGCCTGACCCTGTCTTAATGATATTGCAGGCCGACGTCCTGCCCCAAAACCGGCCGCATTTGAATGTAACGCACGAACATTTTTTGCAGGTTCTCGGTCTGGTCAATATCGGCGGTTAGAAGGTCGATGGCATTTCTTAAGCCTCCGGTGAAACGCGTCACACCTTCATCTATGATTGGGGTCCGCGTTAGGTATTCGGCACGTGCCGCTTCGTGGGACAGGCAAGTCGTCAGGGCGTCCATAAGCATGATTTTTCCTGCCGTGGCACCTTGAAACGCCGTTACCAAAGATAAACACAACGGGTCTTTTCTTTCATCTTGCGGCATCAGCGCAGACGACATTTCAAAAACAGGCGTGTCCGGCACATGCTGTTTTGCTTGTTTTAACAGGCTCATGCCTTCTTTTTTCATACAGCCCATAAAGTCATGATAGGCAGGCAGCTCGTGATCAGGCAGACACATCCTAAAAAACACACGGTAACGCTCTATGGCTGTTGAAAGACAGGTGATGTAAGCAGACGTTGCGCCATTAATATTATCGGGATCGAGCATCTCATTAAAATTAAACTCTGAGGGGTGTGACGTTTCCGTGGGATTTCCGCCCCGTTGCGCAGCCTGATGAAAAGACTCGCTGATAATCTGCCCTTTTTCATGTCGCTCAGCCAAAAGTTTTGCACGGCTATAAAGCCTGGTTAACGGCGATCTGATTTGCGCGATACGCACCGTGTTCTGGATGGCAGAAGAGTCTGAAATACGTGGCGTATCGGTTGCAGGTGTAAAGACAGGTTCCGCCATAGTAAAATTTTCTCAAGTGGTTATTCAGGTCTTCTTATGGGATATACCCTCTTTCACCTTATGTCAATGCGATTGCGCGGGACTAGACGCGACCGCGCATAGTCAGGTACAATAAATACATGCAAAAAGGGTTTTCTCTGGTCGAACTGGCCATCGTTTTGGTTATTATCGGGCTGCTGACCGGCGGTATCCTGAAAGGCCGTGAATTGCTGATGAATACCCGGACCGCCACCACAATATCAGCGTTGCAGGATGTCCGGGTGGCCGCCGAAACATTCAAGAAAACCTATGGCGATTTGCCGGGGGATATCGTCAACCCTGGCCAGGTGATCCCCGCCTGTGTCAATAACTGCACGACGCCTGGCAACGGTGACGGCAACATTGGCTGGGACGTACCGGCCACCTATCTGCCTGGCAGCATCGGGATTGAGAACACGACATTCTGGCTGCATCTGGCTGCCGCAAACCTGGTGCGCGGTATCTCCGTTCACCCGGACGCGTTAGAGTTCGGGCTGAGCCACCCCATGACCCCCTTATCAGGCCTGTTTGTCTTTCACCAACCGGCCAATGGCGGCCTGTTCACCGATGCGCTGCAGACGCCCAATCCTGCTGGCAACATGCTGATCCTGTTAGACAGTTTCGGGGCGGTGAACGCGATTAAAGATATGATTAACATTCCTGCCCCATACGTTCAGCGGATTGACCAGAAACTGGATGACGGCAAGCCCAATACCGGCCAGGTGCGCGCGATTGGACTGCGCAGCGGCGTGCCGGAAGAAAGCTGTGTCAGCGATGCAACGGATGCAGGCGAATACGTCCTGGAATCAAACATCTGTTCCGCCATGCTGCCCCTGCGCCTGTAAGTTATTTTTCTTGCATTTTTCATGGCCGGGCGATAGATACCGCGCATGACATTGTCACCGCAAGCCCCTGTTAAACCTTCCCGCAAGGTCAAAATCCCGAAAATCGGGTTTGTTTCACTGGGCTGCCCAAAGGCTTTGGTGGACAGCGAACGGATCATGACCCAGCTGCGATCCGAAGGATATCAATTTTCTGGCAACCATGAAGGCGCGGATGTTGTCATCGTTAATACATGCGGCTTTCTAGACAGTGCGAAGGAAGAATCCTTAAATGCGATCGGCCAGGCCATGTCGGTGAATGGCCGCGTCATCGTCACCGGATGCATGGGCGCAGAACCCGAAGCGATCCTGGCGAAATATCCGAATGTTTTATCCGTCACCGGCCCGCACCAATATGAACAGGTGGTTGAAGCCGTTCATGACGCGGTACCGCCCCTGCACGATCCTTATATCGATTTGGTGCCCCCGGAAGGTTTAAAACTGACGCCGCGCCATTACGCCTATTTAAAAATATCCGAAGGCTGTAATAACCGCTGTACCTTCTGCATCATTCCGAAATTGCGCGGCGATTTGGTATCGCGCCCGATCCATCATGTGATGATTGAGGCTGAGAAACTGGTTGCCGCAGGCGTTAAAGAAATCATGCTTATTTCCCAGGATACATCGGCATACGGTATCGACCTGAAATACGCCGAATATCCGTGGCGCGGTCAGAAACGCCAAACGCGCTTCTACGATTTATGCGCCGCGATGGGCGAATTGGGGATCTGGACCCGCCTGCACTACGTTTATCCATATCCGCATGTTGATGAAGCGATCCATTTGATGGCCGAAGGCAAAATCCTTCCGTATCTGGATATCCCGTTCCAGCACGCAGCCCCCAATGTTTTAAAGGCGATGAAACGCCCAGCGATGCAGGAAAAAACCGCCGCGCGGATTGCCAAATGGCGTCAAATTTGTCCGGATTTAACCCTGCGCTCCACCTTTATTGTCGGTTTTCCGGGCGAAACGGATGATGATTTTGCCCGCCTGCTGGATTGGATGCATGACGTCGAAATCGACCGCGCCGGTTGTTTTAAATACGAGCCTGTGCAAGGCGCGACGTCGGAAACTCTGGGCTTACCCGAAGTACCCGATGAGGTAAAAGAAGAGCGTTTCCAAGCCTTCATGGATATCCAGCGGGAAATCTCAAACGCCAAAATGGCGGCAAAAGTTGGCAAGACAATCGACGTGATAATTGACGAAGTCGGCGATGACGGCGGCGCAGATGCGCGTTCATCAGCCGATGCACCCGAAATTGACGGTACTGTTTTCCTGCGGGACGCCCATGGCGTTAAGCCCGGCGACATTATCAAGGTCGTGGTGGAAGAAGCGGAAGATTACGATTTGTACGCCGTACCCGTCTCTGCCCTTAAAGACGCATAAGCCGACTTGTCTGCCATCCCGGAATAGCTTATGAGAGAAGGATGAACCTGTCTCTTATTTTTGATCTGCTGACGATTATCGCCATTTTGGTGTCCGCTGGCCTGGCCTTTACCCGCGGTTTTATTCGCGAAGTCATGACGATTTTCGGCATGGCGGGCGGCGCGGTTCTGGCCTTTTTGTTCGGCCCGACTGTGCAGCCATTTTTCGCCGATATGTTCGGTGCAGCCCCACCGGACAGTGAGACGCAACCGATTGTCCTGGGATTTATTCCAGCCGACCTTGCCGCAACCGCAACGGCCTACATCACTGTCTTTATCGGCGTGGTTATCCTGCTGTCAATCCTGACCCATTTCCTAAGCAAAACCGCCGGCGCGTTGGGTCTTGGCCCTGTTGACCGGACTTTGGGTGTGATCTTCGGCCTGGCCCGTGGGTTGGTGCTGGTCGCCCTGGTTTACATTCCGTTTCACTTTGCCCTGGACGGTGACACCAAGCGCGATTGGTTCGGCTCATCAAAGACGCATTTCTACGTTGAATCTGTTGCCGTATGGATGTCCAGCCTGGTGAATAAAGATGCCGTGGCTGAAACATTAAATGATGGCGCAACCACCGCCCGTGACACGCTGTTAAAACTGGATGTCCTTGAGAATGGCAATATGCCTGCAGATACCCTTGAGCCTGAGGTTGTGCCGGCGCAAGAAGACAAAGCACCAGCACCTGCAATCACGCAACAAGACCGGCATGACATGGAACAGCTGATCCCTGCGCCCGCCCCCTCACGTAATGTCAATCAATAACCAGCTTTTTGCGGGTAAAGTCGCTCTTGTCACTGGCGCATCCCAGGGATTTGGCGCGGCAGTTGCCATCTGGCTGGCCAGTCAGGGCGCGCATGTCTGTACGCTCGCCCGGTCTAAAAAAGGATTGGAACGAACGGATGATGCGATCCGACAGCTGGGCGGCGAAAGCACCCTGATCCTGTCTGACCTGCGGAAGGCCAGCGATATAGCGGCTCTCGGCCCCGCTTTGGCCCAGCGCTTTGCGGCACTCGACATCCTGATCGGTAATGCGGCCCTGTTGGGCCCCTTAATGCCGGTCACGCACATGCCGCCCGATATTTGGCAGGATATTTTTACGACCAATGTTACGGCCAACATGCAATTGTTGCGCAGCCTTGACCCGTTATTACGCACCGCGCCCTATGGTCGCGCGGTTTTCGTGACATCCAGCGTGGCCCAGGCCCCGCGCGCCTTTTGGGGCGGATATGCAGCCAGCAAGGCGGCACTGGAATCCCTCGTCACCACCTATGCGATGGAAAACGCGCACACATCTGTGAAAGCAAATTGTTTTAATCCTGGTGCAATGCAGACCAGCATGCGGGCCAGTGCCTTTCCCGGCGAGAATCCGCAAACCTTACCCGACCCGGGCGCAATCGCACCACTGCTGGCGCCCTTATTGGTGCAGGATTGCCCGCATAATGGCGCGGTAATGAACGCGAACGCGCGCTGATATTTTCCAGTCTATTTACGCGTCCGCTTACGCCCGGCAAAGGGGTTCGTGGATTTCCGCAGCACCAGGCGTAACGGTATGCCCGCCAGTTCGTAATCCTGCGCCAGCCGGTTGATAAGATAGCGTTGGTAACTGTCCGGCAATTCATCGGGCTGCGACATCCAGATCGCAAAGCAAGGCGGCTTGTTCCGGATTTGGGTGACATAACGCATTTTGTTCGGACGACCGGAAACCAGGGGCGGCGGATGCGCACTGGTCACTGTTTGCAGCCAGCGGTTCATGCGTCCGGTGGAAATACGGCGGCACCAGATGTCATAGGTTTCGGCAATCTTGTCCATCAGGCGCGGCACATTACGACCGGTCAATGCCGACAGCGTCACCACCGGCAACGGCTTCACCTGGGAAATTGATTCGGCAGCGCGATCCATAATATCCTCTAACGTCTGCTTTTGGTCCACAACGGCGTCCCATTTATTGATAGCCAGAACCAGGGCCCGACCTTCTTCAATAATCTGCGCAGCGATGCGCAGATCTTGACGCTCAAGCCCCAGCGTCCCGTCAATGACCAGAACAACCACCTGCGCCAGGCGAATGGCGCGGAAGGTCTCGGCACCAGACATCCGCTCAAGCCTGCCTGTGATTTTTGCCTGACGTCGCAGGCCGGCGGTATCTATCAGACGCATCAAACGATCTTTGTGTGTCCAGGCAACGGCAATCGAATCACGGGTCAATCCCGCTTCCGGGCCAACCGCCATCCGTTCTTCGCCCACAATCGTATTCAGTAATGTCGATTTTCCGGCATTCGGCCGGCCGACAATCGCGATCTTGATGGGACGGGCTATGTCCTTTTCCGCCAACGTTTCGTCGGCAGCGTAGTCATAGGTTTCGTCACCTTCCAGGGCATCCAGCGTTTCCCAATCCATTGATGCGTCATCATCTTCCGCGCCATCTTCGTCGTCAATCTCGTCTGGCGTAAACCATGGCTGCAGGGCCACGTAAAGCTGGTCCAGCCCATGGCCATGCGTGGCGGAAAGAGGGATCGGTGCCCCCAGGCCCAGGCGGTAGGATTCATACAGCGTGTCGCTGACGGACGCTTCGTTCTCACATTTATTGACACCCAAGATGACTGGTTTGCCCAGCTCCCGCAGGAATTTAATGAAATGTTCGTCCATCGGCATAATGCCCGCGCGCCCGTCGATCAGGAACAGGATCACATGCGCCGTTGCCAGGGCGGCCTCAGTCTGCCGCCTTATCCGACCCTCCAGCGAGTCGTCGAATGCCTCTTCCAGCCCGGCGGTATCAATCACTTCAATCTGTTGATCCAGCAGCCAGGCAGGCGCGGAACGCCAGTCGCGCGTGACGCCCGGAAGGTCATCAACAATCGCGAGTTTTTTTCGCGCCAGCCGGTTAAACAGGGTGGATTTTCCAACATTTGGTCGGCCAACAATGGCAAGGCGCAGGGACACGAGTTTAGTCTTTCTAATAAAAGTTTTTAGCGGTACGCAATTAACGACCCATCTTCAGTGACAAGTAACAGGGTTTCATTGGCCACAATCGGCGCGATTTTCGTCGCTGATCCGATCGACAGCGTCCCCTGATCCTGACCCGTCAACGGATCAATGCGCAGCAAATGGCCTTCACTGCTGGCGACATACAGAAGATTGCCAGCCAGAACCGGCCCCGCATACTGAATCCATTTGTCCTTGTTCTTGTCTTTCAACGGCGTGACCCAGCGGATCTGGCCTGTCAGCTTGTGCAAAGCCACAATTTCATTATTGGTGCTTAACACATAGACCCATTCGCCAGCCACCCACGGGGTGTGCGCACTGCCGATATCGCGTTGCCACAGGCGTTGCCCTGTACGCTCATCAATTGCGGCGATTTTCGCGCCATAACTGGCGGCGATGACCAGGCCCGTATCCAGGACCGGCAGCCCTGAAATTGCACTGATCGACTGGATGCCGCCATATTCGGTGACAGGCCCCAGGTTTTCGCCCCAGGCAACCGATCCGTTTTCCACGCGCAGGGCATAAATCTCACCCGACGAGAACACCGGCACAACGATATCACGTGTGGCCCCTGCGCTGGCCGCACGGACCAAACCCGTTTCACCAGGAAGGCCCTGGAATTCCCACAATTTGATACCGTCCAAAGCCTGGAAGGCCAGCAAACGGTTATCAAGCGTCGTCACATAAATCCGTTCATCCAGAACGGTGGGGGCGGCGCGGGCGGCGGACGGCAACGGGATACGTCCCATCACCACGCCTTTTGTCACATCCACCACGGCAATCTCGGCATAGCCGGCGGCAACAAACAACCGGCCTGCGGACATGGATAATCCGCCACCGATAACCACCTCATCCTCGCGCTTCGGCTTCACCGATATTCGCCACAGCGTGTCACCCGTTTTCAGATCGGTCGCTTGCACGACGCTGTTGGTATCCAGGGTATAGACACGGCCATCGGCCACAATCGGCTGGGCGGTTAATGGCAGGCCACGGCTGCTGCCTTTACCGATATCCGTACTCCAGACCTGCTGGACTTGACGTCCAAGGGCTGGGTTTTGCATCACATGGGTCGGGAACCCGCCGGCCTGCGGCCAATAGGCATTCTGCCATGGGTCGGGCAGAGCCGGAGTCTGGGTGCCCTCTGCCGCCGTGTCCGGCTGCAGATCACGTTGCAGGGCGATGACGGAGATACGCTCACCCGGCAAAGGCGGCTTATCGTCATCCTTAAAAAGACTGCCGCATCCTGCCAAAGCCAGGGCGGTGAAGGTCAGCATACAAAAACGGGGGAAACGGTTCATGGTCAATCCTTTGGGTTACGCGACCGGACGGTCGGAAATATACAGGGTTTCCAGTTGGTGGAGTTGTTTTAACAATGCCGGATCACGCGCCAGGATTTTTTCAGCCCCCGTCGCAATATCGCGGATCTCCTTAACATCTTCCGCCTGACGCATCCGGATAACCGCCGTATAAAAGACGGCTTGTGCTTGCCATGAGGATTGAGAATCGCCGGCAATCGGCGCCAGATCGGCCAAAACAGCGCGGGACGTGGCCGCATCGGCATCCAGGGCGTAACGGGCCGCCAGAATTACCATCATCTGACGATAAAAAACGGGTAAATCTTTGTCCTGCGACACCTGTGTGACGGCGTGGATCGCATCGTCTGGCGTGGTTTTTACCAGTTTCTCGGATAACATAGCCAGCTTCGCCGCCGCTGCTTTCGGATATTCCTGCGCCAATGTATTCAAGGCAGCAGTGCGCTTTGCATCATCCGATTCGTCCAGAATACGGGCAAAATCGGCCGTAAACTCTTCCTGGTTACTGGTCTTCCAGCTGTGCAGGCCAGCCCGGATTGCCACCCCCAGAATGATCGCCAGCGCCAGCATCACAACCACCGGCAACAGGCGTTGTCCCCATGCCCGCAATTTTTCGCGGCGCATATCTTCTTCTAACTGGGCGATTTCGTTGACTGGCATCGGATGTCCTTTATAGTGGTCCTGATCTTTATGATCGCTTTTAGCACATATTTCCACCCCCTGACGAGGCTTCGATGGCAAAGATTACCGTAAAAAATCCGATTGTTGAACTGGATGGCGATGAAATGACGCGCATCATCTGGTCCTGGATCAAGGAACGCCTGATTCACCCTTACCTGGATATCAATCTAGATTACTACGATTTATCGATCCAGAACCGCGACGCAACAGGCGATCAGGTCACAATCGACGCGGCCGAGGCCATCAAACGCCACCGCGTCGGCGTCAAGTGCGCGACGATCACGCCGGATGAAGGCCGCGTGACCGAATTTGGATTAAAGAAAATGTGGAAGTCACCGAACGGGACGATCCGCAATATCCTGAACGGCACAGTGTTCCGCGAACCCATCATCTGCCACAATATTCCGCGTTACGTGCCTGGATGGACTCAGCCGATTATTCTGGGCCGTCACGCTTTTGGCGACCAATACCGCGCGACCGACATGAAGATTCCAGGTCCTGGCACCCTGACGATGACATTTACCCCCGCGGATGGCAGTGCCGCCCAGAATTTCGAGATTTTCAAATTCGAAGGGCCGGGCGTTGCCATGGGGATGTATAACCTGGACGAATCTATCGCCGGATTTGCCCGCGCTTGCTTCAATTATGGCCTCAGCCGGAATTATCCGGTCTATTTCTCAACCAAAAATACAATCCTGAAAGCCTATGACGGTAAATTCATGGATATCTTTACCCAGGTCTTTGAGGCGGAGTTCAAGGACGCATTCGCCGCCAAGGGACTGACATACGAACATCGCCTGATCGACGATATGGTCGCATATTCTATCAAATCCAATGGCGGGTTTGTCTGGGCCTGTAAAAACTATGACGGCGACGTACAATCGGACGTGGTCGCACAGGGCTTCGGATCACTAGGTCTGATGACGTCTGTCCTTCTGACACCCGACGGACAGTGTGTTGAGGCAGAGGCCGCACACGGAACCGTTACGCGGCACTATCGCGAATACCAGAAGGGCCGCGAAACATCAACCAACCCAATTGCCTCGATTTTCGCCTGGACCCAGGGGTTGCGCTATCGCGGTCAGTTTGACGGGACACCTGACGTCACCGCATTTGCCGCATTGCTGGAGCAGGCTTGCATCACCACGGTCGAAAATGGTCAAATGACCAAAGATTTGGCCTTGCTTTTGGGACCTGATCAGCCGTATTTAACAACACAAGGTTTTATGGATGCGGTAACCGCGACAGTGAAGGGAATGAAGGCATGAAAAATTTGATAAAAGCATTGGTCATCGGGACGTGCCTGCTGTCCACCAGCAGCCCCGCAATGGCTGACAAGCTGACCTATATCGGCGAGATGAAGGAAGTCCGCGCACAATACGAAGACACGCTGATCCACATCGCGCGGGCCAATAACCTTGGCTTTATCGATATGCGGTCCGCCAATCCGAAACTGGACCCTTGGATTCCAGGCGATGGGGCGCGGGTGTTACTGCCGACCATGATGTTATTGCCAACCGAAGCGCCACAAAAAGGCGTGGTGATCAACCTGCCGGAAATGCGTTTGTATTATTACCCGCCATCAGGCGCAAAACCGCTGACATACTCAATTGGTATTGGCCGTGAGGGCTTAAGCACCCCGATCGGCAGCACCACGGTGGCCCGTAAGAAAGCCGGCCCGATCTGGACCCCAACCGACCGCATGCGGAAAGAAGACCCGACCCTGCCACCTGTTGTGTACCCAGGCCCGGAAAACCCGATGGGAAGCCACGCGCTGTACCTGGGCTGGCCGCAATACGCGATTCACGGCACGAACAAGCCGTATGGTATTGGCCGCCGCCTCAGTTCCGGCTGTATCCGCATGTATCCTGAAGGGATTGTCGAGCTTTACGGTCGCGTGCCTGCTGGCACCCCTGTCACCGTGATCGATCAGCCGGTGAAAGTCGCATGGATCGGCAATAATCTGTATATCGAAGCACACCCGACGCAGAAAGACGCCCTGACAATCGAACGGGATGGCGGCATGCCGTCATACGATATGTCGGACAGTGATATGCAGGACATCCTGCAAACCGCTGGTCAAGGCATGGAGGATGCACTGAACTGGTCCGCCATTCGCGCTGCCATTAAGGACCGCAAAGGCTATCCGGTCCTGATCGGGCGTAAGCCAGGGACGGATGATGCGGACGTGGCCAAACCGGTCATCATTAATTCGACCGGTGAAAAAGGCGCCCCCGCACAGATGAAAGAAGCCAGTGCGAAAGTCATCAGTACACCAGCACAGCTGAATAATTAAAATCGCTTAATCGCGTGGGGCCGCCGCATCGTCGGCGGGCTCATTTACCGGGACGGGCGCAGCAACGGGTGGCTTCGGCGCCTTTGGCTCGTTCGCGTCTTTGCAATCAATCACCCATACATCATAAACGGGATGATCCAGTGCCGATAAGGCCGGAGAGCTGGCGAACATCCAGCCGCTGAAGACCCAGCGTGAGGCTGTGTGCCCCAACGGTACATCCCAGACCTGCAGGAACGCGGCGGATTCAGACGTAAAAATCGGTGGGGGCTCTCGGCACGCTTGCACCTTAATATACAGATCGCCAAACCGTGTGACCTGACCAACCTGCGCATCAAAACTTTGGGTCCGCGCCGTAACTTTGTCCAGCGCGCGTAAAACCGCGAATCCTTTCCCTTCCCAGGTCTTTTCCGGGTCGGGCGTGGCCAGCGGCATCGGTGGCGGCGTAGCAGCCGGCGGCGGGGCAACATCAACATCGACATGACCGTCTTCGCGGATTATCTGCGTTGCCGCGGGGGGCACATCCGTTGCGGGTGCAGGGGTTATTGCAACAGGTGGCGTTTCTGCAACCAGTTCAGGGACAAGAACAGGCGAAGATGCCGGAGGTGGGATGTCCTGAGCCGGAATATCCTGGGCGGCGGGGTCCACAGGCGGCTGGCCATCGGCCGGGTTGCCCAACGCGTCCACGTTGAACAGGGCGCGAACATCGACCGCGTCCGTATCAGGTACGGGCGGGTCAGCCTCTTGGGCCATGACAGAACTTATCCCTGCAAAAAGCAGGGTGAGTGTCAGAATCAGGGAAAATTTATAAGGCAGGGGCCGCTTCATCTTCCGCCGCCGGTGATGGGGCTGGGACATCTTCGGCCACTGCGTCACGCGCGGCTTCCGCTGCGGGTGCTGTCTCAGCTTCTGGTGCAGGTGCTGCCTCAGCTTCTGGGGCGGGTGTCGGGGCGGGCGCAGCGATTGGGGCAGCATCCGCCGCTTCCGGGGCGGCTGTATCGCCTTCTTTATCCTTGCTTTCGGTCACGCTAAAAATAAACTTGCCCAGCAGTTCTTCCAAAGATTGGGGAGCTTGGGTGTAAACCAGAACACCCTTGTTTTCCAGCATGGCCTCATCAGCGCCTGGCTGGATATTCAGGATATGCCCGCCCATAAGGGATTCCGATGTGATTGTTGCAGACGAATCCGTCGGTATTTTCACACCGTGCTTGATCTGCATGATAACACGCGCGTTATAGCTTTCAGGATCAAGCACCACGGCCTGAACAGTACCGACCTGAACACCACTGATCGTCACAACCGCGCCCTTACCCAGGCCGCCAGTGGTTGAGAAATTCGCATGGATTTCATACCCATCGCTTACATTGCTGGTCAAATCCGCAACATTGTACGTATAGATGATAAAGATCAACGCGGTCAGAAGAACGCCTGCGCCTAAGACTGTTTCGATCGTACTGCGTTTCATATTATATCCTTCTTCCTTTTAATTCTGTGGTCGCCACGGCGTATAATCACCGGTGGCTTTTGGGCGTTGCCCGGTTTTTTGCAAATGCCCCTGGGGCATATAGGCGTTATCGGTGCCTGTCATGTTCGCTTGCGGCGGTTTTTGCCACGCCTGCCTGTGTCCTGTGTGATCCTGGGGAATATCGTTTGTTTGGTGATGCAGCCAGCCATGCCATTCGGGCGGAACCTTCGTCGCTTCTGGCGTGCCGTTATACAACACCCAGCGGCGGGGTCGCTTGTAACCCTTTATGGGGCGGCCTTGATAATACACATTGCCCGCGCCATCCCGGCCAACGCGTGACGCGCCGCCGAACCAGGTCAGCAGCAGGATGTGCAAAGGCGACAGAGGGCCAAAAAACGCGCTTAATTTCATCTGGGGTGTTTCCGTTTTGGCGAGTGTGCCCCAGAACACGCAGAATTTCAACCACTCACTTCAGGATCAATCCTGTTATCCTTAGCCGCTGAACGGTTCCAAACGGCATGTGGATGTGTGCGTCACGACAAAAGGCGTTAAAACGGCATTATTCCGCGCAATCGTCTCTGGTACGAATAACAGGTTCTGGGCGTTCGGGACCTGCCAGTGCTGCGTGTCAGTGTCACTGCGCGCGGCGGCAGGTGCGGCTGTGTACGTAATGCCAATCTGGCCTGGCTTCTGTGCCTGATCGAGCGTGGCATGATAAAGAAAGATATCACTGCAGACTTTGCGGGCCGGACGGCCCAGCTGGTCCTTCTCATGGCCAGCATAAAATGTTTCAGACCCTTTATAGGCAATCAATGTCAAAGGCGTCCCGTTCCTGGTTATTTCATTCACCACTTCAAACGCGCCGCGTGGTTGGGATGACACACGCTGGACCGCCAGCTGACGCGGGTCCGGGTCAATTGTGTAAAGCGTTTTGATGTCGATAGTGTTGTACCCCGTATCCGAAGACGCGATAAACCCATAGGCAGTGGCACCAAGAAGTGCAGTAGTGCCCCAGAATTTCAGGGCTAAATTTGGTATTCTTTCTCTGCGACGCATTTTTATATCTCTTATTTGGCCTACACCATACAGATATTATTACAATATGTCAATGCGCATTATCGTTCAGTCATGGCCGCATCGACAGTTTTGACGAAAGGTTTCATCAAATAGCTCATCACCGTTCGCTTGCCTGTCAGGACATCGACCTGCGCCACCATCCCAGGGATGATCGGCAACACTTCGTCCTTACGTTTCAAGGTGTTTTCAAAGGTGCGGACTTTCACACGGTAAAAATGCTCGCCCTTCTCGTTCTGGATCGTATCCGCCGAAATCTCGGTCACTTCACCTTTCAACCCGCCATACACGGCGAAATCGTATGCGGTGATTTTGACCACGGCCTGCTGACCCGGATAAATAAAGGCGATGTCGGCCGGGCGCACTTTGGCCTCGACCAGTAATTGGTCATCAACCGGCACAATTTCGACAATTGGGTCGCCAGGACGCACAACGCCGCCAACGGTATTGACCTTAAAGTCTTTCACCGTTCCATTAACGGGCGATGTTACTTCCGTTCGGTCTTTGCGGTCTTCTAACGCGCTGATCCCCGCTTTGATCGCACTGTTCTCCGTTTGCTTGGTGGTCAGTTCCACTTGTGCTTGCGCCCGGAAAGTATTTTGCACTTCGGAAATCCGGGCACGCGCCTCGTTAATCGCGGATTGGGCGCGCGGCATTGATGTCGTCACCCCGTTTAATTCTGTCTGCTTTTCTTGAATTCCGCGCTCCAGCTGGATCAATTCAATCTGCGGTGCCGATCCACGGGCCACCAGCGGTTCGATCATGCTTTTTTCCTGGCGCGACAAATTGATGACGCCACGCAAGTCACTGGCGCGCCGGCTTAACTCGCGCACTTCCTGTTCACGCTGTGCCAATTGCTGTTCGTACACCATGGATTGGGACCGCAGTTTGTCCTGGTTGGCACGGAACGCGTTCAATTCTTCCGTCACCGCTTGCGGTGCGCCTTTCATAACACTTTCAGGAAATTCAACGACAGCTTTGCCTTCAGCCTCGGCCTGCAGGCGCGTGATCGTGGCCAGCAACCCCAAATATTTTGCTTCGTTCGTACCCAGATCGGCCTGGGCCCCGACATCACGCAGGCGCATCACAACCTGGCCGGCTTTGACCGAATCGCCCTCTTTCACCGCGAACGATTCAACAATTCCGCCTTCAAGGTTCTGGATAATCTGAATTTCTGACGAAGGAATAACACGGCCCTCACCCTTCGTAATCTCATCAAGCGGTGACAATAACGCCCATATAATCATGACACAGAAAAACGCAAAAATTGTGACCAGCAGGACATGGCGCGACAATGGCAATTCATCATCGACCATGAAATATTGTTCCGCCCGCGCCTCTAATTTCTGCATTTGAATGGTGGCCCAGTTCTTCTGCAATTGCAGCCAGTCTTCGTTGCGGTTGATCTGCAAATCCTGTTCCGCCGCATTCCCTGCCTGAACGCCAGCGGCCTGCTGTAACGCTTTTTCCATGGCAGCAGCCTGGGCAGCATCGGGTTTAATGGTGATCGGCTTGCCGAATTTATTGGGGGGAACCGTGTTCATGATCTTACGCCTTTCTTATACATCCGTCTGTTCTGCGGCTGTGCCATATTGGCGGGCCTGCAGCTTGCGGATAATGTCGTCTTTGGGTCCAAAATCGATCAAACGACCGCGATCCACCAGGATGATTTTATCGACCAGGGACAGCATCACGCCTTTGTGGGTGATCAACAGTGTTGTCTTTCCTTGACAGAAATCATGCATCCGGCGGCGCAACCGGTTTTCAGACGCAGGGTCCATCGCCGCTGTCGGTTCGTCCAGAATCATAATCGGCGGGTCATATAACAAGGCGCGCGCAATCGCCACGGCCTGTCGCTGCCCCCCTGATAATGCTTCACCCCGTTCGCCGACCTGGGTATCCAGGCCAGCCTCGGAATCACGCAGGAATTCCATGACTCCTGATAATTCCGCAGCGCGCAGAACCGCGCTGTCCGGTGCTGTTTCATGCCCCATCGTAATATTTTCGCGGACTGAGCCATAGAAAAGCTGCGGCGATTGCTGGACCGATCCAACATTCCGGCGCAAATCGCCCAGGTCGATCTGGCGCACATCCGTACCGTCCAACAGCACGGCCCCACTTTCTGGGTAATACAGATTCAACAACAGTCGTTCAAGCGTCGTCTTGCCGGATCCAACCGCGCCGATAATCCCGACGCGTTCGCCCGGCTCAATCCGAAATGACATTTGGGAGACGGCAGGATAAGTTTGCCCCGGATAATTAAAGGTCACGTCGCGGAATTCAACGCGCCCCTGCAAACGCGACATGCTGATAAAATGCTTGCCCGCAGGGCGTTCAACCGGCCGCTTCATCAGCTCTTCCAATTGTTTCAACGATTGCCAGCTTTGGTTAAAGCGGGTCATCAACGCCGCCACCTGGGCCAGCGGGGCCAAAGCGCGTCCGACCAGCATCACGCTGGCGATCAAGGCCCCTTGGGTCATCCACCCGTTGCTGATCATGAACACGCCGGCAATAACAACCAGAACGCCGGTAAACGACTGGATAAAGGATGTGAAGTTCATCGCAAACGATGAAATCTTACGCGCCTTGACGGACGTGACCGAGGATTTCTCGCTCAACTCCTCCCACCGTCGCTGGACATGACCTTCGGCGGCTTGGGTTTTAATCGTCTCAAGCCCCGTAATCGTTTCAAACAGCAGTGCGTTTTTCAGCGCGTTTTCATGCAGCGATTCTTTCATAATCCGCTGCAACGGTTTTTGCAGGAACCAGCCGCCAAAAATAATGATCGGCACCGCCGCCAGCGGGATCAGGGCCAATGGCCCGGCAATCAAGGCAATAATCAGCAAAAACAGCAACGTGAATGGCAAATCAACCAAGGCCGCCATGGTGGCAGACGTAAAGAAGTCGCGGATGCTTTCAAATTCGCGCATATTGCTGGCCAGCACGCCGGCACTGGCGGGACGGGCCGCCAGGGTCATGCCCATCACCTGTTCAAACAGCTTCGCCGATATTTTGACGTCCGCCTTGCGTCCCGCAGCATCCAGGAAATGTGATCGCATATTCTTAACCAAAAAGTCAAAGACATAGACGATCGTCACACCGATAGCGAGTACCGCCAGCGTTTCGAACGCATTGTTCGGGATGACGCGGTCATAGACGTTCATCGTGAATAAAACAGACCCCAAAGCGAAAATATTGATCATGACCGTGGCCATAATGACTTCGCGATAAATGGACCAGTTTTCTTTCAAACTGCCCCAGAACCAGTCACGGGCCGTATCAATCACCGCCGGCCCGGCGCGTTCGTCGTTACGTGCGGTCGGGCGAATGTAAAAAGCATAGCCTGTGGTTAACGGTTTCAGCGCACTGTAACGCAGCCAGCGTTTTTGCCCTGGTTCTTCCGGGAATTGCACCAGGAATTCCGTATCGGGATGCAGGTTGATCGGCTGGCCCGGCACTTTTTTCGGCATGTTGCCGGTCGGGTATTTAACCTCCCACAATATACAGGCCTGACGTTCTTCCAAAACCAGCACGCATGGCAAGGAGGGCGCAATCGCTATCCCTTCGATCCCGCGTTCCACCATCGTTGCACGCATATCGGCGCGTTCAGCGGCCCGAATAAACAATGTCGGCGTAATACCGGTTTTGGGAATGGGCAGGCCAGCTGTCAGGGACCCGGCACTGGTCCGGCGGCCATAAAAACCAGCCAGGATCTGCAAACATTCAATAAGCGGAATATGAATCGCCACGCGGTCAGCCTCAAGCGGCCAATTGTCCCCAGCCGCGATTCCTGCCGTCATGGTTTCTGCCGGCGATTGCCAGGCTTCTTTCATTGCATCATCTTGGCCCGCATCCTTTTGCCCAGCATCCTTTTGCAACGTAGTGTCTGTACCGGTGTCATTTGGGGACTGCGTCATCGTATGTCTGGCTCCTGACCATTTAATTACGGGTATCTTAAAGCGAATCACGAAATGAAAAAAGGGCCTGCGCAATCGCGCGGCCCTTCATTCCATCACAACAGGGTTAACGGAAGCTTATCAGCTGCCGCTTTTCTTGCCTGCAACACTGTTTGCATCGGCTTCAACCGGATAGGCCACATTCAAGGACGGCAACAGCTGTCCTTTCAAGGCGACCAGGCGGTAAACCGCAAACATCTGCAGGATCTGGTTGTTAATCATGTTAGAGCGCGAGACAAACCATTCATTCTGGGCATCAAGCACGTCCAGCAATGTCCGGCGATCCAGTTCAAACTGGTCCATATAGGCACTGACGACCTGTTCGTTCGCAGTTGCCTGCGCTTCAAACTGGCGTGAGCGTTCGCCGGATGCGACCATTTGCGCCCATGTCTGACGTACGTCATTTTCAATGGCGCGTGTGACGTTGCTTTTCTCTTCTTGCGCTTGCGCATGACGATAAATGAACTCACGCGTGCGGGCCATGTCGGCACCACCGCGGAACAGGTTCCAGTTGGCAACAACCAAGGCCGACGCACTGCGATCACGACCCTCAACACCGCCCAGGTTTTCACCGTTACGGCCGTTCAGCTGAAAATCAACCTCAGGATACATTGTTGACGATGTGCCTTCTTTTTCAGCAACAGCGACATCGATATCGGCATCATAGATTTCCAAAGTCGGGCTGCTGGCCAAAGATTGGCGGACTTCCTCGTCCACGTTGGCGGACAGGGCATTCCCTGGCAGGCCAGGCATTTGCAGGTCGCCAGGCGCTTCGCCGACGTTACGCAGATAGTTGGATTCTGCGTCACGTAAGGATTGCAGGACTGACGCTTCTTGCGCGCGGGCTGCAGCCAAACGGGCATTCGATTGCTCGACATCCGCCTGGGTTGACCGGCCGGCGCTGGCGCCATCTTGAATCTGACGTGAGATTTCAACGTGCTGGTTGATGTTTTCGCGGGAAATACCCAGCAACTGGCGCTGACGAATCACGTCCAAATAGGATTCCACAACATCCAGACCCAGGAATTCCGAGGTTTCACGAACGCGGTGCGAAGCCGACTCAACGCGCGCCGTCTGGCGGGCATTTTCGTATTTGGTGCGGAAGCCGTCAAACAGCATCTGCGTCAATGTCAGGCTGGTGTCATAGCGCATAAAATCTTCATCAGCGTTGCTGGCCGACTTTGTGCCCTGGTCCTTTGTGTATTCCCAGCCGTAATCAGCACGGGCATCAATCGATGGCAGGTACAAAGCTTTGGCTTGGCGTAATTCTTCGTCCGTCGCGCGGCGGCTGTTGGCCACAATCCCATAGCGTGGGTGGGTGTTCACACCGTTGCGTACGGCGTTTGTCAGATCCGACAGGCCCTGGCCGTTCATAACAGGCATGGCCATTGGCTCAGGTGTTGGTTCAGGCATCGGCGGCGCTGGTTCCATCATTTGCGTCGGCGCCGGCGCGTCGCCACCACCTGCGAAAACAGGGGAGACAGCGAAAGCGGCCAAGGCCACCCCAAGCGTCAAAACACTGATAACATTATATTTCTTAGTCATGACAAATCCTCTACGCATTACATTTTTATAGTGGGGCCTTAAGAATACAGCCTTATTTATGCTCTTAAACAGCACATGACGCAAGTAAAAACCCTGCATAAATCATGCACACGAAAACAAAAAGGGCCCGTTTCAGGGCCCTTCCCGTTTTTAAATGCCTTACATTGTCTCGTGGTTCGTTACGATGACATCGTTCAGGTTAACGCCCGTCACGTCGCTTAAGACCGCAATTGGGATAGCCTGATTGACATCGCGACCGCCGTTGACATCCACCGAGATAACCGTGCTGCCGTTGACTTCGGTCTTAAAGACGAAATCTTCGATCGCACCACTCAGGTTGTCACGACCACCCAAGACACCGCTTAGGTCGATGACATCGCCCTGGCGAACATCAAAGTCGTCAATGATGATCACGCCGTTATCCAGCTCACGGTATCCGTGATCGGCGGCAACATCCAATGTTTCAGCGTTATAGACTTCTGTGCCCATAACAGCGCCATGGGTGAAGCCAGGCTGTTGTACATCCTGCCAGGCCATATCATCGCTGATAACCGTGGTTTCCCCGACTGGCTGAACATGGAAAGCGTTTTCATCGCCTGTCACCGGAATGGCATCTGATGACATCCCCGTATGGCCAACTTTCGACGTGGCGGTATTGAAAGTGACGTTCGCAGATGCGTAATCCCCTTCAAAATCCCACACGGTGTAACTGAACACATCAGTCCCGGTGGCGCCTGCTTTCTTGGTATAGGTAAATTCGCCATCTTTGTTGATGCGGAAAATCCCATATTGGCCAACAATCGTGAAAAATGACCCGTTTGATGGGACAACAAATGTCGCCGCACCAAATGTAACCGTTTTTACCAAATAGGCTGTGTTTGGCTCATGGCTGACCCAGTCATTGTCGGTCAGGTTGCCCGTCACTGTGCCACTGCCAGCCGCATAGGTGTCATCAACAGGAACAGGGGCATCATCAACCACGTTAATGGTGATAGAGCCTGTGTCCGTGTCGCCGTCGCTATCTGTCCCGATAACGCCGAAACGCAGGGTGATAACGTCATTCGGATCTGGGCAAGCTTCGTGATCCAACGGACGGAATTGTTTGTAACAATACGTCCCGTCGCCATTGACCTGCAGCGTAAAGGCAATCGCCCCGCCAGCCATACCGACATATGTGTTGCCTTGCAGCGTCACAATAACCGGGACACCGCTTGAAGACAGAACACCGTTCATCATCGACCCACTGGCACCGAATGTGCTGGTTCCCTGTGCTGTCACTGTCCCAGGTGTATCACCGAAGAAGTCAGCAGGCACACGGCCTTCGACACAGACAGGGTTGCTTGGTGTCATGTCCGTTTCATCAAACGTCGTCACCGCATCGCCAATAACCGGAACGGTATCAACATCAGATACGTTGACGTTCAATGTCGCGCGGGCTGTGTCACCATCACCATCACGGATAGTATAAATGAAGCTGTCCGTCCCGCTGGCATTGCCCGTACGCGTGTATGCATACGTCCCGTCAGAGTTGGCAACCAATGTCCCATGCAGGCCATTGATCGTTACGCTGCCACCCGCAGGTACATTGTACGTCACGCCATTATAGCTGATTTGTGTCAGCGGGCTTGGGTTTGCGTCATTGCCGACCTGATCATTACTAAGCAGGTTGCCCGTTACTGTCGGATTGGTATCGACATTGATGCTGTCATCCGCTGCCGTTGGGGCGTCGTCAACAATACGGATCGTGATTGTACCCGTGTCATTATCGCCGTCACTGTCACTGCCGATCACACCGAAACGCAGGTCGATAACATCATTCGGGTTGCTGCCATCTGCATGGTCCAGCGTCCCGAACTGGGTAAAGGTGTAAGACCCGTTGGCGTTGATTACCAAGGTGAACACTGTCAATGCGCCTGCCATACCGCTATAGGTATTGGTCGTCGCATTCCATGTTACCGTAACCGGGACACCGTTATGTGACAGGGCACCATTGGTCAGGCTGCCGCCTGCGCTGAAGGTGTTGTTACCTGTGATTGTGCCTGGACCGTCCCCGCGGAAGTCCGCAGGCACATCGCCATTCACCACAATCGGACCCAAGGTCGTCTCGTCAATCGTTTGCGTGCTGTCACCGATGACAGGAACGCTATCGATATCCGCAACTGTCAATGTCAGGCTGGCACGCGCTGTGTCGCCGTCACTGTCACGAACCGTATAGGTAAATCCATCCGACCCGATCGCTGTGTTGCTTGAGGTATAGGTGTAAGACCCGTTTGCGCCGATCGTCAATGTCCCGTACTGGCCGGTGATTGAAATCGTGCCCGTGGCCGGAACCGTATATGACGTGCCGTTGAACGTCACTTCAGTGACCGTGTTCGGACCGTCATTCGACAGGTCGTCATTGGTCAGAACATTGCCCGTCACGCTGAACGATCCGCCATTGCCAGTCACCGTTCCGGTATCGTTAGCCGCCGAAGGGGCATCATCGATAATACGGATCGTGATCGTGCCGGTGTCAGAATCGCCGTCATTGTCGCTACCGATTACGCCGAAACGCAGGTCGATAACATCATTCGGGTTGCTGCCATCTGCGTGATCCAGCGTACCCAGCTGGGTGAACGTGTAAGACCCGTTCGCGTTGATCACTAGTGTGAAGACTGATACGCCGCCTGCTGTACCTGTGTAGGTACGTGTGGCTGCATCCCATGTCACTGTCACAGGCTGACCGCCAGATGACAGGGTGTTACCGGTCATGCTGCCGCCAGCGCTGAAGCTGTTGTTACCTGTGATCGTGCCGGGGCCATCACCACGGAAATCCGCAGGGACATTGCCATTTACCACAATCGGACCCAGCGTGGTTTCATCCAGAGTCTGGGTGCTGTCGCCAACAACCGGAACTGTATCCAGGTCAGAAACCGATACGCTTAAGTTAGCGGTGGCAGTGTCGCCATCGCCGTCGCGCACAGTATAGGTGAAGCTGTCAGTACCGGTGGCCGCATTGTTCGGAATATAGGTATAAGACCCGTTTGCGCCGATCGTCAGTGTGCCGTACGTGCCGACAATCGATACTGTACCTGTCGCAGGAACGGCAAAAGCAGTGCCGTTAAAGGTCACTTGCGTGACCAGGTTCGGACCGTCATTCGACAGATCGTCATTGCCCAGGACGTTACCCGCCGCACTTGCGAAACGGCCATCGTCAGTGACTGTCGCCACATCATCTGCCGCCGAAGGGGCGTCATCGATAATGCGGATCGTGATCGTGCCGGTGTCAGAATCGCCGTCATTGTCGCTGCCGATCACACCGAAACGCAGGTCGATAACATCATTCGGGTTGCTGCCATCTGCGTGGTCCAGTGTGCCAAATTGGGTAAAGGTGTAAGTGCCGTCCCCATTAATAACCAGTGTAAAGATCGCGGTGCGACCAGCCATACCAGTATAGGTGTTTGTCGCCGCATCCCACGTAACCGTCACAGCTGTCCCGCCAGAGGACAATGTCCCGCCGGTCAGGCTGCCGCCTGCGCTGAAGGTGTTGTTACCAGTGATCGTGCCTGGACCATCACCACGGAAATCCGCAGGGACGCTGCCATTCACAACCAGCGGGCTGTTCACGATCGTTGTCTCATCCAATGTCTGGGTGCTGTCGCCGATAACTGGAACGCTATCTGTATCCGTAACGCGGATGCCCAGATTGGCTGTTGATGTGTCGCCGTCCTTATCACGTACAGTGTATGTGAAGGTGTCAGTGCCAGTCGCCGAATTGTTTGGAACGTAGCTGTATGAGCCATTTGCCCCGATCGTCAGCGTACCATATGTCCCAACAATGGACACAGTGCCCGTCGCAGGAACTGTAAAAGCAGTGCCGTTAAAGGTCACTTGCGTCACAACGTTCGTGCCGTCATTCGACAGATCGTCGTTCGTCAGGACGTTGCCCAGACCAGGCTGGTCCTGCCCATCAACGGCAGGGCCAACGTCAAGAACGTCATCAACGGCCACAGGGGCATCATCGATAATACGAATTGTGATTGTGCCGGTGTCAGAATCGCCGTCATTGTCGCGACCAACAACGCCGAAACGCAGGTCAATCACATCATTCGGATTGGTGCCATCAGCATGATCCAAGGCACGCAGCAAACTAAAGCTGTACGTTCCGTCATTGTTAATTGTCAGGGTAAAGATGGTGACGTCGCCCGTCATACCTGTATAGGTATTGGTCGCCGCATTCCATGTGACCGTCACAGGCACGCCATCAGCAGTCAGTGCGCCGCCAGTCAGGCTGCCCCCTGCGCTAAAGGTATTATTACCCGTTACTGTTCCCGGGCCATCGCCACGGAAATCAACCGGCACGTTGCCGGTCACGGTTTGGTTCATGCCACCTGTTTCATCCAGTGACTGTGTGCTGTCACCGATGTCAGGGTTGGTGTCGGTCGCGGTCCAGCTAAAGGACACGCGGTCAACGGCAAAGGTCGTGTTGTTGGTCAGGTTGAACTCACCATCATTCGGGCGGTCATAGACGTGGCTTTCGACGAAGAAGCTAACCGAGCCGGCAAAGCCAGCCGGTGGTGTCAGTTGCAGGCCAGCCAGTTGTGCCGGTGTCAGAACCCAGCTGCCATCTGCCTGCTGAACGCCAGCGGACAGGGTAAAGCCAGTTGGCAGACCGCGCACAACCACATGGGTGATGCTTTCGGAGCCGTCTGTATCCGTAACGGATGTGTTGATAACCAGGGCGCGAGGCTCACCTTGCACACCACCATTATTGTCGTCAACCGACAGGTTTGGCGCATCGGCAACAGCATCAACAATGATGTCCAGCGTACCGTTGGCAACCCGCGTTTCGCCTGTGGCCAGACGGGTGACGGTTACTGTGTACGGCAGGTCCAGCGCGTCAATATCGCTGTTCGGTGGCGGGGTAAAGCGTGGGCCGATATTAGCGTAGCCTTGGCCAGCCGGTAATGTCATCGTCCAGGTGCCTGTGGCAGCGTTATAGCTGCCTGGGCCTGTGACTGTCCAGCCAGCAGGAATGCCGGTAATCGTGATCGTAACCTGATCGCCAGCCGCAGGAGTGCCAATTACAATCGGCAGGCCGATATTATTGTCTTCCAATGTTTCCAAACGGTCGCCGATGTTGATTGGCGGCGGGTTGAATGGGGGTTCAGCCGGGTCAGCCAGTTGAACAACCAGCTCGTCACGTGTGAATTCAGGCGCGACATAATCCAATGAAGTAGCACCCAGTGCGCCCAGATCGGAAATACCGTTCAAATTGGCAGCGTCAATCGCGCTTTGAAAGCCGAAACCACGACCACCAGCACCGCCAGGGGCGGCAGCAGCAGGCTCAATTTCCGCCAGTTGCTCGGCAGTGGCCAATTGTGGCTGATCCCCGGCCGCAGGCTCAATATCCGACAGGCGGATATCGGTCACGTCGGCGGTATCTTCCGCTTCGGCTGTATCAAACTGACCCAGGGCCAGAACATTTTGCGGATCAACCACAACACCATCGGCCAAAGCCAGCGTGGCAGGGGAGTCGCAAGTCGCAGCAGCAAAATAGTCCTGCATGACCAAAGCGCCGCCATTGGCGAAATTGACCACCAGGTCTTCGCCGCGTTGCTCCATTTTCGCATCAGCCAGAGAGAAGCCAAATTTGTATTGCTCACCGCGTTCAATCGCGATCAGTTCCGTTGACCCTTCAGCCGGCGCGTTCACCAGCGTCACACCGCCAGCCGCACTGTCATCACCCGCCGCAGGGGCGATCAGGGCAACGTTGGTTCCGGTCAGTTCCGCCAGCAATTGCTGAGGATAAATGATTGTCGCGTCAGACAACTGAATCAGCGAGTCCGGACCACAGGACTCATTCGATTCAGCAAAAGCGCGGAAATTCTGGATCGTAAAGGTTTCACCCGATTCCAACATGAAGACCAATGAACCATCGGGCTGCAGCGCAGGCGGCGATGCCAGGTCACCCTGGCCAAAACTTAATGTATTGACCTGGTTGGGCGTCAAACTGACAGTTTTGTTGACAATGTCGGCTGTCTCGTTCGTCATTTCCTTGGGCATTGGGCTCTCCTAAACGCGTTGTGGTCACTTTAATTAAGACTGGTGTCTGCACTGTACCTGATTATGCAGACATCTTTCTAACAAATTCCTAATATCTTCGCACGCAGTTTTACATGAATATAAGACCCTTGTCAAACTATTATGTTAATAATTCGCAAATTCATTCCTTTTTAAACCGGCCCCACAAATGCATAAAATTTTATGCAAACTTAAAACCCCCTTAAACCTCTTTCTATATATTTATGGGAAATAAGGCATTAAGCCACGCGTCCATATCTAAAGTGTGTTTATAGGGAATAAAAAATGTATCAATCACCTACGGGGCCGCACAGCCTGGCCCGTCCGCTGGATAAACTGGAACAGAGCCCACAGGCCGCCACGGCGGAAATGTCACGTGACCTGCCCGCAAACTTCCCCAGCGCGGCCGTCCCCAGCGGCCTGGGCATTGTCCAGCCAGCAATGGACGCAGACGATATTGATATTAACGACGACTACCACGCCTTTACCAAAGGGGCTTTCGATTCCAACACCTTGCGGCAGTTTGCCGCCGGTATCGTGATGACGGCCGAAGACCGCGAAGAAGACGAACGCAAGAAAAACGGCGGCCAGACGGTAGCCGAGGCACTTGATGATCTGGTTGATTCCATGAGCGACATCACAGAGGTCCAAAAAGAAGCGATGGCGGCATACCGCCAAACATGGCTGAATGAAGAGCAGCAATATGGCGACACAGCCATGACCGGTCGTGATATTGAAGACATGAACGGGAAATATTGGAATGATCCGCGCTTCCGCAGCTCTGTTCATTCACGCCTGCGCGAAAATGGTATGTCCCCTGCCGAGATTATCGCTTTGGAAAAAGCCAGCGAACGCAAAACGATCCTGTCCCAAATACCTGAGCACATGCGCACACCCGCACAGCAGACCGAATATCAAAGCCTGCAAAACAATAAGGATGTTAGAGAATTTCAAGCCACTCAGGCGAAGGTGTATAGCACATGGGCACAAGACGCTGAGAATAATCAAAACATTTTGAGCCATAAGGCTTCAGATATTCCTGCTTACGCAACAGAATTAGACGATAAGAAAATCGAGCAAGAGGACTACATCACACAAAATAATGCGAACAACCCTACAAATCAGCCAGAAATTACAAGAAAAGATTTGCCAATAGCTGCGCCTGCTGCACCAGTCGCCGCCATGATCTAATTTACAGCAAGAGTCGGGCTCGGAGATCCATAAAGCGGAGTAGCTTTATCGGTTTCATTTGGATTATAAACGGTCATAGTTGGATGTGTACCTTTTTGGGTGCTAAGCAGCACTATACCTGTCAACTGGCCATCCAGAGCTCTTAGATTAGGACTTTTAACCACGGTGAGTACATCACCTTTGTTATCTCCAGACACTATTTTAGCTTGCAAAGAAGGCCACCCTCCACCAGCTACGCCGCTACGAAGCGATTTATATAGCGTTGGATTACTTGCGACAAAATCCGCTCGCACCGCATTACTTTTTGGATCTTGCATGCGTATATCCGTAAGTACTTTTTTAACTAAAAAGCATTCACTTCCTGGGGTCCATTCGACCTCAAGACCCCGCTCCCCAGACGAAGTTGATGTGTAGAGATGCATGGTCGGCAATGGGCGGCCATCTGTGGTCAATTTATTAGATTGCAAGACAGAACCTTGTCCATCCTGCTGTATGGCCAATTTCGTTGTACACTGCTCTGCTTCAAATCCTGCAAATGCAGACGATGCGAACGCCGCGGATAATGCGGTTCCGGCCAATAAAGCTGCGGTTCTGAAATTCTTATGTATGTTCATTGTAAGCTCCCTTTCCGCACATCGTCGGAAAAATGCTGTTCATCACGCGCGTAATATATAACAAAAATAGTCCGCACGCGAGTCATTTTATTATACGCCGCAACGGCTTACAAAACAACCTTATCCACGCAATTGACCGATCAGGTCATCCAGAGACAGCAAACGGTTATCGGATGCCGTGCGGGGTTTCCATTCCACCTGGCCGGCGGCCAATGTTTTCTTACTGACCACCACACGGTGCGGCAGGCCGATCAAATCAGCGTCGGCCAGTTTCTCGCCAGCCTGCAGGCCCGAACGATCATCATACAACACGCTGAAACCCTTATCCTGCAGTGCCTTATAGACATCATCGCACTGCGCCGTTTCCACGTCATCGCGCGTCAGGGACACCAGGTGAATATCATATGGCGCAATCGCCGCCGGCCAGATCAGGCCGCGATCATCACTCAAACACTCCGCCACTGTTCCCATCATCCGGCTAGGCCCAATACCGTAACATCCCATCAAAACGGGCTGCACCTTTCCTTGGGCGTCTGTATAGGCCGCGCCGAACGCATCGGTAAAGCGGGTACCAAGTTTAAAGATATTGCCGACCTCAATCGCCTTCACTTCCTCCAATTGCGGCCTATCCCCCGCTTTATATCCGGGGATCAGTTCAGCCAGAACATCCACATCATCGACCACTTCCTTATTGATCGCGACATCGGTGCCAGGGATTTTATAGATTGTGTCTTCGCCATACGGTGTCACAGTCTGGAATTCATGGGAATATTTCGAGAATGCGCCACCAGATGCATAGGTCAGCAGCGTAATATCACCCAGGCCACAGCGCGCATAAATCCGTTTATACGCATCCGTTGCGCGATCATAAAATGCATCCAAATCGTCCTGTGACGTGTGGAAAGAATACAGGTCTTTCATGCGGAATTCACGACCACGCAGCAGGCCGGATTTCGCCCGCGGTTCATTGCGGAATTTCGTTTGAATTTGATAAACGGCACACGGCAAGTCGCGGTATGACTGGATAAAGCTGGACACCACCGGCGTCACCACTTCTTCATGCGTGGGGCCAAGGGCCAGATCGCGGTCCCCCTGTCCACTTAACTTAAATAACACATCGACCGTATCCCAACGCCCCGTCTGGTCCCAGATTTCACGGGGTTGCAGGGCTGGCATAACCATTTCCTGGCCGCCGATAGCATCCATTTCCTCGCGCACAATATTTTCGATTTTATTCAGCGTCCGCAGGCCCAGCGGCAAATAGGTATAAACACCGGCCATCAATTTATGGATATAGCCGGCCCGGGTTAAAAACTGGGCATTCCGGCTGACGTCACTTTTGCTGACATCTTTTGTGGTTTTGGTGAAAAGCTGGCTGATCCGCATTGTCTGTCCTTAAATGTATGCCCGGACAGTAAAACATTTATGTCATAAAAACAACATAAGGCATGAAAAAAGCGGGCCGAGACCCGCTTCCTTCATTCACAATCCACGCGGGATTAGCGTTGTGAACCCTTATTATCAGGGGTCCGTGAACGTTCTTCATTTTGCTTGTCTTGTGGATTTGCACGCTCAGGCTGACGTTGTGGGTCGCGGCCCTGGCCACCTTCACGTTGTTGCTGATGTTGCTTGTTACCATCATTTTTGTTTTGCATAGCTAATCTCCTTTTTTGTAAGTTGCTATACATTACTAACCCGCTTTATGCTGCCCGGTTCCTTAAAATTTAAAATAAATGCCAGCTATGTGCGACCCTAGAATATCTCAATAATCACAGGCAGATGGTCGGAGAGCGCACGGGTTTCCGGCTACCACGGCGGCAGGCGGCGATGATCGGCGTGCCGTTTCCTGAAATGACAGAAATATAGCAACCGCCATCGCAAAAATAATCATGCAGATCAGCAGGATTATAACTATCACGTGTTGATCAGGATTGTCTTCAAGTCTGTCGGGCATCGCCTTATTTCCTTATCACTTTTGCTAACGCTTCACGACGGTTTTAGTTCACGCAAAAAGGGAACTATTCATCTGTGTGAGCCGTTGGCAAGAAAAGGAAAACACATGAAAATCGTACAAAAGAAATTGCATGCATCTGATCAGCCACCCCTGCACAAAATGGCTGGCATAGGGCGAACCTGGTATTTGATCGCGAATGGTCAGCATGGCTCTGTATTTGAAAAAACGGGTATGCATTTACGTCACGTCGCCGATTTACGCCCAACCGATGAAATGACCGGAACCACCGCTGAAAAAACCAGCGGGCACATAGCGGGTGGACAGGGCAGTGTATATTACACCAGCAATCCGATGGACCGCAAAGGCGACCACGACGAACAATCATTCCTACGGCATATTGCCACGTGGTTGGAGATAGAAATGCGATCACAGGATATCGCGCATCTAGTTGTTGCCGCCTCTCCCCACGCGCTGGGCCTTTTTCGTGAAGCGCGCAGTGATGCGTTAAGCCAGAAAATTACGCGGGAAATCGACAAGGATTATACCCATTTGCCCGTGCCTGAATTGGAATCTTGCTTGCTTTAAAGGGGGCAGCGGCCGACCCCGCAGGACGATCAATCCTGCCGGGCCCGTTTTTTGTCGGCGTGGCAGGCGCAATCGCCCTTACAATCTGTATCAATCCAGGCCGGCGGGTCGCTGGCGGGAAAGGATTCAAACGAGGCTTCTTCGACCAGGTCAGGATGTTTCGAGGGTGGCGTCACAAAATCTTTTTCCTGCGTGATGGCCCATTCATCGGCTTCACGTTCACGCAGAAACGTTTTTTCCAGGATACGTTGCGCGCCATCCACTTTGTAGATGCACCATTTTTGCAGATCTTTGCTGTATATCTTTTGCCATTCCATATTTTACCAACGCACCGGATACAATAAAATTCCACCGCGCGGTTATTTTTATGGACCAGGCTTTTATGGCCCTGGTTTTTTTATGGACTGGGCGGGCCATTGGCCACATCTGCGACGGGCCCTTCATTATTCTGCCAGAAAGACCCGGCAATACTGTGTGCGGGATGTGGCACAAGAATGCTTTGCCAGTTTTCAAATTCTGGGCGTTCAAGTCCAAATCTTTTCATGATGCGAATTGTTCTGCTCCAATTATGGATTGTCCAGTCAAGGTCGGGATTCATAGTCATCGTTTTGTGATGCATGTCCTTTATAAAAGCTTGTGACGCCAGGACCTGGCCATCGCGATCAATCCCGATGCGATTAATGCCCAGATTGGATTGGGCAATGTATCGTGACAGCTTTGCCCAGACATGGCCGGGTCCAAAATTCAGCTGGATACTGTCCGCCGTCGCATAAAAGGGACGATGGTCTGCAGGTATTTCAAAATCAATCAATCCGCGCGGGCGCGGTTCTTTTTCAAACTGGCCAATATGAAACCGCGTCGCGTGACCAAACAGTGATTCTAATGCGGGGCGTATCCGGTGAAAGTGCGGAACAGACATGTCGACGAAAAAATCTATATCATTTATGCCCGGGTTTAACCCCATATGCGCCTGCATATACAGCCCGCGCACGAACCCACCACCAATGCAAATATCTGCCGCCTGCGTCATGTCCGATATACGCGACATAAGCGTCAGAATCGGTGCGGGTACTGCCAGATCAATCGACACGATACCGTCAGCTGGAAAATCATCGCACAAGCTTTTCATATCGCTTGATACAAGATGTGCGCTCCAAAATCAACAGTTATGAAAAAGATAAAAAGCTATTGCAGCGTAGCGGGGGTCGCCTGTGAAAAATGCTTTAACTTCTGTGTTACCTTTGCTTCGGACAAGGATAGCAATGCATTCGGACCAAGTCCGTTAAACACAGCCGCCAGGCGGGTGCGCGCCCGCAAGCGATCAGGCGCATATGTTAGTGAGACAGGATACTGAACGATAAAATCCTGTGTTATACGGCTTGGATCTACTGCACGCACAAAGGCATCCAACAAGGATAATTTAGCCCCAAGCGTGCTTGGGCTATTACAAAAAAGTGATGGTTGCTTCATTGCTATGCCAATGAACGTCTCTCGCGTAAGGCCTAATGCTTTTGCTGCATTTTCAATATGGGCTTTTAAAGTTGCGGGATTGTGGGTCAATAGTGAGGGCTGACGCGCAACAGCTTTTAAAAATAGGGTCTTCTCGACCTCTATCAAAGAAATTATCTCGTTTAGATTATTCTCTAACGTCTCAGGCTTTGATGTAAACCAGGTTGGCTTCCTACTGGCTATTTCCACACAATTTTGTATTGAAATGCCTAAATTACTTGCACTATGCGTTATATTCTCCAATAACTTTTGTGGTGCATAGTAAAATAAAGATGGATGTTTAAGGGCGATATTGACGAAAGCAGCCTTTTTCATCCCCAGAAGGATAGCACTCTCCTGTATTCTCGCTTTTAATGTAACAGGATTATGCAGAAATATGGTTGGTTGTTTAAGGGCCGCACAAATGAAATCAGCGGTGGGAATACCCAATGCCTTTGCACATTCTGTTACATTGTTTTTAATCCATTCAGGGGGACGCATCACGAAAACGGATCGTCTGGGATTACCTAAATCCGCCCGCTTGGTTGCATTCAAGACCTGCACAAAATTTATGGCCGGATATACTTCTTTCAGACATTTAAAGACCATAAGAAAATTATCAAAGTGATGGGGGGGCAAGCCTTTTGCCAGGTATGCTTTTTGCAAGTGTAAAACGAGTTTGGCTTTTGCCGTCATGCGCTGTATATAGCGTCAGATCATAATTATGTCAATGCATATGACGGGCCGTTCTTTAGGGGGGTATTCATAAAATAAAGGAACTAAGTGGGGCGGCATATGTTAGGTTCTATAGACTTAAAGAAACAACCGAGACCCATTGTGCCCGACAACAAAGCTGTTTCCCCCATGCCCTCAGCGCGGTTCCACCACATCCTGGTGGTTGAGGACGATGTGTCGCTTCGGTTTACGCTGGCGGAATGGCTGCGACACCTACACTATGTCGTTTATGAAACCGCCAATGCGGATGAGGCCAAGATTATTCTTGCCTCCCCCCTGCCGGTTGATCTGGTGGTCACGGATGTGGATATGCCAGGATCAATGAGTGGCCTGGATTTGGTGGATAATATGCGCCACGCGGCCCCTGGCATACCCGCGATTGTGGTTTCGGGGAATTCTGTGGCGCATCAGATCACGAAAGCAAAAGGCATCCCATTTTTTCAGAAACCATACAGCTTTGATAAGATCGCCACCGCCATTGGCACATTTATAACCAAAAACAATACGGAAGAGTCTGACCATGGCTGATGCCTTAGAAACACCAAAGACCGACCTGGAAACGATCCTTGTTGTCGAAGATGAAATACTTGTGCGGACTGCAATTGCCAAATACCTGCGCGATTGCGGCTATCGGGTGGTGGAAACTGCATCCGCGGATGAGGCCCTGCATGTGATCCAAAACCAGAACATACAGATTGATATTGTTTTCAGTGATGTTCAAATGCCCGGCACGATGGATGGTTTCGGCCTGGCCCAATGGATCCGGCAACACAGACCGGATTTAGAGGTCATTTTGACAGGTACGGCAGAAAAAGCAGCCGAGGCCGCGGGCGACCTGTGTGAAGAAGGACCCAATCTTGCCAAACCGTACCAGCCGCAACAGGTGATCGATTGGATCAAACGCCTGAAGGCCTCGAAAAAGCCTTAAAAAGAGAATTATTTCAAAAGACATGTAAACCAGAAGCCACTTACTGGCTCCATCTCAAATGTTTTAGCAAACCTCCACGGATATGGAGCTGCAAACCCTTGTGAGTATTGGCCCTTTTACCAATGGCCAGACGGTGAAGAGGGTTTCTAATTGGGGAAAATGGTGCCGGCGGAGAGGATTGAACTCCCGACCTTCGGTTTACAAAACCGCTGCACTACCGCTGTGCTACGCCGGCATAATCTTAGACGGGCTCTTTATACCTGAAAAAAATCAGATGAAAAGTGTTTTTTCGGCTTATCATCATATAATCGCATTTTGCAGTTTGGCTATCAGCTGTGATATAAGAATCGGGCGGATGCGGCCCACGCATCAATCCCCCTAAAGGATGAAGGACCAAGGACAAGGAACATGGCAGATAATAAGGAAGGCAGCGCCGATCTGGCAAAAGCATGGGTAATGCTGTCAATCGTTATTGTCGCGCTGATGCTGTTCTTATGGTCGATCTTTCAGTACGAGATTAAGGATATCTTTCGGATGATCCGGTACGCTTGGATGTGGCCTCTCTCTTTTATCCTGCCCGCTGATTACACTGTGTCCTGGAATGGTCAGGCCATGCGGTTCGCCGATTGGTTCCGCGTTATTCCCGACATCCCCGCCGCCAGCATTGACAATACGATCATGGCCCAAATATCGACCCTGGCCCTGACACCATGGCGTTGGGTGTTTTCAGCCATTCTTGTGGCCTTCGGCCTGTGGGCCGCGTTTCACGGTCCGAAAACCCATTTCCGGCGCAAGCTGGACCTGAACGGATTAATCAAGGTTCAGTCCGCAAACTTCCCGTACATTAAGCCTTTTATTAAATTCAACCCCGCTAAGCAGCCCCCGCGTGCGCCCGGCGCGCCTGTGCCAGCTGAATTGCCATTATTCGCAGAAGCCCTGGGGCCAGAAGAATGGGTGGCGTATTTCGGTGTGCCGGTGCCGGACGGCAAACTGGATAAAGAGGCGGCGCAACGCGCATTCGCCAAGCAATTGGGCAAACCATGGCGTGGGCCGGCGCATTTATCGATGCACTGCCAAGTTTTATTGGCTGCTTTTTGCCTGAAGGCGGCCCGCAAGCGGAATGAGTCTGATGAGTTGCTGGGCAAGATTTCCGAGAGCTGGAGCCATGACAAGGGCCTGCGCCTGCCGCTGTCTGTTAAACGGCAGACGAAGAAAATCCTGGCTGACCGCGATTTGGTCGGAAGCACTGTGGCCAAGTGCAATCAGCACGCGTACGAAAACACCGCCATGTTGCGCGCGCTGGCCACCGCGCGGGATGAAGGCGGCGTTCTGCCCCCGGCCATGTTTCTGTGGCTGCGCGGATATGATCGCCCGCTGTGGTACTGTCTGAACAATCTGGGGCGACAATCCTTCCACATCGAAGGGCTGGGCGGCATGGCCCATTATAAGGCTGAGAAATTGACGCAGCGACCGATCCTGCGGCCAAAAGTCGAAGACGCGGTGACATCCATTGCAGATTACCTGGTTTCGCGCGATGCACGGCCTATCCCGCCCCTTGATTACAGTAAATCGAAGAACAAACGCGCCATTAAAAAAGTGAAAGGCAGCTGATATGACATCCTCCTCCCCCACCGCCACTTTGCGTCAAGGCATATTAACCCTGTCATTCCCGGATGCCGCGGCACCGACGTTATGGCAGCTGGCCCTATCGGATTTCAGCCTGGTTGGTTTCGCCCTGCGCAGCACGGATAAGCACCACGAGCTGGTCATGACCACCGATGCAGACACCCCGCGCGTTCTGGCGCATTACACTGATGCATTAACGGCGCAACAGGCTTTACGCGTTGTCTTAAGCACGATCCAAGGGCGCGCAGGATGCAGCCAAGCGGGCACATCCTGCACCGCCCATACCGCATCCAGCGGTTGCAGCTGGTTCCGATGCATTTTACGGTGGGTTTTACGCCTGGTCTTGCTGGCTCTGTTATTATGGATCGGCTTTACCCTGTGGCGCATTTTCGGCGCGCCAATGGAGCCGATATCCCTGGAACCGACACGGGAACAATCACAACAGGTCACGCCGCAACCCATTGATCCCACGGTCGCGCAGCCTCCGATAAGTGCTCAGCCACGCGTGGCGCCGCCTCAAACAGGCGTGCCGCTGTCCGCCGATGATGTTCTGGGCGAATAAGAAGGACGACGCAGAAGACACATGACACAGGTTAAGGGCACGCAATATGGGGGTTGATCCTCGTTTTGAGAGAAAACATAAGGATATGTTGCGCGATGTGCGTCCCATGTGGATGCGCATTGGCGACCGGATGCGCGAAACCAACATCGCGGTCACAGTATTCTTTGCGTTTGCCCTGGCCATCCATGTTCTGCCCAGCTTTATTATGTATGCCGACGTTCTGCTGCTGGTCTCATACTTATATTACAAGTGGCTGAAGAGCTATGACCGGACTTTGACGTTCAAATTGCCGCTGGGATCGTCATACAAGGACAAGAAAAACAAACGTAACGGCAAGGCCGAAGGTATTCTGTATATCGGCAATACCGATTCCAATGGCGGCGAAGAGGTCTGGTTTTCCAACTCTGACGCCCGGACCCACGCGCTGTACCTTGGTACAACCGGTTCCGGTAAAACCGAGGGGTTGAAGTCAATGGTGACCAATGCCCTGTGCTGGGCATCCGGTTATGTGTATATCGACGGTAAAGCCGATACGGATTTATGGTCTTCGCTGTCTGCACTGGTCCGACGTTTTGGCCGCGATGATGACTTGCTGGTCTTGAACTATATGACCGGAAATTCGGACATGAAGGCGCCGTCAAACTCAATGAACCCGTTTTCCAGCGGGTCCGCGTCTTACCTGACCAACATGCTTGTGTCCCTGATGCCTGAGGCCGAGGGCGACAACGCCATGTGGAAAGAACGGGCCGTGTCCTTGATCGGGTCCATGATGCCGGCCTTGACCTGGAAACGGGATAATCAGGATATACCACTGAGCGTCGGGTCAATCCGTAATTACCTGGCCTTGAACAACATTATCAAACTGGCGCGCGATCAGGCCGTCCCTGAACACCTGCGGCGCAGTGTTGAAGGGTATTTGGACACCCTGCCGGGCTTTTCAGCCGCGGCATTTGATGACGAGGGGCGCGAGAAGCCGGCAGGCCCGGGCCAGCCGATGATCGACACCACAACGGCCCGCCAACAGCACGGCTATCTGGCGATGCAATTTACGCGGTCCCTGCAATCGCTGGGCGATGATTACGGGTATATTTTTGACACGCAATCCGCCGACATTGACATGATCGACGTGGTGTTGAACCGCCGCATCCTGGTTGCCCTGCTGCCCGCTTTGGAAAAATCATCGGATGAGATCGCGAATTTGGGGAAAATCATTTCCGCGACATTAAAAGGGATGATGGGGTCAACGCTGGGCGCAACGGTTGAAGGGGATTCCGCGACCGTCATTGAAAACAAACCGACCCACTCGGCCACGCCATTTATGACGGTGTTTGACGAGGTCGGGTATTACACGGCCTCAGGCATGGCGGTTATGGCGGCCCAGGCCCGTTCACTGGGCTTCTCCCTTATCTTCTCAGCCCAGGATTTACCAGCCCTGGAAAAACGCGTGAAAGAAGAAGCACGATCGATCACCGCCAACTGTAACATCAAGATTTTCGGGAAACTCGAAGATCCAACCCAGACCAAGGAATTCCTGGAAAAAACCGTGGGGTCGTCCTTCGTCACGGAAATGTCGGGTTTCAGCGGATCAACGGGTGCGATGGGGAACGCGTATTTCGACAACCAGAATATCAGTATCCAGTCGCGGGGGCGCGCCTCTTACGGTGCCACGCGGCGGTTTAAGGAAGGTATGGCGGTCGTCGCGTTTTCTGATGACGTGGCCGATGTGCAGTTCTTCTATGCCAATCCCGGCTTTGCCAAAGCTATGCGGGTGACGCGATACATGGCCCTGCCATTGGGTGATGAAAATATCTATAAGCACCTGACGGCCATTCGTGCCCTGCGCGATAATATGATGAAGAAAAACTGGACCGCGACCAAGGCTGACGTGGCCGTTGCGTCCTCACAAGAAATACGTACCCTGGCGGATATGAGCCAAAGAACCCACGCACGCAATTTATCCGGCCTGGACGGCGGCATTTACGGCGTTGTCGGTGTGCATGCGATTGAAACGCCGATTGATTGGGATGCGCCATCCATGCCGCAGATCAGCACAACCGCAGCTGCCAATGCGCCCGAACCGGTCACACCTCCGGCAGCGATAGCGGCGCCAGTAACGGCGCAACCACCCGTCTTATCATCGCACACCAGCACCGCGCTTGATGCCGATGTCAGGGCAGTGATTAAGGACGCGGCATTGGCCGCCCATGAAACGCTGTTCCGCAACCGCAAGACAGCGGCCACGTCGTAAGACACTTCTAAAAGGTCGTAATACACTTTTAAAAGAATGGTGAGATTACATACGCTGCGGGCATTCAATGCCCAGCAGGTCAAAAATGTGCGTCATCCGCCGATGGACCAATTGGACCAGGCCAAGACGTGAGGCACGAAGGGTGTCATCCTGTTCGCCCATAATGTGGCAGGCCGCATAAAACGCACTGAAGCGCTGGGCCAGCAGGTAAACGTAATCACAAATAATATGCGGCATATAGGTCCGCGTCGCGCTGATAAAAACATCGGGCCAGGACAGTAATGCCAGGATGACATCGCGTTCAGTTGTGTCTGTAATGCTGGTTACCGGCAGCCCTGCGCCCCCGTTTTGCGCTTTCTCCAGCAACGAACGCATCCGGACTGTTTGATACAACAAATACGGACCGGTTTTGCCTTCGAACTGAGTCATGCGGTCAAGGTCGAAAACGTAATCGGCTGACCGTGTATTTTGCAGATCGGCGAATTTAATAGCCGCAACAGCTACCTGGCGCGCGATATCGGCCCGCTCATCCGCACTTAACCCTTCGGCAATATGCGCGGCGGCGATCCGTTCCTGGGCTTTGTCCTGAGCCATGCCGATCAAATCTTCAAGCTTCATCACGCCACCGGCGCGAGTCTTAAACGGTTTGCCATCCGTGCCGTTCATGGTTCCGTTGCCGGCATGGATCAATTGCATATCCTCGCGCACCATGCCTGCCATGCGGGCGGCGCGGAACACCTGTTCAAAATGCAGGCTTTGACGCAGATCGACGATATAAATAATCCGGGCCGGATCATATTCCTGCACCCGATCAACAATTGTCGCCAGATCGGTTGTGCCATACATAACCGCGCCGTCACGTTTATACAGGATCAATGGAGGTATTTCTTTGGTATCCGCATCCGTTACAACAGGGATGACAACCGCGCCATCATCAGCAACCGCCAGCTTTTTGGCCTGCAGATCCGCAACCATCGGGGCGATAATATCATGGACGTCAGACTCGCCTTTCCAGATATCAAACTGAACGTTCAACGCCTTGAAATTGGCATGCATGGCCTGTTTTGAGACATCCATAAAATGCTGCCACAGCGCGTAATACCCGGGGCGTTTGTTTTGCAGGTCAAACGTGGCGGCATGGGCTTCGGCCATGCGATCGGGGTCGGCCTTGCACGCTGCAGACGCGGTAGGATATGTGGCCTCCAAATCCGCCAGCGTAACGGGGGACTGTGCCGGATACGGGCCTGTTATATCCGCATCGAAATACACCCATTCAGGATGCTGGCGACGCAGTTCCGAGATAATCATTCCCATCTGCGTGCCCCAGTCACCCAAATGGATGTCACCAAGCGCGTTATAGCCCGCGACAACCAGCATCCGGCGCAACGTATCGCCGATAATCGCGGTACGCAAATGCCCGACATGCATCGGCTTTGCCACATTCGGACCACCGTAATCCAGCAGAATAGTTTCCGACCCGCCATTCAAAACAGGTGTGCCGTCACGTACATCTGTACGCAACGTGGTGACAAACCGCAACAGGCAGGCATCAGTCAGGACGATATTGATAAAGCCAGGACCCGCCAGGGATAATGACGCGATATCGGCATCATCCTGTAATCGGGCCACAATCGCCTCGGCAATTATACGTGGCGGTTTCCCGGCGGCTTTTGCAGCGCCCAACGCGCCGTTACATTGATACTGCGCCAGGTCAGGCCGATCGGATATCTGCACACGGCCATAGGCCGAATCCAGCCCTTCGGCCAGAAAAGCAGCAGCCAGCTTATCCGTTAAAAACGCAAGAAGACTAGACATCGAGGTTTGAGACGCGCAGCGCGTTATCCTGAATAAAGTCACGCCGTGGTTCAACCACATCCCCCATCAGGGTTGAAAAGATATCGTCCGCTTTCGCCGCGTCTTCCACCCGAACGCGCAGCAATGTGCGGACATTCTGGTCCAGCGTCGTTTCCCACAGCTGTTCCGGGTTCATTTCCCCAAGACCTTTGTACCGTTGGATCTGCAAGCCCTTGCGCGCCAGTTCATTCATTGTTTCCAGCAGGCTGACAGGGCCGGGCACCGCAGGTAAAATCAGCTTTTCCCCCATCTGCAGGCTGACCGTCGTATCGGCAAAGATCGGTGCGGCCCAATCGGCCACATGCATCAAGCGTACAGCGTCCGTGCCGCGCAGCAATTCAGGCGTAATGCGAATAGCTTCCGTCACGCCGCGCATTGTGCGGTTAAAGGTAATGCCATCATCGCTGACAGTGCTGGTCCAGCCACGACCATGTTCGGTCGCAATCATATTCATCCGGGCGCAGACGCGATCAGCCACCTTGGCCGCATTCACGACATCAGGCTGCCAAAAGCCGCACAGGGCCGCTTGCTCGACGAAATCACGACGTGACAACCGCGTGGACAGGGCATTCGCAGCGGCGCGGATGGATTGCGCCTTGTTCAGGAAGTGCAGCAATGGCTCACCGCCTAGAATGTCTTTCCCGAATTGCAGGCGCGCATCCTTGACGACGTTGCCCAGCAATGTTGCTTCAAGCGCCGCATCATCCTTGACATAGCTTTCGCTGCCGCCGCCCCGCTTGATTTTATACAATGGCGGCTGGGCGATATACAGATATCCCCGCTCAATCACTTGCGGCATATAGCGATAGAAGAAGGTCAGCAACAAGGTCCGAATATGCGATCCATCGACGTCCGCATCGGTCATGATGATGACTTTGTGATACCGGATTTTATCGATATTGAATTCGTCGTGAATCCCCGTGCCCAGCGCGGTGATAAGTGTCCCGACTTCTTGCGATCCCAGAATGCGATCCAGGCGCGCCCGTTCGACATTCAGGATTTTCCCACGCAGCGGCAGAATGGCCTGGGTTTTCCGGTCACGCGCCTGCTTGGCCGAACCACCAGCCGAGTCACCCTCAACGATGAAAAGTTCTGAAACGCTTGGGTCGCGCTCCTGACAATCTGCCAGTTTACCGGGCAGGTTGCTGATATCCATGACGCCCTTACGACGGGACAGGTCCCGCGCGCGGCGGGCCGCCTCACGCGCACTGGCCGCATCAACGATCTTGCCGATGATTTTGCGGGCCTCAGCCGGATGTTCTTCCAGCCAGGTGGTCAATCCTTCGGCAATCGCCTGTTCAACAACCGGGCGCACTTCGGAAGACACCAATTTGTCTTTCGTCTGGGACGAGAATTTCGGGTCCGGTACCTTCACCGACAAAACGCACGTCATGCCTTCGCGCATGTCTTCACCCGCCAGATCCAGGTCTTTTTTCTTCAACAGGTTGTTTTCCGTTGCGTATTTCGACAGTGTCCGGGTCAATGCCGCGCGGAAACCGGCCAAATGCGTGCCGCCATCCCGTTGCGGGATGTTGTTGGTAAAGCACAGCATGGTTTCATGATAGGCTTCGGTCCATTCAAGGGCCGCCTGGACCGTGATGCCGTTATGCTCGCTGCTCACAATCAAAGGTGGGCTGAAAAGCGTGTTTTTTGACCGATCAAGCCAGGTGACAAAGCTTTCAATCCCGCCTTCAAAAAACAGGCGCGACTCGCGCAATTCCGGCTCGCGGTAATCTTGCAGCAGGATATTAACGCCCGAGTTCAGGAAGGCCAGTTCCCGCAACCGGTCCTGCAACGTCCCAAAATCAAACACCGTTTTCGTGAAAGTTTCCGGGGATGGCAGGAAGGTCACTTCCGTCCCGCGCTTGTCGCCACATGGCTTTACCGCCCGTAACGGGGCCTCGGCCTCACCGTGCCGGAAACGCATTGTCCATTCCTGACCCTGACGCCAGATCGTTAAATCCAGCCATTCAGACAGGGCATTCACAACCGACACGCCCACGCCGTGCAAACCGCCCGACACTTTGTATGAATTCTGGTCAAACTTACCACCGGCGTGCAGCTGTGTCATAATGACCTCAGCCGCCGAAACGCCTTCTTCGGCGTGAATATCGACAGGAATACCGCGCCCATTATCACGGACCGTCATTGATCCGTCAGCATTCATCGCCACGACCACTTCCGTGCAATACCCGGCCAGAGTTTCATCAATCGCGTTATCGACAACTTCATAGACCATGTGATGCAGGCCTGACCCGTCATCGGTATCGCCGATATACATCCCCGGGCGTTTCCGCACCGCATCCAGGCCGCGCAAAACCTTGATGCTTTCCGCGCCATACGCCGCCTGCGCCGCTGCAATTCTTTCAGCGGTGTTAATATCGGTTACTGGAGTTTCTGGTACCGTCATTGGCTTGGTCATTATATCTATCTTTTAAGGTTTAATATGGTTTTTTCTTATACCATTTTGTTGCAAAAAATACCAGCAAGACAACCGGAAATCCGCGCTTATTCGCTTTTATTTCCGCGATTATTTCAAGTGTTTAGGCCACGCATTGGCATTGGCCGTCCTGAACGTGGAAATGGGTGGCATCCGCCAGAATATCGGCATAAACATCCACATCAGTTCCCGTCAACCAGATCTGTCCCCCCAGGCGTTTCAAATGGACGTACAGGGCAGCCCGGCGGTCCTTATCCAAATGCGCGGCGATCTCATCCAGCAGCAGGACCGAATCCTGCCCCAACTCAACGCGCAGTAAATGCGCCTGTAACAGGGTAAGGGAAATCAGCATCGCTTTCTGCTCTCCCGTCGAGCAGGTATCTGCAGGCATCTGCCGGTCGGCATCAAAAACCTGCATATCGCTGCGATGCGGGCCAAAACGAGCCCCGCCGCTGATGGCATCACGACTGCGTGCCTGCATCAATTCACGCACCATAATCTGTTCGGCCTGCAGGGCTGGATATTGCGCCAGCCAGTCTTCGACATCGCCCAGCAATTGCAACGTCAGGGGCGGAAAAGGCGTTGTCACGCCATGGGTCCGGGATGTCGCATTCAAGCGACGCAGCACATCCTGGCGGGCCGCCGTGATCGCAACCGCGCCTTCGGCCATCTGGACCTCCAGGGCATGCAACCAGCTGTCGCGCTTTTCGCCTGCTTTCAACAGGCGGCTGCGCTCCCCCATCAACCGCTCAAACCGGTTCAGGCGCGTCACATGCGATGGGTCCAGGCTGAATACCAAACGGTCCAGCAATTTCCGTCTGGCACTGGGGCCATCCAGGAACAAGCGGTCCATCTGCGGCGTCAGCCACAAACACGTCAAATGCGCCTGCAAATCGACCTGGCGGGCGGTATCGCGGCCATCAATGCGTATCTGGCGTTTGTCGCGTGTCGCGTCATACCCCGTACCGATGATGGACACGCCATGCCGGCCAGCAATACGCGCCGCAACGGCCCAGGGAACTGTATCCCCATCGCGCGATTGCAACTCGGCCAATTGCGCGCCGCGCAGGCCCTTGCCAGGGCTTAACAACGAAATAGCTTCGAGGACATTGGTTTTGCCCGCGCCGTTTGGCCCGGTTAATAAGACAAACCCGCCTGCAATGTCTGCCAGGCGGGTTTGCGCATAATTGCGAAAATGCGAGATATTCAGTTGTGCGACGTACAAAAGACCCCTTATACCCGCAACGGCATCAAGACATACAGCGCCGCATCATCGCCCGAGTTTTGAATGATCGTTGGCGATGCCGCATCCGACAGGATGATACGGCAGCCGTCACCATCGACTTGCGCCGTGATATCCATCAGATAGCGGGCGTTAAAACCGATTTCCAAAGGGGGGGCGTCGGAATTGATCTCAATATCTTCTGTCCCGCTGCCTGCCTCAGCCGATTGGGCTGAAATCGTCATCGATTTCCCGTTCAGCGAGATTTTGATGGCGCGTGATTTGCCATCAGCAATCGTCGAAACGCGGTCAATCGCGCTTGAGAAGATTTTCGCATTCACTTCGACAATTTTATCGTTTTTGGTTGGAATCACTTTTTGGTAATCAGGGAACGTGCCATCGATCAGTTTCGAAGTCAGGACAATCTGATCCAGTGCGAAGCGGATCTTGCTGCTGGACAGGCTGATCTCAATCTTATCGGCTGCCTCATCCAGAAGCTTCCGCAGCTCCCCCACCGTTTTGCGCGGGATGATGATTGCGGGCATGTCTTCGGCCCCTGCTGGCAGAGGCATTTCAAAACGGGCCAGGCGATGACCATCCGTGGCCACAGCACGCAGGACCTTCACGCCGCCATTATCAGCCGCGTGCAGGTAAATCCCATTCAGGTAGTAACGTGTTTCTTCCGTGCTCATCGCAAACCGCGTACGGTCGATGATGGCGCGCAGATCAGCGGCAGGCAGAGTAAAGCCACCGGACAGATCGCCTGAATTCAATTGCGGGAAATCCCCGACAGGCAAGCATGACAGCTTGAATTTCGAACGGCCCGCCTTGACGGTCAGTTGCACGCCAGCGGAATCCAGTTCCAGGGACACATCCGCCCCGTCTGGCAGCTTGCGTATAATTTCATGCAGCGTGACGGCGGGGGCGGTTGTGACACCAGCCTGCTCAACCTTCGCCGGGACCGATTCGCGCATTTCCAAATCCATATCCGTCGTACACAGCGTCAACGTGCTGCCTTCGGCTTTCAGCATCACATTCGCAAGAATGGGAATGGTGTTCCGGCGCTCAACGACGCTTTGAACGTGGCTGAGAGAGCGGAGAAGTGCTGAACGGTCTAATGTAATCTTCATGAATGCCCCCTTAAGGCGCGTTTACGGTCCTGGAATCTATAGAAGCTGACTATAGCATCTGGCGGTTTGTTGCCAAGACGTTATCTAGGGCGGACCACAGTTTCACACAGGCAAAAAGCCTGCATAAAGCAGGCTTTCTGAAAGAGAATACCAAAAAATGATTAAGCGGTGGTCAAAGCGCGACGGATAACGTCAACGTCCTGGGCAATCGCAGTATCATCCACCATTAACTCCTCAACTTTTCGTACAGCATGCATCACCGTCGTGTGGTCACGACCGCCGAATTTCCGGCCGATTTCCGGCAGGGAGCGCGCTGTCAGAACCTTGGCCAGATACATCGCAACCTGGCGCGGACGCGCCACATTGCGGGCCCGGCGGGATGAATGCATGTCGGTCATTTTCAGGTTGTAATGCTCCGCCACTTTCTTTTGGATCTCATCAATCGTGATCCGGCGGTCATTGGCGCGCAAAAGGTCTTGCAACACGGCCTGGGTTGATTCCAGCGTGATCGGCTCTTTCGCGACATCGGCATGGGCGACGATACGGTTTAACGCGCCTTCCAGCTCACGGACATTCGAGGTGATTTTCAGCGCCAGGAATTCCAGCACCGCATCCGGCACATTGGCCTTCAGCAAATCACGCTTGGCATGCAAAATGCCAGAGCGCAATTCATACGACGTGGCCTGAATATCAGCAACCAAACCCCATGACAGGCGGGACCGCAGGCGGTCATCAATCCCCTGCAGGTCGGATGGCGACCGGTCAGATGAAATGATGATCTGCTTGTTCTGATCCACCAGCGCATTGAAAGTGTGGAAGAATTCTTCCTGTGTCGATTCTTTGCCGCTGATAAACTGAATATCGTCGATCATCAACACATCAACCGAGCGAAACATTTCCTTGAACGTCATCGTGTCCTGGGCGCGCAACGCACGGACGAATTGGTACATGAACTTTTCAGCCGACAGGTACATGATGGTTTTTTCCGGGGCTGCTTCACGTAAGGCCCAGGCAATCGCATGCATCAGGTGGGTTTTACCCAGGCCGACACTGCCGTAAATAAACAGCGGATTAAATGGCAGGCGGTCGCTTTCGACCACGCGGCGGGCCGCAGCATGCGCCAGCGCATTCGATTTCCCAACCACAAATGTCTCGAATTTATAGCGTGGGTCCAGCGGTGACGCCAGGTCCAGCTCTTCGACCATTTGGTTCATATTGCTTTTTAATGCAGGGGTCGGCGGCGCGACATCTTCCGCCGGCGGTGATGAACTGGCCGATACAACCAGCTCAAGGCGCTCAATGTTCGGGTTGCGCTCGCGGCACAATTCCAGAATACGCGCGGAATAATGGGATTGGATCCAATCACGCATAAAACGTGTGGGGGCCGAGACTTCAAGCGTGCCATGATAGGTGGCTTGCAGGGTCAATGGCTTTAACCAGCTGCGGAAGACAGCCTCGCCAAACTCGGCGCGGAATTGATTATAAATGTCCTGCCACAGCGTCAAAATTTCTTTGCTTGGTTCATAGGACTCGGCTTGTAAATGGCCGTCCACCAGACTTAAGTAGGCTTTCTTGCCCCCGTTTTGTGTCATTCTTAAGCACTCCTACACGCGTTATGCCGGTATTCAACCCCCGGGAATAAAACATAAGAAAGGGTTTGCGGCCATGACGACCGACACTCCCTTTGGACCAACAATGTAAAGATTTGACGTTTTCGCCATGACAAGACCCGGTGAGGTCAGGTGAATAACAAATACGTCGGGTACGGGATCCGAACAGATCCACGAGCCCCCACTTTTATCAACCGACAAAGCATTTCACACCTTATTATAAGCTTCACACATGTGTGAGGCCGTGCAGGTTTACCTGCTTTTTTCTGCGTTTGTCGTGCGCTGATATGAGAACCTTAGAGCGTTTTTTTACGCCTTGCAACACAACAAATCATCAACAATAAAAAAAGAAAGAATCGTACTTAACTATTGAAATATATAAAAAATAGCGGCCTGAAACACCGTTCAGCCCGCTATAATTAAAGGTAAAAATAAAGGGTGGTTTTAGCCAGCAGCCAAAGCCTTCACACGTGCCGATAAACGGGACACTTTGCGCGCCACAGTATTCTTATGCAGAATACCTTTGGCAGCGCCGCGATCCAGTTCAGGTTGTGCGGCTTGCAGTGCCGCAGCAGCTGCTTTTGCATCGCCAGACTCAATCGCCGACATGACTTTTTTCAAAAAGGTTTTCAAACGGCTGGTACGCTGCGTGTTGATATCAGCACGTTTCGCGTTCCGGATAATTCGTTTTTTTGCCGAGGCGTGGTTCGCCATGAGTCGACTCCATTAATTCACAACTTTGTTAAACAGAGCTGTTTTTTACGTGGGATAACCCATGTTTGTCAAGAAGTGAATCGTATCACCATCTATTTTTGTTTGACCGCGCAATAATAGGTTGCACGGCCAGCCTGTACCACACGCTGTATAACGCACCCCCCTTCACATCCCGGGCATGTGTGACCCGCCTTGTCATACACTTTAAACTCTTCTTGATACCGTCCGACACCGCCATCCAGAACGCGATAATCACGGTACGTGCTGCCATTCAAACTGATCGCCCGGTTAAGGACGGTGATTATCGCCGACACCAGCGCGTCCCAGTCGGCGCGCGTCAATGTCTTCGCTGGACGAAACGGGGAAATGCCCGCGACGTACAGCGCCTCACTGGCATAAATATTGCCGATTCCGGCGATCAGCGTTTGGTCCAGCAACAACGGCTTAATCGGCCGCGCACTGTTACGCATGACATGATGCAGGTGGGCGGCATCCAGGCCATCCGTTATCGGATCAGGGCCCAGGCCGGATAACAGTTTATGCGACCGCCAATCGTTTCGTATTGTCGCAAAGATCATTCCGAAGCGGCGCGGATCGTGGTACAGAACGCGCGTGCCGTCGGTCAGCGTGATCTCCATATGGTCATGTCGCCCGGCAGGTGTTGCATCACCAGGCGCGTAATGCAGGAAATGGCCCGACATTCCCAGATGAATACCCATGGCCATGTCGGTATCCGCAAAGGTGGCGATCATGTATTTCCCATGGCGGGCAATCTCGCCAAACATCCGACCCGCCAGGGCGTCCGGCAAATCGGTTGGCAAAAGTATCCGCACATTGGGACGATGATACACAATATGGGCCACAATCCGGCCCTTCAGACGATCTGACAGCTGGCGACGGACGGTTTCAACCTCGGGTAATTCAGGCATGGAAAAGATATAGCATGGCGCCTGAGAATATGCAGGCCAGCAAATGCTTATCGCAGAAAAAAGAAAACCGCCAGTTACCTGGCGGTCTTAAGTCAGTGTGGGGAAATTAAGACCTTTATAGACTCTGATTTCACGGGCGTCAACACAAAAATGATAAAAAAGTAAGATAAAGTTGTTATTTTATCAGAACCGCCCCTTACCCTGTTTCCCAACACAGCAAAAAAAGGCCGCATTTCTGCGGCCTTTCTAAAATTCTAAGGTAAAAAGCGTGGATTAGAAATCCATACCGCCCATGCCACCCATATCGCCCATACCGCCACCGGCTGCCGATTTTTCATCCTTCGGCATTTCGGTTACGATCACTTCGGTCGTGATCACCAGGCCGGCGACCGAGGCCGCGTTCTGGATCGCACTGCGAACCACTTTCACAGGGTCGATCACGCCATCCTTAACTAGGTTCACGTATTCACCGGATTGTGCGTTATAGCCGAAGTTGGTGTCTTTTTGTTCCAGCAATTTGCCGACAACAATTGAACCTTCAACGCCTGCGTTTTCGGCAATCTGACGGATCGGGGCCTGCAAGGCCTTGCGAATCAGGTCGATGCCGACCTGCTGGTCATGATTGTCACCTTTCAGACCGTCCAGCGCACGTGAGGCGTACAGCAACGCGGTTCCGCCGCCGGCAATAATGCCTTCTTCAACGGCTGCGCGTGTGGCATGCATCGCATCATCAACGCGATCTTTCTTCTCTTTCACTTCGACTTCGGTCGCACCGCCAACGCGGATAACAGCAACACCGCCAGCCAGTTTGGCCAGACGTTCCTGCAGCTTCTCACGGTCATAATCTGACGATGTGTCTTCGGCCTGCTTGCGGATCTGGGCGCAACGCGCTTCGATATCCTTCTTGCCGCCGCTGCCGTCGATCAATGTCGTGTCGTCCTTGGTGATGCGAATTTTCTTCGCGGTGCCCAGCATGTCGATTGTGACGTTTTCCAGCTTGATGCCCAGGTCTTCGGAAATAACCTGTGCACCTGTCAGGATCGCCATGTCTTCCAGCATCGCCTTGCGACGATCGCCGAAACCAGGGGCCTTGACCGCTGCGATTTTCAGACCGCCACGCAGTTTGTTGACCACCAACGTCGCCAGAGCTTCGCCCTCGATGTCTTCAGCAATCAGCAGCAACGGGCGACCCGTCTGCACAACCGCTTCCAGAACCGGCAGCATCGCTTGCAGGCTTGAGATTTTCTTCTCGCTGATCAGGATCAGCGGGTTTTCCATCTCAACCGTCATTTTGTCAGCATTGGTGATGAAGTAAGGGGACAGATAACCACGGTCAAACTGCATCCCTTCAACGACGTCCAGTTCGGTTTCCAGCGATTTGGCTTCTTCCACCGTGATAACACCTTCATTACCGACGCGTTCCATGGCTTTTGCCAGGATCGCACCGATTTCCGTGTCACCATTGGCCGAAATAGTACCGACCTGGGCAATCTCAGCATTGGTCTTAACCGGCTTGGCGGAGGCTTTCAAGTTTTGAACAACCGCAGCAACCGCGCGATCAATCCCGCGCTTAACATCCATTGGGTTACGGCCAGATTCAACCGCCTTGTATCCTTCGCGGGCAATCGCCTGCGCCAGAACGGTCGCGGTGGTCGTACCGTCGCCGGCCTGATCGTTCGCCTTGCTGGCCACTTCACGGACCAGTTGTGCGCCCGCGTTCATTTCGCGATCTTGCAGTTCAATTTCCTTGGCAACAGTCACACCATCTTTGGTGATGCGCGGCGCGCCGAATGATTTTTCAATCACCACATTGCGGCCTTTTGGACCCAATGTCACTTTGACGGCATCTGCCAGAATATCTATACCCTGCAACATTTTGCGGCGGGCCTGTGTTTTAAACAATACGCTTTTCGCAGCCATTGTTTGTCTCCTTCAATATAATTAAGTTTGAATAATGTTTGGGGGTCAAAAGCCGGTATTACGCCGCTTTTTCGATAATGCCCATGATGTCGGATTCTTTCATGACCAACAGCTCTTCGCCGTTAATCGTGACTTCGGTGCCCGACCATTTGGAAAACAGGACGCGATCGCCGGCCTTAACGTCCAAGGGGACGATCTTGCCCGCATCATCGCGGCTGCCGGTGCCGACAGCGACGATTTCGCCCTGCATCGGCTTTTCTTGCGCCGAGTCAGGGATGATGATGCCACCCGTTGTTTTTTGTTCTTGTTCGATTCGGCGTAACAATACGCGGTCGTGTAAAGGACGGAACTTCATGTCTCTCGTCTTTCCTTCTGTTTTGGGTTGTATTGTGGCGGTACAGGATGACCCGCAAGCGGCGTCAAGCCTGACCCCCAACCGCCTGCACCGCTTATTGCCGTACAGGTGTTACAGATATAAACAAGCGCCTCGCAAAAATCAAGCGTAACCATTCATTAAGACGGCTTGCGATAAACTAAGAAGAGATGTTTATTCTGACGACCCGCTTGTCGATGTTGCGGCCGCCCGACCTGATGACGGCTGAGATTTTGTATCATTTGCCCGATTATCCAGCGCTTCTGCAAAGCTTCGTGTGGCAGGATTACGATATCGCGCCGAATTACCCGACCTTACGCCGGTTTTTAGGGTTCTGGGAGAGGGAAATAGACGCCAAACTGCATTCCGTAACCGTCGCCAGCCGCCAGCTGACCTATCCGTTCAATTTTGAAACGGTTGGGAGTGAGTATCGGTTACATTAAAGCCGCGCGTTAAGGCATCGGCGCAAGCGTGACGGCGATACCATCTAAATCCGCGCGCATGATCAGCTGGCACGACAGGCGGGAATTCGGCTGAACCGCAATCGCGGCATCAGCCAGCATGTCGTCTTCCTCATCCCTGGCGGGTGCCAGGCGATCTCGCCATTCAGGCGCCACATACACATGACAGGTTGCGCAGGCGCACGCGCCGCCACATTCCGCCTTTAACGGCATGCCCGCATCGCGCAGGATTTCCATGATCGTCCAGCCTTCAATCGCGTCCAGCACATGACACTGCCCATCTGGGCCAGTACAATAAATCTTCATTTTGGATGGGTCGGCCGCATGTCAAACGCATTGGGGGTGTGCGGCAAGTGATCCTTCATCAGGCACGCCATGCCAGCCGTCGCAATCGCCCAGACCAGCATGTCAACCGCCTGGCTGATTAAAACAACAAGTGTCAGGATAATCGTTGGGGCTTCCAGCAACGACTGGCCGCGCAGCAAAATACTGGCCGCAACATATGTCAGGATGGTCGGCGGGATCATGCACACCATCATCAAGGTCAAAATGTGCAAGGATGCCATAAATCCGCCGATACGTTTCAAGAATGCGCCAGGACTGACCAAAACGGCTGCGGGAATATAAAGCCAGATAAACCGCACCGCATAAATCGTCGCGGCCATCAAAATCAATGCAGGCAACATCATTTTCGGGTCTGGTTCAGCCGGCATGTTCCCAGTCGTATAGCTTTCCTGTGCCGTGGCCAGAAAGCCGCCAAAGATCATGAATTTCCCCATACTCATGACAACGAACATCAGGGTGCCGGATATAATGCCGCGCGTGCGCGTGATCAAATGCGGTATATCAATCTGCCCAGTGGCCTGCGGTGCGGGGCGATAAGGCCAGTATTCGTTTAACAACAAGCTGCGCGCATATTGTGCCAAAAACCAACCCATCGCAAAAAATGCAGGCAGTAACAACAGGCCTTGGCGCATCAATGGTGCGTCCCCCGCCCATGTCAAAGTCAGAATGTGCATAATGGCGACAATAAAGAACGGCACGCCGCCCAGGCGGATCAGGTAATGGCGATCATCCCACACCCTTGTGTATCCGTAACCGGCGGCGGTGATAACATCTTGGCTTTTCATGCTGCTTTAAACTGGCTGAGAATGCGGGATCATGCAACGCCTAATTTGCTGTGCAGATCGCTGCTGCTTGTTGTGTATTGAAACCGCAGGCGGCGTTCAGGATGGACATAGCGGAACGCCGCCTGCGCCATTAAGGCTGCTTCGTGGAAACCGGACAAGATCAGCTTTAATTTCCCTGGATAGGTATTGATATCGCCGATGGCGAAAATACCTGGCGTGCTGGTTTCAAACTTTTCAGTATCAACAGGGATTAGGTTTTCATGCAGGTTCAGGCCAAAATTGGCCAGCGGTCCCAGCTTCATTGTCAGACCATAAAAGGGCAATAACACATCGCACGCATGGGTAAATAATGTCCCGTCACCGCGCTTTAGCTGCACGCCCGTCAAATGCGGTGCAGTACCTTCCAGACCGGCAAGCTCAGCGATATGCAGCTGTATTTTATCGGCCATAACCAGGGCGCGCATTTTATTGACCGTATCCGGTGCCGCGCGGAAATCGTCACGCCGATGGGCCAGGGCAATGCTGGCGGCCAGGGGCTGTAGATTAACAACCCAGTCCAGGGCGGAATCCCCGCCGCCTGCCACCAGGATATGCCGGCCTTTAAAGGCATCAAGGGCCCGAACGGCATAGGACACGCCTGTGCCTTCAAACCCCGCAATACCCTCCAGCGCTGGCTTTTTCGGCATGAACGATCCGCCACCAGCCGCAATAATAACCACCGGCGCGCGTAAAACCGTCCCGGCATCCGTGGTTAATTCCCACTTACCATCATCCCCTTTTTGTAAGCTTTGTGCCATTTGGCCCAAATGGAATGTGGGATTAAACGGGGCAATTTGCGTCAGCAAACGATCCGTCAGATCCTGGCCCGTCACGACGGGCAGGGCCGGAATGTCATAGATCGGCTTTTCGGGATATAATTCGCTGCACTGGCCGCCGGGCTTGTCCAGGATGTCAACCAGGTGCGCCTTGATATCAAGCAGCCCCAATTCAAATACGGCAAACAGGCCCACCGGCCCCGCGCCAATGATAATCGCATCTGTGGAAATGATCTCGGTCATATGTGTGATATAACGCAGTTGGGAACCGATGCAATTGATTTTCATTGCGGATGGGTTTATGCCGTTTGATATGAACGATACACGCTCCCTCGAAACCTGGCTTCTTTTGTCCGCTATCATGATCTTCGTCATGGCTTTGATCGGTGCGGTGACGCGACTGGAAGAAGCGGGGCTGTCGATCACCGAATGGAATGTCATTACCGGCGCGTTGCCCCCGTTAAGCACAGCGGCGTGGCAAGCCGCATTTGCAAAATATCAGGCCACCCCTGAATTTGCGGCACGCCATTTCTGGATGGAACTGGACGATTTCAAATACATTTATTTCTGGGAATGGCTGCATCGCCTGTGGGGCCGCCTGATCGGCCTTGTCTATGCCCTGCCCCTGATCTATTTCTGGGTGCGAGGACAGATTCCGGGTGGGTACAAGCTGCCTTTCCTGGGCTTGCTGGGCCTTGGGGCCGCCCAAGGCTTCGTCGGATGGTACATGGTGCAAAGTGGCCTGCTGGACCGTCCGGATGTCAGTCATTTCCGCTTAAGCATTCATTTGGGCCTGGCCGCCTTTATCTTCGCAACCCTGATTTGGGTCCGGCGTGGATTGACGATGAACCGCACGCTGGTAAGCGTGCCTGTGACACCCAGCTTTTGCCTGTTACGCCATGGGTGGGCCGCGATGCTGGCCGTTGCCGTCACGGTGGTTTGGGGCGGGTTTGTCGCAGGCCTGGATGCCGGGAAAATTTACAATACGTGGCCCCATATGGGCTATGGCCTGATCCCCATTGAATTACTGGATCCCCCCAGCGTGTTTCTGGTATTGGCAGAACATCCGGCCGGGGTGCAATTCATGCACCGATGGCTGGCGATTCTGGCCGCTATGTTGGTTTTAAGTTTCGCCTGGCGCGTGAAATCCTGGCCATTGGCCATTTTAATCATCGCCCAGGTGGGTTTGGGCCTTGCGACATTGTTGACTGTTGTGTGGATTCCAGCAGCCGCTGCACATCAGGCGGGTGCATTTCTGGTTATCGCGGCAATGGTTCAGGTGTTAAAACCACTCCAGGCGACTTACCTGGCCATGCCTTCGGCGGCCAAAGCGGCGGTGTAGTAATCAAGATAGGCCGCTACGGCGCGATCTTTGGTAAAGCTTTCCTGATAATGCGCCAGGCCGTTTTCGCACAGGCCTTTCGCCAGGTCGGGATTATCAATGATCTGGCGGATTGCCGCGACCATTGCCGGCACGCTGTCTCGCGGGATCAAAAGGCCGTCAATATAATCACGCACAAACTGACGCGGGCCATCGGAGTCACAGGCGATCAAGGGCCGCCCCTCAATCCAGGCTTGAATAAACGATGTACCGAACGGCTCAAACCGTGATGACAGGATGAACATGTCCGCCGCCCGCAGCAAAGCCGAGCGGTCGTTGCGCCAGCCCAGGAAGTGAATACGGTCGGCACATTTATGATCCTGCGCCAGACGGCGCAGGGCCGCCTCTTCAGGGCCTGCACCCGCCAGCCAGACATGCAAAGCGGGGATTTGCGCCGCCGCCGCGATCACAATATCCAACGCTTTTGATGTGTGCAGCCGCGCCAGGCACAGGGCCAAGGGGGCCGTTTCCGGTGTCGCCAAATCAGTGCGCGACACAGGGGCGGTATCACCTGTCGTTTCCATTTCAGCAAAATTGTTAATGTGCTGCACCCGGACCGGCAACACCCCGGCCTTAATCAAGTATTCACGGATATCCGGGGTATTCGTCACAAAATAATCCGTGCGGGGGAAATGTTTCAACGCGTAATACCCCCCCAGTCTCGAGAAAACCAGGTAACGCGCCTTACGGGGCCGGCGGGGAAGACGTTGCGCCGCCCGCGACATCCAGGTCTGAACGATATCCGCGCGGAATGATGTGATCAGGCGTTTGATCCGCCAAGGCGTATAGATATCCAATGGGCCGCCAAATGGCAGGGTGGTGTAAGGAATACCGGCGCGTTCCAATTGGGCCTGACGATACGCATGGGCCCGCAAGACAACATGTTGGGGAACACCTGCCTGATGCATGGCCAGGCACATATCAATAAAAGCAGTTTCGGCGCCACCATTTGCGGCCCCTGCCATCACCTGTATCACGCGTGGCGCAGGATCAGTCATTGCCGCCGGTGGGTTGCTTGAACGTCGTCTTGCCGCTCAAGATATCTTTAAGCGCCTCTTCAATCGCGCGGGTACTGATGGTCAGTTTATTCCCGATCTTTTCACCACCGTCGCCCAGGGTGCGTTGCAGTTTCATGCAGTCGCGCTCAGACGTCACTGGAATCATTTGCACCAATCCGGCGCGCGATTCAGCCGCGCGGCGGTACGTCTGCAAATACTTGACGACCTCTTTGCGTGGGCCGGCCGTTTGATGGTCCAGAACCACGTCCAGACGCGTTTCGCTGTCGCTTAATGCTTTCTTGGTGCCCTGATCCCAGCCTTTCCAGGCAGCATTCATGCCCTTGGCCAGTTGCGGATTGGCCTTGGCGCAGGATTTGTGCGATCCATCCATGATGGTCAGCATTTGCCGCGTTTCATGGTGATTGGCGGCCATCGCGACCAGCAACGTCATTTGCGCTTGCTGGGTGTCATCCAGCTTCTTTTTCCATGACGCTGATTGCTTTTCCCAAACGGCACTGGCCTGACGCGCCGTCGATTGCCGCTGTTTCAGGTCCTGCTTACCGGACAATGACGCGCCGCTGGCCAGGTTCGGTGTGCAGCACGCAGCCAGCAACACCAGAACCCCAGTCAACAAAGCAATATTCGGCAACCGCATCTGGTTATCCTTCCGCAAAAGCCTTATTCGCCACGACGCCACCAGCCCTTTTTCTTCGGCCCGGTGTCTTCGTTGATGACCTCACCGACAGCTACCGCACGCGGTGCCTGTTGTGCCTCGCCATCTTCACGCTTGCGGCTGAAGAACTGACGGGCTTTCGTGTCGGTTTTTTCAGCAGCAGGTGATGCCGTTTTCGCAGCAGGTTTTACCTTAGCGGCCGATGCTGCGTTAGGGGTTGCAGCTTCAGATGCCTGACCTTCTTCTGCAACAGGTGCCGTTTGACCGGCATCCTTGTCGCGTCCGCGCCCACGACCGCGTGGGGCATTGCGCACTTTTTTCGTGTCATCAGATGCGGTGTCCGCACCCGACTCAATGGCACCCGTCTCTGCATTGTCCTGAATTGGAATGCGACGCGCATTGCCTGATGGCGCAGCCTCGGCATCCATGTCAGAACCGTCATGTCCCGTGACCTCTTCCGATCCTGGTCTATCGCCACGATCCTGTCTGTCACCACGGCCACGACCGCCACGACGGCGACGTCCCCGGCCGCCTTCGCGACCCTCACGATCTTCACGGGGCTCGCGTTGTTCGCGCGGCTCACGATTTTCACGCGGCTGGGTTTGACCTGTTTCACCGGTCGCGGCATCTGCCGCTTCACCGGTTAAGTGGTCATGATTGTCCTCATCGTGATCGTCATCATCACTGATCAACGCCCGTACGCTTTCAATCTGGTATTTAACAGACCGCAACGTGTCATCAATGCAGATAGCAATCGCAAAGCCGTAACGGCCTTCGATCGCCGCCAAAAGGTGACGTTTGTGGTTCAGGATGTAAATAGCGACATCAGCCGGCACCTTCAGCGTCACAGTGCTGAGGCCCTTATTCTTAATGCCTTCTTCTTCAATCGCCCGCAGTGCCATAATGGCCGCAGAATCAGTGGTGCGCGTGACGCCCATCCCGGCGCAATGCTCACACTGACGGAACTGGGCTTCGGTCAGCGATGGATTCAGCCGCTGACGCGACAATTCCATCAAACCGAAATTTGAGATCCGGCCAACTTGAATGCGCGCACGATCACCGGCCAAAGCCTGTTTCAGACGCTGTTCAACCTTGGCGTTATTGCGATTGTCTTCCATATCGATAAAGTCGATAACGATTAACCCGCCCAAATCGCGCAAACGCAATTGGCGCGCCACTTCTTCCGCAGCTTCCAGATTGGTTTTCAGGGCTGTTTCCTCGATATGCCGTTCCTTAGTGGCGCGGCCTGAGTTAACGTCCACCGATACCAAAGCTTCGGTCGGGTGAATCACCAGATATCCGCCGGATTTCAGCGTGACATTCGGATCGCCGATTTGGTTCAGTTGGGTTTCCAGCTGATATTTGTGGAAGATCGGCACCGTTGGATCGGTATAGGAAATGACTTTTTTGACGTGGCTCGGCATCAGCATCTTCATGATGCGTTTGGCATCTTTGAACGCTTCTTCGCCTTCAATAATGACTTCTTCGATGTCGCGGTCATAAAGATCACGAATGGCGCGTTTGACCAGATTACCTTCTTCATACACCATTGCGGGCGCAGTGGAACGCAGCGTCAAATCACGGATTTCATCCCATAAACGCATCAGGTAATCCAGATCGCGCTTAATCTCAACTTTCGTGCGGGACATACCGGCGGTCCGCAGGATAACAGACATACCGTCTGGTGCCTCCAGCTCAGCCAGGATTTCACGCATCCGTTTCCGCTCAGAAAAATTGGCGATCTTACGGCTGACACCGCCGCCGCGTGGCGAGTTCGGCATCAGAACCGAATAACGGCCAGGCAAGGACAGATACGTTGTAACCGCAGCGCCTTTATTGCCGCGCTCCTCTTTCTGCACTTGGATCAACAGGATCTGGCCGCGCTTGATAACTTCCTGGATTTTGTAATTGCGGCGCAGGCTGGGGCGTTGCGGGCCATCATTGCCGTCTTCGCCGACAACTTCTGGATTGCGTCCACCTTGCAGGCCTGACCGACGGCCACGATTGCGACCACGGCCGCGACCACGGCCACGGAACTGGCGGCGTCCGCCGTCTTCCCCGTTTGCGCCGTCATCCTGGGCTTTTTCACCAGCCGACGCATCGCCGTCTGCTGCATCATCCGCCTCAGAATCTGAATCCGCTTCGGATGCTTCAGCGGCTTCGCCCGCGTCTGCATCACTGGCCTCAGCTTCGCTGTTATTGTTGCTTTTTGCCGCAGAATGGCCGGCCTGAGAGGCCTCCCATGCCGCGTCTTCAGCTTCTTCTGCTGCACGCATGGCTTCTAATGCCGCGCGTTGTTCAGCCAGAATAGCCTCACGGTCCGCAATGGGGATCCGGAAATAATCAGGGTGGATTTCAGAGAACGGTAAGAAACCGTGACGGTTTCCACCAAAATTGACGAAAGCGGCCTGTAAGGACGGCTCAACGCGCGTAATTTTGGCAAGGAAAATGTTGCCTTTAAGTTGCCGACGCAACTTATTCTCATATTCAAAATCAACCAAACGATTTTGATCAATAATTGCAACCCGCGTTTCTTCCGCGTGGGTTGCATCAATTAACATGCGCTTCGCCATGTCAGGACCTTCCTGACAGCCAAACGGGCCGTGCCCTCGCGACCACTAGCGCGGCCAGCCCGACCGCCATAAATTCTGTTCATTAACCCCTGTATCTGCGTACCTAGTATAAAACGCAAAAAAGGCAGATCCAGGGTGGGGCACATGCCCCGTTATTCCATTTTGGCTAGCGAAACCTTATTCAAATGAATATACGTGCTAAAACCAAAAAGGGTCGCGTTCACACTGTATCGACCTTACCCCCTTTACACAAGCATCTAATTTTTCCGCCTGTTTTTATTTTTGTGACGGGATTTGCCACAGGGGATTTGCCAGAACAGACAGGTTGAGTATGATGGCGCGATATGCTTCGTCGATACGCCTCCATTTTCCTTTGCCTTATTGCGCTGAATGCAGCGGTAATCGTCGCTGCGCTTGCGGAACCATCACCGCGTATTGAATCGATCCGATTCGGCACCCATCCCGGTTATTATCGCATCGTTGCCGAAGTCAGCAGCACCATCAGCTGTACCGTCAGCCAGTTCGACAGCAAGGGTTTTACCCTGTCCTGCACACCGTTTGTGTGGTCCGCCGGGCAACCGGCCCCCAATGCGGGCGCGCGCATCACTTTTATTCGGCCCCAGCAAGGGCCGCGCGGCCAGGCGCAAATCCAGGTGGGGACGTCCGGCCCGATGCATGTGGCCAAAATCTTCAGCGTCGCGGGACGCGACGGCAAGCCACCGCGCCTGGTGATTGATTACCAGCCGCAGGACAGCGCGGGTGAAAATATTGCCACGACCTATGCGGATACGTCCACTGACGCGTCATTGAACGGTGACGGGGATGGCGGCGCATTCGATACGATGTTGAACACCCTGGCATCCCCCCAGGGTGAACCGGAACAACCGATGGCAACCGCGGGCGGCATTCGGTTGCCAGGGCGTAAGCCAGCCCCGCCCGCAAGCGGACTGCAGGCCATTGGGCAAACGCTGATGGACAGCGTACGTCCTGCGCCAGTTAAAGACCCGTTCATTGTCGTGATTGACGCGGGTCACGGGGGCACCGACCCCGGCGCCACGGCGGTCAACGGCACGCTTGAGAAGAATATCGTGCTGGGTATTACGCGAGAATTGCGCGACCAGTTGCGGGCCGATCCACGGTATCGCGTGTTCCTGACCCGTGACAATGACCGGTTTATCAAGTTGGCCGATCGCGTCAAAATCGCGCGACAGCACAAAGCCGACCTGTTTATCTCGATCCATGCCGATTCCCTGCCCAGCAAACGCAACGCCGAAGGGGCATCTTTCTATACGATTTCCAAACAGGCATCGGATGCCCAGACGGCAAAGCTGGCGGAAAAAGAAAACAAGGCCGATCTTTTGGGCGGGGTGAATATCGAACATGAAGACCGGATGGTTGAAAACATCCTGCTGGACCTGATCACCCGCGACACCGTCAATCATTCCAAGTTTTTCGCCAGCCAATTGATGGCGGCATACCGTCATAAGAATTTAAAAACACTGACACCCGCGCATCGATCAGCGGGATTTGCGGTGTTAAAAGCCGCGGATATTCCGTCCGTTCTGATTGAAGTGGGGTTTCTGTCCAACCCGGATGAGGCACGACGATTAAGCGATCTGGATGAACGTCGGCGGATTGCCGATGTATTAAAAAGCGCGATTGATTTATACGTGCCGAATGCGCAAAGCGGATTTTAAGTCGCTTTAGAAAAAGCGTATAAAAACAATCATGTTTTTTAAATAGTACCTTGGCAATGACTTAAAGTTGTGTATATGATCTTCAATGAAGCGACCTGGGCGGCCAAAGACCAAGCAAGCGCGCATGTACAAAACCCGTTGATTATAAAAGGAAAACCCTATGAAAAAATTTGTAGCTATGATCGCTCTGTTCGTTGCCGTTGCCGGCGTATCTGCTTGCAGCAATGCAGATGGTACATATGACGCTAACAAGCCTGTATATTCTGACTCCGGTACAGCCGGTGCAGATACAGCACCAGCGATCCAAAGCGCTGAGCCAGTATTCCAAAGCAAAGCTGCGAAATAATCGCTGCTGACGCTTTCAGGAAAAACGGCCCTTCGGGGCCGTTTTTTTATGGGTCATTGTTATTTGGTAACTACAGAATATGGGCCGGCGCATAGGGGCATTCCATGCCCGTGTCGCCCAGTTCCACCTGTATGATTGCGTGGGTGATCGCGAATTTTTCCTGTAGCAGACGATTCAAAGACTGCAGATACAGATCACCTGGATGACCGCCAGGCATCACCAGATGGACGGACAGGGCCACATCACGGGTGCCAATCGGCCAGATATGCAGATCATGTACGTCAGCGACCCGATCCTGCGCCTTTAGAAAATCATACACCGCCACCGGATCAATGTTGTCGGGCACAGCCTGCAATGTCATTCGCCAGGTTTGCCGCAACAGGCCCCAACTGGCGCGCAGGATAATAACGGTGATCAACAGGCTGGTCACACTGTCCATCCAGTTCCACCCCGTCAAGCTGATAACCAGACCAGAAATAACCACACCCAGTGACACAGCAGCATCCGCAGCCAGATGCAGGTACGCCCCGCGCAAATTCGCATCGTGTGCCGCACCCTTACGGAACAGCAAGGCCGACAGGCCGTTCACCAATACACCAGCGGCAGCCACCGCCATAACGGTGCCGCTTGCGACATCACCTGGACCATCCAGCACCAGCCGCGTCACAGCCTCATACCCAATCCAAACAGTCCCAATGACCAGCATCATGGCATTCAACAATGCTGCGATAATCGGCGCCGCATGCCACCCATAACTGAACATCGCGGTCGGGGCACGTTTGGCGAGGTAATACGCAAGTCCCGCCAGGATAAGGCCGGCACAATCACTAAGGTTATGACCCGCATCGGCAAGCAGGGACATTGAGCGGGAAAGAAAGCCGAAATAAACCTCTGCCACCACGAAAACCGCGTTCAACAACAGGCCAACAATAAAGGCGCGGCCGTATTCCGCCGGGGCGTGGTGATGTCCGTGAGAGTGGTTGCATGGCCCGTGACCATGACTGTGGGAATGAGAATGGCTCATCTGGTTACGCTAATGGAATTCGGGAATGGCGTTAAGCGTTTTTATCAACGGCGTTCAGCAAGGCATCCTGCATCTCACCCACACGTGACAGCATGGTCGCCATGGATTTATAAGCCTGGCTGGCCTGCATACTGCTGATCACTTCCATGTCGATGTTGACATCCTGGACCGGCACCAGCGGCACAGTCCGCGCCACAACGCCGCCATCGCCAGACGCTGTCATCTGGGTCGTGACCGCCTGATACCCAAGCACATCAGCAGACGCGATATTCCGCGCCGCATTGGCGACCTTAACGCCCTGCGCCTGCAAACCTGACAGTAAAGTTGAGACTGTATTCACCACAAAATCATGATATCATAGGCAAGATTAACAAGGTATTGAAAAAAATGATGCGTCTGTTCCTTCTCTCCGCTTTTGTCCTGACCCTCTTTTCTGTGCCCATGGCGCAGGCGGCGCCAAAATTGTTAGGCCTGTTCTGGACCTATGAGACAACCAGCAAACTGCCGACTCAATACTACTTTGAGCATCCGAAGTGGGGGCAGCCGGCGCAATTCGCTAACACCGTACCGCCGTTCAAATCCGAAAGCTGGACCAGCCAGCGCGATAATCCAGCGCATCTGTTACAGGAATGGCAGGCGAATAACATTGTCGGCGGGCTGGGCCGCAACTGTCAGGGCGTACGTGTCGTCAAGGTTGGCGGAAATTTCCACCATCTGTCCTATGCCGACAAAGCCCGGGTGATTAAAACGGTCGCCGATCATCATAAATTGGTGACGCACAAACCTGGCTTTATTTATGTCCGTGATCGCGAAAGCTGTGACGGCGATTATATCGGCACGTTTGACGCCAGTAACGGGCTTATCCTGCGATAACCTGTACCCGCGTCCGAGCGCGCTCTCGCATCTGTCCGGTAAACCATGTCACCTGTCGCTTGGCGTAATTGCGGGTCAATTGTTTGGCCTGTATGCCCGCATCATCCCAGGTCATATCGCCAGACAGATGCGCCGCCAATTCCCGGTATCCAAGTGCTTTTAGACAGGCCGCTTGGGACGGAATGGCGCCTTGCGACACCTGGGCTGCAATCTCTTCAACTTCTGCCAAAGCTCCGGCCTGCAGCATGTGATCAAACCGCTGATTACAGCGCTGATACAGAACATCACGCGGCGGCAAAATCAGCGTGACATCGTAACGCCACTGTGGTCGCAGCGGAATAGGCGGCAGGGATTGCCAGTAGGACAGGCTTTTGCCAGTTTCCTGTAACACTTCCCAGGCCCGGATCACGCGCTGGCTGTCGCCAGGCTGTAACTGATTCGCCATAACCGCATCATGTATTTTAAGCCGGTCATAAAACGCCTGGCTGCCCATTTGGGCATGATCATCACGCGCGGCGTGCCGGACCGTGTCACTGACACCCGGAATATCTGACAATCCGTCCATCAGGACTTTTAAGTACAGGCCCGTGCCGCCCGTCACGATCGGCGTTAATCCCTGGGCCAAGGCCTTCTCGATTTCAACCACGGCCATATCCGCCCATTGGGCGGCGGTGGATTGCGCAAGGGGCGACAAGGTACCGTATAAGACATGTGGAACAGACGCCTTTGCCACCGCATCCGGCTGCGCCGTCAGGATCGGCAAAGCATCGTAAATTTGAAGGGAATCGGCATTGATAACAACGCCGTTCATGCGCTGCGCCATCGTCAGGGCAAAGCCTGATTTCCCGCTGGCCGTCGGGCCGGCGACAATGTGAATGACCGGATCGGTCATGAGATTTATCCTGTTATTTTAACCGTAATGCGACAAAGCGGACATCGCCCTTGCCGCCCATATCCAGCAGCAACAGGATCGACGACTTACCGCCTTTTTTCGCCTTGGCGATCATGTCGATCATTGCGTCGGGTGTCGCCAGTTTTTGCTGGTTGACCTCTAAAATCACATCGCCGACCGCCAGACCTTTTTCCGCCGCTTCGGACGCCGGATTGACGTCCATCACCAGGATGCCTTTCGTTGCTTCGGGAATACCGAAATTACGACGTTCCATCGGCCCCAGCGTTCCAAGGCGCAGGCCAATTTCCGGGACAGCCTTGCCGCGCGATGGCGCCGCAGGCGCATCCGCAGGTTTCTGATCTTTCGTCGCTGTTTCCGTTTCCAGTTCCAGGACTTGCATCTTCGTCGTCAGGGTTTTGCCCGCCCGCCAATACGTGACCTTAACAGTCTGGCCAATCTCGCTTTCCGCGACCAGGCGCGGCAGATGTCGCATCGCGTTAATCGACTGGCCATTAAAGGTCAGGATAACATCGCCCGCCGCAAGGCCAGCCTTTGCCGCCGGGCTTTTTGGCGTCACGCTCGCCACCAATGCGCCCTCGTTGCGTGGCAAGCCCAAGGATTGGGCAATTTCTTCGGTCACAGCCTGAATACGGACGCCGATCCACCCGCGACGGGTGCGGCCGAATTTAATAATCTGGTCCAGAACGGGTTTCGCCAGGTTCGACGGAATCGCAAACCCGATCCCAACCGATCCACCCGACGGTGAAAAGATGGCGGTGTTAATGCCAATAACTTCGCCATCCAGATTAAACATCGGACCCCCGGAATTGCCCCGATTGATCGACGCATCCGTCTGAATAAAATCATCATAAGGGCCAGCGTTGATGTCGCGCTGTCGCGCAGAAATAATCCCTGATGTCACAGTGCCGCCCAGGCCGAACGGGTTGCCGATCGCCAGAATCCAGTCGCCGACGCGCATTTTGTCACTGTTGCCAAAGGTCACGGATGGCAGCGGTTTTTTGGTTTTGATCTGTAACACAGCCAAATCGGTTTTTTCGTCCGTGCCAATCACTTTGGCTTCTAATGTCGTGTCATCGTGCATCGTCACGCGCACCTTATCAGCGTCGCGGATCACGTGGTTGTTCGTGATGATCAGACCCTTATCGCCATCGATAATAAAGCCCGACCCCAGCGAGGCCTGCGGCACGCTAGGGAACATTTCACTGCCCCCCTTATCCATATATTCCTGGAAGAATTCCTGTAACGGCGACCCTTCGGGGAATTGCGGCATATCGGGCATGTCTTGCGGCATATCCGTACTTATTTTCTGGGTCGAGGAAATATTGACGACGGCGGGCGATAATTTCTGCGCCAGATCGGCAAAACTTTCAGGCCGGTCCGCTGCCTGAGCCGAGGGCATCAAAACAAGTGCAGCCAGAATAATGGGCAGGATATAACGCATGGGCTTGGAACCTTTTAATGACGGAAAATCAATGTCTTCAGTCTATGCCGAAGGCCGACTTGGGTCAAGGGCGTGTCTTGGGCGACCTACGGCTTTCCACCTTTTTGGAAATGACGGAAGAATTCATTGCTGGGCGACAGAACCAGTGTTTTGCTTGGGTCGGCCAGTGACGTACGGTACGCTTCCAAGGACCGGTAAAACGCATAAAAGGACGGGTCGCGGTTAAACGCATCGCCATATAATTTGATCGCCGCCTCATCGCCCTGGCCGCGAATAATCTGCGAATCGCGGATCGCCTGGGCCAGCAAGATGGTCTTTTCCTTATCAGCCGTTGCCCGAATTTCCAGGGCCATTTCTTCCCCTTGCGCGCGGGCTTCACGCGCCTCACGCTCCCGCTCTGACCGCATCCGGTTAAAGGTCGATTCCATCACCTGTTCCGGCAGGTCGGCGCGAACGATACGGACATCGACGATGCGAATGCCAAAGCGTCCGGTTTCCGTGTTTACGTCATTCTGAATCTGTTCCATCAACACATCACGCTTTTCCGACAAAACACCGATGATGGTCGCGCGACCCAGCTGGCTGCGGACGCTGGCGTTAATGATGCTCGACAGGCGTTGGCTGGCTGTTGCCTCATTATTCAACGCCTGGAAGAATTTCAGCATATCGGTGATCTGATACCGCGCGAACACATCGACCCGCATACGTTTCTGATCAGCCAGGATAACATCTTCTGGGGGCGGATCGACGTGCAGGATACGCTTCTCGTAGAATTTCGTCTGCTGGATCAGGGGCATTTTGAAATGCAGGCCTGGCTGCTTGATCTGCTGTCGCACTTCCCCGAATTGCAGAACCAGGACCTGCTGCGTCTCGGAAACAGTGAACATCGAACTGGCCAGAACGACCAGGACCAAAGCCAAAAGCCCGAACATATAACCTGCGTTTTGCGGCATGGTGTATCCTTTATTCTTTAAGGGGCAGCCGCAGCAGCCGGGGCATTACTGGCCGGCGGGCGTCGCATTTCATTTAAGGACAGGTAGGGCAGCGCACCGCCGCCCTTATCATCCAGGATAATGGTTTGGGCATTTAAGATAACCTGTTCCATCGTTTCCAGATACATGCGCTGTGCCGTCACATCCTTGGCGTTTTGATAGGCCTTGTAAATCGCGTTGAAGCGTGACGCGTCACCCGTGGCGCGGTCCATCACCTCTTGCTTATACGCTTCGGCCTGCTGGCGCAGCTTCTCAGACTCACCGCGGGCGCGGGGCAAGATATCGTTGCGATAGGCTTCGGCCTGGTTGCGTGATTGCTCACGCTCCTGCCTGGCGCGCTGCACATCGTTAAAGGCATCAATCACGGGCCCCGGCGGGTCCACTTTTTGCAGTTGAATGTTATTGATGGTAACCCCGGCCTTATATTCATCCAGCATCTTTTGCATCAACACGCGCGTGTCACTTTGTATCTGTGACCGCGCTTCGGTCAGCGCCAGTTGGATTTTGGTGCGACCGATGACTTCACGCATTGCGCTTTCGGCAACGATCTTGATCGTGTCTTCGGGATTACGAATGGAATACAGGTAGTCGCGGGCGTTACTGACACGCCATAAGACGACATAGTCAATGTCGATAATGTTTTCATCACCGGTCAGCATCAGACTTTCATCCGGAATATCGGTGGCACTGATACGCGTCACGCCGCGTCCGGACCCGTCGCCGCGATACCCGACTTCAATCCGGCGTTCCGTGGTGACATCCACAATCTGGTGCGATTGAAGCGGCAAAGGCAGGCGATATTTCAAGCCCGGCAATTCATCGGACCGCGTGTATTTGCCGAAAGTCACAACCACGGCCTGCTCATTCGGTTGCACAAGATAAAATCCGCTGGCCAGCCATAACAGCAACACCACGACCACAATCATGCCAATACCGCCCAGCGGGCCAGACCACCGGAAGAAATCACCAACCGGGCCATTGCCACCGCCATCACCATTGCCATTTCCGCCTTTGCGGAAATTCTCTTGGGCGCGTTTCAGCATGGCGTAAATATCATCTTGTTCCGCCCCTGGACGTGACGGCCCTGCGCCGCGTGGCGCATCGCTTTGTCCTGGCTTCGCATGTGTATCCCATGGATTTTTGCGGCGAGTTGGCCCTTTTTTGGGCTGTGTGTCGTCATCCCACGGCATTATGCGTATTCCTTTAGGCAGATCGATTTTGATTGGACAAATTCTGTACACCAATCTAATGATTTTCACGTAGAATTCAACCCATCGAGATCTGTCATCATGCGCTTTTATACGCGCCTTGCACATTTGCTGTCACCTACCCCTCCGGGCCAGGACGACGTACGGGCGCGCATTATCCCGCTCTTGGCCGATGGTATGACGATCAACGGGATCGTTATCACGCGCGAACGGCATGTCAGCGTTATTGTCACAATTGACCCAGCCACGACCTCGCCGCATTTAATGGAACAGACACGTCAGAACATCGCGGCGACCTTGGACAAAACCCCCGGCGTGACAGGATCACAGGTCATCCTGACGGCCGCACGGACAACCCCTGCGCCCCCCTCTGCGCCCCCGCCTGGCCCTGCTAAGACGAAGACCACGGCCCAGCTGGACGTTCCCGCAGCCCATATTATCGCCGTCGCGTCGGGCAAGGGCGGCGTGGGAAAATCCACCGTTGCCGCCAATCTGGCTGTCGCACTGGCCCAGGCAGGCCAACGCGTTGGCCTGCTGGACGCCGATATATACGGCCCGTCGCAGCCGCGCCTGATGGGTGTTACGGGACACAAACCTGCGGCGATGGAAGATGGTCGCCTGATTCCCGTTCTGGCGCACGGCGTTAAGGTGATGTCGATTGGGTTTATGGTTGATGAAAGCGCCCCCATTATCTGGCGCGGGCCAATGGTGCAATCGGCACTGGTGCAATTATTGCGTGATGTGGCCTGGGATGATCTTGATATTCTGATTATCGATATGCCGCCAGGCACGGGCGACACGCAACTAACCCTGGCACAAAAGGTCAAGCTGTCTGGTGCCGTCATCGTTTCAACGCCGCAGGACATTGCCCTGGCCGATGCCCGGAAAGGGCTGGCGATGTTTCAGCAGGTCGGCGTGCCGATTCTGGGGGTGATTGAAAACATGTCTATTTTCTGCTGCCCCAATTGTGGGACAGAGACCGATATTTTCCGGCGCGGCGGAGCAGAGCAGGCGGCCCTGGATGCGGGCGTGCCCTTTCTTGGTGATATACCATTGCATCCCGATTTGCGTGGCTGGTCAGATGCCGGCACACCAAGCCTTGTCGCAGCGGAAGGCCACAAAATCAGTCAGACTTACGCAGACATCGCACAGCGCACGTTGACCCAACTGGCCGCCAGCAAAACCCCATTTCCCGCCCTTGTCATGGATGATGAGAAGCTGGCACCGCGTCTGTAATCGCTAGATTTTTCGTTGCAACTCCCGGAAAACACACGGGCCTGCATCGTGGCGGCTGATCTCTTGCCATTCCGGCCCCAAATCGGGGAAAAACGCATCGGCGTCAGGGACCGTAACTGGCACATCGGTGATATAGGCCTTGGTGGCATCTGCCATCGCGGCCCGGTAAATTTCCGCACCGCCACCGATCATTACCTCATCCGCCCCATGCTGTATCGCCCAGTGCCTGGCCTGGGCCAGCGCCGCTGGAAACGATTCATAGACCGTCACATCCGGACCGTAATCCGGCGTGGTCCGCGAGACGACGATGATATGACGGTTGCGCAGCGGGCGGCCCGTTTGCGCCAGAATTGCATCGAACGTCTTGCGGCCAAAAATAACCGGCTTCGCCACTGTTTTGTCGCGGAAAAAAGCCAGGTCTTCGGGAATATGCCACGGCATGGCCCCCGCACGGCCAATAGCCCCGTCAGGGGCGCGGGCAACGATGAAACAGACTGTGGGAAAACCTGATGTCATGAGAAGATAGTCTACACCTGTTCAGCGCCTTTTGTTAAGCTGCTTGGTATCATAAACTGACACAGGACGTATTTATGGCCATTCACATTATCGATGATTTGCATCCCGAAGATTCAGCGATGCTGCAAGCCCTGTACAGCCGCTCACCCGCCAGCGTGGCCAGCCATCTGGACAAGTTGAAAGAGCAAGGGTCCGGAAAGTTTATGGACAGTTATTACGTCGGGTACGGCCATGCGTCGATCGGCGATTGCGGCTCAACCTCCATCTTCATTGAAAACGTGTCGATGCTGGTGGCAAAAGCCATTCAGGACAACCCGCTGTATAACGGCCAGGAAGTCTCAACCCGTTATGTCGATTATTCGACCCAAGCCTTCGTATCACCACAACAACGCTCTTTGCCTTTCATCGAACAAGGCCCTACGCCACAGTCGGTTATGCCGCTTTATGCCGGGAATGGCGCGTTTGTGGACCCTTATCATCACACAAAATCAGACGCGTTGATGGAGCGGTGGCGGGCCCTGTATGTGGCCACCCTGCCGAAACTGGTTGCGGCCCTGGGCCGCCGGTATCCGTTTAATCCACAAACGTCGAAATCCGAAAAAATCTGGGACAATGCGATTAAGGCGCGGGCGTTTGACATCCTGCGCGGCTATCTGCCCGTCGGGGCCAGTACCAGCCTGGCCTGGCACACCAATCTGCGCCAGCTGCGCGACAATCTGCGCCGCCTGGCCAACCACCCATTGCCCGAGGTACGCGACACGGCACAGGACATTTTCCAGGCCGCGCTGCAGAAATATCCGCACAGCTTTAACGGGACGGAATTATCCGGCGACGACCGCTACCAAGACCGCGATGCGTATCTGAAGGACCCGGCCCAGCATTATTTCGACGGGACACAGTCCCTGACCCCTGCGCAAATTGCACAGATTATGGCGGGCGACGTGATTGTTGACGACACCTGTTTCAACGCAGCTTTGTGCAATAAACGGCATGGCCAGGCCTTGGCCGAACGGCCAAAGGGCGGCTTACTGCCACGCCAGACGATGGAATGCGGCGTTTACACCTATTATTTTGCGCTGGATTTTGGGTCATATCGCGATCTGCAACGCCATCGCAACGCGTATTGCCCGATCCCGCTGGTCGTAGCCAGCCACGGGATGCACCCCTGGTATCGCGGCCAGATCGAATCGTTATTGCCCGACGACGCTGTGGCCATCGCCAGCGAATGCGACGATATCATTGCAACGGTTCAGGCGCTGCCCGATCCATATCTGAACCAATACTACTTGCCCATGGGGCTGGCCCAAATCTGTCAGCTGACCTGCGCCCTGCCGGAAACGCTGTATATCGGCGAATTACGCAGCAGCCAGGCGGTTCACGCAACCTTGCGTGTCGTGGCACAGCAGATGTTGCAAAGCGTGCAGGCGCGCCATCCAATGGCCAACATCTATGGTGATTTCGAGGCCGATAAATGGTCGGAAAAACGCGGCGAACAGACGATTACCCGTAAAGCGTCTTAAGATTCATTGCCTTTTGGATTCAGACACCCTATAATCAATAGTGTCAGGGCAACCTGACTACGATGCTAAACCCTTTATGGAATAGGCGTTGTGGACCCGGGGGCAGTACCCGGCAGCTCCACCATCTGCTATCCCCACTTTATTGCGGGATGATATCAGGTGATGGGGCTGAACAAGGATCGACACGCGTAATAAAGATAAAGTCTGCGTTCGTTATGGTTCCGTCGTTATCGGGCCACGGCTATAAATGCCAATGATAACTTCCAAGTAGCGGCAAATGATTCATTTGCAGCAGCTGCCTAATTTATTAGGTCGCAATACTAGAAAGCAATTCCTGACCTAGGGATAGGTTAGGTGGGGTGTGGGCCGACCTCGCAACAGAACCGGCCCATTTTCTTTTATGTAACCTTAAAAAGCGGCTGCAGTGTTGCAATCAGCCCTTCGAATCGCGGCGTATGGCCGTCTTTTAAAACATCGCTGTAAATAAACATCTCGCGCAGGGTGGCATCGCCCAGTGCCAAAGGCGCTTTTTCACGGTAAACTTCACGCATGAATGCCGGAAGCAGGACGTTGCGCAGCTGATGCCTGAGTTCCATTTCCACGCCACCGCATCGGCTTGCAGGTGTTTGCCCGGTGCGCTGACTATAATGCACCATAATCTGCGCGGCACAATCAACGATTTCGTGTGAGACGGCAAACGTCAATCTCGTTTCCGAGTCGTTGACATCAACCGAAGTTTGTAAGGGCTTTAATACTGTATCGCGGGGTGTTCCGTCCATTGTGCTGTCTCCTGCTACATGTCCGGAATTTATCGTAACCAGTCAGACCCTTTACGACAATACGCTGGTCTGACTTGCTAACAGTTTTAAATATGGCCAGGTGTAAATACCGCTTTGATGCCCGTCATCGAAGATCAGGCGCACGGCGTAATGGCCCACGGGCTGGATTTCCGCGATCTGCACGTTTTCTTTGCCCATCACGATAACTTTTTGATGCGGGCCATGCCCTTGCACTTCTGCCGATGGGCTTTCAACACGTAACACTGTGGCGGGGATATCGCCAATCGTGCCATCGTCAAACGTGACGCGCAGGACGCGATCCGGGCGGCTGTAACGGATTTCTGTCGGAATGCTCATTGATCTATTTTACGCGCCGCGTCTGGCAGCATAACCGGAATACCGTCACGGATCGGATAAGCCAGGCCGGCTTTATCCGAAATTAATTCCTGTTTGGCCGCATCATAGCGTAACGGCAGCTTTGTCACGGGACAGACCAGAAGTTCGAGCATTTTCGGATCAGCAAGCGTCATTCTCTGTTCACTCCTATTGTTGCGTATCAGGTCCGTCATCGACGGCATGCACAGCCATTTCCAGCATTGTCAGGAAAAGCTGTGCCCGTGCCGGGCAATCCTGCGCCTCTAATAAGGCCTGTTTTTCTGCGGACGTAAAGGGACAAATCATCGCCAGGCAGGTAATCAGGCGGGAATCGCTGGCGTGTTTGACCGCCTGCCAATCGGCTTCAATATTCTGCTGGGTGAAGTAACGGACCAGCATCTTCATAATGGCCGTCCGCAACTGGGGCGATAAATCCGCCTGCGGCAAGATATCATGCCGGTAATCGTTCCAATCCGGTGTCGCGCGGCGAAAACCGTTCAGCAACGGCAGTTCAGCGGCAATATGAAAGCGACAAATGCCAGTCAGAACCAGCATATAACGGCCATCATCCGTTTCTTCAAATCCGGTTATCCGCCCGGCACATCCAGTGGCAGCCAGGGGGCGCAGGGCAGGCATATGCGCGTCAGCCAGGGCGGAGCTGGGCTGGATCATGCCGATCATGCGGTCAGTTTTCAGGGCGTAATCGACCATGGCCAGATAGCGCGGCTCGAAAATATTCAACGGCAAATGCCCGCCAGGCAGCAAAACAGCATTAGCCAGCGGGAACAGCGGCAATTCTGTCGGCAAGTCATCTTTCTGAAAGGCAAATGGGACTGTCATGTCTTTTAAATAGCGCACCAATGACGTTTGTCTATGCGAACAAAACGCGCGACAGCGCCTTGCGCCCCGCAACCGTATCTGGATCGGCGGGGCCCAGCGCATCAAAGAATTGGAGCAGCTGTTTCCGGGCTGCCTCTTCATTCCACATCCGGTCCTGAGCGATGGACGCGATCAGTTGGTCAATCGCCTCTGCTTTCCGGCCCTGGGCAAACAGCAGCGTCGCCAATTCCAGCTTTGCCGCATGATCGTCAGGGGCCGCCTGCACGCGGGCCAGCAGGGCGGCATCGTCACCCACAGGGGCAGCCTTAGCCAGTTCCAGCGCGGTGCGCGCCGGGGCAAAAAGAGGAGATTTTGCGATGATATCCGGCGCGGTATCCACCAAATGCTGCGCCTCTTCTATCGCACCGCCGGCAATCACGACGCGGATCAAACCACTATAGGCCTCCAGATGATTGGGATCGACCTCCAGGATCGCTGCATAATTTTCCTGCGCCTGAACCAGGTCGCCATCTGTCAATGCCTGGGCCGCCTGCTTAAGCGTTTCAGGGATATTGATCGCCTCTGGCGCCGCCTTTTTCGCCAGTGTCAAAAGCTGGTCAATCAACGCCTTGATCTGGGCCGGCGGCTGCACCCCCATAAATCCGGTGACGGGCTGCCCCTGAAACAAGGCCAGGACGGTCGGCACTGATTGCACGCGAAAGGCCTGGGCCAGCTGCGGATGTTCGTCAATATTGACCTTGGCCATACGAACCGCGCCGGCAGCGGCGGTGACCGCGGCCTCAAGCACCGGCATCAACTGCTTACATGGGCCACACCACGGGGCCCAGAAATCCACCAATATCGGTGTTTCCATTGATGGCACTAGAACCTGGTCCTCAAATTCCGCCAGACCAATGTCAAAAATAAGCGCATCCTTAGGCGCGGGCGTTGCAGCCGCGGGCTGCCTCTGACCAATTAATCCCAACATGTCTTTTCCTTTTCTATCCTGGTGCAAGACCCTGCATGTCCAAGCATAACGGCCTGATATCGCATCGGGTCAGCAGTTTTAGCATATCGTCAGGATCGACACCAATCGTTTGCGTATTCACCAGCGGGTGAAAATTTAACGGTCCGTCCACCTGCATCATCGCGGCTTCCAACACCAATATCACGCGTTTGTTCCGGTCATTGATAATCGCATAGGGACAGACGGAACCAGGGCGGACACCAAGCATGTTCCACAAATCATCCGCCGAGGCGAAAGAGAGTTTTCCAGCATCAAGTGCCCCCGCCAGTTTTTTTAGGTCTATCGCCGTTTCATTCCGCGCGGTCACCAGGAAATAGCGCGTCTTTTTCTGATCGCGCAGGAACAGGTTGCGGCCATGCGCACCGGGCACACCGGCCTCAAATTCCGTCCCTTCAGCAGCGGTAAAGAACGCCGGATGATGGTGATGGGTATAAGGAATATCCATCGCCTGTAATAATTCCAGCAGAACATCGGGCGTTAACGGCCACGACGCCGTGTTAATCAATTGGTAAGACATCTCGTTTATCATCGTTTTGATAAGATAGAGCGAGAGGTCTGGTCGTGCAATTATTATGTGGCTTAATGGGAACACCGGGAATCGCAGCAGACGCCGCGATCGACCCGACATTGGCCCGTATGACTGCCGACAATGGATTTGATGCGATTTTACGTGGCCCTTCCCAGACCGGTCCAAAAGGGCCATAATCTTTTCCAATGAATATTGATCTTGTGCAGTTGAACGATGGCCGCCTGGCGATTGTTGTTGATACGCCCCTGCCCGGCCAGGTGCGGCGCGTCGAGTATTATCGTGACCAGGCCCTGTTCATGCTGATCTATAACCTGCACGATCATCCGGGCGATCTGATGCACTATGAGTTACCGCCCCATGTGGTGGTTGAGGTGCAAAAAGCGGGCGAAATCGTGATTATTGACCGCACCGGAACCGGCCATGGCCAGCATGATTATGCGGTGCCCCTTATAAAAATCGGTTTTTAAGCGAAAACCCCCTTGCCAAAGCAAAAGCAAGACGCTATACCCTTTCAATCTTCTTGGATGCGGGTGTAGCTCAGTGGTAGAGCACGACCTTGCCAAGGTCGGGGTCGCGAGTTCGAGCCTCGTCACCCGCTCCACTTTTCTTTCTTTTTCTGACGTGCGTTAGGGGCGTGCCTGGGTTAACACCAGGCCGATTTTACCCTTGCTCGCGCTTTTCAAGGCGTGCAGACCGGTCGCAACACTTGTCCGGCTGGTGCGGTTTGCCTGCACACAATACAGCGTGAAATCCGCGCGGCGGCACAGCGTACGGGCATCAGCAGCCACACTTAAGGCCGGTGTATCAAGAATAATCAGATCATAAACAGTTCGCAACGCGGCCAGCAATTTATCCATTAAGGGGGATTGCAGCAGATCAAGTGCGGTATGCGGCACCGCACGTGTGGGAATGATGTACAGGCCGGTATCGGCATCGCGCTGCAAAATCTCTTCAACCCGCGCATGATCGGTCAGCATGTCAATCAGGGTCGGGGCCGCTTTGTGCGTCACCAGTTCCTGTAGATGCGGCTGGTGCAGATTACAATCAATTAACAGGGCCCGTTGCCCGCTTTGTGCCGCCTGTAACGCCAGCCAGGTGGCCAGCGTTGAAACGCCTTCGCCTGTTTGTGTTGATGTCACGGCCACAACTTTGGCCGGATCGCCGGTCCAATCGCCCAGGCTGACACGCACATGCCCGATTTGCGTCGCCGAATCTGATAAAGGATTCTGCACAACATACCGATCCCGGTCATCGTGCCGGGTAAAATCCACCCGCCGCAATACAGCCAGGCAGCGCAGACCCGTCACCTGTTCCACCACTGCCGCTGTGCCAAACACACGCGTGAACATCCGCCTTGCCACCAGAATCATCATCAGGGCTGCCAGCACCCCCGCCAGAATATATGCGTAACCGCGACTTTTATCCGCAACAACAATCGCAGGTGGCGGTGGTGCCGGTTTTGTGGGTGAAAGCTGTTGCAATTTCACTGGCTGGGGGGCCGGCACAGGAATAAGGGCAGGCGCAGGCGGCACAATTGGCACCGGCATTTCGACCACTGGATCAGGAACAATGACCGGTACAGGGGCATGGGCATGGGCTGGGATGGGGGGGTGCGGGACCGGTTTTGCAACACGGATCTTTGGCGACAGTTTTATCGGGGCCTGTATGGGCTGCGGCATGCTGCGTTCAGGGGTGGCGATGGTGGGCGCAGGCGTAGATATCATGGATAGCGCGTCATCAGCCGCGCATGACGGCCCGGCCCATGCCGCCAGAATCACCCAGGCGCAGACGAACGACTTAAGGCGTCGTGACATGAAGATCGGTCACACTGACAAATTCATGTGTGATCGGCAGGGCACCACTGGGCAATTCCACAAGGTCCAGGCGCACCAGAACTTCCAACCCTTGAATGCCGCTGTAATCCGTCAGTTTCTTTAACGCCACCGCAAACCGGTTGGCAGCGTCCATCGGCTCAGCCTCAAAGACCGGACGTTGCAGCAGCAGGGCGAATTCCGCCTGACCTGTCTGGGCGATGATATCGCTTTGACGGCGCAATCGCACGATATGCGATGCCAGGCGCGCCGCGGCAAAGGCCGCCGCTGTCTGGCCGTTTTCAGCCGCGATGCGTTTGTGATTGGCAATGGACATGAACAGAATGTAAGACCGCTCAGCATAGCGTCCGGCCCGGTCGATACAGGACAGGAAAAGCTGGTTAAACGCCGATTTGGAAATCACGCCGCCTGCGGACGGAAAATCCTCCCGCTCATCTCCGATGTGGCGCATCAGGCGTTGCAGGCGATCCATATTGATCAGGCGGTTTTCAACGTCACCCAGATCATATGGTTTCGGGTAAATATCGTTGGCACCGGCGGCCAGCGAGTCCTTGATGGCGATATCCGCACCGGACAGCATGATATAGGTGTATTGGCGGGCCGCACGGCGCAAGGCCATAACCACGTTGCGCAATTGGGTTTGTGGGCTGGGGTCGATAATGACCGCGCCGAATTCTTCCTGACCCAGACGGGCCATGGCTTCCTGCTTTCCCGTTTCGATCACGACCGTGTGGCCGGCCTGCTTCATCCGGCTGGCCAGCAATTCTGCGACGGCAGGTTCATTGTCGTTGATCAGAATTTTCATCGTATCCTCTATGTCCCTATCTATTCAGAATGCCATGCCCCTGCCAAAATGTCATGCGCAAAGAATCGCCGAAATCAGTGTTGACAAAATGCAAACTGATGCTTAAATGCCCCCACTAAAATTTTTTTCACCTGCCCAGGTGGCGGAATGGTAGACGCGCAGGTTTCAGGTATCTGTGATCGCAAGGTTGTGGAGGTTCGAGTCCTCTTCTGGGCACCATATTTCTTCTTTTCTTCATACGCATAAAGACTTGCCAATCCAGGCCCGAAAGGGCAGGATATGCGCATGATCACACTGCATCACGAAGACCTTCCAGACGATCTTGACTTGGGCGATATGGTCGCCGTTGACAGCGAATGGATGGGCCTGAACATGACCCGCGACCGTCTGTGCTTGGTTCAACTGTCCAGCGGTGACGGCAACGCACATCTGGTCAAATTCGCCAGCACCACGTATAACGCGCCCAATTTATGCCGCCTTCTGGCTGATCCCAAAATCAAGAAACTGCTGCATGTCGCCGTTGGTGATATGGCTGTTTTCCAGCACCGTTTGGGCGTTGTATGCCGCAACGTGTATTGCAGCAAAGTTGCGTCACGCCTGTGCCGTACCTTTACCGACCGCCATTCGTTGAAGGATCTGGTCAAGGAATTTGCCGGCGTTGATTTGCAAAAAGTATCCCAATGTTCCGACTGGGGCGCGGAAACACTGACACCAGCCCAATTAGAATATGCCGCCAGCGACGTTTTGTACCTGCACCAAATCTATGATGGATTGAACGTCATGCTGGACCGCGAAGGTCGCCGCGAGATCGCAGAAAACTGCTTCCGCTTCCTGCCCGATCGGGCCGCGCTGCACCTTCTGGGTTGGGATACGCAAGATATTTTCCTCTATTAACCGAGCTTCACATGATCCATCCATCCCAGACAATTGCCTCCTTTCCCACCCCACAAAACCATGATGATGTGGCCGCGGCACGGCGCGTGCTGGCCACTGAGATTGCTGGCTTAACCGCGCTGTCTGATGCGCTGGGGGCCAGCTTCGTTGCCGCAGTCGAGGCTATTCACACGATGAAGGCCCGCCAAACGGGGCGCGTTATTATTTCCGGCATTGGCAAATCGGGTCATGTCGCGCGTAAAATCGCCGCCACCATGGCGTCAACCGGCACGCCCTGCCATTTCGTACATGCGAATGAGGCCAGCCACGGCGACCTGGGCATGATCAGCCCACAGGATGCCGTCCTGTTGCTGTCCAATTCCGGCGAGAATAGCGAGTTAAGCGATTTAATCGCCTTTACCCGCCGCTTCTCCATTCCTTTAATCGCGTTGACCAGCAATGCCACCAGCACGCTGGCCAAACATGCCGATATCGTCCTGGCGATGCCAAAAATGGCAGAAGCCTGCCCCAACGGCCTGGCCCCGACCACATCCACCACCATGATGCTGGCCTTGGGCGACGCATTGGCCGTGGCCTTGCTTGAACGCATGGGCCTGACGGCAGAGCAGTTTCGTGTGTTTCATCCGGGGGGCAAGCTGGGCGCAAAGCTGAAGAAAGTCACTGATTTGATGCTGCAGGGCGATGAATTGCCCCTGGTCCCCGATACGGCCAACATGGAATCGGCGTTGCTGATCATGACCGCGAAAAACCTTGGTTCGGCGATTGTCGTCGATAACAATGGCGACTTGCGTGGCTTTATCACCGACGGCGATTTGAAACGTCACATGTCCCCTGATCTGTTGCGTCAACCCGTCACCGACATTATGTCATCCGATCCCAAAACCATTTCGCCCGATTTATTGCTGGCCGAGGCCGTCGATATCATGATTAACCGGCAGGGCAAGGATGCGATCACCAGCCTGTTGGTCGTGGGCGATACGGGCCGTGTTTTGGGCCTGTTGCGCATTCAGGAATGTTTGAAGGCGGGCGTGGCGTAATGTCCGATACGGGCCGTTCACGCCTTGATGACTTGCTGGCCGCCCAACCTTCCCAGCCCCTATATGTCAGCCCGCGGCGTACCAAGGCCGTTCGCCGGCTGCGCCTGATATTACCGTTACTAGCTGCCTGTTTACTGGTGGTCGTGATTGTGATCGCAGGGCCGGGTCATGACGATCCACCCCCGAACATCAAGGATATCGCCCCCAATCAGATCGGTAAAAATGCGCTGGAGGCCCCCCGTTTCGAAAGCCAAGACGGCGATGCGCAGCCCTATACGATTACCGCCAGTCACGCCTATCAAAAAACGGACAATTTGAATATCGCCGTGATGGGGAAGCCGGTTGCAGATATGCTGATGAAAGATGGCAGCTGGATCGCGATCCAGTCCCAGGCCGGAGCCTTTAACCAGTCGGCGCAATTCCTGGCGTTACGGGGCGGCGTAAAGGTGTTTCACGACAGCGGTTATGAACTGACCACCCAATCCTTGGATGTGCATTTACCACAACAAGAAGCCACGACGACAACGGCTGTTGAAGGCCACGGGCCGATGGGACAAATCACTGCAACGGGCCTGAGTGTAAACGCGGCGACCAGTCAGCTGCGTTTTCTGGGGCCTGCCAAGCTGACAATTACGACGTCGCCGCCGCCAACATCCGCGACACGTTAAAGGAGATACGATGCGCTTTTTACCTTTTCTGGCCTGTCTGCTGATTGCCTTTCCCGCCATCGCGGCTGACCCTGGTATTCCGTTAGAGATCGAGGCTGATAAAGCCCTGGTCTGGGACGAAGCCAATAAACAATATCGGGCCGAAGGCAATGCCGTCGCCCGCCAGGGTGATATGCAAGTCACCGCCGATTTGTTAACCGCAGACTACCACAGCACAAGCGGCCAAACGGATATTTGGCAAATTGTCGCCACCGGTAACGTCAAACTATCTGCCAGCGGATCGACAGGCACGGGCGATAAATTGGTTTACGATATCACCAAGGGGCAGGCTGTCTTGACCGGTCAGAATTTGATGATGACGGGCAAAGATGGCAGCAAGGTCACAGCCAATGAACGGTTTGAATACTGGTCCGCCGACCGCCGTGCGGTTGCCGTCGGCGATGCCAAACTGATTCAAGGTCAGACAACGCTGGCCAGCCAAACAATCACGGCCTGGCTGGCGGCAGAGAATACTGCGACGCCAAAAACCACGCAGGCGCTTGGGAATATTGAACGGGCGGAGGCCAGCGGTGCCGTCACAATCACAACCCCGACCGAAACGATCACGGCCCAGCGCGGCGAATATCGCGGCAATACCAATACCGCCTATCTCTATGGCACTGTTGTGTTGAAACGCCCGCCAAATACGCTGGAGGGCGCAAGGGCTGAGATTAACCTGACCACGAATGTCAGCCAGTTGTTTGCCGGCACAGATGCGCAAGGAAAGCCTGGCCGCGTCAAGGGCGTATTCTATACCAAAACCCGCGCCGCGAAATAAAGCGACCCACAGAACAGCACGCAATGACGCTGCCCACCGCCGCTGTGATTGATCCATGATGCCAACGCGGTTAAAGCATCCGCCGGTGTTGCGGCAAAACTTGCTGGCACCGCGTTACCTTTATACTCGGCCAACATGTCCGCACCCGACCGCGGGGCACGACCCACGGGTAAGTCCAGAAATTGAAGTGACGCTATGTGCGGTAAAAACGGCGCCACGAAATCCCCCGCGTTTTTCCCGGCCCCAAGCGCAATAATCACATGTACGTGCAGGCCCTGGTCCTGCCACTGCCTGCACTGGGTCGCCATGGCCTGCGCGCCTGTGTCATTATGGGCGCCGTCATACCACAGCTTCACGCCCGGCAGAATGGGGATCAGAGCCGGATTATCGACACGTTGCAGGCGGGCGGGCCAGGTCGCCTGACGTAACCCGGCCTTCAACGCGGTATTCGGTACATGCCGGATGGATTGCAACAATTGCGTGGCCATCACCGCATTGCCCGCGTTTTCCAGTTGATGATCACCGTTCAGGCTTGGACGCGGCAGGATCATCCGGCCACCTGACCAATGAAAAACCATCTCAGTGTCGGATGTGCCCTCAACCCGCCAGTCCGTCCCGGCACAGTGCAGCACCGCGCCAATATCATCCGCGATCTGGTGAAACACTGGCAGAACAGCGTCCGGCGCGTATTGGGGTGCAACAACGCAAGGTGTTCCGCCGCGCATAATGCCGGCTTTTTCCGCCGCGATTTCTGGCAGGGTGTTGCCCAGGAATCGCATATGGTCGAAAGATATTTTGGTCAGGATCGTGACCGCTTTGTGCGTGACAATATTGGTCGGGTCCAGGCGTCCCCCCATCCCGGTTTCCAGCAGACAGATATCGGCGGGCCTTTCACTGAACAGCAACAGCGCCATCGCCGTGATGTATTCAAAGAACGAGACGGTATCGTCCATACGCGCTAGAACAGCATCCACTCGGGCGATGGTCTGCAACAGCAGGTCATCGGAAATGCTTGCGCCGTTCAGGCAAATGCGCTCGTTAAAGATAAAAATATGCGGTGAGGTATAGGCATGGACGGTATAGCCCGCCGCCGCGTATATCGCCCGCAGCAGGGCCGTGGTCGATCCCTTGCCGTTCGTGCCGGCCAGGTGAATAACGGGCGGTAATTTATCCTGCGGCCGACCCAAATGATCCAGCAATGTTTCATATGCCGTGCCGTGCAGACGCTGCCCGACTGATTTGCGCTGCATCGCGTATAGACGCTGCAATGCTTCTTGCACCGCGGCGTTCGGGTGCGTCACCTCATCTAATGCGGTGGCGCTGTCCATCAATGCACCTTTAAGAACGCGGGGGCTTGGCGGCTTTTTTCGGCGGCGTTACTGCATCAGCATTTGCCGGTTGCGGCAGAATGTCCAACGCCCGGGTCAGAGAGAACCGCCCTTTTGGCGCAGCAATCGTCTTGGCAGACACACCACCGTCACGGCCCGCATCTTCTGCCGGTGTCTGACGTGACGCGCGGCCTTCCGGCTGCATCAACAGATCAAGCAGGCGCGCCAGCGTGCCCGCCAGATCCTTCCGCGCCACAACCATATCGACCATGCCATGTTGTTGCAGGTATTCGGCGGTTTGGAAGCCTTCGGGCAATTGTGCGCGAATCGTTTCCTCGATCACGCGTTTGCCGGCAAAACCGATTGTTGCACCAGGCTCTGACACATGAATGTCACCCAGCATCGCAAACGACGCACTGACACCGCCCGTTGTCGGGTTGGTCAGCAAAACGATATAGGGCAGACCGGCCTCTTTCACCATTTGCACCGCGACCGTCGTGCGCGGCATCTGCATCAGGGAAATCGCGCCTTCTTGCATCCGTGCGCCCCCCGATGCCGGGATAACGATAAAGGCCGCTTTGTTTTTAACAGCCAGCTTGGCGCCTTCGACAATACCCTGGCCAACGCCTGCGCCCATAGATCCGCCCATAAAATCAAAATCGAACGCCGAGATAATTGTGGGAATACCGCCAATCGTCCCTTCCGCCACAACGATGGCATCAACACGGCCTGATTTGGCCTGGGCATCGCGCAACCGATCGCTGTATTTCTTTTTATCGCGGAATTTCAACGGGTCTTCCAAGACTTTACCCATCTTGTGTTCGTGGTACGTCCCGTTATCGAACAGCAATTGCAGGCGGGCTGCGACCGGCAGTTTCAAGTGGTGGTTACAGTGATGGCAAACCTGTTGGTTTTCGGCCAGGTCACGGTGGAACAGCATGCCGCCGCAAGACGGGCATTTTTCCCATAAATTATCGGGCACATCCTTTTGACCGCTGACGATCGAGCGTATCTTCGGACGGATAAAATTGGTTAACCAGTTCATAAAACCTCACTTAGCTGAAAAAATTAGATAGAAATTATTCGCGATCCACCGGCGGCACAATGGGCGGCAGCGGTGAAGGTTGGGTGGCCGCGGATGGAAAAGCAACACCATACGGGTCGGCAGGCAACGTATCATCCGCCAGCTTTTCCTGCTGTTTCTTGTATTTCCGCAAAGCGCGCAGTTCACGACGCTTGGCACCGAAATCCAACCAGACCATCAACGCGCCGATAATAAACCCTTTCGCAAAAACGATCAGGACGAACAGCGACAACGACATGCTTAATTGCGTATAGGCGGGAAACCAGTTCAGCGTCACGTCACCACGGTTCAACAGGGCAAAGCTGACCAGTCCAGCCATGACCAGCACGGATAAAATCCATTTGAAGAAGCCGTTCATACGGATGGCCTTTAGGCCTTCTTCTTATTCAACCGGTCGCGCAATTCCTTACCGGTTTTAAAGAAGGGCATGTTTTTCGCGGTCACTGACACGCTTTCGCCCGTCCGCGGGTTACGGCCAACACGCGCCGCGCGGGATTTGACGGAGAAAGCACCGAAGCCGCGCAATTCAACGCGGTCGCCACGGACCAGCGCATTGCCGATCTCACCCAGGACTGTCTCAACAATCTTTTCGATATCGCGCATGTAAAGATGCGTGTTTTTGTCGGCCAGCTGCTGAATCAATTCGGATTTCGTCATGGTCTTCTCCCTAATCCCTTGGAACCTAAACAGTTTTCACCGCGCTGGCAATAAAAAAGCCGCGCATCAGCGCGGCTTTTTGTGAGTCGTTTGAACCTTATTTCTTCTTGGCCTTGGACGTTTTGCTGCTGTCTTTCAACGCCGCGCCCAGGATGTCGCCAAGGGATGCGCCGGATTCGGTTGAACCGAATGCTTCCAGGGCTGCCTTGTCTTCATCCAATTCGCGGGCTTTGATCGACAACGCCACTTTGCGTGTCTTGGCGTCAACACTGATGATTTTCGCATCAATCTTCTCGCCGACGGCAAAGCGGTCAGGCCGTTGCTCGGACCGTTCGCGGGACAGGTCTGATTTCTTGATGAAACCAACCACGCCTTCGCTTGTCTTCACTTCGATACCACCTGAGGTAATGGCCGAAACAGTACAGGTGACAACGCCACCTTTGCTGACCGACTCTTTACCGCCTGTGCTGCTGGAATGACCCATGCTGCCACCTGTTGCGGTATTCTTCGCACCTTCCGGCTGTGCGCCAGACAGTTGCTTGATACCCAGGGCAACACGTTCTTTGTCCGCATCGATATCCAGGATCTTGACCTTGACTGTATCGCCTTTGTTATAGACTTTTACAGCTTCTTCGCCTTTCAGATCCCATGAGATGTCATTGACATGAACCATCCCATCGATATCGCCTTCCAGACCGATAAACATACCGAATTCGGTGATGTTGTTAATCGGACCTTCGACCTCTGCACCAACTTTAAAGCTGGTTGCGAAGTGCGACCATGGGTTTTCCGTGGTCTGCTTGATACCCAGGCTGATACGACGCTTCTCAGTGTCGATATCAATGACTTTGACCTGAACATCCTGGCCAACTGTCAACAGCTTGCCAGGGTTGATGGCTTTCTTGGTCCATGACATTTCAGACACGTGAACCAGGCCTTCAATGCCTGACTCCAGCTCAATGAATGCGCCGTAATCGGTAACATTCGTGACCTTACCGGACACAACGGCACCAACTGGGAACTTAGTTTCAAACCCAGTCCAAGGATCATTCTCAAGCTGTTTCATGCCCAGGCTGATACGTTGGGTTTCTTCGTTGTAACGAATAACCTGAACGGTCACTTGCTGGCCGACTTGCAATGCTTCGGATGGGTGGTTGATACGTTTCCAGGAAATGTCGGTTACGTGCAGCAGGCCATCAACGCCGCCCAGATCAATGAACGCACCGTAATCGGTGATGTTCTTGACCAGACCTTCGAGGACGGAGCCTTCACGGATATTGCCCAACAGGTCAGAACGCGCTTCTTCGCGGCTTTCTTCCAGAACGGCACGGCGTGAAACAACAATGTTGCCACGCAAACGGTCCATCTTCAGAATGACGAAAGGCTGCGGCGTACCCATTAATGGCGTAACGTCACGAACCGGACGGATATCAACTTGTGACCCTGGCAAGAACGCAACAGCGCCGCCCAGATCAACAGTGAAACCACCTTTAACGCGAGAGAAGATAACCCCCGTCACGCGTTCGGTCTTCAGATGTGATTGTTCCAGATCTGCCCAGACTTCCTTGCGGCGGGCTTTTTCACGGCTAAGGCCGGTCATCCCATCGCGGTCTTCCAGACGCTCGACAACCACTTCGACGATATCGTCAACGCGGATTTCAGGCGCTTGGCCCGGCGCAGAAAACTCGCGTAAGCTAACGCGACCTTCTGATTTCAGACCAACATCGATGATCGCATATTCGTCATCGATGGCGACAACACGACCATTGATCGTTTTGCCAATAAGGTTTTGATTTTTGCCAAAGCTGGTTTCCAGCAAGGCGGCAAAATCGGCACTTTCCGTGCGATCTTGTAATTTTGATGCAGTACTACCCATAAGTATAATTCCTTTTTCGGAAAAGATACCGCCAGACGGGTGTGTTTACAGCGATTAAGCTTCACCCGAAGGACGGCTGTGTTTTCCAGGACGGTCGGATTGCGCCATTTTCTTGTCAATCAGTGTCAGCGCCCGATCCAAGACCTCTTCCCGTGAAAGGGTTGAGGTATCAAGGATGAGTGCATCCGCTGCTGGCATGGTGGGGGCGACTTCCCGCTGTCTATCACGCTCATCGCGTATTTTCAGATCCTGCAAAACGTGGTCATACATAGCGGCAATCCCACGGCTTTGCAACTGTTTTAAGCGGCGTTCGGCACGCACCTCGGGACTGGCGGTGATAAACAGTTTCACGTCCGCATGCGGGCAGATAATGGTGCCAATATCGCGTCCGTCCAGCACGGCCCCGGTCGGGTCCAGGCCAGGCAAGGGCGGCGGGGCGGCGGCAAAGCCGCGCTGCAAGTTAAGCAGGCAGTCCCGCACACCGGGAATCGCCGCGACCTGAGAGGCCGCCTGTGACACGTTTTCATCGCGCAGACCCGCCGCCTCCGGCTGGTTCGGGCGGTAATGTTGCGCAAATTGGTGCGCAACGGCAACCGCGGTCGCTATGTCTTGCGGATCACCGCCCTGTGCCAGGACCGCCTGGCCGACCTGACGGTACAAAAGACCCGTATCCATAAAGCTGAACTTGTAATGCGCGGCGATCTGCGCCGCCAATGTGCCTTTGCCGCTGGCGGTAAAGCCGTCAATGGCAACAACGAAAACGGGCACTGTCATCGCCTTAATTTCCCTTATCAAAGAATGCCATGTCTGATGGATAGCTGGCGACGAAGCGGCGGAATTCCGCCTCTGGCAACGGTTTCGCATAGCGGAATCCCTGTACTTCGTCACAGCCTTCCTCGCGCAGGAACATCTCATGCTCCTTCGTTTCAACGCCTTCGGCGATCACTTTCAATTTCAAGGCCTGGCACAGTTTGATGATCGTGCGGACAATCGCCGCATCAGCACTGTTGGTCAGGGCGTTGCGGATAAATGATTGATCAATTTTCAACCGATCAACCGGGAATTGCCGCAGATAGGACAGGGAGGAATAGCCCGTCCCAAAATCGTCAATCGCCAGCTCAACCCCGATATCGCGCAAGCGATTAAGGGCTTCAATTGCGAATTGCATATCGTCCATAAAGACGCTTTCGGTGATTTCCAACTCAATCCAATGCGGATCAATCGCGGTTTCAGTCAGCAAATTGCGCGTCAGGGCCACCAGGTCGGATTTGTAGAATTGCTGGCCCGACACGTTGATGGCCATGCGTATTTCCAGGCCTGCGGCATGCCACATCTTGGCCGTCTCAAACGCGCGGCGCATCACCCATTCACCAATGGGCACAATCAAGCCCGATTGTTCGGCGATCGGGATAAAGGCGGCGGGCGAAATAAAGCGTGGCGTGTCGGGCGATGCCGGGTCCGGCTGGAACCAGCGGATTAACGCCTCGGCCCCAATCAGGCGACCACTGGTCAGGTCGAATTGCGGTTGATAGAACAGGGTCAGCTGGTCTTTTTCCAGCGCTACACGCAAATCGCGCAGCATCTGGAACCGCGCCTGCACGGCCGCATCAAATTCGGGCAGATATTCGCGCAGACAATCGCGCCCCTCTTCCTTCGATCGGTTCAGGGCGATATCCGCGTTCCGCAAGACCTGCTCAACATTACTGGCATTATCAGGGAATGTCGCGACGCCAACGGATGCGCGCACCTGAAAGCTTTCCGACATCACGTCATAGGGGGCCGATTTGATAATCTGCTGGACCCATTCGCCCAATGCCTGAGCAGATGTAATCGTGCCAAATAGCGGCATAGCGACGGCAAATTCATCCTCGCCACACCGGGCCACAACCGCGGCATGGGGCAATGATGCGCGCAGCCGCTTGCCCACGGCTTGTAAAATCGCATCGCCAACAGCGTGCCCCATCGAATCGTTAAAATCCTTGAAATGATCCAAATCCGCAACAACGACGGCAAACCGTTCTTTCCGCCCTGTTTTCTCTTCCGCCAGGCGGGTCAGGCGGTCCAGTTCACGCAGGAAAAGGGTGCGGTTCGGCAGGCCAGTCATCGCATCGAAATACGCCAGCTTGTGAATCTGCGTCTGCGCAGCATTCTTGATTTGCGTCAGGTTTTTGGTGTTTGTTTTGATCAGATCCTGAACCAGCATGATCGTCTGGCCAATCTCATCCCCCGCGGGGTAAGGGGATTTTTCCAGCACCACGCGTTCGGGATTTTTCGCGGCGCGCAGCAAGTTGCGGCGCAGAAAAAGGTAAGGCGCGATATACCAGCTGTGTTGCACGATCACGACAATAACGGTCACAAACGTGGCGAATATCAAGGCCAACATGGCGGCAGATGCCAGGAACGCCTTGTCCAGTGCCGCAACTTGCGTTGACAGGACGCGCACGACGACAAAATACGCGCCGCCCTGTGCCCCATCAGCCTGCACGACGAATTCGTAATGATGCTGGCCGGGACTTTTATAAATTGTGCCGACACTTGCGGCTGAAATTGCCTGGGTAATCACAGGCTCGCCCAGACGCTGGACCGGCTGGAACGTGGCGTCATAGACCACAATCCCGGCAATCGGCGTGTGGGACAGCAATGCCTGGCTGGCCTGCGGCGTGATGGGTTGCGCAGCCGTGCCCGGTGCCACCGCCATATTTACCAGGGCCTTCACATCACCCAGCAGGTTTTGCGCAATCTGTTCGTTTTGCGTATGCAGGTTCAAATAGGTGGCAAGCGAAATCATGACCCATTGCGCGGTCAACAGGGACACAAAAACCAGGACAGCCATGCGCCAGCTGGCCCGTCCCCGGAACGGCAGCAACAGTCGGCGCAGCCACGCAGGCCCGCCAGGCTTACGCCGTTGAACCAAACGCCCGCCGCCCGCCAGATCAGTGGCAGGGTTACGCGGCGTCAGATCAATTATGTCGGTATCGGTCATCGGATGATGTAATCCTATGGCACAATAATGCGGATGGCCAGCATTCTCTTGCCTGCCCTTACTACTTTTTCGTGGAAAGTTAGGGCGATTCACGTATGGTGAGGAACGATAACCTTATTTTGATTTTTTCCGCCCATGACGACCCCGCCCCTTACACTCTATAATTCCCTGACCCGGGCCAAAGACGTTTTTACGCCGATTGATCCGGACCATGTGCGTCTTTACGCCTGTGGGCCAACCGTGTACGCGACGGCGCATATCGGGAATGCGCGGATGGCGGTGGTGTTTGACCTGCTGGTCCGCGTCCTGCGCCACATTTATCCGCATGTCACGTATGTCAGCAACATCACGGATGTCGATGACAAGATCATGGATGCGGCCGCCGAAACCGGCCGCGACATCTCGGACATTACCGCGTTTTATACTGAGGTTTACAATGCGGATATGGCGGCCCTGGGGAACGCCCAGCCCGATATTCAGCCCCGCGCCACGGCGCATATCCCCGAAATGATCGCAATGATCACGGCATTGATCGACCATGACCATGCTTATGCCGTGGACGGGCATGTCCTGTTCAACGTGCCGTCTTACCCCGATTACGGGCGCCTGTCCGGCCGCAACCGTGACGATCAGATTGCCGGCGCACGTGTCGAAGTTGCGCCATACAAGCGCGACCCTGCTGATTTCATTTTGTGGAAACCCTCATCCTCCGACCAGCCGGGCTGGGACAGTCCGTGGGGGCGAGGCCGTCCGGGCTGGCATATCGAATGTTCGGCCATGGCGGCCCGTCACCTGGGCCTGCCGTTCGACATTCATGGGGGTGGGGTAGATTTAAAGTTTCCGCACCATGAAAATGAGATTGCCCAGGCGTGCTGCGCCCATCATACGCCGCGCGATGCTGCTGACTTTGCCCGGGTCTGGGTGCATAACGGATTTTTGACAGTGGGCGGCGAGAAAATGTCGAAATCACTGAATAACTTCATCACCGCGCACGCTCTGCTTGAGGGCGGCATGAAGGGGGAGGTTATTCGCCTGGCCCTTTTAGGGGCGCATTACCGCCAGCCCAGCGACTGGTCGGATGACAGTGTGCATCAGGCACAAAAGATGCTGGACAAGCTTTACACCGTATTGCAACGCGCGCCGGGCGATCACGCTGTGCCCACATCCGCTGACCCTGAATTGGTCGCGGCGTTATGCGATGATTTAAATACGCCGCAAGCCATCGCGGTTCTGCACCGCCTGATCGACGCCGCCCGCCAGGATGACGCGCACATGTCCGTCTTAAAAGCCAGCTGTGACCTGATGGGGCTGGGTCAACACGACCCGGCGACCTGGTTTGCCACACCCGAAATAGGCGATGCGCTTGTCGCGCAAATTGAACGCCTGATCGCCGCACGGGAAACAGCGCGAAAAGCGCGTGATTTTGCCCAGGCCGACACACTCCGCCAGGAATTAACCGCATTGGGCGTGACATTGGAAGACACGTCCGAGGGTCCAAAATGGCGACCAAACAACACTTAAGAAATTGATTAGCTTCAGGAAACCAAAGTTAACTAAAATTTTAGGTAAATACGCGTAAACTAGAGTTTGGGTAAGGATGCGGGTGAAAAAACAGACGACCAAAGCTGCCGATACAAATGGGCGCCAAACGGCGCCCCATGCGCCGTTGCTGCCGCCTGTTGGTAAGGTGCTGCGCTATGCATTACTGCCCCAAATTCTGCCCCGTATTCGCAAGCTTGTTTTTACCCCCTTCCGCCTGATCCCCTACCTTGTCGCGCTGATGTTCTTAAGTGTGCGCCTGTTGCCCCGTAATCACCCCTACCTGCAACAGCACAATTTCGGACGTTACGGCTTTCGCCATGTCATTGCGGCAGCGGCCGGTCAGGTAAAATGCGACCGCCAGCACATCGATCAGGTCTTGATGTTCAGCATGATGCTGGCCGGATTTGTCATTGCCGCATTATATGGTTTCGGCTTGATTATCTTTGGCCTGATTACGCCCGTGGCCGCCGCGACATTTCCCGTGGACACCCCGTCGCCTGCGCGGGATATCGCCCTGAATATGCTGGATCGCGTATTCGGCGTACCCGGGATATTCGGGTCCGCATCGTCCCAGGTCGCCCCGTTCCCCGATGCCTTTCACACAGCGTTTCAATCGCTGCTGTCCTTTTATTCCAGCGTCATGTTCTTTATGGCTCTGATCGCCATTTTTTATATCGTCGTTGCCACAGTTTATGAAACAGCTGCTTCGGGCAAACCATTCGGTCAGCGTTTCGATACCGTGTTTACGCCCCTGCGCCTGATTATCGCCCTCGGCATGCTGGTCCCCGTGGGTTACGGCATGAACACGGCCCAGTATATCACGCTGTATGCCGCCAAATGGGGATCGGGTTTAGCCACAAATGGCTGGCTGTCCTTTAACTCTTTCCTGGCCAATCCCGGCATGGGCAGCAACACAACCGCCGTCCTGCCCGCCCGTAACTATGTCGGCATTACCGGCGGTACTGATACCGTTCCTGCCACCACCTATCAAACCAATGGGTATGTGGCCGTCGCCCGCGTTCCGGATGTCAGCGAAACCGTCGCTTTTATGCATATGGCCCGCACCTGTATGATGGCGTATCAAGAAGTTTACGGCTTGAAGAACGCGCCTGACGCGGCGGAAAAATCACGGATTGCCCCCTATCTTGTGGCTCCGCTTAAGAAAGGTCTGCTGATCGGTGATCCGAACAGTGGCGCGGGCAGTTTCCTGCCCTTCAGCCGCGCGCTGGACTACAGCAACAAAAAGAATGTCGTGATCCGTATCGGCCAGATGGATGCGAAGAAATGGCCCCTGCAAGCCGGAAATGTTTTCCCGTTTTGCGGTGAAATTGCGATTCCGATTCAGGGCTCGCACGTCGCCGATCTGACAAAGGTGTCTGAGGCCTATTACACCCTGATTAACCAGATGATGGGATCGGGCAGTGTGGCCGGGGACGGTCCGCGCGCCTTTGCCACCGCCGTTATTGAACGCACCATTGCCAATGCCAACCAAGGCACGCCATACGGTGACGGCACGATATCCCGGTGCAGCACCGCCGATGGTAATGGCAATTACCAGCAGGGCGGAACGACATTCCCCTTATTGGGCAAATGCACCGATCAGGGGATGAACACGTCTTATGCCAGCTATGCGGTTTCCGAACGCCAGCGTTATGCCGATGACACGATCCTGCGATTCCTGACCCACGACCTGGAAAAATCCATCCGTTTCGACCTGACCCCGGAAATGAAGGCCCTGGGCTGGGCCGGTGCCGGCATCTGGTACAACAAAATCGCCGAAGTGAATGGCCTGGCCGTCACCGCCGTACAGTCCCAGCCGCAAATCGTTCGCTATCCTGAATTGCTGGAAAAACAATTCCGCGACGCGCGCGAAACCGGTGGCGTGGAAACCGCCTTCCGTGACGTTTTCGCCCGGGGTCGCGCCGGCAGCACCCCGTTCAACGAGACGGAAAAGAATACCGCGCTGCTGAACGCCATGGGACAATCCTTTGAGTATTGGAGTACAGCCAGTCAGCAGCGTGACCAGACAGGCGTCAGCGGCAATGCCCTGGAACGCATGATCGCTGGTGTTTTTGGTGCGGAAAGCATCATGCACATGCGCGCCAATTCATCCGTGCATCCATCCGCCCAGCTGTCGATGCTGGGTCGTGGCCTGATTGAAAAAGCCATGGTGAATATTGCCATTGGCGGCGTGATGTCCGGCCTGGGCGGGGCAATGGGAAGCATGAGCGATCAGGGCATTCGCGATGCCGGTGAAGGGATCGGCATCGTATCCGGCATGATGTTCAGCATTGCGGGCGTGGGCCTGTCGGTCGGATTTATCATGTATTACCTGATCCCGTTTTTCCCGTTTATCTATTTCTTCTTTGCCGTCGGCAACTGGGTCAAATCAGTGTTTGAAGCGTTGGTCGGCGTGCCGTTATGGGCCTTGGCCCACCTGCATGTGGACGGCAAGGGCATGATACCAGAGGCGGCCCAGACAGGCTATTTACTGATCCTTGAGATCTTTTTGCGGCCGATCATGGTCATCTTCGGATTGATGGCGGCGATCACGATCTTCGCGGCCTCCGCCAATGCCTTGGACGTTGTGTGGGATGTGGTGAACAGTAATTTAAGCGGTCATGACCCGGCGGATATTCAGGCCGGCCTGAACCTGGATTCATTCCGCGGGGCTGTTGACCGGTTCTTCTATATGGTTATGTATGCTGTTATCCTGTACATGATGGCCTTAAGTTGTTTCAAATTAATCGACGACATTCCAAACAATCTGATCCGCTTTATCGGGTCGGGTGCCAACAGCTTTGCCGATAAGATGGAACAGCCCGCGCCACAGATGCTGCCGCTGCTCAGCCTGGCCGTCAACCAGGGCTTTAGAAACACGGTCGATGACCTGAAAACAGCAACCCACACAGGTGGCAGCATGATCGGCGATTTGTTCGACGATCCCCCGCCACCTGACCCAGATAAAAAACAAGATCAGTAAGAATGGCCACACACGCAAACACACCTGCCATGATTGCCAAAGCGGCCAAGTACGCTTTGCTGCCCGGCATTGTGCCGCGCCTGCGCGATCTTGGATTAAGTTTCGGGTATTTCGCGTATCTGATCGCACTGGTCTTTGTTGCGGTCCGCCTGCTGCCCGCCACGCATCCATTCTTTACCAACAGCCGCGCGATGCGGGACTTGCGTATTGGCGCAGTCTTTGTCGAAGCAGCCCGCCATTTAAATTTTTCCTGGCGGCACAGCGATCAGGTGATTATGTACGCCGTGCTGGTGCTTGGGTTCGGCCTGATCCTGCTGCAAATGATTGCGGGCGCGTTGGCCTTGGCTGTACCGATTGCCAGCGCTGCCACTATTAATCTGAACTTCACCGGCCTGTTCGACACCAATCCGCCCACGCGCGATATCGCGTTTATGATGCTGGATAAAACATTCGGCGTGCCGGGGGTGTTCGGATCGCAATTCGATCCGCAGACCTGGGCCCGCGTCCCGGCATTCAACAAAGCGATGTTCAGCCTGTTCGCGTTTTACAACAACGCGATGATGATCATTGCCTTGTTTATCGTCTTTTACTTTGTTGTTGTTGTGGTCCTTGAATCGGCCCAAACCGGCACACCGTTCGGCCAGCGTTTCCAATCCATTTACGTGCCCATTCGTTTGGTTGTTGCCGTCGCCTTGCTTCTGCCTGTGCATTACGGGTTAAGCGCCGGCCAGCATTTAACACTGCATATCGCCAAATGGGGGTCGGGCCTGGCCACCAATGGCTGGAAACAGTTTAACTTCACCATGCAGAATAACCTGATGGTCAGTGGCGGGAATGCCGTGGCGAAACCAAAGCCCGCCGATTTGACCAGCCTGGTTGAATTTATGCATCTGGCCCAGTCCTGTCGCGCCGCCTATGCGATCAATCCGATTAACGGCGTCACGAACGTCGATGCCTATGTCATTCGTGGCACCCGCGTCGGCGCCAACGGCACGACCGTGAATTCTGCCGCCCAGCGCCTTAGCGGCATGACGCTGGATTCCGCCATTGCCTTTACCGGCGGGCGAGCAGTCCAGATCGTGTTCGGCACCCAAGGCCAGGGGGATACCACAATGCATCTGGCGGGGATTTACCCGGCCTGCGGCGAATTGACACTCAGTTTAGAAGGCGGCGATACGCCGGCGGCGAAACAGGTGCACGCGATGTATTTCGACCGCGTGCAAACCTTGTGGCAGGATGCAGGCCTGCGCAGTTTTGGCGAGCGTGTGGCGAACGGATTCCTGGAAACCAAAGCCACATGCGATGTCAGTTATAACGGGTCCATTCCATGGGGCGCGGAATGCGCGACACGGAAAACCCCAGGCGCGACCTATTACCGCCAGTTTATTGATGAACAGCAATCGCAGGTCAATGCCGCGATTGAAGATGCCATCTCTAAACTACGCGCCAGCGACCTGACCACCCTGACGGTGCGGCAAGAAGTCGTGGATCGCGGCTGGGCCGGTGCGGCAATGGTGTATAACGAGCTGGCCTTCCTGAACGGGGCCGTGACGACCGCCATTTTTGCAACCCCGCAGCCCTCACGCGTGCCTGTAATCATGCGCGAAGCTTATGAAATGAACGCAACACGCAACGCCTTTATCGGTGGCGCGGATCTGTTCAATCCCGGCAATGGTGCTGGATGGTCGAATGTGCAGAAACTGCCCTTCGCCAAAATGTATTATCAGATCAAAGACGATTTTCGTCAGGATTCGGTCGCCAACGTGCTGATTAACGGGTCGGGGACTGACGCGTTTTCTCGGGTCCTCAACATGATTTTCGGCAGCTGGGGCCTGTTCGAATTGTACGAAAACCGGGATGTTCACCCGCTGGCCCAGATGTCGGCACTGGGGAAAGCACTGGTCGAAAGCTCCATCCGTAATTTGGGAATTGGTTTAAGTATTGCAGGGGTCGGCACAGGCCTGGCCAACGCCCTGAATGATAAGGGTGCCATCAGCCCCGAAGCGATCGCCAGCGGGATGCGCGGTATTTCAGGCGTGTTCTTTACCCTGTTTTCAATCACGCTGACCGCCGGCTTTATCATGTATTACATCGTGCCGTTTATGCCCTTCATGTATTTCCTGTTTTCGATGGTGCGGTGGGTCCTTGGGATTTTCCAGGCGTTGGTCGCGGTGCCGCTATGGGCCCTGGCCCATTTGCGTATTGACGCCGACGGTATTCCGGGTAAGGCCGCGGCGAACGGATACTACCTGTTGCTGGATATTTTCATCCGTCCGATTTTGACGTTATTCGGCCTGCTGCTGGCCATCTCGCTGTTTTCCGCCCTGGCGATCATGCTGCACGACGTGTTTGCCCTGGCGATTTCCAACTTGACCGGGTTTTCAGGATCATCCGCCGCCGCATCGACGCAGCCGGGTATGCCCAGCCTGGTCAATATGGACAATTTCCGCGGCTATGTGGATCAGCTGTTCTTCACAATCACCTATGCGATTTTGATGTATATTTTGGCGTCTTCGACCTTCAAGGTCATCGATGCCATCCCGAACAGCACGCTGCGGTTTATCGGATCGGGTGTCAGTTCGTTCAGCGATACCAACCAGGATCCGGCGCAGACACTGGTGCAATACGGTGCGATTTCCGGATCAATGCTGTCACGCGATTTGGCAGGCGACCTGCAGACCGCGGCCATCGGCATGGGCGGCCTGTTCGACGGGCGGCCATCAGAAGACGAAGCGGCAGCAGCAGAAGCGGCCAAAGGGAATAACCAGTAAAATATCCAGCGATGACAATAGGACACAGAATTTAATTAAAATTTTAGACATTTTTGTTAAGCTGGGATGAAGGAATAAGAGGGCATAGTGCAAACGGAACAAAAAATTACGACTATGACCGTTGTTAAATACGCCGTATTGCCGCGCGTATTGCCCCGGATTTACGACCTTTTTGGGACGGGATTTGCGACACTCGCCTATTTCATGGCGCTTGTTTTTGCCGCCACGCGCCTGCTGCCGCCTGGCCATCCCTACTTAATGGCCAATAATATTGGCCGTTTCGGCATTCGTCACGTCTTTGCCGCTGCGTTTAATAATATCGTTATGGACCGCCGCAATATCGACCAGATCATTGTGCTGTTTATGCTGTTGCTGGCCATTGCCTTGCTTATGATTCAGGTTGGCCTGTTGCTGTACGGCTTTGCTGTGCCGGCTGCACATGCTTTCACCAATATGTTCACAATTACGCCCGACCGGGCGCAGAATGATATCGCCTTTATCCTGCTGGACCGGGTTTTCGGGATTCCTGGCCTGTATAATTCCTGTGTCTCTACCTCTAATTGCCTGGGCATGGATGCCGATTTCAATTTTGATCCTGACAATCCGATCTATACCCCGCCGACCTTCCCCTGGCCGTTCCACCGCGCCCTGCACAGCCTGTTTGCCTTTTACAGCACGGCTTTGCTGATCGTGGCCGCGATGATCATCATGTATTTCGTGATGGTGATCGCCGTTGAAACGGCGCAGACGGGCACACCGTTCGGCAAGCGTTTCAATACTGTCTGGGCGCCTATCCGCCTGGTGGTTGCACTTGGCCTGCTGGTGCCCCTGTCAAACGGCATGAACGCCGCACAGTACATCGTGCTGCATTCCGCGAAATACGGATCGAACCTGGCATCGAACGGCTGGGTCGGCTTTAACCAAAGCCTTCAGGCCGAATTCATGAGCGGCAATGAAATGGTTGCCTCGCCCAGCATTCCGAACCTGCACAACCTGGTGTCCTTCATGACGCTGGCCCGTGCCTGCCAGATCGTTGAAGATACGGGATTCCACCCCACCTATCATACGGCCGGTGACAAGGATCAGATCCTGAATGAAACATCCGGCAATTACACCGGAACCGGATCAACACAGGCCAGCCGGGTAAAAGCCACGGGCGGAGCCCCAGGCGGCGGTGCGACATCTGCCGGTGCGGATGCCAGTATTGATAAAGTTCATATGTATATGGTCCAGCACCCGTTGCGCGCCAACAACCGGATGGTCACTGACAATACCGGCGTCGGCCAGTTGAAGATCGACGATGTGCTGACCTTCACCCGGAATACGGATGTCACCGTGCGCTTTGGCGATGGCGGTGTCGCAAACCGGGAGAATGAAATTGAGCTTGGGAATGTCAGCCCGGATTGCGGCGAATTGACCCTGTCGGTTCAGGATTTCCGCTATGAAGGCCCGCGCCTGATTATGCAGGCCTATCTGAACGCTATCGACAGATTGTGGTATGATGAGCGGATCATCAGCGTGGCGATGTGGTACGTGAACCGCAACCACCGCGATATCCGGTCCCCGGATGGACAAATGATTGCACCTTACAAGAATTTAAGCGTTCATGGCGGCGCGAGTGCCAGCAACATCCTGAACAACGCTGTCAATCCATCCTATGACATCGCAGCCGCACTGGCCGCTATCACTGCCGATATCCGCGCCGACATGTTAAAAGCACGGAACGAGGCCGTCAAAGCAGAACAACAGGGCTATGCCCGCGGTGGTACGTCATCCGCCGGTGGCCAGTCCCGTTTCGCCATTCCTGCACAATTGCTGGAACGCGGGTGGGGCGGTGCCGGTATCTGGTACAACAAGATTGCCGAATTAAACGGCGCGATGGTCGCCAGCCTGGCCAACGCCCCGAAAATCAGCCGTTATCCACGGGTGATGAGTGAGATTTGTTCGGAACGTCGCGCGACGGCCAAGGACGTAAACGGTATTGCCTGTTTCGAACCGGTCAACACCGCCGACCGAACCCAAACGACGACGGGCCGCCGTGGCCCCGAAGATGCCGCCATCGGCCGCGCACTGTACAGCGTTGTGCGGGACGGCGAACGCTTCGAAAGTGATTTCCGCGACATCCCCAAAACGGGCAACGTGATCTTCGACATGATTAACACGCTGTTCGGGACCGAAGCCTTGTTAAACTTGCGCAGTCCGGAAAACCGCGATGTGCATCCGCTGGCGCAATTGGCGGCGGTCGGGCGCGGCCTGATTAACGCGACAATCACCAACCTGACCTTCGGCTTTGCTGCGAAACTGGGGACGATTCCGACCTCGGGCGGTGCGTCACAGCTGCTGGGAACAATTGGGGGCCTGCTGTTAAGCGTTGCGACACTGACGATGACCGTCGGCTTCGTCTTGTACTACGTTATTCCTTTCCTGCCGTTCCTGTACTTCTTCTTTGCTGTGGGCACGTGGGTCAAAGGGATATTCGAGGCCGTGGTCGGCGTGCCGCTATGGGCCCTGGCACATTTGCGCATTGACGGGAACGGCTTGCCGGGTGATGCGGCCACGAACGGCTATTTCATGATCTTTGAGATTTTCCTGCGACCGATCTTAAGCGTCTTCGGATTGCTGGCGGCTGTTACAACCTTTGCCGCGTCGGCCCACGTGCTGAACGACATCTTCCCCGATGTTCTGGCGAACGTCACCGGCTTTGACCAATCAGCCGCTGGCGCAAACCCAGGATTGATTGAGAAGATGCGTGGCCCGGTTGACCAGCTGTTCTTCACAGTTCTGTACGCGATTATCATGTACATGCTGGCCACCACCTCGTTCAAGCTGATCGACCAGATCCCGAACCAGATCATACGCTGGATGGGCTCGTCGGCCTCCACCTTCTCTGACTTCAACCAAGACAGCGCGCAGCAGCTGACTCAATACGCCGCTATTTCCGGTAGCACGATTATTCAGCAGTCGGTTGGCCAGGTCAGTAATGCGATGGACGGCGTCAGTAAGATGAAGGGCCTGTTCTCAGACAAATAATCCTGGGTTACAGACACAAGAAAAAGGCGGCCCGCAGGCCGCCTTTTTGAATGGGAAAACCGGCTGGCTTAGGAAGATTTGCCGGAAACCTTTGCTTGCAAGTGCTGAATCAGGTGGGACACTTTGCCCCCGCCCTGCTGAATAATCGAGGCGAATTCCGCGCGCTGTGTCACGCTCATGCTCACGCCCTCAACAATCACATCGACAACGCGCATATTACTGCCGTTGTGACGGATGCGCCAGTCGATACGCACCTTTTGGCCTGAACCAGCCGGCACGATATAAGACGTTACAAGCGAATCTGACCCGGCCAGCGGCTGAACGCCCTGAACCTGAACCTTTTCGCCTTCATATTCATCAAAACGTGTCGCGTACACTTCGACAACCATGTTGCTGAACAGTTTTAAATATTGCTGCTGCTCAGCTGGTGTGGCAACGCGCCAGTTGGTGCCCAGGGCAAACCGACCGATTGTGTTCAGATCAAAATTGCGGGTCAGCAGGGACCGGAATTTCGCTTTCTTTTGCGCTTGGCTCAGCGATGTATCCTCCAGGAACGCCAGGCCTTCTTGTGTCACCCGGGTGACAAAATTCAAGGCGGCCGTGTTTTGCGTCGCGGTGGCCACTGAAACAACAGCGGACGGTGTCGCAACAGGCGAAACGGGCATTGTCAAAGGACCGGCAAAAGCGGGTGCCGCGATCATAACAGCCATCATGCTGCCCATCAAATATGTGGTGGTTTTGTTCATTGTTAACCCTCTAAAAGCCAATACTGTTCTAAGATAGACCTGTGTGACAGAAAAAAAAGAGGCTGGCAAGGATTTTGCCAACCTCTTCTTTTTAGCCAGTTGTTGTTATCAGTATTCAGGAATATCGACTGTCGCGCCGTTGCTGCTTTGGTCTGAAACCGCAGCGGCACGGTATTGTACGTACGTACTGCGCATCGCGGCATAGTAATCAACCGAGTTTTTCTTCAGATCAGTGGTCAGATCCAGGTATTCTTCGCGCATGTCAATCGCACGTGCGGCAATACGGGCCACGATCAGATCTTCATGGCCTGTGTTATCCAACCAGATGTTCACCGGGTCGGCGATCGTATCAACAGCCAGACCGGTCGCATCGCGAACAGAGCTTGGGCCAATGATCGGCAGCACGACATAAGCGCCGTGGTCCAGACCCCAGACGGCCAGTGTCTGACCGAAATCTTCGTCTTCATGCGGAATGCCCGCTTCTGCCGCGACATCAAACAAGCCGCCAATCCCGATAGTGGTATTGATCAAAGCGCGCATGGTGGAAGCAGCCGTGCCTTCGACATCGCCTTGCAAGGCTTGGTTGGCGACGATAACCGGGCTTTCCAGGTTGCGCAGGAAATTACGGACCGACGTACGGACGGGTTTCGGCACAGCGGCGCGATACCCTTGGGCGATTGGCTTCAGCGTCACACTGTCCACCGCGTCGTTGAATTTGAAAATGCCGCGGTTTACGGATTCGGCAGGATCGGCGATTTCACCGTTTGTAGAGTTACCGCCCGTCGCACACCCGGTTAGACCGAGCAGGGCCGCCATTGCAACCGTCGCCATCACTGTTTTGAATGTATTACCCGCCGACATACGCATACCCTTTCAAGGAATTTTATTATTAAAGACACACCATTTTGTACCTATGGCCAGTAAAACACACAGGATTTACCAAAGTCTTAACAAGATTTACCGATTTGGCAAGCCCTGACATTAAATTTTTTAGTAAAATCCGATAGTTAGTCCATGGTATTATGTTAATTATTAACCATCTTCCTGGGCCAATAGGATGCCAACAGTCAGCAGAACCACGATCAAACTGGGCGCCCAAGCGGCCAACAGTAACGGAATCTGGTGCGCGCCCCCCAGGGCCTGCAGAAACGTGCTGAAGAAAAAGATACCCAGGCCTGAGAGCGCGCCGGCCAAAATGGCGGCGAATAATCCCTGCTGCAATCGGTGTGGTCGGAACGACACCGTGGCGGCCAGCAGGATCATCGCCATGTAAAAGACGGGCTGCGCGAATAACGTGTGCAGATACATCCGCATCGATGACGTATCGAACCCCGTGGCCTCAAGCGTTTCGATATATTTCGGCAGGCTCCAGAACGACATCGCACTGGGCGCGGCAAAGCTTTCGATCAAATCTTCATGTGTCAGGTCGGTCGGCAGAACAAAGCTTGGTTGCATCTGGGGCAAATTGCCTGGCTTACTGACCATCGCATTATCAAATACCCACGCGCCCTGGCGCAGGGTCGCCATACCCGCGTCCACCCGCTGGTAATACGTGTCATCCTTGCGGAAATAGACCGTCATGACGCCGTCCAGTTTCCAGGTTTTTGTGTTCAGGCTTTGGGCGTACAGCAAAGCGTACCCCCCCTCAACCGGCTGGCGCAACCACAACCCCTGCTTTGAAAGCGTGACCATGCTTTGCTGTTGCTTCAAATGCACGTTTTCCAGCACTTGATAACGTGTCAAAAGCATCGCCCCGATGGGATTTATCAGCGTACTCATGATCACGCCGATTACGCTGACCAGCAATAAGACAGGCCCCAGAATCTGCCAGATCGAATACCCGGCGGCGCGCAAAATAGTGAATTCGTGATGACGGTTCAAACCCCAGAATAACAGCATGGCGCTAAACAGGATCGCGAACGGGCTGATCTGCTGCCCCACATCGGGCAGCTTTAAGATGGCCATTTCAAACAGCAGGACAAGGGGAACGCCGTCGCCCTTTGACGCCCGCCGCATCAATTCAACAACATCGAACAGATAAACGACCGCCAAAAGTGACAGGCAGAACCCCAGAAAGGTTATGGCATAACGGCGTACCATGTACCAAAACAACGTCGGCGGCGGGAATATGGCGGCTTGCATCAGATGCTGACCTCCACCCATGGGAACGGTTTATTGTGGCCGCCGCGCAGGCGATAAAAAGCGAGCATGATGACCGCCAACGGCACAAAAACCACCCCATACATTATCAGGATCCCAATATCATTATTCTTGCTGACATTATACGCGGCCAAATAAAGGCCCTGCAGCACCGCAATCGGCACCAACGCAAAAGTCAGGCGCAGCGGCTGGTTGTGTCGGGTATAGGCTCCGGCAAGCATGGCCAGCAGCGCGATGCCACCGAACGTCAGAATCATAAAGGGCGCACTGACACGCTTGTGAATTTCAACGCGCGCCTGGCGGGCCAAGTCTGCCTGACCCTGCAGGGCACGCACCAACGGAATAATTGTCATCTCGTCCGCTTCCAGATCCCTGGTATCTGACACTTTGTCGTTTGAAGGCAGGTCAATACTGTAACTGTTGAATTGCAGACGCTGTAACGCTTTATCATCCGGACGCAGGACCTGACGCGCGCCATCATACACCAACACCTGATATCCTTCATCCGTGATGACCACCTGGCCACGCTTGGCGAATACTGTCACTGGCCCGGTTTTGGGATTGCGTGTATCATGGATCAGAAGGCCTTGGAACTCCCCATTCCCGGCCTTTTTACGCACATACACAGTTACGCCGTCACCCAGCGTGTTAAACACCCCTTCGCGCAGCATCATGGCAGAGAATTCAGACCGAATGACATGGCGAACATGCTGCATCTGCTGCAGAGTCAGCGGGGTGATCCACAACGTCGTCACGATCATGAAGATACAGCCGACCACGCCCATCCGCACCGCTGGACGCGCCAGCTGCGTCGGCGATGCGCCCGTTGCCTTCATGACCACCAATTCCGAATCGCCCTGCAGGCGTTGATAGGTAAATAGAATCGCCACCGCAAAACCCAGTGGCAGGATAATTTCAAGAAACCGGGGCAGAACAAGAAAACTTAAGGCAAAAAACAACCCGGACGAGGCCCCCGCACTGACAACTAAGTCCAAAAAACGCAAGGATTGCGTCAATAGAATGACCGCCGACAGCACACCTGTGATGAACAAGGTCGCAATCAGCAGGTTTCGGCCAATATAGCGGGTTAAAACGTGCATCGTGTGATAAATTCAGTGTTTTCGGTGTTTACAGCCAAATACAAGGTGTTAATGTGAGTATCGTTATTTTTCACCATACCATATAAACGGAAAGTCTTCTGATGGCCACCAAAACCTCAAAAAAACCTGTTGTTGCCACCCCACGCTATGACAGCCTGCCGACAACAACCCTGGTGACAAAGAATAAGGCGGTGGCCGATAATGACGCCGCGTTGGTGATTTTTGCAGCTGAGGGTGGCCAGCCTTTGATCGCCGGATGGCCGAAACGGGCGCCACTTCGCAAATACCTGTCATTCCAGCTGAAACGCACGGATTTCACCGGTAAAAACGGCCAGGTTTTGACGTTACGTCCCCCTGTCGGATTGGGGACCGGCCTGGTTATTCTGGTCGGCCTTGGCAATGCGACATCCTTGCAAACCCTGGCACTAGAGGCCATGGGCGGCCGTTTGGTCGGTGCATTAGCGCGTGAGAATTTTACGACAGCCACCCTGTTGCTGGGCAACGATGTGGCCCGCGCAACACGCAAATCCGGCTTCAGTATCAGCACGGTGGCCGCACACATGGTCACCGGCCTGCGCCTGGGGCAATATCATTTTGGCCGCTATAAAACACCGAAGGCAGATAAAAAAGATACAACGCTGACTAAGCTGCACGTTGTCACACCGGACCGGAGTCTTGGAAAAGCTTTAGAGCCGTTGAACGGCATGATCGCGGGAATCACGCTGGCCCGCGATGTGGTCAGCGAACCGCCAAATGTGATCAATCCGACCACCTATTCGCAATTAATCAAAGAGACGTTGGAGCCTGTGGGCGTCAAAGTCACGATCATTGATGCGACACAGGCCAAGGCAATGGGCATGGGTGGCCTGGTCGGCGTTGGGCAGGGATCGCAAACGCCGCCTTGCTTGGTTGTCATGGAATGGGCCGGCAAAAACGCTGGCAAGGGCAAGCCGCTGAAAAACATTCCTGCTTTCGTGGGCAAGGGCGTCACCTTTGACACGGGTGGATATTCCATAAAGCCGGCAAACGGCATGCACGACATGAAATACGATATGGGCGGATCAGCGGCCGTGATCGGCGCGATGTACGCCATGGCGTTACAGCAATCCGTTAAGCCAGCCGTCGGCATTGTTGCCCTTGCGGAAAACATGGTTGACCAGTCGGCCTATCGTCCTGGCGACATTCTGCATTTATATGGCGGCAAGACGGTTGAGGTGCTGAACACCGACGCCGAAGGCCGCTTGGTCCTGGCTGACGCGCTGACCTATATCCAAAAAACCTATGACCCGTCTTTGGTGATTGACCTGGCAACACTGACCGGTGCCATACGTGTGGCATTGGGCACTGAAATCGCCGGCGTGTTCGTGAATGACGACACATTGTGGGCCAGTCTTGAGCAAGCCAGCGCCAGCAGTGGCAGCCGCGTCTGGCGTATGCCGCTTGATCCGATGTTCCATCGCATGATCGAAAGCGACGTTGCTGATCTGATGAATATCGGCGGGTGGTCAGGTCTGGGCGGGTCGTGTACCGCCGCCGCCTTCCTGGAATCATTCATCGATGCCAAGCGTCCCTGGGCGCACATTGATATTGCAGGCACCGCCTGGGCCACCGCCGCGTCGCCAACCACACCAAAAGGCGCGACAGGATATGGCGTACGCCTGTTGTTAGACCTGGCGCAAGCCCAAGGGGCCCGCAAACCACGGATGGTGAAGCGTCGTCGTAAGGCCCTGGCAAATGCTGTGGCCACGCCTGGCGTTGTAAAAAAACGCGGCCGTCCGCCAGGGGCTAAAGTAAAAGCGAAATAACCATGGCCGATATCCGGTTTTATCATCTGCAGTCCAAAACATTGGATCAGGCCTTGCCAGACTTACTGGTAAAAGCCCTGGCCGGTGGTAAACGGATCGTGATCCGCACGCCCAATCATGCTGAGACGCAGCGGTTAAGCGCGCATTTATGGGTATGCCGCCGCGATGACATCCTGCCGCACGGCACAAAAGATGATGGCCTGGCGCAATACCAGCCGATCTGGATCACCGACCAGAACGAAAACCCAAATCGGGCGGATATGCTGGTTGTGACACAAGGCGTGGCTGCACCAACGGATGGGTTCTCCTTGATCTGCGATATGTTTGACGGGCAGGTAGACGCGGAAGTAACAGGCGCACGTACACGGTTCAAATCAGCCCGCGATGCGGGCCATACCGTCACCTACTGGCAACAAAAACCAACCGGCGGGTGGGAGCAAAAGGGGTAGGCTCTGTGATGTTGTATGCTCGCCTTTGTAGTGGTGGCTGCAATTTAGGCTGTATAGGCCAAAGAACTGCCCCATCGCTTTGTTGCCAAATTTGTGGGGTACGGGTAGGACATTCGGCGTCAACAAAAGCATAACTCTTCGTCGCTTGATCATAGACAACGTGGGTGTGATCACTCATATACGCAGAATATGTGATAATGTTAGGCTTACGGTTTAAAGCGCGCATACTGTTTAAATCGCGCATACCCTCTTCATCTTCTAATGATACAATAACTGGGTCGGCTACAGCATAAAATAACGATGAAGGACGTTCAGGCATTAACGCTTCAATATGGTCGACAAGTATTTTCTGGCCCGCACCGAAAAGTGTCCGCAATGCACCAGGTTGCGGCAGATCATCCCATTTCGTCAATAAATATTGATGCGCAAATCCTGTTGGTAGATCATGCAAAACGGAGGCACGCTCTGCTGCATTGACCGGCAGGCGGCTCGGAGATGGGAGCGGATTCAAGAAGCTTTCTCCGTGATATCCTGTAGAACGATGGATGAGCAACACATTATCATCAAAAGTCTGCGCAAGCGCCCATGCGGCCCTTAAGAGAGCCGGCCGTAAAAAACTTTCAATAGCATACTCTTTAATATCATAAGCACTAGGAAGCATTCTTCTCTCCTTTTACCCGCGACCGCAGGACGACACATGGTGCTCATATATGCTTAAAAAGACGTTATGTCAACCGTGATTTGTTTACACTTCCGATGCTTTCATCCTTGAGCCACTCAGCATCTCTTACAAGGGCGCAATGTTGCCCCATCCCAAAAAATAAAATGGTATGTGCCCGATTATCATTCAGATGACGTGAGAAACTTTCTACTAAGCGAGTCAGGGTTTGCGGCCACTGCTCTGCATCTAACCCTGCACATTCCAGACCGTCTGCCCATAGCGCAGATACAGGAATAGGCGGGACGGCAAGGGCATCGTCAGTGTGCGGGGGCTGGTGGGGCCGCGTCTGCGGGCGCGGCAGGGGCATCGGCGCCGGCCGTTTCCGTTGCGGGGGTCTCAGCTTCTGGCACCGGCGGTGGGGCTTCGGCGGCAATCTCTGCATCGCTTGGCATAGCCGGCGCGGCATCAGTTTTGGTCCGCAGCCAGGCCAATAAGGCCGCGCGATCTTCCGGCTTTTTCAAACCTGCATAGCTCATTTTCGTGCCAGGCGCGTATTCTTTTGGCTTGTACAAAAACTTGTTCAGTTCGGCGTAGGTCCATTTATCACCCCCCTGAGCGAGAAGTGCGCCGGAATAGGCATAGCCAGCAGCATGTTGTTTATTGCCCCCAACGGTATTCCACAGATTTGGGCCGACGCCGTTCGCGCCGCCTTTATCAAAGCTGTGGCACGCGGCGCAGGCCTTGGCAATTTTCTCACCCTTTGCCACATCAGCAGTCGCCAGCATGGCCAGAATAGGTTCAGGCCCTTTGGGGCCAGCCGGGCCGGCCGCGCCGCCATCTGACATGGCTTCGATCTTCACGACATCTTCGTGCAGGACGTGTGGGTGAACGACCATGCGGGAAATCGTCCCAGACAATGTCGCAATCACACCCGCCAGGATAAACGCCGCCAGAACACCTTGGTGCATGTAACGACGGGAAAAAGAGGAAAGGCCATTGGCAACAGCACCGATTGCGGCACAGGTTTTGGTCATCAGGGTCTTAAGGGCGGTCATCAATCTTCACCACGTTATTCTTATGTATTAATGCGCATGACACTAATCATTTTTAATGCGGCTGTCGAGACGCCCAACGATAAATAAGCGTCAGAAAATAACGGCGATGGAAATCAGCGCGGTGCAGGCGGTAATCGCCGCAACCTGCCAGCACAGGAAACTGGCAACATCCCGACGGATAAAGGTTTTGATGCGGCGGCTTTTCCGGCTGCCACCCGCGGGCAACATCTTTGTTTCGTGGACTTCAACGCGGGCGAATTCTTGGCTTGAGAATAATTCGCGGGCGATTTGCACGGCTTCGGTCCGATCCTGCAACACGCCGTAACGGAACCATTCCGCGCCCTTCTTACCCCGTGGCGCGGGCGTCACGTTATAAATGGTATAGGCGGCGGCATAAGATGGTGACATGAACCTCGGCATTCCTTGCCCCTATCTGAAGGTAAAAAGGTTAACGAAGGTTTAATGCACACCCCGCCTGTCCCATTGAAAACAAGCCATGGCGCGGTATAGAATAAATTTTCCGATGTGATTCGCATCTTCCTGTATTAACGCTGCCACCCATATGATTTCCCGATGCCCAAAACCACTATCAGACCCAGTTTTCGTTCTTCGCTGACCGCCTTTTGGCGACGGCGGTGGCTGCCCCCCGCGGCCAGCGAAGCTTTGGCACGGTTGGTCAACAAACTGGCGGCGCTTGCGTTGATGCTGGGCGCGGCGTGGTTGCTGGTCGCGATGATCAGCTATAACCCCACCGACCCGTCATGGAACAGTACAACCGTAACCACTGGCGAAACCCCCGAAATTGTCATTCACAACTGGTCCGGCCCCCAAGGGGCGGCGGTGGCGGATACGCTGCTGCAAATCTTTGGCCTGGGCGGGTTTCTGGTCGCGATCAGTTTGTTCACATGGTCCTGCGCCTGGTGGCAGCAAGGGCGCGCGGGCATCGGCCCTTGGCGCATAATTTTCATGGTGACGGGCATGATCTTGATTATCATGGCGTTAAGCGCGGTACCAATGGGCCTGCAACAGGCGATGACGCCTTACTATTGGGGCGGCAGCCTGGGATACGTCCTGTTCCGTCCGGTATCCGATTGGGTCAACCATTTCGTGCCTATGGTCGGGGGGATGATCGCCGCGGCCCCCTTAGCATTTTTTGGCTTTATCATCTGGGCGTGGGTCAGCCTGCTGCGCTGGCATCATGCTTTGGCATTATGGGATGGCATGACGTTGTTTGCCGCCCGTGTTGGTGGTCTGTTCATGGCGGCGTTCCCGCATACCGCTCAACCAGAAAAGCCAGCGCGTCGTCGTACGCTGGACACCGACGGCCACGATACGGACATGGCGCATATGGATGAGGATGAGGACGCAGATATGCTGCCCCCCGTACCACGCAGCAAATCAAAGCCCGCTGTTATCGCCCCACATGTCAAAACACCTGCCAAAAAGGCAGAGCCGCAGCAATTGTCGATGCCCGACCCCAGTGCCTGGGAACTGCCGTCGCGCGAATTGCTGAAACCCCTGCCGATCAAACAGGAAGCCGAACAGATTGACGAGGTCGCACTGCGACGCAATGCCGACATGCTGCAAGGCGTTCTGGCCGAATATACGGTTAAGGGCGATATCACCAGTATTCACCCCGGCCCTGTCGTCACCCTGTATGAACTGGAGCCCGCACCTGGCACAAAATCAGCACGCGTTATCAACCTGACGGACGATATTGCCCGGTCCATGTCGGCGGTGTCTGTCCGCGCCGCAGTGGTACCAGGCCGCAACGTGATCGGGATTGAAATTCCCAATAAGAAACGCCAAACGGTCTTTTTCCGTGAGATGCTGGAAATGGAAGCGGCCAGTGTGCATCCTGCCCGCCTGCCCTTGATTCTGGGTAAGGATATTGGCGGCGAACCCATTGTCGCCGATCTGGCGCGTATGCCGCACCTGCTGGTCGCAGGAACAACTGGTTCGGGGAAGTCGGTGGCGGTAAACACCATGATCCTGTCGCTTTTATACCACCTGACACCCGATCAATGCCGCTTTATTATGATTGATCCGAAGATGTTGGAATTGTCGATTTACGACGATATCCCGCATTTGCTGTCCCCCGTAGTGACGGAACCTGGCCGGGCGGTCGTCGCCCTGAAATGGGTTGTGCGCGAGATGGAAAACAGGTATCGCGCGATGTCGAAACTGGGGGTCCGCAATATCGACGGGTATAACGCCCGCCTGCGCGAAGCCAAGAAAACGGGCGAAGTCTTGATGCGTAAAATCCAGACCGGATATGATGCGGATACTGGTAAACCGGTTTACGAGGATCAGGCACTGGACCTGACCGAACTGCCGTATATCGTCGTCGTCGTGGATGAATTTGCCGACCTGATGCTGGTGGCGGGCAAAGATGTTGAGGCCTCGATCCAGCGCCTGGCACAGATGGCACGCGCGGCCGGCATTCACCTGATTATGGCGACGCAACGCCCGTCGGTGGACGTTATCACCGGCGTTATCAAGGCCAATTTCCCGACCAGGATCAGTTTCCAGGTCACATCAAAAATAGACAGCCGCACCATTTTGGGCGAAAGCGGCGCAGAACAGTTATTGGGTGCGGGCGACATGCTGTACATGGCCTCGGGCGGGCGCATCACCCGGGTTCACGGGCCGTTTGTGGCCGACCAGGACGTGGAATCGGTCGTCAAATATTGGCGGATGCAGGGAACGCCGACCTATATCGACGGGGTGACCGACGATATTGATGGCGGCGGTGGCGACGCGTATGGCGGATTGTCAGGCGAAAGCGGCGGATCGGGCGATGAGTTGTACGACCGGGCCGTGGCCCTGGTGGCGCGTGAGCGAAAGGCCTCAACCTCCTTTATCCAGCGGCACCTGCAGGTCGGTTATAATCGCGCCGCAACGTTAATCGAGAAAATGGAGAAGGAAGGCGTGGTCGGCCCCGCCAACCATGTCGGCAAGCGTGAGGTGTTAATTGGTGACCATTCGGGTGATTATTAGGCTGGCCAGACAGACCTGTCCGCGCTAGATAAGAGAGATGAAATATATCGCGCCCCTTTTCGTGTTTTTCGCCTTGATTCTGACTGCGGGCTCTGGGGCCCAGGCGGCCCTGTCCCAGGCAGACAATCAACACATCGCCCGCGCGCAGGCCTATTTGCAGGATCTGCAAACGGTCAAAGCCAACTTTACCCAGATCAACGCGGACAAAGAAGTCTTAAAAGGCACCTTTTACCTGTGGCGGCCAGGCCGGATGCGGTTCAGTTATAATCCCCCGCGCAAGGATTTGGTCGTCGCCGACGGACTGTGGATTCATTTTTATGATGCCGCCACGCGCGAAATCACCGATGCAACAATCGGCCAGACCTTGGCGGATTTTATCCTGCGGAAAAAAATCAGCCTGGATAACAAAGATTTAAGCGTGAAGCGCGTCCGTCAGGTGGATGGCGAAATTCAAATCACGGTGGTTCAGGCCAGCGACCCGGGCCTGGGATCACTGACCCTGGTGTTCAAAGCCAACCCGTATTACCTGCTGGGGTGGCGCGTTGTAGATGCACAGGGACTGGTCACAACAATCCGTCTTGAGAATCTTGAAAAGGATTTGAAGCTTCCAGCCAGCTTATTTGTGTTCAAGCCGCCCGCCGGGGCGCGCCGTTCCAATAACCAATAGCCGAAGCTGTGCCTGTCGCCCCTTTGCCACCTGATGACCCGTTGCAAGGCCTGATAAAACAGCTGGCACGCTTGCCAGGTCTCGGCCAGCGTTCCGCACGACGCATCGCCCTTCATTTGCTGCAGCACAGATCACAGATCATGCAGCCACTGGCCGCCAGCCTGGCGAACGCCGCCACCGAAATCAAAACCTGCGGGATATGTGGCAATCTGGGCACGACCGACCCGTGCCATTTGTGCCGCGACGCGACGCGTGATGACAGCGTGATTTGCGTTGTGTCAGGTGTTGCTGATATCTGGGCCATTGAACGCACCCGGCAATATCGGGGCGCGTACCATGTCCTGGGCGGGGTTTTATCGGCACTGGACGGCGTTGGCCCTGACGATTTGACGTTCACGGCATTGCTGGGGCGCGCCACGACCGGCGATATCCGTGAAGTTATTATCGCGTTGGCCGCAACCGTGGATGGCCAGACAACGGCCCATGTTATCAGCGATGCGCTTAATGCCCTGCCACACCCCATTAAAATCACGCGCCTGGCCCACGGATTACCGATGGGCGGCGAGCTTGATTATATGGATGATGGCACAATCGGCCTGGCCCTGGCGGCCAGGACAAAGCTTTAAACCGCTTTATATTTCCACGTGACTGGTTGAACCGAACGTGCCGATCAGGTTGCCGGCAGCCATCAAATCTGCCGCGCTTGTGATGCCAATGCCGCCCAGTAAAAGGGTCGAGGCAACAAAATCGCCGCCTTGCGCCCCAGTGGCATTTACCGAGACCAGCGTTCCGCCAGCCACTTGCGTCAGATGGACGAAATCGTTGATCGAATCTGTCAGGGGGTCAAATCCCTGCAAAACAGCCGCCAGGTTTAGCAAGTCGCCCTGCGCACCTGTTGTAAATCCGCTGACACGATCCACTTGGGAATCAATCGCCATGACCATGATCGTGTCACGGCCCGTGCCACCAGTCACCTGGTCGTAACCCTGGCCAATTTGGAAAATATCGTCGCCGGCATCGCCGTATAAAATATCGTTACCAGCACCGCCCACCAGCGTGTCATTCCCCGCACCGCCATACAGCGTATCATTGCCGGCATCCCCCGCCAGGTAATCGTTGCCCGCACCACCGTAAAGACGATCATTGCCGGCACCGCCTTGCAGAATGTCGTTCCCGTCTTCCCCGTTTAGATAGTCGTTACCAGCACCGCCTTCGACGACATCATCGCCAGTCCCGCCGTAAAGCGAGTCATTACCGCCATCGCCGATCAGCCAGTCATTGCCGTCATTGCCGTAAAGTGTGTCGTTACCGGCACCGCCCAGCAGCGTGTCGTTTCCATCGCCACCGTGCAGGGTATCATTCCCGTCCTCACCCATCAGGTAATCATCCCCGGCACCGCCGTAAAGACGATCATTGCCGGCACCACCTTTTAGAATGTCGTCACCGTTATCTCCGTACAGCGTGTCATTCCCAGCACCGCCCAGCAGCCAATCATCGCCGTCATTGCCGTTTAGTGTGTCATTTCCCGCATTGCCGTGAATGGTATCGTCACCATTACCGCCACGCAAAATATCGTTACGACTTCCGCCATTTATCAGGTCGTCGCCGTCTGTTCCGGTGATAGAGACTTTCTTGTTACTTAAAGCCGTACGCGTAAGCAAACCTGGCCCGCTATCTTGCAGATCGTCCACGCTGGGCAAGGGGGGCTGCGGCCGGTCATCCGCGGTCCACAGCATCGCCAGCTGGCTGTATTCCTGTAATATGCTTTGTAACAATGTCTTTTTCTGTGCCATTTAACGCTGATTCCTTCTTTGAATTATCATGTTATTAAAGCAGGCAAGGGTTAACGCGCCCTTAATGGTTATCCTGTCTGAAACGCGGGCTTAAACCACCGGCGCCAACCGCCATCCCCATGATGAAAACCAGCATCCCGACCAATGGCAGGTTATCGCCCGTCACCGTGCTTAACAGCCCCCCTGCGGCCACCAGCATCACAATGAAACAGACACCACCGCGATAGCGCAACGGCACGGCGGCCCCTGCCACCATCAACAGGAAAAGCCACAAGGCCAAGGTCACAACGATCAAGGCCTGCGCCATGGTATCAAAATCACCAGGCCAAGGAAGGGTCGCGGCAATTGCGCCGAAGACCACCCAAGCCCCCATAAGACGCGGGATCAAAATACGGTCCGTCGCCTGCCGGATCCAGGTGCCTTGCTCATCGCGCCGTCCGCCCTGACGGATCCGCGCGGCAAGCCCGACCGCGGGGGGGATAGCATGGGCATGCAGGCGCAGGGTGTATTGACAGGTCAGTGCCACAGCAAACCCCAGCCAGATTATCGGGGAACCCGCCCCCAACGTAACGCAATTGATGCCGGCCAGGCACGCCGCTGCCAAAACCAGGGCTTGGATAACGGACAGAAACCAGAAACGGGACATATGCATCAGCGTTTTAAACATGGTTAGGGCCATGATTGCAAGCGACGCGCGCCATTATCTAAGGATGTTGTGCCAGGTTAAAACGGGCGATCACCGTGTCGGCATAGTGCTTTGCGGTCCGTTCCATATATTGGTGCGCATAGGCCTGGTAATCCGCTTTGTGCGAGACATATGCCCCGACCCAGTTCAGTTGTAGATACGTCGTGTGCATCGCGCGCCGATCGCTAAAACCCCGCTTGTCACGGGTCATGATCGTGTACCAGCTGCCATCAATACCGTGGCGCATTTCTTCAAGCGCCGTATGCATTAAAAGCGTACGCTCTTTGAACAATCCATAGGTCGGATTTGAATTGATAATAATCGCGGGACCGGACCTTAACGTCTTAACATACAATCCCCGCGTGGCCATTTCGGCGGGCAGGGGCACCAGGTAAACGGGAATTGATTTCAGGTTATAAACACCGCGCAAGCCGTCGCTAAGATACTGCAACATCTGCTGGCATTTCTGGTGATCGGCCAGCGTGACAGGCTGGGCTGGGCAGGCTTTTTGCCGCACAGCCAGGCCATAGCGGAATGTTTTATCATCCTGTAAGGCCTTTAATCGGTTGTCATCATAAGCTTGCATGTCCGTGGGCAAAGCGATGCTGCCCAAACAGGCTTTTTCAAAATCCCGTTCGGATGCGGTCACCCCGCCGGCTCGTATGGCAGACAACGTGCCGATGACTTTTTCAAAGCGCGCCCGCTCATCCCCGATTTCTGGAAAGGCACACGGTTGGGGCACAGGCGCGGTTTCTTGGCTGTCGCGCGCGGTCCACAGCCTGTCCAAAAGGCCTTTGTCGGGGGCAACGGCTTCAACGGACGGATCCGCGCCCATAGCGGCCAGGGTGGCCGGGATATCAATCGTCACGTTTTCAGCCCGAATGATCGCATCCGGCGTCAGGCGGGTAAGCGCGTCATGGGCGGCGCGGCGCTGTTGTTTCAGGTAGGTGTTGATATAGCCTGTCGCATCACGCGCACTCATCCCGACCAGCGTGGTGGCCATGAAGGTTTGGAAAGGTTCGGGTTTTACAGGCGGCCTGGTTGGCCCATATGCCGTCCCGATAGGGGACAAGGCTGTCAGGGCGGCTGCCGCAAAAATCTGCCGCCACGCGCCTACCCGCGTATGCATTGAATGGGGCGAAGAGTGTGACATCACCGACATTCTGTCCAATGTGCATGAAGCGGTTGAGTCGCACAAGACATCATTCCCGTTTTCACAGGTTTTCAGCCGTGATAGACTGAATGACACATCGCGTTCGCATAAGGGGTTTCAGGCATGATACAAAAAGTTGCCGTTTTAGGGGCAGGCGTCATGGGATCGGGTATCGCCGCCCAGATCGCCAATGCAGGACTGCCTGTCGTGCTGCTGGATATTCCGCCAAAAGACACGAATCTGCCGCGCAATGCAATTGCCGCCGGGGCGATTGACCGGATGCTGAAAACCGATCCGGCGCCATTTATGTCCCCTGAAAACGCTAAACTTATTATGCCTGGCAATCTGGAAGACGATCTGGAGTTGCTGCGCGATTGCGATTTAATTATCGAAGTCGTGATTGAAGACCTGGCGATCAAACACGCCACGTACGCCAAAATTGCCCCCTATCGCAAAAAAGGGGCAATTATTTCGTCCAACACATCAACCATCCCGCTGCACAAATTGGTTGAGACGATGGACAAAGCCTTTCAGGCTGATTTCCTTATCACCCATTTTTTCAATCCGCCGCGTTATATGCGCCTGCTGGAACTGGTTGTGGGGACGCACACGAAACCTGAACACATCGCAACAGTCACGCATTTCTGCGATATCGTCCTGGGCAAAGGCGTGGTCCGATGTAACGACACGCCTGGATTTATCGCGAACCGCCTGGGCGTTTTCTGGTTACAGGCCGGCGTAAACGAAGCCTTGCGTCAAAATATATCCGTTGATCTGGCCGATGCGGTTATGGGCAAGCCGGTCGGCATTCCAAAAACCGGCGTGTTCGGCCTGATTGATCTGGTCGGTATTGATTTGATGCCTAAACTGGCGACATCCATGCTGGGCAACCTGGCGGCAAACGACCCTTACCGGACATTGTACCAGGATTATCCGTTTATCAGCCAGATGATCGCCGCAGGATACACGGGCCGAAAAGGCAAAGGCGGGTTTTACCGCCTGCACCCGGACGGCAAGGATAAGGGTAAGCAATCGTTGCGCCTGAACGCCGATCATTTTGATGCCGATACGTCTTATGGACCGGTGGAAAAAATCGGCGGCCTGCCGTCTTTAGACGCGGGCAAAGATGGCGGATTGCGCGCGGTCTTAAGCGCGCCGGACGCTGGCGGGCGATATGCCTGGGCGGTGTTGTCGCAAACACTGTCCTATGCCGCCGCCCTGGTGCCCGAGGTTGCAGACAGCATCACGGATGTCGATACGGCGATGCGGCTGGGCTATAACTGGAAAAACGGCCCTTTTGAAATGATGGATGCGGTTGGCCCCGCTTGGCTGGCCGAACGGTTAAAGGCGGACGGCAAGCCTGTCCCCGACCTTTTGCAACGTGTTGGTGACGGCACATTTTACAAGATCACAAACGGCGTGCTGCACGCCTTTGGCACAGATGGCAAATATCATGTTGTCAAACGTCCGGCCGGTGTTCTGCTGCTATCCGATATCAAACGGGCGCAAAAACCTGCCTTTAAAACCGCCAGCGCCGCGTTGTGGGATGTCGGCGACGGCGTTTTGTGCCTGGAATTCACTGGCAAGATGAACGCCTTGGATGAACATGTCTTTACCGCCATCCATACGGCCATTGACCTGGTTGGCGACGGCAAGAGTGAGTGGAAGGGCCTGGTCGTTTACAATGAAGGATCGGCGTTTTCCGTCGGGGCCAATCTGGCCCTGGCCATGTTCGCGATGAATATCGCCCTATGGCCGCAAATCGAAGCGTTGGTCAGCGGGGGGCAACAAGCTTATATGGCCTTGAAATACGCGCCATTCCCGGTTGTCGTCGCACCGTCGGGTATGGCCCTTGGCGGCGGGTGTGAAATCCTGCTGCATGCCGACCATGTTCAGGCGCATGCCGAAACCTATTGCGGATTGGTTGAGGTCGGGGTCGGCCTGATCCCCGGATGGGGCGGGTGTAAGGAAATGCTGTTGCGCGCGCAAGTCAAAGAACGTGCGGGGTATGACCAGGCCACGGGTGGTAAAAAAATATGGTTCAGTCCGAAAAACACGCCTATGGGCGCAGTCCGGGCCGCGTTTGAAATTATCGCCACGGCCAAAACCGCCAAATCTGCCCAGGATGCAAAAGCCATCGGCTATCTGCGCGATCACGACGGGATTACAATGAACCGTGACCGGCTGCTATTTGATGCCAAACAACAGCTGCTGAAACTGGCACCGAATTATGTGCCACCGGCGAAACCGGAACATGTTCGCCTGCCGGGACCCAGCGGTGCGACCGCCCTGACCCTGGCTGTCAGCGACCTGCAAAAATCAGGAAAGGCCACGCCGTATGACGGGGTGGTCAGCGCGGCACTGGCAACAGTCTTAAGTGGTGGTGAAAACGGCGATTGGACCAGACCGGTGGGTGAGGATGATATCCTGGCCCTTGAGCTGGCCGCATTCATGCAATTGGTCCGCAACCCAGGCACACTGGCCCGCATCGAACATATGCTGGAAAAGGGCAAGCCGTTAAGGAATTAAAACAGTAAAATTCAATTGCCTTTCTCTATATTACCATATTATAGATAGGCAAAGGACGATACTGATGGCATCAAATAAACGTTACTTAAGTCGCATATACCCAATTCTGGCGCGCGAGGGCATCCCCGATATTGGGTCAGACGAAATTCGCATTTATGGCCCGCCTGCCAGTACGGGGTATATTCAAACCCCAAAGTTTGCTGCGGCATTCCGAACCCATACAGGTAAGCCTTTGGCTGTTGTCGAAATGTTATGGGCAGATGACGAAAGAACCCATATTACCGGTCGTACTGGCCTTGTGATTGATATCAACAGTAAAAAGCCTGTCGAAACAAACTTATGGTTCAAGCCAGGATCTTCCGAGTTAAGCTGTGTCTTTACACAGCTTGAGTGGGAACAAAGCCATCGGCGCAAAGAAATCTGGCACGCAAAACACCATAAAATAATGGGTTGGACAGCCCGTGTCATTGCCCTACAGGATAAAGCGGAAAAGACAGTTCAGCTGGTCCGGCGGTTTGAAGAGGTTGCGGCAGCAATGGATTTGAATGTTGCGCCACAAGTTATTGAGAATCGCAGCAAGATAGCGATTCACCCAGATTCCCACTTGGCTTTCATGGGTAAATAAAAAAGGGGCCGTTTGGCCCCTTTTTATTAATGTAATGTCACGGGCATCAAATCGTTTTGCTGGGCCAGGGCAATCGCCGGACCGATCCCATCAAGAATATGCAGTAACGTGCCGTCCGCGGCATGCACGCCGTAAAAACCATTCTCTTCCGGTCGAATGTAAACCACCTGGTTTAAGCCCAGTTTTTGCAGTTTCTCAGGGGTCATCGTCATTCTTTTACCTCCGGCTTCACTGTTTTCTTGCTGGGCGACACATCAATCGCGGCGGCTGTCACCTGTTTTGGCTGGTTCGTGCCGGTGGCCGTACGGCCCGTGGCGCAAATATCGATTTTACGCGCGGATGATTCCGGCGTGACGCGCTGCATATCAATATGCAGCAACCCGTTATCAAGGGTGGCCCCCAAAATCTCAATCCCGTCCGCCAGGACGAAACCGCGCTGGAACTGCCTTGCGGCAATGCCGCGATGCAGGAACACCCTGGTGTCGTCATCGGTCTGTTTACCGCGTACCGTCAGTTGGTTTTGTTCGATTTCGACATCCAATTCATCCATCGTGAACCCAGCGACCGCGAGGGTAATTCGCAGGCCGGTCTCACCAATTTGTTCGATGTTGTAAGGGGGATAACCTTCACCGCTTGATTTCTTCAAACGATCAAACGTCCGTTCAAAATGGTCGAAACCTAAGAATAAGGGACTATCAAATAATGCGACGCGTGTTGTCATTGCGACCTCCTCAGTTGAGCGAAATTGCATTTACATCAGGCCCGGTCATCGGCACCCGATCTATAAGACTATATAGGAATTTGCGGGTAAAAATCAAGAATGGGGCGATTGGCGCACAAAAACGCGGTCGCAATAGCCGCAAGTGACCGTGTCCGACCCGTCAAAAGTGTAATATACCAGCGGGTGACCTAGCGGACCGCCGCCGCCATCACATGATACCTGATCGGCATCACCCGATACGGCAATGGTTTCGGGGGCGTTACAGGTGCAATCATGGGAACACTGGGTCATGGGATATCACGCCTTTTCTTTAACTGATTTGTAACCCTTTGGTTTTAGTGTGTAAAGAGATATGCGCACAACAGTGACCTTTACTGACAACCCATTAATCGCCGCAAACACGGCGAATTACATGGCCGTGACTGTTGACACCGCACGGGTGCTGGACAGCTGGCGCACATCGTTCATGAGTTACGAATGGCTGGATGCCAATGGCCACATCAAAGCACCCGCAGATCTGAAAGAGGATTTACGGTCGCAACATCTGGCCATGCTGAAAGCCGTGAAAGACGGCATACAAATTGCCCGCCCGGTGCTGGGCATCGGTATCTACGACAATGTGGAAATCGGGATCGGCCGCGATATTTTCGTGACGCTGGCCAGCCTAGGCCTGTCCCAGATTGCGGTGCATATCCCGCAATCCATGGCCAGGGACTTTAAGGCTTTTGTCATCAATTAATACTAAGCCGCGCGTGTCAAGCGTCGGTATTTAATGCGATGGGGCTGGTCGGCTGCATGGCCTAAACGGCGTTTGCGGTCAGCATCGTAATCTTCGTAATTCCCTTCGAACCACACGACCTGACTGTCGCCTTCAAAGGCCAGGATGTGGGTTGCCAGACGGTCCAGGAACCAGCGATCGTGCGAAATAACCACCGCACAGCCGGCGAATTGTTCCAACGCCTCTTCCAGCGCCGACAGGGTTTCAGTATCCAAATCGTTGGTCGGTTCATCCAGCAAAAGGACGTTCGCCTCGCTTTTCAGCATCTTCGCCAGATGGACGCGGTTGCGTTCCCCGCCCGACAACTGGCCAACGCGTTTCTGTTGGTCCGGCCCCCGGAAGTTGAAGCTGCCGACATAGGCCCGGCTCGGCATTTCGATCTTGCCCAGCTTCAGGATGTCATTGCCGTCTGAGACTTCTTCCCACACTGTTTTATTCGGATCCAGGCTGTCGCGGCTTTGATCGACATAGCCCAGCTGGACGGTATCTGCCACGCGGAATGACCCTGCATCTGGCCCCTCTTGTCCCGTAATCATGCGGAACAACGTGGTTTTACCCGCGCCGTTCGGGCCGATAACACCGACAATACCGCCCGGCGGCAATTTAAAGCTTAATCCGTCGATCAGCAATTTATCGCCGAATGCCTTGCGGATCGTCTCCGCTTCGACCACCATCTGACCCAGGCGTGGCGGCGTTGGAATAACAATCTGCGCCCGTGAAGTTGTTTCACGCTCGCTGTCATTCAACATCTCTTCATACGCGGCAATCCGGGCCTTGGATTTCGCACGGCGGGCCTGGGCCGATTGTCCCATCCATTCCAGTTCGCGCGCCAGGGTTTTCTGGCGTTTCGCGTCGTCTCGATCTTCCTGCTCCAGGCGTTTTTGTTTTTGTCCCAGATAGGCCGAATAATTGCCCTCGTACGGAATGCCGCGCCCGCGGTCCAGTTCCAGAATCCAGCCAGTGACGTTATCCAGGAAATAGCGATCATGCGTGACCATCACAACCGTCCCCGCATAGTCGGACAGGTGGCGTTGCAGCCAGGCATTGCTTTCTGCATCCAAATGGTTGGTCGGTTCATCCAGCAGCAGCAGGTCAGGTTTTTGCAACAGCAATTTGCACAGGGCAACCCGGCGTTTTTCACCACCCGACAGGTTTTTGACATTGGCGTCACCTGGCGGACAGCGCAGGGCGTCCATCGCCATCTCAATCGTGTTATCCAGTTCCCAGCCGTTTACGGCGTCGATTTTTTCCTGTAACTCACCCATTTCGGCCAGCAGGTCATCCATGTTGTCGCCGGCATCACCCAGTTCATTGGTCACGGCATTGTACCGATCAACCATCATTTTGATGTGCCCCAGCCCGTCCATGACGTTTTCTGCAACTGTCTTGCTGGCGTCCAATTCCGGTTCCTGTGGCAGGTAACCGATGCGTGCGCCTTCGGCCGCCCAGGCCTCACCCGTGAATTCCGTATCAACACCCGCCATGATTTTCAGCAAGGTGGACTTCCCCGAACCGTTCGGGCCCAGAATACCGATCTTGGCACCAGGCAAGAAAGACAGGGTCATGCCGTTCAAAACGGTTTTCCCGCCGGGATAAGTCTTGGTCAGTCGTTGCATGACATAGACGTATTGATAGGCAGTCATTTTCTTTTCCTCTTCGGACGAATGGGCTTGCGGATGTTGTAACACAGCCGTATCTTGTTCGCCAAGACCGGAACCAAAAGACCTGAACAAAAAGACAGATATATGGATCACGCCCCGCAAAACACCGCACCGAATACAGCGCTTGAAGAAGCCACCAGGACGCGCGGCCGTTTTTCCGGTCGCGGCAAAGCCCTGGGCATGGCGGGATATGTGGATCCCAGTGATGTCAGCGGTCAATATGATTTCCTGACACATACGGGCGAAGCCCTGGCGTTAAGCCCGCCTGATGGTACGCATTTTGGCCGCATCAAAATTGGTGCTGCATGGAATAATGTCCAGGTGCCGCGCACGGATCTGATCGGTCGCTTGCTGCAGAAGACCCGTCCGGCGAATATCGATGTTGACCTGGGTTGCCTTTACGAATTGCAAGACGGCCGCCGTGGCGCGATTCAGGCCCTGGGCGATTTGATGGGGTCATACAAATCCCTGCCCCATATTCGTTTATCGGGGGATGAGACAACGGGCGACAGCGATGGTGACGATGAATGCATGTACATTAATGGGGCTGAGTGGTCGCAGATTTCCCGCATCCTGGTTTATATCTATATTTACGATGGCGCGGAAGATTGGGCGCAGGTCAAGCCACAGATCCAAATCTGCCTGCCTGACATGAAGCCCGTCGTTGTCACTCTGTCCACCCATATGCGCGACCTTCCGCTTTGTACGATCGCGGAATTAAGAAATGTGCGAAACGGGATCGCCGTAACCAATTTCACTGAATATTTCCCCGGCCACGCCGAGATGGACCGCGCCTATGGCTTCGGATTGGAGTGGGCCGATGGCACCAAGGACGGCGTTAAGGATCAGACATGACACAGAATGAAGCAGAGGGCGTCAGTCGCCTATTAAACCCCGGGGATACCGTACCATTGAAATCCCTGGACCCCACCGCAACCCGCCTGGTGATTGCTGCGGGATGGGACATTATTGGATTTGAAGATAATGGGGTCGATGTGGATTTAAGCGCCTTTATGCTAAACACCGCTGGCCAGACCCGGATAGACAGCGACTTTGTATTTTATAATAACGAGAGTTCAGCCGAAGGCGCCGTCATGTTCGGCGGTGACAACCGCACCGGGGCCGGCGACGGCGACGATGAAACCCTGTTAATCGACCTGAATAAAATGCCGATGGATATCAGCAGCGTTTCTATCGTTTTAAGTGTGTACGCCGGCGATCTGCGCGACCATAGTTTCCGCAAAATCCGCAACAGTTTCGTCCGGCTTGTTTCTGCCGATCGCCAGGCAGAATTGGCGCGGCTGAATCTGGATCCCCTGATAACCGACAATGGCGCGGCAACAGCCCTGATCCCCCTGATCTTGGAACGTGACATAAGTGGCTGGGCCATACGTGCCGCCTGTGATTTCAACCATGGCGGCCTGGGCAAAATTGCCGGTGACGTCGGCATTGAGATTATTTAATCATTGACATAACTAAAGTATGGCTGTATTTGTATATGCACATACGAAGGAGCCAAAATGTCAACTAAACCCGTTACAGAACAGCAAGCCGCCCAAACTGCGCTGGATAATTTCCGCGGTCATGCCGGCAATACATTCGGGGGCATGCTGAATGCCCTGGTTCAGGCAAAGGTTGTCAGTGTCGGTCGCCTGAAAACCGAATTCGGCATTCCGCACGCCGCATGGCAACGTGCCCGTGACGGCGACCCTGAAACCAATGTACCTTCCGAAATACGCGAGAGCTTCATTGCTGCGATGGTTAATCAACATAGCTTGTACGACACACGGGCGCCGAATGCTGTCGCCCGGCAAAACGCACGTACTGCACGCCAAACACGCACCTGTGCAATGGCTTAATACTGTTAAGAAAGTCCGCCTCTGCGGGCTTTCTTATTGACAGAAAGACTGCATACGAGAAGATGTATGCCACTGTATCAGACATCGAAACCGAGACGCTTTTATGAAACACCAACGCTCCCACGCTGCACCCCGTCAACAGGCTCAGAAAAGCATTCCATCTACGCCTCTGACCCATGACCAAGTTAAGGGCGCCACGGCTCTTTACCACGCATTTTTCCAGTCCGACAGCCCTGTAACACGATCCGCGTTTGTCCGAGGGATGGCAAGTTACGGGGTATGGAGTATGACAAAAGCCAACGCCATTTTGGGCATCACTCAAAACCGGGCAAAAAAGGCCCGCAAGACATTACCCGCTTTTATGCCTGACACCTTTCGGCATAAGGCAGATACAACCCAGGAACGATTTGAAAAGCTACGTTTATTGGCAGCCACATGCCTTGGCCTTGAAAAACCCACCAAACGACTTGCTGCTAAAAAGCCGACACTGAAACAGCCATTAACCGCGAAACAAATTGCGGCTGGTCAGCAACTTTATAAAGATTTTTGCAAAGCGGGCAGTACCGTAACACTGGCCAACTTTGCTGTTAAAATGGCCAAACACGGGGTGTGGAGCAAAGATGAGGCCGCCGATATTCTGGGTATCACCACAACGCGTCTGAATGACGCTGCCAAAGCAAGGGGCGGAAAAAACGCGACATCCCAGGTAGGGACAAATAAACAAATACCGGAGACAGGCGCGACCACCAATCGCCGCGAAGAACTGCGTCGCACAGCTGCAAATCGTCTGGGCATTGCCTTTAAAGCGAGTGCGTTTGCCGCACAGCGTAAATTGGAAAAGGCCGCTATCGCCGAGTTGCGCAATGGTTCGGGGCCGCGTGTACTGACGTACTAGAAGGTTAGAAACCCCGTCCTTGTTTCATGTCCAGTAATTGCTGCGGCCGGATTTTCGGGGCCTTGCTGGTCCCGCCGCCATATTGATCGCTGAACCGTTCATTACGGTAGAAAATCTCATCGACCAGATCATCGATATTCGGCACCTCATCCCGGCGCAGGGCCAGTGATACCGCTTTGACGAATTCACAGGCTTTTTCTTCCCAGGCATAGATGCTTTTCGCGTCCTGCCCCTTCAGGCGTGCATCTTCCGCGGTCCAGTTTTGCGTCTGATCTTTACGGCACCGCAACGACATAACCTGTTGCATCATTTTGCCGTCCTGGGGGGCATCGAACAGCAATTGCACTTCTGCTTCTAGTTCTGCGCCATCGGAATCCATGCGTATTTCGGCGTTACACGTCACGCCCCGCGTGCTGTCATAGGCCGACCACGGGCATGTCTGATATGGGCCCAGCGTCTGGCTGACCCCCATCTTATCCAGCAATTTGTCCAATGGTTCACGCATAGGTTTAGTATAAGCGGAATTAACGCGACTGGCTATGCTTAAGTCGCGTCATCGGTGATCGTTGCGCCGCGTGACTGGTTGTGTGCGAATTGCAGCGTCACATGCTGGCCTGTCCGCAATGCATCCGCATGCGTGACTGGCTGCCCCGCCCCATCGCGCACAAGCGCAAATCCGCGCGCCAGGACCGATTCAACCGACAAGGTCGAAAGCACACGCAACAATCCAGACAGGCGCAAAGCGGCATGATCCAAAGCAAGGCGGGGGTGCGGCAAACGGGCGGATAGAACTGCCAGGCGTGACACCGCCTCTTGCCTGTTTTGCCGCAAGGCCAAAGGCAAGCGTGCGGTCAGCGTATCCAATGCCTGGGTGCGATTTTCAAACAGGCGGGCGGGCGATTGCAAGGATTGATGCAGTGGCTGCAGGCGTAATTGCGCCTCGCGGATCATACGACGCAGCGCCTGGCTTAATTGCATGTGCCGTGCATCCAGCGCCGCCAGCCATTCATCGCGCCGTGGCACCGCCATTTCCGCGGCCGCCGTTGGGGTCGGGGCCCGCTGGTCCGCCACGTAATCAATCAATGTCGTATCCGTTTCATGGCCAATGGCAGAGATAACAGGGATAGGGCAATCTGCCACCGCACGGACAACTGATTCCGCGTTAAACGGCATTAAATCTTCCAAAGACCCGCCACCGCGCGCCACAATCAACACATCCGGCCGACGTATGGGCCCGGTCAGCGACATCGTCGAAAAACCGCGAATGGCAGCTGTAATTTCCGCCTCGGCACTTTCCCCCTGCACCCGGACCGGCCACAGCAATACATGCGCGGGGCAGCGTTCTTGCAACCGGTGCAGAATGTCTTTAATGACGGCACCGGTGGGGGACGTGATGATCCCGATCACTTGCGGCAAAACAGGCAGTGGTTTTTTGCGGTCGACGTTAAATAGCCCTTCTGCCGCCAGGGCCTGCTTTCGCCGTTCCAGCATTTGCAGCAACGCGCCCTGTCCCGCCAGTTCCATCGTTTCAACCACCAGTTGATAATTTGATCGCGCCGGATAAGTTGTAATCCGTCCCGTACAAATCACCTCTAACCCCTCCTCCGGTCGGATTGCCAGACGGGCCAAGCTGGTGCGCCAGCAGATCATATTAATGACTGCGTTTTCATCTTTTAAATCTGAGTACAAATGGCCAGAAGAATGAATTTTTATGCGGGATAATTCGCCGCGCACACGCACAGTTGAAAACCCCGTTTCCAGATGTTTCTTGATGCCCAACGCCAGGTCGGAAACGGTCAGTTCCAACAGCGGCGTATCCTGTGGCGGTGCATCAAACAAATCGGCAGTCATGGTTATTCCACCTGACCATATCTATGTTACTGTGTAAACATGTCTGCACTGTCTGATTTATTTTTGGCTGATGAAGCCACCACCGTTGATGCCCTGATCCAGTCCTTAAACTGGACACCTGATCGTCATGCCCAAGCCAAGGGAACAGCAACGGCCCTTGTAACCCACGTCCGGCAAGAGAAAACCAGCCTGGGGGCGCTGCAGAATTTCTTGCAGCAATTCTCACTGGATACCGATGAAGGCCTGGCATTAATGACGCTGGCCGAGGCCTTGCTGCGCACCCCTGACAGTGTAACCGCCAATGCCCTGATCGCCGATAAGGTGACCAGTGCGCAATGGCGCGACATGCCGCAAAATGTCGATGACTGGGTTGTCCGGCTGGCCGGCACGGGGCTGTCATTATCGCGCAAAACGCTCGACTCCCTGCTCGGCAAGCTGGGGGCGCCGGTGATCCGCACCGCATTGCGTCAGGCCGTTTTGTTTATGGGTAGCCAATTCATTCTGGGGAAAGACAGCGATGATGCGATTGCGGCTGCAAAGCCGTTTGAGGCGCAAGGATATCGCATGTCTTACGACATGCTGGGGGAAGGCGCCCGCACCTGGCAGGATGCCGACAAATATCTGCAAAGCTATGAAGCCTTAATTCACGCACTGGCCACAGCCTATCCGGTCGGTGGCAGCATCCAGACGCGCCCAACTCTATCCGTTAAACTATCGGCCCTGCACCCGCGTTACGAATTCGCCCAAAGTGAAACATGTGTGCCTGAGATGGTCGCACGGTTGTTGCACCTGTCCCGTCGTGCAGCGACCGCCAACGTGACCTTGACAGTGGATGCCGAAGAAGCCGCACGCCTTGAAACATCGCTTGAGATTATGCACCAGGTCCATGCCGCGCCGGAATTGGGCGACTGGGAAGGGTTTGGCATGGCCATCCAGGCCTATGATAAACGCGCCGGCGCCGTGGTGCGTGAGGTGATTGACTGGACACATGCCCATCGCCGGCGGCTGACGCCCCGTTTGGTCAAGGGCGCCTACTGGGATTCTGAAATTAAAACCGCCCACGTAAACGGACTGCAAGACTATCCGGTTTTTAGCCGCAAAGTGAACACGGATGTCAGTTATCTGGCCTGCGCCCAGATGATGCTGGCGGCACGGGATACAGTATGGTGCCTGTTCGGGACACATAATGCCTATACCGCCGCCGCCTTGATAAACATGGCCGGGCCAGATCGGTCGCGCATGGAATTCCAACGCTTGCATGGCATGGGTGAGGCATTGCACACCCATATTCTTCAAGATTACAACATTCCTGCCAGCATCTATGCGCCCGTCGGGCCGTATCATGACCTGTTGCCCTATCTGGTCCGCCGCATGCTGGAAAACGGGGCCAACAGCTCGTTCGTCAATCAGCTGTATAATCCCGCCATCACGATCGACAGCGTGACCCAGGACCCGGTCGCAATGGCCCAGGCACGCCCGACACGACGACACGCACAATTACCGTTGCCAGCGGACATATACGGGCCGTCACGGCAAAATGCGGCGGGACTGGCCTTATATGCGCCAACCCATTTACGTGGTTTACAGGCCCTTATTCGCAACCCCGGCAAACAGGCGCCGGTCGGGCGCGCCATTATCAATGGCCGGGACGTACAGGGCGGACAGCCTCGCACAGTCCACAATCCATCGGATGTGAACCACAGTATTGGGACAGTATATGATGCTGTGCCCGAAATGGTGGATATCGCCATGGAAACTGTGTGTCACGGTCAGGTCAATTGGGCACGTACGGACGTACGGCAACGTGCAGCGATCTTGCGCCGCTTTGCGGATAACCTGGAACGCAGCCGCGATGAATGGATTGTCCTGTTGGGGCAAGAGGCCGGAAAAACAATCCCCGATGCGGTTGCTGAAATTCGCGAGGCGGTCGATTTTTGCCGTTATTACGCCGCGCAGGCTGAGGCACATTTTGATACGACCGGCCAAATTATGCCCGGACCGACGGGGGAACGTAATACGTTGCGCTTACGTCCACGTGGTGTTTTCGTCTGTATCAGCCCGTGGAATTTCCCGCTGGCGATTTTCATTGGACAGGTCAGCGCAGCGCTGGCCGTCGGCAATACCGTCCTGGCCAAACCGGCGGAACAAACCCCGCTGATTGCTTATCGCGCTGTTAAAATGCTGCTTGAGGCGGGCGTTCCAGCGGACGCAATCGCCCTGTTGCCGGGCGGTGGCGACATCGGCGCAGCCGCCGTGATGCACCCAGATGTGGCCGGCGTCGCCTTTACCGGATCGACCGACGTGGCCCGCAAAATCAATCGCAGCCTGGCCAGTAAAGATGGGCCTATTGTCCCGTTTATTGCCGAAACAGGCGGCCTGAACGCCATGATTGTTGACAGCACCGCCCTGCCGGAACAAGTCGCAGACAGCGTCATTCAAAGTGCGTTCGGTTCCGCCGGGCAGCGTTGCAGTGCCTTACGTATCCTGGCATTGCAAGACGATATTGCCGATCGCGTAATGCCTTTATTACATGGCATGATGGCGACGTTGCGTGTGGGGAACCCCCTGGACCTCAGCACCGATATTGGCCCGGTCATTGACGGTGACGCATTGAAAATGTTGCAGGATTATACGTGTCACATGGCGGCCCATGTGCCGGTATTGGCACAATCGCCCTTAAGCGAAACGGTTGCGCGCAGCGGGTATTACTTCGCCCCTGTTATGTTGGAAATTCCAGGTATCGCAGCAGTCACCCATGAAGTTTTCGGGCCCATCCTGCATGTCATGCGGTATCGCGCCACAGATCGCGCATCTGTAATCGCCCAGTTAAATGCCACCGGATATGGCCTGACATTCGGCGTACAGACACGGATCAGCCAAGTGATACAGGAGGTCAGCGACACCGTCACAGCCGGCAATATATATATTAATCGCAGCATAATCGGCGCGGTCGTTGGCGTACAACCGTTCGGAGGCCAGGGATTATCGGGCACCGGACCAAAGGCGGGTGGCCCGCATTATTTACCCCGCTTCGCAACGGAACAGACAATTACGATCAATACCGCAGCAACCGGTGGGAATTTGGACCTTATAAGCCTGGCGGATGAGGATGTGACGGAGAATGAGGCAAAAACCCTGATATCTTAGGGCGACGGGGATTGACATTTTCAAGCGCAGAATGCCAGCGGGACAGTGTGGTCGCCTGGGTTAAGAAATCGACAGCAAGACCCGCAGATATTGACAGCGTATTTTCATCCACCACTTTACCTTCACGGCGAGAATGGACGAAATCGGCGATCAAAGGTAAGATATCATCGACCGCCGTTGTAAAACTGGCATGCAGTTTTTCACACAGATAAGAGGCAGCGGTGATGCCGTTGGACTGATCCGCCTTACGATCCTGCAACCATGGAAAGCCATTTACAAGGCTCGTATGGCCTTGACGCAACGTATCCATGTCAATGTCCATATAAGCGTGATAGTTGATCTTAAGCGTCCGGATACTGCGATCAATTACACAAAGACTGTCACCCCGCATCTGATCCCATATTGAGGGTGCGGGTTCTTTAACCGCCTGACCCATCCCTGCTTTCCGTACCAGTGCATCTATTTGCAGCATTTCAACCGCCACTGATCCTAATTTAAGCCAATTCCTGGCATTCACGGCCATTAAATCTGCGGCACGATCAAAGGGAGCGCGGTGTCTTACACCCATCAAACCTTGATGGGGTCGATAGTAGTCGGCCAGCAGCCGTGTGTCGTCTTGGCGCAAATAAAGGTCCCAGAAAGCCGCTTCCTGTTTTGCGTGTTCATCCTTAGCGGCACTGTAAATCGTAAATCGTGTCATGATGGCTTCCACTGAAATGCGGGTGGCAACGTAGGCGTATCCTGCGACGCATGATATGTGTCGCGCCACGCGATTGCCTGTGTTATGTGATTTCCCAGCACAGTGGTCTGCCGCAGAATACTTGGTCTGACATTTACATCATTTTTGTATGCGGCCAGTAGCATGAGATGCGCATCAATCTGTTCAACCGCGCGGCACACGACCGTTTCAGACAGTGCAATCAGTGTTGCAAACGGATCTTCCGCTGTCTGTAAGACCTGTGGCAGATTAACAGACATGATTTCACCAATACCGTCGCACCAGGCCTGTGCTTCTGTGGCAATTTTCCGCGAATGCTCTACCTCAGCCAATTTATCCTGCGGCATATCAGCAGGCATAATGATACCGCCAGCTTGGGCACATTTACAAAACGCGTCTTTCCAATTCATGGTTTGAATATCCAAAAAGGCATCCGCAAAGCAATGCGCAATTACGGCAATTTCATGACAAGCACGGGCCCGCTCTCTTCCCGCGTCAACGTTACATGTCCCGACATGCGCCTTTACTTCGTAGATGGCAAAATCAGAAATGGCGGGTCCATATCGCTGCTCTAATAATTTGTCTCGACCCCAATTAATCGTCGCTATTACATCCCGCTGCCTATTATACGCCGCCAACGCAGTGTCGTAAGAAGAATAACGGGGTGTTTGAAGGGTTGGCATATATGCTCCTTGGAGGTCGTCCTCAGATATACCCTTACGTTACGTAAATGTCAACACATTCGCGCGACAGGCTTGGTGCCCTGCCCGGTTGCAATGTCGCGCCAAGATTTGAGTGTGTCGATATCATCTGCATACACGGAAACCAGCTGACGTAAGTTTGCGATACTCTTTTGCATCGACGGCGCGCCTGGTGCTAAGCCCGCGTGGTCAAATCCCATTCTATACAGTTCAGTTTCAACCGCTGCGACGATCTCGGCGATGGTGTCTTCGCATGCTTGGCCCAATGTGTCGAAAAGGTCACCCTTTTCAGGGGTGCCGATGTGTCCCTTCTCAAGCGTGTTGTACTGTACGCGCAGGATATTACCGTTGCGATCGTCCTCATATTTCTCAATACACTCTAAGGCACGGTCTGCGGCCACGTTTATCATATCTTCTTGCTGCGCGGCCATCGGGAACGAAAACGGCAAATCTGGTAAAGATGACGATGTTTGCCCCAGCTGTAATCCTATGCGCCATACCTGCATATATGAGATGGCCTGCGACCGCGACCGCTCAATCGCCGCTGCATCCCAGGCCTGCTTACAGGTCTGTCGCCGATAACAACTGTTAAAAGGGGCGACATAATGCATCGCGAAGACACTATTATTCCCCTGGTACAGCCAATCTAAGGCCATCCTTTGAAAGGAAAAATACTTATCTACCTGTGCCGTTTGACGGGAAGCGCGAACAAGAGTTACCATATTCTCTATGTAAATAAACTTTGGTTTGTCGTCAAGGTTATCTTTTCGATAAGAAAAACGTGGACAAAAGTGTGCCGCAGATATCGCCCAAGACACCACTGACCACTTCAGGCTTATGATGCAATTGCGGATGCGTGTATAAACACGGCCCCTGTCCAATCCCGCCTGATTTCGGATCATGGGCACCGTAAATGACGCGGCGGATGCGTGCAAAACTTAACACGGCTGCACACATCGCGCAGGGTTCCAGCGTAACATATAAATCATGGTCAGGAATGCGCTGTACCCCCAGCGCGGCACAGCGTTCGCGGATCACCAGCATTTCGGCATGGGATGACGGGTCAGATAATGCGCGGGTTCGGTTGCCCGCACGGGCCACGATATCGCCGCTGGCGACATCCACCAGCACCGCGCCGATCGGGACCTCGTCGCGTGCCGCAGCGGCCTCAGCCTCACGCAACGCTTCACGCATATATATCGTTTCATCCATCGAATTAGTGTACGCTGTGCCGGCAATCGCAGCAATACGGAAGGGACGGCAAATGCGTATCACGGCAGGAAAATGGCGCAGCCGCGTTTTACAAAGTCCCGACGATGATCGCGTCCGTCCGACCGCCGATAAGGTGCGCCAGGCCGCCTTTAATACACTGCACAGCCGGGTAGGCTCTTTTGCAGACACCCATGTCCTTGATCTTTTTTGCGGCAGCGGCATCATGGCGCTTGAGGCCTTGTCCCGCGGTGCTGAGACTGCGCTGGCCGTCGACTCTCATCCCCACTCAATTGAATTAACCCAGCGCAATGCGACAGTCGTTGCGGCACCTTTGACAACCTTGCGCGTTAATATCAAGGATTTACCACCGCGCCCGGACTCAACGCCGCCCTTTGACATTGCGTTTGCCGACCCGCCTTATCAACAAAATTTAGGGGCAGGGGTTTTAGTCAGCCTGGCCTCAGGCAAATGGCTACAGGATCAGGCATGGGTCGTGGTGGAAACCGAAGCCGGGCTGGACCTGGACATTCCACCTGAATTTACCCTTGATGCCACCAAAACCTATGGCAAGACGACGCTCTGGTTTTTACAATTCCACGCCCTATAATTCCAACAACGCCATATCAAAAGGACACCGTCATGACGGATCATTATACCCTGCCGCATCAGATATTACATTGGCTGATCGGCCTATTGATTATCGCCCTCTTATGTGTCGGTCTTTACATGACAGATTTACCCGCCACCCCAGACAAATTCGCGATTTACGGGCTGCATAAAGCTTTCGGCATGACTGTGCTGGGGCTTGTTATTTTGCGGGTTTTTACGCGCCTGGCCATGCCTGTCCCGCCCCCATTGGCCAGCCACGCCACCTGGGAAATAACCCTGGCACGCATCACTCATGCGACGCTTTACCTGGCGATGATTTTGATGCCTTTGTCCGGCTGGGCGATGTCGTCGGCTGGCGGCCATCCGGTATCGTGGTTCGGCTTAACCGTCCCGCCTTTGGTGGGGGAGAATAAGGAATTGGGTCAATTTATGCGCAGCGCGCATAGCACCATAGCTTACACCCTGATCGGTGCCATTGCATTACACGTTGCAGGTGTTATCAAGCATGTGGTTATCGACCGGGACCGCACCTTATCGCGGATGGTGCCGGGGATGGCACATAAAAAAGACGGCAATTGCACCACCTGCCAGGGCGGCAATTAAAACACCCCCTGTTCATTTTCGGCGGGATTCAGTATGATAGGCGCCATGCGCGTCTTATATCATCTTTGGATTCATCCCTTTTCCCGAAAGGTTCGGGTCGTTCTGGCTGAAAAAGGGCTGGATTTCGATCTGCGCATTGAAAAAATCTGGGAAAGGCGGACGGAATTTCTGGCGCTGAACCCTGCCGGTGATGTGCCTGTTTTAATCGAACCCGACGGCACCACCCTGGCCAACAGCGCAGTGATCAGTGAGTATCTGGAGGAGGTTTATCCCGCCATCAGCCTGCTTGGGTCCGATCCGGTACAACGCGCCGAAGTCCGCCGCCTGGTCGGATGGTTCGATGTGAAATTCAACCGTGAGGTCACGGATAATCTGGTCGGCGAAAAGCTGATGAAGCGGTTCTTGAAATTCGGTGAGCCGCACGGCCCCTCCATTCGCGCCGGTCATGCAAATATTCATTACCATTTGGATTATATCGGCTTTTTGACTGAACGCCGAAACTGGCTGGCCGGCGACGCGTTTTCACTGGCCGATATCGCCGCCGCCGCGCATTTATCAGCCGTGGATTATATCGGCGATGTGCCGTGGGAAGCCCACCCGCAGGCGCGTGACTGGTATGCCCGCGTAAAATCCCGGCCTTCTTTCAGGCCCTTATTGGACGACCGCGTTCCGGGTATTTCCCCTTCCAGCCACTATGACAACGCCGATTTTTAAGACATCATGATTGCTTCGCCCAAACGCCTTTTTTGTTTCGGCCTTGGCTATACGGCCCAGTTCCTGATTGATACCTTGCGCGCCGAAAATTCCGGGTGGACCTTCGCCGGAACCACCCGCGACCTGGCCAAAAGCCGCGACCTGCGCCAGCAGGGGATCACGACGTTTTTATTCGACGACACGACATCTTTGGTCGATCCGCGTTACGCCCTGGACGGTGTCACCCACATCCTGGTATCCACCCCGCCCGAGATACGCAACGACCCGGTTCTGGCCCATCACTCGGACGATCTGGCGGGAATGAAGGGCTTGAAATGGTTGGCCTATTTGTCCACGACCGGGGTGTACGGCAATCGCGACGGCGACTGGGTCAGTGAAACAAGCGATTTAAATCCAACAAGTATTCGTGGCACCCGCCGGATGCGCGCGGAAGAAGAGTGGCAAAGCCTGGCGCACCAAGCCGGCTTGCCGTTACACATCTTTCGCCTGGCAGGCATTTACGGCCCGGGGCGGTCTGCCCTTGATTCCGTTCGCGCCGGGATTGCCCGTCGGCTGTTAAAGCCCAATCATGTGTTCAACCGGATTCATGTCGCCGATATTATTGGCATATTGCTGCGATCCATGGACGCCCCGCACCCAGGCGCAATATACAATGTCAGCGATGACGAGCCATGTGCCAGTCACGAGGTTATCGCGTATGCCTGTCAATTGCTGGATGTCCTGGCCCCGCCGTTGATCAGCGTGGACGAGGCCAATCTGGCCCCCATCACGCGCAGCTTTTATTCCGACAACAAACGCGTGCGGAATGACAAGGTGAAGGCAGATTTGAATTACACGTTTCAATTCCCGGATTTCCGCAACGGCTTAAAAGGCTGTCAGAAATGGGAACGGACACATCCCGACACGCCACCGCCCAGCGGATCGGCCGAAAGCGTCGGATAAAAATCTTAAAGTAATGCGGCCTGTATTTAAGCGGCGCGGATAGGCAGGGCAATCGTCACCCGTGTGCCTTTGCCCAGTTTGCTGTCCAGACGTAAAGTGCCGCCATGCAGCATGGCCAGCTCTTTGGTAATCGCCAGGCCCAGGCCCGACCCTTCATGCGCGCGGGTAAAACTGTTGGCGGCCTGTTCAAACGGCTTGGTCACGCAATCCAGTTTATGGGCCGGAATGCCGATTCCGGTATCCGTAATGGTGATGGTTATCAGGCCCGCCGGGGACGGGTCGGTACAACTGACGATCACTTGGCCTTCAGGCAGGGTAAATTTCACAGCATTGGACAGGACGTTCAAAATCATCTGCATCACCGCGCGACGATCAGCGGTGATCGTACAGATGCTCTGTTCATCCGCTGGCAGCTGCGAAACGATTTTGACGCCGGCATCCAGCGCCCGGCCTTCCATCATGTGAATCGCCAGGCGTAACAGTTTGTGCAGATTGACCGGCTCGGTTTCCAGTTCGTATTTGCCCGCCTCTATTTTCGACATGTCCAGAATGTCCGAAATAAGGTCCAGCAGATGTTCGCCGCTTTCACGAATACCGCCGATGTAATCAAGGTATTTGGCCGTGCCAATAGGGCCCAGCAACTGGCGCTGCATCATTTCGGAGAAGCCGATAATGGCATTTAATGGCGTGCGTAATTCGTGACTCATATTCGCCAAGAACTGGGATTTGGCGGCATAGGCCCGTTCGGCCGCTTCTTTTGCCGCCCGCAAATCCTGCTCGTGCAGGTTACGTTCGGTCACATCCTGCATAATACCGAATAACGCGGCGACATCCCCGTCCGCTTCCCGCTCACAGCGGCCCTGACAACGGATGTAGCGTGTCTGTCCATCCGGACGCTTGATACAGAAATCAAGGTCGTATTCTTTCTTTTCCAGGATCGCGCGCTGGAATGCCTGCATCATCCGCCCCGCATCGCGACCGTGCAGCATCCGACGCACCGCATCAATGGTCGGAACAAAGGTGGCAGGATCGACGCCAAAAATGGCATAGATCATGTCAGAAAATTCGATTTTTTCCGTTCCCACGCGCCAAGTCCAGTATCCCATGCGCCCGATTTTCTGGGCTTCGTATAAGCGCAGCTGGTGCGTTTGCAGGGCCTGTTCATGGGTTCGCGTCATCGTGCGATCACGACCCACGGCATAAAGCTGCCCATCCTGTGCTTTCAGGCGCCAGGCAATCATGCGGGGGCCGGCGGGGCCAGCAACCTGAACCTCAATTTCCACCAGTTTACCGGTTTCAAACGCCCCGGAAACAGCCTTGCGGAAACGACGGCGATCATCGACACACACCATTTTCGGCAAGGTCAGTAAAGGTGGTGGCGTGCCCAAATCCTGATATCCAAATGCCTTCAGAAACGCAGCATTAAATTGTGTCATCGTTCCGTCTGGCGTGCATAACAACATGATGTCATGGGTCATATCCAGGAAGGTTTGCTGCACCTCATCCTGCAGACTGTCACCAACACTATCCTGCGGTAAATTCTGGGACAGCCATTGCGTCAGCGCGTTTGATGGCAACGGGCTTTGGTCCTTGTCCCCGCGTGAAATAATCAGGAAGAAACGGCCATCCGGCAAATGAATAGGGTCGCATTGGACACGGTATTGTTGGTTAAGACCCGGCAGAATGGCATCGTGTTCGCCCGCACGCACCGCTTTTGCCCACGGATCGTCATCACCAGAAAACGCAGCCCCGGGCCAGAATGTATCTTCCGGATGGACGAATTGCAGGGCCTCACTGCCCCGTAAATTGCCTTGCGGCAGGCCCCAATGGGCGCGGCTTGGTGTTGCCTGACAGATAATACCGCTGCCATCAATCACCAGACGCGGCGGTTCTGCCGCCTGCGGTGATGCGGCGGTCGCAGTCTGGTCAATAGGGATGCGAAGCGGTTGAACAGGCATGATTTAAGGACGGTATCGCGTTAGGGACGAATCAAAGACTGATATAACCATAATCTAAGCGCGCCAAGTTATCCACATTTTTTCCACATACAGAAAAGCCCGCACGTGGCGGGCCTTTCCAATGCCTGTAATGGGCAAATTTAGTATTTAACGGCACAACCATACGGTTTTGTGGACGCTGTTTCCACCGGCTTGCCCGCTTTCAACGCAGCAAGCGCAGCAGCAACGTAATTCGTCGCCCCTTCAACGGCCGACAGGCGCGGTGAAGGATCGCTGTCAATTGCGCCCATATACGCGATCATACCATCGGCATTCACGACAAACATGTGCGGTGTTGTTTTGGCGTCGTACATTTTACCGATCTCGCCCGTGCTGTCCAAGATTTTGTGGCTGTATTTCGCGCCCGATTCCGCGTCGATTTTCTTCGCTTCTTCCGGGGTTACGTTGCCTTCTTTCCCTGCGGCTGAGGACACAATCGCGATCCAGACAACGCCGTCTTTCACAGCTTTTTCCTGCAGATCCTGCATGGCCTTGGTGTCATATTGTTTTACGACGAACGGGCATTGGTGGTTGGTCCATTCCAACACGACCGTTTTGCCTTTCAAAGCAGAGAGTTTTACTTCCTTGCCGTTAATATCGGTCGCCGTAAAATCCGGGGCAGCTTTACCCACCTCTACCGACGCCAGGGCCGGCTGGACACCGACCAACATTAGGGCGGCCAGCGCCATCATTACGATCCGTTTCATACTGTAGTCTCTCTTTCTCTACTGGTTTTGCAAAGCGTCAGCGACGATTTGCGGGGTTAAAAGCTGTGGCAATACTATGGCGTCCGGGCGAATACCTGTCACTGAATCCGGCGGCGCATAAAAAACATAGAGCGGCACGCCATTCCGGCCATAGCGTTGCAAATATGCAGTGATGGCAGGATCGCGATTGGTCCAGTCGCCTTTCAGCAGCGTAATATTCTGCCGCATGTACAAGGCGTGGGCTTTTTCAGTGTCCAGTGACGTGCGTTCGTTGATCTTGCACGTGATGCACCAGGATGCGGTCATGTTGACCAACACACCGTTATTCTGAGTCAACGCTGCATCAAGCGCAGCCGGGGTATAATGCGTCCAGGCGCTTTCGTTTTGTACAGGGGTCGCCGCATCGGACACCATCATGCGCGGCAGGGACAGAATAATGCCAGCCGCCGTCAGCAACAGGACAATCGTACCAACCTTCGTCATCCGCCCGCCGAATTGGCGCAGCCACAGGCCGAACCCAAGACCAATGGCGCCGCCCAAGGCATACAGGATGGCCGATTGACCGATCTGTTGCGCCAGCACCCAGACCAGCCACGCGGCTGTCAAGAACATCGGCCAAGCCAGCGCCTGGCGGAACGTGTTCATCCACGCGCCCGGTTTTGGCATCACATGTTGTAATCCTGGCAGAAGGGAGAGCAGCAGGAACGGCATCGCCAGCCCCAGCCCCAGCATCACAAAGACGGCCATCGCGGTTCCCGGTGGCTGGGTCGCCGCATATCCAAGTGCCGCGCCCATAAACGGGGCCGTACAAGGTGTGGCGACAATCGTGGCCAGCAGGCCGGTCGCAAAACTGCTGCGATAGGTTTTCGTGTGCGTCAGCGTCGTGCCGATGTTCTGAAGTCGGCCACCAATTTCAAAGAACCCAGCCAGGTTAAGGCCCAGCAGGAACATCAGCCAGGACAGAACCAGGATAACCACAGGATTTTGCAGCTGAAAACCCCAGCCAATGGTCGCACCCGCCGCTTGTAATCCGATCAGGATCGCCGCAATGACGACAAAACAGACAATCACCCCTGCGGTGTAACTGACGCCGTGAAGGGCAGCCTCACGCCGGTGCCCATGCGCCAAATTCACAAGGCTTAACGCCTTCAACGACAGGACCGGAAAAACACACGGCATTAAATTCAGAACCACGCCGCCCAGAAACGCGAGGATCACAGCCTGCAGCAATGTAAGCGACACCGCGTTCCCATCATCCGCCGCCGGATCTGGCCCCGGTAACGCAGCCGCGGCTTGTGCCGGCGCGGCGTATTGGATGATGACGCTGTACGCCTCGTTCCCCGCGCCTTTCAAAATCCATTCACTGGCGGGGGCGTCTTTCAAGTCCCGCGTATCGCGTGGCAACGTAACGGCCAATGCACCGTCAGGGGCCAAGGCCATGGTCGGTTTTTCCGCATTCTGGATCAGGCCCCATTCAGCGGGGAATACCGTATTGGCCGCCAGGATTGCATCGGCAGTGCGCGCGTCTGGCGTCTGAATGCGTAAGCTGAGACGGTTATCCGCCTCAGCCATCGTTGCGGCCCAATCCGTTGTCTGCGGCAATGCGGCCCGCGCCGCGGCAAACGCCGCTGTATTATCTGACTTTACCGGACCGACGGGGAGAGTCAGGGTTAACGTGGCCGTTTCAGGAATACAAATTTCCTCACACGCCAGCCAGTCAGCATCGACGTTTACCGTGACCGTATCGATATCCAGCGTGGCAGGAACGGTGATTCGCACAGGAAAACGAACCGTGTCGCTGTATCCATATGTCACCAAGGGCGGCGTTTCGATACGGGACGGGGTTGGCCATTGAATCTGACCCGCCTTAAAACCGTCCGGCATATCCCACTTCAGATTTAAATGCGTCCCCGAATCGCCCGGATTTTTCCAATAGGTATGCCAGTGGGGCCGGATCACCTGTTCAATTAAAACAGTAAAATCCTGACCCGGTGTGACGGCCGCGACATCGGCAATCAAGCGGGTCTGGACAATCGCGTCACTGCCGCCCTTTTGCGCCACATCCTCAGCGGCAAAAACCGGAACGGATAAACACAGCGCAGTCAAAAGCAACATAAAAGGCAAACGAAACATGGAAATCTTTCAACAGTGTTTAACAATGCATGATGCGGTAATCTTGCGGTCTATCTTACGCGGTGTATGATGTATTCGCACATAGTTTTTAATAGTTACATGTCAGAGACATTTTTAAGGGGAATTTTTAATGGCCGTATCTATGCCCGCCGCAAACACGTCATCCCCAGATCAGCCTTTATGGACGCCCAGTGCCGATCAACGCGCCGCATCCAGCCTGCATGATTTCGCCGCCCGGGCCGCCATGGCCACGGGGGAAAGCTTCCCCGATTATGCCAGCCTGTGGGAATGGTCGGTCCACGACAGTGCGTCTTTCTGGTCTTTGTTTTGGGATTACGCCCAGATTATTGGCGAGAAGGGCGATATCATCCTGACCAACGCAGATCAGATGCCTGGCGCGCAATTCTTTCCGAACGCGCGCCTGAACTGGGCTGAAAACTGCCTGCGGCGGAACGATATGGGGCTGGCGCTTATTTTCCGTGATGAAAAAGGTCGCGAAACGGCAATGACATGGCAGGAGTTGCAGCAGCAGGTCGCCGCAGCCCAAGGGGCGTTTGCCGCCGCAGGCGTTAAAATGGGCGACCGTGTCGCAGGCCTTATTCCCAATATGCCACAGGCTGTGATTGCCGCATTGGCCGCCGCGTCGCTGGGGGCAATCTGGTCATCCGCATCGCCCGATTTTGGAACCCAGGGCGTCCTGGACCGGTTCGGCCAGATCGCGCCGACGTTACTGGTCACCGTTGATGGCTATTATTACAGCGGTAAAACCGTTTCAATCATCGACAAGTTACAAGAGATTACAGCGCAGCTGCCGCAGCTGCGCCAGACGCTGGTTATACCGTTCACGCAAGAGGCCCCCGACCTCTCCGCCCTGCCGCAAGCGCAATTATGGACGACGGCCCTGGCGGCACAGCGCAGCCATGTGTTGCAACACGTGCGTGTGCCGTTTAACCACCCGCTTTTCATCATGTTTTCATCGGGGACGACCGGTATTCCCAAATGCATTGTGCATGGGCATGGCGGCACGGTGCTGCAGCATATGAAAGAGCATCAGCTGCAATCCGATATCAAATACAATGACCGCATTTTCTATTATTCCACCTGTGGCTGGATGATGTGGAACTGGCTGGTCACCGCATTGGCCACGGGTGCAACATTGCTGTTGTATGACGGGTCGCCATTTTATCCGAACGGCGATGTGTTGTGGGATTACACCAGCAAGAACCATTGTACATTCTTTGGCACAGCCGCCAAATATATTGATGCCTTAAAGGGTCATGACTATACGCCCGGACAGGATTTCGATCTGTCCAAATTACGCGGGCTGGCGTCAACCGGATCGCCACTGGTCCATGAAAGTTTCGATTACATTTACACCCATATTAAAAACGATCTGCATGTCGCTTCCATCTCTGGCGGCACAGATATCCTTTCCTGTTTCGTGTTGGGAAATCCTATTTCTCCTGTCTGGCGCGGTGAACTGCAAGGAGCTGGATTGGGCATGGCGATTGACGTTTTGGATGAACACGGCCAACCCTTGCCAGCCGGTGGCGGCAGTGGCGAGCTGGTCTGCACCAAACCGTTTCCGTCCATGCCGGTTGGATTCTGGAACGACGACGATGGCGAAAAATACCGCAAAGCGTATTTCGACCGCTTCGCAAACACCTGGTGTCACGGCGACTGGATCGAACGCACCCCGCATAATGGCTTTATTATTCATGGGCGATCGGATGCGACGTTGAATCCTGGTGGGGTCAGGATCGGCACGGCGGAAATTTACCGTCAGGTTGAACAAATCGACGAGGTCCTGGAATCACTCGCGGTCGGTCAGGACTGGCAGGGCGATGTCCGCGTCGTTTTGTTCGTGCGCTTGAAGGATGGCGAAACGCTGACTCCCGACCTGGTATCCCGCATTAAGGCCCAGATTAAGACCGGCGCGTCACCGCGTCACGTGCCGGCGCGCATTCTGCAGGTTGCAGATATTCCCCGCACCAAGTCAAACAAGATTGTGGAACTGGCGGTGCGTGAGGTGATCCATAACCGCCCCGTCAAGAATATTGAGGCGCTGGCCAATCCTGACGCTTTAAAATTGTACGAAAACCTAGCTGCGCTGCAAAACTAGCGCAGCCCATTCACCGTGATGTGTTTCACGCACCAGGGTGCATCCCTGGGCGGTATAGGCGGCCATCACGTCTGCGGCCTGGGTGATCAGCAGGCCGGACAGAATTAACCGTCCCGCTTGCGGTGTAACCAGCTGGGTCAGGTCTGCCGCCATATGCCGCAATGGCCCCGCCAGGATATTGGCAATCACGCAATCATACGGCGCAGTGTCTTGAATAATCGTATCGTCGGCGCCATCCGCCACACAGACCGCAACTGTTTTTGCGCCCTCTGCCACGTGATTGACGCGCAGATGTTCACGGGTCACGCGGACCGCCTCTGCATCAATATCGGTCGCCAGAACCGGACAATGCCACAGCGCATGCGCAGCCAAGGCCAGGATACCCGACCCTGTTCCCACATCAATGCAGCGACGCGGGGTGAACCCTGACTCCGCCAGATTTTGCAAGGCCAAAAGGCAGCCAGATGTCGTGCCGTGCTGGCCCGTGCCGAAGGCCGTCGCGGCCTCAATCTCCAGCCCTATGCGGCCTGCCGCCAGAGTGTCCGGGCGGTCATGCGCACCATAAATTGTGAACCGGCCGATATCCAGCGGCGGATGGGCCTGATAAGACACGGCCAGCCAGTCGGTCGGCGGTAAAACATGCATATCAGGTGTCAAAGAGGTACCCGTTTGCGTGGCCACAATCGCGATCCGCGCCAGAATGTCGTCCTGCGCCACGTCATTTAAAAACAGGGCATTGTAAATAACCGTTGCGCCCGGTGTGCCAGGTTCGTCCACACTGGTGGCAACCGCCAGATCTGCAAACGCCGCATCCAGCGCGGTCGCCACATCGGCAAATGCCGCCGGCAGTTGCAGGCGGCATTCGATCATGTCCGGGCTGGATTGACCCATTGTTTATTTATCGGTGTCTTCGTCGGCGATATCGGTCGGCAGAGCGTCGGCATCATCATCTGCCAGGTCGTCCATATCCTCAAGCGCGGTATCGTCATTTAAATCCGCGCCATCCGAATCGTCCATATCATCGCCCAGGTCAGCATCCAGGTCCGGATTGCCTGGTTTCAATGTGTCTGTATCTTCAATCTCGTCCGCTGTTTCAATGACGGGGGCATCATCGTCAACCGGTGCGCCACGGCTGCGGCGGGTTTTCACCTTGATCTCACCCGTAAATTCGGTGCTGCAGACCGGGCAATCAATCGGGCGTTTGTTAAAATCGTAAAAACGTGTGCCACAATTGGTGCAGATACGTTTAAGACCACGGGGGTCAAGCGCGAGTGCGTCAGCCATTTTGTCCTCTTTGCTGGATGATTATTCTGTCCGTCGTTGCTGACAGCTTTTACCACCTAAGTCAAGACCAGAAGTCGATGCGGGAAGCAATAGACGGGGGCATCCTTTCGCGGTAGAATATGTGATACGTCTTAGTGAAGGAGACCGTCCATGCAAACCCCCGTCGTTATTTGCGGCTATAAGCGCAGCCCTTTCCACCTGGCCCTGAAAGGGGCATTGGCCACCGTACGACCTGACGATATGGCCGCAGCCGTCATTAAAGACCTTGTCGCCACGACCGGGGTTAAGCCAGGGGATATCGAAGATTTGCTGCTGGGCTGTGCATTTCCTGAAGCCGAACAAGGGTTCAATATTGCCCGCATCGTCACGACGCTGGCTGACCTGCCCCAGTGTGTCGCCGGTGCCACCGTGAACCGTTTCTGCGGGTCGTCCATGACCACCATTCAGATGGCTGCCGGATATATCCAGATGGGTGCAGGTGACGCGTTTATCTGTGCCGGGGTCGAATCGATGTCGCGCATCCCGATGGGTGGTTTTAACCCAATGCCCAACCCGGCCCTTTATAAATCAGCGCCCGAAACGTATATGGGCATGGGGGAAACGGCGGAAAACCTGGCCAAGAAATACGGCATCAGCCGCCTTGAGCAAGAGGAGTTTGCCTTTGCCAGCCACCAAAAAGCAGCCAAGGCCCAAAATGAGGGCCGCTTAAAAGATGAAATGACCCCTATCGGCACTGTAACAACCGATGGCACCATTCGGCCAGATACGACACTTGAAACGCTGGCAGGATTAAAGCTGGCGTTTGATGAGAAGGGCAGCGTGACCGCAGGCACATCGTCCCCCCTGACCGACGGCGCGGCCGCGGTATTGGTGACGTCCGAAGCCTATGCGGATAAACACAAACTGCCCAAACTGGCGCGGATCGTGTCGGTCGGCGTGGCGGGGTGTGCGCCGGAAATCATGGGTATCGGACCTGTTCCTGCGGCACAAAAAGCGTTGTCACGCGCCGGACTGACCCTGAAAGACATCGACATTTTTGAATTGAACGAGGCGTTTGCCGCGCAATCCCTATCGGTTATCAAGGAACTGGGCATTGATCCGAAGAAAGTCAATTTGGATGGCGGCGCGATTGCCATGGGTCACCCGTTGGGGGCATCTGGCGCGCGGATTACCGGCAAACTGGCAGCGTTACTGCAGCGTGAGAAAAAGCGTTACGGCCTGGCCACAATGTGTGTCGGCGGCGGCCAAGGAACGGCGATTATACTAGAGCGGGTATAAAACTAAGCTGCCCAATTCATGCCTTCTTTAGCTCGCTTGAAAAGAGGCGTGTTCCTTTGACCGTGGCGTAAGGCAACAGTCCATAAAAAGGGCTGTAAATGCGTTGGTTGCACAGCGATAATCTCAGCAGCTTTTTCGGCAAAAGCCCTTTGTACGGTTCGGTCAGAAGCATCAGCAACATATCGATCCAGACAGGCAACGTCCCTGACGCTATTACTTGCCGTCTTTTTGTCAACATGCACACTATCTTGCGCAGTACGCGGCAATATTAACGCTTGGCCACGCAACAAAATCTCTTTTTCAACATCTACCAAATCGCCTGAATGAATACGTCCATCATTATCTTCACATGTTTCGGCTGTAATCCTGTCATGTTTCTGAAGCGCTTGAAATATATGCTTAACTGCAATTCTTTGGTCCCCTTCTGAAAACAATCCAAACAAATGGGACATCTGATATCCCAGGCGCGCCTTGACCGGATTCATGCTGTCAAACACAGCATGTTGTAATTCCTGCAAAAATGCGTTGGTCTGTTTAAAGGCGTTTACCAAATCATACCCTGATACAGGTTTTTCCAAGCCTTTCATTAAAACCATAGCACGCAGTGCAGTCAGGCTGGCTTCCATGTAGGCTCCGTTTTGATTAACAGGGGCCAATATTTGCCAGGTTTTGGTTGCCAACTCATCACGCCGGGCCAAAGGCCAGTTGTTGATCACAACACAAAGATTGAGGGTTAGGTGGTTTATGCTATCCTCATCCTGCACATTCTTCAGGACATCCGCGACACCAGATAAAGCAGCCTCAAAGTCGGTAACGTGAGGGTGCCGGCCACCACCGGCCTGTCGCAGTATTCTAAGTGACTCATGAAATGGATTATGCGGCATTTGGTTCTCCGTCTATGGAAAAAGACGATAAACCTTAAGCAGGTTATATCTATATGTCAATTAGTCTTTGGAGCGGATCTTGCGCCATTTGCTGACGTTGCGGTCGTGTTCCTTGAACGTCTTGGCAAAGACGTGGCCGCCCGTGCCATCAGCGACAAAATACAGATATTGATGCGCTTCGGGTTTGACCGTCGCCATGATCGCGTCGCGGCCCGGATTGGCGATCGGCCCCGGCGGCAGACCGGCATATTTATAAGTGTTATATAACGAATCCTGACGCATATCCTTTCGCAGCAGACGGCGGCCCAGCGGCCCCTGTCCGTCTTGTTCCGGCTTTCCTTCTGTCAGGCCATAAATCACGGTCGGATCAGATTGCAATTTCATGCCCAGGCGCAGGCGATTCAGGAATACGCCCGCGATACGGGGGCGTTCGGCGGCAATGCCCGTTTCCTTCTCGACAATCGCGGCCAGCGCCACCATTTCGGCCTGGGTGGTCAGGGGCGTTCCGTCGGGACGCTGGGACCACGCATCTGCAATCACCTTGTCCATCGCGGTGCGCATCCGGTCAACCAAAGCCTGGCGCGTGTCACCCGAACTGTAACGATACGTGTCGGGCAGCAGCGCACCTTCCGGCACGTTATCGGGGACAGGCCCGACCAGCACGTCAATCTCATTTAACTTTTGCAGCACCTGATGTGTCGTCAGGCCTTCGGGAATCGTCAATAATCGAACATAGACGTCACCCGTCACCATGCGGCGATATGCATCAAGCAATGACACGCGTACGGGAAATTCATATTCCCCGGCATGCAGCGGCGCGGGCAGGGCCACCGCCAACGCTTGAAACAACAACGGGTGCGGAATGACGCCCGCGCGATGCAGACGGGTGGCAATCATGGACACGCCATCTCCACGTGGGATCACAACCAGCTGGGCAACAGGCAAAGGGCCTGGGCCAGTGTACAAAATCCTGCCCCATACGGCAGCCAGCAGCAGCAAGGAGGCGGCAAGTGCCAGGCAAGCAAGGACGAAAGGAAATGCGCGTGTCATTTCCTGACGATACTCTCTAAACTGCGCGGATGACAAGCGAAGCGTTGGTACCGCCAAAACCGAAGGAGTTGGACAAGACGGTCCGCACTTTTTTCGCCTGCGCCACATTTGGCACCAGATTAATGCCCTGGCAGGCTTCGGACGGGTTATCCAAATTCAGCGTCGGGGGAATAACACCGGTCTGGATGGCCTTGATCGCGTAAATCGCCTCAACCGCACCGGCGGCCCCCAGCAGGTGGCCAATCGCCGATTTTGTCGATGACATGGCGACGTTTTTAATATCGTCACCGAACAGACGTTTGACCGCGCCGCATTCAATGCCATCACCCATCGGCGTCGATGTTCCGTGGGCGTTAATGTAATCAATATCTGCTGGCTTAATGCCTGCACGTTTCAATGCCATGTCCATGGCGCGATAACCGCCATTGCCGTCTTCGGCCGGACTGGTCATGTGATAGGCATCGCCAGACATCCCGTAACCGATAATTTCAGCATAGATTTTCGCGCCGCGTTTTTTCGCGTGTTCGTATTCTTCCAACACCAGCAAACCCGACCCTTCGGCGATCACAAAACCGTCGCGGCCATCGTCGAACGGGCGACTGCCCGCAGTTGGATTATCATTGTACCCGGTGGACAAGGCGCGGCATGCGGCAAAAGCCGCCATGCCCAGGCGGTTAACGCCGGCTTCGGCCCCACCGGCCAGCATCACATCGGCATCATCCCACATGATTAGGCGGGCTGCGTCACCAATGGCATGCGCGCCAGAGGCACAAGCGGTCACAACAGAATGGTTGGGGCCTTTTAACCCATGCTGGATCGACACGTGGCCAGACGCCAGATTGATCAACATGGATGGCACAGCAAACGGCGACACGCGGCGCGGGCCTTTGTCGAATAATGTGACGGAGGTTTCGTAAATGCTTTCCAGACCGCCGATTCCGGCCCCGATCATCACGCCGGTACGGCATCTGTCTTCCTCGGTTTCGGGATGCCAGTTGGCATCGTCCAAGGCCTCTTTCGCGGCACCAAGAGCATAGAGAATAAATGTATCTACTTTTTTATGGTCCTTGGGTGGCAGGACGTCATCAGGGTTAAACGCCCCTTCTGTTTCCGGCTCTTCCGACAGATATGGCACAACGCCCGCGATGTGCGAGGCGATATCATCGACAGGAAAGCGCGTCACTTTGCGCAGGCCAGACTGGCCAGCAGTCAGTTTTTTCCAGTTCAAATCCACACCGCATCCCAGCGGTGAAACAATTCCCATTCCAGTGACGACAACACGACGCATCTTCTTCCGGCTCCTGCACATAAAAAGGGGCTGAGACAACGTCCCAGCCCGATTTAAAATTTGCTTATGTCTTACTTGGCATTCGCGGTGATGAACGAAACGGCATCACCAACGGTTTGAATTTTTTCAGCGGCATCATCAGGGATTTCTACGCCGAATTCTTCTTCAAAGGCCATAACCAGTTCGACTGTGTCCAGGCTGTCAGCGCCCAGATCATCGATAAAGCTTGCGCTTTCGACCACTTTGTCTGCGTCAACACTTAAGTGTTCAACGACAATTTTCTTTACGCGGTCTGCAATATCACTCATTTTTATAACGTCCATGTTAAAAGTTGACGGATTTAAAACCAGAACCGGACATTACCAGCCAAAACGTAAAATGCAAGCCTCTTATACGCTTTCCCCGTAACCCGGCTGTGGACAATGGTATGGGGCGGCTGGATACACCCGCTAAGGCATAAGACCGGCGGCGCATTCAAACCTAACCGAAAAAACCAGGCAGCGTTAAATCATCGCCATGCCGCCATTGACGTGCAGGGTTGTGCCCGTCACGTAATTGGCTTCTTCACTGGCCAGGAAGGCAACAGCGGATGCGATATCATTGGCGGCACCCATGCGCTGCATCGGAATTTTGGTGTTAATCGCGGCCTTTTGATCGTCATTCAGCACGTCGGTCATTGCCGTCGCGATAAAACCAGGCGCGACGCAGTTGACCGTAATATTCCGGCTGGCAATTTCGGCGGCCATGGATTTGGACCATCCGATCATCCCGGCTTTTGACGCCACGTAATTACATTGGCCCGGATTGCCGGTAACACCGACAACCGAAGCAATATTGATGATCCGGCCCCAGCGGCGCTTCATCATGCCACGTTGCACGGATTGCGCCAGGCGGAACGGTACCGTCAAATTCATCGTCAGGATATCGTTCCAGTCTTCGGCCTTCATCCGCATCGACAATCCGTCACGCGTCTGTCCGGCGTTATTCACCAGAATATCAATCTGACCCATGGCCGCTTCGGCCGCGACGATCAATTCATCTGCGCCTTCCGGTGTGGACAGGTCAGCGGGCAGAACAACCGCCATATCACCCAATTCCGTCTTTAACGTGTTCAACTTATCAACATTGCGACCCGACAGGCCGACTTTTGCACCCTGGGAAACCAGCGCACGCGCAACCGCTGCCCCAATACCACCTGTCGCACCCGTTACCAGGGCTGTTTTACCGTTTAATGCAAACATATCGCTCTCCTAAGCTTCGTTCCTATTGGGTCAAGACTGTCAAAATGTCGTCGATCTGGGCGGGTGTGCCGACTGAATACAGTGTCGCATCCGGCGCGCCCCGTTTGACCAGGCCATTTAAAACTTTACCAGCCCCCAGCTCGATAAAGGTATCGACGCCCTTATCCACCATTGTCTGAACCGATTCGCGCCAGCGAACCGTGCCCGTTACTTGCTGAACCAGCAAATCGCGGATCATGTCAGGGTCCGTGACGACATCGGCCGTCACATTGGCAATCAGGGGCAGGGCAGGCGCTTGAATCGCTGTCTGCATCAGCGCATCCGCCATCACGCGCGCCGCAGGCAGCATCAGGTCACAGTGAAACGGGGCCGACACCGGCAATTCAATCGCACGCTTGGCACCCGCAGCAGTGGCGAGGGCTATCGCGAGCGTCACCGCATTGCGGTGGCCGGAAATCACGACCTGTCCGGTCGAATTGTCATTGGCCGCAGCGATACATTCGCCCTTTGCCGCAATGGCCGCCTGGGCCACGATCGCCTGTACCGCGTCCATATCCAGACCCAGAATGGCCGCCATCGCACCGACGCCAACCGGCACCGCCGCCTGCATCGCCTGGCCCCGTTTTTTCAACAGGCGGGCAGCGTCCGCAAGGGGAAATGACCGCGCAGCGGTCAGGGCCGTATATTCACCAAGGGAATGGCCCGCAACAAACGACGCTTTCTCCGCCAGGGTGAAACCGCCCTGTTTTTCCAGCACGCGGACCACGGCCATTGATACGGCCATTAATGCGGGTTGCGTATTTTCTGTCAGGTTTAAAGTTGCCTCTTCGCCACTCATCATCAAAGCGGACAGGTTTTGCGACAGGGCATCATCCACCTCTTGAAAGACGGATTTGGCTTCGGTGTATGTGGCGGCCAGATCCTGACCCATTCCCAAAAATTGCGATCCCTGACCCGGGAAAATAAAGGCACGCATGCGACCTCTCCTTTGTTGCAGGGATCATAGGGATTGAAGCAGGGCCTGTCCAGACCGAAAACAACCCACCTTGTGTCCCAAACCTATACACAGACTTATCCACAGCGCGATCGCAGCAACGATTTTACTTGCCGGCGGCGTCTTTGCTATGCTAACTTCATTTCAAGAAGTAACGGTATTTTATAATAATAATACGCATAATAAATGCGTCACCGTTCAAAGAGCCTGCCACAGGCCACTTACGTCTTTATGTCGCGTTCGCGTTTTTGAGGGTGTTGATACCACAACGTCTAACCGGATAAGGAGCGTACAAATGCCAAACGAGTCACTCCACACTTCCCCTTATGTTGTCGATATCACGCTTGAAACTGCCCTGGAAGAAAGCCGCATGACATACAGGATGCTGCACGAATCGGGCGAAAACCCCAATATTGATTACGCTGGATATTGCGGCCATATGGCGTTGTGTCGGTTTAAAAACCTGCTGAATGATCCGACATTAACCCCCGACAAACTGGCCGGCATGATGCGACGCGCGGCCCAGCAGCATCACCAGCGCGCGCCCAACCTACGCTGGTCGCGTTTTATGGCCGATTTTATCTCTCGTCACAGCAACGCGAATTTGCATTAAGGCAGATATTGTCAGCGGGCAATTGAAACAACGCCCCGGGGCTGTCATACTGCGCTGATGAATAACGGCCCTCGCATTACTTTGGTCGATGATGATCGCAACATCCTGACATCCGTCGCCATGGCGTTGGAAGCCGAGGGGTTTCGCGTCAAAGCGTTTGGCGAGGGTGCGTTGGCCCTGCCCGACATTCTGAAAAACACGCCGGATTTGGTCATCCTGGATGTTAAAATGCCGCGCATGGACGGGATTGAATTACTGCAAAAGCTGCGCGAATCATCGAGCGTCCCTGTGATCTTCCTGACATCCAAAGATGATGAGATTGACGAGATTGTCGGCCTGCGCATGGGTGCGGACGATTACGTAACCAAGCCGTTTTCACAGCGTTTATTGGTTGAGCGCATTCGGTCCTTGTTGCGCCGGCATTTGGCTCAGACGGCCAAACCTGCAGCCGCCCCTGTAACCGGACCGAAATCAATAGAGGTCAGCGGCCTAAAACGCGGTCGTTTGGAAATGGATGACGACCGGCATTTATGTCGATGGAACGGCCGGGCCATTAATTTGACCGTGACCGAATACCTGCTGGTAAAATCCCTGATTGCACGCCCGGGCCATGTCCGCAGCCGGGATCAACTGATCTCTGCCGCCTATGGCCCCTCCACCTATGTCGATGATCGTATTATCGACAGCCACGTCAAACGCATCCGCAAAAAATTCAAGGAAGCCGAACCGGATTTCAGCCAGATTGAGACATTATATGGCGTTGGATACCGATTTAACGAAGAGTGAGCCGCAGCCACCGTCGCTGCGCCAGACCTGGGACGATATTCGCCATCGCCGCAGTGGTGGCGCGGTATTTCGCGCCGCCCTGAGCCGCCTGACACCGCGCGGTTTGATGATCAAGATCGTCGGGATCAATATTATCCCGCTGCTTTTATTCGTATCGACCTTTCAATTCCTGCATCAATACCGCACGAATTTGATCGAAGGCGAATTGCTGCTGCTTGAGGCGCAAAGCAAGGGCATCAGCACGATGATTGATGCGACATTAAGCACGCGTCAGGTCACGCCACCTTCCCTGTCCGCCGCCCTGCAAAAGGTATTGCCACCTCAAGAGGGGTTGCACATCGCCGTCGCCGATCGCGGCGGCATTCTGTTGTTCGACAGTCGCACAGTGTGGCCCGCCGGGCCGGTTTTAAGCGAAGGCGACGCACGGGACAGCACCTTCCTTGACCGGTTTGTCGCCCATTGGTCACCGATTGCGTTCCGTCTGCCGCGCTATAACGGTTTACTGTCCAGCCTGACACCCGGCGACGGTGATTTTACCGCCACGCTGACCGGCCAGGCACATTTGATCGCGATGACCCGGGACGGGTCCAACTTGATTATCCGCGCGGTTATGCCGCTGCGCCTTAATGGCCTTCCCGTTGGTGTCGTCCAGGTCACCAAAGCCGATGACCGCCTGTCAACAATTGCCGAGCGAATGTACTTCAGCAGCCTGCGCCTGATGATGGTGGCGTTGTTTTTAACAATCGTTTTATCCTTATTTTTAACCGGCTTTATCGTGCATCCGTTACGCCGCCTAAGCCGGGCTGCGGAAAACGTCCACCGCTATCGCGATCCGGAACAGATCGGTGAGATGCAGGCGTTAAGCCGGCGAAAGGATGAGATTGGCGACCTGGCCGAAGCCTTCGAACTGATGACAAAAAGTCTGATGGCCCGCCTGCAATTAACCGAACAATTTGCTGCCGATGTCGCCCATGAATTAAAAAATCCGCTGACGTCGCTGCGCAGCGCGTTTGAAACTTATGATCTGGTCAAGAACGGGAAAAAGCGCGCGGCCCTGCGTGACATTATCGCCCATGACATGAACCGCCTGGACCGGCTGATCACCGATATCGCCAAATCTTCCCGCCTGGATGCTGAAATGGCACGGATTGAGCTGGTGCGCCTGACATTGACACCGTTCTTAACGCGCATTTGCGGGGCGTATCTTGCCATACAGGGAGAGGGCAAAGCGCTGGGCGATGCCGATGCACCTATTATTGTCACGTCCGGAACGCCGCCACGGCTTGCAATCCTGGCACATGGCGACCGCCTGTCACAGGTCATTTTGAACATTCTTGATAATGCCTTGTCATTTACGCCGACAGGGGTTCCGGTTACACTGGCCACCGCCACCAATGGGGCATCTGTACGCATCATGATCGATGATTGCGGGCCAGGTATTCCAGAAAATAAGATTGAGACGATTTTCGACAGGTTTTACAGCGAGCGTCCAGCCACAGAGGCCTTCGGCCAGCATTCGGGCCTGGGCCTGGCCATTGCCCGCCAGATCGTCGCCGCGCATCGCGGCCGTATTTGGGCTGAAAACCGCAAAAACAAAAGCGGACGCGTGATTGGCGCCCGCTTCGTCATCGAATTGCCGTTACTTACGCCGCGGGCTTAGGTGCGGGTGCTGACGGCGCCATCAAGCCGTCTGCCTGGGCCGCAAAAATCTGTAAGACAGCAGGGTTCAGAATATTAATGTGTTGCATCGGACCAGTACTCCTTCTCAATTAACAACAGGGCATTTTCGCGCGACACGCCGGTGCCACCGAAGTGCCGCATGACGATTTTCTTACGACCGCCCTCTTCACCATCCTGTAATTGAAACAACAGGCGCGCGCCGTTCATGTCGCGCCGCAAATCATGCAGGCGCATGTGGCCGTTCATCAATGTGACCAGATTTTGCACCTTGCGTTCGCTCAGGCTCATCTCTTCGCCCTTATCCAGAACGATGTAATCACCGACTGGCTGATATCCCTGCCGCGAATCCCAATGCAGCAACTGATATGCTTGGGCCGTTAATGGATGTGGCCTGTACCAGAACTGGCGTTTTTCTGAGTAAGAGAAATCGTCCCGCATAATCTTTATTCCTTACTAAAATTCTTGCATTTTGTGCTTTGTCTCCCTAACTGTAAGCACCAAGGGTTAAATCCCGCTAAACGATTGCTAAAATTCGAAATAAAAATGGACGAAGGAGTTTCCGCCATGACCCAGCCCGCCGCTTGCCTGGTAAATCAGGATTATAACGTAAAAGACATTACGCTTGCTGACTGGGGTCGGAAGGAAATTGCGATCGCTGAAACCGAAATGCCGGGCCTGATGGCCATCCGCCAGGAATATGGCCCACGCCAGGTGTTGAAAGGCGCACGCATCACGGGATGTTTGCACATGACGATCCAAACCGCCGTGCTGATTGAAACATTGACCGCCCTTGGCGCCGAAGTGCGCTGGTCATCGTGCAACATCTTCTCAACCCAGGATCATGCGGCGGCGGCCATTGCCGCGGCTGGCGTTCCCGTTTTCGCCTGGAAAGGTATGAGCGAGGAAGAATACGATGCCTGTATCCATGCGACGATCAAGGGCCCGAATGGCTGGGTTCCCAATATGCTGCTGGATGATGGTGGCGACCTGACCCGCATGGTGCATCAGGATTACCCTGAATTGCTGGCCGGCATCAAAGGCGTGTCCGAAGAAACAACAACCGGCGTGCATCGCCTGTATGAAATGGCCCGTGACGGCGCGCTGAAAATCCCGGCGATTAACGTCAACGACTCCGTCACCAAATCGAAATTCGACAACAAATACGGCTGCCGCGAGTCATTGGTGGACGGCATTCGCCGCGCCACTGACGTTATGCTGGCTGGCAAGGTTGCCGTTGTGGCCGGTTACGGCGATGTGGGCAAGGGGTCTGCTGACTCCTTACGTTCCCAGGGCGCGCGCGTTATTGTCACCGAAATTGACCCGATCTGTGCGCTGCAGGCCGCGATGGAAGGCTATCAGGTCGGCACGCTGGACGATTTTGTCGCCCATGCTGACATTTTCGTGACCGCCACGGGCAACCGCGATGTCATCACGCTGGACCACATGCGCGCGATGAAAGACCGCGCCATCGTCTGCAATATCGGTCACTTTGATAACGAGATCCAGGTGGACCAGCTGCGTAATCTGAAATGGCACAATATCAAACCACAAGTAGATGAGATTGCGTTCCCGAGCGGCAAGCGGATCATCCTGCTGGCCGAAGGCCGCCTGGTTAACCTGGGCTGTGCCACTGGTCATCCGTCATTTGTCATGAGTGCGTCATTCAGCAACCAGACATTGGCCCAGATTGAGTTGTGGACGAACAACACCGACGGCAAATACGCCAACGATGTTTACGTCCTGCCAAAACATTTGGACGAAAAAGTCGCCGCCCTGCACCTGGAAAAACTGGGCATCAATCTGACCCGCCTGACGCAGGCGCAGGCTGACTACATTGGTGTGGATATGGCTGGACCTTATAAATCTGACCAATACCGTTACTAAAAAGTTGACATAAACTTAATATTTATGTAATTTCCTCTCCGAGTAGAGGAGAGTGTAAATATGTCAAGTTCTGGTGCGTTTTTAGATGTGTGCCGCACGGCCCAGATCACCCCAACGGATAATACTGTTAAGCGGGCTTTAATCAAAAGTATCCGCAGTAAACCCGGTGACGATCTGGTTGCGCGCGCACGCCGGTACGCGGCGGCGGCCCTTGTGACTCAAAGCTACTCTGCCCTTGCTGCTGCGATAAAAGACATGCCACCAGCCGACCCTGACATTCAAGCCGCCCGCTGGCTGGCCCCCCTGGCACGGGCGCAAAGTCCCTGGTCCCCCGCCGATTTTTCAGTGATGGACCTGAATGAAACTGTTCTTAAACTGATGACCGCACCATCCGCGTTTGTCGCCGCTGAAACGCAGGCGCAAGCCTCTTTCCAGGCTCTGTTTACAACTAAGCATTTGGCACCTGCCGATAAATTAAACCTGTTACAGACGCAATGGGACATGATTGCGACCCATCTACCCGGCATTCAGGCAATACTTGGGCTGGACACACCTGCCACTTCCTCTACTTATGCATTGGCCGCCCAGCACTTTTATGACACTGGCGCCATTGACCTGATGATGCTGGCCGCCCTGCCAGAGCCTACAGACGAACACATCCAAGCGGTTGAGATTGTACGGGCAACACAGCAGGCGAGGGCCCAAGGGACCCTTGCTGTACCCACCCCCCTTTACGTTCGGGATGATGTATATGAGCGTCAGGCGCATTCAGAAGCGGCTCTGCGTTTAATCGCCGGACCAAACCCGGATGAAAACCTGATAGCAGAAGCACGTTCCAGCTTCCAATTCTATCTGGCACAATTAGATTATGCCTGGTCTAAGCCTGATAACGTATCACGCGCCGATGAAAGTACGACTGGCCTGCGCGCCGCATGGTTTATGTTTCATTTCGGCCAATCACTGGCCAAAATGGCAAAAGATCCATATGCAATAACACCGCTTTTATCGCCTGAGGTTTTGCAAAATTGGCTGCATGCGAAAACCTTTGCCATCGTTAACGGCATATCCGATCTCAAAGCCCAGGATGCTGTTTTCCAGGCCGCAACCCTGCTGCTGCCCCCTCAGAAGGCAGAAGGCTTTAAACAACAGATTAAAGATGAATTGCGCCTGTCTTACGATCACGAACCTGAGGTCAGTCATTACGATTATTACCAGGTTATGCTGCGAGACTGCTTGGGAATCGGTGAGGCATCGCAGGCAATTGCGTCGCGTCTAACGGCCACGTCACGGGACACAGACGGTATCCAAGCCAACGTGAACGCCATTACAAAATTCACAGCAGAGATGCTTGAATCTTCGTTGTTTTTAGATGCGGGTGCCCTTCATGTTTTACAGCAAGCCCTGCATCACGCGCATTATTTGAAGTATCTGCAGCAAAACACTCTGACCTCCCAAGATCTCCCTTATATTGCGTGGCAAAATCTGGAGGGTGTCTTGGCACCACCAAGTGACTTTGACCCAGGCGATATATCACTGCTGGAACATTTTACTGCCGGCGCAGATATTGCGCCAAACAGTGTTGACATCGTAGCAGCGCCTGTCCCCGAGGACGCGCCACAATGGCTGACGGACTTCACGCGCGACCACGCCATGTTTCTTACAATGGATACACCAAACCGGCTGGCAACCGATATGCTGGTCATGCTTAAGTTTGTAGCAGTTGTCGTGCCGAAATCTGACGTGCGCGACCTTTACCTGGATCGCGCCAAAGACATGGATCATCAAATGGCCACACTGAACCTGATGCGGCTATGCGTTGAGACAGAAGGGCTGACCCATCTGGATATGGCCTGGGATCGCTTGAATATCGCCCCAAGCTCTAGGGCAAAGCTGGCAGACATCTGTATCAAGCCAAACGAAATCCCGGCCGATTTTGTTGGCCGTGTGTCGCAGACCGCGAATGGACGTCTAAGCGCGACATTGTATGTCGATGCCGCCCTGCTGAAGAGCCCAGACGATGAGACATTGTTAGGCCTGCAAAAAGCGCTGAAAGCACCCTCTGCATATCGTGATCCGCATATTTCCGACAGCGTACAGCTTATAGATATGGCGCCACAGCCGCATAGCTGGAAAGGACTTAGCTTTAACGACGCAGCAAATGACGGTAGCGCAGATTTAGGAATCTGCCCGGAAACATTGGCGGCAAAAATGGGCACATTGGATGACAACACACAGATAGCCCCGCCTGCCGGTTTAAACCGCAACGACTTCACATATAAAGGATAAAAAATGACACATATTGATTTTACACACGCAGCAAACGCGGTTCAGGCCACCTTGAATACAGAGATTGTTCCAGAAAATCCGACCTATTGGCCAACCCAGGCCAATGCGGCTTTGGCTTTAGCCAACCACTTGGTTATGGTTGATGTTTTGGAAAACTTGGACGCCCCTACAGACGATGATAATCATACGGTTCTGCAACAAAAGATGCGCGCCTGCATTATCGCGATTCTGGACACAAAGCATCTTACGTCTGACACCCTGATAAAATGGGGCTTCGACGAAGATGCCGTCAAACAGTGCGACCATCGCACCCGTGGGCCTGCACCCTCGCCTGCATAACACCGCTTGAGTGTTTGGGGCGGGCGCGATACCATGGCGCATCGTGTTTCGCCGTCTTGCCACCTTTGTTGGATCGTCATCTTCCCCCGATATGCGGGAAGATGTCGCGCGGCTCGAAGCCTTTTTATCCGCCTTTCCCGGTGAATATTGCGCCTTTGCGCCTGACGGCCATGTCATTGCCTCGCCCCGGCTTCATGATTTGCTGGGTATTGCGCAATTGGCCAGCCTGGCCGATATTCTGAAGGCTTTTTCATCCGACCAGGCGGCTCAGATCGAAGTCGCCTTCACCCGGTTCCAGGCCACTGGCACGCCGTTTCAGATGCAGGTCACGCCCCGGGCGCGGCCGGATATGCGCTATCGCCTGCATACAACACGGGGGCAAAGCGGGACCCACACCCCGACCGCTTATGATATTTTGTGGCTTGAGGATATCACAGCGGCACAGCGCGACCTGATCGCCGCACAGGATGAAACCGCACGGTTGCAGGCCCGCGTCGCAGCCCTAGAGGCGGCCGTGGATCAATTGCCTTTTCCGGTGTCGCTGCGTGGAACAGACGGGGCGCTGGATTGGGTCAACACATCTTATGCCGTCCTGCGCGGCCAAATGCGCGGCGAGGTCATCGCCCAGGACACCTTGCTGGCCACCCCGACGCGCAGCGATCTGCCCCCCGCGGCGACCTTGGCCGCCGATGCCCTGCGCACCGGCAAGGCCCAAAGCAGCGAAGGTCACGCCGTTATCAAGGGCACGCGCCGGCTGATGCGTCACCGTGAAGTGCCGTTGACCGGGCACGCCTTCAGCGTCGGCATTACCGAAGATCGCACCGATCTGGAAGACATGGCGCGAACGGCCAAGAAACAAGCTGAGGCTTATCACGCGCTGCTGGAACAGCTGCAAGCCGCCACAGCGATTTTTGATCATACTGAACGGTTAACCTTCTTCAACTCTGCCTTTACCGCGATCTGGCAATTGGATGAGGCTTTCCTGCATATGCGGCCGCGTTTAAGCGATGTCCTGGAACGGTTGCGGGAATTGCGCCGCTTGCCCGAACAGGCCGATTTCCGCACATATAAACAAAGCTGGCAAAGCATGTTCACCAATTTGATCGTGCCGCACCAGGACATGATGTACCTGCCGGACGGCACGGTGTTGCGCGCGCTGTTTATGCCGCATCCGCTGGGCGGTTTGATGATGGTGTTTGAAGACGTGACGTCGCGGCTTGAGATGGAGGCCTCTTACAACACCTTGGTTGCGGTGCAGAAGGAAACGCTCGATAACCTGTCCGAAGCCGTGGCCGTGTATGGCAGTGATGGCCGGTTGAAACTGTGCAATCCCGCCTTTACAGCATTGTGGGAATTGCCGGCCGAAGCCCTGCAGGGTGAACCACATATCACACGGGTCGCAGACCGCGCAAAGGCCATGTTCAAACCCGATGATTGGGGCGGGGCCCGCTTGGCCCTGCTGTCACAGGGCCTGGATCCGGGGGCCGCGAAAAGTCAGATGTTACGCCGCGCCGATGGCAAAGTGGTGGCGTGCCAGTCAGTTGCCCTGCCCGATGGCGGCAGCCTGGTCACCCATATCGACGTGACGGACAGCATGCAGGTACAAGACGCCCTGGCTGCTCGCAATGCCGCACTAGAGGAGGCGGAGCGCGTGAAGGGCAGCTTCCTGACCAACGTCTCTTACCAGTTGCGCACACCGCTGAACGCGCTGATCGGGTTTACTGAGTTGCTGCATCAGGAATTCTTTGGGCCGCTTAACCCGCGCCAGCGTGAATATACACAAGGCATGCGCGATGCCGGATCGCGGCTGCAACACCTGATCGACGTTCTTCTTGACCTAACGACGATGGAGGCCGGATATTTCACCCTGAATATCGAAACATCGGATATTGACGTTATAATGCGCGATATCCACGATCTGGCACAGGAATGGGGCCGCAGCACTGGCCAGGTCATCGCCCTGGATGTTGATAAAAAACAACAGCCGCTGGGCGTAGCCGAGATTGATGGCCCGCGCCTGAAACAGGCGGTCTTTCACCTCTTGCAACATGCCATGTCACGCACAGGTGCCGGTGATATTATCACCCTTGCCGCGAAACGTGATAAGGGCGGGCATTTGCACGTTACTGTTCAAGATACAGGCCCGCAACTGGACGAGGCGGCGCAGGCCACGTTATTCACTCATTTCGCGGCCCAGCATACCGGAACGGCGCAGATCAATGATAACAGCCTGGGCCTTAGCCTGGTCAAGAAAATCGCCGAATTGCATGACGGATCCGTCGCCATCCACTCGACCACCGACAACACGGTTATCACGATTATTATTTAATACGCTGAAAGCATTTGTTTTAGATTATTTCTGCCTATCTCAGTAAAAAGGGAGACAAGAAAATGAAGGGAATACGGGTCATGACATTGACAGGGATAGGGCTTTTGGCCATGGCGATCTGCCCGGTTAAGGCGGCGGAAAACAGCGACAAATTAACGGAGATGCAACGCTATGTCACCCAGCATGGCGGAACAGAAAAACCGTTTGAAAATGAATACTGGAACCATAAGGAAGCAGGCATTTACGTCGATGTGATATCAGGCGAACCACTGTTTTCTTCTACGGATAAATTCGATTCTGGCACGGGCTGGCCCAGCTTTACCCAGCCGATCACCGCCCATAATGTTGATACGCACGCGGATCATTCCCTGGGCATGAAGCGGGTCGAGGTGAAATCCAGCACGTCCAACGCCCATCTGGGTCATGTGTTTGATGACGGACCAAAAGATAAGGGCGGCCAGCGGTATTGTATCAATTCCGCCGCCTTGCGCTTTGTCCCGAAAGCGGATCTTGAGAAAGAAGGGTATGGCGAATACCTGCCCCTGTTTCAAACACCGGCCGCACCCAAATGAAACCGGTTATTCTGTCAGCGTTGCTAAGCCTGATGATCGTATTGGGCGGCCAGGCGGTGGCGGCCCCGAAACGCGCCCTGCCCAGTGCCGACCGGATTGCCGTGTATGTCATGGCGGATTGGTGCCCCAACTGTAAAATCATCGCGCCCAAATGGACAAAAATCCAGGATCAGTTCCGCGATAAAAAAATCCTGTTTATCACCTTAGATTTGAGTGATAAGGGGCGGATCAATCAGGCGATTATGCATGCACAGGCACTGGGCATCGGGCCGTTTCTGCAACAGCAGGGCAGCGGCACCGGCTATATCGCGCTTTTAAAGGCCGATACGAAACAGGAAATCACCCGTTTTGACCGCGATACAACAGAAGAAGAGATGATAAAGGCGTTAAGCACGCCGTAATCTGGCTACGTAACCGCAATTTCCAATTGAGTCTGGTCTGTGTCATACCAATCCAACGCGGCTTGCGCGATAGCGTCAGGATCAATCCCCGTTGCTTTGTTTATCGGGCCATTAACGGTCACGTAACACACGCGGATATTGGTACCCTGCCAATGCTTCATAAGCGATTTTGCGGCATTAAGCTGCACAGCCTTGCCAAGTCCCAATGAGAATAAAGCCGGGTGCGGGTCGTGGGCAAAGCCACCGCCGGTGATGATGACGGCAGGCTTTGATGCGCCCTGTAATGCAACTTCACATGCCTGGATGACCTGAACCAGCCCGACGACATGCACTTTAAAATCATATACCAGATCGTCAGCCATAACACTGGATGGCGTCGCGCGTCGCGGCACAAACGCATTGTAAATCAGGATGCCAGGCGGATATTGCGCGATCAGGGCGTTCAGCTGCTCCGGATTGATATCCGTGACATCCATATTAAACGGCGGCGGCGCGGTCCGTGACAGGAAAACAGGATTGGGAAAGACCTGACCATAACTCTGCCCCATGCCTTTGCCTGCGCCAATAATCCAAGTATGATGTGTCATGTGTTAACCTTATCTTTTCTGGACTATATATGCAGCATATCATCAAAAATCGCAACAATCTGACTATTGTTTTAGATTATACGGAGATGCAGGACGCTAGGGGCCTCGCATTTCTGCAACATGCCCCCACGGATACCCCCGTTTTTCGCAGTTGCTGGCGTTCATGCGCGAACCAATACAACTGCAGGCGTACTAGACACTGTATATAGGCAGCGCCTTTGCGGTCAATGACGAATAACGGTGAACGGTGATGATAGAGAAGATGGTGGACCCAATCGGGATCGAACCGACGACCTCTTGCATGCCATGCAAGCGCTCTCCCAGCTGAGCTATGGGCCCCCATGTGAACGGGATGTGCTTTGTTAGGAAAAAACGGCGCGCTTGGCAAGTCTTAATTTACATCGGCTTGAATATCGTCGCGTGACAGGGCCGCTTTTCGCGGCAGCAACCTGGTCATAAACGCAAGAAACCGCGCGGGCAAGATACTGGCCAGGCGCACCGCGCCAGCCATTGCCCACGGGAAATAAATCCGCGTTTGGCCCTTGGCGATACCTTTGACGATAATCTGGGCCGCACGATCAGCGGGCATTAAAAACGGCATCGCAAAATTATTTACCGCCGTCATCCGTGACACGACGAAACCAGGATACACCACGCTGACCCGCACCCCGGACCCACTCAACATGCCGGCCAAGGCCTGGCCGTAAAAGCCCACCGCCGCCTTACTGGCACTATAGGCCGGCGCGCCGGGAAGGGGCATATGGGCGGCCAGCGACGATATGACCACGACATGCCCCGATTGTCTGGCCTGCAGGCGTGGCAACACAGGAGCCAACGTGTTCAACACCCCACCCAGATTAACCGCGAAAATCTGCCGTGCCTGATCGGTCGTTTCCGTGTCCATCCCCGCAGCCCCACCGGAAATACCAGCATTGGCGATCACAATATCAATCGGCGACATATCGTCCCATTGCGTGCATTGGGTCGTCATTGCCGTCACATCGGTGACATTCACTGTCGCCGCATGTACCGCACGTGCGCCCCGTATGCGGCACTGATCGGCGACATCCGCCAAACGCCCCGCATCCCGTCCGGTTAAAAATAATATCGCGCCAGATTGCGCGTAATGCAGGGCCAAAGCCTGGCCAATCCCGCTGGATGCGCCTGTAATCAAAATGGTTTTCATCGCCACAGGATAGGCGTATGGGTCAATTTTGCAAGCGGAACGACAGCCCCCCCCTTCAGCGTTTTGAAACCCTCTTAGAGTCTTGAAACCCTCTTGGCGTTTTAAAGAATGTGTATAAACTGGAGTCATGAAATCACCGTTTAAACGCCGTGGGTTGCTGCTTGTCCTCTCCTCCCCCTCCGGAGCGGGGAAGACCACGATCACGCGCGCCCTGCTGGACAATAACACCAACCTGAAATTATCGCTGTCCTACACCACGCGGCCCATGCGGCCCGGGGAAAGTGACGGTGTGCATTACAACTTCGTCGATGTTCCGACATTCCAGGCCATGATCGACGATAACAGCCTGCTGGAATACGCGAAAGTATTCGGTAATTATTACGGCACGCCGTTTCAGCCGGTTCAAGACGCGCTGGCGGAATCCGAAGATATCGTCTTTGATATTGACTGGCAGGGGACACAGCAATTAAAGCAGCGTCTGCAAAACGATCTGGTCACCGTCTTTATTCTGCCGCCCAGCAAGGCGGAACTGGCCAACCGTTTACGGGGCCGGTCACAGGATGACGGCGCGATTATCGCCGCACGCATGGCGGAATCGTCGGCTGAGATCAGTCACTATTCTGAATATGATTACATCGTTGTGAATTACGACCTGACTGATTCCATTCGCCAGGTCCAGGCGATACTGGATGCCGAACGCTGCAAGCGTCGTCGCCTGACCGATCTGCCGGATTTTGTCAGGAAATTGATGGATCAGGAATAAGGCGGCTTAACGCCACATATTGCGCCGGCGTTACTTCTTCCGGGCGGGCTGTTTCAGGAATTCCACACTGTTCCAATTGCGCCAAAAATGGTGCCAGCGTGTTACGCAGCATCTTGCGCCGTTGTTGAAACGCGCGCGCCACCAGTTTTTCCATGATCGTGAACTCCGGCTGGGCCGACAGGTCACGACGAGGGCGCAGCACCACGATACTGGATGTCACCTTCGGCGGCGGAACAAACGCGCTGGCCGGAACATCGAACGCGATACGGGTGTCACACAGCCATTGGGCCATAATGGCCAGGCGGCCATAGGCACTGGTCCGCGGTACCGCACAGATGCGTTGCGCAACCTCTTTTTGGAACATCAGCACCATGACGTCGATGGACCCGTTATCGGCATGAATATCCATCAACCATTTAATCAACAGAGGCGTCGCGATATTATAAGGCAGGTTCGCGACAATGGCCCGTGGACCATGGGGCACAAGGTCCGTTAACCCTGCATGCAGCGCATCCTGGGCCAGTAACTGGAAACGCTGACCCGCGATATCCTGTAATTCTTTCAACGCGGCCACCGCGCGCGGATCAATCTCAACCGCCGTGACGGCCGTCGCCGGCGTGCGAAGCAAACTGCGCGTCAGCCCGCCTGGGCCTGGACCGATTTCCAGCACGTGTTTGCCCGTCAGATCACCCGCAGCCCGGGCAATTTTGTCCGTCAAATTCTGATCCAGCAGGAAATTCTGGCCATAGGATTTGTCCGCCCGCAAATTATGCTGGGCGATGACCTCTCGCAACGCAGGTAAGTGATGCAAGCGATCAGACACGTTTTTCAATGAACGCGGCGCGTTTCAAATCCTGCATATAGCCGCGTGCGGCACGCACCAGGCGTTCGGTTCCAATCTTTTCCAGGACGGCATCCTGGGTTGGCACTTCTGCTTCTGTCATCGTACGGACGGCGCGCAAAAACAGGATGTGATAACCGGAAAGAGAGCGTACAGGCGCAGACACTGTTTCAGGCGTCATGCCGACAACAGTGCGACCCAGCGCGTCAGGCAGTTGCGCCCCTTGAATCCAGCCCATATCGCCGCCCTGCGCCGCACCCGCGCTTTGCGAGAATTGGCGGGCCACTTGCGGGAATATCTTCGGCTGGGTGGCCAACTGACTGTGCAGTTTCGTCGCCGCTTGCTGGATTTTCACGTCATCTTCCGGCTTATCGACCGCCAGGAAGATTTCCGCCAGGCGGTATTGTGTTTTACCAATGTTGGACCGGATCACTTGCATTTCCGTGTTGATATCGGCGGCACTGACATCAATGCGCGGGCGTATGCGTTTCGCCACCACTTCACCCCAGGCGGTTTCGGCCCGGATCTGGTCCCGCAGCGTGCTGATCCGCACACCCTGACGCTGCATCATCTCGGCAAATTGCTCGGGCGTCATTTTGTTTTGCGCGGCCACGTTGGCAAAGCCTTTATCGACCGCCTTGTCATCAACCGTGATTTTTTCTTTTCGCGCGGCCTGGATCTTGATCTGCTCCTCAATCAACATCGCGACGACCTGTTGTATCATCCGTTGGCGGAATTCCGGCGTGTCGGGCAGGCCGGATGATTTGATCAGCAACCGCGTCCGGTTTTCAACATCGGACAGGCTGATCGCCCGGTCATTCACCACGGCGGCAATCCCGTCGCGGGTCTTTGTTTTCTGTACGGTTTCGGCCCAGGCGGGTGCCTGACCCCAAACGCTTAAGATCGCCGTCAGCGTCAACACACTCAGCAACATTTTCTGCATATTATACTCCTTGTCCCGCTGGGCCGAATTTACCGCCCAATTGATAGGCCGACAAATAGGTCGGCGTCACCGCAGCTGGTGCCGCAGGCATGATATTCAGCGCATCAAGCCCCTGCTCGCCCGGCTGTGCCACATTGTCGGTTTTCAACGCCTTCACCTGATCGGCGGTTAATGTCAGCGGGTCTGGCATGAATTGCAACAGGCTGGCCAGAACACGCGCCACCCCAAATGGCAACGGCACAGACATGCGGTGACGGCCCGTCAAAGCCGCAATATGTGCATATATATCGCGCAAGGTCATGGTTTGCGGTCCCGCAAGCGTAAATGTCCCGCCCAGAACCGGCAATGTATGCGTCTGTAAAGCTGTCATAATCGCTGCGACGACATCGCCGACATACACTGGCTGAAAGCGTGTTGCGCCGCCACCAATCAGGGGCAGGGCCGGCATGATCCGCGCCAGACGGGCGAAACGATTGAAAAACATGTCGCCTGGGCCGAAAATCACGCTGGGTCGCAAAATTGTCGCATTCGGAAACGCGTCCAGAATGGCTTCTTCGCCCGTTACCTTGCTGTCGGCATATTGGGTATCCATCCGGTCAACGCCAAGGGCCGACAGGTGAACAAAGCGGCTGGCCCCCACCCGTGCCGCCGCGCGCGCCAATGTCTGGGCATACGTCACATGGACTGTTTCAAATCGGGCGCGGCGGGATTCCGCGAGGATACCCAGGCAGTTCACCACATATTTACTGCCCGCCAGGGCGCGTTCCACGGCCTGCGGGTTGCCGTAATCAACAGCAATTGGCACGACCTGGCCAACAACGCCACTAGTCCGCAATGCATAGGCCGATTGTGGCAGGCGCGTCAAAACCCGCACGCGCAGTCCGGCGGCCGCAGCAGCCTGTACCAGATGCCGACCGACAAAACCTGTGCCGCCAGCTATGGTAATAATATCGTTGGAAAAACCCATTTCCGTTCCGTTCTTTTTAAAAAATTCGTTACAGCAAGATAAACCGACACTTATGCGCTGTCGAGGGGTTCAACAAATCCCGCCATCACGCGCCGTTGTGACCCATCTTCAAACAGGATGTCCAGTTTTTGGCCCGACACGTGAACAATGCGCCCATCGCCAAAGCTGTCATGCCGGATATGCTGTCCCGCGACATATTGCGGTGTGGCGGGCGAAGATGACGACTGTGAATTAGCAAAGCCAGACAACGACCATTGTGGCGCGGACGGGCGTATCGACGACGCCGGACGTAATTCCGACACGTAATCTATGACCCCTTTTGGCAACTCATCTATAAAACGCGAAGGCACAGCCTGCACCCAGTTGCCATAGGTGCGGCGGTTGGCAACACTGGTAATCATCGCGATGTGGCGGGCGCGAGTCAGACCGACATAGGCCAGGCGGCGCTCCTCCTCCAACCCCGTAATACCGTTCTCATCCATCGCGCGTTGCGAGGGGAACAAGCCATCTTCCCAGCCGGGCAGATAGACGCTGCCGAATTCCAGCCCCTTTGCCCCATGCAGGGTCATGATCGTGACGGCGTCCTGATTGGCATTTTGAGCGTTGTTTTCCATGACCAGCGCGACGTGTTCCAAGAATGCGGGCAACGATTCAAATTCCGCCATCCCGTTCACAAGTTCGCGCAAGTTTTCCAAACGGCCTGGTGCCTCTGGCGTTTTATCGGCCTGCCACATCGCCGTGTAACCACTTTCATCCAGAATCTGTGCCGCCAGTTCCGTGTGCGGCATCGTACCCAGCAAACCGCGCCAGCGGGCAAAGTTATTCGCCATTTGGCCAAACGCCGCCCGTACAGCGGGGCGCGTCGTGGAATCGATCATCGCGTCTTGTAAAGCGTCATGCAGGGACAGGCTGCGCGCGCGCGCCAAAAAATGCAGGTTTTGCAACGCAGAATCGCCAATTCCCCGCTTTGGCGTATTGATAATGCGTTCCAGGGCCAGATCGTCCGCCGGCTGCATCACAACGCGGAAATAGGCCAGCGCATCGCGGATTTCCTGTCGTTCATAAAAACGTGGGCCACCGATGACCCGGTAAGGCAGGCCGATTTGCACAAAACGTTCTTCAAACGCGCGCATTTGGAATCCGGCCCGCACCAAAACGGCCATGTCGGATAACGGGCGACCCTGGCGTCGCTGTGCCTCAATATCATCACTGATGACCCGGGCCTCCGCATCACTGTCCCACAACAGGCGCACGCGTACTTTTTCGCCCATGTCGCCTTGCGACCACAAGGTTTTGCCCAGGCGCCCCTGGTTGTGCGCAATCACGCCGCTGGCAGCCGCCAGGATGGATTGCGTCGAACGGTAATTTTGTTCCAGGCGAATGATAACCGCACCCGGAAAATCCCGTTCAAAGCGCAAAATATTGCCCACCTCCGCCCCGCGCCAGCCGTAAATCGACTGGTCATCGTCGCCCACACAGCAGATATTGGGTGGCGTATCGTCATTGTCCCGCTGGGCCAAAAGGCGCAGCCACATATATTGGGCCACGTTCGTATCCTGATATTCATCCACCAGAATATACCGAAACCGGTTGCGATACCCAGATAACACGTCCTGATTGGCCGGATCGCGGAAAATGGTCAGCATGTGCAGCAGCAAATCGCCAAAATCACAAGCATTCAAGGTGCGCAGGCGGTTCTGGTAAGCGGCGTAAATCGTGGCCAGCTTGCCGTCCGCAGCCAGGCCGCCTTCATCCCGCCCGACATCCTGCGGCCGCATACCACGGTCTTTCCAACGGGAAATAAGGGCCAACAGTAATTTCGGTGGCGATTTCTTGACATCGATCCCTTCGGCTTCGGCAATCTGTTTCAGCACCCGCATCTGGTCGTCATCGTCCAGGATTGTGAAATCAGAGGTCAACCCTACCAAATCAGCATTCCGGCGCAGCATCCGGGCGGCCAAAGCATGAAATGTGCCCAGCCACCAGCCTTCAACCGGCTGATCACCCAGCAAGGACGACACGCGCGTCCGCATTTCACCCGCAGCCTTGTTGGTGAAAGTGACGGCCAGAATCTGGCTGGGAAACGCTTTGTTTTGATACAGGATGTGAGACAGGCGGGTGGTCAGCACCCGCGTCTTGCCCGTTCCGGCGCCGGCCAGGACCAGAACCGGCCCTTCTGTGGCCTTGACAGCCGCCAGCTGTACCTCGTTCAAATTAGCCAAATAAGGCGGTTCAGCCGCGGGCGATGAAAACGGTGAGGATATCATCGGCATAACATGCGGGGTTGTCGGTTTTGACGCAACCAAAAAGACACCTTGTCCACGGTGCAATTATTGATTAGCCTGTTAAATCATGAGTGAAACAATCACCCCACCCGTCGATCCCCTTTCCCCCGCCCCCGCCGGCAAGGGAAAACAAGCGCCAGCCGCCGCCAGCGCGTCATCCCAGGACACACGCGGCGTTGGCCAGGTGTTGATCCGCAATGAGTTTTATCGCGACGGCTATCGCCTGTGGCAACGCGTCGCGGCGTTCCAGGCCATTGCGATTATTGCCCTTGTCGCCATTTCCTTTTTCCTGGTCACGACCACCAAAACCGAAAATGTGTATTTCGCCACCACCGAAGATGGCCGCCTGATCCCCATGGTCGCGCTCTCAGAACCCAATTTGGGCAAGCAAGCCCTGGCATCCTGGGTCGCGCAATCGGCCACGGAAGTAATGACATTCGGTTTTCATGACTATCGCAAACGCTTGCAAGAGGCGTCGCGCAATTTTACCCGCACCGGCTGGGCCAGCTTTACCACCGCGCTGGAAAAATCCCGGATTATTGAGACCGTGACCCAGAACCAGCAGGTTGTGACCGCCGCCCCGACCAGCGCCCCCGTTATTATTCAAGAGGGGATTGTAAACAACCGCTATCAATGGACACTGGAACTGCCGATGTCGATCGCCTATCAGGCTGGATCACAGTCACGCACGGATAATTTGCTGATAACGATGGTTGTTGTTCGCGTGCCCAAGCTGGAAAGCCCCAACGGGGTGGGGATTGAGCAATGGATCGCCACGCCGCGATGAGTTTATTGCGTTTTTGTGAAAGAATTTGCGTGGGACGCCAAATCTTACTAAGGTGTGATGGCTTTTCACCTTTGACCGGTACCAAGACCTTGAACAGACAGTTACATCCCATGCGCCGCACTCGTTTTTCCCCTGCCTTATTCTGCGCCCTTTTCTGTGCGATGGGCATCAGTGTTTCTGCCGCCTGGGCGCAAGGAACCGTGGCCCCGCCCGCAACACCACCTGTTTTGGAGGAGGTCGCGACCCCTGCGGTCATTACGCCGCCTGTTGCACCAAACGCCCCGCCAACGGCTGCCGCACTCGCGACACCAACGGCACCGCCCCCGGTGGCCCCTCTTATCGCGCCACGGACTGCAACCCAAAGCGCTGCACCATCCGTTTCACCGGCACAAGGCCCGTCCGTGACAGCCACCACCCAGGCCACGAACCCGTCTGTGCCTGAACCTGTCCCGTCCCAGATTTCCCAGCCCGTTATCCCGCCGCCCGCGATTATGCCGACCACAACCAATCCTGTTGCGCCCACCAATCCCGGCATGGCATTGCCGACCGACGAATCCGCGTTGCAAGCCCTGGAAAGTGATCCCGCCATTCTGGAACAAGCCCTGCGGCAAGAGGCGTATGATGCGTCCGTCAGCGGTTTAATGCCGTTAAAACCAGATGAAATTCGCGCATTTTTACGCGAATACAGCCATACGCAAGAAGCGGTTGAATCGCCCGTTGATACGCCGCCACAGCCGGAAATGGGCGTTGTGACGGTATCACTGGACCCAGGCACAGCCCCTGGCATCGTTAATCTGGCCGTTGGCCATGTGACGACGTTGAACATTGTCGATGTGTCGGGCCAGCCTTGGCCAGTACAAGATCTGGGATGGGCGGGGAATTTTGAAATCTTGCAACCTGAATCCGGCAGCCACGTGATCCGCATCACCCCGAACAGCGAATTTGCCTATGGCAACCTGTCGATGCGGTTGGTCGGATTAAACACGCCTTTAATCATGTCGTTGAAAACATCAAAAGACAAAGTCTTCTATCGCCTGGATGTGCGCGTGCCTGATTACGGCCCACGGGCGACACCACCGATTATTGAGGCAGGCATTACCACCAAAGCGGGCGATAAAACCCTGACCAGCATTTTGGAAGGCATTATGCCTGACACGGCGAAACGCATGATCGTTGATGGCGTTGATGGCCGGACCAGTGCCTATGTCCTGAACGATCTGATTTATGTCCGCACGCCTTACACCCTGTTATCGCCTGCCTGGAATGCCTCGGTTAAATCGGGCGACGGCACGAATGTCTATGCGCTTGAAGACGCGCCCGTCCTGCTTTTGTCCGACAAGGGCAAGATGGTACGCGCCACATTGCGGGAACCCACTGAAACGACGCCAAGCGCCTTTTAAGCGAGCATAAAGATATGACCGACACAAACGACGACCCTATCAACGATTTTGACACCGACACATCCCCTAATGATGATTTGGTGATGGATGATCTGGCCCAGAAAAACACGCTGGCCGATTTGTGGAACAGCAATCCGATGGTGAAGGTTGTCGCTGTTCTGGGCGTACTGGCTCTGCTGGTCGGCGCAATGGTTTTATTTGGCGGCAGTGAAGAAGCCCCGCAATCCGTTGTTGGCGGCGCCCAGGACGTCAAAGAAGCCCCAGGCACGAACCAGGTCACCCCGTCCATGGCAGAAGCCATGCAGGATTACAATGACCAGATGATTGAGGACGCGATGCAAACGGGGGGCAGTGCTATTCCCGTGCCGATCAACCCGACCATTTCCGAACTGCCTGCCCCCGATGCCCCAGGCGAAGACCCGCTTGCCAAATGGCGCGAGGTCCAGGATCAGCAACAAACAATGCCGCCCGTCCCGCAACAGGTGGGCCCGACCGCTGACCCAAATGCCGAGGCCGCGCGTCAGCAGGCGCTTGGCGCATTGGCCGGCGCGATGTCCAGCCAGATGGAAAAAATCCTGGAAGTCCGCCGCCCCGGTAAAATCAGCAGCATGAATGTCACAACAATAGATCAGCAGCAGCAAGCCGGCGCAAACGGCCTGACCCCCGTTGGCCTGAATGGCGCGCCGTATGATCCGAATATGCAGCAGACGCCGCTGAACACCGTTAAAGTCCTGTTATCCGCCGGAACAATCGAATACGGCCAGCTGTTGTTAGAAGCCAATACCGATGCGCCTGGCCCCGTCCTGGCCCAGCTTGTAACCGGTCCGTTTGCAGGTGGTCGCGTTATCGGCACGTTCACCAATACGGATAATTATCTGGTTTTGAATTTCAACACCCTGGTCAAGGATGCCGTGAATTACCCGATCAATGCCGTGGCGGTTGATCCGCAGACCACATTGCCAGGGATGGTGACCGATATTGATCGCCGGTATTTCCAGCGCATTGTCCTGCCCGCCGCTGCCCGCTTTGTTGAGGGTATGGGCCGCGCGATTGCCGATTCCGGTTCGAACACGACGATCATTATTGACGGGGAAACTCGCGTCGAAGAAGACGACAGCAAGATCGACACGCGCCAGGAACTGTATAACGGGGTTGAAGAGGGCGCGCGCGAATTCGCCGACTTCCTGGAAGAAGAAGGCGATGATACAGAGCCTTTGATCCGCGTTGCATCTGGCACACCGCTTGGAATCTTTTTCACCCAACCGGTCACACAGACACTGGACGCGCAGGGCAACCCGGTTCAGCCCGGCCTGACACAACCAAATCAAACCCAGCAGCAGGGCAACGGATTTTTCCCCGGTTTCGGTAACCAGTTCGGCCAGCAACAGCCTTATGGCCAAGCAGGCGGTTTTGCCGCAACCCCTTATGGCGCACTGCCTGGCTTTAACGGCGCGTTTGGCCAGCAAATGCCGCAATCCAGCGGATATCAGACATGGCCGCCAGCCCCTGTAACGCAACCCACGACACCTGTATCATCCAATTAAGGAGATGACCCGATGAGCGATCCACAAAACCCATCCGATTTCGACTATAATAAAGACGAGACATTGCCAGATGCGGCGATGGATGACGCTGATTATTACATGGACGATGAAGACCCGTTGGGCGCGCCGGTCGATCAGCCGATAATGCAAAATGATGCGCCATCGCGGAAATCCCGCATGACGTCGCTGCTGATTATTGGCGTTGGTGCCGTAATTGGCCTTGGCGGTATTTTCTTCTTTTTGACCGGTGGCGATGAGCCTGCCCCTGTCCCGCAATCGCCCGCTGATATGGCCGCCATTACCACGCCTGACGGGGCGGCTGTGACCGACCCGGCGGCATTAATGGACCCAAGTTTAACGCAACAGCCAGGTGGCCTGCCACTTCCGCCCGCGTCCGATATGCCGGGCCAGACCCCGTCGGCTACGTCCCCTGACACACTGGCGACCATGCCCCCTGTTGCAGCGGACGGGTCGATGCCATTAGCCACGGCGCCCGCCGATCCGAACCAGATACTGGCGACGGAACTGCCTGCCCTGGCTGGATCAGAGGCGACTTTAACGCCGGATACACCTGCGTTAATCCCGTCATCGCCCACAGATTTGACGGCGGCCAATGCGCTGCCCGCAACACCGGAAACCCCAGCCGTTGCCGCAGTCACACCTGCCCCCGCGCCTGTGTCGGCCCCGGTTACGCCCACCCCGACTGATGGTGCTGACGCGGCCTCTCTGGCTGCCTTAAACGCGACGCTGGTAAAGATTGATGAGCGGTTGCAGACCCTGGAAGGGCGTCTGGATACGCAAAGCGATACCCAAGCCAAACTGGCCGAAGATATCAATGCGCTCAAATCCTCAACCGATAAAGTCAAAGCTGCCGTTAAAACGGACAGCAAGCCGGTGATTGAAGAGGTCAGCGAGGCCAAAGACACTGCCGTGTCAGACACCCCGCCCGCCCCAAAGAAAGTCGTAACGCCGAAGAAGAAACGTGCGTTGACAGCCGAGGATAAGGCCTATGTCCCACCTGCGGTTCAGAAAAAACCAGTGGCGGCCACCGCCCCGGCAAGCAACCCAACTGCCTGGCAGCTGCGCGGCGCAGCACAAGGAAAAGCCTGGGTCGCAAAAACGGGATCCAGCGAACTTCTGGTCGTGAATGTGGGTGATACGCTGCCTGGCTTGGGTCAGATCAGCGCCATCACCAACACCAGCGGCAAATGGGTCGTCCAGGGTCAAACCGGCCAGATTACAGACTAACCCCCTCACTACCCCTCTCTTTCATCTTCACAGGGTTTTGTGACGAAATGGCGTGTTTGCGCGGATCGTAGCGCAGCGTACATAAAGTGCGCGCACAGCGAACCACACAAAAACAAGGCATTTACAGTCCAAAAATCAAAGAAGAAAGATTTTTTGTAAAATGCGAGCATATTTTAACCACTTGTTAAGTGGGTCCCGGTGTATGCTGGATAAGGATTGGAATAATATGTGTCGGCCGATATGCACCCCAGAATTTGCATTTCATACGCCACATCTGGTTTAATAAAGGAATGAAACGAATGATGACCGCACGGCTTCACGCACTTTCGATCAAATGCCTGACCCTGTTTGCGGTTGCAACAGTGGCCTTGATGACCATTGTACCGCCTGCTCTGGCACAGCCGGGCATCGGCGTTGGCGTTAATATTCCAGGGGTCGGCAGCATCGGCCTGTCCCGTCGTTTCTGTACCGGCGCGCCGAATGGCATGACCGGTGTTGGCGACATGCTGTGTAATGTTGCCAAGTCTTTAGATTCCATTCCCGGCCTGTTTACCGCCTTTGCGTATTTGTGCGGTATTTTCCTGGCCGTTATGGGTATTTTCAAGCTGCGTGAACATGTTCTGAACCCGAACCAGACACATATTGCCGAGCCGATCAAACGCTTTGTTGCCGGTGGCATGTTCTTCTCGCTGCCGATTGTGATGGAGGCCGCCCAGAATACGTTAGAGGGCGCGGACGGCAGCAAATTACAAGCTTATAACGTCAGCAGCTTTGCCGGGCGGACCAGTGGCGGCATTTCCGTCGGACCGTTGAATATCGACCTGCCATTCCTGAACATGGGCGGGCTGGATAAGATGCTGGTGTCATTCGTTGGCGATATCTGGGGCCCGTTACTGGGTCTGATCGGCGGCTTCGGCTATCTGGCCGGGATTGTCCTGATTATCATCGGTATCAGTCGCCTGTTAAAAGCCAACCAGGACGGTCCGCGCGGTCCAGCTGGTTTCGGCACGATCATGACCTTTATCACCGCCGGCGCATTATTCTCGCTCGACTCATTGATGGGGGCCTTTTCAACCTCCCTCTTTAAAAATGAAACGGTCGCCAATTTTGCCATCCTGGCCACAGGCACCGGTTCACCCAATGTCGATAACCACGTCCTGGCCGTTATCAGTGCCGTTCTGGGCTTTATGATGATTGTCGGATGGATTTCTTTTGTTCGCGGCGTTTTCATCCTGCGGGATGTCGCCGAGGGCAACAACCAAGCTTCGGTTATGGCCGCGTTCACACATATGATTGGTGGCGCGCTGGCTGTAAATCTGGGGGCACTGCTTAACGCTGTGCAAAGCACTTTTGGTCTGTTACCATACGGTATCGTATTCGCTGCAACTTAACGGTTTTATTCTTAATGGAGGAACAAATGACAATTTTGAAACGCTTTATGCTTGGTACCAGCGCTGCTGTCGTCACCGGCATCATAACCGCATCTGACGCCTATGCTCAGGGATCCAGCGGCGGCAACAACTTCAACCAGATTGCCCGTAACATTAACACCTCGATTGACCAGCTTCCTGGCCTGTTGAGCGCGATTTGTTACTTGATGGGTCTGGTTTTCGCCGTATTCGGTGTTCTGAAAATCAAAGACCACGTTGAAAAACCATCAAACGTGCCATTGAAAGAAGGCGCGATTGCCCTGGTTGCCGGCGGTTCCTTGTTTGCGCTGCCAGCGATCCTGGAAGCCATGCAGAACACAATTGGTACAGGTACGGCTGTTGATGCCGCGACACTGAACAAAGCCAAGTTCAACGTCCAGTAAGGAAAATATCCTATGGCGCAAATTGGCGTCACATTGGGAATTGCCCGTCATCAGGCGGGCAATTCTGCTTTACCCCCGACCACACCTGCTTTGGTTGGGTCGGTTGCGCCCGCTGGCATAACGCCTGAATTGCGGCGCGAAGTCCTGAAACGCGACGATCACGCTTGCCAATGCTGTGGGTTCCGGTCAGAAAAATACCAGGAAATCCTGCACATCAACCAAGATACCCGCGATACGCGCCTGGATAATCTGGCCACAACATGCCAGTTCTGTCACCAATGTTTTGCCGTCGATAAAGTGGCGCAGATGCGCTCTGGTGTTCTGATCTGGCTTCCCGAATTAACGCAAACGGAATTGAACCACCTGTCCCGCGCCCTGTATGTCGCACGGATCAGCCAGGGCCCGATGGCAGATACCAGCCGCAAGATACTGGATATGCTGATGACACGGCGGGAAGATGTCCGCCGCCGCCTGGGCACGGACGATGTTTTCGTGCTGGCGACCGTTTTGCGCGATTATGTGGGCCAACGCCATTATGCCGAACGGCATCAGAAACTGGACGGCGTACGCCTGTTCCCGCTGGACCGCCGCATCATCAAAGAAGCGGATCTGGAATTCAATCAATTCCCGCAAATCCTGGCCTATTGGCGTTCAAAAGACGGGCCGTTTGGTGGTAAAGTTCCGACCGCATGGATCGACATGTACCGTGAGACTTTCCGCCAGGTCGGCTAGGATCGCATTCCATTCAGGCATTTTCATTTGCCGCAAAACCCTGTATTTTAAAGGCGAACGATAGAAATGTGATTCGGCCCCATAATGTCTTTTTTTGAAAAAATGATGACCCCATTCCAACAGGCGCTGCGGCAGACTGTGGGATCGTTCATCAATTTGGAGACAGCTGACGACGAACATACGCTGGCGGCCAATGATGGCTCTCTTATCACCTATTTCCGCATCGAAGGCTGCCGCCAGATTATCGGGGAAGAGGAATATAAATTCCTGGTCCGTGGCTCGACGTTAAAAATCGGGTCCCGCTTTGACAAACCGGGCCACGCGTTGCAAGTGTTCTTCGTGCGCGACCCCCAGCGGGTCAAAGATCAGCTTGAACGGATGCTGCGCCCGTCACGCATCACCGCGGATAATACGGGGCTTGAGCTGCAGGACGTGATGGATGAACGTATCCGTAACCTCAGCAGCTATCTCAGCTATGAAGAATGTTATTTCGTGTTATGGACGCGCCCAAGCGCCCTGACAAAATCGGAACTGGAACGGGCGACCAAAGACCGTCCGGGCAAGGCCAAGAAATGGGTCAATGCCAGTTTTGCCCAGGATCCGCTGGCCGCACTGGACGCTTTGCGCACCCGCCATAAATCCTATGTCGCGTCGGTCCAGTCCGGACTGGACGAGCTGGGCGTGAAGGCCACACTGTTGGACACGCACACTGCCCTGCGGGCCATTCGGAATAATCTGTTCCCGTCACGGGCCAATGACGACTGGAAAGCCTGCCTGCCCGGCGATCCGATCCCGGCGCGCGCGCCGATGTCCACCGAAGACATGTCAGATATCCTGTGGCCACCATTGCGTGACCAGCTTGTGGCTGGCGATGCCCGCGTGATCGAAGATTCCATTGTCCAGATCGGCGACCAATTATGGGCCGGGTCCGACATGACCCTGGGCCCGATGGATCCCAGCCCGTTCCCCATGCTTTTGAACCGCTTGTTCGAAGCAAAAGTGCCCTATCGCATTTCCTTCATGATCGAAGGCGGCGGTATTTATGGGACACAGTTCCGGTCGTTTATCGCCTCTATCCTCGGTGTCACCAATGCCTTGAACAAACAGGTCAAATACGCGCTTGAGGGGCTTGAGGCCATGTCGCGGAATGAGCCCGTGGTACGGATGCGGATTTCGGTCGCCACCTGGGCCAAAAAAGGTGAGATCAACGTCTTAAAAGACCGGTCATCCATTTTGATGCAGGCCCTGGAATCCTGGGGTTATTGCCAGGCCAGCGATTTTACGGGCGACCCGTTGGATTGCGTTATGGCATCGGCCATGGGTATTCATTGCGCCGGAACCGCCCCTGTGGCGATTGCGCCGATGGTCGATGTGATGAAATTGCTGCCATGGCAGCGGCCGTCCAGCCCGTTCACAGATGGGCCCGTGATTTTACGGTCGCCGGATGGCAAGGTCTGGCCCTATGTCACGGGATCGAACATGACCACGACCTGGTTCGACCTGATTTTCGCCCAGCCAGGTGCTGGTAAATCCGTATTGATGAACGCCTTGAATTTGGGCACGATTTTGACGCCCGGCCTGACCAAACTGCCATACGTGGCGGTGATTGATATTGGCCCGTCATCGTCGGGCTTGATCTCGTTGATCAAAGAAGCCCTGCCGGCGCACCGGCAACATGAGGTGGCGTATTACCGCCTGCAAATGTCCAGCCAATATGCAATCAATCCGTTCGATACGCAGCTGGGCTGTCGCTATCCTTTAATGGACGAGCGGTCGTATCTGGTTGAACTGTTGACCCTTTTATGCACGCCGCCAGGCCAGGAACGCCCGTATGACGGCATTCAGCAACTGGCTGGATTTGTGGTGGATGAGATGTTCCGCTGGCGCGATGATAAGCAGGCCAATGCGGAATCCCGTCCCTATCTGCCGCGTATTGATTACGATGTGGACGAGGCGATCCGCAAGCATAACATCCATCTGCCCGTTGATCCGTATTGGTGGGATGTTGTCGATAAATTATTCGACCTGGGCCTGTATTACGAAGCCGGCCTGGCTCAGCGTCACGCTGTGCCGATGCTGGCCGATGCGATCACCGCCAGCCGCCGCCCGCAAATCCGGACATTGATGGAAGAAACGTCAATCGGCGGCAGCAGTGAGACGGTCATCAACGCCTTTGAACGCATGATTACCTCAGCGATCCGGGAATATCCGATCCTGGCCTCGGTCACTCAATTCGAAATTCGCGATGCGCGCATCTGCTCCCTCGACTTGATGGACGTGTCGCCACAAGGGGACGATACGGCGGACCGCCAGACCGCGATCATGTACATGCTGGCGCGCCATGCCCTGGTCCGGTCATGGTGGGTGGGGATGGAAGCGTTGCGCAGCATCCCGGAAAAATACCGCAATTATCACGAAATGCGCATTCAGGATCTGGCTGAAACGCCGAAACGCCTGTGTTACGACGAATTTCACCGGACATCCGCGTCACCCGCCGTGCGCGGCCAGGTGATCCGCGACGTGCGCGAGGGGCGGAAACGTGGCGTTCAGATCGTCCTGGCGTCGCAGCTTTTGGACGATTTCGACAATGATATGATCGACCTGGCAACCGGTGTCTGGATTTTGGGGACGGCCATTTCCGATAAGGCCGTTGATAATGTGCAGGCGCGTTTCGGCCTGTCGCAAACTGCGCGCAACGTCATTCGGTACCGCCTGACCGGCCCGCGATCGTCGGGCGCGCCCGCCTTGTTCGTTCTGGGATCGGTTGAAGGCCGGTATGAACAGCATTTAATCAACACAATGGGTCCGATTGAATTGTGGGCGTTGTCCACCTCATCTGAAGACGTTGCCATCCGCAACCGTTTGTATGGCCGCCTGGGTGCGAAACGCGCGCGGCAGATGCTGGCGATGTATTTCCCTGGCGGGTCAGCCCGAACCGAGTTGAAGCGACGCGTCATGGCGCGCGCCGAGGCCGGCGAGGGTCGCGAGGCTGCCGTTGGATTGGTGATCGAAGAGCTGGTTGAGGAATTGGTCGCCGCCAGCATCAAGGCGACCGAACTGGCCGCCGCCAGCCAGAACACATAAAGGCATAAAATGGCCGCTTCGCCGACATCCCCCGCATCGGACACCAAACGGTCTTTTGCCGCCGCGTCCACCAAGCGCCGTTGGAGCATCAAGAAAATCGCCGCTTTTATCGTGGTGACGCTTATCGCGTTTCTGACATGGTGGGGTATGCAGCCAGTGTACCTGACTGGATCACCGCTTTTCGGGTTATGCCGCACCTATATTGAATTAACCATTCCCTATGCGAAACGTCTGCAGTTTGTCGATTTGATCGACAATTTCGACGGCAAGGTCGCGGTTGATTATATTTATACCGATGCGTTCGGTGAAAATCTTTACACATCTGCCTTATGCAGTTTTAAGCCGGACCCGCAGACGGGGACGCCGATCATGACATCGTTTCGATACCGCCGGGGCGGATCGGACCGCACCTATCGCTTTGTGGCTGAATCTGACGATCATATTGCGGCCTTCAACCAGACCATCCCAGGATTGCTGCTGGACCCCCCCGCGTTGCGGATCCTGGCCTTGCCCAAGGATATCAAGGAGTATAAGTAAATCATATGGCCACACCCGCCCTGAAACCGTTCCAGAAACTGCCCGAAGACACACCTGTCATCGCCTCGCTGTCCTCTCGCATGCCGATTGAATTGATGGTCAATCCGGCGGGCAAGGCCATTATGCTGCACAAAGAACCGTTGAGCGAAACGATCTGGTGGGGTGAATACGATGTTGAGCTGAATTCGCTGTATTTCGTCACGGTCCGTGGCCAGATCATGGGATATGGCATGACGATGCCGGCAAAAATGGCCTCTTACATGGCGCATGCGACGATGATTGCCTTTACCCTGGTGGATAAGGATAACAAGCCCATCGCCGTGCCCATTCCCATTCCGCTGGTGGTTCGCCAGCCTGACAGGATTTAAACGATATGACCGCCACTGACACCAACAGCCGCCGCGTTATCCAGTTGCGGGATATTGTCGCAACCCTGGCCAGTATGTGCCGGCACAGCCCAGATGAAGGCACGTTTCGCGCCAATTTGTCCCGCCTGGCCAACCCGGATGAGGGGCAGGACCAGCGCATGGGGATGGCCACGATGTTGATGGGAATGTGGGGCGCGCCGATTACGCCAGCGGAACTTTACCTCGACTTTGTTGCTTTGCATGACATATTGGCATCGACCGCGTTGCCGCCTGCCGCTTTTCTGCATGCTTTGGAAATGGCCGGTGATACGGGTTTGATGCAGTTTGATACGATCAAGCATGATCCGCAGCAGGTTTTACAGGAATATCAGGCGCTTATCCAAGAATAAGGGATTATTAACGCCTTTTTGCTAAAATTTTATGTATTGGACTTAAAAGGATAAAGCGATGGCAAAAACACGCGCACAAATTCAACAGGAATTACGAGACACCGCGCGGGATTTTCGCAGCGATGGGCCAGAGGTTATAACATCAGGCACAAATTATCCTGCTGACTTGGCTGCTTATCAGGTTATTCAAACCGCGATCGGTGACCGTTTAACGGATGCGCAAACAGCAACCATGTTCGATAAAATGGCCAATTCACCAGCTGCACTCGCGATGTTTGACCGGACGCAGACGGATAATCCTATCACCAAATCGACACGCGCCAATCTTGTTCTGCCTGCTCTGGCTGATGTTTACAAAACTAATCCCGCGGGCTTTGAGCGTCTTTTGAAACTGTCGCCCACTGACCCACGCATGAACGCGATTGTGGCAGATATTAATGATGGAAATGCCACCTTTGACCGCAAGGCCATAGAGCGTTTGGCTGCTGCGCCTGCAGCCGCACCACGTGCCACACCGCCCGCTGGTCCGGCCCCTGCTGCACCCATTGCTGCTGCGCCTGTCCGGGCTGCTGCGTCACGCCCGGCTGCGGCACAACCGAACCCTGATGCGGCCGATCTGGCGCAGCCTGCCCGCACGGCGGCCCCGACCGTTGCACCACCCCCCGCACCTTTGGCTGCCGTTGCCGCCGCAGGGCGTGGAACAGGCCAGCTTGGCCCGGCCGACGACGTAACGTACACCCGCGCCCAGGCAGATGCTTTGACCGCAAATGCCCAAGGGGCGTTAGCCGGCCTGCAGGCAGACATCACGAAAATCGTGGGCGCAGACGCAGCCGTCGCGTTCACCACATCCCTCAAGCCCGATGAACTGGCATTTATGATGCAGGACAGTCGGTGGGGCCAAGATCGCGCCGCGTTTCTAGAGGCCTTGCGCCATCCGGGCGCAGGTGCCGATATGGCCAACCGCCCGGACGCATATGTTGCGGCATTATCCAGCGGCGATGTCGCCAATCAATTAGCCAGCCGCCTTGTCAGCGGCACTGCCGTGATGGACTTGCTGCCACAACCTGGAACATTAACCGGCCCCCATGCCGACCAGTTGGAGCAGGGTTTCGCCAATCTGCGCATCACCGAAGAAGGCCGCGCCGCGTGGTTATACGCTGCCCAAAAAGGCGGTGTCCCGCACCCCGACGGCAGCGGTGATAGCATTTTCGCACGCAATTTGGACACCATGCAAAAAATGATGGCCGCCGATGCCGCCCCGCCTGCTGGAATGACTGAGGCACAAATGGCCATCGTAATGAAGGATTTTGCCGAATCGCCTGCGAAATATGCTGGCCTGCTGGGCGACCAGGATTTTGATGCTGGGTTGAAACGCGTTGCAACCGCTGAGATTGCCGGTCAGACCATGGGCTGGAATTTCGATGGTGTCGGACCATATTTCAGCGGCATGATGGGCCAGCTGGGCGACATGTTCAAAGGCATGATGGGCGGGTTTAAGGATATGTTCGGCGACCTGCTGGGCGGCTTTGGCCTGAATTTGGACGGCGTTGCAGCCAAACAGCCGTATGCGCCAGAAGGCGTTGAGGCGCAGGCCAATACAATGAACGTCAATCCGATGGGTACCGAGGCCGATTATCTGGAACGCAAGCGTCAGGCAGCAATGGGCATGGGCGCGGCTCCGACAGCGTCAGCGGCCAATTCTCTCAATACCGCACCACAGATGGATCCGACCCTGGTGCCTACAGGCTAGGCGCCACAGTTTCTTGTTGCGGCTGGCTTAATGGATAGCGTTGAAAGGTTTGCAGCAAACGCTGATATTGAACGCCACCACTGAAAAAAGCCATGTCTGCAGCGGTGTGGCCATTTTGATCGCGATGTAAAATATCCACCGTCGGTGTCTTTGAAGCCAGAACACGCATCAAACCAACACTTTGATCACATTCAGGCTGTACCGCCAGAACATGCAGAATTGTTTGCTGTCTCTCATCTATCTTCATTAATTCTTTGGGCGACATACGCGTCGCAAGCACAAGCGCGTTTTCAAATTCATGCGCACAGATAAGAGCGCGCAGCTTTTCATTTGTGCGTGGCAGATCCGGATTTGCCCGTTCCAAGTAATGCGCCGTTAATGCATCCATACTATTTTCCTTAATTTGCGAGCGCACATTGTCATAACTTTGCGGCAGTGTCAAATTCTTTTGCCGGGAATCTGTTTTCACGCCTATAGTTTCTGATGATCTCATTGTCCTGGATTCTGTTTGCTCTGCTGGCCGCCATCTGTGCCGCCGGCGTACCGCTGACCCAGGAACGGAACAACGCCAATCCGTACGCGCTGGTTATCTGGGTCAAGCTGTTTTGCGTCGCATTCGCCACGCCTTTCGTTTTAACCTTTGGCCTTCCCGACGCACCGATGTTCTATGTTTACACCGCCGCCGGGGCCGGTTTGTGGTGCGTGTCCGACATTCTGTATTTCCGAGCCTTGCCGCATATTGGTGCGGGGGTCATGACCCGTTTACTGCCCGGTGCGACATTGTTGACCTTCCTGCTGTGGTTTGTGATTGATCCAGCTTTGTTACAGACGTATCTCAACACCCCGATCAAACTGGCGGCGATATGCGTCGTCTTATGTTTCGCCGCCGCCTGTGCGGCCCTGCTGCATCGCTGTCAGGTCAGTCGGGCGGCCTTTTCCCAAGTCTGGTTTGTGATCCTGGCCGCCGCCGTTGGCCCGGTCCTGGCCAAGGCCGGTTTCGCTTATACTGACCTTGGCGGCAATCGCTGGCATGCCGCCTTTGCCTATTTGTTCGTTAATGCGGCACTGATGCTGGTAATATGGGCCCCCTATTATGCGATCAAAAAGCCGGTGCCTGTCCGCGTTTTCCTGGATCGGACGCAGTGGGACACCGCCCTGAAAATCAGTCTGTGCGTCGCAGGCATGACGGTGTTTCAATCGCTGGCCTATATGGCTGTCGATCATCCCGCTTTTGTCGCGGTCGTGCTGATGACCGATGCTGTTTGGGTTCTTGTTATTTATCGCCTGATGCAGCGTCAGGAAACGGCGAATATCGCCGCTGGGCTGGGCATCGTTGCCGCCGCCGTTACGTTGGTTTTAGTCAAAAATTTCTTATGATGCAGCGTGATCCTGAACAAATGCCAGGATGCGCGTCGCACGGCGATCCCACGTGTAATAATCATTGAAATCCTGCCATGCAGCTTGGCCCAGTTGCGCCAGCCGGTCTGGATTCTTTTGCAAATAGGCAATCGCATCAACCCAGGCCGATGGATTATCGGGCGCAATCAGCAATGCATTATGCGTATGCCCCAGCACCTCTCGCAATACCGGCAAATCGGAACAGATAATGGCTTTCCCCGCCGCCATATATTCAAACAGCTTAAGGGGCGATAACCAGCGGGACGGGTCGGTACCGTGGCCAGCGCCGGTCTGGGACACATAAGGGGCCAGCACGGCGTGAAACCGCGCCAAATAGGCGGGAATAAGGGCATGGGGCACCTGGCCGTGCAGATGCAGGTTAGGGGCATGGGCGCGTTTCTGGGTTTCTTCCAATTCGCGGCGCGTGCCGCCGATAAGGTGAAAATCAACTTCTGGCAGGCGCTGGGCCAGGGCAATAATGACATCCACCCCTTGCCCTTCATTCACAGACCCGGTGTACCCGATTTGCAAATGACCTTGCCGCCCCATCCATTCCGGGATCGGCAACGCCTGCGCTGCAGGCGAAACGGGGGATGCCGCGTCGGGGGCGACCAGCATCGGTTTATGTGCCAGGAACGGGAAGGTTTGCATTAAGTCATCGCGCAGGGCCTGGGTGGGCACAACAACGCCGCGACAATTCCGGTGCTGCATCAGCCGCGCCCACAAACGATGGCGCGACAAGGATTGCGGCAGGGAATGCGCCTCGAAAAAAACGGGTTTATTCAGTAAGACGGCGGCCAGCCACAGCCCCATTGCATCCCGGCCATACCATGTATCAACATGCGCGCGAAACCGGCCATGCAGCAAGGTCATGGGCAGTCGTGCCAGGCCTGATATCAGCCGTACGCGGCCAAACGGCGCGCGCAGCAGGCGAAAAAGAGGGGACACGCCATAGGCGGCATACGGATTGATCCGGCCTTTGGCCCCTGTTTTGGCATAGAGGGTGACAGCAACGCCCTGTTTTGCAATCGCTTCGGCCATGTGCATGGCGTGGGCAGAAGAGGCACTGCCCGAGGGAATAAGGGTGCCAGCGATATAACCAAGTTTCATGTCGCCATGATGGGACGCAAATGCGGTTTTGGCAACAGCACGATGCGGTTGATCGTGTTTATTCTGTGCGCGTATTGGTATAGGGGGCGATGATCTGGCCCGGTGCGACGACCGTGTTTTCCAAATAGCAAAACGGCATAATATAAGCCCGATCACCGATTATGACATTTGGCCCACATATGACATTGGCCCCGATGGTGACATCCGTCCCCACAGCTGTGTCGTGATGGAAATAAACCGTGTTCGGGTCGCGCATTGTCACACCGCTGCGCATCCAGTGCATCCGCGTCTGGTGTTGCCACGCCATTTCCAGTTCCGCCAGTTGCGACCGATCATTCACGCCGCGCAATTCATTATACTCGCCACGGATAACGCCACATTTTTTACCCTGGTTCTGCAGCAATTTCGGCACGTCGGTCAGGTAGTATTCCCCCTGCGCGTTCTTGGGGCTCAGGCCCGCAAGAACATCCCGCAGCCCGTCCATGTGCATCACCATAATGCCGGAATTGCACAAGCGGACCAGTTTCTGGTCTGTGCTGGCATCTTTCTCCTCAACAATATCAGCCAAGCTGCCATCGGCATTTTGGAAGATACGGCCATAACCGGTCGGGCTTGGCGGCACGAACGCCAGAACAGAGGCGCCGAACCCACCCTTCCGATGGAAATCCACAAATCCATTCAGCGTGTCTGCCTGAACCAGCGGCACATCGCCGTAAAGAACAAGGACGTGCCCATCAGTGACATCCGTCAGGGTCGTCAGGGCACATGACACGGCATGACCTGTGCCTTTGGCCCGGTCTTGATACGCGATTGTGTGCGGGGCGGATTCCGCCGCCACCTCTGCCATCGCTGGATTGGTCACGACACACATGCGCGCAGGGGCCAATGCCTCGGCCACTTTGATGCAGTGGGCGATTAACGGGCGGCCCGCGATGCAGTGCATTACCTTTGGTATCGCAGAGTGCATTCGCGCCCCTGCGCCAGCAGCCAATATAATAACGGTCAAATCATGCTGTGTCATAAGGGCCAGAGTGCCCGACCCATCGTATCACGCAAGTCACAGCGGATTTCAGTCCATGTCGTGGCGGAAACACTGCCCGCCCTGCCAAGGTGCATGTGATACCTGGCCCGTGGTCAAAGCACACTGCGCCTGTTGCCAGACATAAGACAGAAAACCAGCATCAATCTTGAACAATTCGTTTTGCCGGTAGGGCTGTACGCTGTCACGCATAACCAATCCAAAATCAACCGCCAGCCGTACGACATCCCAGGCGCGCGGCTGATCAATTGTCGTGCTTTCGGACTGTAGCAGACCCTGGGCTTGCCTTACCAGATCGTTCAATGCGTCTGGGGTTGCTTGCGGGCTGACAAAGGTGGTTTCAAGTGTTTCTGATGTGTCGTGGTCTGAAGCAAATAACATATCTCTATTCCTTTAATGATAACGGTTTGGTGTTCGCGGCGGCGAACAGGTAGAAAATCAGTAATGAATTTGGGAATAGGGTATGGTTGGCGCGTTAGGCGCCAATAATCAGAGCAATCAGGATGTGTGCGCGCTGAACCATTATGTCTTGTTGTACTGCACAATTTGTTTGTTGTAAAGGCGTATTTACCGCACTCCGCCGGGTGCGAGCATAGATCCCATAATATCCTGGGCCAGCATGTCTGCATCAACGCGATCCATACCCGGATATTGGGGCAGGCGACATTCATTAAAAATATGGCGCATCAAGGCCAGATGTGGATCTTCACGGGCGCTTTGCAGGGCTTCGCGCGCTATTTCCCCCGACAATACGCCGGCGCGGAATGCATCGCATAAGATGTGTTGCGGCTGGTTCGCGAGCTTGTCACTGCGCTGGCCATTCATCCATTTTTGGGCCCGTGATTCCAGATACGGAATGGATATGTCGTGATCTGCTGTCATGTAAAAATCCTCTTAAAGCTATCCCGCACCGATGCCGGCGGGGAAAATGTCATATCAGTAATAAAGAGGAGATGGAAAAATTGGCGCGGCTTTATGCGCCAAAATAGCGTGCAAAGATATAAACAGTGCGGGCCTGGGTCGTTACCATGGGTATATAATTATCATAGCGCTGTGTGCGGTGCAATAATCTTCTTATTTTTCGGCCGCCAGATGCATAAACAACGTGCCGTGATCGGACGTGATTCGCAGTTTTACCGGAATCATCTGCGCCTGGCCCGGCACCCGGCCCAGCCAGACAACAGGCAGTTGTCCATGCTTGCGCCCCTGTTCCTGAATGGACAACCACCCGCGTGGTTTTTTGTGCCAGCGGCCTTTTTGCGGCACGACCTCAACCTCGCATTTCAAGGCCTCACCCGCATAGACGTTGTAACGGCTGGCGGCCAATGTTTCTTTTCCCACCGCCCGAAAAATCAGGTCAAATGTCCGGTCACCATCAAAGATACGCCGTGTCGATCCGCAATCATTGGTTTTTCCAGCCAAAGCCATCATATCCAACGTGGCAGACAGCAGGTCCGTTGTGCCTTTGGCCATCGACCAGTCGGTATCGGTCGGCGTTTTGTCTTTACCATCTTCGATCACCGTCAGGGTCTTAAATTGCCCTTTCGCATCATACAGATACGTCTTCGTTTCTGTTTCGCTGCGCCACGTGCTGATCGACTGGTGCTTGGCTGGCGTATGCTGCGCCCCCAACACTTTTCCTTCAGTCACGAAGATGCCTTTCCACGGGATAAGCGTGCCCAGAAAACCACGCGTGACCGAGTGCGATTCAATTGTGTACCGCCCCCCGGATTCCTGCAGTTTTAAGGTCGCGTCAATCCCATGAACCCCGCCCGCATAGACATGATAGGTCAGCGTGATCGGTTTTTGTTTTGTGGCCGCAACCGCCGGGGCATTACCCGTAAACAGGCACAAGGCGCAGAAAACGGCTGCCCAGCGCTTGTTTGAATGCAGTAACGCCGGCCATTGTGTCTTCATCATTTACGCCTCCTAAATCCAGGTTATCGATTTCGGCGTCCCGCAAATATGCCAGGGCATGCCACATTAAAAAGTGATTGGCGCAGGCCGCGCGCCCGTCTTTTAACACGACGCCGATTTGATATGTCGCACCACGACCATGCAAGAAAAAAAGGCCCGCCGCAACCGGCACACCATCTTTTAACACACGGGCGATGCGTAATTGGCCCGCCGGGCCGAAAGCAGCGCATAGCCCCAGGATCGTTTCCACGCGCGGGCCTTGATAGCCTTTTTCGGCCTTATCCGCCTGATACGCCTGCAACAGCCATGGCAACGTGGTGCCGACGGTATCCCAGCTAAGCGTCAGTCCGGCGCAATCGGCTTTATTCAGCCGCTGGCGAAAATCGGGGCGCAGCCGCGCCCGCCAGCTTTCCACGTCGCCAGCAAGACTGAGCATTAATGTCTGATACGCTGGCATTTGCGTGATCTTGGGCCATTTTGTGGCTGTCAGAAGGGCCAGCGCCGATGGACTGTCCGGCATTTCCAGCATCGTGCGCCGTTTCCGCAATGGCCGCAGCGGCGCATACTGATCCCACGCGGCGCAGAAATCTTTCCAGTCCTGGATACCGCCTGCACCCGTCAGCCAGCATGGGCCGCGATCCAGAATTACCGCGTGCAGCAATCCACCCAGGGCGCGCGCCTCAAGGATCGTCACGGTCCCCAATGGCTGTCCATCGCGCGTGATCAGGCCGAACCGCGCCTGCTGCCGGTTCATAATGGCCATCGCGCGGGCGTAACACGGGTCTTGCAATACTGTCGGGGTCGGTAAGTGCCGCCATGTCTCAAGCCACAGCGGCGAGGGTGCGGGCGACCACCTGATATCTATTTTTTGCGTCATAAGTAATCCACCCGCACCAAGGACAGGCCGCAAGCCGGGGCGGTCGGGCCGCCACGGGCCCGGTCACGCGCGGCCAGCGCACTGGCCACATCGGCGGACGTCCATTTGCCTTCACCAACCAGCACCAGCGTCCCGACGATATTCCGCACCTGATGATGCAGAAACGATTGCGATTCCAGCATGATGCGCAGGTCAACACCATCAAATGCGTCATATGGGGCTGCGGTAATATCAAGCCGTTCCAGGGTCCGTATCGGTGACTTTGCCTGACATTCCTGGGCCCGAAACGTGGTGAAATCATGGGTGCCGACCAGGTGGCGCGCGGCGTCCTGCATCGCAGCAATATCCAGTGGCTTATATCTGTGCCAGACATGATTTATATCGGCAACCGGTGCCGCCCGGCGGGCAACAATGCGATAGCAGTATAATTTGTTTTTCGCCATAAACCTTGCATGGAAATCAGGTAACACGGGCGTCGCATCAACGACGGCTATCAAATTGGGACGCAAATGCGCATTTAACGCCCGCCGCAGATCAAATCCGGTCAAAGGCTGATTTCCGCCCTTGTAATCCAGGTCCAAATGCACCACCTGGCCCGTCGCATGAACGCCCGCATCCGTGCGTCCCGCGGCATAGACAGCGATTTTCTGTTTACAAAACCGGAACAGGGCATCTTCGATCTGTTGCTGCACCGTGTTTTCAAATTCACGCTGCCGTTGCCAGCCCACATACCCCGTGCCGACATATTCAACGATTAACTTCCAGCGTTGCATCACGCTGACCCAAGGCACATGCCGGGCTGAATCATCCGGCCATTCAAGGCGGCTGTTGCATCCATTGCCTTGTTGTTTTCCGGCTGTACCGTGTGCAGGGTCAGAACAGTTCCGGCGCCACAGCAAACGGCTGGCTGGTTATCCTGAAGAATGACCGTGCCCGGAATGGCGTCATGCGCGGCCTGACCCGCAGGGGTAGCGCGTAAAATCTTCAGACGTTGCCCGGAAATCCCAGAAATCCCAGAAATCATTGTGACCGTTCCCGGCCAGGGGTTCAAGGCCCGGATTTGCCGGTCAATCGCCGCCGCATCCTGGGTCCAGTCGATAACGCCATCGGTTTTGGCCAGCAGACCGGCCAGGGTCGCCTTGGCATCGTCCTGCGCGGTTAAGGTCACACCGTTTGGCAAGGCGGCCAGCACATCGACGATGGTCGCCGCACCCAGCCGTGCCAGGCTTTCGTATAAATCTGTGACCGTTGTTGTCTGGGTGATCGGAACGGTCCGAATAGCGATCATCGGGCCGGTATCCAGCCCTTCTTCCATCTGCATAACCGTCACACCGGTTTCGCTGTCACCCTTCCAGACCGCGTATTGTATCGGCGCCGCCCCGCGCCAGCGCGGCAGGATCGAGCCGTGAATATTCAAACAGCCATACCGTGGCGCATCCAGAACGGCAGGCGGCAAAAGCAAGCCATAGGCAGCAACAACCGCCACATCGGCATTCAGCGCGACGCATTCGGCAACGGCGCTTGGGTCACGGCGCAGGGATTTTGGCGTGTAAACGGGAATGCCGTGGCGGTCGGCCAGCATATGAACGGGCGTCATCTGAACTGTTTGTCCACGGCCTTTGGGGCGGGGGGCGCGCGTATAAACTGCGATCACGTCATGTCCGGCATCCAGGATGGATTGCAGGGCCGGCACGGCAAAATCCGGCGTGCCCATGAAAATAACCCGCATGGATTACAGCTCCACGTTATTCTGGGATTTTTTAAGGCGCCGCAGGATCATATTGCGTTTCAGGCTTGAGATATGGTCGATAAACAGCACGCCGTTCAAATGATCCAGCTCATGCTGCACACAATGACTTTCAAGCCCATCAACCAGGCGTTCCTGCCATTGACCGGTCAGGTCAAGATAACGCACGCGGACTGATTTCGGACGTTTTACTTCGGCAAACTGGCCGGGGATAGACAGGCACCCTTCTTCCCAGACGCTCATCTCCTCAGACTCCCAGACGATATCCGGGTTGATCATCGTGATGGCTGCGCGGCTGTCGCTGTTTTCCCGAAACGCGACATCAATCACGAACAGGCGATGCAGGCTGTTGACCTGGTTGGCCGCCAGGCCGATACCCGGTGCGGCATACATCGTCTCAGCCATATCATTTGCCAGCTGGCGGATCAGCGGGTTGATGCTTTGCACCGGTTGTGCGACCTGTTTCAACACAGGATCGGGAACAATGATGATTGGAAGCTTCGCCATAGCCGTTATCCTATTCTTCGCCTGTTTTATCTATCTTTGCCGGCGGACGCGGCAGGGCCTCAACCACCCGTAAAAAGGGAATGTCGGCATCGCCCTTGTCAACGCCCAGCTCTTTAAACTTGCGTGCCTGGGGCAGGACCATGCGTTCCAGCGATCCAATCGTTTCGTTATAGGATTTGACTGCGCCTTCCAGCCTGTCACCCATCTTGTCCAGATGGCCGGTAAAGGTCATCAGGCGTTTGTATAATTCCTGGCCCAAGGCCCCGATATGACGGGCATTATCAGCCATTTTTTCCTGTTTCCAGCCATACATGACCGATTTGCACAAGGATATCAGCGTGGTCGGGCTGGCGGGAATAACGCGTTGCTCAACACCGGCCTCCAGCAAATGCGGATCAGCCTGTAACGCCGCAGAGAAATAGCTTTCGCCTGGTAAGAACAGGATGACGAATTCAGGCGAGTCCAGCGTTTCCCAATAGGATTTCTGCGACAAGGCCTTGATATGTTCACGCAGCGCGCGGGCATGCTGGGCCAAATGCTGCTTCTGCTGTGCCTCATCCACGCCGTCGGCGAACGCGGCCAGATAGGCGTTCATCGGTGCCTTCGCATCAATAATCAAATTCTTGCCGCCGGGCAGATGAATAATAACATCGGGACGCAGGGCCTGACCCGCGCCGCCGGTTTGGCCCACCTGCATGTCGTAATGTACGCCTTGTTGCAGACCAGCCATATCCAGGCAGCGCTTTAACTGTATCTCTCCCCACTGGCCACGCGGGCCGGTGGATTTTAAGGCTTGAGACAGGGATATTGTTTCGTGACGCAAGCGCCCCTGGTCCTGTGCCAACAGGCCCAGTTGCGTGCGCAGTTCGGTATAGGCGCTGAGGCGCGCGGTTTCCAGTTGCTGCAACTTTTCATCCATCGCGGCCAGGGTTTTCTGTACCGGATCAACCAACGCACTGATCGCCGTCTGGCGTTTGTCCAGCTCGTGCGCCGCGGTTTGCTGCCCAGACTGTATCTTCTCACTGGCCAGTGTCAGCAGGTGTTCTTGCGAGGCCTTCATCACATCCTGCGCAATCGCGCGGAAGCTGTCGTCATGCTGTGATAGATAGGTGTTTTCGGCGCGTAAGCGCACCAGACGTGGATAGAGCAGCAGATAGACCGCTGCCGCCCCGATCGCCGCGCCCCCGATAAAGAATAACAGTTGCATCATGTCGCCCGTCATTGCCGTCTCCATCATCCCGCTCCATCATCCCCCTGCGGATAGAATAAAGCGGGCAATCGTCAGGCGCAATGTTTCTATGCCCTCACCCGAATGGGCACTTAAGGCCAGAGGTTCAGGGTGGGCTGACCCAAAAGGGCGCAAATCAGCGCGCAGTTTTTCAACGGCCTGATCCCGTTGCGTATCATTTTTCAATTCATCAATTTTGGTCAGGATAAGGCGGGTTGAAACGGCGGCCTTGGCCAGTAATTTCAAAACATCCTTATCCATATCGCGCAAGCCGTGCCGCGAGTCGATCAACATGAACACGCCCATTAATTTGGCACGTCCCTGCAAATAGGTGATGATCATATCGTCCCAGATATCGCGATCCATCTTGCTGATTTTCGCGTAACCATAGCCAGGCATATCGACCAGCAGACCCCGCCCGCCCAACGTAAACGCGTTCAACTGGCGCGTCCGGCCCGGCGTGCGTGAGACAATGGCCAAAGCCCGTTGCTGCATTAAAGCGTTGATAAGCGACGATTTGCCGACATTCGACCGACCGACAAAACCGATTTCAGGCAGATCACCTGGCGGCAACTGACCAATATTTTGCGCGCCCCACACAAAGTCAGATGTCGCCAGGAACATCTGCTTGATGGCCTGGGTTTCCGCTTCGTTTGGGGTGTCGCTTTCGATCATTTCTGGGAATCGTCCGCACCGAACAGATTTTCACTGCCCGCGTCCTTGCGCTTTACCTTTTTTGTCACACGTGGCTCATCCCGCAGATCGCGTAATGACGCCTTGTGTGCTTTTTTCGCCTTGGCTTCGTCCGTTTCACCGAACAGGTGGATCGGCACGCCCATCGACCGCATGATGTAGGCCTGTTGCAACACAGACAACGCGTTCGAGAAGGTCCAGTAAACAACCAAGCCCGCAGGGAACCCAGATAGAATAAAGGTCATCAGGAACGGCATGTACAAGAACATGATCCGCTGCATATTATCCGTCGGTGGCGGGTTTAATTTTTGCTGGATCAACATAAAGATCAGCATCAGGCACGGCCAGATTCCGATGACAGGCAGCCAGGATGGCGGGGTGAACGGCACCAGGCCAAACAGATTGAAAATCGTAGTCGGGTCTTTGACGGACAAATCGGTAATCCAGCCAAAGAATGGCGCATGACGCATTTCAATCGTGATGTAAATCACCTTGTACATCGCGAAAAAGATTGGGATCTGAATCAGGATCGGCAAGCAGCCGGCCATTGGATTAACCTTTTCCCGCTCGTACAATTTGACGATTTCCTGCTGCATCCGTGCTTTGTCATCCACGTATTTGGTGCGGATTTCCTGCATGTGCGGCGCAACCGTTTTCAGCTTGGCAAAGGCCCGAAACGACGTGCTGGCCAGTGGATAGATCGCCAGGCGGATCAACAGCGTCAGCATCAAAATCGCCACGCCAAAATTGCCGACCAAGTGGAAAAATTGGGACAGCAGCCAGTAAAAAGGCTTCGTCAGGAAAAACAGAATGCCAAAATCCACCGCCAATTCGAAATTGGCGACACCCAGCTTGGTCTGATATTCCTGCAACAGGCTGGCTTGTTTCGCGCCCACAAACAAATGCGTAACGACCTGAGACATTTCGCCTGGCGCAACGCTGCTGACCGCTGGTGTAACATCCACTTGATACAGCGGACGCGTGCCGGGTGCGGTCGGTTCGGAATACATCATGCGGAAGGTTTTGGCAGCCACCTGATCCGGCAGGGCCGCAACCAGCCAGTATTTATCGGTCAAGCCAGCCCAGCCCGATGTGGCCGTGAACTGCTGTGACGGGTTTTTGGCCATTTTGCCATAGGCGGTTTCTTCCAATTCGCCATCCGCATAAACGACCGGACCGACATGGGCGATACCGCCGCCTTCGTCCCGGACGGACATGCCGCGTTGGGCGACCGCCGTGTATGGCGCAATCTGAATGGCCGCGCCCGACCCATTGGTCACGCTTTGACGCAAGGTAATCATAAACGCGTCATCGACGCTGTAGGCACGGGTAAAGGTGATGTTTTGCGGGTTGGTCCAGACCAGCGTGACATCGGCCCCGGACGTCAGTGTTTCACCACTGCCTTTGGCCAGTGACCACACCGTGTTTTTATCCGGCAGGATCAAGCCATCGGATTGCCCCACCCAGCCGCTTTCGAAATAGGCGGGATTTTCCGTCTGCGCCGGGGCCAGCAGGCGCATACCTTCATCCGACCCTTCGGCAATTTTGTAATTCTTCAAAACGACGTCGTCCAAACGACCGCCCTTAAGGGCCAGTGTGCCCGCCAGTTGCGGCGTGTCGATGGTCAGGCGCGTGGCATCTGACAATACATCTGCGATGGGCAGGATCGCCTCAGGCGCAGGGGCCTTTTGCGCGGCCTGTCCGGCCACAGCCATTTGTGCCAGCTGCGTCTGCTGAATTTTCGGCTGCATGAAATAGCGATCGAACAGCAGAAAAGCGGCAATCGCCACGACCGCGAAATACAGCATGTTACGCATATCTTGGGGGTGCATCTGGCCAGGGGGTGTATATTGCGTCATCTTTTAAGTGTCTTTCTTTACTTTTATACAGCGGCATCGTTGTGCAGTCGTGCCAAAATCCAGCCAGCTTGGCAAGACCTGTGGCACTGTATCAACCCAATCGCCTTTGTAATAGGGGTGACATTTACAAATTCGTACTAATCCCAATATTCCACCGCGCGTCGCGCCATGGGTTAAGACCGCCTGTTCCATGTAGTGCGAGCAGCTGGGTGTGAAGCGGCAGGCCTGGCCCAAAAACGGCGACAATACAAACCGATAGACGCGTATCGCGCCGACAATCAGGCGGGCTGGGGCTGATTTAAGCGCTTTAAGCACCATTTTATATCTTTCACCAAGGCAGGGTAGGTACAGTTCAAAACGGGCAGGCGGGCCATAATCACGATATCGAGGCCGGCCATGCCCTGCAACGCTTCGGCGCTGGCGGCGCGCAGGCGACGCTTGATACGGTTGCGATCAACGGCGCGCTTGGCGGTGCGTTTGGTCACGGTCAAACCGTACCGGACCTTCGCATCCGTCGTCTCACGCGGCATCTGTACCATGATAACGGTGGGGGAAATCCATTTGGATCCGCCATTCTGCACGCGTAAATAATCCGAACGCAAAACGAGCCGATTGAGGCAATCCAAATCGGCGCGTTGCGTGTGCATCTAAGGGGATAGGCCGGCAAGTGCCAGCGTCACTGCCGCTTAAGCGGACAGGACGGTGCGGCCCTTGGAACGACGGCGTGCAATAACAGCACGGCCACCGCGTGTTTCCATCCGGCTGCGGAAGCCGTGGCGGCGAGCGCGAACCAGTTTACTTGGCTGATATGTACGTTTTGTAGCCATTTTGCGGCGTCCTTTGTCTTATAAAATGAATTCAGGAGTGCAGATGTAGAAAAAAGGCTTGGTCTTGTCAACCAAAAAAGCTAATAAAAGCGGATACCTGGCATGTGGACAGATTTACAATGCTTTGGCAGTCTGCCACACTGATCAAGAATGATTTCTTTTTACGACAGATAGAGGGTCGGCGATAATGTACGAGGATAATGGCTGGAACAGCGTAACGGGCGAACAACTGGACGGATTTCTGGCCCAGGTCAACCCGATCGACGGCAAGCATAAATGCAGTGCGCAAACCTCGCAAGTGGCCTGGCGTGCCCTGCCTTTCTATGATTCTGTCGCGCTGATTCGCATTCGCGACGCGGCATGGAGCCCTTCAAATCTGTCTATTTACTATCTGACCGACAAGGGCGCGTTATTCCGCCTGAACGGCACATCCCCCCCGATTCATGAGGTGAACGCCAAGGCACCTATCAAGCTGAATGAACAAAATATCCTTGAATACCTGCGCTTCTTCTGCTTTTTCGTGCGCGGTGAAAAAGGCCCATTCTTGATTACCGAAAGCATGGACGATCCGAACATGCCGAAAAATATCGACGATAATACCCGTTCGGTTATCGCCAATACGATCCGCCCCGCCAGTTATGAAGGCCGCAACGACAAGGACTATTATATGTGCGACGGCGTCGTCTTCTATGACAACGCGCTGTTCATCGCCACCTTTGCCGTTCACCCGACCGGGATGATTGAGATGTTAAGCGACGAAGCCATCGCGCTTGACCTTCCCGTTCGCGTTGACTGCCCGGTTGCGTAAGGCGCGCCCGATTCACGACATGCAGGTGGATGTTGCCATTATCGGTGGGGGGTTATCCGGCCTGTCATTGGGCTGTTTACTGGCCCAAAGCGGCGTAAAGACTGTTATCCTTGAACATTTACCCGCTGCAACCCTGCGCACCCGCGGGCATGACATTCGCACCACCGCCATTTCCGCAGGATCATCACAGCCTCTGCGCCAGGCCGGCATCTGGGACACGCTGTTGCCAAAAGGATGTGCGATCGACCGGATCGATATTCTTGACGGCTCTTCCCCCGTTTTATTGCATTTCGACCGGCGCGAGGCGGACAATCAGCCCTTTGGCTGGATTTTCGACAATTATGACCTGCGCGAGGCTCTTTATAACCGTGCACAGGCCCTGGCGGCTGGCCCCGATGCCCGGCTGACCCTTCTGTCCCCCGCCACTGTACGCGATTTCACCGTTGGCGACGATGCGGTCACGATCCATCTGGAAGACGGGCGCGATGTCAGCGCGGCGCTGGTGGTTGGGGCGGACGGAAAATCATCCTTTACCCGTCAGTTCATGGACCCGCCGACACGCGGGTGGTCTTATAATCAACAGGCGATTGTCTGCCTGGTCACCCACCAACACGCGCATGACAACATTGCCGTGGAGCATTTCCGCCCCGAAGGGCCGTTTGCCATCCTGCCCTTTACCGACACCACAGACGGACAACACCGGTCCGCCGTCGTCTGGACAGAACATGGGAACAAAAGAGAGTCGGCGATGCTGCTGGACGACGCCACCTTTAACCTTGGGTTACAAGCCCGGTTCCCGGCGCGGTACGGCCAGGTTTCGCTGGCGGGCCGTCGTGCGGCCTGGCCCCTCAGCCTCCATCACGTGTCATCATACACGGCCCCGCGCATGTTATTGATGGCCGAGGCGGCGCACGCCATGCACCCAATTGCGGGCCAGGGCCTGAACATGTCCTTGCGTGACGTTGTCTGCCTGCACGATTTGATAGCGGGTGGACATTATGCCGATTACGGCGATCCGGCCTTGCTGGCTGCCTATGAAACCGCCAGACGCGCCGATACGATGGCCATGCTGGGCGCGACCGACGCCCTGAACCGCCTGTTTGGCAACAATATCGCACCCCTGAAAATCTTGCGTCGCGCGGGTGTGGCCCTGGTTGAGCGCTGCCCGCCGGTCAAGCGTTTCTTCATGCGCCGGGCTATGGGAAATTAGCACACGTTTTTAAGCTTGCGATCAAAAGACATAGGTTTATAAAGTAAAGACCGATTGGGAGAGATTGATATGACACGTCCATATAATGTTTTTCTTGCTGTTTTCGCGCTGGCTTTGCTGGCCCTGCCTGTCATGACACACGCCCAAACCCCAAAAGATTTGGGCCAGTTTGGTGGGTGGAGCACATACAGCTTTCAGGAGAACGGCCAGAATTCCTGCTTTATGGCCGCCCATCCGCAAAAAGATGAAGGCGCCTATAAAAAGCGCGGCGATATTATCGCCACCATAACGCACCGTCCGGCGGAAAAAACCCGCAACACTTTTAGCTATGCCACAGGATACGCCTATAAAGTGAAATCCGACGTGACCGTCACAATCGACGGCCAGAAATTCACCCTGTTTACCGACGGTGAAACCGCCTGGGCCCCGGACCAGGCGACGGATGATGCCCTGGCCAAGGCAATTCAGCAAGGGTCGCAGATGGTCGTCACCGGCACGTCCAGCCGCGGAACCTTGACAAAGGATACCTTTTCCCTTAAGGGTAGCGGCGATGCCCATGCCGCAATTTCGCGGGCTTGCGGGCTTTAACAGGACCAAAGATTGACGACGACGCCTCTGCTGTTCCGACACTGAAAAATCGTCACATCCCCCATGATCCATCCCTCACAATTTGCGCCTGACGCGCCTTTCATCTCTCGCCTGATTCTCATGCGGCTGCGGATATATGGGCTTCTGGCCCGCTGGGTTCACTGGCCGGTCCGATATTTCGTGACACGCGATGGGGCGATCCGCCTGCGCTATATTTGCCTGCTGGCTGTCTTTGCCGTGCTGTTCGGATCATTTGGCGCCTGGACCATTCCAAATAATCACTTCTCTCAATCCGTATCAAAAGAGATGATCGCCAATCTGGCCGATCAACTATTGAAACCGTCGGCGTACCGCTTGCGCTATGCCAAGACCTCGGACCTGCCGCAAATCGCCAGCATTGACGAAAAAATCATGCTGTCCGCACCGGTTCAAAAGGTCCTGGAGGTTGGTCGTGGCGAAACCCTGTCCGAAGTCCTGCAGGATGCGGGCATCCCTGCCGAAACGGCCAACCAGATTGTGGCGGCCATGGCCCCACTGAAATCCCCGCGTGAGATCAAGGCGGGCCAGAATATGCAGCTGGTTTTAATGCCACGCAGCGGTCGGTATGATTTTGATACGTTATCGATGGCGATTGACCCGATCAGCACGTTGCACGTGCGCCGCGGCGCGGATGGCAAGCTGGCCAGCCGGATGGACGTTCTGCCATTGACCAAAACAGTTCAGGCCGCCCGGGTCAGTATTCGCAATTCGGTCTATGGATCGGCGGCGGCGGCGGGCGTCCCATCACGTATCGTGGCCGCGACGATTAAGAATTTGTCCCATGGCGTGGACTTGCAACGTGATATCAAAAGCGGCGACACGATTGAGTTGCTGTACGAAGTGTCCGTCACCCCCGATGGCCGCGTGATCGAAAGCGGCGACCTGTTAATGGCCCGGGTTAACCTGGCGAAACGCCAAGTGGCCATGTATCGGTACGAAGCGCGCGACGGCACCGTCTCCTATTTCCGGCCGGATGGTTTGACGACACGAGGCACATTGCTGCGTACACCTGTTGACGGGGCGCGAATGACCTCCGGCTTCGGCATGCGCCGCCATCCAATCCTTGGTTACTCTAAAATGCACAAGGGTGTTGATTTTGGCGCATCGACCGGCACGCCTGTTTACGCCGCAGGTAACGGCGTAATCGAAAAAGCCAGCTGGTTCAACGCCTACGGAAATTACATCCGTATCCGTCATACCGCGTCCATGAAAACGGCCTATGCGCATTTAAGCCGCTATGCTAAAGGCATTAAGCCCGGCGTCGCTGTGAAGCAGGGCCAGGTGATCGGCTATGTCGGAACAACGGGAAGATCAACCGGCCCGCATTTGCATTACGAAATTCTGGTGAACAACAAGCAGGTCAACCCTGCCAGCTACAAATCCCCTGTGTCTCCAGGCCTGGAAGCGGCCGAAGCCAAACGGTTTAAGGATCATGTTGGCAAGACCGATACCTTGTTCTTTGATGCCATGGCCAGCGTGAAAGAGGCCAGCGCAACACAAGATGCGACAGAAACAGCCCCTGTAAAAACGGATTTATAAGCCGTCCTGTTTCGGCTGGCGCATATAAAAAGCAGTCAGCAGCGCGGTCATCGCCGCCATCGCCCCCCAGAAAAAAGCGTATTGTAAGTGGTTGTTCCGTGGCCGCAGCGTGTCAAATGTCGGGGCGATCAGCCCGTCCGGCAAAATCGCTGACGGTGTTGTGTTCAGCGCCAGGAATAAAACGGGGGCGATCAAACGGCGCCCCTGCACATCTGACATGGCCACCACATCCGACCGGACCCAATGATCCTGAGAGACTTCGCCAGCGGGCATATAACTGTTCCACCGCGGCTGAACTGCGATACCGCTGATTTTGACCGACACGGGTTTGCCGCATGCCGGCTTATTGTATCCACTGTCTATCCACCCGAAATCCACAAAGATATCCCCAGATACCGTCTGTAACGGTGCCAGCAGATGCCGGCCAACCGTATCGTCCTGCACCTGATTGGCCAGAAAAACGACGTGACACAGATCAAGCGTGCCAGACAGCGTACCCGCCACAGGCAGCAGGGTCGTATCCGTTAAGGGTGTCTGCGTTGCAACGGCGGTCGTGGCAATCTGATCGAACCGGGCCAAGACAGCCTGTTTCCACGCCAGGCGCTGGACTTGCCAATAGCACAGCGTCAAGAACACGCCGCAGAACAGGATCATGATGCCGACAAAAACATGACGGCGCCATTTTCCAACAATAGGTTGAGACATGATTACTGCGCGGCTTCAAGCGCAGCGCGGGCAGCGTCGTGCGCTTCTGCCGTGCCAATGCCGATTGTTCCGCCCCACCAGTAAATGGCGACAAACAGGAACAGCCAGACAACGTCCACAAAATGCCAATACCATGCAGCGGCTTCGAAACCGAAATGCCGCGTTTGCGTGAAATGGCCAGCGCGACCACGTAACCAGCATACGCCAAGGAACAGTGTTCCAATCAAGACGTGCAGGCCGTGAAAGCCGGTCGCCATATAGAACGTCGAAGGGAACGCGCCACCTTTAAAGGCAAAGGTCGCGTGGCTGTACTCATACACCTGGAAGCCTAAGAAGATAACGCCCAGGATGATGGTATAGCCCAGCGCTTCCATAAAGCTTTTCATGTTGCCTTTTTGGATCGCATGATGCGCCCAGGTAACTGTCGAGCCGGACAGCAACAGGATCAAGGTCATCGTGAACGGCAGTTCAAAAGCCGGGATCGGTTCAATCTGCGGGGGGGGCCAGATGCCCTTGGTGTATTCCAGGCGCAAGTACTGCTGCACATGATCGGCCAGCAGCGACACATCAAAAAACGCCCAAAAGAAGGCGGCAAAGAACATGACCTCTGACGCGATGAACAGAGCCATGCCGTATCGCAGGCCAATTTCCGCGATCGGGGTATGAGCCCGCTCAACCACGCTTTCATGAACGATATCCCGCCACCAATAAAACATGCAGGCCAGGACAGCGGCAAAGCCCAAATACACGCCCTTCAGCCCGACATCAATGACCATCTGTGTGTTCGGCACCGCAAAGCTGACCTTGTGCATGTACATCAAGGCCCCGACCGCCAAAATCCCAGCGGCAAAAGAGCTCAGCAACGGCCAGATGCTGGGGCGCACCAGGTGATAGGGGTGCGGCTTTCCCGTTGTGCCGTATGCGATGATGTCGTCTGCCATGTGGCTGTTCCTTAAGTTATAGTAGATGCCGGTCAAATAAAATGCGTGGGTTAGTTTAAAAAGGTTTGCGGGCGCTGGCAAGATGCCAGAGCCTGTACAGATGATATTTTATGGCGCGGGGGCCGTATTGCCATACGCCTCTAATGCGCGTTGATATTCGTGACTTTCCGCCCGGAAGAATGTGTAGGACAGCGTGATTGTGCTGACATCCGCCATTTCAGGGTCATCCGCCAGTTTAGGGTCAATATAAAACAATACGGGCATATGCATGTCCTTGCCCGCACTTAAAACCTGATCCTGGAAACAAAAACACTGAATCTTGTGAAAGTATTTGCCAACCTTTGGCGGCGTGACGTTATAAATGGCGGTACCGACCACAGCACGTGATGTCGGGTTTTTGGCGCGATAGCTGACCAGCTTTTGTTCGCCCGGACGCACCGTCACGCTGCGCTGATCCGCCTTGAACGTCCAGGGCATATCGCGGTTAACATCGGCATTGAACCGCACAGAAATCTCACGATCAATAATGGGGCCGGCCGCGGCATCCGCGACACTGCCCATCTGCGTCGTTCCACCCAGGCCGGTCACGCGACAGAACAGATTATAAAGCGGCACAGACGCGAAACTAAGCCCGAGCATCAGCAGAACAACCAGCCCGACCACAGCCAAGGTGCGGCGATTCTTATCTGTGGGGGTCATTTACGGGGCCCCGATCCGCAGCATGGTAACTGTCCAGATAACGGCAATCCAGGCCAGGATCATCAGCAGGACAAAAATGTTTTTCTGGCGACGTTTTTTATGAAGAGGGGCCATCGGCATTGTTTTTTCTTTCGGTTACGTTTTATCCAGCATCATTCCCAGGAACAACGCAAAAAGATACAAGACGGAGTAGCCGAACATGCGGCGCGCGGCGGCAAAGCCAGCCTGTTCACGCATCACCATCACGGCAGCATAAATAAATAAACCACCGGCAATCGCCGCCCCGATGCCGTATGCCAGACCGGTCAAGCCGATAAAGCTGGGCAAGATCGCCACGGGGAACAACAGAATTGTGTATAACAACATCTGCCGTTTTGTGGCCTGTGGCCCCGCAACGACGGGCAGCATGGGCACACCGGCACGCTTGTAATCCTCATTCGCGAACAGGGCCAGGGCCCAGAAATGCGGCGGCGTCCATAAAAAGATAATCAGGAACAGGATCAATGATGCCAGGCTGACATCCCCTGTCACCATGGCCCAGCCGATCATCGGCGGAAACGCGCCCGCGGCACCCCCAATCACGATGTTCTGTGATGTCCGGCGTTTCAGCCACATGGTATAAATCACCACGTAAAAAACCGTGGCGAACAGCAGCAAGGCCGCGGCGGCCCAATTTGTCGTCAGGCCCATCAGCATCACGGCAAACACGGTTGCAAAAATCGCAAACCCCAGCGCGTCGTCGGGCAAAATACGTCCCAGTGGTAATGGCCGTCCTTGGGTGCGTTTCATCACCGCATCAATATCGCGGTCATACCACATATTAAAGGCACCCGCCGCACCAGCCCCAAGCGCCAGCGCAAAGATGCCGATTGTCGCCAGAACAGGGTGCAGGGCCTCGCGCCCCGGGGCCAGCCAATATCCGGCAAATCCTGAAAAGACCACCAGGCTCATCACCTTGGGCTTTAGTAATGCCCAAAAATCGCCAACGCTGGACGTTTGGTCGGCGCCGGCGGGGGATGGCACATTTTCGGGACGTGAAGATGTCATGTCAGAGACGTAGCACAGGCAGGGAAGACTGAAAACCCCACCTTTTTGGGGTGGGGTCTCAAATGGTTATTTCACCTTCGGCTGGATATCGAACTGGTGGAATGGCGGCGGGCTGGGCAGCGTCCATTCCAACGTCATGACATTTGGCCGTGCATCCCAGTAATTGGGGCCAACGCGGCGACCAAAGAACATGGTGTAGAACACGATCATGACAAAGAAGATTGTCGCGCCGCCGGCGATATAGGCCCCGTAACTGGAAATCTCGTTCCAGTGCTGGTACGCATCCGGGTAATCCGGGTACCGCCGCGGCATGCCGGCCAGGCCCAGGAAGTGTTGCGGGAAGAACAGCAGGTTAACGCCGATAAACGTGGCAAAGAAATGCAGCTTGCCCGCCCATTCAGGGTATTGGCGACCAGACATCTTGCCAATCCAGTAATAATACCCGGCGAACAGGGCAAACACAGCACCCAGCGACAACACGTAATGGAAATGCGCCACCACGTAATATGTGTCATGCAATGCGATATCCATCCCGGCATTGGCCAGAACAACCCCTGTGACACCACCAACGGTGAACAGGAAGATAAAGCCAAGCGCGAACAGCATCGGCGTTTTAAAGGTTATCGACCCGCCCCACATTGTCGCAATCCATGAAAATATCTTGACGCCAGTGGGCACCGCGATAATCAGTGTCGCAACCGTGAAGTAAGCGCGCGTATTCACACTGAGCCCCACCGTAAACATGTGGTGCGCCCAAACAACAAAACCAACGAACCCGATTGCAACCATCGCATACGCCATCGGCAGATATCCGAAGATCGGCTTTTTCGAGAAGGTCGCCACAATATGCGACACGATGCCGAAAGCCGGCAGGATCATAATATACACTTCAGGATGACCGAAGAACCAGAATAAGTGCTGGAACAGGATCGGATCGCCGCCGCCTTCGGGGCGGAAAAACGCGGTGCCAAAGTTACGGTCAACCAACAACATGGTGATCGCACCCCCCAGAACCGGAACAGCCAGCAGCAGCAAGAAAGCGGTGACCAGCATCGCCCAGACAAACAGCGGCATTTTATGCAGGGTCATGCCAGGCGCGCGCATGTTCAAAATCGTGGTGATAAAGTTGGCAGCCCCCAGGATCGAGCTGGCGCCCGCAAGGTGCATGGCGAAAATCCCCATATCGACCGACATGCCGGGATGCCCCAATTTGTCAGACAGCGGCGGATAAAGTGTCCACCCCGTTCCCGCGCCGCTGCCCACAAAGGCCGATGCCAGCAAAAGCAGAAACGCCGGCACAATCAGCCAGAAGGAAATATTGTTCAAACGCGGAAACGCCATGTCCGGCGCCCCAATCATAATGGGAACAAACCAGTTGCCAAAGCCGCCGATCAATCCTGGCATCACGACAAAAAATACCATGATCAGGCCATGTGCGGTAATCCACACATTCCACATTTGACCATCGGCAACCAGCTGTAATTCCGGCTGTTGTAGTTCATAACGCATCATCATGGAAAACGCGCCGCCGATCAGGCCCGCGATGATCGAGAAGATAATGTAAAGCGTTCCAATGTCCTTGTGATTGGTTGACATGAACCAGCGGGCAAAAAAGCCCGGCTTGTGATCATGGTCGTCATGACCATGATGGTCCGTCTGATCGTGATGGTGCGGATAGGGGATGACTGTGTCGCTCATAATCTCTTACTCCGTGAACGCGATTGAATAGCTGCCGCGCGGGGGCGCAGCGGCAAATTTTTGCTTGGCGGTCGCAACCCAGGCCTCAAACTCCGCCTTCGGAACGGCATGAACCTCGACCGGCATAAACGCGTGGTCTTTACCGCATAATTCAGAACACTGGCCGTAATACACGCCCGGCTTGGTGATCCGGATCCAGGATTCGTTCAAGCGTCCAGGGACCGCATCGACCTTGATGCCAAACGCCGGAACGGCAAAGGAATGCAGCACATCAGCCGCCGTCACCAACACTTGAATATTGGTATCGGTTGGCAGAACCACAATATTATCGACGGATAAATTTCGTTTCTGGCCTTGGGCCGTGTCAATTTCGGCGCTCGGGATCATGATCGCGGTAAAGCTCAACCCATCATAATCCGGGTATTCAAAGCCCCAGTTCCATTGATAGCCGGTGACTTTCAGGGTCATGTCCGGCTTTTCGATTTTTTCCGTGTAAAACAGCATCGGCAGGGAGAAATACATAATCCCCAGAACAATAGCGGTCGGAATGACCGTCCAGGCGATTTCAAGCTTCGTGTTATGCGTGAATGTGGCAGGTTCAGGATTGGCGCGCGCATTATAACGCACAGCCACCCACACCATCAGAAGGAACACAAAGACCGTAATGATCGCAATCAGGATAAATATCGCATTGTGAAAATGCACCAGACGTTCCATGACAGGCGTCGCCGGATCTTGAAATCCGATCTGGCCAGGAACCGCGAGACCCGCTGCAAAGGCAGGGCCAGCCGCCAAAAGAACGAAAAGAGACAAGAAAAAGCGTGTTACGATTTGCATGATTACCACCTGATTTGGCCATACTATGCCATGAAATTTTGTTCGGATATAGGGGGTTTGCACACTGAAATCAATCACGATTATTGTGCAGACCCCTTGCCCTGTCCAACCGCAAGCAGCGTTAACCCGACCAGACAGGCCGTATCAGCCCGCAAGATCGTGGCCCCCAACGATACCGGCGTAACGCCTGCATGTGCCGCCAAAAGGTCTATTTCCGCGGGCGTCCACCCGCCTTCTGGCCCCACAACCAGCGCGGCATCGCCAGTGCAAGACGGCACGGACAAAATATCGCCAGCCAATGTTTCGCACGCCCCAAAAACCGGCATTTGGCCTGCCCAGACCTCTAAGGCCTGGGACAATGGCCGCAAAGGGTGCACGATGGCTGGGTCCAGCCGCTCGCACTGCTCCGTCGCTTCACGCACCTGATCGGTTGCGCGATCTGCATTCAGGGCCCGCACGACGCTGCGCGCCGTCAAGACCGGTTGAATGTCGGTGGCCCCCAGTTCCGTCGCCTTGACCAAAATCGTATCCAGCGCGTCTTTTTTAACCAGAGAGAAGATCAGGACACGGCGCGGCGTAGGCGCAGCAGGCGGACGCAAACATTGCACAACCTGTACCACCACCTGTTTTTTGTCAGCCTGGATAATGCGCGTCAGAAATTCACCGGACACGCCGTTAAACAGACGCAGCGTCGCGCCCACATCCTGGCGCAAGACATTGCGGATGTAATGTGTCTGGGTGGTATCCAGAATAACGTCCCGGCCATCGTGTAACGCGCCCTGCACAAAAAGGCGCGGGCGGGTGCGGCTGTTTTCCGTTGCAATATTTAGCGGATGTGCTTCACTCATGATATGTTCGATATGCAGCCTAGCAAAGACGCCGACACAATGCCAGCCCCTGCCATGACGGGGGTGTGGGCGCACATTTTGCCGTCCGCATTGATCCCCTATGCCCGGCTGTTGCGTCTGGACCGACCGATCGGCTGGTGGCTGCTGCTGCTGCCGTGCTGGTGGGGCGTCTTACTGGCCGGGCCAGGGATTCTCAGCCTGGATGTGATGGGCTGGTATTTGCTTGTCCTGTTCCTGGTTGGTGCCGTTGCGATGCGCGGCGCGGGCTGTCTTATCAATGATTTCTGGGACCGGAATTTTGATGCCCAGGTTGCCCGCACGGCCACGCGCCCGCTGGTCACCGGCGACGTTCCGATCTGGGGCGCGGTTATCACCCTTATATTGACCTTGTTTATCGGCGCGATTGTCCTGGTTCAGTTATCGGGCACGGCGATCACCATTGCACTGTTGTCCATCATTCTGGTGGTTTTATATCCGCTGATGAAGCGGATCACCTGGTGGCCGCAGGCCGTTTTGGGCCTGACCTTCAATATCGGTACCTTGATCGGCTGGGCCGCCGTACAGGGGCAGGTGGACAGTCCGGCCTGGCTGCTGTACGCCGCCGGTTTTTTCTGGACGATGGGATATGACACGATCTACGGCCACCAGGACAAGGTGGACGATAAGAAGCTGGGCCTGAAATCCACGGCCCTGCTGTTCGGGGTACACAGCAAATTGATGGTCTTCTTGTTTTACACCCTGACCGCCGTTTTCATGGCGATGGCCGTTTGGTGGGTGGGCGTGCCATTGGGCCTGGCCGCGTCCCTGGTCGCCCCTATCGGCGTCTTGTTACTGATCCAGGTTTGGTTCTGGCAGCCTGACATCCCCGAAACCTGTTGGGATGCGTTTGCGGCGAACCGCGACATCGGCCTGTTATACGCGCTGGTTTGCGCGCTGTGCTTTATTCCCTTTGGCCCTGGGTAAACCGTCCTGATGACCGTCTCTTTCGGCCTGTATGGGACGATGCCGCCCGCACGGCTGTTGGGCGACGATACACTTTTGCCCGCAGGCCTTAGGCCAGTCCAATTCTCCCCCCTTCTGCCGCCCCAGGCCCAAAGCCTGGAAGCAATGCCGACGGCCACATTTGAGAGCATCGTTATTCACGCACCGCCCGCGACGCTTGAGCGCGGTTTTGTCCTGGCCCATGCAATCCGCTGTACCCGCCCGGGCGGCACCATTGCGGTCTGGGCCGCCAATGATCGCGGCGGCCAGCGACTGCAAAAAGAAATGACCGCATTCGGCCTGACCGCTATCGGGGCAGTCGCCCGCGATCATGCACGGTTGGTGCGTGGCCAGCGGCCAGACATCGTACCCGCTGCTTGCGATACTGCCATCACCGCCGGTGCGTTACGCCTTGACCCTGCCTTAAACTGCTGGACTCAACCCGGGGTTTTCAGCTGGGACCGCATTGATACGGGCACCGCCCTGTTGCTGCGCCACCTGCCGGTGCTGGCTGGTAAGGGCGCAGATTTCGGATGCGGGATTGGCCTGTTGTCGCGCCAGGTTCTGGCCAGTGCGGATGTGACCCAATTCACCCTGATTGATATTGATGGCCGGGCGATTGCCGCCGCCCGTCGCAACGTCATAGACCCACGGGCGCAAATTATCTGGGGCGATATGTGTGCCCCGGAAACACCCATACCGCAACAGCTGGATTTTTGTGTTATGAACCCGCCCTTTCACGACACGGGCCGCGCCGATATCGGCCTGGGCCAGGCGTTTATTATCCGCGCGCGGGCCAGTCTGAAACCGGGCGGCGTTTGTTGGCTTGTCGCCAACCGCCATTTGCCGTATGAAGATCATCTGACCGCCCTGTTTCGGACCGTGACATGTCACGCCCAGGATCAAGGTTTCAAAATCATCCGTGCCATGACATGACCCAGCCCAAATTGCCCCAGACCCGCCTTGACCGTTTATTGACCAGCCTTGGCTATGCCGCGCGACGCGAGGTGCAAGGCCTGATCCGTGAGGGCGAGGTTACGCTGGACGGCGCGCCATTGCTGCGCGGCGATACCAAGATCGTTTTGACACCCGACCTGTCCGACCGGATGATGGTTGCGGGAGAGAAGCTGGACCCCATCTCGCCTTTAACGCTGGCGCTGCACAAACCCACGGGTGTCGTCTGTTCGCACACCGAAGCGGGGATGCGGATTTATGATCTGCTGCCCTTACGATGGCAGCGTCGCCTGCCGCCCCTGTCATCCGTTGGACGGCTGGATAAGGAATCCAGCGGCTTGATCTTACTGACCGATGACGGCCAATTGCTGCACCGGATTATTTCGCCGAAATCACAGATCAGCAAACGCTATGTCGTTACGCTTGATCGCGATTTAAACGGCGATGAGGCCGCCCTTTTCGCAACTGGCACCTTTATGCTGGAAAGTGAAAAGACGCCCTTGCTGCCCGCCGTATTCGTGGCCACTGGCCCGCGCAGCGGTCATATCACCATTACCGAAGGACGCTATCACCAGGTGCGGCGGATGTTCGCCGCAACGGGTAATCATGTCACCGCGCTTAGCCGCGATAAAATCGGCGGACTGGATTTGCCCCTTGACTTAAAGGTCGGGGATTTCCATCTTTTAAGTCACAACGATGTTGCCAAACTGTTCACCAAACCACAGGCCCCCTGAAAGACACCCATCATGCCCCAGTGCTGTGACCCCTCTTCCACTTGCTGTACCCCGAACCGCCGCAGCGTATTGGGCTGTATCGCCAAGGGGCTGTTTGTCCTGGTTCTGGTTTGCATTCTGGCTGGCGGGGCGGCTGAAGGGTTGCGCCATTTTGGAACCGGCGATCGTTATGTAACGGTCAAAGGTCTGGCCACCCAGGATGTTGAGGCAGATCTGGCGTTATGGTCCCTGACCCACACAACAACCGGCACGGACCTGGCGCAAGCGCAGGCACAACTGGACAGCGACGGGCAAAAACTGCGCACCTATCTGGAGGCACAAGGCGTTGCCACCAAAGACATTCGCCTGCAATCTGTTCAGGTCTCTGACAAACTGGCGCAAACCTATTCATCCGGCGATATGGCTGGCCCTCGCTATGTCCTGGCTCAGACATTTATTATCCGCTCTGCGGCCTTGGATGCGGTCGGCAAAGCCGCTGAAAATATCGGTGAATTGGTCAAGCAGGGCATCGTGCTGGGCAGCCCCAACGGCGGGTATAACAGCGCCCCGCAATATCTGTTCAGCACCCTGAACGCGATCAAACCCGACATGTTAATTCAGGCGACCAAGAACGCGAAAGACAGTGCGTCATCTCTGGCTGAAAACGCCGGTGAGGGGCTGAGCGGCATTCGCCGCGCGACGCAAGGCCAGTTTGAAATCCTGGCCCGCGATCCGGTGTCCGGATTGGGTGAGGGCGAACAGCGGTATAAAACCATCCGCGTTGTCGTGACGATTGATTACTTCTTGAATTAAGACATGGTCCAAAGCGGGTTTTTAAGCCCCTTGACCATTCCGGCATGTGCCTCAAGCTCCTGCTCCGTCACTGGAAAATGACGGGGGGGGCGAATGTCGCCAGTCGGTGCGGATGGCATCAGATTTAACGCGACATCAGAACCAGGGACGACATCCTCTTCCAGCACCAGCGCGCGCTGACGCCCGCCCATTAATTCAATATAGACTTCCGTTAACAGCTCGGCATCCAGTAACGCACCGTGCAGGGTTCGGGAACCGTTATCAACGCCAAACCGCTTACACAACGCATCCAGCGATGCGGGCGACCCCGGAAATTTCATCCGCGCGATTTGCAGCGTATCAACGACGCTTTTCAGATCAAACGGCTTGTACCCATATGGGCCCAATTCAGCATTCAGGAATTTCACATCGAATTCAGCATTATGGATGACCAGCGTGCCATCACCGATAAATGCCATCAGATCGGCGGCAATCTCGCCGAAAATAGGCTGGCCGACCAGGTCACTGTCCTTAATTCCGGTAACAGCCGATGCGCCAGCCGACATGGCACGTTCAGGATTAACGTAGCGCTGAAACGTCCGCCCCGTTGGAATACGGTCCACCAATTCGACGCAGCCGACCTCAACGATTTTATCGCCATTCAGCGGGTCAAACCCCGTGGTTTCCGTATCAAGAACGATTTCGCGCATATTTCAAAGCCCATATAAGTGTCTTCACTGTATGTAGCGTATCGCGTAACCGTCCGCCAGTGGGGATGATAAAATCAGCCCGGGCCCGCTTGTCCTGATCCGGCAATTGGCTGTCCAGAATTGCGTTTAGCTTTTCCATGGTCATACCAGGGCGGCGTAAGACGCGGGCGCGCTGAATTCCTGCTGCCGCGCTGACCACCGCCACCGCATCCACACGTTTATCGGCGCCTGTTTCAAACAGTAACGGGATGTCCAGCACCACCAGGCGATGCCCGTCCATGCGGGCCTGGCGCAAAAACGCCTCTTCCGATTGTTGCACAAGGGGGTGAATAACGCCTTCAACCCGGCGGCGCAGGCCAGGATCGGCGAAGATCAGTGCCCCAAGGGCCGCGCGATTTAAGACCTCGCCGGAAAAACATGTTGGCACCAGTTTTTTCAGGCCAGGCACCGCCGCGCCGCCAACCTCTGTCACCGCGCGGGACACCGCATCGGCATCATGGGCCGGAACGCCATAGCGGGCGAACATCCGCACCACCGCTGATTTGCCCATCCCAATACTGCCGGTCAGGCCCAGGATAAAAAGGGTCATGAAAATAATTTGCGCGCCAGTTCGGCGTCACGCATCACAATCGGGCCAATCGCAATGTAATTTTGCTCTTCAAGAATTTGGGCCAAATGTGTTTGCGCAACAGGGTCCGGAATAGTCCAGAAGGGCTGGTTACCAGATAAATCGACAGCAATGGCATCCATGTAATTCAAGCTGCCCGTTAAATGTCCCATACGCACCAGATCGGCCGGGGTCATGTCGCCATCGGGTAAAGTAGTTTCTTCGGCCGCCTGGTCAATATCGTCTAAGGCTGCGCGGTCGCTGGTTGTCACCAGATCCGATTGCTGCAGCCAGCAATGCAGTGCCTTTTGCATCGACCCCAGCGCCGCCGCACGCCCCATCCCAACCGACAGAACATGCGACAATGTCGCCGCCACCGGATATAAAGATCCGGCCAGGGCGTAACGCCATATCTGGCTGTCGGGGCCTTCGTCCCGCAACGCGTAGGCCAGCAGTAACATATAGATATCCGCGTCCGCGCCACTGACCCGCGCCCATTTTAACCAGGCCTGTGGCCCCAGGCCAAGGCCCAGCGGCGTCAGGCCGTTCATGGCCTGCCACGCCAGGCGCAGCCCGCGATAAAGCTCAATCCGCACCAAAACGCCAAACAGGCCATGCTGGATAAGTTTGGGCAAGGAATAACCGAAATGCGGCAGGTATAACGTGTGGTTCACCGCATCGATGCAGGCCTGTGAATCCAGATCATGAAAATCAATGTGCCAATCCTGGGTCGCAAGGCTTTCCAGCAATGGTTTAAAAACGGGAAAGACATCCTGGCCACTGTCCAGCCAGCGGGCCAGGCCTTCCTGACCAGCATTTAAAGCGGCATCGGGGTCCAGCAAGGCACGTAAGGAAACAGCACCACCAGGCCGCGCATGGCCTTGCAACTCACCCTTTCGGGTCAGGTCCAGGACTGGGCGGGCAAAGGTAACGGGCCGCGACATACTGTTCCATTTTAAAGGGTTTTGGCGCGCTTGACCAGTCCGACTATTCCGCCGGATTGCGGCGTTTGGCAGCGATGTCGGCAGGCGCAGCCTGAGGGAACAGTGAGACCAGGACACCCATTTCTGAAAGTGTCGTTGCCCCTGCGACCACTTCCGGCTTTTGCTCATCTTCCGCTTGGGTCACAGCCCGTTCGAATTTGATGAACCACAAGAAATTGGCGTTAGAGCGATCCCGAACCTCGGTAAACACCGTATCGTTCATAATCAATTGCGTATAAGGCGCCAGATAGTTTTTACCATATGGCTGCGTACCGATGCAGGCCACCAGTTCAGCCCCGACCAAGCGTGAAAGGTGCGGAGAGGCATCCTTAACCATATGCTGATACGAGCTTAACATCATCTGGATCAGGCGGCGGTCATGCCGGCGACACCGCTCCGACAGGAACCATGTTTCAAAAGCGGCCACAGCGGCATCACCGTTAGACAGTGAACGGAAATCCATGCACGCCTCGCGGCCAAAGGCGCGGCCCAAATCGGCCAGCGTGCTGTTTTCAATCAAGCCCCAGACATTCCGCTGGCCAGCCAGTTGCAGTTCCCATGCGATGCGAACCTGGGTTACGGCCAAGTCCGCCGCTTCGACCCGGTTCATGATAATGGCGTGATCGGGGTGGAATTGCAGCGGGTCAATGCCGGCGCCCTGTGTTGTCAGCCAGGCCCGGCGCAATTCACGAATGATCGCCAGTTTTAAAATATTGGCTGCCAGGTTGGCATTCACACGAATGGTCGCCCCCTGACGATCGAAACACGCTGTGCGGATTGTCGCATCGGCCTGGAAGGTAATGTTATGTGCTGCGCACGCATCTAAATAAGAGGCTGCCAGGCGGCTGTGGCGCAGACCGGCCAGCGCATCCGCCAGGTTATCACCCGTCATCAACCGCGCATTGTCGCGGAAAAGGTTTTCTTTGTCTTCAGACGTGACGGCAAAGCTGCGGGAAAATGTTTCATAGGCCTGCAATTTATTCTGGAACTGCATCAAGGCAGCAGGGCCGCCATCCAGTTTCGGTAAATCCAACAGCGCATCGTCTTCCATCGCTGTTTCTTCATCCAGGTAAAATAATGGCTGGTCCCCAACCAGGGAACAGATCACCGGCTGACGATTATTCAACGTGTACGCCACACGGCAGTTTTGCCCTGGTGTGACGCTCGTAATTGGATTAACCACCGTGCTGTCCATAAAATTGCCCCACTCATCTAACTTTATAGTTCTTTGCCACCCGTTGAGGGTAAGATATATGGCTAGTATGGCGGGCAAGAGTTAAAGGAGTCCTAAAGCCAAAAAGAAAAATGCAGGCTTATTTTCGACCTTATTGAAAGCTAAGCCCAGCAACAGATTGGGGGCCGTTCCAACACATCTCAAAATGTCAAAATACGGATGTATTAGTCCAGAATAACATCATCCCAGATCGGCATCTGATCGATCATCAGCCGTTCATGTGACAGTGTTACCTGACCCTCTCGCGTTACCGCAAGGTCGGCGGTAAAAAAGGCGTTTTGGAAGATCAGGCTGACCTGACCGCCCCAGCCCAATTTGGTTTTTTCCATGGCCACTGGCAAAGACCGGATCATCTCACCCATCGCCTTGCGCGCGGCAGGCGGCGGTTCGTCCCGCCACGGCACGTCATCAACGCCTTCCAGCAGGATAAAGCGGCCTTGCGGGCCTTGGGTGTAACGGAAATAAAACCGGATATAATCGTGGATCGTCTCGTCATTCAAAGTCAGGCCAAATATATCGTTCATTTGCGTCAGTGTGGCGGCGCTGTAATCAATAATCTGGGTCGTGTTTTGATTGGTGACGATTGTAACCTGACGCGGCGGGTGCGCCTGACGGTCCTGGATATCCAGGATAACACAGTCGGGATAAAAACCGGGACGGGCGCGCAGCATTTGGACGCTGGCTTTGACCAGCTTCGTGCCCGGCAAGACCGCATTGGCTAGGGGAATGTATTTATCCAGTTCCCGACCTTCGATTTTTTGATAGGCGCTTAAATCCATTGTCTGTTTTCCGTCTCGCCAGTCTGTTTAAAATCTGGCCTGTTGATAATAACGCAGGATAACGTGAGTATATCTGTTTGCAAAGGGGCGGGATAAATCAATCTCTTGGACTTATCCTCGTTCCCCTCTCTGCCACTGAGGGGTTATCCCCATGCGGATATGTCTTAACGGCCTGTCTGCATAATCGTCGTCCGTTCCTTTTTTCCTGTGTCTTTTCCTTGCTTTAATGGCTTAGTCCCCTGGGGGGATCTGTGTGGACAATTGGCTTATCCGCATATCCTCAGGCCCTACTAATAACTACTCCCTTTATCTTTATATATATCGTTTTTTATGGTTAGGTGACGCCATGAAGCCGATCTTGAACGCCCTGTCCGGCCACACCCTCTCCACACCGCCTGTCTGGCTGATGCGTCAGGCGGGGCGATATTTGCCTGAATACCGCCAGCTGCGCGCCCAAGCCGGCGGGTTCCTGGACCTGGTCTATAACCCCTCGCTGGCATGCGAGATCACATTACAGCCGATACGCCGTTTCCACATGGATGGGGCCATCCTGTTTTCCGATATTCTGGTTGTCCCGGATGTGTTGAACCGCAACGTGACCTTTACCGCTGGTGAAGGGCCAAAACTGACGCCGCTTGAAACCCCCGGGGATATCGCAAAACTGGCAATGCCAGGCGATACGGCCAAATACGATCTGGTCGCAGAAACAGTGCAGAAAATCAAAGACGGCCTGGTTCAGGAAGGCCACACGCACACGACCCTGATCGGGTTTGCCGGCGCGCCGTGGACGATTGCCTGTTACATGATCGAAGGCGGCGGGTCGCGGGATTTTGCCGCAGCACGTCGGTTTGCGCGATTACACCCAACCGCTTTTGCAGATATGCTCCAGCTGATCACCGACACCACTTTTGATTATTTATGCCGCCAGATTCAGGCCGGCGCAGAAGCTGTGCAGCTGTTCGATTCCTGGGCCGGCGTGTTACCGGCGGATGAATTGGAGCGCTGGGTCATCGTCCCGGCCTGTGATCTGGTCAGACGCCTGAAGGCGTGTTTCCCCGATTGTCCAGTCATTGGTTTTCCGCGCGGAATTGGCCCGCATCTGGCAGACTACGCTTCGCGGACAGGGGTTCAAGGCCTGGGGGTGGATGAGCAGTTTTCGCCCGCCCACATGGCCGCCCTGCCACAATCCGTATGCGTCCAGGGCAATCTTGATCCGGTCCTGCTGCTGCGCGGCGGGCCAGATATGTTCGACGCGGCAGAACGTCTGATCCAGGCCAATGCGGGCCGCCCCTTTATTTTCAACCTGGGTCACGGGGTGATCAAGGAAACGGATCCTGAAACGGTTGCTTCTCTGGTTGATTTTATCCGCAGGCGTGGTACGAGTTGATCATGTACGAATTCATGTCATCCCACTACCTGCTGATCAAAGCCCTGCACATCATCGCAATTATCGCGTGGATGGCGGCGCTTTTGTACCTGCCGCGGTTGTTCGTCTATCATGCGGATGCCCCTGTTGGCAGTGATCGGGCGCAGATGCTGACCACCATGGAATATCGCCTGTACCGCTACATCATGACCCCGGCGATGATTGCATCCTGGGTTCTGGGCGGAACGATGTTGTGGCTGAATGACACGCTGCTGCAGCTGGGCTGGATGCACAGCAAGCTGACACTGGTGATTTTGATGACCGGCGCGCATCATATTTTCAACCGGATGCGCAAAGACCTGGCTGCGGGCGTCAATCGACGTCCTGCGCGGACCTTCCGTATCTGGAACGAAGTGCCGACACTGCTGATGATCGGTATCGTCTTGCTGGTTGTCCTTAAGCCGATCTAAATGCGATCTGGCTAAAAGCGGTCTGGACCCCCCGAATCATGCTTGACAAACTGCGGATTATTTCTTAAAGCTGAGTACAAGACGCGGCAATCGCCCGATATCGCATCCGTTTTCCTTAGAAAATTGAGTGTTGTTTTTGGATTGCTGCGGAAACGCACCCGTCTTTATTTCATTTTATTTGCGCTTCGATACTCTGTGGCTTCGCCTTAAACCCCCCCGAAAAAACGCCTGAAACACGCCCCATGAATTTACAAGATTTAAAAACCCGGTCCCCTTCCGAATTGATGGCTTTCGCCGAAGAGTTGGAGATCGAAAACGTCGCCAGCATGCGCAAGCAGGATATTATGTTCGCCGTGCTGAAACGCCTGGCGGAAAATAACGTGCCGATCAACGCCGTAGGTGTTGTCGAAGTCCTGCAAGACGGGTTTGGGTTTATGCGGTCGGCCGAAGAAAACTATCTGCCTGGCCCCGATGATATTTACGTGTCACCGTCACAGGTCCGCCGGTTTGGCCTGCGCACCGGTGATATCATGGACGGCGAAATCCGGGCGCCGAAAGACAATGAACGCTATTTCGCGCTGTTGAAAGTCAACACGATCAATGGCGATGTGCCGGAGAAAATCCGTCACCGTATCAATTTCGACAATTTGACACCGCTTTACCCTGACCGGAAAATTAAGCTGGAAATTGGAGACCCGACCAAAAAGGGCATGACCCAGCGGATTATCGAACTGGTTTCACCGCTTGGCTTTGGCCAGCGGGCCTTGATTGTTGCCCCGCCCCGGGTTGGTAAAACGATTATGATGCAAGACATCGCCCAGGCGGTTGCCGTCAATCATCCTGAGGCCTATTTGATCGTCCTGCTGATCGACGAACGCCCGGAAGAAGTCACAGATATGGCACGGTCCGTGCGGGGTGAGGTGATTTCCTCAACCTTCGATGAACCCGCCACCCGCCACGTTCAAGTCGCCGAAATGGTGATGGAAAAAGCTAAACGCCTGGTCGAACAAAAACGTGATGTGATTATCCTGCTGGATTCCATCACCCGCCTGGCCCGCGCCTATAACACCGTTGTCCCTTCATCGGGTAAAGTACTGACCGGAGGGGTGGATGCCAATGCCCTGCAACGGCCGAAACGATTCTTTGGCGCGGCGCGTAATGTGGAACAAGGCGGGTCGCTGACCATCATCGCCACTGCCCTGATCGATACTGGCAGCCGGATGGATGAGGTTATCTTTGAAGAATTCAAAGGGACCGGTAACTCTGAGATTGTTCTGGATCGTAAACTGGCTGATAAACGCGTCTTCCCGGCGATTGATGTTCAGAAATCCGGGACACGAAAAGAAGAACTGTTGGTCAGCAAGGACAGCCTGTCGAAAATGTGGGTCCTGCGCCGCATTCTGAACCCAATGGGGACAGTGGACGCCGTCGAATTCCTGATCGACAAGTTGAAAGACACGAAATCGAACGACGATTTCTTCCAAATGATGAATCAGTAATCGCTTTAAGCCTTTAAACCGCTGCGCAGAAATGCGTTTGTGCGGTCATTGGCCACTGCTGCCGCATCTGCATCGTAATGCTGCCCATTGATGCGGGAAAACGCGTGGTCCTTACCCGGATAATGATGGATCGTAACATAAGCATGATGTTTCAGGCCGCCCATAATCGCTTCTTGGGCCTCTGGCGGAACATATGCGTCGGCCCCGGCGATATGCAGCATCAACGGACGCGTAATTTTTTTTGCTTCACCCAATAAATCCTGTAATCCCACGCCGTAATAACTGACGCTGACATCCACATCTGTCCGCGCCGCCATCAAATACGCCAGCTTGCCGCCCAGGCAATACCCCATGCAACCGACAGTGCCGCTGCATTCCGGATGGGTGCGCAGGGCCGTCAACACATCGGCTAAATCACGAACGCCTTGGTCGATGTTAAAGCGCTGCATAAGCGAAAAAGCCTTTTCCCACTCTGCTTCGGTTTTGTCACTTAAGTCCACGCCAGGCTCCAGGCGCCAGAACAGGTCAGGGACGATGGCCAGATAGCCCAACGCTGCCATTTCGGTGGCTTTTTGCCGTAACCCGTCATTCACACCGAAAATCTCCTGGATGATAATCAGGGCCGGTGCCGGCATCACGGCGGGCCGCGCGACAAAGGCGGAAAACACGCCGCCATCCTGGGCGGTAAAAAACATTTCTGACATCGCTGTCTCCCTTATCGGTGTTGTTTCACGTGAAACGTAGGGCAAAGGGGCGGGCGTGGCAAGGTTGTTGGACGGTGCGCGCGGATGTGCTATGCATCTGAAAAGCAGAAGGAGCCCAAAGATGAAAGTTGAAGTCCATATCGAATGCACGCCGGATGAGGCACGTCAGTTCCTGGGTTTACCCGATGTCACCGAATTGCAAAAACAGATGGTCGATACGCTGTATGGTCGCATGGGTGAAAACATCAAAACGATGGACAGCAGCGATTTAATGGGCACCTGGGGGCCGATGATGATGCAGGGCTGGGGCGATGCACAAAAAAGCTTCTGGCAGATCATGCAATCCGCCGCCGGCGATACGTCTAAATCCACCAAAGGTAAATCCGCCAAAGGATAAGGGGGATAAAGATGGCTACGATTTACGCGCTGGCCACGGCCCCTGGCCGGTCGGCCATTGCCATTATCCGCGTTTCTGGCCCGGCGGCCCTGACCAGCCTGCAAATGCTGCTGCGTGATCAGGCGTTGCTGTCAGGCCCCCGTGGCGTGCGGATTATCCACGATATGCAGGGACATGGGATTGACGAAGCACTGGTCCACGTTTTTCCTGGGCCGCGCAGTTATACGGGCGAAGATTTAGTGGAATACCACGTGCATGGCAGCCGTGCGGTTGTTGATGCGGTGCTGGAAACCCTGGCGCGCCAGCCGGGCCATCGCCTGGCCGAGGCGGGGGAATTTACCCGCCGCGCCTTTGAACACGGCCGCATGGATTTAACGGTGGCTGAGGCCGTCGCCGATCTGATCGATGCCGACACGGCGGCACAGCGGCAACAGGCCCTGGGCCAGCTGGGCGGTAACCTTTCAACACTTTATAATTCCTGGAAAGACCGCCTGGCGCGGATTTTGGCGTATCTTGAGGCCGATCTGGATTTTTCAGACCAGGATTTGCCCGAAGATGCCCTGTTGCACGTTCGTCCTGATTTATCCGACGTCATTGCCGCGTTCGCCGCGCATCTGGATGACAATCATCGCGGTGAAAGACTGCGCGACGGTGTGCATGTCGCGATCCTGGGCGCGCCCAATGCCGGAAAATCGTCCCTGCTGAACCATCTGGCGCAACGGGATGTGGCGATCGTGTCGCCCCATGCTGGAACAACGCGTGATGTGCTTGAGGTCCACTTGGATATCGCAGGATTTCCGGTGATCCTGTCCGATACAGCGGGTCTGCGCAGTGCTGAACTGGCTGATGATGCGCATGGGATGATTGAGGCTGAGGGGATTGCACGGGCGATGGTCCGCGCGGCAGATGCAACATTGCGCGTATTGGTGTTCGATCAACATGCGGGGCCGGATTTTGATCACGCCACGCGCGATTTAATCCGGGCGCAGGATATCGTCATTCTGAATAAATGCGATGATGGCCCAGCAGCGGTGACGCAGATTGACGGCCATGCGGCATGGCCGGTGTCGGCCAGGACCGGCGCGGGTATCCCTGACCTGCTGACCCAATTGGGGGTGGTTTTAGCCCAGGAATTTGCCCCGCGTGACGTGCCCTCCCTGACACGCGCCCGTCATCGCGCCGCCTTGATCGCGGCGCGAGAGGCCCTGTTACGCGCGGAAACCGCGCCTTTGCCCGAATTGGTTGCCGAAGATATCCGCCTGTGCCTGCGCCATTTGAGTCATATCACCGGCCAGGTGGACGTTGAAGATGTGCTGGATATTATCTTCCGCGATTTTTGTATCGGCAAATAAATTCAGGTAGGCGTTGGGCCTGTTTTTGTTGCTTTTTCGGTCTCTTTCCCCTATAAGCCGCAACATGGATCAAGCGACAACATTTGATGTTATTGTCATTGGTGGCGGCCACGCGGGATGCGAGGCCGCTGCGGCTGCTGCACGTGTTGGCGCACGCACCGCCCTGCTGACCCATTCGTTGGCCACAATCGGAACCATGTCCTGCAATCCTGCCATTGGCGGGTTGGGTAAGGGGCATTTGGTGCGCGAAATTGATGCGCTGGACGGCATTATGGGACGCGTCATTGACCGATCGGGCATTCAGTTCCGGATGTTGAACGCGTCCAAGGGCGCGGCGGTGCGCGGCCCACGGGCTCAGGCCGACCGCAAGCTGTACCGCCAGGCGATGCAAGATATTTTACAGAACTATCCCAATTTAACCCTGGTTGAGGGCGCGGCGCATGATGTTCGGCTGGACCCTGGTCAGCAGGATATTACCGGTGTTATGACCGAAGATGGCCGGATATTAACGGCCCGCGCGGTTGTTTTGACCACCGGCACGTTTCTGCGCGGGATTATCCATCAGGGGGAGACGCAAACACCCGCTGGCCGGGTGGGCGAAGCACCGTCCGTTGGGCTGGGTGAAACGCTGGAGCGTTTGGGCTTTCCGCTTGGCCGCCTGAAAACAGGAACGCCGCCGCGACTGGATGGCAGCACGATTAACTGGCAATCCTGCGACGTACAGGACGGCGATGCCGTGCCGCAGCCGTTTTCCTTTTTGAATACGACGATTACGGTGCCGCAAGTGGCATGCTATATCACGCAGACAAGTCCAAAAACGCATGAGATCATCCGCGAAAATATCCATCGCGCGCCGATGTATTCGGGACAGATTCAAAGCCGCGGGCCGCGATACTGCCCGTCGATCGAAGATAAGATCATGCGTTTTGCGGATAAGGAGAGGCATCAGATCTTTCTGGAGCCTGAGGGGTTGGACGACGACACGGTCTATCCGAACGGTATTTCAACCTCGCTTCCGATCGCGGTGCAGGACCAGATCCTGCGTTCAATCCCCGGCCTGGAAAACGTGGCGGTGCGGCAGTATGGCTACGCCATTGAATATGATTACGTTGATCCGCGCGATCATTTTCCAACACTGGAATCGCGCCGCCTGCCTGGGCTGTTTTTTGCCGGACAGATCAACGGCACCACGGGATATGAGGAAGCGGCGGCCCAAGGATTGATCGCCGGGGTTAATGCCGCATTGCAATCCCGTTATGATGGCGCGCGCGATGCCGCTCCACGCTTCGTTCTTGACCGCGCTATGGCGTATATCGGCGTGATGATCGATGATTTGATTACGCGTGGTGCGCCCGAACCGTACCGCATGTTTACCAGCCGGGCGGAATACCGCCTGCGCCTGCGTGCCGATAATGCCGACCAGCGTTTGACGGACCAAGGGATTGCGGTGGGGTGTGTTGGAGCAGAACGCCAGGCCGTCTGGGATGAAAAGAAGCAACAGCTGGACAGCGCGCGCGTGTTGATGCAGTCCTGTCGGGCAACGCCCAACACATTAAATGCGCAGGGTTTACGGATGAATGAAGACGGGCAATGGCGGAATGCGCTTGATGTGCTGCGCCATGACAGCGTTACCTGGGATGATATTGTGCGTATATGGCCGGAATTGGCCGGCATTCGCCCTGATATCGCGGCCCAGATGGAAATTGACGCGGCCTATGCCGGATATATGGACCGCCAGGACGCTGATGTGGCCGCATTTCGGCGCGATGAAAACCTAAACCTGCCTGCTGACCTTGATTACGCTGCGATCGGCAGCCTGTCCACAGAAGTGCGGCTTAAGTTAGAAGCGGCGCGGCCGTTGACGCTCGGCGCGGCCTCGCGTCTGCAGGGCATGACGCCTGCGGCCCTAAACGCCCTGTTGCGATTTGTGAAGAAGGGCGCGGGCCCTTATGCTAAAGACAGCGCTGCGCATGTATCTGCCATCGCCTAAGCAGGCAGTCACAGACCTGCATGCCCTTTCGGTGACGGCGACATCTGAAATGAGTGCTGCGCTGTGTCGCTATTGCGATTTATTGGCGCAGTGGCAGGCGCGCATCAATCTGGTCGGCCCGAAAACGCTGGAAACCGTTTGGGGCCGTCATATTCTTGACTCGGCGCAGCTTGTCCCGCACATTCCGGCAGGGGCCACACTGACGGATATTGGCAGTGGCGCGGGCTTTCCGGCCTTGGTTTTGGCTATTTTGCGACCTGATTTGAAAGTTACGTGCGTGGAATCGGACACGCGAAAATGTGCATTTTTGCAAACGGTGGTGCGGGAATTGCATTTAAATGTCCGGGTGGTGAACAACCGTATTGAGGGATATGACTGGGCGGGAACGGATATATTAACGGCACGCGCCCTGGCCTCGCTGGACAATTTAACCCCTTATCTGCTGGCGGCAAAAGCTGTTAATCCATTGCTGACCGCCATTTTACCGAAAGGTGCGCAGTGGCGTGACGAGATCATTAACGCCCCCCAGCTGGCAGAATTGTTTCACGTGAAACATGTCCCCAGCCACGGCCAGCCAGAGGCCGTTATATTGATTTTATCGCCGCGCTAGCGTGTGAATAGACAGCGCATTTTCTTTGCTTTTCCCTGTGTGGTTATTCTATGGTAAGGAACCCAGGAACAAGAAAGGTCCGCGATGACATCGTCCGCATCCCCACGCATTATCGCCGTTGCCAATCAAAAGGGCGGAGTGGGTAAAACGACGACCGCAGTTAATCTGGCGACTGCTTTGGCCGCGATCGGTCAGCGCGTGGTCTTGGTTGATCTGGATCCGCAGGGGAACGCGTCAACGGGGCTGGGATTGCGTCGCGCCGACATTAAGCACAGTGTTTATAACGTCTTGATCGAAGACGTACCGGTTCAGCAGGCAATCGTGCCAACAAAGGTTAAAAACCTGTCATTGCTGCCATCCTCTATTAACTTGTCTGGCGCGGATATTGAACTGGTCGCGTTGCCTCACCGTGAATTGCGATTGCGCCACGCGCTGTCTTCTTTGCAAAACATTGATTACGTCCTGATTGATTGCCCGCCATCACTCAGCCTGTTGACGCTTAATGCGTTTTCGGCGGCCGCATCCGTCCTTGTGCCGCTGCAATGCGAGTTTTATGCGCTAGAGGGGCTTAGCCAGTTGGTAAAAACGATTGAGCGCGTGCGCGCTACGTTTAACGCCAGCCTGAGTGTGCAAGGCGTTGTCCTGACGATGTATGATCCGCGCAATCGCTTGACCACGCAGGTTGCAGAGGATGTGCGCAGTTACTTTGGCGACAAGGTTTATAAAACGGTTATACCGCGCAATGTGCGCCTGTCAGAGGCACCGTCTTTCGGCCTGCCTGCCATTGTCTATGATATTAAATGCACGGGGTCGGTCGCCTATCTGGGGTTGGCCAAGGAAGTTGTGGCGCAAGAGCGTCGCGCGAAACGTCTGCTGACACAGCAAACAAGCGTTGCGTAAGGGGTTTTGAAGATGTCACGGCCAGTGAGAGACAATAAAAGGGAAAACAAAATGGACGACATGTCAGGGGGGAATGCCCGGAAGCGTGGTGGATTGGGTCGCGGCCTGAACGCCCTGTTTGGCGACAGTGAGGCGGCGGATGTTGCGTCACAGGCGGTTGATGATCATGTTCCAGGCAGTCTGCGCAAGATGATTGGGGTGCATCAAATTGCCCCGGGATCATTCCAGCCGCGGACCCAGTTTGATAAGGCAGCCTTACAGGAATTGGCGCAATCATTGCGTACGCATGGGTTGTTGCAGCCGATCCTGGTTCGTCCGCGTCCCGATGCGCCGGATCAATTTGAAATTGTGGCGGGTGAGCGTCGCTGGCGCGCCGCACAAATCGCCCAATTGCATGAAGTGCCGGTGATTATCAAGCCGCTGGACGATCAAACAACGCTGGAAATCGCCCTGATTGAAAACCTGCAACGCCAGGATTTAACAGCGATTGAAGAAGCGCAAGCCCTGGGCCGCCTGGCCTGGGAATTCGGCTATACTCAGGAACGGATTGCCGAAATGGTAGGCAAGTCGCGCAGTTACGTGGCCAACACGCTGCGCCTGCTGGACCTGCCGCAACCGGTGCAGGATATGGTGTTGCATGGTGCGCTGACCGCTGGCCATGCCCGCGCCATCGCCACGTCGCCCGATCCGTTCGCCCTGGCAAGTCAGGTTGTTGCGGCCAATTTATCGGTACGCGCCACCGAAGATATCGCCCGTACAGCCAAGGGGAATAAGGTTAAAGCCACGCGGGGCCGCGTCACGAAAGGCCACGGCAAAGATGTCAACACGGTGGCTTTGGAACAGGAAGTTTCTGCTGCTCTGGGCTTGCATGTCACGATTGATATGCGCAGTGCGGCTTCGGGGAAAATGGCCATCGAATTCAAGACGTTGGAACAGCTGGACGACGTCCTGCATCGCGTTATGTCCCACGGCGGCCGCCGCGAGTAATATTTTTTGCATATCAGAAAACTACATCTTGTAGTATTTTTGATCTTATATACCATATGTTGTGTTAATGACGCCAATCAAGAAGAGGTAAGACCATGGCAAATTCCGCAGTAACATCCGCAGCCCGCATTGAAGATGTTCGTAATTCAGGCTCGAAACTGCTTGAGGAGCGGCACGTGTACAAGCCGTTCCTGTATCCCTGGTGTTACGAGGCCTGGTTAACGCAACAGCGCATTCACTGGCTGCCGGAAGAAGTGCCATTGGCCGAAGACATTCGCGACTGGAAGAAAAAGCTGACGCCAGGTGAAAAAAACCTGCTGACCCAGATCATGCGTTTTTTCACGCAATCAGACGTCGAAGTCAACAATTGCTATATGAAGCATTACAGTCAGGTTTTTGGACCGATTGAAGTTCAGATGATGCTGTCGGCGTTTTCAAACATCGAAACGGTGCATATCGCGGCCTATTCTCACCTTTTGGACACGCTGGGGATGCCAGAACTGGAATACCAGGCGTTCCTGAAATACAAGGAAATGAAAGATAAATTCGATTACATGCAGAATGTATCGATGTCATCACGTCGCGATATTGCCAAAACAATGGCAATGTTCGGCGCGTTTACCGAAGGGCTGCAGCTTTTCGCGTCTTTCGCCATTTTGATGAACTTCCCACGCTTCAATAAAATGAAGGGGATGGGTCAGATCGTGTCATGGTCGGTGCGTGATGAAACACTGCACTGCCTGTCAATGATCCGCCTGTTTAACGCGTTTGTCACTGAAAACCCGGACATCTGGGACCAACAGTTGAAGGACGAAATCACGGATTGCTGCCGCACAATCATTGGCCATGAAGATGCGTTTATCGACCTGGCCTTTGAAATGGGCGATGTCGAAGGCCTGACCCCAAGTGAAGTGAAGCAATACATTCGTTACATCGGCGATCGCCGGTTGCAACAGCTGAACCTTGAGCCGATCTTTGGTGTCGATAAAAATCCGCTGCCTTGGATGGATGTGATGATGAACGGGGCTGAACACTCCAACTTCTTTGAAACGCGCGCGACGGAATATTCCAAAGCATCGACACAAGGATCGTGGGAAGAGGTGTTTTCAGACAACGTGTTTGCGGGCGAATACGGCAAAAAACCCGGCCCACAGGAAGAGGCCGCGTAAAACCTTTTTTACAGGGATGTGCCCAGCCAACGCATGGTCACATCCTGTAATTCCAGAACATTTTGCAGCGGCGGAAGAAATTCTGCCGCTGTTTCTGCGACCGGATAGGGCGTATTCAGCACGATAACGCCGCAGCCGTTCAACACATCTGGCGTGCCGATCGGATATCGCATCGTTTCCGCGCACCAGGCACGGTGAAATCCGGAATCCCTCACCGTTTGATACAAATCTTCCAATGGAAAATCGCGTTTGATTGGATACCATATCATATAGACGCCGGTGCTGAACCGTGAATGCCAGGTGGGGATCGCCTGCTGCAACCGGGCGAATTCATCCTTTTGTTCAAATGGCGGGTCAATCAGGTACAAGCCGCGCCGTTCAATCGGCGGGGTATGTGCGCGCACACAGGCATAGGCGTCCACAGCGGTGATGCTGACCCGCTTTTGCCGCCCCATATTTTCAGCCAGCGTCTCAACGTCGTCTGGATGCAGTTCATTAAGGACAATGCGGTCTTGGGGGCGTGCCAGGCCACTGAGAAGAAAAGGCGAGCCGGGGTAAAAACGTGGATACCCTTCGCGGCGCACCACTTGTAAAAAATCCTGCCAGGCAGGCGGCGGAGAGGGCGCATCAACCAGCGCGGCAATGCCCGTCAGGTATTCTTGCGTCTTTTGTGCTTGGGCTGATTGCAGGTCATAGACACCGACACCGGCATGGGCATCGCACAGCAAAAGCGCCGCGTCTTTTTTCTGCATGGCCTTCACAACCTGCATCAAGATCAGGTGCTTCATGATGTCGGCAAAGTTGCCGGCGTGATAAATATGACGGTAATTCATGGGATGTCCTGAGCGTGTTGAGGGGCATTTAACATTTGCTTATTCCCTTTTGTGATACAATCATAACACGATCAAAAGCAAGTAAGAGGCGGTATGATCACATTTTGGAAGAAGCCCCCAGCTGCGCCCCCCTCACCAGAGGTGGCGCCATCCTTCGTGAAGGGGCAAGTGCTGAATGCCGCAGAAAAGGCGGCATTGCGGGCGCAGGCGCTTGAAAATGCGCGGGCGGCCCGGGCCGCGATCGGGCCGGAAATTCTTGATAAGATGGCCAATTTGTTACAAGGCAAGCCGCCCGAAACATCACCGATGGTGCAGGCCCGTAAGATTATTGCCGTCCTGGATAAAGAGGATGTCAGTGCCCATTTGCTGCAAATGATGCGCGACAAAACAAAGCCGCATTGAAGAATGTCGTGATTCGCCATAGGATGATGTGACCATGCCGATTTATTCCCCACCCCTGCGCGATATCCGCTTTATTCTGAACGAAGTTTTGGACGCTGACGCGACGCTCGCGACCCTGCCGGCTTATGCGGAAACGGGTGATGCGGACTTGCGTGAACAGATATTGGAAGAGGTCGGAAAACTGGCCGCCGATGTTTTATTTCCCTTGAACGGCAGTGGCGACCGCCAAGGATGCACCCGCCATGAGGATGGCAGCGTCACAACGCCTGACGGGTTTGTTGAAGCTTATAACCAATTCGCTGCTGGCGGATGGTGTGGCGTATCCGGCGATCCTGATTACGGTGGCATGGGTTTGCCGCAAATTGTCAATTTTGCCGTCATGGAAATGCTGTGTGCGTCCAACATGGCGTTTGGCATGTATCCGGGCCTTAGCCACGGGGCATATGATGCGATTCATATTCACGGCAGTGATGCGCAAAAACAACTATATCTGCCTAAGCTGTTAAGTGGCGTCTGGTCAGGCACAATGAATTTAACCGAGCCGCATGCGGGGACCGATCTGGGCCTGATCCGCACCAAGGCGGTGCCGCATGCCGATGGCGGCGATGCGTGGGCGATCACCGGGCAAAAGATATTCATCTCAGCCGGTGAGCATGATTTGACCGAGAATATTGTCCATCTGGTTCTGGCACGGTTGCCGGATGCGCCAGAAGGGGTGAAGGGCATTTCCCTGTTCGTCGTGCCAAAGTTTTTGCCACAGGCGCAAGGCGATGATTGGGTATGTGGCGCGCGCAATACCCTGACCTGCGCCGGCATCGAACATAAAATGGGGATCAAGGCATCCGCTACCTGCGTCATGCAATATGATGGTGCCAAAGGCTGGCTGGTGGGTGAAGCGCATAAAGGCCTGAAGGCGATGTTCACGATGATGAACGCCGCCCGCCTGGGCGTTGCGATGCAGGGGCTGGGGATTGCGGATGTTGCGTATCAGAACGCGGTGGCCTATGCCAAAGACCGCTTGCAAATGCGTGCGCTGGATGGCGCAAAATTTCCTGAAAAAATCGCAGATCCGATTATCGTCCATCCGGATGTGCGGCGCATGTTGCTGACGGGGAAAGCGTTTGTTGAAGGCGCGCGGGCGCTGTCTTATTGGTGCGGCTTGATGCTGGATGTGGCTGAAAAACACCCCGATGCAAATACGCGACAAGAGGCTGACGATTTCGTCGCGCTGTTGACGCCTGTCTTGAAAGCCTATCAAACCGATATGGGGTACGAAGTCGCGTCGCTGGCCATTCAGGTGCTGGGTGGCGCGGGATACATCACCGAATACGGTGTCGAACAATATGCCCGTGATGCCAAGATCGCCAAGATTTATGAAGGCACAAACGGCATTCAGGCCCTGGATCTGGTGGGCCGCAAAATGACGATTGGCTATGGCCGATTGCTGCGTCGGTTTTTCCATCCGGTTGCCGCGTTTATTGATGTGCATATGGATGATGGCGACATGGCCCCATACGTGCTGCCACTGGCCAAAGCTTTCGGCAAGTTGCAACAGGCAACGGGCTTGATCGCGCAAAAAGGGTTGAAGAACCCGGTCGAAGCGGGCGCGGCATCCAGCGATTATTTGCGGCAATTTGCCTTGGTGGCCCTGGCATTTATCTGGGCGCGGATGGCCAAAACCGCATTGACGGCCCTGGCAGAAGGAACGGGCGAATCCGCGTTTTATGAGGCTAAGCTACAGACAGCGGCGTTCTTTTTTGATCGCATGCTGCCGGAAACGGAATTCCGTTTTCGTGCGCTAAGCAGTGGTGCGGGTAATTTAATGTCATTACCGGAAAGCGCTTTCTAAATCATGACGCTGGCCGTTATCACCACGAAAATTCAGCAAAAACTGGCGCCGCCCGTAACGTTGCGGGCAAAGGTATTGTTCGATTTCGGTGCGGACGGCGTTTTGTATATCGATACCACGCAAAGCCCGCCTGTGCTGACCCATAACAGCGACGGGGTCACGCCTGAATTGACGCTTCAGTGTACGTTGGCGACATTCGCGGCGATTTTGGCGGGCGTGAAAGATCCGAATATCGCCTATATGACGGGGCAGCTGAAAATCAAAGGCCCTTTGTCACTGGCCATGCGCCTGAACGCTTTTCTGGAAGACTAAAGTAAAGGCCCCCCGACATGAATCTCTGGTTTCGTATGGTCTGGGTCATCCTAGGCGCGCTGTTGACGCGTCCGCGCCTGTCACACTGGACATCATTGTCGCGTATTCGCCTGCATGTCTGGCCCAATGACCTGGATACGAATTTCCATCTAAACAACGGACGGTATTTAACCATCATGGATCTGGGCCGGTTTGACCTGCTGTTGCGGTCAGGCCTGTGGGCCATGGTGCGGCGGGCGAAAGCCGTGCCGATCCTGGCATCCGCCCAGATACGGTATCGGTTTCCCCTGGATGCATTTGACCCGTTTTACTTGGAAAGCCAGGTGATGGGATGGGATGCGAAATGGATTTACATCGTGCAGCATTTTATCGCAGCATCGGGTGTGAATAAGGGTAAGGTGGCCGCGGTAGGCTTGGTAAAAGCCGCGTTCTTTGATCCGGCGCGCAAATCAACGATTCCGACGGCAGAGATTATGCAGAATTTAGGCGAAGAGGGTGTCTTCCCCCCGCTGCCGCCTGTTATTCTCAGCTTTCAAGAAGCGGAGAGCGATTTACGAGATTATACGGCGCAGGCGGTTAGTCGCGGGACGTAACAAGCGTTTTAAGCGCGTCTGCCATCATCGCCGGTGTGTCGGTTTTGCTGAAAAGCTTCAGTAATTCCCCATCCGGCCCGATCAGGTAAATAAACGACGAATGATCCATCATATAGTCTGAATAATCAGGATGATCGACTTTCGCGGCATAGACTTTGTAGCCCGCAATAACCGCATCAATCTGCGCCTCGGTGCCCGTCAGGCCGATAAAGTCAGGATGGAAGTTGGCCAGATAGGCCTTTAACACGGTTGGTGTGTCGCGCGCTGGATCGATGGTGATCAAAACGGGCGTCAGGGCGCCTTTGGGCAGATCAGCCAGGCGTAAGGCGTCGGTGATTCTTTGTAACTCAGTGGGGCAAATATCGGGACACAGGGTGAAGCCGAAAAAGATCAGGTTATAGTGCCCCTGTAATGCGTCGCTGGAAAACGGTTTGCTGTTATGATCCGTTAAGGTGAAGGCCACGCCGACTTCGCCAACCGAAGGGCGTTCTGCTGCTGGGCGCATAAAAACAGCAACCGCCAGGCAAAGAAGGGCAACGCTGGCCGCGATCATAAGGCCGCGAAAAGCAGGATGGGCAGAATGGCGGGGGGGTGGGTGTGTCATACCCCCACCATACGCCAGGCTTATAAGACGTCAAGCATTTCTGCCACCAAGGGGTGACGGACGATATCACCCTGATTAAGCTGTACAACCGCGATACGGGGAATGGCTTCGAACCTGCGCGCGACATCCGCCAGGCCGGACATGCCGTCCAGCAAGTCGGATTGATGCGGGTCGCCGGTGATAACCATCGTGGCATGCCAGCCCAGGCGGGACACAAGCATTTTTAGTTGCGCATAGGTGCAGTTCTGCGCCTCGTCAATCACCACAAACGCGTTGTTCAAAGTCCGCCCGCGCATAAAGCCAATTGGGGCAATTTCAATCGTGCCGTCATCCAGATATTGGCGCACACGCTTGCCGCCCATGCGGTCGCCCAGCGCGTCATAAAGCGGCCGTAAGTACGGCGCCATTTTTTCCTGCATATCGCCAGGCAAGTAACCCAGCGATTCCCCGGCTTCCATTGCAGGACGGCTCAGGACGATGCGCTCAACCTTGCCTGCCTCTAATGCCTCGACCGCTGCCGATATCGCCAGATAGGTTTTGCCGGACCCGGCCGGCCCAACGGCCAGCGTCAAGGCATGAGTGTTAATCGCCTCTTGTAACCGCGCCTGGCCTTCTGATCGCGGCTTGATGCGTTTCACAAAACTTTTGTCGCGGTCCTGGTCGATCGCAGTTTCTAACGGATGCCAGTTCTTCCCGTCGCCGCCATGCCGCTCGGACACGGATTTTAAGTAAGGGGTTTGTTTTTTGGGGCGGTCGTGTTTAGGCATACGCATCTCCTGGGCTAGGGTGAGTGGAACAAACGCAACATAAAACGGAGGGTGTTTTGGGTGCGGCGGGCGCAGGCGATATATCGCAGAAACAAGGGGCAGGAGCGTGTCTATGGCAAACCGGCAAGAACAGCCTTTTGAATAGAAGAGGAAACGACCTTATGCTGATCGTATCAGAATTTGCGTCGGTCATCTACGATAAAACCAAGGCCAAAAAATAACTGGCCAAGATAACAAATATAGGTAATCTGTCGCCATGCGCATTCTATATATCGGCCAGGGCCAGGGTTTTGACGGGCCACGAAAATATTACTTTACCCCGCAAAAGCTTATCAACGGGCTGACGCGGCTGGGACATAATGTTATCAGCATCAATGACCGTGACGTCGCCCGTCATGCCAATATTTTCCGGTCGCAAAAAATCGGTGCCGCCGCCATGAATGCGCATGTCTTGAAAATGTGCAAGTTTTACAAGCCGCATATGATTATGCTGGGTCACTGTAAGAACCTTACGAACGACACCCTGGCAGACATTCGTCATATCCTGCCAGATGTCCGGATAACCTATCGGAATGTTGACCCCATTCATGCGGGGGACAATGCGCGCGATATCCTGCAGCGCAGCGGCCATGTCGATACGATTTTTGTTACAACGGCAGGGGATGTTTTGCGCCAGTTTGCCCATCCCCGGACGAAGGTGGGGTTTATGCCCAACCCTGTTGATCCGGCATTAGAGACGGAGCGGGCCTACGCTAATCCCAACGCCGATATCGACTTTCTGTTCTTGGGCGCAGTCTTACGCGATCAGCACGATCATCGGGCGGTGACGGCACGATATTTGATAGAAAATGCGGGTGACGTACGGATGCATATCGGCGGCGCTGGTGTGAATGACGGGCTGGTTTTTGGTGCTGATTACTACGCCTTAGTGGGGCGCAGTAAGATGGGTTTGTGCATGAACAAAACTGCCGATTACTATTTATACGCATCGGGAAGAATGAGCCAGTATATGGGATCCGGCGTTTTAGCCTTTATTCCCAAAGGACCCCAGTTTGAAGATGTGCTGGGCCATGACGCGTTTATCAGTGTTGACGGCGATCAGGATACGATCGAGAAAATTAAGTACTATGCCGCGAATGATGCGGCGCGCGTGGCCATCGCCCGCACAGGGTGTGAACGCGTCCATGATTATTTCCACGTTGATAAGGTCTGTCAGTATATCATTGATCGCACATTTGATCGCCCCCTTTCGATGGATTATCAATGGCCCACAACCGCTTATTAGGGCGGGTAGGCGGGCAAACTGCGCTTCTTTTCTGGCCGCTTTTTCTGACTCTTGTCCTGTCTTTCGGGCTGGGTACGGCCGCGCATCGCATGATGTTTTACCTGATGTCGCCGTGTCTTTTTATCGGCCTGTGGTATGCACGTACCGCCTGCATACAGGTTATGAAGACACCGCTGTTTTACGGGATTGCCGCGTATATCGGTTATTTCGCGATCAGTATCGCGTGGTCGCCCGCCCCCGCCCCCTATGACATCTTTCGCGCCGGCGTTGATATGGCGTGCATCCTGGTTTTTCTATGTGCTTTGGCCGTCTGGCTGGGTCAGGCCGCCTATCGCCCTGATATTTTACGGGCGACAGTGATGGGCATTGCTGCGGTCACGCTGATTTACGCTGGGTTTTATTATGGTCTAGAGGGGCACGGTATATCTGAACGGCTTTGGGGATATGGCCGTTATAACAATCCGATCCATCTGTCCGCCGCCCTTGCGCTTGCGCTTCTTACATGGTTCGCGACCCTTGAACGCCCGCTGACGCGTCGGATGTTTAGCATCACGGCGGGGGTTGTCAGCCTGCTGGTCATCATCATCCTGTTATCACAGACACGATCGACTTTGGTTGCGATGTCCGGTGCGGCCTGTGTGACCATTGTGTTGGGATATCGCCGGGCGGGCCTTGCGATTATAGGCAGCGTCGCAATCTGTATGGGGCTGACCTATCTTGCATGGGGCAACTCGCTAGCCGAACTGGTGGCGCGGGGCGATACGTACCGGCTGGCCATATGGGCGGAAGCGCTGGATATCATTCGTCAGTCTCCCGCTATCGGTCATGGACTTTTGTTCGATCCGCAATTTCTGCTGAACAAGCCAACAGGCCCTTATGAGGCGGTGCATAATATCATTCTGGGGCACGCGGTGCATGGGGGCCTTATTGCTGTGCTGCTGATGCTGGGATTGGGATTGCGCGCCGGATACGTTGCCATTCGCGTCTTTCTGGACACCCAAAACGGTGATCTGCAAAGCACGAAAGATCACAAGGTGGCTCTGTTAAGTATTCTTTTATTAGGCTTCGGTTTTATTTTCTCGCAGTTCACTTCCTCCCACTTTGTTGAAGGGTTGAATAGCCAATGGCTGGTTTTCTGGATGCCGGTTGGATTGTGTCTTTATCTGGAAATGCGCCGTAACGAAATACGAGGGTAACCGTCTTTCGGGCAGGGTTTCTGCCTTGCCTGCCACAGTATTCCATACTATGGTCCCCCATGCCTAAGGCATTGATTTTATTGTTCTTGTTTTGTTCATCGGCTGTTTCCGTTTCGGTTGCACGGGCCGATGATTTCGCTTTGCCGGTCAATCCGGTTGTCATCGGCGGCCAGGCCAGCGTGCAAACAACCGGGCCTGGGCGCATGAACGTCAACCAGGCCTCGCAACGCGCGGTTATTAACTGGGACACGTTTGACATTGGTGAACAGGCACGCGTCACCTTCGTTCAACCCAATACGAATGCCATCGCCGTTAACCGCGTCAGCGGTACAAACGCGCAACCCACAAAAATTCTGGGCAGTTTGCAAGGAAACGGACGGATCGTCGTTCTGGATGCCAATGGCGTGATTTTCGGGCCCAACAGCCGTGTTGATGCTGCCAGTATGGTCGCCAGCACAGGTGATATAAATGCGCCGGCATTTATGGCGGCCACGACGGACCGGATTATCCTGACCACTTCGGGCGATGCGCGCGCGCGCGTTGAAAACCAAGGCCGCATTACGGTGGCGGAATCGGGACTGGCCGCGCTTGTTGCCCCGCATGCAGCCAATAGCGGTACAATAAACGCCCGCGCGGGCAAGGTTGTTATTGCCGGTACGGAAACGGCAACGCTTGATTTGTATGGCGACGGTCTGTTCACCATCCTTGCGCCTGCCGCGACACACGCTGTCAGTGCCACGCATTCTGGCACGATTAATGCGATGGATGGGGTGGTAGAGCTGACGACCCAGGATGTGCAATCCAGTCTGGACAACGTGATCAACATGGGCGGCATAACAAATGCCCGGTCCGCCAGTCGAAATAGCGGTGTTATCAGCCTGCGTACCGGACAGAATGGCCGTATCAAAATTGACGGCAATGCCGTGGCTGGGCGTGCCGTTACGGTACATGCCGATAAGGATATCACGCTTGCCACCAGCGCAGCAGGCGCGCATCCCAATATTGTCCTGCTGGGGCATGATGGCACGGCGCGTGACATGACGGTGACGTCCAAAACAGGCGCGCTGGTTACCAATGGGCTGTTAAGCGTCTTTCAAAACAACAGCGGCGGCGATCTGACGGTCACGCAGGGCGGCAGCGGCGATTTGATCGCGGCCCTGGATGCCGTTTATAACAATGACGGCCACACAACCTTTGTTTTGGGGGCTGCGCATTACACCGGCGGCGGGATCATCACCATGAACAACTTGACCATACGGGCGGCCGATGCCGTGGCACCGGCCCTTATTGCGGGTCATAATTACGCCCTGTGGGTGAAGGGGGATAATGTCACGCTAAGCAATCTGCAGTTAGAAGGGACGATTGACGGCCTTCTGGTTGGGGACGCTGCGCAAACGTCCACCAAGCTGGCCCTGGATAATGTACAGATCGCCGGCAACCGCGTTGGCCTGTTTGTGCAGGGAAGTGAAATAGCGGGCCTGGGCACGACCATAATTACAGGCGGCGCATATGGCCTTATCCTGGATGGTACTGGGGCAACCATCGCAAACAATACACTGGGCGGCCTGACCCTGCGCGGTCAATCGGAGCAATACATCCAGTTGCAAAACGGAGCAATGGCAGGCCAGGTTCTGGATGCCAACGAAGTCTTGTTTCAGGCGTCAGATGAGGCGGCTGACAAAGCGTCCACGGGCGCGGCCCCTCCCATGTCCGACAATGCGTATCGCGCGCTGGCGCAAAAGATTTACGACTGGTACGATTTGGCCGATTTGGGGCGCGTTTTTCTGGGGCGTGAAGCGCCAGTGGCCGCCCCACCGCCCCGCATGACGACGGATATCAGGCATTATATCGGTGGCGGCAGCCTGGCAGGGCCTGTTTTCCCCAGCCTGTATGCCGAAGGCCAGGTGGAAAAAGACGCAATGACTTACGGGTCCTTGCCCCTGGGCCTGTTGCTGGGTAAATTTTATGCGGATGATATGATCCTCGACCCGTGGGATCAGGAGGACGAAAAAGACGAAATCGCGGCCTCTCAGACGCCAATGTTAACGTCTTTGCTATCATCCTTTTGACAAATTCGTCTAACTTCTCTATCACTAGCCAGACATTACACATTGAGGGTTTTGAATGAAAATTGATGCCAGTGCTATCCGCCAGCTTGCCAAACTTTTGGAAGAGACAGGCCTGAATGAAATCGAAGTCGCCAGCGGTGATGAGAAGGTCCGCGTAAACAAAGGATCTGCATCTGTTGTTACCACTCAGGCCGCGCCTGTCGCTGCGCCTGCTGCTGTCGCGCCTGTGGCCGTGACGGGTACAACCCCTGGGGCCGTGACGTCCCCGATGGTTGGTACTGTTTACCTGCAGGCCGAACCCGGCAACCCACCGTTTATTCAAAAAGGCACAACAGTCAAAGCCGGCGATACCCTCGTGATTATTGAGGCGATGAAGGTCATGAACCCAATCAAAGCCCCGAAATCAGGAACGGTGACCCAAGTTCTTGTCGATAACGGCCAGCCCGTCGAATTCGGCGAAGCTCTGGTTGTGGTCGAATAGTCTGAAAACGGATCCGCAACCGATGTTTAAAAAAGTCCTGATCGCCAATCGTGGCGAAATCGCCCTGCGTATTCACCGCGCCTGTAAAGAAATGGGGATCCAAACCGTTGTTGTGCATTCGACAGCGGATGCCAATTCCATGGCTGTGCGCCTGGCGGATGAATCCGTTTGTATTGGGCCGCCACAGGCAAAAGACAGTTATTTGAATATTGCCGCGATCCTGACGGCGGCGTCGGTTACGGGCGCAGATGCCATTCACCCTGGTTACGGCTTCCTGTCCGAAAACGCGCAATTCGCGCGGATGGTCGAAGAACACGGATTTACGTTTATCGGCCCGCGTCCTGAACATATTGATACGATGGGCGATAAGGTCCAAGCCAAGAAAACCGCTGTGGCCTTAGGTCTGCCGGTTGTGCCGGGGTCGGAAGGCGCGGTTGAATCCCTGGAACATGGGCGCGACATTGCGGCTGGTATGGGCTTTCCTGTTATTATCAAGGCCGCATCCGGCGGCGGCGGTCGTGGGATGAAAGTGGTCCGTGAACTGGACGGTTTTGCCGAAGCCTATTCAACGGCGCGCAGCGAGGCCAAGGCCAATTTCGGCGATGACACAGTGTATATCGAGAAATATCTGGAAAAGCCGCGCCATATTGAAATCCAGGTCTTTGGCGACAAGCACGGAAATGCGATTGCGCTGGGTGAACGGGATTGTTCGATTCAGCGCCGTCACCAGAAGGTGGTGGAAGAAGCGCCATCACCAGCCCTGAGTGCTGAAGAGCGTCAAAAAATCACCGGCCTGGTCACCGAAGCCATGCGCAAGATGGGCTATGTCGGGGCCGGAACGATTGAGTTCCTGTACGAAGACGGTCAGTTTTATTTCATGGAAATGAACACGCGGATTCAGGTCGAACATCCGGTAACGGAAATGATTACCGGCATTGACCTGATCGCCGAGCAGATCCGCGTTGCGGCGGGTCAGCCGTTAACGGTACAAAAAGACAACATCCGTTTCCGCGGCCATGCGATTGAAATTCGTATCAACGCCGAAGATCCGGATACATTCGTGCCATGCGCGGGTGAAATTCGTCAGTTTCACGCGGCGGGCGGCCTGGGCGTCCGGTTTGACAGCGCTGTTTATAACGGCTATCGCATCCCGCCTTATTACGATTCAATGATCGGCAAGCTGATCGTCCACGGACGGTCGCGAGAGGAATGTATCCGCCGCCTGCGCCGCGCCATCATGGAAACGATTGTGGATGGGGTGAAAACCACGCTGCCATTACAGTTGTGGATCACAGAACAGCCTGATTTCATCAGCGGGGATTACACAATCCACTGGCTTGAGAAAAAACTGGCGGAGAAGAACGCCGAGAAATAGGCGTTCTTACAAGCGTTTACATCAGAAAATACGTTATCGGATGACCAGGACGGCCGGTTCCATACCGCTGCCTTGATACAGCGTCGCCTGTGGTTTAGGGCCAACGCCATTGCTGCTGAATTGATCCAGCAGGGCGGTCACGGCATCGCTGTAGGGACGCGCGCCGCTGTCTGTATCCTGAACGGCGTACATATACGGGCTTTCCCACACCAGTTTGACATTCACCCGGTGTGACCAGGCATCAAGCGTGGCGCGCAAATCCTGCCCAGCCAAAGCAGTCCAGACATCCACACGACCCGTATCAGCAGGCGGTGCGGCGGCAATAGGAACCGCCATTTGGCCGGATTGTGTCGGCGGACTGTAATCAAACCCTGGGCTGTCCAGGCCATTTTCCAGGTCGCTGTCGGATATCATCGGTGGTGGTGGTTCGGAAATATCGGGTGCGGGCTGGGTCATCACGTTACGACGTGGCTGATTTGGCGACAAATCATCGACCATTGCCGTATCCATGTTGCCGGGCGTGGCCACGGTTCCGTGCGTGCCGCCCATATCATGTGGGGGTGCCAGATCAATCGGTTCCATCGTATCGGCTGCCGCGTCGGTTACAGCGATATCAGTCGTATCAGGAGTCGGGAATTGCGGTTTGGTTTTCGGCTCAATCCGCACGTTTTTGCCGTCGATCTTTGATTGCAAGCCTAACGGGGCTAACGTCGCAGCCAGAACATCGGGCCAAGGCTTGCCACCTTCCCAAGTGACCGTCTGGCCCATCTTCACATCTTCGGCGGGTGCAGGGGCAAAAGGCGCAGGAATGATTTGTTCCAGGGCGATAGCCAGCGGCAGGTCGCGGCCAAAACCGGCAACCACGGAATGTTCGGAAGCCGGCGCGGGAGAAGCCGCCGGCATTTTCATCGTCGCGGCTGGCGCATCATGTTTCACGGGGGTCAGGTCGGACAGGTTTTCGCCTGGCATCGGCAGGGCCAGCTCTTCCTTCATCACTTGCGCAGGTCCAGGGGCCGGTGCGGCAGACGATGGCACGGACGGGCTGGCGACCATACCGGTTGCGCCTTTGAATTCAAAGCCGGCCTGGGCTGTCATAACGGGCCATAACATAGTGCTGGCACTGCATAGCAGGGCAGTTGCCAAAAAAGACAGACGGGCGGTTTTCGTGTTCATATCAGGCTCTTTATCTATTCTATTCCGTAATGTCTATCCAAAATCTTTCATACTGCGATACCGGAACATTGATTTCCCAGGGCGCAGGTCAGCCACCATCATACGTCTGAATTTTCGCATGGCGGCGGGAAACGTCAATCCTTGTTTTTCCAGGATGAAGAATAACACAGTGCTTAAGACCGTTAAGACGATGGTAACCGGCCGCAAATAGACCAGCCAGAAAGTGAAGGGCAGCGCAGCACGGGCATCCAGGCCAAAAAAGCGGATCGGGCGCATGGTGTTGCGCCAGTGCCAGTTAACGCGTTCCTGTAATTCCTGGACCGGATTGGCAGACATCAGTGACCGCCCCCTGCCGTAGAGGTCAGCAGCAGATACCAGCGTTTCTCAATGACCCCGGTATCAAACAGCTTGGTTGCGGATTGGGCCATCGTCTGACCGTATTTGGGGATCATGCGTTGGATCTCATTCGTCCAGTCGTCGAAATCCATATCCAACAGTTTTTCCCGTACTTCGTCCGGAAAGATCATCCATTCACGACAGCCGATCCGGCCACCGCCTTTTTTGGGAACCAAAGCCTGGGTCACGATCATCCGCAATGTTTCCATCAGGGCGTACGCGCGCTCTGACCGCTCCTCTTTTTCAAAGCTGGAGACCATCCGGCGGATCGTCGCGGCAACGCCGACCGTATGCGTTGTTGTGTACACGGCGTGGCCCGTCTGGGCTGCCTCAATCGCTGCTGATATGGTTTCGCGGTCGCGGGCCTCACCCACCATGATGATGTTCGGTTTGCGGCGCAGGGCGTTGCGCACACCCGCGGCAAAGCTAGGCAGGTGACGCGGAATTTCCGTTTGGGCGACCAGTGACCGCGGCGATTTGACCGTGTCATAGGTAAATTCGATCGGTGATTCATATGTCAGCATCTTGCCGCACCCTGTCGGGCGTTCAAGCATCATCCGGTTCCCGGCGGCCAACAGCGTGGTTTTCCCCGATCCGGTTGGGCCGGTAATAATCACCATCCCTTGGCGCGGGGCCCAATTGTCCACGATCATTTTTTCAATGTTCAAATCGGCCAGATGCGGCGGTTCAGCCGGCAGAACCCGCATCGTGATTTGCGCCGCATCGCGGCCCTTGGACAAGACAGGCGTAATGTTGACGCGGAACCGTGTCCGGTTGTAACGATCGGCGCGAATTTCATAGGAAATATCCAGATCATCGCCCGATGCCAGGCGGGCCATGGCATCCGGTCCGTAAATCCGTGTCAGGAAAACGACCATATCCGCCGGGTCAATAATCCGGTGGGTGGCGGCATATAATGTGCCGTGGATATCGGTATAAACAGGCCTGTCAGTCTGGATTGTGACATCCGACGTGCCTTTTTTAACGCACCAGGTCAGCAGGGCATCAACATCCGGTTCGGTGAAGCGATCCGGTTCCTGCGGATAGGTCTGGGCGAGGAAGTCAGTCTTTTTGGCGAGGCTTATCGGCTTGCGGGTTGCCATTCGCGGCCCCCTGTCAGGAATTGGGGCTTTTCAGTAATGCGGACGGCACGGTCGCCAACACGCATTTCTTCACCGCCGCCGGTGATACCGCGATCAAGCTGGGTCGCATAAGGCGCCGAAATCTGGCCTTGGGTCAATAATTTGCGATAGCGGATCATGCCGTTGAAATCGGCGGCCAGGCGGTTCAAATCCTGCTCAAAAATCTCATCAGCCTGGGTTGCGCCCTCGGCCCAGCCTTTGGCGACCAGTTCGCGCCACATTTTACGCTCATCCGCGTTTTTGGGGCGCAGGATATCGGGCGGCTCTTGGATATGGCCCCATTGGCGTTCCAGATATTGGCGCCAGTTGCGCGACGTGCTGACAATACGGACGTTACGGTTAATATTGTAAACCACATCGGCCACAGCCGCTGTCTGGCCGTCACCTTCAACCAATAAGGCATCCAGTGATTCCGACACGATCGGTGGTTCAATCAGCAGGCCGGAAGGCGCAGCAATTAACAGGTTGCGGAAATTGTAAACGCGGTCCAGGTAACTGGCGCGCGATTGCAGCTCTTGGTAAATATCATAGGTGCGGGCCGCCAGGCCACCGCGCGCGCCGAATGACAGGGCCGCTTCTTTCAAAGCTTCGTGCCGGATATCAAGCGGCAGTTTGCTGTCGCCACTGTCCCAATCCGTCGTTGGCTCAATCTCCTGTAACGCTTGCATGCTTAACGGCGGCAGGGTCGGGTCGATTTTATCAGTTTCCTTCACCTCGCGCAGGGATGCGGATGCGGGGGCAGCCACGGCCAGCAGCGTCAGGCACAACAGCAGGGAAAAGAGGGTACGTTTCATAATCAGCGTTGTCCCAACCCCGTTACCGGGGCGTAATTCAATTCGATTGTTTTGGTGGACGCATCAACGCTGACATCACCCCGGTTACCCATTTGCAGGCCGATTGATTTTAAGATGTCAAAAATCGGTGCGTTTTCCATATCCACCGTCACCACAATCGGGGCTGGCGGGGCGTCGCCACTGACGCTGAAGCCATAGCTGGCGCGGTCGGCCATCATCTTGGTGACGTTTTCAACCGGACCAACCCAGTTAACGGTCGCGCCGCGCTGTAATTCAGCAGGTAGGTCGCTTGGTGTCGCCATATTAACCCGTGGGGTCCGCGTCTGTTCAATCGCCGCCAGGTTTTCCATGGCGCGGGATGACCGGTCAGCGGCTTGGGCCAGCAGGGCAGACACCTTGTCAGGTTCAGCCACCAGTTGCGGATTATTGATGCGGACAGGATTGGCCTGGCAGCCACCCAAAGCCAGGGCGGCTGTCAAAACGATCAAGGGAAGGGTCGATGGGCGTGTCATTGTGCTTTGCATCCTAATCATGTCCTGTGCGAAAGGCAAATTCTAGCTGTTCTTGTTACGTATCAAATTGTGACGCCGCATGGCCGAGATGACCTTGCTGCGATAGGTTTTTTCCAAATGCGGCGTGCGTGAGTGGTAATAGCCGATCGCTTTCGATAGCGATTTCGTCTCATTCAAATGGCGGCGTAAGATCCAGGCCGCGACCCCGACATTGGTGCAGGTGTCGTCGCGGATCCAGCGATGCGCCGTGCTTTCGCTGACGCGCCAGTATTTCGCCAGTTTCGGGACCCACAATGTGTTTATCTGCATCGGACCCAGATCATAGGTGCCGTTTTTGTTGCCGACCTGCTGGCCCGTACGGCCACCTTCGACCTGTAAAATCCCAATCAGAACCGCCGGCGGGACATCGTATGTCTGCGCCGCCATCATCAGGCAAGAAGCGATTACTTGCGACATGGCCATACGCGGTCCTACCCTTCCTTCTTCGCGAAGAACGACATCGGGTCGCCCGGGTCGCCGGATGGCGCAACCTGCTCAGCCTGCGCGGGACTATCGTTACTTGCGGGTGGTGGTGCCATAAAAATGGAGGGCACGCCATTGTCCGCCGGTGCTTGCGCTTGTGCCGCTGTCGGTGCTGGGCCACCCTGTGCCGTGGCGCTTTCTGTTTGTGATCCGCCGAAGATCAGCGTCTGCGCCAGTTCAGCCAGCAATGCCAGGCGCAGTTCATAGGTTTTCATCACCGGATCGGCAGACATCGGCATATCGCGTGCCTTATCGCCCAGGCCCATTAATCGGGCCATCTCGCCGTAATGGCATTGTGAATACAGTAATGCGCAGGCGCGCAGCAGGGCCAGCTCCGCCTTGGTGGCGATTGTGCCGTTGGCGTCAGGCGTCAGGCGATCCCGCAAAGACCGGGCATCGCGCAAAAGCATGGCGGTGACATCGTTTAACATTTTCTTTTCCGGCAGGCCGAAAGAAAAGGACTGCACAGCACCGACAACAGGAACCAGAATCTGGAAATATTGCAAACCGACCTGCATCGCGTCCGCCGGTGCCCATTCGCGGTCCAGATCCTGAACCCGATTGCGGATATCGGCGGCATCGCTGAAGGTATCGGCATAGGCCAAAACGGTTTCAAACCCGGCGATCATGCGATCAATATCGGATTCCTGCGGAATGCGGCCCGAGATTTGATACGTTCCGGCGATCAGTGGACTGACAAGCGCCGTCACGGCAACACGCAGGCCGTCGGCTGAATTCTCATCCGCCTTTAAATCCATTTTATCTGAAAGGGACAGGGCGGCCTGGGTGGTTAAACCCAGCAGGGCCGCGACTTTTTCCGCATCTTCACGCGGGGATGGCGCGGGAATGCCGGTGGCAGCGGCGCGGCTGCCAACCTCGTGCACTGCGGCCAATAGCGGTGTCCCCAGTTTCTCAAGAATGAGAGTCATATATTCGGTGCGCGGATCCATTACTGATAAAACCCTGTTTGTTTACTGCCGTGAGTGTGCCAGAGCAGGCGGGGGGAATGCAAGACACACCCCTTCATTATTTTATATCGGACAAGAAGCCGGGCAGATCCGTCGGCATGCCGCGAACCAGTTTCACTTTTTGATCCGCACCACGATAGACGATTAAAGGCGTCACATCGAATTTATAATCCAGGAATGCTTGCAAATTGGCCCGCAGCTTTGTCATGTCACCCTGTGGCGTGCCGGGGATAACGGCTTTGTCATCCTGGATCAGGCCGGTCAGATAAGCCACAGCCTTCGGATCGTTGGTCAGCGTGACCGCCTGCGCAATGGATTTTTCGTTCACGATGGCAATCGGGATGGTTTTTAATTGAACAGTGCCGTTTTTTAGGGCGTCGCTGGCCATCGCCATGCGCAAAAACGCCTTACAATGCGGGCATTGCGTGTCAATAAAGACATAGGCGGCGGGTGCCGCTGCATCGCCTAGCGACACGGTGGTCAGGCCGCCCAGTCGCGTCCATAGCTGTTCAGAGCGGGAGGGTTTGGCGGTTTTTGCCTGGGTTTCCAGGACAGGATTGGCCCCAACGGCCTGCGCCAGGACCGCATCGCTTTCGTATGCGTGTTTAAGCTGTTGTGATGTGACGGAATCCCCATTGGCATCAAACAGGATGCCCAGTAATAACCCCTTATTATCCGGCGTGCTGTACATGTATTCAATGCGGCCATTCTTGACGGTCATCCACCCGTTCATCCCTTGGGCCTGGCCCAGGTATTTGACCAGCACGCCGTCTTGTTTCAACGCCTGCAGCGGTGCAGGCATGGGCGGTTCAGCCGCAAAGGCCGCGCCCACAGGCGCAAACAGAACCACAAAAACGGCAATAATCGAACGCAACATGATAAAATCCTTCCACTCTGTTTCCAGTGTATGACAGCTTCCGTGCATTTGCAAAAGGCATTGCCGCAGCCGTTAGTAGAACAGGGTTAAAATACCTGTGAAGCTGTGCTGGTCCTCACGAAAAATTTCGCCGCCCGCGTAAAATCCAGCCATAGGAATGTCACCCAGAACGGCGCGCAGGCTAACCAACTCGTCTGCACGCATGTCAGGGGACACAGCACGGCCAGCGCAACTGATGTAAATCGCGGCTTTTGGAGGGTTGGGGGCATCCTCGACGCGCTTTTTAACGTCATCCAGCATCCGCGCCAAATCCCCGAACATCGTTTTGTCATTGCGTCTGACAAAGCGGATGGCCATGCCCTCTTGCAACGGGGCGTCGATCATAATGTGTTCGGAATCCGCCTCAACGCCCAGCATCGGGCGGACCAGATAGTCGCCCCGGTCACTGCCGGCAATCGGCAGGCCCACATGCACCTCGCCCTGAAACAAATGGCTGAAACTGTCTTCCAGCGCCTCTTGCGACACCTCATGACCCACCGCGATTGCGTCAGGGTCCGTGCCAATATCGGCCATGGCCATATGGCGCAGATCGCTGGCGAAAACATGCAAGGCCGGCTGGTCATCCAGCGCGGCGATCAGGCCGTTATCAAGGCGCGTGATCGTGTGGGCCGGACCAATGGGGGTGCAGCCCTGCGACATCGCCGTCTGCACATATACCTGGGACGACAGCAATATGCCGGCCATATGCCCCGCCGCGTCCGCGTCATCGGCGGCGGAACTGATTCCGCCAACCAGAAAGGCACCGGTTTGGCGGCTAAGCTGATGCAGAAGGCCGCCCAGCTGACCATCGGGAAACGGATCGGCAAACACCAGTCCGAATGGCGGGCCATGCAGTTTTAGCCAGCTGTGTATCGTGTCCGGCAAAATCAAAAAATCCGGCTGGGTCTGAATGGGTAAATTCATCACGCAATGGGGTGGAAAGTCGCACACCAGCAGAACGGCCGCTTTTTCTGTCAGGCTGGCCCCATGACTGTCCATCACGCCAATCCCGGAACATCCGGCCCAGACGGGGATGGCTGTCACATCCTGCAACAAGGTTAACAAGCTGGCGGCATCGCCCGCAAGCGCGTCGGTGATAAACAAAAACGCGCAGCTGTAATGCGGCTTGTCAGCGTCCTGCAGATCCAGGCTGCGAATCAAGGCAGCCCCGATGTCCCGCCAGTCGTGACCTTCGGCCCGGGCGGAACGATAGGTTGATTTATGAGGTTTCGTTTGCAGGACTGTAATGCTCTTCGCTGTCATATCTTCCAAGTGATAGGTCAAAATCCTTCCCGAATGCAAGCCCTTGCTGTTCGTGCGCACTCAATCTATATTATCACGTGTGACAGTCATGCGACAGATATGGAGAAAAGTATGAGCGAAGATTTCTCGACCAATGTAACTCAGGCCCACGTACAAACATACGATGCTGGTCTGCGCGCGTTTATGGTCGGTATTTATAACCACATGTCCTTAGGGGTTTTTGTAACAGGTATTGTGGCGTTTGCCGTCGCGAATCTGGGACTGGCAGCCGTATTGATGGCCAATCCGGTGATCGCGATTGTCCTGGCGTTGGCCCCGGTTGCCGTTGTATGGTTCGGGTTTAATCCGGCCACAATGCCGGCCAGCCGCCTGCGGACAACATTTTACATTCTTGCTGTTCTTTACGGCCTTAGCTTCTCCGCTATTTTCCTGGTCTTTACCGGGGCGGATATTGCCCGCGCGTTCTTTATCACGGCAGCTGCTTTTGCGGGGCTCAGCATCTATGGCTATACCACGCGTAAAAGCCTGGACGGCCTGGGCACATTCGCGGTTATGGGTGTGATCGGGGCGCTGGTTCTGGGTCTGGTAAACTTGTTCGTGCAGTCCAGCATGTTAATGAATGTCGTGTCCGGCATTTCCTTGCTGGCCTTTGCCGGTATGACGGCCTATCAGACACAGGCGATGAAGGAAACGTACAACCCGCTGAATGGTGAAGAAGCCAATGCGCGCCTGGGATGGTCTGCGGCGCTGAATTTGTATATCAGCTTTGTTGCGATGTTCCAAAGTATCCTGAATTTGATGTCGGCGTTTCGCGGCGAATAAGGATCAAATGAATGCGAAAAGGGCGGCCATGTGCCGCCTTTTTTTATGGCTTGACGCTGTCCCTCAATCACGTCAGGTTGAAACAACAGCTAACCCAAGGAAACGCCATGCCTGCCATTATCGACGAATTCAAAAACTTCATTGCCCGTGGTAACGTTCTGGATATGGCCGTCGGTATCATTATCGGCGCGGCGTTTACGACGATTGTGAACTCAATGGTCGGTGATGTCCTGATGCCAGTCATTGGCATGATGACCAGCGGCGTTGATTTTTCCGATATGTTTTTCGCCCTTGATGGTAACAGCTATGCGACATTGAAACTGGCAAAAGAGGCGGGCGCGCCGGTTATCACCTATGGTGTCTTTTTGAATGCCATTTTTAATTTCGTCATCGTGGCTTTTGTGATTTTCATGGTGATGAAGCAAATCAACCGCCTGAAAAAACAAGCAGAAGCCGCACCGGTCGTAACGCCGGAAGATGTCCTGCTGCTGCGTGAAATCCGCGACGCACTGAAAAAGAAATAAAAGCCTAACGCCGGGGCAGAAGTTCTTCATAGACGTTTAACGTCTTGTCGATCATCTGTTCCTTGCTGAAATGCGCCGCGACATGTGCGACGGTGCGAACGGCCAGTTCTTCACGCGCGCTGTGTGACAATTTCATTACTTTTTGAATGGCACGGGCCAAGGCCGCAGGATCGTCCGGCGGGATCAGCCAGCCTGTTTCACCATCAATAATCGTTTCTTTGGCCCCGCCAATGGCGGTGGCGATAATCGGTTTGCCCATTGCCATGGCCTCGACCGGAATGCGGCCAAACCCTTCTGGCTCAATCGACGTGCTGATCGCCATGGCGGCCAGGGTATAGGCGGCGGGCATATCATCGCAATGCGGGACGATGCGGACATGGCCGTCCAATCCCTTTTCTGTGATCAGCTGTTCAAGTTCGGCGCGATAGGCCGCGCGTCCCTGATCGTCGCCGACAATCACGGCAAAAATATCGGGTCGCTTTAATTTGGCCATGGCCTGGATCAGGACAGTTTGCCCCTTCCAGCGCGTTAAACGCCCGGGCAGCAGGATAACGGTTGCGCCATCCGGGACGCGCCAGGCCTGCATCAATTTTGATAGGCGCTCGGTTGAAACGCTGCCCGCCTGAAATCGTGTCAGGTTCACGCCACGGGCGATAATCCGGATAACGTCGTCACCCACATCATATCCCTGGCGCAGATAATCAGCGACGAAGGCGGAAATGGCGATCACGCGCGCGCCGCGCGCAATGCCGCTGTTGTAAAAATGCTTGAATTTATTCTGGGTGTTGTACGGTGCGTGGCAGGTCGTCATGAAACGCGCCGATGTCCCGACACAGGCCTTTAACGCACTCCAGGCCGGGGCGCGGCTGCGGACGTGGACGATATGCGCCTGGTATTGGCGAATAATGCGACGAATGCGGCCAATGTTGCGCCACATAATCAGGGGGTTCTTGCTGTTCACCGGCAGGGTGATGTGCGTCGCCCCGGTACGGGCCAGTTCGGCCACGCGCGGACCGCCCGCAGAAATAACGATCGCCCGCCCGCCCGCCTTGACGATGCCGGCGGCCATGTCGATGCAGCCTTGTTCCGCCCCCCCGGCGCCAAGGGCAGGGATGATCTGGATAATGACGGGCTTGTCGGGTGATTGGGTCATAGGGGAAACAGAAAACTAGGCGCGTTTGCGCTTGTACTTAATGCCTTTGTCCTGCCGCTCAAACGCGCGGCTGAACACGGACCCGCGGCTCATGCGATCGGGGCGATGCTGAAAGTGGGATATAAGGATAACAATTACGCACAGGCCGAACATCACGCCACCGGCGACCAATGCCGCGTGGAACGCGTCTTGTGATAAAAAGGGCGCGAGGTCAGGATTTTTCAGGGCAGGAACCAGCATCGGGAAAGTGTCGGCGATGACATAGCCGATTTGGGCATGGCTGCCTTCAACCCCTTTTTCCGTTGCCTCAAAGACGTCATAGACATACAGGGCCAGGGCAGGCAGGAAACAGAAAACGGCGGAAACAAACAGACGACGTAGAAAAAGCATAGGCATATTCCGAATGATGCAAAAAGGTTGATGTGAGGAATGATAGCAGGACTTGCATTCTTTTTCCAACCCGATTAGGGTGCCGCCGTTGTCCTTGTTGCTATTACGTCTTGCGGAGGCGTGGCCGAGCGGTCTAAGGCGCACGATTGGAAATCGTGTTGGGGGCAACTCCTCAAGGGTTCGAATCCCTTCGCCTCCGCCATTTACGCATCTAGGGACGTCCAGCAATATTCAGATCCGCTGTCCCATTTACAGTCATAGAAACATGTCCACGCACGCACAAACACTGTTGGATTTATATCGTGCCGGGTATTTCCCGATGGCGGATGCGCGCGATGCTGACACGGTGCAGGTTCTGGCCCCGCACATGCGGGCGTTACTGCCCATTCGCGACCTGCACATTTCCCGCCGGTTATTACGCACGTTGCGGCAAACGATGTTTGATGTCCGCGTGGATACCGCAACATCCGCAGTCATTGCCGCCTGCGCCGCCGCCCGCCCTGACACCTGGATTAACCCTATGATTGAAAAGGCGTATAACGACCTGGCGGCGCAGGGGCACGTTCACAGCGTCGAAGTCTGGGACCAGGACCGTCTTGTCGGCGGCCTGTACGGCGTAAGTCTGGGCGGGCTGTTTTGCGGCGAAAGCATGTTCAGCCATATGCGCGATGCCAGCAAGATTGCCCTGGTTCATTTATGCGCGCGCCTGTCGCATCAGGGATACACGCTGCTTGACGCCCAATTCGACAATCCGCATTTGCATCAGTTCGGCCAATACACAATGCCGCATGAGGCGTATGTTCAGGCGATTGCAGAAATCTGTGATCTGCCTGTTACATTTGCGGATGCGATGCCGCAGGCGGAGATGCTGCGTCGCTATTTAAGTCTTGTCAAACCCCCGTCCGCGTCATAGGGTCTTTGGCACTGTAAGACACGATGACATCCGCCCCCACCCTTCCCCGCGCGGCCCTGATGGGCAAAGGCAACCTGACCGAAGGGGATATAAACGCGCATCTATGGCGCCTGTCCCTGCCCATGCTGTGGGGTATTGGCGCGATTGTCAGTTTTCAACTGGTGGACACGTATTATATCTCACGCCTTGGCACCGATGCCCTGGCTGCAATGAGCTTTACATTCCCTGTCACCTTTACCCTGTTCAATATTATCATGGGGTTTTCGATTGCGATGTCGTCGGTCGCCGCCCGCATGATCGGTTCGGGCAATTACGAAGATGTGCAACGGGTGACGACCCATGCGATCATGCTGGTCGCGCTGGTGTCCAGCGTCCTGGCCATGCTTGGGTATCTGGCGCTTGATCCGTTATTTACGGCGATGGGGGCAACGCCGCTTCACTTATCTTACATCAAAGACTTTATGCATATCTGGTTTGCCGGGGCGGTCTGTGTCAGCATTCCCATGGTCGGCAATGCGGCTTTCCGGGCTAGCGGCGATGCTGTCACACCGTCGGTCATCATGATTGTCGCCGCGGTAGCCAATGCGATCCTGGCCCCGATTTTCATCTTTGGCCTGTTTGGCATGCCGCGCCTGGAACTGCGCGGTGCAGCGATGGTGACTGTTGCGGCCAATGGGGCGGCAATGCTGGTCGGCCTGTATTTCCTGTGGCACAAATATCATCTTATCAGTTTGACCCATGTCTTGAATTTGCAAAAATTTGGCGATTCCTGCCGCCGCATCCTGACCATTGCCGTGCCGGCGGGTGTGACAAACGTCCTGACGCCCGTGGTCGGAGCCTATATCACCCATCTTTTGGCGCGTACAGGGGCCGAAGCCGTCGCGGCCTATGGCATTGCAATGCGGGTTGAGGCCTTTATTTTTATTCCAGTGATGGCCGTCGCCGTCGGTATGGCCCCGATTGTCGGCCAGAACTGGGGCGCACATAAACGCGACCGCGTGCGCCAGGTTGTCGATCGCGCCATTCAGTTCAGCGTGATGTGGTCACTGGCCGTGGCCTTTATTCTGGTGATTGCCGCCCGTCCGCTGGCGCGTGTCTTTTCTGATGATGCGTTGGTGGTGCATTACACATCGCTGTTCTTCCTGATCGTCCCTGTATCATATGTTTTTGCGAACCTGTTAAGCGGGTGGGGCACCACATTTAATGCGATGGGCAAGCCGCATCTGGCCTTTATCGGCCTGTTTGGGCGGCTGATTATCTGCCTGATCCCTGCGGTGACGTTAGGGTATATGATGGCGCAGGTAACAGGGGTGTTTCTGGCGGTTGCCGGTGTCGGCGTTATAACCGGCCTGGCCGTCCATGCCTATGGCCGGTATTTATTGCGTCAGCAGCAATAACCCCATCCCCAGCGTGCCGACGGCAATCCGCCAATAGGCGAACACGGCATATCCATGCACGGAAATATAATCCAATAAAACACGCACACAGAATAATGCGGATACAAAGGCGGCGGCAAACCCGATGGCGATCAGGGTGGCGGTGTCAGCCGCCATGGTCGGGGCGCTTTTGTAAACCTCATACCCAAACGCGCCGATCATGGTGGGCAAGGCCAGGAAGAAGGAAAATTCAGCGGCTGAGCGTTTGTCGGCACCAACCAGCATTGCGCCAACAATCGTTGCGCCAGATCGTGATACGCCAGGGATCATGGCAATACATTGAAACAGGCCGATCTTCAGATACATCCATAATGGGAAGGTCGCCATGTTGGTGTAGGGGGCGGCGACAAAGCGTGATCGGCGGTCCGCCCACAGCAGGATAAAGCCACCGATAACCAGCGTCACACAGACGACATAAGGTGAAAACAACAGGGTTTTAATCCAGGGTCCGGCGACCAGACCCACCGCCACTGCGGGCAGAAAGGCGATAAGCAGACCGGCCACAAAATGCCGCGCCGCCGGGTCGTGTGGCACAGCCATAAAAATACGCAACAGGCGGGTTGTATAGACAAACAGCAGGGCCATAATCGCGCCCAGCTGGATCAAGATAACGAAAGACGGGCCGAACGCGGCACTGTCCAGCCCCATCAAAGTCTTTGCCAAAATCAAGTGCCCGGTTGAAGAAACGGGAATGAATTCCAGCAATCCTTCAATAATACCCAACAGGGCTGCGCGTAAAATATCGAGAATATTCATGGCAACAGCATACGTTGCTTTTCTTGCGGGTCAAGCTGTGCTACGCATCTGACCCATGCAAGGCCGCCCACTTTTCAGTCTGCAAGAGACGACAATCGGTTTCGGTGGCAAACCGTTATTCGAAGATTTGACCCTGCATATCAGCGAGGGCGATAAAATCTGCCTGATCGGTAAGAACGGCGCTGGCAAAACAACACTGATGAATATTATCACCGGCTTACGCGATGTGGATGCGGGAGAGATATGGCAGCTGCAAGGCATAACGATTGGCTATTTGCAGCAGGATGTGGTGCCAAAGCCAGGCCAAACCGTTTTCGATTTTGTGTTTGAACAGATGGCGGCCGATAATACGGTTGAGGCACACACGTACAAGGTTGAATCCATCGTTGAAAAACTGGACCTGACGATCACCGATCGGATGGACACGTTGTCCGGCGGACAAATTCGCCGCGCGGCCCTGGCGCGGGCATTGGTCGAAGACCCTGATATCCTGCTGCTGGACGAGCCGACCAACCATTTGGACCTGCACGTTATTGAATGGTTGGAAAACTATCTGCGGTCTTATCACGGCTCTATCGTGTGCATCAGCCATGACAAGGCGTTCTTAAGTGCGTTTTCAAACAGCGTGTTCTGGCTGGATCGCGGTAAATTGCGCGTATGCCCGCGCGGGTTTGCCGCGTTCGAAGAGTGGGCCACCCAGTTACTGGAGCAGGAGCAGCGCGAGATCAAAAATCGCGAAAAAATCCTGGCATTGGAAGTTGACTGGGCCAGTCGGGGGGTTCCTGCCCGCCGCAAGCGCAATGTCCGCCGCCTGGGCTTGATGAAGGACGAACGTGAGAAGTTGCGCCGCGATAAAAATTCCCTGAACCGCCTGCTGGCGCGTGTCGATTTCGGCGAGGTCAAGCTGGAAGACACGTCATCGAAAATCGTGGCGGAATTTATCAAGGTCGATAAAAGCTTCACCCAGGAAGACGGCACGGTCAAACCGATCCTGAATAACTTTAGTTTACGGCTACAGCGCGGCGACCGGATCGGTATTTTGGGAAAGAACGGGTCGGGGAAAACCAGTTTTTTACGCCTGCTGGTCGGTGAATTAACGCCTGACAAGGGTAAGGTCAAATTGGCCAAAACCGTCGCCTTTTCGTATTTCGATCAGCGGCGCAAAGATTTGGACCTGACCAAATCGTTGTGGGAAACGCTGTGCCCCCAGGGCGGCGATCACGTCAACGTGATGGGCAAGATGCGGCATGTTGTCGGCTATTTGAAAGATTTCCTGTTCGATCCTGCCACAGCCACGCAACCGGTTGGCACATTGTCGGGGGGACAGAAAAACCGCCTGCTGCTGGCTAAAATCCTGGCCGATCCCCAAAGCTTCCTGATCCTTGACGAACCGACCAATGACTTGGATATGGACACACTGGAAATGCTTGAAGACGTGCTGATGAAATACAAAGGCACATTGTTGATTGTCTCTCACGATCGCGATTTTCTGGATAACACGGTGACGCAGATATTGGCCTTTGAAGGGGACGGCACGGTCAATGGCGTGATCGGCGGGTACAGTGATTACCTGGAGTCGCAAAAAGCCAAGACGCAGCCGGATAAAGTTACAAAACCGGCGGCCAAATCACCGCCCAAACACGTGGAAAAGCTGACGCCTGCGCCCACACCTGCGCCCGTTACTGTGGCCGCAAAAGCTGCGGTAAAGCTATCGTATAAGCTGCAATACGAATTGGACAATTTACCGGCAAAAATCACCGCGCTGGAGCAGGAGATCAAAACCCTGCAAACGACCCTGGCCGATGCGAAGCTGTATATGGAAGACCCGGATACATTTAACCGCGCGGCGCGGCGGCTGCCACAAGCCCAGGAAAGCCTGGCAACATCCGAAGAGCGCTGGCTGACATTAGAGGCGATGGCGTCTGGAACTTAAGCGGCTTTGGTGCCGACCATGGCAGGCAGCTTACCACCACCCAGAATATGCAAGTGAAAATGGGGCACTTCCTGACCGCCATGATCGCCCGTATTACCAACCACGCGATATCCTGTTTCGGTCAGGCCCAATTGCGCAATCACGTCGCTGACCAGTTTTGAAAAATCAAGGATTTCCGTCGGTGTCGCTGTGGCATAAAAATGCCCGATATTGCAATAGGGTCCGCGTGGGATAACCAATGCGTGAACAGGCATCCGTGGCGACACATCATGAAAGGCAATAGCGGATTTATTTTCCGCGATGGTGTTACACGGAATCTCGCCGCGTAATATGCGGGCGAATATATTGGTGTCGTCGTATGTCTGTGTCATGTCGCCCTTAACCCTTCAATCTGATCGCGTGCCGCCTGGATGATCTCAGCCGCGTTTGGTAACCCCGTACCGTCCACGGCGACAATCTCGATATCCTTAATTCCCATGGTGTTCAGCAAGAACAGGATATGCGGCGTCATAAAATCCATGGCCGCATGTAACTTGGTGCCGCCGGTGACCAGGATCAAATAGGTCTTACGGTTTTGGAGCAGCCCCTCCATCCCGCTGCCATCCGGCAGATACCGAAACGTCTGGCGCGCCTGAACAACCCAGTCGAACCAAGCCTTCAACGCGGCGGGCATCCCCCAATTATGCATTGGCGTGGCAATCACCAAGATATCCGACTTGCTTGTGATCTCATCAATCAGTGTATCGGCGGTCTTTAACAAATCCTGCTGGGCAGCGGTGCGTTGATCTGCGGGCGTGTACATCGCGGCGATGGACGCGTCGGTCACCAATGGGATGCCGTCGATCAAATCGCGTGTCGTGACGGTGGCATCAGGGTAAAGCAATTGCAGTCGGCACAGCAATTGATCGGCCAGATTGTGCGCGATTGATTTTGCCCGCGGGCTTGCCTGTATAAATAAAATCTGCGTCATGCCACGGGCTTCCTTGGCCTGTGCTTAGGATTAAACAAGGGGCAGGTCAAGATATAAAATACAGGCTCCGTCCGGGCCGGCTTGTAAAGACGCGGTACAGGGACGGGCGATTGCCATTGCATCACCCATGCCGAAATCATGGTCCTGGGCGGTCACGCTGCCGCTTGTGACAATCGCATATCCGGACCGTGTGACGTCCAGCGTTTGGGTGTCGCCGGGGGCGATATGTTGTGTGAGCAGGCGCGCAGCCTGATGAATCTGCAACACGCCCGGGCGCGTCAGATCATCGTCAAAACCGCTGGCCAGCAGGGTCCAGTTTTCGCCCGTATTGTCTTTGGGCATATCAACATGGTCCCAACGGGGCGCAATGCTGTTTGATGAGGGGGTCAGCCAGATTTGGAACAGATGCGTGTCGGTGGCTGGGTCGGCGAATTCAGCATGGGCAATTCCCGATCCTGCGGACATGACCTGAACCGATCCAGCCCCTGTGACGCCATGATTGCCCAGCGAGTCGCGGTGATGCACCGCCCCCTTGGTGACATAGGTGATAATCTCCATATCCTTGTGGGTGTGCATGTCAAACCCTGCGCCTGCGGCGATCAGATCGTCATTGACGACACGTAAGGCGCCAAAACGATGGCGATCAGGGTTAAAGTACGTCCCGAAACTGAAATGGTGACGGGACTCAAGCCAGGACAGGCGTGATTGGCCGAAACTGGTGCGGGGGCGTTTTTCGATGGCTGAGGTCATAAAATATATTTATGCCGCCAGTTAAAAAGGGCAAGGGTTTACACCTATGGCAAAAATGTGGTGAAAGACCGCGGTACCTGTCCCTTGGTGTGAAAGGCTTAATGTTGGGGTGGACGAATTCCATATTTTTTGCGGCCGTTTTGTGGTATCAGGAAGACATAGAAACACAGAATGTGTGGAGGTCATCATGCGCTCATCAGGTTATTGGATCGAGTGTGTGCCGTGTCACATCGCGACGGGCAATACCCGGTCAGAGGACGTTTATGCGGCCTCGATTGATGTTTTTCCAGATATGATGGCGACGGCTCCGTCGCCCGACATGGCGGTTGATCGCATGCGCCAGAAATTGCAGGCCTTGCGCCGTGATTACGATCGCACGGGCCAATTGCTGCCCAAGCCGCACAGTCCCAATCATCCGCCGACGCGTCATCGCACCACCCAAGGCTGGTTATCCGTGTATATTGAGATCGAAGCCTAACCCGCCCACTTGCACCCCATGCCGAACATCGTTAGCGTAACCCCACAATGGTTGCACGCGTAACAACGGTGGCGTTTCAAGGTCTGGATATCCGGTCGGTGGACGTGCAGGTGCAGCTGGCCAACGGCCTTCCTGCCTTTACTGTTGTGGGCCTGCCTGACAAGGCTGTGGCCGAAAGCCGCGAACGCGTCCGCTGCGCCCTGCATGCGCTGGGCCTGTCTTTACCCGCCAAACGCATCACGGTTAACCTGGCCCCTGCCGATGTGGTTAAAGAAGGCTCGCATTACGATCTGCCAATCGCGCTGGGTGTTCTGGCGGTCATGGATATTATCCCGCGTGATGAATTGGCCGGTTGGCTGGCGCTGGGTGAATTGGCATTGGATGGCAGCATTACGAAAGTGCAGGGTGTCCTGCCGACCGCGCTGCATGCCATGGCCCAGGATTTGACGCTGGTTTGTCCGGCGTCTTGCGGGGCGGAGGCGGTCTGGGCGGGTGACGATCTGCCGATCCTGGCCCCGGCACATATCCTGGAATTACTGAATCACATTCGCGGGAACCAGCTGCTGTCCCGCCCGCAACCACGCCTTTCCCATGAGGATGACAAGGCTGGCATCACCGATATGGCCAGCGTGAAGGGACAAGAAACCGCCAAACGGGCGCTGGAAATCGCCGCGGCTGGTGGTCACAATATGCTGATGCTGGGCCCGCCTGGTGCCGGAAAATCGTTGCTGTCCAGTTGTTTGCCTGGTCTTCTGCCGCCACTTAGTCCGCGTGAATCCCTGGACGTATCGATGATCCATTCCCTTGCAGGCAGCCTGCCCGAAGGCGGGCTGATCCGTGCCCGACCCTATCGCAATCCCCATCATTCGGCGTCACTGCCGGCGTTGATCGGTGGCGGCAGTCGCGCAACACCGGGTGAAGTATCGCTGGCCCATGGCGGCGTTCTGTTTCTGGACGAGCTTCCGGAATTTCAACGCACGACATTAGAAGCACTGCGCCAGCCACTGGAAAGCGGAGAAGCCGTGGTGGCCCGTGTCAATTACCATGCGCGTTATCCGGCGCGGTTTCAATTGATCGGGGCGATGAACCCGTGCCGTTGCGGTTATCTGGGTGATCCGTCACAGGAATGCACGAAGGCCCCACGGTGCGGTGAAGAGTATCAAGGGAAGCTGTCCGGGCCTTTCCTGGACCGGATTGATCTTGTGTTAGAGGTCCCCGCCGTGCAATACGCCGAATTGCGTGGTGAGGCGGGGGAATCGTCCGCCACTGTCGCTCGCCGTGTCGCGCGGGCACGGGATATCCAGCTGGCCCGCGCCCAGGCCCATGCAAAAATCGATGGCGTGGCGCCGGTGAATGCCCATATCGGGGCGGCGTATATGGATAATGTGACGCGGTTAAGCGCAACGGCGCAGCCGATGCTGGAAAAGGCCGCCGTGCAATTCAAGCTGTCGGCGCGCGGTGTTCACCGTGTCTTACGCGTGGCCCGCACGATTGCCGATCTGGCCGACGCGCCGGATGAACTAAGCCAGACGCATGTCGCCGAAGCCTTATCCTATCGGCGTTTCCGCGCCCTGAACTAAATTTTCGTGCATTTGACGAAAAGAGGGTATATTAGGTGTTTGTTAAGATGTTGAGGTTAACATAACAGAATGATTGCTGCCGCCTTTAAAGCTGCCGAAAATGTCCTTGCTGCCGCCGCGCCGCAAGAACAGATGGTTGCGCATACCGGGCATCAAGACGTGGATAAAGCGGCACAGGTCGCGAAAACCGCCACTTTGAAAATGGCAGACTTACAAGATGCACGTCTGGCACTGGCCAGCAATGACCCCATTATGGCCGGTTCTTCCGCCCCAACAAACGCAGCCAGTGATCCGTCGTTTGGCCTGCCATCCTGGACCAGCGGCGTTGCCCGCCTGGCCATGGGCGTTTTTATTCCTGGCCTGCCCGATTTTGGTGGGGTTCATATGTCTTTTGCAGCTTTTGCCGGTATGGACGTTGTGGATCAACAACGCGGTCAAGGGACAGAAGTAACGATTGATCAGCCGACACAGTATTTAAATGCCACACCATCGGCCAAATCCGGATTTGCTCAAGCTGCCGACCCGATTCCGGCGGCCCCCGTTGCCCCTGCAGCCAATGACGCGGCCTTCACGGTTCCAAGTTTTGCCTCACAGCTGGACAGCGGTATCTCTGCCGGGGCCATGCGCGCGTTTGAAGACGAAGCGATCGGGGCTGAACAACGCTCACGCCTGGAACTGGATGGGGCGCTGTCCGTTCTGGCAACAGACGAAGACAAGATGGCAGAATATGCCAGCTTTGCTGATGGCCTTGCGGGCCATGTGACGGCCCTGCAGCCAGATCGTGATTTTATGGCGCAGATGAAGCTGGACCAAAACCCGGTTTTCCGCCCCGCCACCTTGACGATGGGTTAATGCCATTCATCCGCTGATTTATCGATGCCCAATGCCAGATCGCTGATATCTTCAGCCTGCTTGCCAGTCTCAATGGCCCGTTTCCGGTAATGCATTACTGAAAGCGGGATGCTGGCCGCATATAAAATACTGACGACGCTTAAGGTAAACCAGGGTGCATGGATCAACGCGCCGATCAGGCTGGCCCCCACCACAAGGATCGGAAAGCGCATCCGTTGCTGCAGCTTCAGCTGCTTGCTGGAAAACGTTGGAATGCGGCTGACCATCAATCCGGCGGCCAGGATAACCCAAACGGCGATTAACGGGGCGGCCAGGGCAAACTGGTCAAAAAATTGCGGGGCCTGCAGCCAGATAAAAATCGGTAATAACGCCAGGCCTGCACCCGCCGGGGTCGGAATGCCGGCAAAATATTTTTGCGCCCATTCCGGTGAGGTGGATGGTGATTGTTGAATGACGTTAAAACGTGCGAGGCGCAGGGCCGCGGCCAAGGCAAAAATCACACAGGCGATCCAGCCGAACCGGCCGATATCTTCCAGACTCCAAAGATACAGGATCAGGGAGGGCGCGACCCCAAAGGACAGAAAATCCGCCAGCGAATCCAGCTCGGCCCCGAAAGGGGTGTTGGCTTTTAAAAGACGGGCCATTGCCCCGTCCAGCACGTCGCAAATGGCCGCGATCAGGATCAGAATAACCGCCCGCTCTAGATCACCCGCAATGGCAATCTGGATCGCGCTTAACCCTGCCACCAGTGACAGCAGTGTCAGCATGTTAGGGATCAGTTTATGCAGCTCCAGTGGTTTTGCGGTCATGGCAGGTTTACCTTAAATCAGATCGCAGTATAGGTAACCGCTTTGGATTTCGTGGATAATTTCAGGTCGGCCATAATCGTCTCACCCCCCACCATGCGCTGGCCGATACCGACCATCGGAACGGTGCCAGCGGGCAGATAGACATCGACGCGGCTGCCAAAACGGATAATCCCGATCCGTTCGCCACTGGCCAAAGCCTGACCGGTGATGACGTTGGGCACGATACGACGGGCAATCAGTCCCGCAATCAAAACACTGCCGACCACGCCGCCATCTGGCAGGGTGATTAAGGTGCTGACGCGTTCATTGTCTTCGCTGGCTTTATCCAGGCTGGCATTCACAAACGCGCCTGGGCGGTGAACGATTTCTTGCAAGGTTCCGGCAATCGGGTTGCGGATCACATGCACGTCCAGAACGGATAAAAAGATGCTGACGCGCGTTGGGCGCAGGCCATCGCGGGGGGCAGTGACCAGTTCGTCCGGCCATGATACGTCATGTTCGATCATGATAACGCGGCCATCTGCCGGGGCAATCACCAGGCCGTCGCGTTGCGGGACGGTGCGAATAGGGTCACGGAAAAAGAACAGGCAGCCAAAAGCAAGCGCAAGGCCAATGCCGGCAAAACCATCCCACAACAGGGACAGGATTAAGCCACCGACGGCAGCCCCGATAATGAAAGGCCAGCCAGCGCGATGTATCGGGACGGCGCATGTCTCGATGACACTTTTGTACATTCCTGTCAGTGTGTCTGTGAAACCTGACCCGTTGCCATGTGACCCATGTGACATTGCCTTCTCCTTACGCATTCTTGTCATTGTGTGCGGCAGAGTGTAGAGTACCCAGCATAGATTACAAGCCCCTCTTAATCACACCCCCTCATCATATCTGCCCTGTCCGATGCCTGATCCAGCCCCCGTTTCCTCGCCCTTTAAAGTCTGCGTTTACTGCGGATCTGCTGGCAATGTGCCGCAGATTTACCATGAACTGGCCATCGCCGTGGCGCATGAAATTGTCGCAGCAGGGTGGGAATTGGTCTATGGCGGTGCGCGTACCGGGCTGATGGGAACGGTCGCGGATGCTGTCCTGGCCGCCGGCGGGCGTGTCACAGGCATTATCCCACAGAACATCAAGGAAAAAGATTTCCAGCATCCTGGCCTGACCGCCCTGCATGTCACCCCCGACCTGCATGCGCGCAAGAAAATGATGGTTGAGATGTCGGACGCCTTTATCGCCCTTCCCGGCGGGCTTGGCACATTGGATGAAGTGTTTGAATTATTGACCTGGCGGCAATTGGGGTTGCACAGCAAGCCATTGTTCTTTGTTGATGTCGCTCAATTCTGGGCCCCTGTGCGCTGGCTGATGGATCGCTTGATTGAAACAGGATTTTGCAAACCCACCCATGCTCGCATGTACCAATTTGTGGATCAGCCCGGCGACCTGCGACAGGCTGTTTTAAACAGCGATACGTCGCGCATGGACCCGACCGTTAAGTGGCAGGACAACCAACATTAAGCAGTTTGCGGGCCGCCTGTTGCAAAGGGGGGCGAATACAGGCAAAATAGCTGCGCTATGAGCGAAACACGCACCCAAATTCTATCGATTGCCCAACAAGCCTGGGACCGGATTTTAAAAGACCGGCTGACACCCCTGCCTGAAATGTTTGCGTTGTGGTACGCCTATGCCGGTAAAACCAATTCTGACATCGTCAAGAATATCGACCGATTGCAGGTCCAGGGCCCCCTGACGGATGAACAATGCCTGGAATTGCATCACAGGTTTTTAAGTGATGCGCGACAAACAGAACGCATCCTGCATGCCGGGGACCAAGTATCGCTGGCCATTCGTGGCCTGACGGAAAAGGTCGAAACCGTGAACGCGGTCTCGCAAGACTTCACCGAATCGCTCTCAGTGGCGCAGAAAAAGCTGGGCAATGCCGAAGGCAAAGATGCGGTGCAGGCCGTTGTGACCTTGTTGAACAACGAAACCAAGACATTGATCGATAAGAATCAGTCTTTGGCCGCTGATATGCGGGTGGTGATGAACCAGATCGTTGTATTGCAGGATGAGCTGGACGCCGCACGGCGCGAAGCCTTGACCGATAATCTGACCGGACTGGCCAATCGTAAGTCTTTTGATCTGGAGATTGACCGCCAGATCACCGACGCCCGCAATAAGAAACAGCCCTTAAGCCTGTTAATGCTGGATATAGATCACTTCAAACGCTTTAACGACAGTTTTGGCCACCAGGTCGGTGACCAGGTCCTGCGCCTTGTCGCCCGCACCTTGAAAGAAGGGGTGAAGGGGCGCGACTTTGCGGCGCGTTATGGCGGCGAAGAATTTACGATTATCCTGCCGAACACCTCTTTGCTGGCTGCCGCCGGATTGGCCAACCAGCTGATCAAGGCCATCGCGGTTAAGGATATCGTCAACCGCACGTCTGGGGAGTCGCTGGGTCGGATTACGATGTCGATCGGCGTGTCGGAACTGGGTCCTGCGGAAACGGGTGACAGCCTGATAACACGCGCTGATGCAGCTTTATATACCGCGAAGCACAGCGGTCGGAACCAGATGGCCACCGCGCCACATGCGGACAGGGAAGGGTTATAACACCATGATGCGCGGACTTTTTGTTTGGGCGATTGTCATCTTTTCGGCAGCAATTGCATATGTGATCGCCGGTATCCTGTTGTTTCAGCCGGAACGCCCACCCCCGATCCAGTTTGAAGCGGTTGAGGATCTGATTCAACGCAGTCAGGAAATGTATCAGGCACAAACACCGGATGCCCCGCACAAAGTAACGCTGTCTGAGGGGGACGAAAAACGGAAAATGCAGGCCGCGGCTGACATTCAGCGCGTCCTGACCACTTACGAAAACGCGGCCATCACAATGCCGCCACAGGCCGCGCCGGTGATGCAGCTGTTAACCGAATACACCCGCGCGGGCGTTCTGCCACCGCTTTACAGCGATGCATCCGGCACGCCTGTTCCTTATACATTCTCAGCTTCGCCGCGGGTCAGCCTGCCTGAAGCTGGCGGGATTGATCTGGGGTGTGAAGGCGTGGGCGCAACGTCCCTATCCGCCGTTCTGATGATCGGTGACGACCAGGATAACCGCCTGTCCTGTACGCAAGCGGGCAAGGCCGCCGTACCGCGCATTTTGCTGGGTGGTCCTGGGAATGACACGCTGCGCAACCTGTCCGGGCCCAGCCTGTTTGTGCCAGGTACCGGCAATGACACAATTGAGTCTGGCGACGGTGCGGTCATGGTGTTGCTGGAAGACGCGTGGGGCCAAGATACGTTGAAAATAGATTGCGGCACGGCCCGTGCGGGCCCTGTCAATGCGGCCGCAGGTTCGGAATCGCCCTGGGCCTTCCCGTTCCGTCATTTTGTTATTTTCTCACCGCATATTGCCCGCACTGACATTGTTTGGGATGAAACGGGCACGACGCTGCGCAACCTGCAAACGGGGGACACGCTGAAAATCGGTGGAAAATGTGTCAATCTGGCCTTCTATGACCAGGTGCCGGTATCCGCCCCTACGACGGCGTCAGTTGCCCCGCCCCAGCCAGAAACACCACCAGCCCCCGTCACGCCGCAAACTGTTTCCCCTTAAGATCACGGAAGGCCAATAGATTACAGGATTTTGCATCATTGAAAAAACCAGATGTGTTAATCTTAAATTAGGTAAAATTTTAATAAAATAGACAGTGCAGCCAAAGGATTACAGAAGATCGTGACCCGCCTTGTTCCCATGTCAGACACTGGCATTGCCCGCCTGGGCAAGGCTTTGCGTATCTGGATGGCGGCCGGCCTGGTTTTTGTTCTGACTGCTGGGCTTCATCACCCGGCCTTTGCGGCCTGCTATATCGTCAACCACGATTTTTGTCATTACATGGTGGGCACAGGTACGACCAGCGCCACAGGTGGCCCGCACAAGGTGCCGGGCGATACACCACCCCCACCGGGCAGTGGGACGGAACAAGTTATCAAAACGCATTTTTATGAAATGCGCGATAAGCTGGAAAAGTGGATGTATAACGACTTTGCCGACATGATTACAGGCGCGATGAAAAAACAGTCGCAACAATTGACGCAAAGCCAGATGCAATCATCGACGGCCAGTTCCGCAAAAACCGATGCGCTGGTGGCCAACCGCCAGGCTTTGGATATTGGTATGGCGCACAGTGCGGTGGCGCAAGATCTGATGCCTGATGTCGCCCTGTGCCGTGACAGCAGCGCGGTCCGGACCCTGGTGGGTGTTGAGGCAGCGGCCGAAGGCACGCAAAATACCGCTGCGAACCGTATGGCAACCTATCACAGCTATACCGCCGGCAGCACGGCCGCGCGCGGCGAAGGCTGGGAAAAACAGGCCCGTATTGCCACTGCAGTCAACCGGTATATCGATCCACGCGATCATGGTGGCGCAGTCAAAGGCATGGGTGTCACCGATCAAGGTGGTGAGAAAAACCTGAACGCCGATATGGATTTTGCGGCAACGCTGGGCCAGCCGATGACGGTGGAAACGACGCGCGGCGGCATGGATGATGTGATGGCGCTCAGCAAGAATTTGTACGGAAACGACATGTTCTATGACATCAACCCGAAACGCCTGGATTCCCAGCTGTTCGATTTGCGGCAAATTCAGGCAAAGCGCAATGTCCTGCTGAACAGTTTCATGGCCCAGGTGGGGTTGAAGGCCAAGGGGCATACGGATGTGACACCGCAAACGCTGGCAGCCTTCCAAAAACTGGGTCTGCCACAGGCGGTGATTGATCGTGATTTAAAAGGCCGCCCCAGCTATTACGCGTTGATGGATGTCATTACAAAACGACAATATCAAGACGCCAATTTCTACACCAACCTGATTAAAAATCCGGCGGCCCAGGACCGGACATCGACCACCGCTGCGGCCTTTGCCAATATGCAGATGCGCGATATGACACAATCGTTACAGCGTCAGGAAACGCTGTATGCCATGCTGCTGGAATTACGCTTGCTGAAACGTCAGGCCGTGCTTGGGGCACAGAATGACCGTGCGCGGGCGGAGGATGAGCCGAAATGATCAATCGCGCCCGCCATTTCCTCTTGCTTTCATGTGTCGGATTGTTGGCAGCGCCGCCCGCATGGGCGCAGCAATCTTACCAACCTTTCCCCGGTACAGCCTTGCCGCACTGTATGGCGTATTGCACGACCTACAGCACGTACCAGGGTTCGGATTATCAACCACTGCACAGCGGCCCATCAGGCACCGCAACGGTTATCAAGGAATATGTCCGCGACTTTTTCACGGATACAAAGGATTTCTACCTGAGTGATTTTGTGACGGAGTTTGTTGAGCCGGCGTTGAAAAAGAAAACGCAGCAGGTCGTCTCAAGCGATCAGCAGGAAAACAACGCCGAGGGTGCCATTGCCGATGCGACCCAGGCCAACGAACAGGCGACCGAAATTGGCATTGCCCAAGCCGAAACGGCGTTGGATTACGCGCCGCATCCTTTGATTGGCCAGATGGCGACCTATTCACGCGGTTTGGCCCTGGCCAGCGAGCGGATGCGCCAGTCACGATTGGTGCGCGGCGATGCCGGTACGGCGGATTTGCTGGCGGCATCGGGGACGTTAACGGCCAAGGGCGGCGGTGCGGTTGAAGACTGGCGCCTGAAAAACCTGAAAGATTTATATATTGATCCGGATCAGCAGGGCGGGTATTTGCGCAAGTTGGTCCACGGCGACGAACGCGTTAACCGCGATCTGGATGTGGCACGCAGCCTGGTTGGCCGCAACACGCTGGACCTTAATTTCGAAGATACGACCTTAAGTGAGGATGAGCAGGACTTCCTGGCCTTGAAAGAAAACCTGGCATCCAGCGCCGCAATGGAAAATAGCCGGATGCGCGACCTGGCGACGACCGATGCGGCATTGACAGATTTGCCGGAATTGCTGAGCCTGACCGCACGGCGCTCATTAATCGATCGGACAATCAACACAATCGCCGGGATGCGCGCGCGGGGCAGTGATGTCAGCGCGCCGGAAATGCAGGCCTTATTGCGCCAGCTGGGTTATGCCGACGATTCACCTGAGATGCAGGATATTACAGGCCAGGCCAGTTACGAGGCGCATATGGATATCCTGACGCGTCGCGTGTTCCAGAACCCGAACATGTATGTGAACTTGATTGCCAACCCGACGGCCTTGCGCCGCATATTGGTCAGCCAGAATGCGGTGCGCAACATGCAGCAATACGATATGTATGCGACAACCACACGCGCCGAAGATTTAACAGCCCTGTGGGCCTGGCTTGAAACGCGTGAACAATTCAACAAAGCGCAGGGCGCTCTGAACGGGGTAGGACGATGAAAACATCATATCGAATTGCGGCGATAACAGCGGCGTTTGTGCTGTGCCTGACCAATGTGTCGGTGGCATTGGCGAACTGTAAATGTGACCCGACCGTCATTGCGTTGCACATCCGCACGCAACAAAACGTGAAGCAGTTTATCGACAGTGAGTACCGCAAGCACAAACAATTCCTGGAACAGAAATTCTGGCGGGAAAAACTGGAACCGGCATTGAAGGAATACACGCAGCAAGAGGTGATGTCGGGTCAAGAAAAGACCAAAGCATCTGCGGCGGAAGCCGATGCCTATTCCGCGAACATCCAAGCCCTGGAAGTCGGGCAAAAGCAGGCGCAGAACGCCTTGACGTATCAGCCAAGTCCGCAGGCCTGCGGTGTGGCATCCGGCGTGCGTAACCTGGCGCTGGCCAGTGCGGTGGGGCAAGAGGTTGTGAGTGAAACAACGGCGATGGCCACCAATCGCCGCTTGGCCACCGATGTGCCCGAGGGCAAAAGCCCGCAAGAGGCAGACATTGATGCACGCCGTGAAACCTTGTCGGATCGTTTCTGTGACCCTGATGCCTGGGGCGGCGCGATGCGCGGTGTATGTAAGCAGGCGGGCGACCTGAAAAACCGTGATATTGAGTATCGCGAAACGGTTGATGCGCCATGGACCCTGGATATCCGCCCCGATTATGCCGGGAAAGACATGGATGAATGGACGGGTGACGAGGTGGCTGTTGATGCGCTGCGCACCAATTTATTCGGCCATACACTTTACCCCAGACCAACCGAGGCTGAGTTCAAAAATCGCGATGTGCAAATCGGCTATATGAACCAGCGCGCGTTAGAGGCCAAGCGGAACGTGGCGCAATACAGCTTTGACACGCTGATTGGCCAGAAAGCGGCGGGCAGCGCCCAGGCGAAAGAGTGGCTTGAAGCCTCCTTAACCAAGCTGGGCCTGCAAATGGATGATGCGACACGGGCGAAGATCAAGGACAAGCCCAGCTATTACGCGATCATGGAAGTCCTGACCAAACGCATGTATCAGGACCCGAATTTTTACAGCAACCTGATTAAGCCAGGGCCGCAGGTGGCGCAGGCACAAGCGTCGTTGCAAGGTGTTGGCCTGATGCAGATGCGCGATGTGTATGAAAGCATGCTGCGGTCTGAACTGATCCTGTCCTTGATTGTTGAAATGGAACTGGCTGAGCAGCAAGAAGTTGTACAGCGGAATGTGGATCGTTAACGCCATGCGGCACCTGGTTCTTCTGTTTTTGGTTTTTGGTGTGATGGCGCCGCACGTCGCTGTGGCGCAATCAATCCCGTCTATTGGCGGGGGAACGAGTGTCCAGCCGCAATCAGATGATCAAAAGATCGAAACCAACTGGCTGGATTTATGGCGCGGCATGTCGCAGCAGGAGGCGATGAGTGACCAGGAAAACGTGAAGGCCAGTGGGGCCCAAACGGACGCCGAAGCGGCTAATAAAATCGCCGACGGAGTGGGGCGGCAGCAACAAAAGAATGCCCAGGATTTGATGCCAACCCCGGCCCTGTGCGGTGTCTCATCGACTGTGATCGGTTTGGCTGCGGGGGAGGCGGAGGCAGACGTGAACCGCGACGCGATGATAAAGGAAGCCGCCCCAAAGGCCGATGCGACCGATATGGGTGACGCGTCACGCAATTGCCGCTATGTCGGCAGTTTGAACCTGCCTGGTTTGAAACGTGCGTGTGAGGCTGCGGGCCACGAAGTGTTAGCGACATCAGCCACCCAGGACGTGACGCAAAAATCCGCCGGGGCTGTTAATATCGCCGACGGTGTTGAAAAAGACGCGGAAAAGGCAACGGTTGCGCATGTGGATTTGTTGCTGGGCGCGCATCAACAATTTTCAGGCCTGGGCATCGCCGCCAAAGACCCGACACGATTCCAATCGGTGGTTGACGCGCGGTCCAGCATGGCAACAGACAGCCTGATTAAAGCCAGCATGATCCGCAACATGGCGGCACGGATGCAGGGCAGTGACGAGGGCAGCGAGGTGATGAAAGCCCGTCTGAAATCCCTTGGGTACGATGACACAAAAATCGCCGAATTGACGGGTGAGAAACCCAGCTATGCGACGCAGTTAGAAATCGGCACCAAATTGCCATACCAAGACCCGAATTTTTACATCAATCTGCAAGGGATGAATGAAACACAACTGCGCGCGCTGAATGTCGGTGTTGAGGCGCAAGGCCTGGCCCAGTGGCGTGAGATTTACACAAGTGTGATCGCACGGGAAATGATGCTGGCGAAAATATTGGAAGCGAAATTACAGGCCAAGCAGCCGGAAATCGCTGCGCAGTTAAGCAGCGCAAACCGTTAAGTCTTTTATACGGTTTTCGGGGGCACCACGTTTAAAGACGGCATTAAGGGTTTATAGTAATAGCGCCCCTTAACGATTTGCCCATCAATCCGCGCATAACACGGATGCGTGCCAATCAGTATATAACCAGCACTTTCGTAAAGCGTGATCGCTGTTTCCTGTGTTTCACGAACGTCAAGATTGATGACGAAAAAGCCTTCTTTGCGCGCGGTCTTCTCAATCTCATTCAACAGCATGCGCGACACGCCCTGGCCCCTGGCCCAGGGGGCGACAAACAGGCTGGTCAATTGCGTGGCAAAAGACTGGGCTTCGTTATTCTTTGGCGGGATGATAAGAATCGCAGTGCCACAAATAACCCCATCCAGGCGCCCGACGAACAGGTGGCGTGTCGGCATGGCGATAATCCCCTGCCAATACCGTTCAATGGTTTCGCGGGCCGGAACGCGGATCCATCCGAAACCGCCGCCGGCTTCGACCGCCGCATCGGTGGCATCGCACAGGTCGTTCAGGTCGCTTTGACTTAAAGCGCCCTGAATACGTTCGATTGTTGGCACAGGTTTAAGCACGGTAGAATAACGTGGTTCGGTCATGTTGTTTCCCCCTCAACATGCACATCACATAAGTGCTTCGCGGGCAAAAGACAATCTTTAAAATACGGGTATGCAACCTATTCACCGTCTTATGTGATGCGCCGCGGCATAGAACAGGAGTCCGGCCATGACCACACCCATCGCCCCGATGAAAACAGGAAGCGTTGGTATTTCGGCAAAAAAGACCACGCCGAACAGGCTGGCCCACAGTAATTGCGTGTATTGCAAAGGCTGCAGGACGCTGGCGGGCAGGGCCTGCAACGCGCGTAAAAAAGCGACAAAGCCGACAAACGCCGCACTGCTGCCGATCAAGACCATCACAATCGCATCCGTATGCCAGGTTATGCCATTATGGACAACTCCGGCAAAGGGCAGGCACATCAAGGCGCACAAGCCTGACAGCCAGACAACGGTCGCAACGGCGTTTTCCTGCAATCCGTACAAGCGCACGGTAACATTGCGTATGGCCAAAGCCATGACGCACACACAGCTGAGGGCGATCCCGATCCACCTGGTCGCGGCAGGAAACGCGGTCGCGGCCCCCGCATCGGCTTGTCCCCACACAACCATCACACCTGCACTTATCAACGCCAAACCAAGCGCAAGGATTTGCCGGGGCGTCAGCCTTTCATGCAAGACGAAGGCGCTTAATCCGGCCACGACCGGCGGTGCCATCAACACGATCACCATCAGTTCCGTTAGGGGCAAATACTGCATTGCCGTGATAAAACCAACATATTCAAGCATGAATAAAACGGCGCCTGCGATAATGTAGGTTTTGTTATGAATGACCAGGCTTTGTTGCCGCCACCGCAATAACAGAATACCCAGCAGGACCGAGATGACCATCCGGACCAAAACCAGGCTGTGCGGATCGTAAACGCTGAGCGCGCTTTTTATCGCCGCATCACTGATCGCAAAGCAGAAAATGGCAAACAGGCCGATGGAAAGGGCGCGAACAGGGGGCATATAACGGGGGTCTCTGGACCAAACAAGATTGCAAAGTATGTAAACATGAATGACGACAGACACAAGGCCAAATGCGCGTCTTAGGTACGCGGGTCAGGATGTCGTGGCGCGCGATTTCCGCAACAAGACGATCAAGGCCCCCACACCGCCTTGGTGGGCGGGCGGGTGATGCAGGCTGACGATCCAGGGGGCAAGGGGGGAATCCTGCAACCATTGCGGCACTTTTTGTTTTAAGATGCCGGGCTTGTCAGGTCCATGTCGCCCGCCTTTTCCTGTGATGATGCGAACGCATTTATGGTCTTGGGCCAGGGCATTGCCCATAAAATGTATCAAGGCGCTGTGCGCCTGGGTCTGGGTCATGCCATGCAAATCAATTTCTGCCGCCACCGTCCAGGTGCCGCGTTTTAATTTGCGCAATGTCTGGTCATCCGTCGCACGCATCTCAGATCGCGGTGCGGGTCCGACGGATAAAACGGTCGGGGCTGCGATAATCGGTCTTATTGTAACGGCGGGTCGGACACGTTTGACGGGCTTGGGCGTACGGGGACCTATGGGCTTTATTCCCTTGGTATAAAACGCCCACAGTCGGTCGTCGTTATCTTGATCGTATTCATCGTCCATCAATCCATGATATAATCTAAAATAAGCGGAATGACGAGACAGGAGGTCAAGACACAATGCTGCAACGTGTAGAAGGCCTGCTGGCCACACTGATGACGCGCCATACGGAAAGCACGGATACGCGTATGCCGATCCAGCACGAAGATCCGATTTTCCAACGACGGCGCAAAAACGCCCCCACTCCTGACAGCATGGCCCGTGAGATTGACGATATCGCCGAAGTCTCAATTCCCGCGTTGATTACCTTTCTGGAACAGGAATTACATGTCGTGCCAGAGGATGTGGTGGTGACGCCCACCCCGCATCAGCCTGTATCGACCCAGGCCGCCCGCGCGATGCGTGCCTATGGCGGCGGACACGATCCGGCCCCGCCATCCCCAGCGGCATCCACAACAGCAGACGAGATGGATGCAAAAGTTCGGGCGATATTACAACGCGCCCTGGCCGATTTAAAAATACTGGCCGCCAATGGCACCACAGCATTACCGATCCGCAGGGCTGGGACATTTCTGGACGCGCTGGTGGCCGCAATCGCAAGTGCAAAAGCGTCTTTGTCTTAAGTATGGCTCATGGTACAATCAATATAATGCGGCATTTTCATTCCCACATGCGGGGGTTTACCCTGATTGAACTGGCAGTGGTTATCACGGTTGTGGGATTGCTGGCTGTGGCCGCAATCGGTTTTGCCATTCCGACCATTAAAACCGCCCGTACCATTGAAACCCAAAACAAAATGGCCAGTATTCAAACCGCGTTGCGGGCTTATGCGATGACGAATTATCGCCTGCCATGCCCCGCCAATCCCGATAAAACACCTGCCGGAAACGCCGCCCCCAATGATCCGCCTTGGGGCTTTGAGAGGGGCAGTGGTCTGGAGGGCGATGCCGTGCCGAATAATTGCGGCTCTCTGCCCAACACGGTGGGGGTTGTGCCGTTTAAGACGTTGGGGCTGTCCGAAGATGCGGTTAAAGATGGCTGGGGGAATATGATATCGTATCATGTGTCCAGCGCGTTCACGCAAAACCCCACTATCGCGTCGCTGGAAGTTTTTGCCAGTTGCCGGACGTCCGACTGGATGTATGACGATTCCGACGATATTGGCCGACCGACCGCTTTGTCACCCGGTGCGGTGCGAAACCGCGCACCGTTGAAGGCCCGTTTTTGCTGCCCTGGCCGGGATTTTGCGCCCAATACAGATTGGGTTGTGGTTAATCAGAACGACACGTACGCATTGACCCCGTCGGGCAGTAATCTTGCCGCCCCGCCGTCTTCGGCCACATCGCGCAGTACGAATAACACGTTGTATCGCACCAATGTCGATGTTCCTTATCCTGACCCATTGGTAACGTACACAGTCGTCATTGCGAATAATGAAAAAGCGACCGGCATCGCCTATGTCCTGATCAGTCATGGTGCCGAAGGCGGGCTGGCCTTCAATCCGGTTACGGGCAACCGCTATGCTGCGTCTGACAATATCAGCAACTGGGACAGCCAGAACGATTCAACTGATCGCGTGATATATGCTGTGCGCGGCCAGCGGATCGCGCCGGGCGCTGCGCTGCCAAGCGACGACATGGTCGTTTGGGAAACCCAGGACATGATGATGGCCAGCGTGGGCCAAAGCTGTATTTTCCCATGATGACATCGCCGCCCTCTTTGCTGATGCGCAGTCGCGGTTTTACCCTGATCGAAATCGGGATCGGCTTGCTGGTTCTTGGCGTGATTACTGTATCAATTATGCAGATCCAAAAAATTGCCGAGGCGCGCAGGGCGACGCTTGAAACGGAAAACCGGATGGGGCGCGCAGTTCAGGCTCTTGCAGATTATGTCGAGGTGGCAAACCGCCTGCCCTGCCCTGCGGATCCGGCGGCAGATGACGCCACATTCGGGCACGAGCGTGGCGTGACCGTATCGATGCTGACGATTAATGATCCGCGGCCGATGGGTCGTTGCGGCACCACGGATTTTGAAGGGATTCTGCCGTTCCAGACGCTGGGCCTGACCTATGACCAGATATTGGATGGCTGGGGCCGTCCCTTAACCTATGCTGTCAGTCCGGTTTTCGCCCAGGACAATGATTTGTCGGACGATAATTTCGATCTGGACGGCGACGGTGACCTGACCGAGCCTCAAAACCGTCTGACCCCCGGCGTGAATGATGAAGATGAGGTGATTGTTCACCCGCGCTGTCGTACGCCGGCCTGGATTATCACGGGCGACAACGTCAACACGCCGAAGGCTTTCTTCTGTTGTGCCGGTTCTGGACAGTCGGCGACCAGCTATGGGAAAGGTGACGACCTGCAAATCGAAGTGCCGGTGCCTGCGGGCTATGTTATCTCCCCTGTTCGTCAGGATCAAGATGACGCAACGTCCGATTATGGACGGGCTGATACGCTGTATCGCCAAATCGCCTGGCCGTATGGACCGCGCCCCGCCGAAACGTCTGTGACCGCGCCAGCGTTCGTTTTGATCAGTCATGGGCCGAACGGGCTGGGGTCTTATCTGGCCAACAATACGTCACAGCGATACCGCACTGCATTTTTGGGCGGCCAGGAACAGATGAACGCTGATTTCAGCCCCAGTGCCCCGGCGCAAAACCGGACCTATGTCACCGCGCAGCGCAGCGGTGATTTCGACGATATTGTGACGTGGATGACCCAGGACGGCATCATGGCGTATAACGGAGCATCATCATGCGTATATCCATAAATGCCCCAGCGGAGACGCAGCGCGGCAGTATGCTGGTCGCCCTGCTGGCAATCCTGATGTTGTTTGGCGCCAGCTTTATGGCGGGCAGTATCCTGTTGCGTGGTGGTGACATCGCCCCGGACGAGGCACGCATTAAAACCAGTACGGAGATGGAGCATATCGCCGACCAGATCGCCGCTTATGTCCATGCACATAACCGCTTGCCCTGCCCTGTTCCCGCAACGACATCGCAAGACGACGCAAATTTTGGCGTCGATCCTTTCATCTATTCCAACGCGTGTCCGGTGCGGGAAGGGCTGCTGCCTTTTCACAGCCTGGGCCTGGCGCGGTATCAGGCCTCGGATGCCTGGGGTCACTTTTACACCTATGGTATCAGCCCGTCTTTTGCTGATGTGAACACCAACCCGACCACCGATATTTATGGATCATGTCGCCTTGCGGCCTGGACATTGTCCCAGGGCGGCGGCGTGTATAAGAACATCAATGCGCCAAAGGCACGGTTCTGCTGTCCTGCCACCCCGCCCGCGAATGCGGCCACGGCGGATATTATTGTCGCCGACAATGGGGGCCAGATTGATCCCAGCCGGTTTACGCCGGGCTTTGATCGCGCCACGGGCGAAGATATGGCGGATGTTGACGTGCGGGCCAGCGCAACGCCACCCGCCAGTATCGAGGCTTTTGCCTATGCCCTGGTCAGCCACGGGATTAACGGCTATGGCGCCTATCTGGTCAACGGCACGGCCAACCGGACCGATGACGGGATCGGCACGCCATCCAGCTATGAAATTGAAAACGCCGACGGTGATAATGAATATGCCGCCCGCATCTTAAACCTGTCGCCAACGGCGCAGTATTTTGATGATTTAACGATTTATCGCACGCAATTCGGGACATTCAGTGAATTGAAAACCAATGGCTGCCGCCTGCCATACTGATTTTGCATGACCGGCGCAAAACCCTGATTGGCATTTCATGCGGTAAAACGGCATGGTGCGGCCATGAACGCTGTTTTAAAAGATTCTCCGCCGCGCACGCCCCTGTCTATTGAATGGCAACGCGTCAGCGACAATACCGCGCAGTTGCTGCATCTGGGGGATGACGTCAACCTGCAAATGCTTGAAAAGGCTTTTGCGCACGTGTTGATGGCGAATTTTACCATTATGTGCATTCCTGCGGCATTGACCGATCATCCAGCCATCGATGCATTGCGCGTACGTGAAGTCAGGGCATTGGAACTTACTGGCGAAAAATCATTTTTGACGCATTCCATGGGTGCCGTGCAGTACAATCTGGCCCGTACCGAACCCCTGGTCGGGTAATAATTCCGTTTCGCGCGGGATAAGTACAGTCTATCTACCCTTTCTTTCTTGTCTATGACAATCAATCCTATTACATGCAAGTGTATGGGAGATACATATGGACGATGATAATGCATTTGATTGGCGTGTAGATGGCCAACAAGCCGCTACTATACAAGGGGTTTTTGGTACGGTAAGCGCACGGGATGTCATTGACCTACATAGGGAATTTGTGGCCAGCGGCGTTAAAACACTAATTGTTCCACCTAATTTCGGTCAGGCGCAAAATGTGCTTAGCCGTGAAAGTGGCACCTTTCACTTGGATAATCCCGGCGTGCCTGGGGCCAAAATATACACGGTTCTAAACCACTAATTTATACCCGTTTGGAATTGTCACGATGATCTGCGGCGTGGCCGGGTCGGCCTCTATCTTATGCCGCAGGCGATAGATATGTGTTTCCAGGGTATGTGTGTCCAAATCCGCGCGATACCCCCATACCTGATCCAGCAATTCCTCACGCGACAGGGCCCGATCTGGTGCCAATGACAGCGACATTAATATGTCCCGCTCCTTTTCCGTTAATTTAATCGGTGGCGCGCCATTGTGCGTGGTCCAGGCCAGATCACGAATATGGAAGCTGGCATTGGCAATCCGCACTGTCGTCATGCCTTCCCACAGCGGGGTTTGCAAGTTTTGCGACGCACGGGCATGGACCAATTTATCCAGAAGCAGACCAACCCGTATGGGCGCGGCGGGCAAAGGCGAAACCGCCGGTGCATCATGCAGGTCGAGTGCCTGTAACAATGTCTGTAAACTTTCCGCCTGGACGGACGTAAACTGGCCTAAGATTTGCATCATAGACATACTATGCAGGTTACCACGCCGACCATCCAGCAAAATAATGCGCGCCCTTTGGCGGCGCAGACGCAAAAACCTGCCGCACTTCCCCCCGTCTTTCGCCTGGAATCCCGCTTGATTGACGGGGAAAAACGCACCGCTGGCACGATGCCGGTATGGGGGGCGCCGCAAACAATCGCCGAAGAAATTGCCGCAACGGCCCAGGACAAAACGACAGGGGGCGCGGCAGAGTTTGCCCACTCTCTGGCCCCGCAAACACAAATTGCCCCAGGCGACCAGCCCTTTGGCTTTGGTGATTTGATCGACATGATTAATCCGCTGCAACATATTCCGTTGCTGAACATGGCCTATCGCCATGTCACAGGCGACGCCATCCGCCCGGTGGGCAAGATTATCGGCGGTACGTTGTTTGGTGGGCCATTGGGCGGGGCCGTTGCCCTGGTCGATACAGCGATTGAATCCGGAACAGGCCAGGATATGGCCGGGCTGGCGATGGCGCCGTCTTCCCACACGGCCAAACCCGCCGCGACAGACTCTCTGCCTGGGACAACGCTGGCCCTGGCGGATTTAAGCCACAGTGACTTTCACAGCTTTCAATTGAACGCTTAGCCTTAAAAATCAATCTGCGTACCCAGCAGCAGGGCCGTGCCTGTGGCTTGCACATCTAAATCAGCATCCACTTGTGTATGCATGGCCACGCCGCTGAAACGCACGCCTGGGGCATAATCATGGTGAATGCCGGCCGTGTATCGTTCTGCCTGGCTGTTATCGCCCTTGTCGCGCTGGTGCAGGTAACTGCCGCCAAGTGTAAAAGCATCGAATGCATAGTCCACGCCGATCACCCAGGTCGTCTGATCCGCATTGTTTGCCGCGCCGTTATTTTCGGTGTAAACCGCACCCATACCAAACCCAGCCAAGTTAACGTCCAGGCCCGTATTCCATTCCTGAAAGTCGTCCGCCCCGGCACTGGCGTTTACGATATGGGTATAGCCACCGCCAAGCGTAAGTTTGACGTCTTGAAGCTTGCCTTCATAACGCATTGCGGCTTCATACGCATCATCTAATCCGCTATTGGTCAAACGGTTGCCTTCAACATCCGCGACGCTGCCATCATCGGTTTCGGGGGCATAAGATACGCCCAGCTGCAAACCGGCAAAACGAGGGGACAGATAGGTGATTTTATGGGCATCTTTGGCTTCGTCATTGCCGTACCCCAGATTATATGTGCCGGATAACCCGCCACCCAGACCTGCGGCCGTATCATTAAACGGCTGAATTTCCGTGCGCGCACCATCAATATTAGGGTCGGCCCCAGGCGTGGTGATTTGCAACAGATACGCCGCCCCATCTTCTTCGCCCACGTTGATACGCCCCCAATCCCCCAGGGCATACAGATAGGATTCGTTGACGCTGCTGTTATCATCTGCATCGACATCGGTTTCGATTTGCATCCCAATTGTTACCCCGTTTTGCAGAACGGTCTTACCCCGGAAATAAATTTCAGTGTCGCGTAACAGGTCAAAAGGGGCGATGTGGCCTGTCGCGTCATCCTGCGTGACCGCACTGCCGTACATGCGGACAAATCCGCCAATATCCAGGGCGATGGCCTGGTCCCGCGCGGCCGTGTCGGCCTGGGCGGCGAAGGGAAAAATCAGGGCCACAAAGGGCAAAAGATACAAGGCGTATGTCATGATGAGGTGTATAGCGCAAACACGCACATAAAAAAAGGGCGGGTAAAACCCGCCCTTTTTCTTAAGTGTATCTTCTAAGATTAGAAGTTAACTTGTGTACCCAGCAGAACGGCTGTGCCGTCAACATCTGCTACGCCATCTTCATCCACTTGCGTGTGTGAGATCGAACCGCGGAAGCTCAGGCCTGGAGCGTACGAGTACGTAACACCAGCTGCGTAACGGTCTGTTTCTGAAGCAGCGCCGTCATCTTCGTTGTTCAAGTAGCTTGCGCCGATTTTGTATGCGCCAACTGTGTAGTCTGCACCAACAACCCATGTGTCTGAGTCTGCATCATCAGCTGCACCGTTGTTTTCGGTGTAAACAGCGCCAACGCCAAAGTCAGCAATGTTCATGTCCAAACCAACGTTCCATTCTTTGAAGTCATCTGCGCCAGCAGCTTCGTTGTTGATGTGGGTGTAACCGCCACCAACTGCAAAGCCAACATTGCTCAGAGTGCCTTCGTAACGAACGGCAGCTTCATAACCATCATCCAGATCTGAATCTGTCAAACGGTTACCACCGATGTCGCTAGCAGCGCCATCTGTTGTTTCTGGAGTGTATGAAGCGCCCAGTTGGAAGCCGTTAAATACTGGTGACAGGTATGTCACTTTGTCAGCATCGCGTGCTTCGTCGTTAGCGTAATCAATGTTGAATGAGCTGTTAACCAGACCAGCAGCAGTGTCATTCAGAGGCTGAATGTACTGACGAACGCCGTCAAAGTTAGAGTCAGCTGAAGGAGCAGCAACTTGCAGCAAGTATGCAGCGCCATCTTCTTCACCCATGTTTACACGACCCCAGTTGCCTGAGAAGTACAAGTAGCTTTCATCGATTGCATCGCCAGTCGCAGCGTTGTCGCCGTTGTCAACTGCAGTTTCAATGTGTGCGCCGATTGTCAGGCCGCTGTCCAGGGTTGTTTCGCCTGTGAAGTGGATTTCTGTATCGCGCAGCATGTCGAAGTCAGCAACTTCGCCGCCGTCATCATCTTGGCTTACGTATGATACGTAACCGCGAGCATAACCGGACAGGTCCAGTTTAACAGCGCTGTCATCAGCAGCAATAGCTGGTGAAGCGATCGAAGCAGCGACGCCGAGCAGGGCGACTGAGCTAAGAAGTTTTTTCATGGGTATATTTCCTTTTGATATGTTTTAACTGAGCGTGCCCATAGAACATGAACACGCCTTCATATATGCCAGATCGTCTGACAAAAACAATTCTTCTGTTGGGGGGTTGTGACATTTTTTCGACACATGTGGCAATTTTGCAACAGTCCGGAACGGGCAATGTCCCTTGAGCATGCGAAAACACCATGCTATGCCTTGATGACACATATATTACTGTAAAGGAAGCCCGATGTCTTTGTCCCGTGTCAGCCCCGCCCTTGTTGTCGTCCTGATGGCCTTATCCGCATGCAGCAGCCTGCCGCAGGGCGAAGCCAAATACCCGACCGGCGCGCGTGACCAGGGCGGCAGCGGCGATGCTTATGAAGAAGAGGCCAGCATTTTTGGCAAGGACGGGCTGGACCTGTTCGGCCGCAAGAAAGACGAGTCTGAGGTCGGTATCGGCGTCAACACCTATTTATGGCGCGCTGCCCTCGACACAATTTCATTCATGCCGATGGCCAGTGCCGATCCGTTTGGCGGCGTTATCCTGACCGACTGGTACCAGCCGGACGCGGAACGGGCGGAACGCTATAAACTGAATGTCCTGATCCATGGCCGCGCGTTGCAGGCCAGCGCCCTGAATGTCACCGCCCTGAAACAGGTGCGAACGAATAAGGGATGGGTGGATGCGCCAGCCGATGCGGCCATGTCGCGCCAGATTGAAGATGCGATCCTGCTTAGGGCGCGTCAGTTGCGCGTCGCCAGCCAGGATAATTAAGTCCGGTCGGCCTTTCCTTCATGGCCGCGCATCTGACACGCTATAATATACGTGCCACTGAGGCCAAATGGCGGAAACTGTGGACGGCGCAGGGGCATCCCCTGCCATGTCCCCTGCCACTTCCCATTGGGCCTGTGGCCGACTTAAACGCGTTGCGCGCCGTTATTGCCACCGACGCGCTGGCGGGCTTTTCCACCTTACCTGCCGCGATATCCAACCGCCGCAATGCCGGGGACTTAACGCCCGCAACTGTTATTGACGCCTATGGGATTGACGCGACACGGCTCTGGGTTTTATCCGATATGGCGCCGGACCGGCCGCGCGACTGGAATAATGACGCGGGTTTAATGGGGGCGTGGCGGTTTATCCATCGTCTGCACCGCCTGGCCAGCCTGTCCGGGGAATCACACGGCCCTGCCTTATCCCCTGCGCCTGTTTTGGCTGATCAGGTGGCGTTAGCCTTGCGTCGCGCGGCCCCGCATCAGGCGATTGCCCGATTGCGCCAGTTCACCAGGACGCTTGAAGGGCGGCAACGCGCAGGGGATGGGTCGGTTCACGCCGATCTGGGATGGCTGGCGCGGTGCTTAACGCCCATTGCGCCGCATATAGCGCAAGAGATATGGCAGATGCTGGGCCACACCACGCTGCTGGCCGATCTGCCTTGGCCGACACATTCGGTTTCACCCCCCGCCAGCCTGGCCATCCCGATACAGGTGAATGGTCGCCTGCGGACAATCCTGCATGTCCCTGTTGCATTCGCCCCCGCCGCGTTGCAAGATATGGCGTTGGGCCATGATCGTGTCCAACGGGCGATTGCCGGGCGTCCCATAACCCGCGTGATTGTTATTCCTGACAAGATTATAAATGTGGTGACGAAATGAAAAACGGCTTTGTGCTTTCCTTATGTGTATCGGTTGTCCTGTGGGGACTGGCGGGATGCGGGTTTCAGCCGGTGTACGGCACTGGAAACGCGGGCCAGCCGAACGCGTCACAGGCGGCATTCCAACAGATCGCCCTCGCCAACATCCCTGACCGAACGGGTCAGCAGTTGCGCAACGCGCTGATCGACCGCCTGTACCGCGATGGCCGGCCGGACCAGCCACGCTATACTTTATTCATCACGCCGCTGGCTGAACAGATTCGCGACCTGGATATCACCAAAACGTCGGACAGCACGCGGGGGCAGCTGCGCCTGTCCAGTGCCCTGCGCCTGACGGACAACCAGACGGGCCAGGTCCTGTTGCAACGGCCGCTGCTGGCCATCACCAGCTATAACATTCTGGGGTCCGAATTCACCAATCGTGTCGCCGAAGAAAGCGCGCGGAAGAATGCGGTCACAGAACTGACCCGTCAGATCGAATTGCAGCTCAGCCTCTATTTTCAGCAGGCACAGCCCTAAATGAAAATCCCTGGCTATAAGGTTGATGGGTTTATCGCGAGGCCGGATAAGGCGTGCCGCGTCGCCCTGATCTATGGCCCCGATCACGGGTTGATGAAGGAACGCGCCGATGCGCTGGCGCGTCTGTTCGTGGCCGACCTGAAAGACCCGTTTAATGTCGCGATTCTGGAATCCGCCCGCTGGCGCGGGGATGCTGGGTTGCTGGAGGCTGAGGCCCAGGCCGGCTCATTGATGGGGGGACAACGGGTGGTCAGGGTCCAGGCGGCCGATGACGCGCTGGTGCCTGCGCTGCAATCCTATCTGCAAAATCCCAATCCCGACGCGTTCGTTATCCTGGAGGCCGATGAATTGTCGCCCCGGTCGAAACTGCGCGTCTGGGCGGAAAAGGACGGCCAGGCCGCCGCGCTTCCCTGCTATACCGACGACGCCGAAGCGATTTCAGCACTGGCGCGGCAGATATTGGGTGAGGCCGGATGGCAACCGGCCAAAGAAACCATGCAATTTCTGGCACAAACCTTGGCGGGCGATCGCCTGCGCGTGCGTTCAGAACTTGCAAAACTGGCATTATATATGGGCAAAAGTGATGGACGCGGCGTTATCACGCTTGATGATGCGCGCGCGGCCATCGCCGATGTGGTTGACCAGGCCCTGGATGATTTTGTATTTGCATTGGCCAGTCGTAAACCCGGCGCGGCCATGGCGGCCCTGTCACGGTTATTGGCAGAGGGGGAAGACCCGGTGGGCCTGATCCGCATGACCGCCAATCATTTCCGGCGTTTGCACCGGGTGAAATGCGCGGCGGCCACGGGCGAGTCGGTTGAAGCGGCAATGGAATCTCTGAACCCGAAAGTATTTTATAAACAGGAAGACGCGTTCAAAACGCAGATTCGTAACTGGACCCTGCCCGCATTGGAGGGCGTCCTTAGCCGCCTACTGTCCCTGGAAGGGCAAATGAAGACGACAACCCCGGCGCGGAACGCCCAGTTCGGCCAGGCGATGCTGCAGTTAATTGCTTAAACCATCATCACCTAACCAACCACGTGATGTTGCCTCGTAATTTGCAACAGCATTTTTGTCCGCTGGGGTATTCCGTGATAGTGTTTTCTTAAGCTCAAACATGAAAGTAGTCCTTTCTATAAAAAGACAACTTTCCTAAAGTGAGTGTTTGTCAAACTTTATAGAAGCCATGTTTCTGCTTTAAGCGTGGCGTATAAAAAACCGGCTGCTTGGGCCGGTTTTTCTGTGTCTATAATTGGCGTATGCCTATTGGCAGGCCAGGCATTCTTCGTATTTTGTTTCTGCCACGGGCAGGGTTGGCTCAGTCAAGATGCCTTGCTCACGCGCGGCACTGTCTTTCGCGCGTTGCCAGCTGGCACCGCTTTCCGCCCGTTGAATGGATTTCGATCGGCAGTAATACAGTGATTTCACGCCTTTTTTCCACGCTTCGAAGTGCAGCATATGTAAGTCGCGCTTATGCACGTCTGCGGCCAGGAAGATGTTCAACGACTGCGCCTGACAGATATAAGGTGTCCGGTCGCCGGCATGTTCGATCAACCAGCGCTGGTCAATCTCAAACGCTGTTTTATAGACGTCTTTTTCATCAGCGGACAGACAGTCCAGATGTTGGATCGACCCTTCGTTGGTAAAGATGCTGGACCAGACATCATCGGTATTTTGGCCCTTTGATTCCAGCAATTTGACCAGATACGGGTTTTTAACCGCAAATGATCCGGACAGGGTTTTGTGCAGATAGGCATTGGCCGCGTTCGGTTCAATCCCCGGGCTGGTGCCGCCAGTGATGATGGAGATGGACGCCGTCGGGGCAATGGCGATCTTGTTTGAAAACCGCTCCATAATCCCGTAATCAGCGGCATCAGGGCAGGGGCCACGTTCGTGGGCCAGCTTGACCGACGCGTCATCCGCCTGGCGTTTGATATGTTGGAAAATACGACGGTTCCAGACCTTGGCCATCACGCTTTCGATCGGCAGGCTCTTGGACTGTAAAAAGCTGTGGAAACCCATAACGCCCAGTCCGACAGACCGTTCACGCATTGCGGCGTATTTCGCGCGTTTCATGTCGTCCGGTGCCTTGGCGATAAAATCGCTTAACACGTTATCCAGGAAGCGCATCGTGTCTTCGATAAAGGTCGGGTGATCCTGCCACTGCTCAAACGTCTCAAGATTCAGGGACGACAAACAGCACACGGCCGTCCGGTCATTGCCCAGGTGGTCACGGCCGGTTGGCAGAGTGATCTCACAGCACAAATTCGACAGTTTAACGGTCAATCCCGCCATTTTGTGATGCTCAGGAATCGCGTTATTCACGTGGTCGATATAGATGATGTATGGCTCACCCGTCTCAATCCGTGCAGTCAGCAGGCGGATCCACAAATCACGGGCGCGCACGCGGTCAATAATCGCATTGTCTTTGGGTGAGCGCAGAGCCCATTCTTCATCCCGTTCGACGGCAATCATGAACGCATCGGTGACCAGCACGCCATGGTGCAGGTTCAATGCTTTCCGGTTCGGGTCGCCACCGGTCGGACGGCGCAATTCGATAAATTCTTCAATTTCCGGGTGCCAGATCGGCAGATAGATGGCGGCCGATCCGCGACGCAGCGATCCCTGGGAAATAGCCAGTGTCAGGCTGTCCATAACCTTGATAAACGGGACGATCCCGGATGTTTTGCCGTTCAGGCCGACTTTTTCACCGATCGACCGGATATTGCCCCAGTACGAGCCAATGCCACCGCCGCGTGAGGCCAGCCAGACATTCTCGTTCCACAACGATACGATATCTTCGAGCGAATCGTTGGTTTCGTTGAGGAAGCAGGAGATCGGCAGGCCGCGACTGGTGCCGCCATTCGACAGAACAGGGGTCGCCGGCATAAACCACAGTTTGGAGATATAATCGTAAATCCGTTGCGCATGATCGCTGTCATCCGCATAATACATGGCCACGCGGGCGAACAAGTCCTGATAGGATTCTTCAGGCATCAAATAACGATCCGTCAGGGTCGATTTGCCGAAATCAGTCAAAAACGCATCACGGCTACGGTCAATTTGGACACGATTACCACGTTCCACCTGTGCAACATCAAACATGACGGATTTCCCCTTGGCCCAATCATTGGGTGTGATTTGTTATACGCGCTTCATTTTTGGAACTGCCTTGTGTTGTGGTCAAACCACAACCCGTAGCGGTTAGATGTCGCTAAGCCTACTACATCTCGTGGTTCGTGCAATGAAGATTATTTTCCGCTTATGGATTTTTTTGGGCTCTGAACATGAAAAAACGACATCTTTTCGTATGTTTAAATAATCGATTCACAGACAGGGCACTTTCGTTTGCGGCCAGGCGACGACATAGAATTACCAAATCCGGGCCGATCTTGCCGCAATGCCGCCAGAATTCAGGGGTATTTTTCCGAATCATGCTTTCGCATAACGGGGCTTTATTTCATCGCTGCGCCGGGATATACAGAAAGGGTGACCGTTTTTTTACAAACGGGTCACAAACGCTCCGCCACTTTTACCCCCTGATGATCCTCGACCATGCTGCATTTCCCCCCTCGCCCTCGCCGTACCCGCATTTTGGCCACGCTTGGCCCCGCCTCCTCAACCCCTGAAATGATCCACGCGCTGTTTATTGCCGGCGTTGACATGTTCCGCTTGAATTTCAGTCACGGCACCGCCGAAACGCACGGGGCCAATGTGAAATCAATCCGCGCGATTGAGGCTGAGCTGGGCCGCCCAATCGGCATTTTGGCCGATTTACAGGGGCCAAAGCTGCGCGTCGGTAAAATTGTCGGGGACCGGATGGACATTAAGGCCGGGCAGATTTTGCGCCTGGACCTGGACCCAACCCCTGGTGACGCGACCCGCGTGCCCCTGCTGCATCCAGAGGTGATCGCGGCGCTGGATGTGGGGCAACGCATTTTGCTGGATGACGGTAAAGTCCGGATGGTGGTTGTTGAAAAAGGGTCAAACTTTTTAATGGCCGAAATTACCGCCGGTCAGAAATTGTCAAACAACAAGGGCTTTAATATTCCCGATGTCGTATTGCCGATTCCGGCCCTGACGGAAAAAGACCGTCGCGATTTGGTTGTTGCCCTGGATCTGGGCGCGGACTGGATCGCCCAAAGCTTTGTGCAGCGGCCAGAAGATGTGATTGAGGCGAAAGAGCTGATCCAAGGTCGCGCGGCCTTGATGATTAAGCTGGAGAAGCCATCAGCTTTGGCCTGTTTGGCCGAAATGATCGCGGTGGCCGATGGGGTAATGCTGGCGCGAGGTGATCTGGGCGTTGAAATTCCGCCAGAAGAAGTGCCAGCCGTGCAAAAACAGGTTGTGCGTATGGTGCGCGCCGCGGGTAAACCCATTGTGGTTGCCACGCAAATGCTGGAATCAATGATCGAATCGCCTGCACCGACGCGGGCCGAAGCCTCAGACGTCGCGAATGCCGTCTATGACGGGACGGACGCGGTTATGTTGTCGGCCGAAACTGCCGCTGGCCAATATCCGATCGAAGCAGTCACAATCATGGATAAAATCTGTCAGCGCGTGGAAAGTGATGCGCATTATCGCCAAACCATGCTGGCGACCACGCCCGCGGTCACGGGCGACATATCTTCGGCCATTACGGCTGCGGCCCATCAGGTGACGCGTGATATTGGGGCCACTTGTATCGCCACATATACCAGCTCTGGCGCCACCACTTTGCGTGCGGCGCGGCAACGGCCCGCTGTGCCGATCCTGTGCCTGACCAATGTTCAGGAAACCGCGCGGCGTCTGGCCATATCCTATGGCGTTCATGCGGTGGTGACCGAGAAGGTGGATAATTTTGCCGATGCGGTGAAAATTGCCGTGCGCGTTACGAAGGCGCAGCATCTGGCAGAGCCTGGCGATTCGATCGTCATGACCGCCGGTGTGCCGTTCGGTCAGGCGGGTTCCACCAATATTGTGCGGGTTGCCAAGATTACGTGATCCGTGATCGCGGTTTGGCACACATTTTGCATTGCTATGGCCTGCTCATAATTTAAAAGGTGAAATGCAATGCAGATTAATGGTTACGCCGCAACAGATACGCTGGGCATTAAGACCAAAACCGTCCAGGCCTCCGCTGCTGGATCTCCGGCTAAGGTCAAGGAAGAAACGCCTGCTGAAAAATTCCTGAAGTTTCAGGCGATGTCGCCTGGCGAGAAAATGCGCGCGGCAATCCTGGGACGCATGGGACTGACGGAAGAACAGCTGGCGAGCATGCCGCCTGAAGATCGCGCAAAAATCGAAAAACAAATAGAGGATGAAATCAAAGAAGCTGTCAAAGACCGCTTCGCAGAGAAGGGCGTTCTGATTAACCTGGCCGTGTAATATCACAAAAAGGTAATCATATGTCTCATTTCTCTGGTTCCTATCCCCGCACACGGTTGCGTCGTAACCGTCAATCGCCCTGGATTCGGTCGCTGGTCGCCGAAAATGCCGTTACACCTGCTGACCTTATTTTATGCGCGGTGGTCATCCCCGGCAAAGATGCCGCAGAACCGATTAAATCCATGCCTGGTATTCACCGCCTGACGCCCGACCGGGTTGTCGCCGCCGCGCGTGAGGCCGCATCGCACGGCATCCCCCTGTTATCCATGTTCCCGGCCCTGCCACAAGACGGTAAGGACGCGGAGGGCAGTGAAGCCCTGAATCCCGACAATTTGATTTGCCAGACCGCGCGGATGATTAAAGACGCCGGTATCCCAATCGGCGTTATGGCCGACGTGGCGCTTGATCCCTATACCAGCCACGCGCATGACGGGCTGATGGGGGAAGATGGCCGCATTTTGAATGATGCGACGGTTGATGCGCTGTGCCAACAGGCGTTGTTACAGGCCCAGGCCGGGGTCGATGTGATGGGGCCGTCAGATATGATGGATGGCCGGATCGGTGCCTTGCGCGATGCGCTTGATGCCGATGGATTTACCGACACGCTGATCATGTCCTATGCCGCCAAATATGCATCCGCTTTTTATGGCCCTTATCGTGATGCGATTAAGGTCGAAGGCTTGCTGAAGGGTGACAAGAAAACCTATCAGATGGACCCGGCGAACAGTCACGAAGCGGTTCGCGAAGCCTGGCTGGATGTTGCCGAGGGCGCGGACATGCTGATGGTGAAACCGGGCCTGCCATATCTGGATATTATTCGGCGGTTGAAAGATGAATGCGCCATGCCGACCTATGCCTTTAATGTCAGCGGCGAATACGCCATGCTGAAATGGGCGGCAGAGGCCGGGGCATTGAATTACGATCGCGCGTTGTTGGAAATGATGATGTCGTTTAAACGCGCAGGCGCGGATGGCGTTTTAACGTACGCCGCCCTTGATGTGTGCCGGATTTTACAAGGCTAAGACTTAACGCACCGCCGGATTTAACGCACACGTAACCATGTAGTGATATTATATATGGGGTAAGGCGATAATTTATAGCCGGGGGTCGGATGAATTACCAATTCATAAAAGCAAAACTAACACCACGGCGGATTATCTTGCTGCTAGTGTGCCTTGGAGCGTTTATCGTCTATGGCGAGAACTTCGGCTATCCATTTAAAGTGACTGACCCCGCCGATCCACGGTTCAGAGTCGAACAGTTTGATTTTGCGGATTATCGGGGCGACAGAAAGGCGCTAGAGCATGCTTTTCGTGTGTTATTTCCTGTGGGGACCGAGAAAGCGTTTATTGACAAGGTTTTATTAGAGTATGGGAAAAGCCAATCGTATAGGCTGCAAAATAAAAATGTTTGGAAGTATGTGCCGCGCCCATATGTACTTCACTACATACTCATGCTTCCACGTGGCCCATCGTATGCCTATCGATTCGATAGTAAGGACCGATTAAAAAATATAAAAATGTATGGTAGTTATGATTTATACCCAGCAAGTTCAGAAACTATAAAAAGGTAAGTGCTATGTCAAATATATATGCAAGTTCATATGACGTTTTGAATGGCGCAACAGAACAAGAGCATACGTATCTTTTCTATGATCCTGATACGGACGGAGATAATGACCCCACGACAGGAACGGGGATGCAGATATTGAACGCCGTGGTATGATCGGTGTTTGGATGCGTTAATTTCTAGCCACGGGGAATGATCATGAGTTTTCAGGCAATCAGACAAAAACTGACGCCAAGACGTATTATATTATTTCTGCTGTGCCTTGGAGCGTTTATCGTATATGGCGAGAACTTCGGCTATCCATTTAAAGTCACCGACCCCGCCGATCCACGGTTCAGAGTCGAACAGTTTGATTTTGCGGATTATCGTATGGATCGGGATGCTTTGGTTCATGCCTTTCGTGTTTTATTCCCGGTTGGTACAGACAAGGCCTTCGTTGATAAAGTGCTGGTTGAATATGCCGGCGTGGAGTCTTTTGAAATAGAAAGTATTCCAGGCTTATGGCGGTATCATCCTCGGCCCGATATACTGGATTATGTGCTCATGTCGCCCAGTGGCCCTGCCCATGCAGTATATTACGATAAGAACAACAAACTTCTGAATGCGTACGTCCCTGTCGGGGCTGAGATTTACCCCGAATCGCCATCACATAACGATTTGTATAAAGAGAAAAAGTAATGCCTAAAATATACATGGGATCATTGGACGTTTTGATGGGCGCAACGGAGCAAGAGCATACTTACCTCTTTTACGATCCCGATACGGATAGTGACGGTGACCCCACAACCGGAACGGGGATGCAGATATTGCGGGGTGGAACGGGAGCTAACCATGCCGTACCCCTTGAAATAAATATACTGGTTGAAATTGAAAGCCTTGCACAAAGCTCTCGCGACTGGTTTGCCCCAGGCGAAACCGCTGCGGACCGGAATTTCCGGGTATTGGCGGATGGCGCGGCGGCGGACACGCTGTGGGCCAATTTGCAGGGGTTCGCCACGTCGTTGGGAACCGCGAATGATCCGTTGCCCGGGTTATATGACACCGGCATCACCTATAATATTGCCGATTTGAACAGCAATTCAATCATCAATTCCCTGCTGAATGCTGCGGGGTATGATTTTATCACACATACGCCGTGGGCTGAGGGGGCCTATGGCACCACGCCCCAGAACCCGGAAACATTCCCTGGGTTTATGACTTTGATCGACGGCAGCGGGAATAATACTTATACCGCGTTTGCCAACAGCCTAGTGTATGGCGATGAATACAAATTCTACAAACGCGATGGCAATGATTTGGTGATGATTGAGCAGCAGGCGGCCCAGGTAACGGTGAAGAACAGCAGTCGTCTGGACGATGACGGCACCACGCATATTAAAATTATGTGGGGGACGATGGACCAGTTTGACATTGGGCTTGGCCTGTTTGGTGACTTACTGGTGAAAGACGGTACGAACCGTATCCTGGCGCAGATTGATAATTACGGCACATATGCCGCCAACAAAACCATTCTTGAATTTTCCGATTATGTGTATCGGCGCGGTGATGGTGCCGCCAATACGCTGGTGGCAATTAATGGCAAATCCCATGTGTTGGAAGGCTGGGGTGGCCATGACACCCTAACCGGCGGTGCGGGGAGCGATATCTTGCATGGCGGGGACGGCAACGACACTTATATCCGCAGCGGCGGAAGTGACATTCTGATTGAAAACACGGCGCAAGCTGGGGCAGACATAATCCATTTCGGTGCAGGGGTGTATCGGAACCAATTGATAGCTTATTGGGACAGCGATGTGCAGATGATTTACCTGCATGATCAAAGCCACAGCTGGGGGATGTTTGTCTCAGGCACCTATACGGCCGCCACGGCCATCACAGCTGCGATTGCCGTATCCTTTATCGAACAGGGGCGGGATGCAGCGAATGCGGTATTTGATATCGCCGGACTGGTCCGATCCTATACCAGTGAGGGATTTAGCCAACAGGCAGCGAATGTTCATCCCGATAACATCTATTTCATCCCATGGGGCGAGACGAATTTTACTGGATCGGACGAGGACGATCTGGTGTATGGCACCTGGTTACCTGAAGCGATTGTCGGTGGGATGGGGAATGATGAACTACATGGCGGGGACGGCAATGATGAGTTATACGGGGGCTATGGCGATGACACGCTATATGGTGGCGCCGGTGATGATACGCTGATCGCGTATATGGGGTCGGACATGCTTTATGGTGGTGACGGCAATGATACGTTTGAGAACGATGGAGGGCTGGCAGTTCTGATCGGCGGTGCGGACAGTGACACTTATAATATCAGTATTGGAATAGGCACAAGCGTCTGGCTGCGTGAGGTGGCAAGCGATGCAGGTAACGATACGGTCAATTTTACCATGTGGTCCGGGTCCTATGAACGGCATTACAATGCTGGCACAAATGACCACAACCACCTGCAGATTGTCTTTAACCAAAATAACTCCAGTGCCTTGTTCGGGCGCATTATTCTGGAGGGGTATTTCAGCGGCCAAAATCCGTTTGAGAACGTGATACGTAGCGGGTCCAACGGTGCGGCACCTATTGCATTCACGCTTCCGTATGATGTCATTAAAACCTATGGCAGCAGCGCAGGTGATGAAATATATGGTGTCAGTGGCCTCGGGATAGGTGCGGGTGCCATCAATGACCGTATTTTTGCCCAAGGGGGCAACGATACTGTGTTCGCGGGCAGTGGGAATGATTATGTGTCTGGTGGCACGGGGAACGATATTCTTTACGGCGGTGACGGCATTGACACGTTATATGGCGATATCGGTAATGATACGCTGGTCGGTGATGTGGGCAGCGACACGCTGTCTGGCGGTCGCGGGGCTGACACTTTTATTTTTAACGCGCTTTCCATGGGTGCCATGGACACAATCACCGACTTCACCGCGGCTGAAAATGACAAAATCGATTTGAGTGAGTTGGTGTCCTTTGACCCGTTGACGGAGTCGATTGGCGATTTTGTCCGTCTTACTGAGCAGTCGGGATCAAGTCGCCTGCAGGTCGATCGCGACGGGGCTGGCACCGCTTATGGATGGGAAAATGTAGCGCTGTTGCAGGGAGTCGTTGGTTTAAATGTTGAAAACATTATTGTCACCAGTAACGACTAACCCTTAGCGCGCTGAGGCCAGGACAGTCCGGTTGCCGGTGCCAGGGGTGCTGTGTAACCACCAGCCTGTGCGGTTCAGTGAAAAGATCGGGCGGTAATGCCGGATATCGTCGCTGGTTTTGACGGTTTTGATCTGATTATCCAGGATCAGCGCCTTGGTATCCGTGTAAACAACCAAGATGGCATGCGGCGTGTTTTGCTGGCGGTCATGGACCACGGCGACCCGCATCCGGTTTTCAGGAACGCCCAGGGCGCGCAATGACACATATTTGGCAATCGCGTAATCTTCACAATCCCCACCCTTGCGCAGGAATTGGATCGGCGTGGCCCAGTAATCAGACTGGCCATAATTGCGGCTGTCACGCACGTATTTGACATTGTTCATTAAGGTGTTGACGCGGGTTGCCATTTCTTCGATCGGCAGGTCGCGCATGCCTTCCAGGTTATGCTTCCATACGGTCAGCATGGCGGCATTGCTGTTCTTGCTTAAATCCTGTTCCAGGCGGTTAAACATACCAGACCATTTGGTAAAAGCGGATGTGTCGCTGGATATTTTCTCGGTTGATCCGAACAGGCCGGGATAGCCTTGAATCTGGCCCAGATCAGGCCGTGCGGAGGCCAGCATAAACTGACCCGCAAGGTTTTGTTCCTGGGCCTTGGCCGCACGGGGATTAAAACTGCTTAAGGCGACAAACAAGGTCATAAACGCGCCAAACGTACGCACCCCTTGCTGGGCAAATAAGGCCATATATAATTCGCGGCGGCGGATATAGCGGTGACGGATTAGAACCTGGCCCAGACGCTGGCCGGACAGCTTTTGTAAAGCCAAGGCTTCGCGCAGCTGAATGGCACTTAGCTTTCCGGTCAGGACCAGAATATCGCCCAGGCGATTGTAATCAAAAAAGGCCCGAATGGCGCGCAGAACCCCGCGGCCCTGTGGTGCTTCTGTGTTTTGCAATCCCCTGTTCATCCTTACCTGCTACCTGACTCTGTATATAAGCCTACCTGATATATGTTAAAACCGTGTAAAGACGGTCTTTTCCTGTAATTCACACCCTCATTAAGCCTGACAAAGATTTACAAAATGTAAAAAGAGGCGTAGTTCTGGTTTTATTTTACAAAACATAAGGGGGATAGATGTTTTGGGGATTGATTGCTGCTTACCTAGTCATTATTGGGCTTTTTGCTTACTGGGTGTTTCGTCAGCGTGGTATTGATGACTTCTTGATCGCTGGGCGACAGAATTCCGGCTTGGTGATGGGGGCGGGTATCGTCATCGGCTGGGTCGATGTTATGTTCTTCACACTTTATGCCACAATGGCCTATTTGTATGGGTGGTGGACATTGCTGATGTTGATAGGCACGACAGCGGCTGCCTTTGTGATCCTCAGCTATTTAAGCGCACGCCTAAAAGCATTATCGACACAACATAATATGTATACGGTCGCAGACTGGTTTGATATGCGCTTTGGAAGCGCGTCCGGGCATGTTGTCGCGCTTATCTCCAGTCTATATGCCTTTGGTTGGTATCTGGCACTGGTGATTTCTGCTGGATTACTGTTACATCAGATATTCCACATTTCATATGCTGCTGTGGTCGTGACGACATCCGTAGTGACGCTTGTTATGCTACTGAAGGGGGGATACGGTGCGTTAACTCGATTTGATATTCTACAAATCGCTTTATTATCCTTATTATTGACAGTCGTTTTCTGCATCATTGGCCCAGCGGTGACAGCACAGGCGGCTCAGTATGATTTTACGTCAGCTGCTTTATCGAACTTTGACCGTGTTAATCTTATTATTATGTTTTTTGCATCCACGCTTGTTGTCCCCGATGTTTGGCAGCGTTTGCATGCCGTACGGGATAGTGGGGCTGCGCGTCAGGGATTTTTGCTGGCAATTCCATTAACGGCGATCATGTTTACTGCCGCTGCGTGGTTTGGGTTTTATGCAAAAGAGAATGGCCTAGCTGAAACAGATGCTAATTTGGCGTTTGCATCTGCGCTTGAGGCACTTGGCCCACAAGTGCAGGCCCTTATGCTGGTTGCAATGATTGCGGCCACATTATCGACGATGAATGTTAGCTGCTATGCTGGTGCATCGGCTGTGGCCTGCAATATGGGCCCTAAAACGACGAAAGAGCAAATGAAGCGCAAAATGCAACTTGCCTTTGTCGGAATGATTGTCCTGGCGGCGGTTATTGCGTTGGTAACGCAGGATGTGTTGACCTTAGCCTTGTCGACCTTGACCCTAACGGTTGCCATTGCACCTGCCTTTGTGGGTGGTATTCTGTCTTCTCGAAAGGTCGGGGACTGGGCTGTAGCCTCGGTCATGCTGCTATCGGTTATGAGCTTAGTGGGCCTGATCGCGATCGGTCAGAATACTGGTATTTATAGCCTGATCCCTTTTATGGTCAGTAGCGTGGGAACACTGGCTCTCTTTTTTGTATCGCCGCGCGTGTGAAGTAGGCCTTGCCACAACGCCCTGATTATGGCCGAATGGGGCAATGAAAACAAAGTCGCTTATATCTATTGCCACAATGCTTGCTGTCATCATCGGTTTGGCCGGCTGCGTTTCGACGGGCGGTTTTATGGGCAGTGGCGGCCTGGTGAAAAACCTGGTCCCTATCGAAGGCGATCCGACGACGCTGCGAAATGTGAATTATGCGGCGACCGACGTGCTGGCCGACCAGATGCAGCGCAACGGCGTAAACGCTGGCACGCCGACGGGTGTGAAAGCGTTTAAACCGATCTCTTTAACCGGGGCAACCCCCGCTGCTGCCGGATCGTTTACCACCATGGCGCAACAGCATGTGACAAACCGCTTGATGCAGCATGGCTTTCGCCTGGGCGGGACGATACCGCCAAAGGCGCAGCCCACGAAATCAAAGTTAGGGCCTGTCATCCTGGGGGGCGATTACATCCTGACCGGTCGGGATATTCTGTTTCATCTGGAAGTATTTGAAGACAAGACGGGCAAGCTGGTCGCCACACATGATTATACCGTTGCGATGACACCGGAAGTTCAGGCGATCCTGGCGGGTCAGGCTCCACCCAATCAACCCGTCCTGGCCGTGGCCCAGAAATGGCCGGATATGCAGGCCACGCCGGTTTATACGACCCCGCTGTCCCCCGAGGTGCCGGCGGCATCGGTCACGGGTGGCGTGATGCTGCCCCCGCGTAAACCTGGTTTTTAAAGATTAATAAGCGCCTGGTGCGATGGTCAGGCAGTCTGGGAAATAGCCGCAGGCTTCGGCTGCGTCCTTGGCGGCAAAACCGCGCAACCGCGCCCGGAAAATCCATTCGCCGCCGCTGACACCGTTTTGGGCGGTGCGGGTGGGAACGATTTCAGGCTGTGCCGCGCTGGCAATATGGGATGGCAGACGTTTTCGTGCAGACGCCAGCGCCAGGTCAGTCGCCGCGCGGCTTTGAAACGCGCCAATCTGAATGGCCCAGTTACCGTTACCGCCCGCAGGGGTGGGATGATAGGCCGCGGCCATAACCTGGGCGGGCGCAGTTTCCTGATAAACAGTCTGGGTGTGCAAAGGTTTTTGCGTTGGCATTGGGACAGGGACATGGGAAACAGTTGTCGTCGTCGTTGCCTGAACAATCTGGCCCGGCGCGGCCTGGGCCGCAGCAACCGGCAGGACGGCCATATCCGGTGCGCCATTGTGATAACGTGGATCGTTACTGGACGGCATCACGGGTTTGCTGCCGGGTGGATGGGTCATGCTGACCGTTTTAACGGACACGATTTGTGTGTCATTCACGGTGCCGATCACGCCCGCAGCAGGCAGCTGGGCAATGCCATAAGACCGGATGTCGTTAAAAGATTTATCCAGCAGTTCGACCATGTGCGCATTGCGCGATTGCCAGGTGCGCCCGCCAAATACCACGCCCACAAGGCGTGTGCCGTCACGCTTGGCCGAGGAGACGAGGTTGTAGCCCGAAGCATTCACGAAACCGGTCTTGATACCGTCCATCCCCTCATATTGTGATAAAAGGCGATTGTGATTGCGGTGCGTCGCGCCGTTATAACTGAAATTGACCATGCTGAAATACCGGTAATAATCAGGATAGGTGGCCAGGACATACCGGGCCAGCGTTGCCATATCGCGCGCCGTTGTCACTTGATTCGGATTGGGCAGGCCGGAGGCGTTTTTAAATGTTGTCTTGCTCATGCCAATGGCGCGGGCCTTGCGGGTCATGACCTGGGCAAAGCCAGACTCACTTCCCGCCAAATGTTCACCCAAAGCCACAGCGGCATCATTGGCCGATTTGGTTACAATCGCTTTAATCGCATCATCGGCGCGCATTGACCCACCGGCGCGAATGCCCATTTTTGTGGGAGATTGCGCCGCGGCGTGTTTGGAAAACACGATGCGGTCACCAGCGCGTAATTTTCCGGCGCGCATCGCCTCAAACGCCAGGGTCAGGGTCATGATTTTGGTAAGGGATGCCGGGTGCAGGACCTTATCGGCATTGCGGGCGTGGATGATTTTGCCCGTTTCATATTCCATCACCAGCGAGGCGTATTTATTGTTGTCACGGGCCGCAGCGGCCAAGGCGGGTTGTGCCATCATGGCAAAAACAAGGCAAATAAAGGCGCAAAGGCGGATCATAAGGGGCATCATGTCTATCGCGGTGTGGTTCGGCGCAAAAGGCGGGGGAAAGATTCGGCCAACATTCATCCAGTATAAAACAGGATGGGGATAAAGTCTAGAAAACCCTCATCGGACTGGAACTATAATGGCGCGAGGGGCGTGGCGCGGCTGACCGATCCGCTGCTGCCACCTTGGGTCTGTGCGGCGCGCTCTGTTCCACTGTTCCGTATGCCGGGCATGGCGGGATAGACCGGGGGCTGATCTGCCGCCTGCGCCTGTCTTCCCCACAGGTCATTGGCCGCGATAGGGGTAAAATCGAACGTCAAATCCCGGGTAAGGGCGATGCCGGTCATGCGATATGACGGCCACTTATTCACGGTTAATGCCGCTGTGGCTTGCTGAATCACAGGTATCGTGACAGGCGCCGACTGATGCAAGGAAAGCGGCACATCAATCGCTGCCCCAATCGTGGGGGCGTGCGCCAATGGGTGTGTTTGCAACAGAAATTGCCTGTCGAAAGCGTTAATGATCGCATTGCTAAGGCGCGCATCACGAACAAAACGGTTCGGCGCGCCCATGGACAAAGCAATCACAAAATCGTCACCCCGGCGCGCAATGGCCAGCAGGCAAGAGCCGGATGAAGAATGTGTGCCGGTTTTTCCGGCAATGGTCTGAATGCCGGTGTTGCCGAAATTATGGTACAGCAGCTTATTGGTGTTTTCTTGCCCCCTATATTCCCGCTGTCCGAGCAGGTCGATATATTCGGGATAGGTCGCAACGAAATACCGACCCATCAACAGTAAATCGCGCGCCGTTGATCGGTTGCTGGCGCTTAGGCCCGATGCATCGACAAACAACGTGTGGGTCATGCCGATATCTTGCGCCTTTTGATTCATGCGCGCGACAAAACGGCTCATGGATCCGTTGGCGCCGTGTTCGGCCATAGCCGTGGCGGCACGATTATTGGATCGGGCCAGCGAAGCACGCATCAGCGTATCAAGGGTGTGGTGCGTCCCTGGCGTGAACCCCTCGCTGAAACCGCGTGTGCCAGCATTGTGCGATACTTTAATGGTATCGTTCCAACTGCTTGTGCCGGCGCGAATGTCGTCCAATGTCACCATAAATGTCATCATTTTTGTGATTGATGCCGGGACAATGCGGCGGTCCAGATTTTGATCGATCAGGATTGTGCCGCTGCTGAAATCAATCGCGCTTGTCACCGCTACAGATGGCGGGCCTTGTTTGGTTTTGGCGGCATCCGCTGTTCCGGCCGCGCTGGCCAGAAATGCAGCTGACAGGCCTAAACCCAATAACAAACCCCGTTTATGCGCCATTGATGCTCCGTAATATGTGGAAAGATGAAAGAATACGATGACAACCACCATAGAAGGGTGTGCGGTATTCTGTCTAGTCATAAGCCATGTCATTTCATGTCAAAAATAACATGAGCTATGCAATACACGCATGTCACGACGACACATTCGCCCTATATTTAATTGTTGCAATGCAACATAAAGCATGCCAGGGTGTTTTTTGTGCATTGCAAACAAGCGTATATCTATGTACCCTGCACACGATAAACAGCACGTGAAAACGCGCAAGGAGCGATGAAAATGCCAAAGCAAAAAACACCTTTAAGCACGTCGGCAAAGGCCGCTGCAAAACAGATGAAGAAAGTGGTCGCGACCAATGTCACGTCACTGGACGCTGTGAAAAAGGCCAATTTAAAAGCCGTCAAAAAAACGGTTAAGGCGGCAAAGCGCGTGCAAAAAACGGTGCAGGCACAACAAGAAAAACTGACATCGGACACAGGCTATAACAGCTATGCTTTTGCGATGCCGTCACAAGCGGCGCAGTCTTTTTCCACGCCGAATTTCTTTCAACCTTTCACCTCACAACTTAACACAACGATGGAGCGTATGATGACCAAATCACCTTTGAATTATGAACAATTCGCGCAACAGGCTGCAGACCAAAGCAAGCAAACAGTCGAAGCGGCTGTCCAAAGCGCAAATATCTGGGCCAATGGCTTTGAAGAAGTTTTAAAAACCTATATGGGTTTCATGCAGGAAAACACAGCGCGCCAAACAGAAGCATTCAAAACACTGATGTCTTGCAAGACAATCAATGAATTGACCGAAGCGCAAAACCAGCTGGCCCAACGTGCTTATGACGGTCTTGTGACATCGGCGACACGCCTGTCGGAAATCTCGACAAAAGTTGCGACAGACAGCCTGCAGCCATTGAATGAGCAAGTGGCTAAAACAATGAAAAAAGCATCAGCCGCATAATCGTATTTTATTTTCTTTGAGACTTAAGGGCCCGGTGACGGGCCCTTTTTTCATGGGGCGTGCTGTGCTATGTTGTATTCATGCGTATCCGAAGCCAAAAACCCACACCTCAAGGCCCGCGCGAAGACACAGGCATCGCCCTGAAAACCCGGCCACAGACGAAAAAACCAGCGATGTACAAAGTACTATTGTTGAACGACGACTATACGCCGATGGAATTCGTGGTGCATATTTTGGAAAGATTTTTCAGCAAAACATATCAAGAGGCGACCGATATCATGCTGCATGTTCATCGTCGTGGTGTGGGTCTGTGCGGTATTTTCACTTATGAAATTGCTGAAACAAAAGTCAGCCAGGTCATGGAATACGCCCGCGTCAGCGAACAACCTCTGCAATGCACAATGGAAAAGGAATAAATCGCCATGCTGTCGAAAATCCTGGAACAGACATTACATCGCGCCTTGGCCGAAGCGGCCGCACGGATGCATGAATTTGCGACGCTGGAGCACCTCTTGCTCGCCCTGGTGGAAGACCGCGATGCGCTGGCCGTTTTGCGGGCGTGCGGCGTGGCCGTGCCGACATTGCGCGATCAGCTGGCGCATTATCTGGCCACTGAGCTGGACTATTTAACCGTTTCACCCGGTACGATTGAATCGCGGCCGACGGCGGCATTTCAGCGTGTCTTGCAACGTGCGGCCATTCATGTGCAATCCGCTGGACGGGAAGAGGTGACGGGCGCGAATGTCCTGGTCGCCCTGTTTTCAGAACGCGAAAGCAATGCCGTGTTTTTCCTGCAGCAACAGGATATGACGCGGTTCGATGCTGTGAATTATATCAGTCACGGGATTGCAAAGGTTCATACCGGTGATGTTGCGACGCCCCCACGTGGATCGGACGCAGAGGAAGATGAGAAATCAAGCGCGCGGACCGGGGCCGAAGCGCTGGCCAGCTATTGCATCAATTTAAATGAAAAAGCCCGTGCGGGCAAAATCGATCCGCTGATCGGGCGCGCGGCTGAAATTGACCGGACGATCCAGATATTGTGCCGTCGCAGCAAGAATAATCCGTTATATGTCGGTGATCCTGGCGTGGGAAAAACAGCGATTGCCGAAGGGCTGGCGAAGAAAATAAACGAAGGCGACGTGCCAGAGGTTTTGCACGGCGCGCGGATTTATTCTTTGGATATGGGTGCGCTGTTGGCTGGCACGCGGTATCGCGGTGATTTCGAAGAACGGCTGAAGGCGGTCGTGACGGCGCTGGAAAAAGAAGACAACACGATTTTATTTATCGATGAAATTCACACGATTATCGGTGCGGGTGCCACCAGTGGCGGCGCGATGGACGCCTCTAATCTGTTAAAACCTGCCTTATCAAATGGCGCTTTGCGTTGCATTGGATCGACCACGTACAAGGAATACCGCAATCACTTTGAAAAGGATCGTGCGCTTGTGCGTCGGTTCCAGAAGATTGATGTGCATGAACCATCACAAGAAGACGCGATTAAAATTCTGCGTGGCCTGAAACCGTATTACGAGAAGCATCATAACGTGAAATTTCATGACGCGGCGATCACTGCTGCGGTCACACTTTCAACGCGTTATCTGGGTGATCGCAAACTGCCGGACAAGGCGATTGATGTTCTGGATGAAGCGGGCGCAGCACAGATGTTATTGCCGTCCGACAAGCGTAAGAAAACACTGAACGAACAGGATATCGAACGTGTCGTGGCGACCATGGCGCGGGTACCGTCCCAATCCCTGACGCGCGATGACAAATCGCAGTTGGCGGCGTTGGAACGTGATTTAAAAACGCTTGTGTTTGATCAGGATGTCGCCATCGGCATGGTGTGTGATGCCATTAAACTGGCGCGTGCCGGTCTTCGCGATGCGGAAAAACCGATCGGCAGTTATTTGTTCTCAGGCCCCACTGGGGTCGGGAAAACAGAAGTTGCGAAACAACTGGCCCAAACGATGGGTCTGGAATTGCTGCGCTTTGATATGTCTGAATACATGGAACGTCATGCCATTTCGCGCCTGATCGGCACCCCGCCGGGCTACGTCGGGTTTGAACAGGGCGGGTTGTTAACCGATAAGATTGACCAGCATCCGTACGCCGTCGTGTTGTTAGATGAGATTGAAAAGGCGCATCCCGATATTTACAATATCTTGTTGCAGGTCATGGATTACGGGAAGATCACCGATAATAACGGCAAGACAATCGACTGCCGGAACATTATCCTGATCATGACCACCAATGCGGGTGCCAGTGCGTTGGCCAAGGCACCGGTGGGTTTTGAGCGCACCGTTCGCAGCGGTGAAGACACGGAAGAGATTAAGCGCCTGTTCGCACCGGAATTCCGCAACCGTTTGGATGCGATTATTCCGTTTGCGCCGCTTTCCCTCGCCACCGTGGCCCGCGTGGTCGATAAATTCATTATGCAGTTGGAAGCGCAATTGTCCGAACGCGATGTCACAATTACATTGACTGATGCGGCACGTCAGCATCTGGCCAATATCGGCTATGACCCCGCGATGGGCGCCAGACCGTTGGCGCGTGTGATACAGGATCAGGTGAAAAAGCCGCTGGCCAATGAATTGCTGTTCGGTGACTTACAGCATGGTGGGTCGGTGACGGTTGATCTGGATAAGAAGGGCGTCTTGACCTTTAAATCGGTCGCGGATAAAACCCGGAAAAATCAGCGCCCACTGGTTGAAGCCTAGGGGGCTGACACGAACAAACCCTTGCATTTTCTAATGTTCTGCGCTTTGTTAAGTCATGAGAAACCAGATGCAACCGACTGCCGCAACAAAGCCTATGATTACCGTTACTTTACCTGACGGCGCCACCCGCACCTATGCCAATGGCGTGACGGGGCTTGAAATAGCGACCAGTATTGCGCCGTCGCTGGCCAAGGCCTCGCTGGCGATTACGATTGATGGCAAGGTATGCGACCTGTCTTTGCCGATAAACGACGATGCGCGAATTGCGCTGGTGAAGCGGGAAGATGAAGCGGCGCTGGCCTTGATCAGGCATGATTGCGCCCACGTGCTGGCGGAAGCGGTGCAGGCGTTGTTCCCGGATACCCAGGTGACAATCGGCCCCAATATTGAAAACGGGTTCTTTTATGATTTTGCCCGCGCGACGCCGTTTACGACCGAAGATTTGCCGTTAATCGAAGATAAAATGCGCGAGATTATCGCGCGCGGGTCCTCGTTCACGCGGGAGGTCTGGGATCGTAAGGACGCCATTGCGTTATTTGAAGCCAAGGGCGAAACATACAAAGCTGAAATTATCCGCGATCTGCCAGAAACTGAAACACTTACAATTTACCGTCAGGGTGAATGGTTCGATTTGTGTCGCGGCCCCCATATGCCGAACACCAAGCATGTCGGCCCGGCGTTCAAATTGATGAAAGTTGCGGGAGCTTATTGGCGCGGCGATTCCAACAAGGCGATGTTGACCCGTATTTACGGCACGGCCTGGCGCACGGAACAGGAATTGAACGCCTATCTGACCCAGATTGAAGAAGCGGAAAAACGCGATCACCGTAAGCTGGGCCGCGAAATGGATCTGTTCCATATGCAAGACGAAGCGCAGGGCGCCGTTTTTTGGCACAGCAAAGGCTATGCGATCTGGATTGAGATTGAGAAATACATGCGCGCCCGCCTGCGTGACGCCGAATATGTCGAAGTGAAGACGCCGCAATTGATGGACAAGCGGTTTTGGGAACAGTCGGGCCACTGGGGCAAATACCGTGAAAACATGTTTATCGTGCCGGATGAAATTCCCGCCACGGAAGATGACAAGCCGATCCTGTCGGGTAAGGCGATGGACCGCTTAATGGCGTTAAAGCCGATGAATTGCCCGGCGCATGTCCAGATATTCAAGCAGGGTATTACGTCATACCGTGACCTGCCAATTCGGATGGCGGAATTTGGCTGTTGCCATCGAAATGAAGCGCATGGCGCGCTGCACGGCCTGATGCGGGTCCGCCAGTTCACCCAGGACGATGCGCATATTTTCTGTAGTGAAGAGCAGATCTTGGCCGAGTCGGTCGCGTTTTGCACCCTGCTGCAACAGGTTTATGCGGACTTTAATTTCACCGATGTAACCGTCAAGCTGGCGACCCGACCCGATCAACGGGTTGGCAGTGATGATATCTGGGACAAGGCGGAAGACAGTTTGCGGGCGGCGTTGGTCGCGGCCAAGCTGGAATACACCGAATCCCCTGGCGATGGCGCATTTTATGGCCCGAAACTGGAATTCCATATCCGAGATGCCATTGGCCGGTCCTGGACCTGCGGCACGCTGCAGCTGGACTTTAACCTGCCGGAACGCCTGGATGCCAGCTTTATCGGGGAAGATGGTCAAAAACATCGTCCGGTCATGCTGCACCGCGCCGTCCTTGGCTCAATCGAACGCTTTATCGGGATATTGATCGAACATTACGCCGGTAAGATGCCGCTGTGGCTGGCCCCCGTCCAGTGTGTCGTGGCGACCGTGACGTCCGAGGCCGATGCCTATGCGCTGGAACTGGCCCATACGTTGCGCCAGGCGGGCATCCGTGTCGAAGCGGATATCCGTAACGAGAAAATTAATTACAAGGTCCGTGAACATTCCGTTGGCAAAGTGCCGGTCATGTTTGTGGTCGGTGGACGCGAAGCAACGGAAAAGACCGTGGCTGTCCGTCATCTGGGGTCGCAGGACAACCAGGGCAAAGCGGCAGATACAGCGATTGCGGAGCTTGTCAAAGCTTGCCAATCACCGTATTTATCGTCACAATAGAAAATAAGTATTTTAAACAATAAATAAAGGAGTACTCCCATTCGTCGTCCCATGATTGGCGGGCCACAACGCCCACCCCCACAAAATGACAGCGGCTTTCGCGTTAACCAACAAATTCGTTCGGTCCAAATCCGCTTAATCGATAAAGATGGCGAAATGATCGGGGTTGTCACCCTCTCGGAAGGCCTGCGTCGCGCTGACGAAGTGGGATTAGACCTGGTTGAGATTTCACCAAATGCTGAGCCTCCGGTTTGCAAGATCCTGGATTTCGGTAAATTCAAATACGAAATGCAGAAAAAAGCCGCCGAAGCGCGCAAGAAGCAAAAAGTTGTCGAATTAAAAGAACTGAAAATCCGTCCTGCGACGGATGAGCATGATTATCAGGTCAAACACCGCGCTGCGCGGCGTTTCCTGGAAGACGGCAATAAGGTCAAATTCGCGATGCGGTTTCGTGGCCGTGAAATGGAAAACAAGGCTGCTGCCTTTGCCATGTTCGACCGGATCAAAGCTGATCTGGCGGATTTAGGTAAGGTGGAGCAAGAGCCGCGCCAAGAAGGCCGTCAGATGCATATGATTATCGGGTCTTCGCAGCAGAACAATTAAACCTGCGGGAACAAGAAAGAAAAGGGCGGAAAAACCGCCCTTTTTTTATGGTGTATGCCGTATTTATCAGCTTAAGCCAGCTTGCCCTTTACCCAGTCGGTTAATTGCACCTTGCTCATACCGCCGACTTTTGTATCAACCAGCTTACCACCGTTGAACACCATGAATGTCGGAATGCCGCGAATGCTGTATTTCGTTGGCGTGTGCGGGTTTTCGTCGATATTGATTTTAACGACCTTAACGGCATCGCCCATTTCGGTGGCCAGTTCGTCAATAATAGGTGACATCATTTTGCACGGGCCGCACCATTCTGCCCAGAAATCGACCACAACCGGGCCGCTTGCCTGTAAAACTTCTGATTCAAAATTGGCGTCTGTAACGGTATGTGACATGGCGGGCTCCTTTATCTCTCTGAATGATATGGCGTGAGGCCCTGGTTTGGCAATGACTATTCGTGAGGTATTTCCATTAAAATCGGCCCGTCCGTCCATAACAGAAAGCAGGTAATGGGTCGCCCAGGATAAATACGGGCCAGTAATTCACGATATGTCGCCATTTGCCGACGATAGACCAGCGGCACATCCTGAACCAGGCGGGGCGGTGGCCGGTTGGTTTTATAATCAAGAACCAAAACGCGGTCCGGCATCACGACCAGCCGGTCCATCTGGCCATTCATCCAAGTGCCGTCTGCCAACTGGCCGCTGACCGGAACTTCGGCCAAGGCGTCCTCACTGAACAGATATACCAAATCTGGATGCGTCAGCAGGCGCAGCACTTCTTTTGCGATCTGCTCCCTCACATCCGCAGGTAAATCGGTTGCATAACGGTCCAGGTATTGGACAGCCGCCTGGACGCGCATGGCGGGGGGGCAATTCGGCAAATGCTGCAGCAAAGTATGGGTGTGAATACCGCGTGCGAAGCGATGCTGCTGCTGGCCCGCCAACGGTGACATCGCCACGGGGCGAATGTCTTTTCCAAGATGTGAGGGCTGTAACATCTGTGGCGCGGAAAAAACAGCGTTGGGTGCGGCGTGATCCAGCCATGCGGGGATGACGGGGCTGACCTTATCCTGTGCGGCTTCGTCCTTACCTATTTCGCATGCACCGGTTTGGGGACGGGACAGCATCAGCGTGCCTGCGCCATCATCATGCAGGGTAAAGGAAGGGGGCGGTGTTTGAATAGCCCGCATGGCCTGAGAACAATAGGCATACCAGTCGTCGGTTGGCTCGGCTTTCGTTTTCTGCGCGGTATAGCCGGTGATATAGGCTTCATCCCGGGCGCGGGTCAGGGCAACGTACAGCAGGCGGCGGCTTTCTGCCTCCTCGCGGGACTTTTTCCGCGCCCCTGCGGTCTGGGCCAGCGTCGCATGACGGCCTTGCGCCGTCCATAACGGCATGTCCAGGCCTGATTCATGCGGCCAGATAAATCCTGACCCTGCCTCGCTACGTGGGCCGCGCGCATCGGCCAGAATAACAATCGGCGCCTCTAACCCCTTGGCGGCATGGACGGTCATGACCGTTACGCTGTCCTCCATACCGGGACTGATCTGCCTTTTGATTGACGGCGGGGCTGCCTGACAGGCGGTGATAAAACCCAATATATCCGTTTTGGTGGATTGCAGGGACAATGCGTGGTCCAGCAACGCATTGACGATTTCGGCAATGTCGTGTCCCAGGCGGCGTTGTAACGCATACCAGCCGCTGCGGGCCTGCGGGCAAGGGCTGTGTAAAAGTGCAGCAAAAAAATCATAGGCATTGAGGGTCAGCGCCCGGTTCATGCAGTGTCGCAACCACGTTACGGTTTCTGCCATGTCTGGCGCGCGTTGCAGGCGGGCCCACAGGCTTTCGTCCTTATCCCGCGTTGTGGCAAGATCGTATAACGTCTCCTCATTTACCCCCAGAAACGGGGATTTTAAAACGCCGGCCAGGCTGTAATCATCCAGGGGCTGCAACGCGATCTTGGCCACGTGGAACATGTCTTGCGCCACCATTGTGTCGGTCAGGTTCATGCGGTCCAGCCCGCTGACCGCGATCCCCTTCTGACGTAGGGCCCGGACCAGCATCGTTTGCAGGCGGCCCCGCTTGCGCAGCAGGATCAGGATGTCGCCCGCACGTATAGGCCGTCCACGCGCGACCAGGGGCCGTTGTGTATCCAACCAATCGCGAATGGTGTCGGTGATATGGGCCACCAAGCCTGTGGCCCCGCTTTGCACATCACCATCAACGGCCTGAAGTGGGGTCGCGTCCGCCTCTCGATCGCTGAAAACCGGCCAGACACCGATCCGACCGCCAGCCCCTTCGCGATGGGCGGTATGGGCGATGGCCGTGGGTGCAGAAATAAGGCCTGTACGCACCGCTTCTAAATTCATCAGGGTGTCCACAAAATGCAACACGGCTGGGCCGGATCGGAAAGACGTGTCCAGCGGCACCTGGCGCAATTCCTGCCCCGTTTGTGCCAAGGCGGTGTCAAACCGGGTGCGCGCCTGTCCAAAATCGTCAGGGTTGGCGCGTTGGAATCCGTAAATCGCCTGCTTTTCATCGCCGACGGTAAACAGCGTGCGCATCCTGTCATTTTGCGCCGAATGCCCGACAAAGAATTCCATGGCCAGGGCCGTGATAATGCCCCACTGATCGGGGTTGGTATCCTGGGCTTCATCGACCAGAATATGGTCAATCCCCTGATCCAGCTTGTACATAACCCAGGTTGCATTGCTTTCCAGCAACGTGCGCGTCGTCAAAATCTGGTCATCGAAATCAAGCGTATTCTTCTGCCGTTTCAATGCCTCATATTCCGTCAGAATCGCATGACTGACGCCCAGCAGGTCGGCGGTCGCAATCGCCATATCGTGGACGGCCTGATCTTCCAGCGCGCGTTGCAAATCATCGGCAGCGTGCATGTAAGATTCCAGAAGGGTTTCATCCGCCTTGGTCACGTCATCGATATTATGCCTGCTGACCGATCCCTCTTTTGTCAGGAAAATATCGGTATAGATGGCACGTGACTGCGGCCATTCACTGTCGGGCAGAGTCAAAAGTCCATTGATACGGGCGGCAAGTTTTAACGGGCGCAGGGTGTTTACACTGACCAACGCATCGTGAACCTGGCGCAGCATTTTGCGATTGAGTACAACCTTATTCCAAAACAGGTCAGGTTCAGAAGGTGCAGCAATTTTCCACCCGGTATAAAGCGCAGAAATAATGGATTCTTGACTGGGACGTGCAGCAAAAAATGATTGCAGCCACCGCCGTTCCTCCAACACGGTTGTCATGATTTTGGTTAGGCGTGTCGCGCCAGTAATATGCAACAGGCGACGGCATTTTTCCTGCAATGCCGGATCCGTCCCACTTTCGACACGTTTAAAAACCGTATTGCGTGCGGCTTCCAGCAAGGCAATGGCCTGGCCCTCGTCGGCCAGTTGCAAGGCGGGGGACAGCCCGGCTTCGATGGGAAAGCGACGCAGGATCGACTGACTGAATGCATGCAGTGTCGTGACTTTTAAGCCGCCAGGCGTATCGACGATTGTGGCAAACAGCTGCCGCGCGGCGATCAACTGGGCGGGATGTGGCGTGATACCCAGCAGGCCGGATAAGGTCTTTTGCAAGGCCGCGTTATCAAGCGTCAGCCAGGATTTGCTGGCTGACTGTATGCGCCCGATCATTTCGGCTGCGGCGGCATTTGTAAAGGTCAGGCATAAAATACGGTTGGGGGGCGTTGCCGCTGTCCCGTCATTGCGGGGCAATAACAAACGTAAAACCCGATCCACCAGCACTTTTGTTTTGCCGGTTCCGGCGGACGCATCAACCCAAACGGAGGCAGTGGCATCCGCCGCCATCACCTGGCGCGATGTTGCGTCACTGGGGGATGCCATGATGTGGGCGGGGACGATGACAGTCATTCTTCTGCCTCCCCATCATCCGGTGCCTTATCGGCATTCAGGGACCATTCGCTGACGCGTGATAAATATGCGTAACGATCATTGGCCAGGTCTGGCCCATAAGGTTGCGATGGATAAGCGGTTTCGATATTGTGCAAATAGGTATCGGATAATTGCTGCAGTAATTCTTTGGTGGCATCGATGTAAGCCGCAGTATCTTTGGCGACAGGTTTAACGATTTTTGCTGCATCCCGTGATTTTAAATACCAGTATTCCAGCAGAGTCACGTCCCCCTGGGCATCACCGCCCCAACCGCCTGCTTCGGCCATTAACGCTTCGACGCCCAATTGCGGATAATGTCCGCCTGCGATTTTGCCGGCCGTATAGGGCGCGGCGCGCGCCTTATAATCTATAATACCAATGGCACCATTCTGATCGCGATCAATCCGGTCTGCGCGGCCATGCAGTGTTATGCCGCTTAGGGTCACATCCTGACTGGCTTGTTCAAGTGCCACGCTGCGCCAGCCATTTTCCAGGCGATCCTGTTGCAGGGCGGTGACGGCAATGGCCAGCCGATCAATCGTGATACGCCAGTCAATCAACGCTGCTTCGTCCAGCCCGTCCGGCGCGCCGATGCGTGCGGCAATGCTGCGGAATAAATCGGGTGCCTCAGGCGGCAAGGCACGCATGTCTTTGGTGTGCGTAAAGAACTCTTCCAGGATCGCGTGCAAAGCGTTACCAATATCGCGTGGCGTTGTGTCTTCACCCAAAACATCCCAGGGGCGCAGCCGTAAAATCTTTTGTGCGTACAAGGCATACGGGTCGTTTATCCAGGTCGCAATATCCGTCACGCTGTATCGCCGCGGGCGGGCTGCCAAGGGCGGTTTCGGCATGGGGGGTGACACCGCCTGCATCGCTGCGGGACGGTCCAATTCCGCCGCCAGGGTTAACAGGGGGGCTGCCGCCAGCCGGACATCTGGCAGACTGTACACGGCCCTTACCGCATCCAGGCGTTGCAACCATCTGGCGGGGGTTGAGGGTGTGCCATTGCTTTCACGTTTAGACCGGGCCAGAATCACGTTGCGGGCGCTGGCGGCCTGCACAAAGTCATGGCCGCTGAGCGTCAGGCTGCGCTCCGGCAACGGCAATCCCAAGGTGGCGCGCATTTGCCGTGACATCCACGGATCTGCCATGGGTGTTTGCGGCCATGTGCCCTCATTCAACCCACCCAGAATCATCACATCGGCTTGTTGCAGCCGCGCTTCGATCAATCCCAGAATGCGCAGCCGCGGCACACCCGCGCTTGCCGTCGCCCGGTACCGGTTTTGCTGCAGCAATTGATCAAACATATCGCAGAAATCCGACAGGCGCATCGCGGGCATCATGTCCATCGCCGCCATCCATTCGGCGCAAATCTGGGCCAGGCACTCGCCATCTTCGCCCTGCCATAACACGTCTCTGCCAGGCTGGTCCACACTGGTTGCGCAGTCTTCCGCCACGCTTAACAACGTCTCTAGCAACAGGTGGGGATTGTGGGCCTCCGTATTCAGAGTGGTCATAAGATGCAGTTTTCTTAACAGCGCGGCATAAGTGGGCGGTTGCCGTGACGCATCCAAAGGCCCCGGCTGACGCAGATAATCGGGTGTGTCCAGCTGGGCCGCCAGCGCCGCACCGCCGACGCATAAAGGATTGTAAAGAAGTTGCAACAAAGCCACTTTATCCTGAGGATGTAACGCCAGGCGCAGCAGTGCCAGGATATATTGACCAGGGGTGCTTAAGTGCAATTGCTGTCCGGCGCTGTCATCAAGTGTGACGTTCCATCGCTGTAGGGCGGCCTTGACGCGGGCCGCCAGGGCGCGATCGGGCGTGATAAGGGCGGCGGTCTTGTCCGGGGTTTCCAAAACTTCCCGCATCGCCAGGGCAATCGCCTGGGCCTCCTGCTCCGGCGTTTCAGCTTCCAGCAGGCAGATATTCTCAAGGGCGTCCGGCGTAACGGTATCGCTGGCCTGCCACAATGCTGTGGTGGCGGATGGCCGCATGACTTCCCGCCATAATGCTTCGCGCTTGGTATCGTCAGGCTGCAATTGCGCATCGGGCCAGTCAGAAACAGCGGCGCGCGTCGTCTTTAAATGCTGCAGCAAAGATTTTAAAGTGTATTGCGGATGACCTTCATCGACATCGCGCCAGGTATCGTTATCCATGCCCAAATCCAGGCCTGGCAAAATAACCTCGCCTTGCGGCAGATCCAGAATAACACGCAGCAGATTGGCGGTCGCTGGAATGGACCCTGTCGTGCCTGCGGCGATAATGGGTGCGGTTGGGGGGTGGGTTTGCCAATGGGCCGCCAGGCGTAACATCATTTCCCGGCGGCGCATGGCCGCATCACTGGCATGATGTGTGGCCAGTTGTTGCGGCCAGACAGTGTCCAGGATTTGCAGGAATTGCAGGGAAATTGCCCATTGCGTACTGTAACCCGCTTGTTCAGGAATCAGCGTCTGCAGCAATTTGGAATCGCGGCCTTCGGTCTGCATTTCATCCAAAAGGTCGCCAAGACTTTTGGCCAGGGCAAAGGCGTGGGCGTAGGGCTTTCCGTCCAAATCTGGATGTTTGGTCAGTAAGCGGGCCAGCAGGATTTGGCGCTGCAGCGACGGCATGGCGGGTGGCAGGTCCAGGGCTTCGGGGCCAAAACCGCTTAGATTCAGGCTTAACTCCGCCTCATCCACATCGCCCAATGGATGCATACGCGGGAGTAACAGGGGCCGACCGGCGGTTAATTCCAGAAAGGCGGCCTGCATCGTCCGACAGGCGCGTCGCGTCGGCAGCAACAGGCGCACGCTGCTAAGCCCCTCAGGTTGATCTTCATAGCGACGTAAAAGACCTGCAGCAAATTGCGCGGCGAAATGACATCCCGCAGGAAGGGTCCAAAGCTTTCCAACCGGTCCCCGCGCGGCGGTCATTCAGGCCCGGACCTTGTGCGCTGTGGATGCGGCAAAGGCCGCCTCAACGCGTTCCAGTTCTTCTGGTGTGGAAATATGGTGCCAGTCGCCGTCATGGGCCAGGCCGTACAGACGCCCGTTTGCTTCCGCCCCGTCCATCAATGGCAGGAACCCGAATGTACCGTCGGGCGTGCCTGCGAACAGGCGCGGGTGACACAGGCGAATTCCGGCAAACATGTACGTGCCGCTGGCATCGCGCTGGCGTTCAATGCGCCCGTCGGGCATCGCGGCGTAATCGCCAACCCCATCGGTTAAAACCATGCGGTTGATATCCTGCAACAGCAATAATAAATCCATGTCCGCATCGCGCCACGCGGCACTTAAACGGTGAAAACAATTGCCCTGTGCGCCATCGGTCCAGTACGCATCGCCATTGATAACGTAAAACGGATCGGTACCGAAATGGTCCAGCTGTGCCTTAATGCCGCCGCCCGTGTCCAGCAGGGTTTCTTCGTAAGACGTACGGATCGTTAAATCACTGGTCGTGCGTTGCGCCAGATAGGCGGCCAGTTGGTCGGCGCGATAATGCAGGTTGACGGTCACGTCGCGGACACCGGCGGCAGCCAGGTGGTCCAGGATATGGCCGATTGTCGGCTGGCCCGCCACGGGCACCAGCGGCTTTGGCAAGGTGTCGGTATAGGGGCGCAAACGCTTTCCCATGCCGGCGGCCATAATAAATGCTTTTGTCATGTTATAAATCCAATCCAGTAACGGTGATTGATCGGGCTGTGTCCGATGTGCCGACCATATTTAAGGTAAGGGTAATGGCGTTGTGCGGTTGTAAATCACCCAGACGTTCCGGCCATTCCACAAGTGTCAGGAACGTCGTATTAACATCCTCCCACCCCAGCTCGATGACTTCGTCCGGATGGTGTAAGCGGTACAGATCGAAATGCCAGATCGGACCCAGGGCAGAATCGTAGGTTTGCAGCAGGGTATAAGTCGGGCTGGGGACGTCCAGTGTCGGGGCGTTACACAAGGACCGGATCAGCGCGCGCGCCAGCGTCGTTTTACCGGCCCCCAGGTCGCCTTGTAATAAAAGCAGGTGCGACTGGCCGATACGCGCCAGCAAGGCCGGGGCCAACGTCTCAGCGGCCCAGTTCTCCAGCGTGGCCTGATCGGGTAATTCTAATCTCATCCCCTTGTGATAACAGATTTTTAGGGGCATAAAAGAGATGAAATGAAATATTTATCCTGGTTTTTGGTTTTTGTCTGTTTGCTGGCTGTAAGCCCTGCGACGGCGCAATTACTGTCGCCTGCGCCGCGCTGTGTCACCCTGGTTAATCAGTCGGGATACACGGCGCTGGGGTCTGTCAGCACGACACGGTTTGTAACGCCTGAGGGGACATCCCTGTATTATCGCCAGAATTTCCGCATGGAAAATGGCAAGCGCAATAAATTCTGCTCAACCGGGCCGTTTTATCCTGGATATGGGTTAGAGGTACAGTTGCGCTCCCTGATCCCCCTATGGACCTGCATTGCGCCCGCGAATGGGCAGGAGATTAATGTGTTAAGCAAGCAGGATGAAGAAGCCGGCACGACCCGCCTGTCACTGGATTGCCCTGCGTTATGAGCCTGCCGCCATCCTTATTGCCGCCGGTGATTGTCCGCCTGACTGGCCCCCATCTGACCCCTGACGCGGTCGAACGATTTTCGCTGTTAATTCCTGGCCGTATCTTGAATGTGGAATGGGGCACACCGGATCAGATGAAGGTGGAACTGACCTGTCCTGATGGCTTGCCAGTGGACATTATTCCAGCGATGACCGAACTGGCACAGGCCAGAGAGTGGCACCTAAGCGTGGTGCCACACGTTTTATCGCATGGACAAAAGGCAGAAATCCTATAATCTGCGGTACATGAGCACACCCGCCTATAAAATCCCCGAAGACCACCTGGAAACGCTGATCCACACCTATTGCCGCGATTTTACCGCGCTGGCAAAGGCTGGCCGTTTCGATCCCATTACGGGCCGGGATGCGGAAATTGACCAGGTCATCCTGATCCTTTTGCAAAAGGGCCGCAAAAACGCGATGTTGCTGGCCCCGGCTGGGGTCGGTAAAACCGCCTTGTGCGTCGGCCTGGCGCAAACAATTGTGGCTGGCAACGTGCCGGATTACCTGAAAGATGCCCGGGTGTTAGAGATTGATCTGGCTGCGATGGCGGCGGGCACCATTGGGCCTGCGGAATTTCAGGGCCGGTTTGTGCCGCTGTGTAAGGGGATTGCCGAAAGGTATCACAGCCCCGACCATCCCCGTTTTATCCTGTTTATTGATGAAATGCACACAATCATGCCAAGTGTTGAAGGCAGTGCCTATCGCGGCTTGTCGGAAGTAATGAAACCATATCTGACAGTCGGTGATCTGCACGTTATTGGCGCAACGACCCGCGATGAATACCGGTTGTTTGTCGAAGTTGATCCGGCCATGGATCGTCGCTTCCAGAAAGTATTCCTGGAAATCCCAACGGCTGAGCAGACGATCAGGATCCTTGAGGCACTGCGCCCCAGCTATGAGAAACATCATCGCATAACAATTCCAGATGCTGCGCTCCATGAAATTGTACGGCTGACAGAAGAACAGATGCGCAAGCGCAACCAGCCGGATAAATCGATCATTACGATGGACGCGGCCTGTGCCCATCATGTCAAAACCCATGGTATTGGTGGCACGCTGGCGATGCAGTCTGTGTACCACATGGTATCAAAAGAAACCGGCGTGCATGAAGGCGCCTTGACAGCTTAATGTCACAGAATACATGAGGAATACGATGCCAAACGAGATACACCTTGCAGATAAGAAAAAGATATTCCAGCTGACGGCCATGTTGGTCGGGGGCAGCCTGATATTCTTGGGATGCTTGGCTGTTATCATGCCATTTATTCCGGCCATTTTGTTGGGGTTGATCCTGGCCCTGGCCACCTGGCCTGCCTTCGTCTGGGTCAATATCCGTAACAAGGGACGTACGGGCCTGTCAGCTGCGATTATGACGTTGATGCTGGTGATGCTTTTCGTTCTTCCTGTCGGTCTGCTGTCGTCCTCGCTGGTGGAAAGCAGTCGGGCGGGCATTGATTTTATCACTGCCACGCTGGCGAACGATGCCCCGGCCACTGCGCCCAGCTGGGTCGCAAATGTGCCCATGATTGGCCAGCACTTGAGCGAATTATGGTCCGAATATGCTGTGGACCGTGAACGTATGCTGACGTTCCTGCAGGAAAATGCCGGGAAAATAACGGATTATCTGTTGATTATGGCGGCGGCGATTGGGCGTGGGTTGTTTGACATTACGCTGGGCATCGTCATCTGTTATTTTATGCTGCGCCATGGAACGGTTGTTGCCCAGCGACTGCATACGCTGATCGGCCATACGGTTGGCCGGGGCGGCTATAAATTACTCGAAGTCTCCAAAGGCACGCTGATCGGCGTGATTTACGGTGTGGTCGGCACCGCGATTTTGCAAGGGGTTGTGGCCGCGATCGGGTTTATGATTGCCGGCATTCCTGGCGCGGTCCTGCTGGGTGTTCTGACGTTGTTTCTGTCATTTATTCCAGGCGGGCCACCGCTGGTCTGGATACCGGCGGCTTTGTGGCTGCTGTCTTCGGGACATCCGGAAATGGCCTTGTTCCTGGGTATCTGGGGCATTATTGCGATCAGTTCACTGGATAACGTGGCGCGTGTTTACCTGATTTCGCGCGGGACAACCTTGCCGTTGATCTTGATCCTGCTGGGCGTTTTTGGCGGGTTGATGGCGTTCGGATTTATTGGCTTGTTTGTCGGGCCGACCCTGTTGGCCATGGCCTATACGCTGTTGCTTGAATGGTCGCATCGCGGGAATGACGATCCTGCACCGGAATCCACGATTTTGCCGATATCGCCCACTGTATGATCGCACTGCCGCGCTCTTTCTGGTTCCTGTTTGCCGTCCAGTTTATCAGCGCGCTAAGTGATAATATCTATCGCAATGCGCTGCTGATTTTTGTGACTTTTGTCCTGTTGGCGGGGCAGGAGAACTCCGTCCCGATTGTCAGTCTGGCATCCGCCCTTTTCATCCTGCCGTTTTTTCTGTTTTCTGGCATGGCCGGGCGCTGGGCCGATCGGTCGCATCAGGACCGCGCCGTGCGGACCTTAAAAGCCATCGAAATTCCCTTAATGGCTGTGGCCATGATGGCGCTGGCCAGCGGTGCCATTCCAATCATCCTGGGCGCGCTTTTTCTGCTGGGAACCCAGGCGGCGTTCTTTGGGCCTTTAAAATACAGCCTGTTGCCCCGTCTGCTGCCATCCTCATCTTTAACGGTGGGCAATGGATATGTCGAAGCGGCAACGTTTATTGCCATTCTGATTGGTACGATTCTGGGCGGGGTGCTTATCGTGCTGCCGCAGGGTATTATATATGTCGGCGTGCTGCTTGGTACGCTGGCCATCGGGGCTTACATCCTGTCGCATTTCCTGCCTGATGTGCCTCCGGAAAAAATCCGCAGCCCCCAACGCCCCTGGGATATTATTCGTGGCAAATCGTCTTTACAGCGCAGTATCATCGGTATTTCCTGGCTGTGGTTTGTCGGATCGGCTTTTTTAACCTTGTTGCCCGCCTTTGTCAGCGTGACGTTACAGGCGGTCCCTGCTGTCGCCACATTCCTGATGACGGTTTTTTCCGTGGGTGTTGCGACGGGTGCCTTACTGGCTGCGTATCTTTGTAAACGTCTGGCCCCACGGACCGTTATAACCGCGGGCCTGGCCGGATTGTGCCTGGCGGCGACAATGATTTTACCGCTGGTGACGCTTGTATCTCTGCCGCTTAGGGCTGAAACGCTGCTGACGTGGCTGCTGACCCCTGGCGGGATTGCCGTCTGTGGGTTGATGCTGGGGCTGGCGGTCTGCGCTGGAGTTTTCAGCGTCCCGCTTTACACAGCGTTGCAACGTGAAAGTCCGGACCAAATGCGCGCGGGGATCGTTGCGGCGAATAATGTGGTGAATGCAGGGCTGATGGTTGCGTCCGCTGGCCTGATTATGGCCGCAAATGCCCTGTCGTTAAACCCGCCGCAGATATTTGCCGTGGTCGGCTTGCTGGGATTACCGGTGTTGTTCCTGCTGCGCCGCGCCGGCAAACTGATCTAGCGCTTAAACCCTGCGGCACGACTGAACGCGGCGGCGCGGTCGGTGTAATCCTTGAACATGCCAAAGCTGGATGCGGCGGGTGACAACAGGATGGCCGGGTCTTTTAAACCAGCCACAGCCTTGCGCCCACAATCCACCGCGCTGTCCATGGTGTCACAGATATGCGTCCCGGTGTAACCTGCTTGCGTCAGGGCGGTGGCCAGACGCTGTCCACTCTCCCCCAAACATAAAACGGCTTGGATGTCGGCATGGGTCGTAATGTACGTGACAAGTACATCATATGGCAGGCCGCGATCATGTCCGCCTGCAATCAAGGCAACTGGCCGTCCGGCATAGGCATTCAGGGCGGCAATGGTTGATTCCGGCGTGGTTGAGATACTGTCGTCGATGTATAAAACGCCAGCCTTGGACCCCAGTTCCATCAGGCGATGCGGCAACCCTTCGAAGTCCGCCATGGCCTTAAGGGCCGCAGGCAAATTCTGGTCCAGCGTTGATAAGACAGCCAGCACAGCACAGACGTTGCTCATGTTATGGTGTCGCGAAAGGGCCGGGTGGGTGATACTGCCTAACTTTATCGGGCCGTTGTAAATATCACTGCCCACGGCATGCAGGGCCACGGGGGTGTTAAATAACAGTGGCGCATTCAGCTGTACGTCTGTCGTGTCTCGCAAGGTTTGGTAGGCCTCGGCGGCGATAATAGCCCGTCCCGCGTGGCGCAGGGCATTGGCTTTGTCACGGTAATAAATGTTGAGAGAGGTGTGCCAATCCAGATGCTCAGGATACAAGGACGTCATCACAGCAACAGTGACGGGGGCCGTCATCGTGGCGGCCTGATAGCTTGAGGTTTCCAGGATCAGGTAATCCACATCCTGGGGCGTATCGACACCCAACGCTGCCCCAATATTGCCCATGACGGCTGTCCGCTTTCCCAGTTTTGTTAAAGTGTGGGCCAGCAATGTTGCTGTGGTGCTTTTGCCTTTTGTACCCGTGACCAGCAGGACTTTAATATCCGGATGGGCGTACAGCCACATATTCAGCAGGGATGTGACAGGTACGCCGCGAATACGCAAGGGGGCCAAACCTGGGTGATACAGGCTGACACCTGGGGATTTGATGATAATGTCGGCGGTGTTAAGGGCGTCGGCCATTGCCGCGCCACGATGGATGGTGTGGTCAGTGCCGTTGAGTGGCAGCGTTTCTGGCCCATCCTGTTCATCGATAAAGGTGAAGGGGATGGCCGGCGTATGGGCAGCCAGCATTTTGGCGGCAGCCTGGCCCTCTTTCCCTGTGCCCCAGATGACACAGGCCTTTCCGATCATATCAGCCAACCGCATCAAGTGTCTCCAGCAATGCATACGGCACGCGGTGCGGTGTACGCATATCAAAAAGATCGACGAATTGGATCGCGGATAGCGGATAATGGGCTGACAGACGTGGGGTAAGGGCTTTTATCACCACGTCGTCCTGCCAATCAGGCAGGGCAGAAAGGTGAAGCAGCAAAAGCGCGCTTTCATGGGTTTCGCCGACGCATTCGAACGGTTTGTGCGTGTCCAATCCGCATAGGGCAGCAAATCCGTCTTCCTGTTCACTATTATTCAGAAGATTCAGGCCAAAAATTGCGATTAACGCTTGTTTGTCCATAAACGGTGCCATAGCCAGAAAGACGAAACGGCATTTAGGGCAAGCGTTGCACCATGTCTTGCCACGCGTGGCGGCATTTTGGCGAAAGGCCGTGTTGCAACTGCAGAAAACAGGATGGTACGCCTCAAGCGTCGTGAATTTCTGCGCAATCGCCGCTTCGGTCAGTGGCCGCAGCAGTGAAACATACGTTAAATTGTCACAGACATACGCCTTCACATACAGATCCAAATCTTCCTCAAACTCCAAAGACTTGCTGTATTGGTGGTTCACATCCTGATCGCCCTGCGTCAAATTCGGGGCATTTGCGGAATGTTCATTCGCCATGACGACTGCGCCCAGGTTTTGCAAAACCGCACTGCACAGGGCAACCACACTTAAAATGGCTGTAACCGGCACATGCCCGTTATAGGCATCGGTCAAGATAGTCAGGCCGGAATCCAGTCGTCGTTCGGTCGTGATAACGGGCAGGCCAGCAATCCGGATCGTGTCCTTAATCGGCTCTGCCAGCCCGTCAGCGCTGTGCAGTGCAAATAAGACGGTGTCATGACCGGAGCGTCGCAGGCATTCCAACGCAACACAAGAATCCTTCCCGCCGCCGATAGGAACCAGGACGCGTTTAGACGTTTTGCGTGACAGCGGTTTTAACGGCTCACACGGCGTGTCTGTAAAGCGCGGCCCAACGGTAATCCTGTTGCAAAAGGCGAATTCCGCCAAGCCGTTGCGATACAGTTTCTCAACAAATGCAGCGGTGGCGGGATCAATTGCAAACGCCTGGCACGCAAGGTGTAGCGGGGCGTACGCCTTGTAATAACTGACGCCAGCCAGCAAAAAAAGCAAGCGGAACAATCGGTCCAGGATATGGCGGTCAGACGCGGATAATTGACCGGATGGCAGTGGCAGAACAATCTCTTCACAAAATGATGGGCCGTCTTGATAGGCATAATTTAAGGACAGCGTGCCTGTATCTGCCGCATAGTGATAGCTCTCGAAAATAAAATGCGTGTAACGGGTGGTCATGCGGCGTCCAGTAAAGCATCGACCTGGGCCACCAGGTCTTTTAAGTGAAAGGGTTTGGACAAGATGGGCGGTGCTATGCTGCCTGATTTTGTCAGTTCTGGGTGATTCATCGCAACCGCTGCAAATCCGGTAATATACATGACCTTCAGTTTCGGTCGCAGAACCATTGCCCGCTGCGACAGGGCAATTCCATCCATCCCCGGCATGACAATATCAGCCAGCAGAAGGTCACAGGGTTTGTCTTGTTCCAAAACCGCCAAGGCCTCTTCGCCATCTGCCACACTGTGGACTTCATGTCCCGCTTTTTCCAGTGCCTGGGTCAGAAACCCGCGCATCGGTGCATCATCATCCGCTAATAAAATATATGCCATTGTTTATTCCTGTATGTGAGTAGGTGATGGTGAGGCGGCCTGCTTCACCTTGCTGAAAGCAAGATCGTCGCCTTCCAAGAATTCGCGGGCTACTTCGTTCCAATTATATGTACGCGCCGCGTACGCCGCGCGTGCCGTACGGTCGCTATGCGCCATGGCACAATGGGCTGCAGCGGCCAGGTTGTTATCCAAACATCCCAAGGCGGGGGCCGTCACAATATCCTTTGGCCCCGGGACGTTATAGGCGGCAATCGGCAGGCCGCAGGCCATGGCCTCTATCAACACCATGCCGAACGTATCGGTGCGGGACGGGAAAACAAACACATCAGCCGCACGGTACAAGTCAGCCAGATCATGTCCGGATTTAACCCCGACAAAATGTGCCGCGGGATAGTCTGCGCGCAACGTCTTAAACAGCGGCCCGGTTCCGGCCAGAACCTTGCTGCCCGGCCAGTCCATGTCCAGGAAATCGGTCACGTTTTTCTCAATCGCGATCCGCCCCACATACAGGGCAATGGGATGAACCAACCCTGATGGCAATTGTGCCTGTACCCGTGGCACAGAGTGAAATAAATCGGTTTGCACGCCACGGCTTAAACGGCGGAAAGGGCCGCTCAACCCATTGTCTTTCAGCGCGTCTTCTAATGATGCTGTCGCGACATATGTCGATTTTGCCGGGTGGTGAAACCAACGCAAATAGTCCCAAGCGCGGGCGCGAATCCAATTTGTCATCCTGCGTCCTGAAAAGGCCACCCGTTTTGCCACATAATCAGGGAAATGTGTGTGATAGCAGGTGGTAAAAGGCTGTTTTCGGCGCAGGCACCAGTTACGGCCCGCAACGCCAATCGGCCCTTCGGTCGCAATATGAACGATATCAGGGCGATACGAATCCATCAAACGCGGCAACGAAAGACCAGGCCATATGGCCAGATGGATCTCACGGTAAAACGGCAGGCAAAAACGCATTGGGAAATCAAGGGGGCCGACAACGCGCACCTCATGACCCATGGCGCGTAAGGCCGCCCCCAGGTGTTCATAGGTGCGGACAACCCCGTTTACCTGCGGTTGCCAGGCATCGGACAGAATAAGGATTTTCAATGCCATTTAAGTTTGTTAGTCTTCATTGCAAAGGTTTCATGACACGCACCGTACCCTATCACGCCCCTGTAATTGTCAGCAAGATGCAAACGCTGCTTATTCTGGCTGCCTTCGTGGGTCTGATATTGGCTGTTCCGGCGGCCGCACAGACAAAATCCCCCATTGTAATCCAGTGCGAGCGCATCAAAACGGCGATCATTCCCCTGCGTGCGGTGGCCCCCGTCAAAAAACTGCCCTGGACCCGCACAATGGGATTGCAGGGGATGGACCGCTTTATTGCCGCCACGGCTGGCGCGCATGGCACATTGCTGCTGTGGGGGGAAAGTCGTCCCTATGATATTCAAACCCAAAAGGCCAAGCAGCGCAGTTTGTATCGCGTTGTTCTGGATGCCAAGGGAAAGGTCCAGGCAGAAACGCGGATCACCTTGTCTGAAGAGGGCACCTTGCAGGATGTGGTGGCCATGGGCGCTCGGTTTTATGCGCTTGACCGCCTGGTGAACGGGACGTTCGTTTTGCGCGGCTTTGACGGTAACGGCAAATTGCCGCCGCCGATAAAACTGGACGGGCTGGTCAGCGCAATTGTCGCGGACGGATCACATCATATGATGGTTCTGGGGCAGACACAGGATAAAACAGCCAGCCTGCGGCGGATCAGCCTGCCGGATGGTAAGGCAAGCTGGACCCGTCTTTATATGCCGGGCACAGAAGGGGAATTGGCGGGCGCAGTCAAATTAGCGGACCAAACCTGGATCATCACCGGTCGGGTCAAACAATCTGACCGTGCTGATGCGCCGTTTCAGGGATGGATCATGAATCTGGCCGCAAATGGGGCGATTATGGCGCAACAATTCTATCCGCGCGGGGACGCAGCGGGCCTGACCCAGGCCATCCGCCTCGATAACGGGGACATATTGGCCGCGGGCACAGTTTTGGGGGCCAATCAAGCCAGGTCGCCGTCTTTGTGGGTCATGCGAATGACGACTAGTGGCGATATGATCTGGCAGCGGCACATTACAGGCCCCTACGCCCTGCGTCCCGTGACCCTGCAAAACCTGAAAGACGGCCGGCTGGTGATCCTGGCGAACGCCGCGGCGATTGATGTGAATGCGGTCGGGCGGGGACAGGTGCGGCGCCTTGTTTTCACGCCGCGTGGTGAATTAATTGACCATCAGGCGTTTCAAGACGGTGTTTTAACCACCGCCAGCCAGTCCATTGCACCCCAAACGGCGGATAAGCCGGCCTTGCTGCTGGGGTCATCGCAAACCGGATTTGTCGAGGAGAACAGCACCCAGGAACGCAGCGATGCAGCCCTTGATGCGTGGGTGGTTGCATTGCCGCCCCTGTCGCTTTATACAGATCCGTGCCTGAAATAAAAACATTTGAAATTACGCCGGATTATGCCGGCTTTCGCCTGGACAAAGCCGCTGCGTCGCTTTGCCCCGACCTGTCCCGCGCGCGGTTGCAAGCCCTGATCGCGGAAGGGGCGCTGACCCTGAATGGGCAGGCGGCCTCTGCCGCCATGCGCATTAAATTGGACGACGTTATTGTTTTGGCTATTCCCGAAGCAGAAGAGGCTACGCCGCAGGCCCAGGATATCGCGTTGGATATCGTTTATGAAGATGACGATATTTTGGTTTTGAACAAGCAGGCCGGCTTGGTGGTGCATCCTGGCGCAGGTCATCATGACCAGACGCTGGTAAACGCGCTGCTGCATCATTGTGGCGACAGCCTGTCCGGTATTGGCGGCGTTAAACGCCCCGGCATTGTGCATCGCTTGGACAAGGATACGACCGGCCTGATGCTGGTCGCCAAGAACGACATGGCCCACCGGCATTTAAGTGATCAGTTGCAGGATCGTAGCCTGTCCCGCACTTATTGGGCGATGACTGTCGGGCAGCCTATCCCACAGCGTGGCGTGGTGGACCAGCCGATTGGCCGTCATAAAACAAACCGTCAAAGACAGACGATCACGCGGGCGGGTCGCGACGCGCGTACGCATTATCAGGTCATAAAAACCTTCGGCGCGCGCCTGTCGCTGATTGAATGTGCATTAGAAACGGGACGTACGCATCAGATCCGGGTGCATATGGCCTACATAAAATGCCCGCTGCTGGGTGACAGTATTTATGGGGCTCAGCAAAACGCTTTGCGCGCCGGCCTTAAGATGGGGGCATATGAGACCCAGCCAGAAGCCGTGGAACGCATCATGACGTTCCCGCGCCAGGCCCTTCATGCCCGTACGCTTGTGTTTATCCATCCGCGTACGGAAGAAGAAATGGAATTTACCACGCCCGAATTGCCCGAAGATTTCGGCCAATTGCTGAAGGATATGGATATTGTATTCAGCGGCCCAACAAAGGCCTAAGCGCGCAGACTGGCCCCGGTCTTATCAGCGACGGTTTTAACAATCTTCTGGCTGATCGCCGCGATATCCGCATCGGTGAAACTTACGTCACCTGGCTGCAACGTCACGCTGATCGCAATAGATTTTTGTCCCGCGGTGACATGTACCCCTTGGTACACATCGAATACCGATACATCTTTTATCATTTCTTTATCCGCTGCGGTTACAGCGGCCAACAAGATGTCGGCATGGACATCTTGATTGACGATAAACGCAAAGTCACGCGTGATGGGCAGTAAGGCCGGCACTTTTAATAGCGGAATTGTATCGTTTTTCTTTCGGGAATCCGGGATGCTGCCCAAAAAGATCTCACATCCCACCGCTTGTGTTTCCACAGCCATGGCACGCAAGACCGCGGGGTGGATTTCACCGAAATAGGCCAGCACATTGGCGCCAAGACGTAATTGTCCGGATCGGCCGGGATGATAATAAGGCGGCGCATCACGACTGGCCTGTAATCGCTCAACCGGTATGCCACAAGCGGCCAGGACGCTGATGGCATCCGCTTTCGCATCCAAAGCGTCCACAGGGCGTGGCGCGGCATCTGGTAGCCAGTGACGGTCGCCGGTTCTGGCGGTACGGATGGCGGTGGCCATCCAGGGCTGTTGCGTGGGCGCTGTCCCTTGGAATACAGGGCCAACTTCGAACAGGGCCGCGCTGGACATGCCGTTATCAGCATTCTTACGCGCGGCGTGCAGCAGGTTTGGCAGGATACTGGGGCGCATTGTGTCCAGATCATTGGAAATCGGATTGGACAGTGTAATGGGCTGATTATCACCCACTGGCTGAAACAGAGCCGCATGCTGGCCGTCCATAAACGACCATGTGACGCATTCCATCATCCCGGATTGGGCCAGGGCCAGGCGGGCCAGGCGGCGCAGACGTCCCTTTCCGTTTTCAGCGGGTGGAAACAACACGGCGGTCGATGATGGCAATCGGACGCTGGCCAAGTGGTGATAGCCATAGATACGAATCACTTCTTCAATCAAGTCGCGCGGGCCTGCGATATCGGGCCGCCAGCCGGGAATGGCGACGTGCCAGACGTTTTTAGGGGCTTCAGTGACCGTAAAACCCAGGTCGGTTAGAATCTGTTTCTGCCGCTCTGCTGGAATAACGATACCCAACAGGCTATCGGCATCTGATGGCGCGTAAGCAAGGGATGCGGTGGCCGCAGGCGCGTGGCCGGCATTCACCAGCGCATCGGGCGTGCCGCCACATAAATCAATAATCATTTGCGTGGCACGATCTGCCATCTCGACCAAATTGGTCGGATCAATCCCGCGTTCGAAACGATATCGCGCATCACTGATAATTTGCAGGTCGCGGCCTGTACGTGCGATACGTGAGGCTGCAAAATCGGCGACCTCCAGGAAAACATTTGTGGTGCCGTTATCGCAGCCGCTGGCCTCACCGCCCATAATGCCGCCCAGCGCCAAGATATTCATGTCATCGTAAACACCCACGGCACCCTCTGGCAAAGTGTATGTTTTGCCATTTAAAGCAGCCAGACTTTCTGTTCCGTTGGCTGCACGTACGGACAGGTTGCCGCTTATTTTATCGGCATCAAAAACATGTAAGGGACGGCTCAGGCCCAGGCAAAAATAATTTGTGACGTCAACCAGCGCCGAAATAGGCTTAGCCCCAGCCGCCTTCAACAGATTCTGGAGCCATTGTGGTGACGGGCCGTTTTTAACCCCGCGAATGACACGACCGACGAATTGCGGGCAATCCGGTGTGGCAATTGTAACATTGACAGTCGAAGGTGCCGTTGCCGTGATCGTGACGGGCGGTAATGGTTTAAGTGTTCCCAGGCCTTTTGCGGCCAGGTCGCGGGCAATCCCGCGTACGCCTGCGCAATCCGGGCGGTTCGGCGTCACGGACACGTCGATAATGGGATCATCCAGGCCGTAAAGCGTGGCAAAAGGGGTGCCAATAGGCGTGTCTGTCGGCACTTCGATAATGCCGTCATTGGTGGTCGGCAGGCGCATTTCCGCTTCGGATACCAGCATCCCGTTTGATTCCACGCCGCGAATGACGGATTTTTTCAGAACAAAATCATGACCGGGAATATAGCTGCCTTCTGGTGCGTACACGGCCCGGATGCCAGCCCGTGCGTTCGGTGCGCCACACACGACCTCGGCCGTACCAGACTCTGTTTGCAGCGTGCAGACGCGCAGGCGATCCGCATTGGGATGCTGGGCCGCATTGATAACAGAAACAACCTTGAATGGCGCATACAGGGCTGCTTGATCCTGTACGTCCTCAACCTCTAACCCACAATCGGTCAGTGCGGTGACGATCTGGTCCAGCGTTGCTGTTGTGTCCAGATGTTGTTTCAGCCAAGAAAGGGTAAAGCGCATCGATAATCCTGTATGGTTTAGGCGGTGATGCGAAACAAATCGCGCTTACCGATCTGCAGGGTGAACGGCATCGCGGTTTGGGTCAAGGCGGTATTCAGGTCGCTGACTTTTTCGCCGTTGATCTTAACACCACCACCATCAGCCAGGCGGCGCAATTCCGACCGGCTTTTCTCTGGTAATGCCGCGTGACAGGCATCCAGCAGTGTTGAATCAGGCGTCAGGCCCAGTTCGGCCAGGGCGCGTGGCTGATAATCAACATCGCTGAACGCCTTTTTCTGAACCTTGCGTTCGAAAGCAAGCTGGGCGGCCTCGCTGGCTGCCGCGTCGTGATAGATGGTGACGATATTGCGGGCGATCATTTTCTTAATTTCAGCCGGATTACAATTGCCGCTGTCCAGCTCGGCTTTCATATTGGCCTTTTCGGTCTCAGAATAAGAGGTAGCCAGTTCAAGATATTCGATCAATAAAGCATCCGGGATCGACATGGTTTTGCCGAACATGTTTTCCGCATCTTCGGTCAGGCCGATATAATTGTGCTTTGACTTGCTCATCTTCTCATGCCCGTCTGTGCCGCGCAGCAGGGGCATACAGACAACGACCTGGGAATTCTTGCAGCCAAGGGCGTCTTGTATCATTTTACCGACCATACAGTTGAACAACTGGTCCGTGCCGCCAATCTCAATATCAGCATCAATAACCACCGAGTCATAGCCCTGCAGGACAGGGTACAGCATTTCATGCAGCGCGATTGTGCGGCCTTCTTCGTACCGCGTCCGGAAATCATGGCGTTGCATCATCTGGCCCAACGTGACGTTGGATACCAGCTTGATAACCTCATCAAACCCCATTTTGCCGAACCATTCGGCATTAAACCGGATCTGAATCTTGGTGATATCCAAAACCTTGGCCAATTGCGCGATATAAGTATCAGCGTTCGCCATCACTTGTTCGGTTGTTAGGGGGGGGCGCGTCACGTTGCGGCCGGTCGGGTCGCCGATTCGGGCCGTGAAATCGCCGATAATCACAATGATGTTATGGCCCGCCTGCTGAAAATCGCGTAATTTTCTTAAAACGACGGCATGGCCCAGATGCAGGTCAGGGGCAGTGGGGTCAAAGCCCAGCTTGATATTCAGCGTTTTGCCATGGGCCAGTTTCTTGGCCAGTCCGTTTTCGGGAACAATCGTGTCAATGCCGTGTAAAATATCCTGTGTCATCCTTTAGGGATAGCGTAACCGCCAGAAACCGTCAATTGGCGTCTGTGACATGGAACCATTTGATGTGGGGCAATGTTTGTGGTTAAGTTACAGAAATATTTAAAAAGGATTCCTAAAGTGAAACTATTCAAAGTCGCCATTTTCTTGTCCTGCCTATCCCTTCTTGCTGGTTGCTATCATGCGCACCCGCGCCATCCCCATGATGGTAAGTTCTGCCCGCCAGGTCAGGCCAAAAAAGGCAACTGTTAACTTTGATCGTCGTTACAAGCAGGCTGTTTCGGACACGGGGTTGTCGGCATGGGTGAAAATACCCAGCTTTCTGCCACGATAAGACTGCGAGAAGATTTTGTTGTAAGCCGTCACATCTTGCTCTGATTTATACCTTATAACGGCCCAGCCATTTGGATTTTCGGCAAACCATGACTCAATCTGGTTTCTGCTTAAATCGGCGACAGGTGTTTCACGTCTTGACAAGAACCCTATTTCCCCATGATACGTCCCCACAAACGCCCATGGAAGATGAGTATTTTTTTGCACGCACGCAGATACAGGCCGCAGATCATACTTTGGAAAAAATACTAACGCGGCTGCCCCCTGGCCCACAATAATAACAGCAACCATAGACAGGGCGACGCGTTGAATTGTTTTAGCTGAAACCTGCTGCATCATGCTTTGCACCAGCAGAATGACACCGGGCAGTAACGGCAAAAGATAGTGTGGTTGCTTGCCACTTATCAGCGAAAAAGAAAGAGTGACAGGAAGAATCCAGCATATCACAAAGCGGATGCCAAAATAGGATCTGTCAATTGCCTTCAAGGCCCGCCAGAAAGAGGGAAAAAAGACCCAGGGCGCAAACATAATTGGCAACAAAGGAAGATAGAAATAGAAGGGTCTGATGTGTGCCTCATTGAAATTCCCCGTGACACGCCCCGCCGTTTGCTCCCACAGCAACCAAAAGGCAAATTGTTTGTCGGCCTGTGCCAGAACCGGGAATAACCACAGGCAAACAGGGAATACGGATACCAGTATTCCGGCCGCACAATCGCCATAAGCGACATCCTTATGAACAGAATAGCCAGAACGAGGCACAATCGCATTCAGCAGAGTCGTGCCTGAACATGCCACAAGCAAGCCGGCACCGCAAACAATGGAAATAATAAGGGTCAGCGTGCAGCTTAAGTAGGTCACAGCCGCCGCGCGATCCAAAAATAGGCGCGATATGGAAGCAGGCATAATAGCTTAAGCAGCAGTGTAAACCGCTTGGGGAAATGCACCTCAAACGCAGGCGATGTAAGCCCATTCGCAATCGCTATAGCTGCATCTTTTGGCTCAATAATCATGGGCATTACAAAATCATTCTTATTGGTAAGGTCTGTGCGAACAAATCCTGGGCTAATCAGTTTAATATCGATTTCCCCGGACAGTTCGGTATGCAGGCTTTCTGCAAGGTTGATAATACCAGCTTTCGTTGCACTGTAAGGCTGTCCACCTGGCAAGCCTGCATATCCAGCGACGCTGCCGCATAAGGCGAGCTGCATAATGGATTTTTGCATAGAGAGGAACGGAAGTAACGCATGAACAATATGAAACGCACCAAGCAGATTTACCGCAATGATTTGTTTGGTAACGGCCAAATCAAGCGCACGCAATTGCATGGGTTGATATGCGGCGGATAGAAAAATTACGCGGTCAATCCGGCCATAAGCTGCGTAAATCGCCTTTACGGTCTGTTCTACAGCCACAGAATCTACTACATCCAGCACAAAGGCTTTGTGGCTTTTTCCAAGTGCTGCTTCCAGCCCCTTCAGAATATCGCCGCGCCGCGCCGATAAAGCAAGCGTTGCACCTCGCTTCGCCAGCTCATGGGCAAGCGCATGGCCAATGCCACTGCTTGCCCCGATAATCCATACAATTTCATCTTTATAGCTATTTAATCTCATGGCTTTTGCTTTTGCATGAAGATGGTCAGCTCGGAGACGGTAATGCCAAATTTCTTTAAGTAAGAACGATTAATAAGAACACCGTCATTCATTAACCACATGCGATCATCGAATTTTAGGCGGTAGGTCGTATCAGCCACCGGCACATCCATGGTATAATACCACTGCACCGCGCTGCCTTCGGACTTACCGGTGGCTTTGTCGATGATGTCATCAGCAGTGCCTTCGTATGTGCCATCCGCTAATTTATTAATAGTCCACACGCGCTCTTGCTTTTTCCCATCATAATAATCGAAATTCTCAGTAAGTGTGCCTGTGTCACCGTCCCATTTTCCGACCATTTTAATGTCAAAGCGCTGCGTGACCTGTCCGCGCCAGTCCTGAACAATGCCCCAGGCGTTGATCGGCCCGTTAAAATACGTCTTAATATCTGCTTTAGGTGCAGTGCCTTCATATGCTTCGAGTGAATTGCTGCTGCAGCCGCTAAACATGATAAGAACTCCTATAAGTGCTGTTAAGGTGATTGTTTTCATGATGTCCTCCTTGGTTTGGATGAATAAAAAAACGGTAAAGCATGAAGCCTGCACTTACTTTGAGAAGGCAAGGAAGCACAGCATAACTTAAGCTAAGGGCCATCAGCGCAGATTCATCGTTAAGCTTAGCTGGCATAAACCCAGCACCCTCTAAAAGCGATAAAACGCTTACTGATGCTAGGGCAAGACTTGCTTTGGAAATTAATGCCAAGAAAGAGTAATACGTTGCTGCATAATGCTTTAATTTATTGTGATGCAGGTGATCCGCTAAAATCGAAGGTGGTAATGTCAGGTCAGCCCCTAAAGCAAAACCAGAAAGTATGCAGATAATACCATACTGCCAAATATCCCCTGATTCCAAAAAAAACGCCCAGAAGAAACTGGCAACAGCAAGTAAGATAGATGCAAACCATGATCGGGACTTACCGTAGCGGGCGCTTAAACGATTCCACAAAGGCATCCCGAATGCACCGGAACAAAAATAGAGCAATAGAAAAACCCCTGTGTAACTTTCTGCACCTAAAAGATCGCGGGTAAAGAATAAAACCAATATAGCGGGAATGCTCGAAGCCAGCATGCTCACCGCATAAATTGTAAAAAGCTTTTTGGTTTCACCACGCATAGTATAAATTGTTTTCCTTAAGCTTGACGGAGAGTTGTCGTCGTTTTCTCCCTTTAGAATGTGTGCTGCTTGCCAGCCACGAAAAGAAAATAGCGCAAAAGTCATGAGTACAATTAGAATCACACTAAACCAGAGAAATGCATGCTCTTTTCCGAAGAAATGAGACAGAATACCTGGTGTCGATACGGCAATCACCAAGCCAACCAAGCCGAATCCTTCGCGAAACGTAGCGATACGAGTCTGTGCATTTTTATCTTTTGTCCACAATGCGCCTAAAGCATTCAAATTAATGCTAAGAATGCTATAGGCGCTTACCGCAAGGGACATGCACAAAGCAAACCATAGCGCTGGCGAAGCGGGCTCATGATTAAATAAAGCATATATTGATGCGCACAGTATAACAGCAGAGAGAGGCATAAACCATGCAGATGCTCTTAAGAAATGATCGCTCATCATGCCGATGATTGGGTCTTGAACTGCGTCAAATATACGCAAGCCTAAAAGAATAAATCCTAAAGCAGAGAGTGAAAGGCCAAATTGCGTTGCGTAATAATCCGGGGCAAGTACATAAAGCGGAAATCCTGCAAATGCTACGGGCATGGCAAGTAGTCCATATTGCAACAGGCTTGATCGGGTTAAATTTACGTCCGTCATAGCAGCCCAAGCAATTGTTTGCGTAAGTAGGGTTCCGACGTTTTCTCACTCAGCCAGATATCAAAAAAGCGCTGCGTAAACTCGGCCCCTTTGATAACACCGATAGGCTGCTTGTCATTGTAGAATGTCGTTTTCTGTCCTGGAATAAAAACCGCAGATATCACAGACCCATTTTTTACGTTAGGAAATATTTTCTTCATTTGGGCATTCCAGGCAGCAAGCTTTACTTCATCGCTAAATCCTTGAGCACGCATTTCTTGGACAGAACGATCTGCTATATCTTTACCGTCAATTGCCCGTAAATAATGAATCGAAAGCGCAAAAGTCTTTGATGGTTCCCACTTGCCGTCTGGTGCGTACAGCCTTGCGTCGTACACATCCCAGAAAGCGACGGAAAGCCTTCCTTCTCCGACAACAGCAGCATTCATCATGGCTTTCGTAATAATAACTTCGTTCGCCCACGCAATACTAGTCGCAAGATTTAGTAAAGCCACACAGGCAATGACGTTAAGCCGCATGTTGAAGCTCCACCTGCATGACATTTGTACGGCCATCCTTAAAACTGGCGATGCAGCAAGTTAAGTAGAAACGCCACATGCGAATAAATTTACCATCAAAACCCATGTGACGAATTTCTTCACGCCGCGCTTCAAAGCGCTCAAGCCAGTGTTCCAATGTACGTGCATAATCTTGTCCAAAGTCTAAGCGGTCTGTAATAAGCAATCCATGGCTTGCGCTTTCTTCGGCAAAGCGTTTTGGAGAGGGCAACATACCGCCGGGAAAAATAAACGTGCGAATCGCATCACCGCCCTTGCGATAACGCTCGAAATACGCATCTTTGATTGTGATGGTTTGTATAACCGCCTTACCATCATCCGCCAGCAATGACTTAATTTTAGAAAAGTAAGTAGGCCAGAATTGTTCACCTACTGCCTCAAACATCTCGATTGAAACAATGCTGTTATATTTTCCTTCTTGAAGGCGATAATCTTCCAAAGCAATTTGAGCAGAATTACGAAGGCGATTGACAGCATAATCATGCTGCTCTTTTGAAATCGTTAAGCCTTTAATTTTATAGTCTCTTTTTTGAAGTGCACGTTCCGCAAAACCGCCCCATCCGCAACCAATTTCAAGCATATTTCCTGAATTATCTATACGGTCAATAATACGGTCATATTTGTTATATTGTGCAGAAATCAGGGATTCGTCAGGATGATTAAATATTGCGGAAGAGTAGGTCATCGTTGGATCGAGCCATAACGCATAAAAATCATTTCCCAGATCGTAATGGGCATGAATGTTTTTTCTGCTTCCACTCAGCGTATTGCGTGTAAATGCATACGCAACACGGGACACAATGCGACCTATCATATTTCCGTATATATACTTATTCAGCACAGTCTCATTTTTTAGACTTGCTAAAAATAAATCAGAAAGATTAGTGCTGTCCCACCAGCCATCTCGATAAGCCTCTGCAAATCCTATATCCCCTCTTTGTGCTATGGCACTGACCGCTCGCCAATCATGCAAAGTTAGGTTTGCCTGAGTTCCGGGCTTGTTCCCTGAAATAAAATGCTCTTTGCCGTCTGGGGTGACCACTGTTATCGCGCCATATTCGATATGGCGCAAAGCATCTATAAAACGCTGGGTAATATATCGATCAAGCATTATTAAACTCTCCTAGGACACTCTTTTTTGACGCAACACTTCCAACCATTCGCTTTCCACATCCTTACATTTTGGTAAGGTCGCGCGTTGCCGTAACTTTTTCAACAATTTGCAGAGGCTTCGGGACATGCCTGATTCTCTTCCACACTAATTTTAGTGCCTGCCAGTGAATGAGGGTAATCGCCCTGAGTGTTACCAGTGGATGCGACCAAAAAGCTAACCTAAGTGTTTTGGAGGTCAGCGGAGAGAAAGACCCTGCCAGGAATGTAATAAGCTGCTTTTTGCCTGAATCATCGTAATAATTAATCCAAATACCAAGTGTGTCGTCGCGCAGATCAAATCGAAAACGATACTGTCCGTTTCTTGGCAGAAAAGGTGAGACATGGAAAACTTTTGTGGCTTCCAACCACATATCTGGCGACAGTTCGCTATGATTTTTGTGCGCACACACATAAGTATGCTGCTCACCAAAAGTATTGTGTACTTCGCAGATTGTCGCGATTAAGCTTTTTTGTATATCGAGGCAGAGGTAAAAGCTGACGGGATTGAATACATATCCAAGCACACGTGGCATGGTAATCAGCACGATATGCTGGACAGCCTTGTCCAGCCCATAATCTTTTAGAATCGTTCTGGCCCATATCGACGGGTCGGTTCCATCTCTAAAGCCCACATCTTTAGGATGAAAACTTAGCAAGCGGCTTGGCAGTTTTGTGGCAGGTAATGGCAACGCCAGATAATAAAGCGCATACGCAAAACCATGTACTTTTGGAAAAAGCCTTTTGTGCATAATTTTTGCGGTAAGAATTTGGGGGCTTACTTCCATGGCGGGTGAATCCCCATACGATTGGCAATAGCAACTGCGCTTGATAAACCGTCTTCATGAAAACCGTAGCGTTGATATGCTCCGCAAAACCAAAAACGATCTTTTCCTTGGATGCGTTCTATTTCTGCCTGGCTGCGTATTGCGACTTCATCAAAAACCGGATGTTCGAACCAGTAGTCGTCATGGATTAAATCCGGGCGGGGCTCTCTATTGGGGTTGAGTGTAACAATGAATGGTTGATCCGTTTGCAATGGTTGCAGATTGTTCATCCAATAACTTAAGCACATATGAGGCGTCTTGTTTTTTTGTAATTCCGAGATATAGACCCAGCTTGCCCAAGCTGACTTACGTTTGGGCATAAAGCTTATATCGCTATGTAGTACAACGCGATTGGGTTGATATCTGAATGCACCAAGCACCCTTCGCTCTGCCGGACTTGGTTGGTCAATCATGGAAAGCGCCTGGTCGGCATGGCATGCAAATACAATTTCATCGAATGCCTCGCTTTTTCCCTGACTATCGACCACCGTTACGCCAGCTTGACTGCGTAAAACTTTATGTACGCCTGCTTCCAGCCGAATACACTTTTTGAAGGGGGCCGACAATCGCCTTACATACTCTCTACTTCCGCCTTGCACTGTGTACCATTGCGGTTGATCGTTGACAGTAAGCAGGCCATGATTTTCAAAGAAACGAATGAACGTGCAGGCAGGAAACTTGAGCATTTTCTCGACAGGCATACTCCAGATGGCACCGCCCATAGCAAGCAGGAAATAGTTTCTGAACCATGCCCCCATGCAAAGTTTGTCCAGGCATTGCTCAAGCGTTACTTCTGGAGGAGCAGTTAAGAATTGCTTCGCGGATGAGTTGAATTTCAAGATATCGACAATCATTCCCCAGAATGCAGGCCTTAATAGATTACGCTTTTGCGAAAATATATTTGACAGGCTTTGCGTGCCGTATTCCATCCATCCGTTCTGAATGCTTGCGCCAAACGACATATCGCTTTTGACGACAGGCACTTGTAGATGTTCGAACAGCCTGGTTAACAAAGGATAATTACGATAATTAAAAACGATAAATCCTGTATCTACAGGGATTACGCCATTAGCAGTTTTAACATCAATGGTGCGGCTATGACCGCCGATGTAACTATTTTTCTCATAAACGAATATATCGTGATGCGGATACAGTAAGCTAGCTGTTGCTAGGCCTGAGATGCCACTACCAATAATCGCTATTTTTTTTCGCTTTTGAATTTCCATGATATGATTGTGATGGTTAACTTTTTGCAAGAAGCTTGCCCAACCCTAAACTATTGGTAAGGTTGCAGTTGAATACGCACCCTAAGACCAGGCTTTGCATCTTGCAGGGTGATTAAGCCTTTGTGCCGTTCAATCACAGCCTTTACCAGGCTAAGGCCTAAACCATTGCCGGGTGTCGCACGACTCGCATCGCCACGATAAAAATGCTGGAATACGTGTTCTTTTTCTTGGCTTGTTATACCTGGGCCACGATCTTCAATAATGATGATTACAACGCCTTCATGTAATTTTGCGTCAAGTATCACTTCAGAATCTTGAGGAGAAAATTTAATCGCGTTATCAAGAAGATTGGCAAAAAGCTGAAATAGAAGATTTACATCTCCTTTTACTATTAACGCTTTAGAAATGTTAATTCGCAATATAATTTGCTTTTCTTCGGCTACTGGCTCGTAAAGCTCAAGAACATCTTGCAGAACTATTTTTAAATCAACATCAGAAAAAACATCGTGTCGCTTTCCTTGCTGAATATTGGTAATCCTAAGAAGAGAATGAAAGACTGCAAGAATCCTGTCTGCTTCTGCCAATAGAGTGTCTAAATGGTGGTCGGTTACAGCTTTTCCTTTTAAGGACTCGATCTCACTTCTTAAACCAGTCAGTGGTGTTCGTAAATCGTGTGCAATATTATTGCTTACTTGGCGTATGCCGGTCATAAGACCTTCGATTTGTTCTAGGAAACTGTTCAACACGCGGGAAAGATTACTTAAATCATCCCATTTACTATCAATAGAAATTCTCTGTGATAAATCACCGGTTTCGGTAATAAATTGCGCGGTGTTGGCAATGCGGTTGATACGGCTTACAACGAAATAACTGATCCCAAAACTGACAAGTATAACAGCTGACATTAACGTCATAATCAGCATGCTTAAATGTTTCAGGCGTTCATAGCTTGCAATCAAGTTATGAATATCACGCGCAATCACTATGCGCGACCCATTCGATAAAGTATGAATTTTAGCCGCCAGGAGCTGATTTCCATTCGGCGTATCTATCGTGAAACGAAGAACGCCTTCTGCGATAGGTTGAACGTTAAATGGAAGTGCATCAATCGTTCCGGCCAGCTTCTTTCCATTTTCATCTTCGTAAAGAAAATGGACCCCCGGATCATGCCTTGAGCGTTGGATGATATAAGGGATAAGGGATTGAGAATTCTGTGAGTCAATCGTTGTGAGCATACTGATTTCAGCATCAATCGCCGCCTCAGTCTCACGCATAAAATCCTGGCGGCCAAAATCATAAAGAAAATACCCTAAAATAGCAGCCGATATACTTAGCAGCACGGTAAAAAGAAGCGCCATCTTAAAGCTGGAGCTGGCTGTATAGCGATTAATAGCTGTCTTCGACAATGTATCCTGCACCGCGCACCGTTTTAATGATAGTGTTTCCCGTGTCGCCTAATTTCTTTCTCAAACGACTTATATGGACGTCGATCACGCTCGTTTGCGGATCAAAATGGTAATCCCACACGGCTTCAAGCAACATGGTGCGCGTAACCAGCTGTCCTTTGAATTTCAGTAAATATTCTAGCAAACGGAACTCTCGTGTTTGCAGTTCAATAAGATGGCCTGCCTTCTTTACTTTGTGGGCAAGCAAGTCCATTTCCAAATTACCTGCTTTAAGGACGGTTGCTTGAGCAGAATGCGATGTTGATGCACGTTTGCCCAATGCTTCTAAACGCGCCAGCAATTCGATAAATGCAAAAGGTTTAACCAAATAATCGTCGCCACCGGCACGCAAACCAACAACACGATCATCTACATCTCCCAACGAGCTTAAAATCAGCGCGCTGGTTAAATTACCGCTTCCCCGCAATGTTTTAATTATAGATAAACCATCTAATTTGGGAAGCATGCGATCTACGACCAAAACGTCATATTTTTCATTGCTTGCAAGATGCAGCCCTGTTTCACCATCTTCTGCAACATCCACAGCATGACCGGCTTCTTTCAAACCGTTCTGGATGTAAGTTCTTATTTTGGTGTCATCTTCTATAATTAGAATTCGCATGTTGCCAAACACTCACCGTTTATGTTCTTGAGTTTTATTCCGAGACTAGCAGTTGCGAACGCTGGCGGCGGTCTTGGCCATTTTACATCTTTTGAATGAATGCTATACAAAGCCTCTTTAGCCTGCACTATTGTGACCATACGTAGAAGCATAAGTCATAAGACGCTATCTAGAAAGAGGTATTTAAATTTGTGTGCGTGAAATTTCCGATGTAAATTTAAACGCGGTGGCTTATTTCTTAAGCGTCAATGTCGGAACGGCCCGAGCCGCAGCTTTGGCACGTTTGTCAAAATCGTGAGCAACCAAAATCCCGCGCACGGGCTTTCATGCAACAAAAAACCGCCCTGATGGCGGCTTTGACTCTTTTTAGAGAGGGAAATTGGTTGCGGGGGCCGTAACAAAAAAATATGCGTAACCTACTGGTAATCATAACTTATGTGCTTTTTAAAAATAGCCTGTACCGCGTCTTGTACTGTAAAAACTTATCTACAAGTATTGCAATACGAAAGCTATTGGCTTAAGCTTGGTACATGGAATATTTGGATGCTTTTACATCTGTAATTAACCTTATAGTTGCCTGCATCGGGCTGCTCTCAATAAAAAAATTCCTTTATTGTCTCCGAATCTTACGCCAATAAGCTTACATGTTTTCAATATTTCCCAAACTTTTTCTTGGCCGTGGAGACGTAAATTTTTCCATTCAAACTAATTGCAGAGGGCAGGCTAACTAGCTCGCTGACAGAAAGAGTTGCATGGTTATCAATGGTGTCTTTTTTTATGCCGCTAATAGGGTAAGGAATTTTTGCAACTGCTTTTAGATCATTTTCTTCAATTGAGCGGCTGCCAACAAGCGTAATATCCGACATAAAGACGGCTGTCCCAATAACTGCGAATTGATCATGTTTTAGTTTTACAAAAGCAGAACATGCATCACGCCCAACTACAATTTGTATTTCGTCGGGCGCGGGCAAATGAGTGAGATAGCCTTGATCGATTAGCTCCCAAATTGCCCACCGCGCAAATAACCCTACTGACAGGTTTGTATAGAAACCTCTACCGTCAGAAAGATGTAATGTGTGCAGGCCATCAAAATTTCCTAGCACCGTACGATTAAAAGATTTTCGTTGATCAGATTTCCGGCTTTTAGCTTGTTTAAATTCCCCCGCCCACATGCATTTAACCCGCAGTTCATTTAGCAAACAGACGCTTACGGGGCTAACTTGATTTAACGTATCTAATATTCTCTTTTTTCGTTTTGTAAGGCGCATAGGCTACTACACCATTTTGATTGTTCATAAGTAAAGGGATTAACAGAGTAATACTTTTATGATTTAATCCATATTCTTACGATTTTTATTAGAAAGTTGCTACCTCGTAAGGAGGGGAGCTATGCCTGTACTCAACAAATATGAAGCATTGCCCATAGCCAGCCTGATGGTTAATCCTGATAACGACAGGCATGGTGTGCTTGACGATGAAATAGAGGCTATGAACTGGCTGCTTACTGACTCCAGCGCCAAAATCAAAACCCTTGCCAAAGACATCGCCGAAAAGGGATATGTCTTTGCAGCGCCTTTGGTGTCAAAAGTTGATGACGTTTGGCTCATGCATGATGGCAACCGCAGAGTAACCTGCGTAAAAATGCTACAGAATCCCACTCTGGCTAATGACCCTACTTGGCAACGATTTTTTGAAAAGCTGGCTAACAATCATACTGAAAACATTCCCAGCAAGCTTGTGTGCCGAATAGAGGAAGATCAAGACGTTATCGAGGATATTAAATTCCGGCTCCATGCAGGTGGTGAGAGTGGTGTAGGTACAGTTCCTTGGAACTTAAGGCAGCAGCAAAATCACGCAATTAGAACAGGCAAACAGCATACACCAAGCTTAGGCGTTCAGATTGAAAGTCTGATGAAAGAAAAAGGATTCCTGTCACAGAAAGAGGAATTGCCTGTTAGGAACATAGAAAGATTGCTTTCTTCTAAGAAATATCAAGAAAAAGTTGGTATCGCTTATACAAAGGGAGGCAATATGAGCTTTATCTTCCCTGAAGATCGCGCAATGAAAATTCTTAAAAAAGTCTGTGCCGACTTCATGGAAAAGAAAATCACGATTGATGGACTCATTAAGAATGCGCAGAAAGATGAATACTTTAAGAAAATTGCGCACGAAGGATTCGCATTGAATGGTAATGAACAGCTGGAAGATCAGAAGCCAGTCTCTCGGCCCCAGGCTCATCAGGAAACTCCAGTTCAAAAGCGCCAACTTATTCAAAGGCCGCGTTATTGTTTAATTCCGCAGGACAGCGTCTTTATTTTTGATGACCATGACAATTTGAATCGGATTAAAGCTATCATTACAGAGTTACAGACATTACCATTGAAAAAATATGTCAATGCTGCTTCCGTGCTATTCAGAGTTTTGATAGAGGCTTGCACAAACTATTATAATGAAACTCAGGGCGTTCATAGCAGATCAGATAAAATCCACGTGACTGTACAAGCTGCTTTAGATCATATGGTACAAAATGGGAAAATATACGGAAAGGATGCTGAAGTATTAAAAAAATTCTCTCAGCAAGAGGAGATATTGTCAGCTCACACTTTTCATACCTATGTACACTCTTACCTTACTACGCCATCAGAGCAGCACCTGTGCGCCATGTGGGATACATTTAATCAGTACATAAAAACTTGCATAAACCAAAAAGCCGATGCCGAGGCTAAAGATGCTGCTTAAATGATGAAATTTGCTGCCAATTATGAAATAAAATCTGACTGCTCTATAATTGACGATGATTTAGTATTAAAAATAAAGCATCCAAAAGGCTCTTATAGAGTGCGCATCCAAAATATTCAGCGGTCAGTTTACACTGTGCCGTTTCTTTTATCGCTTCATCTGTATTTTGAAGCGCCAGCTATAAAAGAAGCTCAAGATATAGCCGATGAACATTTGGCAGATTGCTTGAATATGCTTGCCTTCACAACTGGCGCAAAGTTTAAATATCAGCGCATACGACAGATAGTCGAAGCAAAATCAGGGATGACATCGCTTCTCATGTGGAGCGACTCTATTGAGTATGAAGATCCCCAGCCATATCTAAATAAGGACATAGAACAGGCTGTTGAGAAGCTTCTGGAGTTTGATATTCCACCTGCAATTCGACGCGCCATGAGGTGGTATCGGCTGGGCATTAATGCCACAGTGCCTGATGATCAATTTATGAACTTTTGGTTTGCCTTAGAGATTGCTGCTGAGTTTCAAAAATCTACTGAAAAAGTTCCTGATCGCTGCCCAAAATGTCAAACTCCACTTTATTGTAATTCATGTCAGACCAATCCCGTCCATAAGCCATATGCACGGCAGGCAATTCGGGCCTTACTAAAATCAGTAGATAAGGACTGTGATGATCAAACCATTGAGCGTTTGGACAAGACAAGAAATAGTTTAATGCATGGCTCAACATTGCAAGAAATTGAAGATAGCTTGCCACAGCCCCACGAACAAATTGTTGATGTTTTAGGATGCTTGCTATGGAAGGCTTTAATTCATCACTTTCCTAAAGAATTTTTTGATGGAAAATTGATAATGGGTTTTCCATCTACCTTCTTGCACCGAAAAATTAATGCGATCATGCACTTACAAACAGTAGTTCCAGCAGGGACTGATGGCGATTTAGACCTCAGCTTTTCTGGACTCCAAGCAAAGGTAGAGCCTTTTGGACCTCCTCAAAGCGCACAGCCAATTATAATTAGCATGAGTCCTGACCAGCACAAGCGTCTTGGTCAACTTCGCCCTGAGAAAAAAGAGCACAAAGAAATGTGCCAGCGAATTTTCCAAAGAATGGAAGAAAAAAATGGCCGCGTATATGCTATGGTCTTATCGACAGATAACGCATTAATCAAAAAGGCTATTGAAAAAGAGGAAACAGGTGCATGGCAAGACCTGTTTCGCGAAATTTATAGCGTGAGTTAAACAGTGGTTACTGTGTCAGCAGCCAAAAAATCTGCCTAACATACTGATATTAATAATATTATCTTTCTTTATATATCTAGATATCGCATCTTATACCGCAAATAGAATACTTTTATAGAAGGTCCTTGGCTGTATCTTCTAACTTTTTCCCCATAGTCAAAACGAACTTTATGGGCAGGTCATGTTCTTTATCTGGTTCTGCGGAGCGCATAACAGGGATGATGCGGTCTAAGCAGAGTTTCAGCGCTGTGACATCCCCTGCTAAAGCCATCTGGACTGCTTTCTCGATCAAGGCAGGGGCATGTGGCTCTAGCAACGATCGCATTTCGGTTCGTTTGTCGCCAGCGCCTTTAGGCCTACCGTTAGGGTTTCCAGATCTTCCAGCAATGAATGTCATGTTGATATTCTATTGTAAATATCAGAAATAATCAAAGGTCTCCGTTCTTAAAGCCAGCAGATATCTAACCAAGAGTCCTAATACCTAGAATGGGTAGGTAGTAAGCAATAGGTAGCTGGAAAAGAAATATCATATTCCCAAATATAGGTGCAGATATCCACTGGTCTTGAAAGCTGGTGAAAACGTTAGGATGGGTGTCCGAGTGGTTTAAGGAACTAGTCTTGAAAACTAGCGTACTCGCAAGGGTACCGTGGGTTCGAATCCCCCCCCCTCCCGCCATTTACCGCCATGACAACTCGTCAGCGCGCTATACCCCGCAAGCCCCGACATTAGCCCCTTCGCCAGTATTACGAAGGCTTGCGATTTCATACGCTTCTATATCGCAAAGCCTGTAAACCACCTTATACCCCACCTTCAGATACGGCGGCCCTTGCCGCATCCAGCGCCACCGCTCCAAAGTTCGTTGTGACATTCGCCAGCGCTTGGCAAGGTCATATTGGTTCAAATGTTGCGTTTCCATGCTATATTCTCCTTAACATCCATAAAGACACCCATTTCCACCCATTAAGGCGGACACTGGCACAACGAATGATAGAACAAAAAGCAATCGATAATGATATTGCGGGCATTTGGTCTGATCACTTCGACGCGTCAATTCGAAATGAAAGCGCACGGGCAAAAGTAGTTCTTTCGGCCTGTTACTTAGACGAATTATTAAAACAGCTCGTTGAATTGGTACTCAAACCATCGGACTCTAAAGAAGATTCACTTTTTGATGGCCCGAATGCTCCCCTTAGCACATTCAGTGCAAAAATTGATCTTGCATCACGGATGGGGCTGATTCCTCCAGAAACACAAAAAAGTTTGCATTTGGTGCGAAGAATAAGAAATGAGTTTGCTCATAAAATCTCTGAATGTGATTTTACCAATGAGAAAATTTTTGCATGGAATAAGCAATTAAATGATTTGAATGATGTTGCTACACCCGAGAGAAGAGCATCCTTTTCGCCCGGCCCAATTGGCGATTTTGAAAAATCTGTCTCTTGGTTAGTTTATTGGATCAAGAATACTATCCAAAAAATTCCTAGCAGTTGTCCAAACTGTGGATCAGAGATGGAACACAGGCTTAAGTTAAAAATGTCTAATCCAGAATGAATATATTAACTTTGATATTTGATGTTGGAGAAAAATCCGGTGGCGAAGAACCTAAAAACCACGTCAAAAAATTACTTGCACAAAACTCCTGTCGATCTGTTCAAGACATATTATTAGGACAAGAACTAACTACTGAACAAAAAGAAGACGTACATACTTTCTGGACGGAATGTGGTCATAAGGTTAGAGAAAAAGTAAAGAATGATCTTCAGCTTGAGCTACTTCTCAAGAGAACTCTGCCCGCATATACAGGTTCCAAAATCACCCTATATCGAGGCGAAAATATAGAAAGGTACAAAAACCAGAAAATTGGTTTTTGCTGGACGGAAAATCAAAAAACCGCTCGAATGTTTGCTAGAGGGCTCAACTCCCAGCCAACAGGAGGTGTTTTATTAGAATGCTGCTTTGAAAAAGAACAAATTTTTGCAGCACCATCTCCCCACTCAGTTTATTTGGGTGAGTATGAATATACGGTGGCTCCATCGACCATAAATTTTAATCAGATAACTATTTTAGAGTCATTTCCTCCAAATTTTTAAATCCTTTTTATTAAAGGAAAACGCCTTATCCTTTAATAAAGCTATTTCTAATTAAAGGATCGAATTTCAAAACGTTGCAAAATAACATCCGAAATACCCGTCATTGCCCGTCTTGACTATTCCCCCGTTTCAGAACATTGGTGGTAATTGGGCACTACCGCTCCGCCATTTTTACACTTACAACTCCTCTGGCCGCGTGCCGATGGCGGCGTAAGTGTCAAACCCTCGCGGGTTAGTGCGAAAAGAAGGGTACTGGTTCCCGCCCATCATTCGCCCCCGATCCCCCCCCTACAAGAGCCGCTTCCCCCCAAACCTCTGAGAGACTGCCGAACATTTGCGCCGCATGTACGGTTCGGTAAGTACCGAAAAATAAGGATTTTGATTGTCGGTATTTCGTGACCGCCGTTCCTCCCTAAATTCAATGCACTAGTGAAGACTTTCGTAGCCTAGAGCAAAGGTTCTGCGATGAAACCCCCAGCTTCATTTCTTATGATGGGGTGTGTCACTACGAACAGCAAAATCAGACATGTCAAAAATGGCGACGCTGCAGCTTATTCAGTTCATTGGAGCAAAAAAGACTGGTCGTTATACCTTGATATGATCGAATTATTGAGCGATAGTCACCCCACCAAAATGAGCGCTCAAGCAAGCACTTAGGACTGTGTAATCTCCAGCCTATTGATTCCGCTTGCTTTTCCTCAGTTTTGGGTAGCCCTCATTCAAAAAATTTGATAGAATCTTGTATAGGCAACAATTGGTTAAGGCTCAGGGGGCTATGATTCGGTTATGAGCAACGCGCAACACATATTAGCGCTTTTGAGAAGCCACATAAATGGAGATGATGAGCAGTTTTGCACCATCGCTCTGCAGATTGCTGCACATCAAGCTAAACTGGGTCATTCTAAGTTGGCGCAAGAATTGAAAGATCTTATTGAAGTAGCTAGATCTAAGAAAAATGTTATTAGTTTAAAAACTAAATCTTCTGTACCGATTACGCAGCCTAAGGGTGATTTATCTGGCTTATTGTCGGTAAGATATTCCGACTTGCTGTTAGACAACTTGGTAGTATCAGAAACTGTTCATGAGCGATTAGAAAGAATAGTTTTAGAATATCAAAAACAGGATGCTATTCGTTCGCATGGTTTAGATCCACGACGCAAAATTCTTATTTATGGCCCTCCTGGGTCAGGAAAATCCATGACGGCATTAGCGCTGGCTGGTCAACTTAATCTGCCACTGTTCACAATCCAGCTTGATGGCCTGATCACAAAATTTATGGGTGAAACTGCATCGAAACTGCGTTTTATTTTTGAAGCAATCTCCAATACAAAAGGCGTTTATTTCTTTGACGAATTTGACGCTATTGGCACCACAAGAAATAAAGATAATGATGTGGGAGAAGTCAGAAGAATTTTAAATTCTTTTCTTCAGTTTTTAGAATTAGACAATTCTACTAGCATGATCATTGCAGCAACCAATCACATTGAAATCCTAGACAAAGCATTATTCCGGCGTTTTGACGATGTGTTAGAATACAAATTGCCTGATAAAAATGAAATTAAAGAGATTATTTCAATACGTCTTGCTACCTTTACTCCAGACAATATTGATTGGGCATCTCTACAGAAAAAATGCTCAGGCTTAAGCCACGCTGAAATTACACGGATCGTAGATAATTCTGTCAAAGATGCTATCTTGTCTGAAAAGACAACGATAACATTAGAATCCCTATCGCGTAGCATCGAAGAAAGAAAACGCGCGCAACCACAAACAAGTTAAGGGGGCGCGCGCATGCCATCTAATAGGGAGCGAAATCTCCCCAACTTTTACGTTATCAATGCGGGAGATACTAGAACTTATCGCGCACCCCGCCCTCGTGGCGCGCCTTTAAGTTATCCCAATAGCTGGCAAGCCCATGCATCCACGGTTCATCAAAAAATACAAACTGCTATTACGCAGGGCATACAGAAACTCAACGAAGCGGGGGTGGCCAGCGATCAATTGACACGAGGCTTCTATCTTGACCTTGATCTTACGGGTGTCAAAGGATACATCGAACAACTTGAAAACCCGAACCAGGGCGTGCTGATACGAAATGTCAAACAAAAACAGCCTGGCGAATATACAGTAACGGTCTTTGTTCCTGAGCAATCTACAAATTATTACATAAAGAAAGCTGAGCAATATCAAAATCGTGATTTACGAGGCCACAACACAGCGCACAAGATCCTATCAAAAGTGAATGATGTTGCTGTTTCTACCTTCAACTCATTTTTGTCAGACGAAGACCTAAGAAAGGTCACCGACCCTACCCAAATCAGATGGTGGGAACTATGGTTAGATATAGACATTGCCGATAGTTTTATTAATGCCCTTCGTGAGCAAGGCTTTGTAGTTTCGCAAGAAACGCTTGATTTTGTTGATATCAAAGTTTTCTTAGTGCAAGGCGCTCCAACTACATTGGGTGAGGAGATACTGAAAAGCGGTGGTGCAGTTTGTGAAATTCATTTGTCGCGCGAACAACCTCATTTCTATACCAAGCTTTTAGCTAATGCCGACCAGTTACAAGCCATAGAAAATCTTCAGACCCGCGTCGAACGTCTTCAGCCATTCAAAACAATTATTCAAATTATCGATACGGGCGTTAATTACAGCCATCCTCTCTTAAAAAATAATATTGCAGAAGGCCATATGGCTGCGGTGAATTCTGATTGGGGGACAACGGACACTTACCAAAGTGGCCACGGAACCCAAATGGCTGGACTTGCACTTTTCGGAGATCTGTATGGCCCACTAACATCTTCCGAGCAATTTGAGATTAGCCATGCTGTTGGATCCATCAAAATTTTACCGCCAAGCGGCGCTAATGAAAACCATTTATATGGCCATCTAACAAGGCGCGCTATCTCTCTTGGAGAGATTAATGCTCCCGAACTTAAACAAGTTTATTGCATGGCCGTAACAGACGATCCAATAGCAATTGGCGAGCCTACTGCATGGTCTGGGGCTATTGATAATATTTGCTACGGAGATGTTGACACTGATGGAAGAGTTTTTTTGGTCTCAGCCGGCAATAATGCTGCCGTTGATGGAAACCATACACCCCAACATAGCGATAGTAGAGTAATTGAAGATCCTGCCCACGCCTGGAATGCAATTACTGTAGGCGCTTATACGGACAAAACCGCCATAGGTGAAGAAGGTTATGAGACTTGGACACCCCTTGTCGAAGCTGGAGAAGTTTCACCTCACTCAACCACATCTGTAGGCTGGAATACTGAATGGCCTATTAAACCAGATATCGTTATGGAGGGAGGGAATTTTGCGAAAAGCCCAAATGGTAATGAAGTAATGGATCTCGATGACCTTTGCGTTGTAACCACATCATCACAAATACCAAATAGATATCTCTCACCTTTCTGTGGAACAAGCAGCGCAACGGCGCTGGCTGCGAATTTAGCAGCTAAAATATGGAGTGAAAAAGCACAGTACTGGCCTCAGACAATAAGAGGATTGCTTATTCATTCGGCTGAATGGACATCAGCAATGGTGCGTTCATTTAATGGGCTATATAGGGCAGAGGATAAAATAAAGATCGTAAGACGTTACGGCATGGGTGTACCTTCAACTGAACGTGCCTTATTTAGCCTTAAAGATGATCTTACAATTATTTATGAGGATGAGATCCAACCGTATACTGCAGAGGGCGAAAACCCAGATACTGCAAAAATGGGGCAATTTAAATTGTTCAGGCTGCCGTGGCCAAAAGAAGTTTTGCAACAGTTGGAAAACGAACAGGTTGAACTAAAGGTCACCCTTTCGTACTTTATTGAACCTAAGCCAGGAAAAGGGAAGCTTGATAAAAAACACGTTTATCAATCTTTCGGTCTAAGATTTGATCTTAAGAAATCCACTGAAACAGATGACCAATTTATAAGACGTTTTGAAGAAAATGAAGATGATGACGGTGAAAGCGTAGTAGATGAGACAGAAGCTTCAAGACCTAATAATGCAGATGGCAAATGGTTGCTCGGCGACCGTGGTAGGACAAAAGGCTCAGTCCACAGCGATATATGGCTAGGTGAGGCTATTAAATTAGCATCGAAAGATTTATTATGCGTCAAGCCCGTGGGCGGCTGGTGGAAGCATTATAAGAAAGAGCCAAGATGGGACAATCCTGTACGTTTCGCTTTGATCGTAACCATCAGGACAAGAAAGACCGACCTAAACATCGATCTATATACGCCCATTGAAACAGCCCTAAGAGTTCCTATTACCGTATAATTACAGCCCCGTTTTACGCTGCGACTGATGTATTATTGAGGGCAATCTGCGGATCATGCCGCCCCTGGCGTTCAAATTCCTCTATGTCATCCGAACGGTAGACAATGCGCGCTCCCAATTTAAGGTAGGCTGGGCCGATGCCTTGCCAGCGCCAGCGCTCTAAAGTCCGTTGTGACATGTGCCATCTTTTTGCCAATTCGTATTGCGTTAAATGAATAATTTCCATTGCCTGGTTCCTTTCGGCAGCATGAATGCTTCGAAAGGCGGTGAAGTCCAGTCGGTAGAAGGCGGAGGTTGACGGTTCACAGCGGTTAAAAAGGCGGCTTATCATGCGGACACCGCTATGCTATTCTTAGAAATCGGTAAAAATGAACACCGCGACACTACGCTACGGCCACCGTCAGTCCATCAGACAGGCCAGGACGGGCGACACGGGGAGCTAAAAAGCCGATACAGCGCGGTGGTTTATTCTCCCATTTCAGTGTAAAAGTTGTAACTGGGAGCTATTGCTCCGCCATTTAACGCCACGACAACTCTTTAGCGCGCTATACCCCGCACCCCGACATTAGCTCTTTCGCCAGTGTTGCGAAGGCTTGCGATCTCATGCGCCTCTATGTCGCAAAGCCTGTAAACAATGCGCTGGCCTATTTTCAGGTATGGCGGCCGTTGCCGCATCCAGCGCCACCGCTCTAAAGTTCGTTGAGACATCCGCTAGCGCTTGGCGAGTTATTTTGGTTAAAATGTTGCGTTTCCATGCTATATTCTCCATCATTCATAAAGGCCGCTATTTTCACCCATTTAAATTGCCTTCGTTAATAGTTAATATTGATAGAATTCAAATCTCAAAAAAACTTCGGTCGGACAAAAAATGGATATTCAAGCAGGCAATAGATCTTTAAAAAACCTATCTTCAATAAATGTAATTATTGGAAAAAATGGTTGTGGAAAGAGCAGTATTCTTCGCCATTTAGATACGCATCGTAATGGTTGGACGCATGTAAAATATATTAGTCCAGAAAGAGGCGGAAAAGTTTCTTACGAACCAAATATAGAAAACAACATGCAATCTAATCCGAACTGGACAGATGAGACGCGCAGAAGAAATCATGACGAGAGCTTTAGACAGAAGAGCATCGCTCAACTGAAAAATTTAGAGATGCTGGTAAATAGAAAAAGATCTAATGATGCGCGTGATGGCAATGCCTTAGATCCTCATTTTGATGAGGTGTTAGGGTTAATTAATAATTTGCTGGATAATGTTCAGCTTGTTTCAAGCGATAAACCAACTCCAGAGATCAAAGGCATAACCGATGGCAATATTCGAAGCGATGACCAATTAAGTAGTGGTGAGAAAGAACTCATTACACTTGCTATCGAAGTTCTGTATTTTGTGTATCAAATAAAGAATGGAACAGCTCACGAGAAAAAAGCTTTACTTCTATTGGATGAGCCTGATGTTCACTTGCACCCTGATCTGCAGTATAAGCTGATAATTTTATTAGTAGAGGCAGTAAAAAACTTGCCCATCACAACAGTTATCTCAACGCACAGCACAGCGATCTTGGGGGCATTGAATAATTACGAAGCCCATGTTTCATTCATGAAGAAAAATGCCTCAGAATTAACATTTTCTCCTATAAATAGCCAGTTAAAGGATATCATTCCAATTTTTGGAGCTCATCCTCTATCCAACGTATTTAATCAATCTCCTATATTGCTTGTTGAAGGAGAGGATGATGAACGGATATGGCAGCAAGCTGTTAGGACAGCCCAAGGAAAAATAAAACTGTGGCCATGCCAGGCAGGTTCAAAAGATAAACTTAATGAATACGAAACTAAGGCATCTGAATTAATTGATGCCATTTACGATAGCGCAAGTGCATATTCTCTGAGAGATAAAGATAACGATCCATATGATATAAATGACATACCAAATGTTATCCGAGCTCGTTTAAATTGCTACGCAGCAGAAAACCTGCTTCTTTCTGATGAGGTGCTGGCTTTATTAGGAACCAATTGGGAAGATATGAAAGAAAAAATTAACGCTTGGCTACAACAAAACGCCTCCCATCCCAAACATGCAGAAATGACTGCCTTTTCAACTACCTTCGACCGTAGAAGCCATAAAGTGAAAGATTTGGAAGTAGTTTTTATTTATCTCACAGGCAAAAGTAAACCGTGGGAAGTTGCTGTAGGGCAGGCTATCGCAGGACTAAATCCTAGTTCTGGTACGTTAGAAGGAAGTTTGGCAGACTTTTTAGGAAAAAAAATCGTAAGTACACTCAACCTTTTATCCTAGTCTTATTCAAGGATCGATTTAGAGAGTTGCAAAATAACATCCTAAATACCTCTCACGCTCCGCCTTGAGAAGGCTCCCATTTTAGCACAAAAGTTGTAACTGGGCACTACCGCCCCGCCATTTAATATTGGTCTTATTGGTTTATTTTAACCTTTTGGGTTTTATCCCATCATATGTCTCATCAATTGGACTGTAATAATAGTTTTAAAGCTTTCTACCAACGGCCACTACGGCCTCTGTATTAGGTAAGCCTCCAATAAATTGGACATGCTTAATCCTTTATTCAATTTCATCGCTAGGTTTTAAATTTTTTCCCATCTTTAAAACAAATTTTACGGGCCGCTCAGGTGTTAAAGTTGCTATGTCTATAGGACGCATGGAAGGAATAATACGATCTAAGCAGAGCTTTAAGGCGGCTATATGTCCTCCCAAGGCAAGTTCTACGGCCTTATCAATTAAAGCAGGCGCATGAGGCAACAAAAGCTCTCGAAGCTCTGTACGCTTGTCGGTAGAACCTTTTGGCATCCCCTGAGGGTTTCCTGATTGTCCTGCTTCAAAAGTCATGCCTGATATTTTACTTTAAATATCAGTCTCCTATAAAGAAAAAACTACTTCTTGTCTTTTCTTAGGGTTTCGACAATATCCCGGATACCATAAGAAATGCTCGTTAGTGCCATTAAAACTATTCCGCAAAACCAACCAACAGAATCGCCGTATTCTGCTGCTATTCCCATTGCTGGCAAAACAATCATGGCAATTGATATCCCCACTCCACATAAAAACCATAAAAAGCTCATCAGCAAACCTCCGCCCAGCGACCGTTAATACATACATTCTTGCATCCCAGGGACGCCATAGGATCAATATCAATCGAGGAACACTGTCCGGCAGATGATGATCCCTGTAAAGACTGCCCCAATGCATTTAGCTGTCCAGCAAATACTGTTTGCTGCTGCATAGCTTGTGATTGAGCCACTGAATAACGTTGGCTAAGCTGCTGTGCATACTCTGCCTCCAGAATACCATAATCAACTTTTAATCTTTCTGCTGAAATATGACCTTCGGCGTAATTGACGATCATTTCTCTATATTTGGCAGAAAAGCCTATCAATAAATCAGGCGCAGCAGCAGAAGGCAGATAGCTTTCACGCACAATCTTATCTTGGCACTCAAAACTAGCTATTGCTTCGTGGCGTGGAGGAATTTTATCAATATATTTACACTGCGCTGCAATCCGAGAGTGTGTTGATAATGTAGCTTGCCGTTCTGTATCTGCCTGTTTTTGCATTTCTGCATTAAACTGAGGCAACGGACCACATGATGACAATGTGAATATTAACGAATAAAAGAGTACATAACCAATACGGTTCATCATAACCTCCTAGGTAAAAAGCCACCAGTACGGGCCTGGCAGCTGGGGAGTGATTACCGTTTCGTGAACGGCCAGCGTATTTACGCTAGGCGCTATTATATTCCGCTGCTCCCCAACCATAGGTCGAGAGCAGCATCAGTGGTAACGGCCTGATGCTTATTGGCCGCACGAAAAGGGTAATCAGCCCTAACTTGCCCGTACAAGTCTCGTTAAAACTATCTGCTTACAGTGGATTTTGCAAAAGGTTCTTTTAGGATCAGTTCCCAAATCTCACAGCCATCCTGATCGTAATAGGGTGATCGCTGAAAAATAGCGCGTGCACCCCCTTCTAATGAACCTACGAAGTAAGCGCCCCCGAATTTGGATTTAACTCGCTTAAAAGTGCCATAAACATCCGTTCTCTTCTTACTCATATCTTAGCCTTTCTAACATATTGCTCTTTGGTGAAGTCCTTGAAAAAGGCATAGAACGCCCAACCCCAGCCCGGAGGCCGAAGTTGGTTCGCTATACCTGATTGCATGTTGACTTGCTCTCTGGAGCCAGCCCCCGCGTCAGACCCTTGATGTCGTAAATGTCCTTCGCATCAAGGTTGGCAACTACTTATAACAACCAGGACAGGTTGCCAGAGACCGCGCTTTTGCCTTTCGAACTGCGCTTTGGGCTTGGTCTCCCCACAGTAGCCCACGGTGATATCTGCACGCTGCCGTCCTATTTCACCGACCATGCAGACCCGTTTAAATTACCCTCCTATCTGTTCCATCCATTCACGAATATCTTCGACCCGCCACGCCGTTACGCGAGGGCTAAGCTTTACCCCTTGAGGAAAACGGCCTGAATTAATACCGGCCCACCAAGTGCTTTTAGAAACGGGGATGAATTGAAGAACTTGCGCTATGCGCAAATAGCCTGTTTGAGGTAAGTTCAATGTCTCGGACATATTTAGCTCCTAATTGGTTCAAATATGTCTGAGGTTACATTCTATAAAATCTGTAAATATAGAAGGGGAGAATAAATACGGTAAATTTTCTAATTTTTAAGATAAAGCCTTATTAGTACTTCATTAAATTCTTCCTCAGAGAATTCCTTTAAAGCTTGAGCTTTAAACGCCATAAAATATTTATCTTGGTTAAGTTTATCGTACCTAGCTTCCAAGGTGATGGGTTTTATGTGAGGCTTGAGTAAATGACGCAAGCTCGTCTTTTGAGCAGCATTCGGGAGCATTTCAAATATTGCTTGGCGTTTTAAATTGGGATGAGCATGTTGCAAACTCTTAAATAGTGCATACAGCGTAAGCCCTGCCGTACGATCCCATTTCCGAGGCTGCCCAACCTTACCTGAAGCTTGCATAGCGGGCACATAATGCTCCGCTAGGTGAAAAGCAAGAAGCACCCATGCGTTTTCAGCTTTTGGATCAATTCCAAAATGCACCATAAGGTCAAATAACGTATATATCTTAAAATCTAATTCCCATGATCGGTTTTCTATTTTTTCTTCTTCATCCCGGGGAGCCGGAAGGTTTAGCTTTGGATTTTTGCGATCAAATTTAAGATTACCAAGTTTTTTTATACCGTCTTTAGGCATGAACCACTCTCTTAAAAGAAATAACGTCACCTACTTTATTGCTATTATCTAAATAGTCAGCCCACCATTGCATTAACTCCCGACGCTCAGCAAGATATTCTGCGTGATTGTAGGTGCTACGTATCTTGTCGTCATCCGCGTGCGCCAGCTGACGTTCAATGACATCCCGATGAAAACGGCGCTCATTCAGAATTGTAGAAGCGGTATGCCTAAACCCATGCGGCGTGATTTTCCGGTTGCCGGTGTATTCCATTATCTGCAGGACCTTGAGAAGGGTTACATCCGTAATCGGCTTATGTGGCGTTCGGACACTTGGGAAAATGTAATCCGAGTGACCGGTCAGGATACGAAGCTGAGCCAGTATATCCAGAGATTGCTGCGACAATGGCACTAAGTGATCCCGTTTCATTTTCATGCGGGAGGCCGGAATTCGCCATAACTTCTCCTTAAGGTCTATTTCACTCCAAACCGCATTTCTAAGCTCGCCTGGCCGCACGAAGGTCAGCATCAGCAGCTTCATACCTAAACGGATATAATCATGTCCGTGGTAATGATCCAGAGCGGTCAAGAATTCAGGGATCTCATGTTCCTTCAAATGAGGGCGGTGTTGCCGTTGTGCCGGCTTAATGAATTTGGACCTGCCAGCAGCGGGATTATTGGTGCAAATCCCTTTCAGGATTCCGTACTCAAAAACAGCCTCACATCGCTGGCAGATCCGTTTGGCGACATCGGGAGCACCACGTTTTTCGACAGCGCTGATCACCGTGATGATCTCGGCCGTCGTAATCTGGTCCAGCTGCTTGTAGCCCAGTAAAGGGAATGCATCATCTTCCAGCGAGGTAAGTATGTTCTTCGCATGCTTGGTGACCCATACACCCTTGCTGTGCCATTCCCGTGCGATAGCCTCAAACGTGGTTTTGGACTTCTCAGCCGAGTCGAAGCGCTGGGTCTGCTTGTGCTTATTTGGATCTATACCCTGGCGTATTAGGTCGCGGATCTCATCACGTATTTTCCGGGCGTCAGCTGTACCTACGTAGCCAGCCCGTCCTTTGGGGCAGTATTGCCCTATGGTGTAGGTATTACCTTTGCCGTGAAACGCATAGGGGTACTGCCAGACTTTTACGCCGGTCGTTCTGACCAGCAGGCGTAGGCCGCCTTCATCATATAGCTTGTATGGTTTCTCTTTTGGTTGGGCGGCACGTATTTCAGCTTCACTAAGCTTTCTGATGATCTTGGGCATATCCGGTTTCCTTTTTGGGGTACAAAACAGAATTGAACTGAATATACCCCTTACCGTACCCTAAAAATTCTTGGAATTTAAAAATCGTAGTTGGACAACCTTGGACTTAAAAGCCTGTTTATAACTTATTTTTCAACAAGTTATGGACAATATCGGATTGTAATGGAGGTTGTGTTGGTTGCGGGGGCCAGATTTGAACTGACGACCTTCAGGTTATGAGCCTGACGAGCTACCGGGCTGCTCCACCCCGCGATAAACCAAACATCTGTCACGTATCGGTTACTGGCGTGACAGGTAGGATTAGGGATATAACGCCCTGTCCAATGGATTGCAAGCAGAATAATGGCCTACAGGTTTTTTTCCTGGGCCAGCAGGTCTTTCCGCGACAATTTGCCGATCATGGTCTTCGGCAGCGGGTTTTGGCGAAACTCAATAATCTTGGGCATTTCCATCGGCGACAATCGCGATTTCAGGAAATCCAGCACATCGCGTTCATTCAACGCGGCCCCACTGCGGCACTTGATCCAGGTCTTTATAACCTCGCCACGTTTCGCGTCCGGCAGGCCTGCAACCACGCATTCTTCCACCGCTGGATGCTCATAAATCGCTTCTTCCACATTCCGGGGATAGACGTTGTAACCATTGGTGATAATCATGTCTTTCAGACGATCAACGATATACACATAGCCGTCCGCATCCATAATCCCGATATCACCGGTATGCAGGCGCCCATCGCGCAGCACTTTTGCCGTATCATCCGGTTTTTGCCAGTATCCCTGCATGACTTGGGGGCCGCGGACGCAGACCTCGCCCCGCTCGCCTGCCGGCATCGTCTGGCCCGTGGCCGGATCAACAATTTCAACAATCGTTTGCGGCAATGGCAGGCCGATCGATCCGGCGCGATTATCGCCTGTGGTCGGATTAACGCAAACAATCGGCGATGACTCGGTCAACCCATAGCCTTCAACCAGGACGCAACCCGTTGTACCTTCAAATTTGCGCTTTACCTCAACCGGCAAGGGCGCGCCACCCGACACGCAATACACAAGCGAGGTCAGGTCGTATTGCCCTGCTGCGACATCCGCATTGGTGGTGATGGCATTGAAAATCGCCGGGACGGCCGGGAAGATCTGAGGTTTCTTCTTATCGATCAGGCGTAATGTATCGCGCAGTTCAAAGCGCGGCGTGGCGATGATTTGAAATCCGCGTCGGACCGCAAGGTTCATTACGGCCGTCATCGCAAAAACATGGCAGAACGGAATAACGCCCAGCATTTTATCGTGCCCATCCCTGGCTTTAAACCACGTCGCCGCCTGCTCCGCATTCGCGGTGATATTCGCGTGGGTCAGTTTTGCGCCCTTTGGCAGGCCGGTCGTCCCGCCAGTATATTGTAACAAAGCGATATCATGTTCAGGATCGATCGGCACCTCACGCAACGGCCCTAGGCTGCGCATCAGGCGGTCCCATGGAATATGACGGTCATCATGCGGAATATGGGCGATATCAAAAAAGCGCGCGACGTTGAACAGGATATTTTTGGGGAAGGGCAGCAGCGCGGAGAACCGGCAGATTATCAGCTGGTTGAGCCGCGTGGTTTTCAGCATTTTCGCGAGTTTGCTGTATAATATCTTCAGGTCCAGTGTGATGATAATGTCGCACTGACTGCTTTCGATCTGTTGCGCCATTTCCCGTTCCGCATAAAGCGGGTTGAAATGGACGATGGTCGCGCCTGTTTTGGCGATCCCGAAATAGCTCATTAAGAAATAAGGGGTGTTAGGCAGGCAGATACCAACGCGCGAGCCTTTGCCGATGCCAATATTCTGTAAGGCGATGGCCAGGTGGTCAGCCCCCGCGCCAATCTGGTCCCAGCGCCAGATTTTATCCATAAAATCCATCGCCGGTTGCAGCGGATAGGCTTTGACCGTCCGGTTCAGCAATTCATAGAGCGGGTAGGTCGGAATATGCGTATTCCATGCGATATCTGAGGGATAGGATGCTTCCCATGGCCAAGGCGTCGCAGAGGGCTTTGAAGACGTCATGCGCGAAGATCCAAAACGCCAGGAATACCGCCGAAAATAAGGGGGGGCGGAGCGCAGGAAAGGCAGGGGGGAAGACGGCAGGAGCCACGCAACAGGATCATATCTTCAGTTTATCACAGCAAATCCGAAGATTCCAGCAGGCACCGCATCAACATAAACACTAGACACAAGGCAATAAATGTGAGATGCAAATGATTAAGAAGGGGGAAGCGTGCCATCTCAACTTCCTTATCCCCGAGATGGCCAAATCGTTTCTAACAGTGAGTAATATTATGAATGATGCACACAACGACGCAGTACTTTGCCGCGTAAAATGGTACAATACAACAAAAGGTTTCGGATTTGCGACACCTGAAACAGGCGGCGACCAGGACTGGTTCCTGCACGCAACTGTTTTGCAAAAAGCGGGTCTCAACACGCTGGGCGAAGGTGCCCTGATCAGCTGTGAGATCGGTGAAGGTCAAAAGGGCTTAAGTGTCCGTCGGATTATTGAAGTCCTGGATCATGGTCAGGAAAGCACTGGCCGTGGCGGCCAGGACCGCGGCGACCGCGGCGGTTTCGACCGTGGTGATCGCGGTGGCTATGACCGTGGTGATCGCGGCGGTTTCGACCGTGGCGGCGATCGCGGCGGTTACGATCGTCCTGCACGCGCCCCACGCTACGAAGAAAGCACAGGGCCTGAAGAAGAACTGACAGGCGCCGTTAAATGGTATGACAATGTCAAAGAATTCGGCTTCATCACCCCTGATGATGGCATGAAAGACATTTTCGTCCACAAAACCTGCCTGAACCGCGCTGGTATCAACCAGCTGGAGCCAGGTCAGAAACTGCGCATCTTGTCCCGCACGGTCTCAAAAGGCCGTGAGGTAAAGGATATTCTGGAAGTTCTGGATTAAGTCCAGCTGCTTGAACGATTTAAGAATGGCCTGAAAAGGCCATTTTTTATGCCTGAAATAAGGGCGGCGGCGTTAGATGCGGCCAGCGGCCGCAATAGAGAAATTAGCGCGCGGGTCAATATCGCGATCCTGCCTGACGTTCGGCCACATGACGGCCAGCCACATCAGAAAAGCGACAAAGTCGTCTTTCGGTGTCACCGGGGCTGGTGCGGACATTTCAGGTTTTGCCGATACGTATGTGTAAGGCTCTTTTTCCGTTTGATCCTGACTTGTGGCCGCGCGCAGTTCCAGCAGGCGAGTCTGTAACGCGCACCAGGCGCTGTCCACCATGTCGGCGGCGACATCGACCATGGCATCTTGCATCCCATTGGTACGCAGCAGGTCTTTGTGCTGACGGCTGGAATTCAAGTATTGTTTAATCAGGCTGGCCAGAACAGGGTCATCGGCCGCCATGGTTAGGATATCGTGGCCCAATGCCTCATCCGGTGTGGATGTCACGGCACCCAGGAACGGGTCGTCACATAGTTCCGGCGTGGCGCGCACATCGTCAATCAGGCGGGAAAGCGGGGCTTCCTCACGCTCTGTCAACTCTGTTATATAGGCGGTATCCTTATCCATCTATGGATACCTTACATAACAGATATGAAAAACTGGTTAATACCAGTTAAGTCATTGATATAATGTTATTTAGATCGCGATGCCAAGGGCGGCGGCATACAGTTCCAGCAACTCGGCTTCTTCCTGGCGTTTTTGCTGATCCATCTGGCGCAGGCGCAAAACCTTACGCATTGTTTTGGTGTCGAAACCAAAGCCTTTTGCCTCAGCGTAAATATCCTTGATGTCTTCGCCGATGCCTTTTTTCTCTTCTTCCAGACGCTCAATCCGCTCAAGATAGCTTTTCAGGCGGGTGCCGGACACGCCGCCGACATCTTTGGTTTCCGGGTTTGCCTGAGGGGCTTCATCGTTGGCAGCTGCGTTTTGCATGGCTTTTCGGTCCTGTCAAATATGGGTGAATGATTAAGGCAGAACCATAACGGCTTGTGCGCCATTTTGCACGTGGATTTTTCTAGCGTTGGGTGCGCGACGAACCGATTTGCGTGACGGTCCACGTCTCAATCTTCACCAGGGGTCCGGCATCGGTAATGCTGGCGTTGTTTTGCTGATCGGCAATGCGGGTCAGCTGTACGCGGATCAGTAAATTATAGCTTTGTGGCCTCAACTTACGCAGCGTATCAATACCCTCAGGCAGCAGGGACACCATAACAGGAATATCATACAGCCATTTATAGGCATCATTCACGACCCCGCGGTTCAGCAGTTTGGGCGCGTCAACGGTAATGGCTTGCAACGTCGATTTCTGGGTCAACATTTGCCGCCACATGTCACTGGATTGCAGATAGTTGCGATAGGCGGTCAATCCGGCTTCGGTAAAATTGGGGGCGATGGCGGTGTAATTGGCTTGGATATTGGTGTGGGTATAGGTCAGGCTTTGCGAAATGACCTGTTCCAGCCACACCGATAATTGGGTGTCCGTCCGATGGGGGACTGACAGGCGCCGTGTGTCACCAGCGACAATTTCAGCATTGCGTGGCCCGCTGTAAAGATCCTGCAATTCCTGCGCCGTCGCCGGGGTGACGAAGGCCATGAAAACAGCAATGACGGGGAAGATGAAACGAAGCCTCATACGCTGGTCCTTTTTTGACATTTCTGCAGGATAGGGCCAATGGTCTGGCTGATCGTGCGTCCCACGTTAACCACATTATCCAGGCGGCGCGACAGGAATTCCGCCGTGGCCTCCCGGTCCTGTTTTAACCAGACTGGGGTGGATACGGCCAAGACACCGGCCAGCAAGGTGCGCTTGGTATAGAAATTGTAATCGGTACTGGCATCACCCGCCCACGTCCAAATGGTGTCTGCCGTCTGCCACAAGGACTTACGCGCCGCGGCAATACGCCAGGGAATGATCGATGGTGTCGCCGCGGCAATTGCATTGCGATAAGGGGTCAAAACGTCCCAGCGTGTCATAACCGCCAGGTGAATGCGGCCGCGAATGCCCAGATCCTGAGTGTCAACGGATGAAAGGCGCAGCAGCATCTGCCGATCCGCCCACGCCGAGAAATGATTTAAGGCGTCTGGCAGGCCCCCTGGAAAGACCATGTGCACATGGCCCTCGGTAAAACCTTCCTGGATTGCCGCCTGCCGCAACAGGTCGCGCGTCCAACCATCCCGCCCCATCAGGGTGCAAGCGGCCAAGACTATCCGATCCTGAACATCCGTGACATTTTCCATGCTGCACACTATATAGGAAGTCAGATGACGATTCCAGACGATAAACCCCTGACCGACGATGATAACACCCTTGGCACGCGCTTGCGCCGCTATGGTCAGGTGTCGGCAACGGTTGCCGGTCTGGCGACCAAACTGGCGGGTCAGAAGTTTCTGGGCCGTGATATTGCGCAGGACGTACATGCGGATCAGCTGCGCCAGGTGTTGGGATCCATGAAGGGGCCCATCATGAAGGTTGGCCAGATTCTGGCGACGATTCCAGAGGCCCTGCCGCCCGCCTATGCCGAAGCGTTTCAGGAATTGCAGGCGAATGCGCCGCCCATGGGCTGGCCGTTTGTACGGCGGCGCATGGCAACAGAATTGGGTCCAGACTGGGCCAGTGCGTTTACCCAGTTCAGCCAGACAGCGAATGCCGCAGCCTCGCTGGGTCAGGTGCATCGGGCAACGACCAAAGACGGCCTGGATGTGGCGTGCAAACTGCAATACCCCGATATGGCTGCGGCGATAACAGCAGATTTGCAGCAATTGAAAGTTTTATTCGCGCTGTATGAACGGCTGGACAAGGCGGTCCGGACCCAGAATATCTATGCCGAGCTTTCGGCCAGGTTGATGGAAGAGGTGGATTATGGCCGTGAGGCGCGGATGACGCGCCTGTACGGCTTTATGATGCAGGATCGCGCCGATATCCATGTGCCAGAGGTGGTGGATGATTTGTCCACCGGGCGGTTGCTGACCACCACCTGGCTGGAGGGGCGCAAAATCATGGATTACAAATCCGCGCCGCAGGACGTACGCGACCAATTGGCGGTGACCCTGTTCCACGCCTGGTATATCCCGTTTTATCGTTACGGTATCATCCATGGTGATCCGCATATGGGCAATTACACGGTGCAGCCGGATAACACCCTGAACCTGTTCGATTTTGGCTGTATCCGCGTGTTCCCGGAACGCCTGGTGCGCGGCGTTATCTTGCTGTATCGCGCCTTGCAAAACGATGACCGTGCCGCCATCGTTCATGCGTTTGAAACCTGGGGTTTCACCAATTTAAGTGTGGCGCATATCGACACCCTGACACTGTGGGCCAAATTCCTGTATGGGCCGTTACTGGAAGACAAGGTGCGGACGATTGGTGAGGCAAAGGGGCAGGTCTATGGGATCGAAACCGCACAAAAAGTGCATCAGCAATTGCGCGATATCGGCGGCCTGAACATCCCGCGGGAATTCGTGTTTATGGACCGTGCGGCCCTTGGCCTGGGGTCAGTGTTTATTCACCTGCAATCACAGGTCAACTGGTACCAATTATTCAACATCCTGATTGCCGATTTTGACGGCAATACCTTGGCGGATAATCAACAAAAGGCCCTGGCCCAATTCGGGCTGAATAAAACAGCTGAATAGGGTTTTTTAAAACGTCTCAACATCCTCCTTTTTAGAAAAAAGTTTATACAGGGCGGGCAAAACCAGAAGTGTCAGGAGCGTGGCTGTAATAAGACCGCCAATGACCACGGTTGCCAAAGGTTTTTGTACTTCTGCACCCGTACCTGTTGCCAGTGCCATCGGTACAAAGCCCAGGGAAGCCACAAGCGCTGTCATCAGGACGGGCCGTAGCCGCGTTAATGCACCTTCAATAATGGCCTCACCCGTTTCCTTGCCCTGCGCGATCAGTTGATTGATATAGGTAATCATCACCAGGCCATTCAGAACGGCGATACCGGATAAGGCAATAAAACCAACAGCAGCAGAAATTGAGAATGGCATGCCGCGTAAATAAAGCGTTAGAATGCCACCTGAAATCGCCAAGGGTACACCACTGAAAACCAGTAATGCTTGCTTTGCTGAACCAAGGGCTGTGAACAGCATCACGAAGATCAGTGCAAAGCAGGCGGGCACGACAATGAACAGACGGTCACGCGCGGCTGACAAGTTTTCAAATTGCCCCCCCCAATCAATCCAGTAACCAGAGGGCAGCTTAACCTTCTTGTTGATGATGTCCTGCGCCTCAGCAACGAATGAGCCAATGTCCCTGTTTCGTACGTTTGCCTGTACCACAACCCGGCGTTTACCATTCTCGCGGCTGATTTGGTTTGGTCCTTCTGAGAGGTTAAATGTGGCAATCTCTTTCAACGGAACAAAGCTGCCTTTTCCTTCATCCTCACCATCATGCGGCGTCGGAACAGGCAGGCTTTGTAAAGCTGTTAAGTCCTGTCTGATAGAATCAGGCACACGAACAATAATCGGAAAGCGTCTGTCACCTTCAAAGACCAATCCAGCTTCACGTCCACCAACAGCAGCAGAAATCAAATCCAGTACATCAGCAACATTAAGGCCATAACGTGCAATCGCATCACGCTTCAAATCAATATCAAGCATGGGCAGCCCTGTTGTCTGTTCAACTTTCACATCAGACGCACCGGGCACATTGCGCAATGCGCTGGCAATCGCATTTGCGGTGTTCAGCATCGGGCCGAATTCGTCACCATAAACCTTGATCGCCACGTCGCTGCGAACACCTGCAATCAATTCATTGAAACGCATTTGGATTGGCTGGGTGAACTCATAATTATTGCCCGGCACCGTTGCGACCGCTTTTGAAAGCTTCTCAACAAACCCTGCTTTATCCATTGCCTGGTCTGGCCAAGCCTCATGAGGCTTTAGGATAATAAAGGTGTCCGAGACGTTGGGGGGCATAGGGTCTGCCGCCATTTCCGCTGTCCCTGTCTTGGAATAGACAAAGGCCACTTCTGGTAGGGCACTTACCGCGCGCTCTACTTGTAACTGCATCGCAGTCGATGCGGAAATAGAGGTACTGGGGATACGCATGGCGTGCATGGCAATATCCTTTTCATCCAACGTCGGTATGAATTCCTGCCCCATCCGCGTTAAAAGCAGAATTGAAAAGACAAAGAACAGAATGGCAGAAAGAATGACAGTCCTGGGCCTATCTAACGCCCAGTTCAAAGCAGGTCGGTATATGGATTTAGACTTTGCAATAATCCGGTTTTCTTTCTCTTCCACTTTACCGCGAATGCACAAGGCAATCATGGCCGGCACGAACGTGATGGAAAGAACGAAGGCCCCAATCAGTGCGATAATGACCGTCATCGCCATGGGTTCAAACATTTTCCCTTCAACGCCAGAGAAGGTCAGCAAGGGCAAATAGACTGTCATGATAATGGCCTGGCCGAAGACAGCAGGCTGGATCATTTCGCGGCTGGCGACGATCACCTCATGCATTCGTTCTTGAAGTGACAGCAATCGGTCCTCATGGTGCTGACGCTCTGCCAGGCGCCGCAGGCAATTCTCGGTCACAATTACCGCACCATCGACAATCAAGCCAAAGTCCAGTGCGCCAAGGCTCATAAGGTTAGCACTTATTCCCGCTTTTAACATACCTGTTGCGGTCATCAGCATGGTGATCGGAATAACCAATGCTGTAATCAATGCCGCCCGGAAGTTGCCCAGAAGCAGGAAAAGGACCACAACGACCAACAGCGCGCCTTCAGCTAAATTCTTCTGCACAGTCTGAATTGTTGCATCGACGAGTTTTGTTCTGTTCAAAACAGTTTTGATTTTTATACCAGGGGGCAGCGACTGCTGTACGCTTAACAGTCTTTCATCCACTGCCTTGGATACAGTCCGGCTGTTTTCACCCTTAAGCATCATGACAGTTCCCACCACAACTTCATGACCATTTTCGCTGGCGCTGCCTGTCCGTAATTCCTTACCAAGTGCGACGGTGGCGACATCACGCACATAAATTGGAACGCCACCGCGTGTGGCCAGGACCACGCCACCAATCTGTTCTGGTGTTTCCAGTCGTCCATCAGCCCGGACAACATACGCTTCGCCTCTTTGTTCCAGATACCCTGCGCCCGTGCTTGTATTGTTTTGCGCAAGTGCCGCGATAACATCGCTGAATGAAAGCCCAAGGGCGGCCAATCTCTGCGGATCAGGCTGCACGTGATATTGCTGGGCATAACCACCAATTGCATCAACCTCTGCCACGCCTGGAACGGTTTTAAGTTGCGGGCGAATGATCCAGTCCTGCACAGTGCGCAGATACATCACTTTTTCAAACGCAGACGTCAGTGTCCGGCCTTCTGGCGTGGTGTAAGGCGCGTCAGGATTTTCGTATTCCACCGTCCACATGTAAATCTCGCCAAGGCCGGTTGAAATCGCCCCCATCGTGGCTTCTGCGCCCTCAGGCATCATTTCTTTGGCGGCCTGCAACCGTTCATTTACCTGTGAACGTGCAAAGTAAACATCAACCGCGTCATCAAAAATGACGGTCACCTGCGCAAAACCATTTCGTGAGATTGAGCGCGTATAAGACAGCCCTGGGATTCCCGCCATTGCTGTTTCAATCGGATATGTCACCTGCTTTTCAACCTCATAAGGTGATAAGGCAGGCACGTCTATGTTGATGGCGACCTGATTGTTCGTGATGTCCGGCACCGCATCAATCGGCAATTTGCCCAGCGAATAAATACCGTAAGCGGACACAGCCAGTGTCATCAGTAAAATCAGCGTACGATGTGCAATCGAAAAATGGAGAATTTTCTCAATCATGGTCAATCCTTAATGGCTGTGTTCGGCTTCGGATTTCCCAAGCTCGGCTTTCAGTGTGAATGTGTTGCTGATGGCAATGGATTCCCCGTCAGACAGGCCGGATACGATTTCAACCGCGCCGCTATCTTCGTTGCCGATTGTAACATCGCGCCGTTCAAAGCCATGGTCATTCCGCACAAAAACGATGTTTTTGCCGTCTGCGCTTTGAATGGCATCCTTAGGCACGATCAGCCCCGCATCTTGCGCTGATGTGGCAATTGCGGCAGTGGCAAAATCGCCGGCGCGCCAATGACTGTCCTGGTTATCAAGCTGAATGATGGCCTTAGCTGTTCTGGTTTCAGGGTCAATAACAGGACTGACAAAGATAAGTTTTCCTGTGTCTGTGTGGTTGTCACTGCCGCTAATCGTTGCCTCCTGTCCCTCACGGACATAAGCCAGATCGCCCGGTGCAATAGCCGTTTCCACCCAGACAACGCTTAAATCTGCGATTTCAAAAGCCGTGTGTGTCGTATCGACATGCTGGCCCAGCGTAAGGTCACGGGCGATCACGCGCCCGGCCATTGGGGCTTTGACGTCATAGAAGCGCAGTTTATCCGTCGCACCCCCACCAGACTGACCCAAGGCTTGTAACTTCTGCTTCGCCAAATCACGTTTGATTTGTGCCTCTTGATTGGCATTACGGGCACTCAGGTAATCCTGCTCTGCGGTAATTTTCTTCTCCCACAAACCCTTCTCACGCTTGAAGGTTGTTCCGGTTAATTCCAGTGCGCGCTTGGCCGCTTGATATTCAGCCACGGCTTCGGCCATTTCACGGCTTTCAATAACAGCCATCACGTCGCCTTTTGCAACCGTGTCACCAAGGTTCTTCTTCGCGTCTGTAACGATGCCCGATACCTTTGGCACAATCTTCGCCATCCGGTCTGCTGCTGTTACAATCTTCCCCGGTACGGTCACTTCCTTGGAAAGAGTACCCCCACCGACGGCCTGAACCTCAACCCCCGCAGCTTTAATCTGCTCTGGGCTGAGGGTAATTTCACCGTCGGAATGCGCCTCTTCAGCGGCTTTTTCTGCACTATGCGCGGTTTCATTTTCTTCATGACCATGCTGATGGCCGTGTACATCGGCGGCCTGGACAACAGGGATGTATTGATAATAAGCCAGCCCACCGAGTGAGAGCGCAGCAGCAGAGAGATATAAAGCTGTTTTGTGTTTCATGATGGTAGTCCTTAATGTGCGTGATTGAGGGGGTGAACAGCGCTTAAGCGTTCCAGAATGGCCCGTTGACGTTGGTAATCGAGGGCGGATTGATTGAATTGCTGGCTGGCATCAAACAACGTTCTTTGCGCATCGAGCATTTCAAGATAATTAAACTTTCCGGCTTCATAACCCGCACGCGCCACATTGAAAGCATCGTGCGCGCCGGGCAGGACAGATTTACTGAGCGCTTGCGCCTCTCTATAGGCATTTACAAAAGCGGCATAGCTTTCTGCCAGCTGACTTTCCAAAGAAAACTGGTTACTGCGAGAGTCCAGCACAGTGGCATTCAATTCATGACCCGCACGTTTGATACTGGCGCGGTTTGCATTGAAAACAGGGATGGGCAAAGACACGCCAGCAATAAAGGCTTGCTCTCCCTCGTCACGAAAGTCTCTGACGCCTAAATTGAACGTGGGGTCGGGCACAGCATTGGCTTTCTCGTAAGAAAGGGCAGACTGTGCCCGTGCCACATCTGCTTTTAACGCTAAGGCATCCGGCGTTGTTCCAAGTTTCTGCTGATATTCTTCAAATGGCAGCGGTTCCGTTACAGACGGCAGCGTTGCGGCATCAAGCGTCATTGCCTTTTCATCCTGCCCCAGCAAAGCATTCAGCACCTTTATCTTGGTATCAATTGAACGACGCGCCCGGTCCAGCGCAATCTGGCTGGATGCGGCTGCAATCTCTGCTTTGCTTTTTTGGATGGGGGGCTCTTTACCCGCTTCAACCTTGGCCACAACGCCGTCCAGAACCGCTTGCGCCAAGGCCTGCTGTTGCTCCTGAATGGCTGCTGCTTCAATCGCGGCCAAAGCCTCGGCATAGGCAATCGTTACATCCCGGATTAAATCCAGGCTGGCTGTATCCATCTGCATGTGCGCGCGTGTTTCTTCACTTTTGGCGATTGCAATACGGTTTGAACGCTTGCCTGGCATTTCGACCAGTTGGGAAACGCCATAGGTGACCTCAGCAGCCTGCATATCTTCGTATGGCCCGTCACCCAGTATATTTTCTGCTGCGATGGATAATTCAGGGTTTGCGCGTGCGCCGGCCTGTTGGCTGTTCGCCTGCATCGCTTGTGAACGACTGGTTTGCGCGCCCAACACAGGGGAGTTTGCCAGAGCGTTGGCGATGGCCTGGTCCAGCGTAAGCGCCCCTGCAAATGCAGGGCATGTCAAAGCAACCAGAATAAACGTACTCAGCGTTACGGGCTTTAAGATAGAGAGAGTCATGGGTGATCCTTGCTAAGCTAACATCATCATCAATGCCGCGCTTTGAACGCAGCATTCAGCGGCAGAACCGCCGTTCAGTTAAGCAAGGGTTTTGGGCGGTCGTAACAGCGATAAGACGAAGCTGTCGATAAAAACCGCAGTCTTTAACGGCTTCACAGTTGACGGAACGTCTAAAGCAGGCGGGTATGAAAGAAAAGTGAAAACGGCATGGGTTAAGCAACAGTCGTGGCATTTAACGCCTGACTTTTCAGTCTGCGGATCATCTGGCTGTGCTTTGTGACAGTCCATTGAAACGGTGCTGCTTCCCATGTCCATTGCGTGCGTAGCAGTCGTGTAACCGCTAAAACCAATGGCAAAGATCAGGAGTGCCAGAACTATTCTCATGGCGGGACTGTAACATCATTCTGAATTTATACAATATCAATGAAATGATGCTTAGGATAACTGGCGCGCCCGGGAGGATTCGAACCTCCGGCCTCTGCCTCCGGAGGGCAGCGCTCTATCCACTGAGCTACGGGCGCATTGCACCCGCATGTAACCCATCTTCGCTTTTCAAGTCAAGTCATGCGCGTACGTAAAACATCCTCAGGGGCCAATATGGCCCGCAAGCCATCACCCAACAGCCAGGCGCGCGCGGCCGCATCATCGCGCAAATACGCGTCCCAATAGGCGGTTGTTGCGGCAATAATGCTGGTTTCATGGGCCTCACGCAGGGGATTATCGCCCAACTGCCCGCGCGATCCGTTATACACCATATGATCGCCGTCTTTTAACACCAGCAGCATCTGGTCAGCATGTCCCGCATGGGTATAGATATCGGTCCGCAGATCGTGGGTAAACTCGCCAATCGGGCTGTCATCTTGTGTGCCCGTCATGTGGAATAACGGGATGCGAATACCGCGATACGCGGCATTGGCCTTATCCGGATGGCGGTACAAGGGAATGGGGCTGTATAGAATGCCCGCGCGTATCTGGGGCTGATGCAGGTCATAGGAATGGCGGCTGCCCGACCGCATCCCGTATTGCCCCGCCATAATTTGTGTCGTCATCGCACCCAGGGAATGGCCGGACAGGCCGATATGGCCGCGATCGATCAAACCGGCGACCTCGGGATGTGTTGATTCCAGCGTATTCAGGGATGACAGGACAAAAGGGATATCGCGGTAACGCTGCAACACGGCCTTGCGGGGGATAGGTGTTGCGCGGATAACGTCCCAGGGGTGGCCAGGTTTCCCTTCCCACAGGCTGGTATCCGTTCCGATATGCTGGATATGCAAGGCGACATAGCCCCGCGCCGCCAAATGCCTGGAAATAAACCCTGCGCCATCGCGGCCCCCGCCCAATCCATGGGACCAGATGACAAGGGGTTGCGGTTGCATTGTGCCTGGCGCCACGTCGGGAGCATAGAGTTTATAAGCGACCTCGCGCCCATTGCGCGCCGGGTCGGTCAGGATCCCGCGCAAAATCTTGATCGGGTAAATCGGGGATAAAGGGTTGTAGGGGCTGGTGGTCACAGGTGTATGCAGATTCTGTATATATGTCATGCAAACTTTGCAGTTCTTCTTTTCTTAAGAAAGATTTATATAAAATATAACATTGCGGATAAGCGGTATCATATCTTTTAATAGAGGGTGCCGCAGCCATAAAGTTCCCCCAGCGTGTTGTATCTCCCCCGGTACAACACGCTTTTTCTTTGGGGCTTATTTTTTCTTACGAAACTGATCCAGGGACACAACTTCACCTGACTTACCACTGTCGGCGCGCGGCTTTTTGCCGCCAGATGGCGGATGGTCATCCGGTGATCCGTCATCGATATCTTCATCGTCCATATCCCCGCCCAGCGGCTGGAATTGCAGGGCGAAATTGACGGAAGGGTCGGCAAAAATGCTGATGGCGTTCAGGGGCACAACCAGGTTTTCCGGCTGATTGTTAAAGGACAGGGTGACTTCAAGTCTTTCCTTGTCCACGTGCAGGTTCGAAAATTGGTATTGCAAAACAATTGTCATCTCGCCCGGATAGCGGTCGCGCAGATAATCGGGAATTTTCACGCCGGGATAATCCGTCACAAAAGTAATATAGAAATGATGATCGCCCGGCAGGCCGTTATCAATCACTTCTTCCACCGCCTGGCGCACAACGCCGCGCAGGGCTTCTTCAACCATGCGGTCGTAACGCAATGTATTTTCGTCGGTCATTTTTGTCATGGCCTATCCCTCTTTTGCCTAGAATAGCTTGCCAAGGTGTTACATGTTCGTTTGCAATGGTCAATATCTTCGCGGCGCTTTTGTCGAGAATGTCCAATGGACATACAAATCGGAGGGCGATGGCTCTCGGCTTTTTTCATGCGGTTTTTTCTTGCCTCGGGGCGCTGCCTCGGCTAAACACGTCACAGAGAATTAATTTCTGAGGAAATGGAGCAGACATGGCACGTGTCACAGTTGAAGATTGCATCGAAAAAATCCCGAACCGGTTTGAACTGGTTATGGTATCGGCCCAGCGCGCGCGCAAGATCGGTGGCGGCGCTCAGCTGACTGTTTCCCGCGATAATGACAAAAACCCAGTTGTGTCCTTGCGTGAGATTGCAAGCGAGACAATTGACAAGGAAGAATTGAAAGAAGAGCTGATCCGCAGCCACCAGCGCCTGTTCCTGAATAAGGATGACGATGCCGCTGAAACTGTCGATCTGATGGATGGCGAGGTTGAGTGGGCGCAATTGACTGCGCGCGCTGTGACAGAAGAACTGGACGACGTCGCGGATGAAGAAGATGGCGGCCTGGACGACATGGCCGGCCTGGACGAAGCCTAATTCTGCGACTTTAAGAGTTATAAAACCACCCGCGTGTTAAGCCGGGTGTTTTTTTTATGCGGCGTTGCATTATATAATAGCCAGATTGCCCCAGTCCTGCTTACAATGACATCATGACCACCGCCCACGCCCTTGCGAAAACCGTATGTGCTTATAATCCCGCCGCTGATGGTGAGAAAATTATTGAGGCGGTCGAATTCGCAAAAGTGAAACACGCGGGCCAGGTCCGGTCGTCAGGCGAACCGTATTACACACATCCCCTGGAAGTGGCGGGTATCCTGGCCGACATGCGGATGGATCCCGCGACAATCCTGACGGCGATCCTGCATGACACGCTCGAAGATACGGATACCACGCCGGATGAGCTGGAAAAGAAATTCGGCAAAGATGTTTTGATGCTGGTCAACGGCGTCAGCAAGTTGAACAAGATCGAAGGCCAGACGGTTGAAGGCAAGCAAGCGGAAAACTTCCGCAAACTGGTCCTGGCGATGTCTGAAGATATCCGCGTTCTGCTGGTCAAGCTGGCTGACCGCCTGCACAACATGCGGACCCTGCACCATATTGCAAAGCCTGACAAACGCCGCCGTATCGCCCGTGAAACCTTGGAAATCTATGCCCCGCTGGCTGAACGGATCGGGATGCACCAGTTCAAGGAAGAGCTGGAAGACCTGGCCTTTGGCCATTTGAACACCGAGGCCCGCGAAAGCATCACCAACCGCCTGTCCTTCCTGCGCCAGGAAGGCACGGATATGGTGAATGCGATCATCAACGAAGTGCAGAAGATGTTGAAAGACGCCGGCATTCCGGCCCAGGTCACTGGACGTGAAAAGACGCGTTATTCCATCTGGCGCAAGATGCAGCGGAAGAATATTTCGTTTGAACAGTTTTCTGACATCATGGCGTTTCGGGTTGTCGTTGAAAACCTGGATCAATGCTATCACGTGCTGGGCCTTGTTCATTCGCACTATCCGACGGTGCCTGGACGGTTTAAAGACTTTATTTCAACCCCTAAACCGAACGGCTATCGTTCCATTCACACAACCGTGATCGGACCGTTCAATCAGCGGATTGAAATTCAGATCCGCACGCGCCAAATGCATGAAGAGGCCGATTTGGGCGTTGCCGCCCATTGGGCGTACAAACAGGGAAATATCGGCGAAACCTTGAAAGAGGCCCGGAAATACCGTTGGTTACGCGAACTGGTCGATATTTTGGAGCAAGAGCAGCGTGCGGAAGATTTCATGGAAAACACCAAACTGGAACTGTTCCAGGACAAGGTGTATTGCTTCACGCCCAAGGGCGATTTGATTGAGCTGCCATCCGGTGCGACGCCTATCGACTTTGCCTATGCGATCCATTCGGGCGTTGGTGACAAATGCGTGGGGGCAAAGGTGAACGGGCGTATTGCGCCGCTGAACACCCGTGTTCAAAACGGGGACCAGATTGACATCATCACCTCGAAAACCCAGACGCCGTCGCCCACCTGGGAACGCTTTGTCATTACCGGTAAGGCCAGAGCGCATATCCGCCGCTATATCAGGCAGCAACAGCGCGACGAATACATGGATTTGGGTCGATCCATCCTGCAAAAAATGTTTAAGCAGGAAGGGTATGAATACACCGATAAGGCCGTGCAATCCGTAATGCAGGATATTCGCGGCGATAATGTGAAAATTGAATCGATCGAAGACGTGTTCGTCGGGGTCGGTAGCGGCAATCTGACGGCAAAAGAAGTCTTTAAGATCATTTTCCCTGGCCATAAAGGCAACGATACCGTGGCCGAAGTCACGGTTGAAAGCATTGCCCAATCGCGTAAGCCGGTAAAATCCACGCCGATGGCCATCCGCGGTTTGATCCCTGGCATGGCTGTTCATTATGCCCGCTGTTGCCACCCTATTCCGGGCGACAAGATTGTTGGGATCGTCACGACCGGAAAGGGCGTTACAGTGCACACCATTGACTGTGAAACGCTGGAACAATTTGCCGATACGCCGGAACGCTGGCTTGATGTGTCCTGGGGCGATGACATGGCCAGCGAAAGCCATATTGGCCGCCTGAACATCTGTATCACCAACCAGAATGGCGCACTGGCGGCGTTGTCCACGGTTATCAGCAAATCCAGCGGCAATATATCGAACCTCAAAATCACCAACCGCTCCACGGATTTTTGGGAAATGATCGTCGATGTCGCGGTCAGCAGTACCGACCACTTGACCAATATCATTGCAGCCCTGCGCGCCACACCACAGGTGGTCAGTGTTGACCGGTCGAAAAGCCGTTAAGGAACAGATATTCGTCCCATGTTTAAACGCCGCACGCCGCACCCTGTTTCACGTCGTATGCTGAACTTATTATGGCCCCGGATTGGCTGGATGCGGACCCTGCGCTATGCCCTGTATCGCTTGGCGCGTTTGCCGCATAAAATGGAGTCGACGGCGGCTGCTCTGGCCGCCGGTGCAGCAATTACGTTTATTCCGCTGCCCGGCCTGCATTTATTATTGATCATCGCGATGTGCTGGCTGACCCGCCTGCCTATTCTGCCGGGGTGTATCGGAACTTTGGTGGGTAATCCCTGGACTTTGCCGCCGGCATTTCTGGCGTCGTACGAGGTCGGCAAATGGGTCGCCCAAACCGTTATGACGGTGCCAGAACGCGACGTGCCGCTTGACCTGACATTCGCCAATTTCATGGTTTTGCTGAAGGCTGATCCGGTTTACCTGATTGTGCCGTGGCTGGGTGGCGGCATTCTGCTGTCCCTGCTGTCATTCCCTGTATTTTACATCTTGTTCGCGATGGCAGTCCGACAGGGGCACGATGCAAAAGCCGCGTTTGTCCAAGCCAGGCGCGATCGCCGGGGGCAGGCATGATTTACGGCATCGGCACCGATATCGTTCCCATTGATCGCATAGCCCGTATTCTGGCGCGCCATGGCGACCGTTTTTTGCGCCGCACGTTCACGCCCGCCGAAATCGCCAGGGGCGGTTTGTGCCATACGCCGCATCAGGTGGCCGCGCATTTCGCCAAGCGGTTCGCGGCAAAAGAGGCATATGCCAAAGCCCTGGGAACCGGCATTCGTGACGGGGTTACCTTGCGGGATATAGGCGTTGAAAATGATGGATTGGGCCGTCCGTCACTGGTTGTGCATCGAAAGGCGCAGCAAATGCTGCACGACTTGATGCGCGACGGACATTCCCCTATCCTGCATCTCAGTTTAAGTGATAGCGACACGGCTGCGCAGGCATTTGTAATGATTGAAGGACGACAGACACCATGACACAAAAAAAGGCACCAACGCCGCCCCCTGCGCCTGCCCTTGAGCCCAAAGGCGAATGGTCGGAAATGGCCAAGACCGCGTGTTTGGCCGTTCTGCTGGCCGTGATCCTGCGCACTTTTGCGTTTGAGCCGTTCAATATCCCGTCCGGCTCCATGTACCCGACCTTGATGGTGGGCGATTACCTGTTCGTGTCAAAATCTGCGTACGGCTATTCCCGCTATTCATTCCCGTTTGGTCTGGGCGGGTTTGAGGGGCGCTTTTTTCAAGATAAAGGGCCGAAGCGCGGCGACGTTGTTGTGTTCAAACTGCCATCCGATACGCAGATCGACTATATCAAACGCGTGATCGGCCTGCCCGGCGACACGGTTCAGATGATTGGCGGCCAGCTGTATATTAATGACGCTGTTGTCCCGCGCGAAGCCGCAGGGATGGTGACATATCAGGAATATGGCGGCGGACCGTTACAAGACGTGATTCAGTACAAGCAGACCCTGCCCAACGGTAAGGTCATTGCGATTTATGAACGCGGGGATAATGAGGCATTGGACAACACCGCGAAATTCACGGTCCCAGACGGCCATTATTTCATGATGGGCGATAATCGCGATAATTCGCAGGACAGCCGCGTGTCGGAACTGGTCGGTTTTGTACCGAATGACAACCTGGTCGGCCGTGCCAAATTCATGTTCTTCTCGACCAATGGCCACGCCATGATCTGGGAGGTCTGGAAATGGCCATTCTCAATCCGTTATAGCCGTTTGTTCCAGGGCGTGTCGTGATGCGCATGTCATTGACGGATTTGTGCGCGGCGCTTGGATACACATTTAAGGATCTTGATTTGCTGCGTCAGGCGATAACGCCGGCCGCAAGCCTGGCAGGTCGCAATAACGAACGCCTGGAATTCCTGGGGGATCGTGTGGCTGGGTTGGTGATTGCCGACGCTTTGTACCGTTCTTACCCGCTGGAAAAGGAAGGCGATTTGGCCAAACGTCACGCCGCGCTGGTTCAAGGGGCGGTGATGGCAGAGGTCGCACGGCATCTGAATCTGCAGCCCTATTTGGATGTCGGCAGTGGCGATGTGCCCGCATCCTTTCTGGCCGATGCGATGGAGGCGATCATTGGTGCTGTCTATCTGGATGGGGGGATGGAAGCCGCCGAAACGATCATCCAGCCCCTGTGGCAGGACAAAATCCTGGGTGCTGTCGCGCCGCCTCAAGACCCCAAGACCGCGTTACAGGAATGGGCCCAGGCACGGGCCTTAACTATTCCCTCTTATACAATAACGGATCGCACCGGCCCTGACCACGCGCCGGTTTTTGAAGTTGAGGTAAATGTACCGGGCCAGCCGCCTATGCGGGCCAGTGGGAAATCGCGTCGCGAAGCTGAAAAATCGGCAGCCATTCAATTGCTGCACCACCTGACAGGATCAAAATCATGAGTAATACAGACGCCCCCGCCATCAACAAAGCCGGGTTTGTGGCCGTTCTGGGCCTTCCGAATGCTGGGAAATCGACGCTTGTAAACGCGCTGGTCGGCGCGAAAGTGACGATTGTATCGCGAAAGGCGCAGACAACGCGCGCCCCTGTGCGCGGTATTTTCATTGAAGACGACGCCCAGGTTATTTTGGTTGATACGCCGGGCCTTCTGGTCCCGGATGCGCAACGTAAACGTGCGCGCCTGGAAACGGCGATGCAATCAGCGGCGATCAGCAGCCTGGAAGACGGCGATGCCGCGATGTTGGTGATTGATGCGTCGGTGCCCCGAAAGCTTGAAACGTTGCAGCGCTTTATTAAGGGGCTGGACGGCGGCCTGCCGGCGAACACAATCGCGGTTCTGAACAAGGTCGATTTGATCGCCAAGCATAAATTGCTGGACCTGGCCACGGCGATCAGCCAGCTGCATCCGTTTGCCGCATATTATATGATCAGTGCGGAAACCGGTGATGGAATTGATGATCTGCGGCGCGGTCTGGCGCGCCTTGTGCCCGAAAGCCCCGCTTTGTACGATGTGGATCAACTCAGCGATCTGCCGGTTCGTTTGATGCTGGCCGAATTAACGCGTGAGCAGATTTTTAACTACCTGCACGACGAAATCCCTTACGGCACCCATGTGGTAACCGATGATGTCGTCACGCGTGAAAACGATGTGGTGGCGATTACCCAACGCATTGTCGTGCTGCGCGATACGCACAAGGCGATGATGATTGGGCGCGACGGCGCAATGTTAAAAAGGATTGGGTCAGCAACCCGTGCCGGGATGGAGGAATCCTTGCAGACACGTGTTTTCCTGGATTTAAGCGTCAGTGTGGATGCCAGATGGACCGATAACAAGGCGTACTATGCCTTGTGGGGTTTTGGCGGTCACGGCGAATAGCCTAGAATACATTCTTATTGCATTTATCCCCTTATCTGTTGTGTGGATAAAAGCCCCTCCCGATTCGCAAGACTCTTCCCCTTAGACTCGCACAGTTGTTAGAGTGAAGTTACACAGTGCCTGCCAACAGTGCAGGGGGAAAGAATTTTTAAGTTAAGGAGTCAAGTGAGATGAGTTGGACTGATGAGCGAGTCACCCTCCTGCGGAAATTATGGGTCGAAGGAAAAACAGCAAAAGAAATTGCCCAGCTTTTGGGTGGCGATGTCACCCGTAATGCGGTGATCGGCAAGGCGCACCGCCTGAAACTGTCGAACCGCATCTCGCCTATTCAACAAAACGAAAAAGTCAAAATCCGTCCGAAGACGGTCGATAAAGCGGTCATGAAAAATCGCAAAGTCATTCCCATGGATATGACCCAATCGACCAGACCAAGCACCATCCTGGCGGCCACGCCTGCGCCGAATGCCTTAAAGGGCGGCATTAAAATGGTTGATCTGCGTGATCGCCACTGCCGCTGGCCGCACGGCGATCCGCGTGATACCGATTTCCATTTTTGCGGCGCACCGGCTTTACAGGGTCTGCCATACTGCGACCATCATTGCCGCGCCGCTTATCACACCAGCCGTAATGGCCGCGTGACAGAGGCTCCAGAACGCGAAGAAATTACGCTCGAAGATATGGTATCAAGCGTCGTCAGCAATTAAGACGAAGGCGTTAGAAAGATAAGACGGGGCGGTTTTAACCGCCCCGTTTGCATTACATTCCGCCCATGCTGCACAACATGTTCCAATGCGCGTCACTGATCGGCATGACCGACAGGCGGCTTTGACGGATCAGCGCGATATCCTGCAATGCGGGCGTTTTCTTAATCTGTTCCAATGTTACGGCGCGGGGCAACGGCTTGTCCGCAGTCACATGTACGCCGACGAACCTGCCCTTGGGGTCGGTGGGGTCCAGGGTTGCGGCTTGCGTGATGGTAACGATACCGACAATTTCACGGCCGATATTGGAATGATAAAAGAACGCTTGGTCACCAACCGCCATATGTTTTAAATTAAGGGCCGCCTGATGATTGCGTACGCCATTCCAGAATTCAGTGCCTTTGCTGACTTGCTGGTCCCACGACCAGGCGTCAGGTTCGGATTTTAAAAGCCATTTTGCCATTTCTTATTCCTTACGATTGCATTTCGTCCGCCATGGGCCGCAGAAGCAGGGTGTTTAATGCCTCACGCGGGCGGATGTGCCCTTGTAATACAGCGTGGACAGCCTGGGTAATGGGCAGGTCAACCTGGCGCATCATGGCAAGATCGGCCACGGCCTGGGCCGTATGTACGCCTTCTGTTACGGACGTACGCTCCTGTAAAACGCTTGCTGCACTTTCGCCTGCGCCAATAAGCTGGCCCAGGGAAAAGTTACGAGACTGCATGGACGTACACGTCAAAATGATATCGCCGATCCCGCACAGGCCGAAAAGTGTTTCCCGTTGACCGCCCATGGCGGTATTTAAGCGTGCCAGTTCTGCCAGGCCGCGGGTCACCAGTGCTGCGCGGGCGCTGTCGCCCAAATCCAGGCCGGTTGCAATACCGCATGCAATGGCCAGAACATTTTTGACCGCCCCGCCAATGGCCGTGCCGATCATGTCGTTACTGCGGTACAGGCGCAGATGCGGCAAAGTCAAAAGGGCGGCCAGATCACGGCCCAGTGAGGTGTCAGCGCAGGCCAAGGTCAGGGCGGTGGGACGTTGCCGCGCGATATCCGCGGCAAAACTTGGCCCGGACAGGTATGCGGTGGGACAATCCGGCCATATGTCATGCACAATATCGTGAAGCAGGGCATGGGTGCCAACCTCTATTCCCTTGGAACATAGTACAAGGGGGATGGGGGTGGACAGAGCTGCGCGCAAATGGGTGACCATGTCCCGTGTCGCCTGCGCCGGGGTGACAAGCAACACGGTGCGGCATACATTCAAATCTGCTAGTTGGGTTGTCACGATCACGCCATCAGGCAAGTGTATGTCAGGAAGGTACGCGGTGTTGACCCGATTGTGACGCAGGCTTTCAGCCTGTTCTGTACGCCGAACCCATAACACGACATCGTGGCCGCCAGATGCATAACTGACAGCCAGCGCTGTGCCGAACGCACCCCCGCCAATAATGCCAATTGGTCCTTGTGCTGAAACCAGTGTCGCGAATGTCTTCATACGGCCCGCCGCAATTCACTGACCGGCCAGCGTGGCCGGGCCGCCAGATCAAGCGTGTCGATAAGGCCGTGGCGCATGGCCTCAACCCCGGCCCAGGCAATCATAACCCCATTGTCGGTACATAAGGACATCGGCGGCGCATACAATTGGGTGCCATGCGCGGTCGCGACATCTTCCAGCGCAGATCGGATCGTTTGGTTGGCCGCAACGCCGCCCACAACCACTATTCCGTTCAGCTTGCGGCACTCTGGATGCTGTAAGGCCACGCGTACACGATCTGCCAAAGACTGTGCGATACAGTATTGTAAACCGCTGGCCAGCTGGGCCGCGAAAGCGGGTGGCAAGGTCGCTGCGCCATGTTTTACCATGCGATTGCGCATTGCCGTCTTCAATCCAGAAAAAGAAAAATCGCAATGCGGGGCGTTCAGCATCGGAATCGGCAGGCCTAGATCAGCCGCCGCCTTTGCCCCATCGGGCACATCGCGGGCCAGTACCTCTAACGCCGGGCCGCCAGGATATCCCAGGCCCATCAGCTTTGCAGTCTTATCAAAGGCCTCGCCCGCGGCGTCATCCCGTGTCGCGCCCAGCAGGGTATAGTCGCGATAGGCTTTGGCCAGGATGATCTGCGTATGTCCGCCGGATACCAGCAACACCAGAAAGGGAAAGGTCAGTTCCGGAAAGGTCAGGCGGGGGGTCAGGATATGGGCTTCCAAGTGATTGATCCCAATAAACGGTTTGCCCGTCATGGCCGCGAATGTCTTGCCGGTGACCAGGCCGACCATAACCCCGCCGATTAATCCAGGCCCGGCGGTGGCGGCAAACGCGTCGATATCGTTTAACGTCAGGCCGGCATCGGCCAGCACCTTGTCACACAGGTCTGGCAAGCGGTTTAAATGCGCGCGCGCGGCAATTTCGGGGACGACGCCTTGAAACTGGGCGTGTTCTTCACGCTGGGTATAAAGTGCCTGAGAGAGGATGGTGTGTTGGTCATTGACAATGGCGACGCCTGTATCGTCACAACTTGTCTCTATTCCGAAAACTTTCATGCAATCTGCATAGCATATCGAAACGGATTTGCAATCGCGCAAAATTCGCACTAAACAGATGCTTAAGGAGAATGTGTATGCAAACGCTTAAGTTGGGAACGCGCGGAAGTCGCATGGCCCTTTATCAGACAGAAATGGTACAATCGCTATTACACGGCGCGGTGCCACACATTACCCCTGAAATTGTCGTGATTACGACCTCTGGCGACTGGCGTCCGGAACAAGGCGAAATGCGCCTGCAAGAAGCCGCCGGCGGCAAGGGCCTGTTTGCGCGCGAAATTGAATATGCGTTGCTGGACCATGCCGTCGATATCGGCGTGCATTGTGCGAAAGACATGCCGTCTTTCCTGCCGTCCGGTCTGACATTGTCGCATTTCTTGACCCGCGACGATCCGCGCGATTGCATGATTTCACCGAAATATGCGTCTATTGACGCGCTGCCCCAGGGGGCGGTGATCGGCACGTGTTCGACACGCCGGCAGGCCATATTGCTGGCCAAACGCCCGGATTTGCGCATTGTGCCCTTGCGCGGCAATGTGCCGACCCGGGTTGACAAATTATATCAAGGGCAAATGGATGCCATTATCCTGTCCACCTCCGGCCTGTACCGCCTGGGCATGGAAAGCGAGATCGCCTGTATTCTGGAGCCTGAAGATATGCTGCCAGCGGCAGGCCAGGGATGCGTGACGCTTGAGGTTCGCCAAGACGCATTGCCGACCCTGACGCCCATTCTTGACAAGATCAGCGATGCCACGACCGCCCTGTGCGTTCTGGCCGAACGGGCCGCGTTGCAGGTGCTGGACGGCAGCTGCCGTACCCCTATTGGGGCGTACGCCGTCCTGTCCGGTCCAAAAATGCATCTGCGCATCCTGGTATCCCGCGAAGATGGCACGGCCAGCTGGCATTTCGACGAAACTGCCACTGTGGAAACACCGGATCAGGCGATTGCGTTCGGACAGCAGGCGGGCCACGTCCTGCGCCGCGATGTTGATCCCGCCGTTCTGGCTGTGGCGTAAGCATGTCCAACGTCGCCCGCAACCCGGCGGTGCTGGTCACAAGGCCGCGGGCTGAGGCGGAAGAGATGGCGGTGCAGCTGCGGAAAGACGGCTATACGGTTTATGTACGCCCCTTACTGGATATTCATCTTTTGCCCACGTCGTTGCCGGATGTCTTGCCCGAAGACGTTATTGTCACCAGTGTCCACGCTGTACCATTTTGCCGGACGTACCTTGCCTCCGGTTCATATCGTTTTTATGTCGTGGGCGCGCGTACGGCGGACGCCCTGCGCAATGCAGGCCACCATGACATCATGCATGTCGCGCCTGATGCAGATCGCCTGCTGACCCATCTTTCTGACGGCCAGGCCAGGCCCGTTCTGTATATCTGTGGCCAGCATACGCAGGCCGATATCCCCGGCGTTTTAAGCCCGCTTGGCTTTACTGTCACACGCGTACCGGTTTACGTGGCTGATCCTGCCCCGGTTGATTATAACGACTGGCACACGTTTTGGGCACATACATCGTTGCATATCCCCTTATTTTCCGTGCGTACGGCCACCGTGATGAAACAGGCCGTTCTGTCACGCACGCCGCCCCTGGATACATCGCAACACCGCGTCTTCTGTATGTCTGAGAAAATCGCAGACGTTGTACGTGACCTGGGCTGGGCTGAAATATGGGTGGCGCATACCCCTGATCTTGCATGTATGTTGACGGCATTACGGCAACGGATTATAACAGAATAACCGCTTTCCACATTGCAGACAGGTGTCCCGCTCATGACTGATTTCCAAGACAATTCGACCCTTCCCCATGCCGATGTACTTATTGACCGTTTTGGGGGCATACGGCCCATGGCCGCGAAATTGGGCGTGCCTGTCACCACCGTCCAAGGATGGAAAAAGCGCAATGCCATTCCGGCCACGCGCCGCGATGATATTCTGGCCGCCGCCAACCGGCACAATATTGCCGTTCTGGATATTTTGTCACATCACATTGCCGTAAGCCATGCGCCGGCCACATACCCTTCAGCCGTCACAGCACCAATATTCAATGCGCCCACTGGCCAGGTAAGCCCAGGCAACCCATCGCATGCACAGGTAAAAACAGCTCCTTCGTCGCCGAAAGCCACCTCGTCACAAAGTTTTGTAACGGGCGCGGCTGTTGCCGCTTGCATCGTCCTGCTGGGATTTATTGGCGCAGGATTGATGACGCTGGGACCGAAGATCGAAGAATTATCAACGGCTGACCAACGCCTCGATACGCTGGAAATACAACTGGCAGACACCCAGAAGCAACAGGCTACCTGGCAATCAATCCTGCCCGCCGATGTGGCGACGCAGATTAAAAGCCTGCAGGAATCCGCACACCAGGTCCAAAACACAATTCAAGCCCTGACCACCGATCTTCAAGGGATGTCACAAGGCGCATTGCCTCAGCGCATGGCGAAAATGGAACAGCTGGTCGGTAAGTACACCCAAGAATCCGGCAACACGGCCTTAACCGGTTTCTGGGCGCGGTTACAGGCGTTGCGTGGTGATGCGGGGCAACACGCCCGATTGGATCGCATTATGCAATTGATGGATGCCAACCTGCCAAAAGGCGCCGTATCGGTCATAAGCGGTGATCCGAATGCTGCGCCACAGATTACGACAGCGATGCCGGATGTTGGGCAAAACCTGGCTGCCTTGCGGGCGCAGGACCCGGACATGCAGGCGACGTTTGCCGATGTGCCGGATTCTGATTTGAAAGCGGCGGCCTTATTACTCGGCTTTTCTTCCCTGCGGGATGCGCTTAATCGCGACAATGCGTCCTTCGCAAAAGATTTGACGGTGATGGAGCGTTTGGTCGGGGATGAAGACCCTGCCTTGAAAACTGCTTTGACGCGATTGGCCCCTCAGGCAGAAGCCGGCGTATTGACGCCTGCCGGGCTCAGCTCATCTTTCCGGACTGTCGCGGGTGATGCGGTGGTCGCATCGTTAAGCGGTGAAGAGGTGTCGTTGCAAGACAAGGCAAAAGCCGCCCTACATGACGTTTTGCGCATTGAAAAAGACGGTCAGCCTTTGACCGGCACAGCAACACAGCTTTCGGTCGCCAAGGCCCAAAAACAGCTGGACCAGGGGGATGTCAGCGGCGCGATTGCGACGTTGGAAGCCGTAAACGGTCCCGCCGCAGAACCGTTGGCCCCCTTTCTGGCCCAGGCCCACGCCACGGAAGCCGCAACACAGCTGCAGCAAATGGTCACGGGCAATATCCTGACCAAGCTGGGTGCCGGATCCTTCGCTGTCCCCACTATGCCCAATGTTGCAGGAGTGACAGGTGCAGTCCAGAATATGGGTGGCATGATCGGAATGGGGACTGTTGTGGAAGACAAAGCGTCTAACACCCGCATATATCAGGCCATGCCCACAATGCCCGCCTTGCCGGAAGGCATGAAAGCCTTGTTGCCAGGCCAGGCCGCCGCGGCCCCGCTAATGCCCGCCACAAGGCCGGCTGTGCCGCCATCTGTTCCGCCCGCGCTGCCTCAACCTTCCGGGCCGGTACAGCAGTAGGATCGTTCGCGCATGTTATCTGCCCTTGCGGCCCTGTTCCGCATCCTGCTGGTCACCGGTGCGTTGGTATGGCTGGCGCGCATACCGGGCGATGTCGTGCTGGAATGGAAATCATATGTTCTGCATGTCGATACGGGATTCTTACTGGCGGCCTTGGTCACCTGTTTATTGATGATGCTTTTATTGCATCGGTTTTTGCTTGAAATCGCCTTTTTTCCAAAGTCCTGGCATTGGTATCGTGCCGACCGTTCTGTCCGCAATGGTTTGAAATTACAGGCGCAGGCTTTGAACGCGTTGGCCGCAGATGACCCGCATTCTGCGTTACGTCTGGCCACCAAAGCCCAAAAGACTCTGCCGAAAGATTACAACACATGCAACCTGGCCGTACGTGCGATCGCCGCGCACCAGGCTGGACAAATACATACAGCGTACGTGACCTTTCAATTGCTGGCCCAGGATAAAGCAACGCGCATGTTGGCGTTGCGCGGCCAGGTCCATACGCTGATTGCGCAAAATCGGTTGGATGCTGCGCTGTCCATTTTGTCCACGCTGCACAGTCGTTTTGGGACGCCGCCCCGCTGGGTTCCCTTGACAGGGTTTTCCCTGGCGGTACAGTCAGAAGACTGGCATACCGCATGGACTTTTCTGCGCGGGATTGAGCGGCAGAAGCTGCGTCCCCTAGACAGTATTCGCGCCGACCAGGCTGCTTTGCAAATGGCTATTGCTGAACTGGCCGCTGCCAAAGGCGATACGCGCGCGCAACGGGACGCGTTGTATCAGGCGCACAAACTGGACCCGTTTTTTGTGCCGGCCGTTATATCCCTGGCGCGGTTTTATATGGGTGCAGGCGCGCCGCAAAAAGCACGGCCCTTGATTGCCCGCGCGTGGGTCAACGCCCCGCATCCGGATCTGGTGCGGCAGTGGGATGCGATCATGCCGGCGAAAAACCTGAAAACAACACTGGCGCACAGCAACTGGCGGCGTCAATTGGCACATTATAATCCGACATCAGTTGAAACACATGTGATGATGGCTGAGGCAGCGCTGCATGATGCCTTGTGGGGCGAAGTCCGTGATCACCTGGTGGCGGCAGACGCGTCATCCAATACGGCGCGGGTTCAGGCATTATGGACCGCATTTGCGGCCAAAGCCCCAAAAACGATGCAGGCGGATATACCCCGCCGCGCGCACATGCCTGTGTCCCCCGATCCGGTTTGGTATTGCCGGCAGACCGGCCGCGTTTATCCCGCATGGATGCCGTTGGCCCTGCCGCACCGCAGTTTTAATACGATTGTCTGGGGCCGGCCAGACGCTGGCCGTGCGTCGCCCCCAGCGATGTCAGCCGCGTTGCAGTTCAGCCAGCCGTTACCAGGCTTATATTGATTGACTGAGGCGGCTGCGTAACCATAAGGCCACGCAAAGCCCATAGGCAAACCCGCCAATGTGCGCCGCACCGGCGATGCTTTCACCACCTGGACCGCCCATAAGCGTTTGCAGGACTGAAATGGCGATAAAAATACCCAAGAAAGCGAATATTTGCCGGCGGTTTACAGGACCCAGCAGCAGCATGCAGGCCCCGAACAGTGCAGAAATACCGCCAGATGCCCCGATCAAAGGGCCCACACTGTGTGGATCAAAGGCAAAGAAGGTCAGATTGCCAATAATAATTCCGCCGATCAGAAGGATAAGAAGCCATTTAGGGCCCAAAAGCCGTTCAACCCCGCCGCCACAGGCCGTCAACATCGCAACATTCACGCCCAGATGCAGCCAGCCGCCATGCAGGAAACCCGCGCTTAACAGCGTAACAACAGCCCAATAAGAGCCTTGCGCGAGGCTGAGAGGCATAAAGCCGAATTGCGTATAAATCGCCAGCCACACGCCATTATCCCAGATCTGGGCGGCCAGGGCCGCGCTGGCATGAATGACAACCAGGGCGATGATAAGGATGGTTGTGACGGGCGGCAGGCGCAGCAAAGGTTCCGCTGCTGGCGGGGCTGGTTTTTCAACGGGGGGCAGGTGAATGACGGTCATGTGATGCGCTGCGGTACTTTTCAGGGGTTGTGAAGGATCAAAGCGATGCGGTACACTGTATATAATACATCATCACAAAAGGATTTGCCATGACCCCGCCGTCACATCCCCTCTCACCATCTGATTTGCCGCTGCTGGATGCGTATGATTTTTCAGCTGTGCCTGAGGATATTGAGGCAATGTGGATGCCATTCACGCCACAGCGGGCCTATCGTAAATCCCCATTGATGCTGACCCGCGCGGACGGCATGTATGTTTATGGCCCTGATGGCCGCGCGGCACTGGATGCGTCAGCGGGATTGTATTGCGTCAATGCTGGGCACAATCCGCCCCGGATTGGTGCAGCAATTACGGCACAAATGCAGCAAATGCAGTATGTGCCGACGTTTAATCTGGGGCATCCTGTCGGGTTTATGGCGGCACGCCGTTTGCTGGATGCTTTACCGGATCATTTCAGTCACGTGTTGTTCACGAATTCGGGATCGGAAGCTGTGGATACCGCGTTAAAAGTGGCCCGTGCCTACTTTAAAGCGATCGGGCAGCCCAGCCGGAAAATTCTGATCGGCCGTGAGCGCAGCTATCATGGTGTGGGATTCGGGGGATTGTCGGTCAGTGGCACGTATTACAATCGCGCACAATTTGGCCCGTATCTGGCCGATGTTGACTATCTGCCGCACACACATTCGCTGGAACACAATCGCTTTGTGAAGGGGCAGCCGGAATGGGGCGCGCATTTGGCCGACAATCTGGAACGCCTGGTATATATCCACGGCGCTGAAAATATCGCCGGCGTGATTGTTGAGCCTGTGACCGGATCGACCGGCATTCTGCCGCCACCCAAAGGATATTTGGAACGCCTGCGCGCTTTGTGCGACAAACACGGCATCCTGCTGATATTTGACGAGGTGGTGACCGGTTTCGGCCGCATGGGCACCCTGACCGCCAGCGAACATTTTGGCGTGATGCCCGACATGATGACGATGGCGAAGGGTCTGACCAATGCCGCCGTGCCGATGGGCGCAACGCTGGTGTCTCAGAAAATCCACGATGCGTTTATGAAGGGGCCGGAACAATTTGTCGAATTGATGCATGGCTATACCTATTCCGGGCATCCGCTGGCCTGCGCCGCGCTGATCGGTACGCTGGATACGTTTATCGAGGAAGATATCCTGGCCCATACCAAGCGTATGATCCCTGTGTTCGAGACAGCAGTACATAGTATGAAAGACCTGCCACTGGTCGTCGATATCCGTAATTGCGGAATGATGGCCGCAGTGCAGTTGGAGGAGTACAGCACCGAAGACCCCTATTTCTATCAACGCACCATGTACCGCGAAGGGCTTGATATCGGGCTGTATTGTCGGTTCACGGCCTATAATATGATTATCACGCCGCCTTTGGTGATTTCCGAGGCGCAGATCGGTGAAGTCGTCGATAAATTAAGCCAGATGATCCGCCGCCTGGCTGCCAGTCACCCGCCAAAACCGCGCACGCATTCCCGCGCGATTGGTGAAGGCGGCGCATAAGGACGATGGGTCCGCACTCACGATTTGCAATTTCCCCACGCCTGTGTTATTTACGTAATATAAATGGAGGGATGGGATGAAAGGCAAATATGTTCTGGGTGCGTTTGGGATGACACTAGCGGGTCTTTGGGCTGCTGGGCCTTCCGATAACGTGCAAATATCACCTCATGCGCCATCCGCCCCACCATCATCCAATGCCGTCGGATCTATTTTATCCCAGCTGGTCAACCCGCAAAACCCCACCATAGAGGCCTCACTTCCAATTCATAAGAGTTACAAAGCCGCTGCGCATCCTGGTGTGAGCGAGAGAGAGGATGTTCTTGCGTTGCTGCGGTCCCCGAACCTGACAGACAAATATTTGGGATGGTCATATTTGGACGAAAAAGTACGAGCACAGCCGTCAGAAAATGCGCAAAAGCAAGTCGTCAGCCAATATGGATTTGGCACAACGAAAGCGTTTTATAACGACTATGATAAGGCTTTGGCAGATATGACGGGACAGGGCTTACAGGATACAACGCTCATAATGGATCGCTTGGCTCTTCGCAACCTGGGAGTTGTTGAAGACACAGATAGAAAAATGTTGATACAGATGCTTGGTCTGGCCCAGAAGAATCAGAGGGATGACCGGGCTATTCGTGCCTTACTAAAGATATAAAGACCCATCATTAACGGGCTCATAAATCCGGCGCAGTTTTTCCTGTTTTTACCATTTGTTCTTGGAAAAAGCTGACGAAATCAATGGGCGGCATCAACAGGGGCGGGTGGCCGCCGTCCTGAATCATGTTGAAAATCTGCTGACGCGCGAATGGGAACAGCAAGCGAGGGACTTCGACATGCAGCATGGCGGTGCGCAAATTGTCTGCAACGCCCGGCAGGCTGACCACCGCGCCATATTCGACTTCGGCCATATACAGCGATTTATCTTCGCGTTTTCCGGTCGCGGCCAGTTTCAGGATCGTTTCAAATAATTCCTGGCCCTGATTGTCGCCCAAAGACCGGCTGCCGATATTAAAGCCGATTTCGACCTGCAACTGTGTCTGATTGCCTTTCAGGGAATCCGGCACATGCGGGTTTTCAAAGGACGAGTCACGGACATACTGGGCATGAACGATAATCTGTTGCTGGGGTGTGTTTTGGTTTTGGTCTGTCATGGCGGCTATCCTAAAAGATGAACGCGTCTCTGCCAAGGGCAAAAGCAAATCATTCCGTGACTTGAAACCCTGGTTAAAAACACGATATAAAGGACAGGCCATCACTGAAAAGAGTTCACCCATGTCACTGCCCATTGATCTGATTTTGTATATTGTTATCGCCGCTGGTCTTGCGATCTGGCTGAAAAACACGCTGGGCACACGGCATGGGGGGGAGCGCGAGCGGCAAAATCCGTTCGATCCTGCCAACCGCCCGCCTGAAAAACAAACAGAAGCACCCGTCCGTCCGATGCCGCATCTGGATATTCCAGACAAAGCAATGCCCGCGCCTGCCGCTGTATTAATGCCAAAAAACACGCAGCTTTCAAGCGAGGTGGATGAGGCCAAAGTGGCAGAGATTCAGCAGCTTGATCATGGCTTTACCGTCGCGGGTTTTGCCCGTAATGCCCAGGATGCCTATGCGATTGTCCTTGAATCTTATGCCGAAGGGGATGCCGAGGCGTTGGCCGATCTGACGACGCCGTCGATCCTGGCCCAATTCACATCCATGATTGCCGACCGTACCGCCAGAAAGGTCAGCCTGCAGATCGAAGTACAGGCGATCCGCAGTTGCACGATCACGCGCATCAAGCGCACCGGAACAATTGCCGATATTGACCTGGAATTCGTCGCCGATGCCCTGATGCAGGAATATGCCGATCAGGCGTTAAGCAGCGGCCATACGGATAAAACCACAGAACTGCGCGACAAATGGACCTTCACCCGCGATCTGGGCCAACGTGATCCAGCCTGGCGGGTCAGTGCCATTCACGATGCCGTGGGCGAATAACGAACAGGGAGCAGAGAAATGAAGATGCGATCACTTGTAATACTGGCCGCGGCCCTTACCCTATCCGCCTGTGCCACATCCGATACCACGCCACCGACAGATAAATCTGCTGTTCCGTTAAGTTTTACCAAAGCCGACTGGACGCAATTGCCGGACTGGCAACGTGATAACGTCGCGGCCGCGTTACCCGCCTTGAAAACATCCTGCGCCCGTATCATGAAACGGACGGCCAGCCAGGATATGGGGCGCCACGCACGGTTCGGTACCGTTGCCCAATGGACGCCGGGATGTCAGGCGTTACAAGCCGCAGCGGATGATACCGGCGTGCGGCGTGCCCTGCAATCGCATTTCATCCCGTGGCAGGCCATCGGGAATACGGATGGGGAAGGGCTTTTCACCGGCTATTACGAAGCCAGTCTGAACGGGTCCTTGACCCGCACCGGCCCGTATCAAACGCCCTTGCACGCGCGCCCCACCGATTTGGTTCAGGTCGATTTGGGCGATTTCCGGCCTGAATTGAAAGGTCAGCGTATTGCCGGCCGTGTGACGGACGGTCGCCTGAAACCCTTTGAAGATCGGGCGACGATCATCAAGCAAAACCGCGAAGTGCCGTTGATATGGGTTGATGATCCGATCGGTGCATTTTTCCTGCAAATCCAGGGGTCGGGTGTTGTCCGCCTGACCGACGGCACCACGCGCCGTATCGGCTTTGATGGTCAAAATGGCCATGTCTACACAGCGATTGGCAAGGAGCTGGCCGCCGCCGGGCATATGCGCCTGGAAGATGTGTCAATGCCCGCGATCCGTGATTGGCTGCGCGCCCATCCGGATAAAGCGGCAGAGATGATGAACCGCAATAAATCATATGTGTTTTTCAAGGAAATGGACCAACCGGGCGCTGTGGGCGGTGAAGGCGTTGTGTTGACCCCTGGGCGGTCGCTGGCGGTTGATTACACCAAGTGGGCGTATGGCGTGCCGGTCTGGCTTGATGCTGCCCCTGCAAAAGCCGGTCAACCTGCTGTGCGTCGTTTAATGGTCGCCCAGGATACGGGCGGTGCCATTCGTGGCCCTGTTCGTGGCGATGTGTTCTGGGGCTTTGGTCCAGCGGCAGAGGACAATGCCGGTCACATGAAGTCGCCAGGTCGCCTGTGGGCCTTGTTACCTCAGGGTGTCACGCCTTAAAACGATCTATAAAAACGGTCTGTAAAAATATTTTTCTAAAACTGCGCCCCATTTTGCCTCTTTGGCCCGAGTAAAGGGAATAGAGCGTCAAAATGGAGGACGATACCAATGGCTATTACGCCCGTACCAAACGGCCCAGCATCCCCCGGCGGCATTCCCGTCGTTATTACGCCTCCGGCCAATGGCGGCCCAAATAATCCGAACAGCGCTGATAAGGCGAAGGATTTGCAGCAGGATTTCCTGAAACTGCTGCTGACCCAATTGGCGAACCAAAGCCCGTTGGACCCTGTTGACCCGACCGAATACACCAACCAGCTGGTGCAGTATTCTGCATTGGAACAGCAATTGGATACCAACCTGAAGTTGGAAAAACTGATTGCTGCCAATACGCTCAGCAATAACGTCAACGCGTTTACCTATATCGGCTATCGCGTCGAAATGGACACGACGATGACGGCGATGCAGTCCGATATGGCCGACTGGACATACACCTTACAAAATCCAGCTGACAAAGTGGAGGTTACCGTGCGTGATGCCGCTGGTAAAGTTGTGCGCCGTGAAACAGTCGGTAAGCAAGAGGCGGGCAGTTACAAATTTACGCTGAACAAAGCGGATGCCAATCCAGCCGTTGCCAATGGCGACGTTCTGGCCATCACGGTTGAAGCTTTGGATGCCGAAGGCAAGCGCGTGTCTTACAGCGTCACCACCGAGGTCGTTGTTGAAGGTGTTGAAACATCCAGCGCCGGGATTGTCATGCGGTCCGGGAAGCTGAATTACGACCTTGATGATATTTACCGCGTCCTGGGCCCTGCCCCGTCTGCGCCAAACCCCGCACCAGTTACAGTTTAATACCAACACTGAAATAATAATTTTACCAAGGAGAAAAAGCCATGAGTTTGAATAGCGCCCTGAATACCTCTGTTTCCGGTCTGCGTGCCCAGTCGGCCCGTATTGCCGCCGTGTCTGAAAACATTGCCAACTCATCCACCACTGCGTACAAAACGCGTGATATCAACTTCCGGTCTTTGGTTGTTGGTAACAGCACGCGGTCAGGTTTGTCTTCAGGCGGTGTTCTGTTCGGCGCCTACCAAAACATTCAATCGCAGGGCCTGATCCAGGCGACAACGTCCGGCACGGATATCGCGATTAACGGGAATGGTTTCTTCGTCGTCTCTGATGACTTGAACAACCAGCCATCTGGTTACACCTACACCCGGAACGGTAACTTCCGCACCGATGCGGGCGGCTACTTGATTAACTCAGAAGGCTATTACCTGCTGGGTCAACGGACCGATGACCAAGGGATTCCACTGGCGCAAAACACGAATGACCTTAACTCGCTTGAGGCAATCGACGTTAACTCAATCGCCGGTGTGGCACAGCCGACAACAGAAGTACGTTTTGATGCGAACTTGCCTGCGGATGCTGCGGTTGGCTCAACCTTCACCAACTCGTTTGAGATATTTGACTCGCTGGGCGTCAGCCACACGATTTCAGTCTCTTGGCTGAAAAACGCAGCCAATGACTGGACAGGGACATTTGCAAACCCGGTTCAGACCAGCACTGGTGTGGCTTCGGGTACGCTTGAAACATCACCTGGTGTTCAGACGGTCAACGTCACCTTTAACGGTAACGGCTCGATTAACGCGTTTACCCCGGCTATCCCGCAATTCACGATTAACGGTTTCACAACAGGTGCGAATAACAGCACTGTTGATCTGGATCTTGGAACAGCTGGTTTGACTGATGGTCTGACACAATTCTCGTCCAACACCGCAACACCGGATATGGAGATCTATCTGATCGACCAAGACGGGGTGCGTTTCGGTCAGCTGGCCGGGATTGAGATCAGCAACAATGGCCTGGTCGAAGCCTACTTCGAAAACGGTGTCCGTCGTCCGGTCTTCCAACTGCCGATTGCCACATTTCCAAACCCAGCCGGTCTGATCCACATCAACGGGACTGTGTACGACGAAGCGGAAGAAGCCGGTAACTTGAACCTGCGCTTGCCAGGTCAGGGGAATGCTGGGAAGATTATTGCGACTGCTTTGGAAATGTCAGCCACTGACACATCCGAAGAGTTTAACAAGATGATCGTGTCGCAACAGGCTTACTCAGCTGGCGCTCAGGTGGTCAGTACTGCGGATGAAATGTTCCAGGAACTGATCGGCGCAGTCCGGTAAGCGTAAAGGAAAAGGATAAGTGATGTTGGAGAGAGTTGAAAGAATTCTGCAAACGTGGGAAAAAGAAGGGGTGGAGGCCGCCCTGGCCTTGAACCTTCCTATGCCCGATGCGCAGCAATTTCAATCTTCTCTCTCCACCCTGACTGAAGATGAGAACCGCAGACTGATGATCCGGCTGGACGATTTTGCAACAGCCATCGGCGATTATCAGGTGCATGCGACGGCAGAAATGGGCAAGGTCCTTGCGGACTTGGAACGCGCCAAATCAGCCGCCAGTGCCTGCGTATCGTATAACAAGCGTCATAAGGATAAGTAAACTGATATGACCCAACTTCCCCTTCCATCCGCGCCGCAATTGCGCCAGTTCCGGGCCAGGGCCCGTGATCTGCTGGGCCTGATCCGCGCCGAAAACGCAGTGTTGCAGGCTGATGGTCAGGTGACGCTGGAAGGGTTGTATCTGCATAAAATGGCGGTGCTGCAAGACCTGGAAGTTCAGGCACAGTCCTTATCCGACATGTTGGCCAGCGCCGATGCGCATGCCGCACAGTACAACCGGCTTTTACAAAACGTGATTGCCGATTTGCAAGTTTTGCAAGCGGCGATGACTGAAAATACGCAGCATCACTTGCATGCCCATCATGCCGGTTCAGCCGCGATTAAAGGAGATAGACCATGGCATTAAGCAGCGCCCTCAGCATGGCCAGTTTTGGGATATTAACGACCCAGACAAAAATTTCCGTTATCTCGCAAAACATAACCAATGCGGATGTGGCGGGATATACGCGCAAAACCCATGTGTCGGAACAGTTCACCACCAATATCGGCACGTATGTGACGGGCGGCGTCATTAACAGTGCGCTGAACAAATATCTGGTGCGGGATGCAATCGACGATATGTTCGTGCTGGGCCGCACATCGGCTTTGACCAGTACTGCAACAATCTATGGGAAGAAGATCGGGAATATTGCTTCGGAATATTCGCTGGCTGACAGTCTTGATCGGATGCACCAGGGGTTGAGCGCGCTGGCCGTATCTCCTGAAGACACAGCCTATAAAACACAAGTCGTCAATGACGCGCGGCAGATGTCGAATTACCTGCGCAACCTGACTGAAACAATTCAAGAACAGCGTTTCACCGCCGATAAAGAAATGAGCAATGTCGTGTCGCGTGTGAACGGGGCGCTTGCGGCGTTGCAAGAGCTGAACGAAGAAATGGCTTTTGCGGGCCAGACGACGCAAATGGATACAAGCAACTACGAAGACCAGCGTTATTATTTGCTGCAGCAGATTGCCCAGGATGTTGAGATAAATTATTTCACAACATCGGATAACCGCATCCAGGTTTACTTGCCTGGCGGTACGCCATTGTTAATGAGCAAGGTGTCGCCACTGGAATTCACCGGGGCGACCAGCATGAATGAGTTAACAACATATCCCGGCACTTTGGACGGTATTACGGTTAACGGCATCGATGTCACAAGCAATATTCGCGGCGGCAAACTGGCCGGGTTTATCGAAGCGCGCGATGACTTCTTTGTCGATGAACAGGCAAAGTTAAATGAATTATCCAACAAATTGATGAACCAGGTGAACGCGGCATTGAACATGGGCTCGTCCCTGCCGCCGCGTACGAGTATGACAGGGGTGACGGCGAATTTAACGGCCGCTTCACCGTTCAGCGGTGCGGGTACATTCCGTGTGGCTGTTGTCAATCCCAACGGCACGCTGGTCAATTATCAGGACATTAATATTGGCGCGATGGCTACGGTCGGCGATGTCGTAACGGCTTTGAACGCTGTGCCTGGCATATCCGCAACATTGACGGCTGCGGGCGAATTGTCGATTTCCGCAACGGCGGCCAACACCGCGCTGGCCATCAATTCGAATAACACGGTAACGACGCCTGACGGCTTTAATGTCGGCCAGTTCTTTGGCATGAACAACCTATTTAAGGGGACGGGGGCCAGCAACATTGCGGTCGCTGATTACTTGAATACTTCCGCTGATTTCCTGGCATCCGGTGCTTTGTCGATGAGTGCGACACTGGCGGTCGGTGACGCAGCCATATCACCGGGGGACGGGACAATTGCCAAACGCGTGGCCGACAGTCTGTATCAAAGCGTAGCCTTTAACGCCGCCGGTAATTTCGGGGTGCAGAATAACAGTGTCATGAATTATACCCAGTCCTTCATGACCAATGCTGTGTTCCGCAGCAATGCCGCGAATGAAGATATGAAGACAGCGGATATGCTGTTGAAGAACTCTCTCAGCCTGCTGGATTCAACCCAAGGGGTCAATATTGACGAGGAGCGCGCATTGCTGCTGCAGCTTGAAAATAATTACAAGGCGTCCGCCAGTGTCATTCAGACAATCCAGACATTGTTTGACGCATTGATCGACGCGATAAGATAAGGAGGCGAACATGTCTGAACGCATTGCGACATTCTCATTCACAAGCCGTTTGCAAAGCGATGTTTTGCGGACACAATCACTGTATTCAAAAACGAACCTGCAGATTTCGTCGGGCTTTATCTCAGACGATTACATGGGTATCGCGCCGGACACGCAGATCATTGTCGATGTGAAATCAACGATACAGCGTTACGACATTCAAAACCAGAATGCCCAGCGTGTTAAATCACGCGCGCAAAGCATGTATGCTGCGCTTGGATCACTGAACAGTTTTGCCAATCAATTCCTGACAAAAATTGCCCAGGGGATTGCCGGGGCGTTCCCGAATGCGACAGATACCGAAGCCGCTGCGCGGGGGTTGAGAACCAATGTCATGGGCGCGCTGAATACACGTGTGGCAGGTCGTTACCTGTTTTCAGGCTCACTGATTGATACACTGCCGGTTGATATCACCGACCCGGCTTATAACAACGCACAAACCAGCCCGTCAGTCGTTGATACAGGGTATTACCAGGGTGACGCTGTTATCTTGTCCGCTGATATTGCGGATAATCACAGCCTGATTTATGGCGTGACGGCGAACCAGTCGGGATTTGAGAAGTTTATGCGGGCACTGAACCTGGTGATTAATAACCCCAGCGATATTAACGCCTTGTCCGAAGCTCAGATTTTGATGCAGCAATCGGTTGATGAAATGGCGACTGTTCAGGCGGATGTGGCCCAGAAAATCTCGGCGGTTGAAACACAGATTCTGCAGAACGAAAATGATGCAAACTATTTGGATGAATTGCTGTCTGGTCTGACGGAAACGGATATTGCTGCGGCAACGATTCGGTTGACGGACTATCAAACGCAGTTAGAGGCATCCTACAGTGTCATGTCGATGCTGCGTAATATGTCGCTGCACGATTTCTTATAAGCGCATAATGTGCTATATTGGTTGGTATGACACCGCGTCAATCAACCAATCATATTATCATGTGCGTGCCGCAGGGCTTTTGTGCCAATCCGCAAACCATGGCCACCAATGCCTTTCAATCCGGATCAAATGTAGAAGCGGTGACTGTCCAGACGCAGGCCCGGCAAGAGGCGATTATATTCGCCGACCAACTGATCCGCACGGGCGTAATAATCACCCATTATAACGGTCAGGCCGCGTGCCCTGACGATCTTTTCTGTAACAACTGGGTGTCCACGGACGATGACGGGTCTTTGATTGTGTATCCGATGTATGCGCCCAATCGGCGCGTGGAACGCCGCGCGGATGTCCGCGCTTTTCTGCAATCCATCCATTCGCCGGCGCAGGATTTAAGCCATTACGAAGGCCAGAATCGCGCGCTGGAAAGCACGGGCAGCTTGTGCCTGGATCGTATGAACCGGGTGGCTTATGTCGCCTTATCCGCGCGGGCGGACAGTGATTTACTGGATGAATGGGCGGATAAAACAGGATACCGTGTCGTACGATTTGATACGCAAACACGTGGTGGTGGTCCTGTCTATCATACCAATGTGATGCTGTTTATCGGGACGGGATATGCCGGTTTGTGCGCTGATATCATTGTGCCCAAGGATCGCGCGCGCGTTATAAACACGTTGCAGCAAACCCACGAGGTGGTGTTGATCACCGAAGACCAAATGCAGCAATTCTGCGGTAATGCGTTAGAGGTGCAAGATATGGCCGGATCCCGTTCTCTGGTAATGTCTGCCGCAGCCAGAAAAGCTTTTACGTCTGATCAAATCCACGTATTACAGCGCTATGTCCATGATATTATTGCAGCTGATTTACAAACAATCGAAACCCATGGCGGCGGGTCGGCGCGCTGTATGCTGATGGAAGTGTTCTAGGCGCACCGGAAAGTGTGCAGGCAGTAGTCTTGCGATGGCGAACGATACAATTGTTCGGACGTCATTCCGGCACTGCCAGCAAGGACGCTGAGCGGATACGGATCGGGTTTTGCCGAAATTAACGCCGGAAATTTGCTTCCCGGGAAAATGTTAATGACGTTTCCATTGTAGTGCACCTCAAGCTGGCTTAAGGCCTTCCAGTGATGGATCAGCATGTGGGCATCTGCATTAAATTCAGGTTCGTAAGAAAAATAGTCTTTTAGGCCAACACGCTCAAGCGGGTGCAACAAAAACGCGGCTACTTCATCTGTTTTGTAGGCCTGCAGCAGACGCTCCTTATCCTGGCTGGCATCATATCCCAGGCAAACCATGCCCTCCTGACCCGCAACGCGTGCAAAATCCCGCAAATGCGATTTCATTTGTTCGCTGGGGAAAGCGTTTAGGTTGGCGGCATCCAGGTTTAAAAGGCTGCCGGTGCACATAACAAAGGCATTCGCACAGAAAGGTTTGATTTCTCGGAAGTTAGCGGTGTGAACAATAGCGTCCTCAAGGATACGGCCTGTGTCGAGATGGGGCAGCCGGTCAGCGAACACGCCCGCAGTGTTACGGGCAAACTCTTTGGACAGTTCAATGGCATGGATGCGCTTAAGAGATGCATCTGGATTGCGTAACAAAGCGGCAATAACTTGCATTTCCTTGTTTTCCAGCGCGTGTGCAGGTCCAGGTCCGATGACAATAAAGTCTTCATATCCTTTTGCTAAATCAGCCAGATCTTGTGCGTGGGCCTGGATCAAACCTTCTTCAGACCGGAAATGATGCGCATAGGTGGTATCTTGGGTTGCCAGCTGGAACCGCTTTGCTCCGCCATTCGCATACAAATGATCTCCGATACGGCCGACGGGCACATGACCGCTCAACAGCTCAGCGACCGCCTCTGACAATCCGTCAGACGTTTGTGCCAAATGCACGACAGGTTCCTGGATGCCGCGGTGTGTAGATATTGCCATTACAGCACCTTTCCGGCCAACATGGGATTATTGGCCGTATCCCACAAGGAAGTGAACTGGCGGCGATAAGCTTCGGTAATAGCCGGATAATCCATGATCACAACGGATGGTTCTTGATCAAACACGATAATTGCCATTTTCTGGCCATACACGTAAAAAGAGACGGCCGAAAACATCTCTTTAGGCAGCCAGCGATAGGTGGCGTATTCCGTTTCGACGAAATTCATGTCCCCCTCGCGCACCAGGATATTGTATCGAATCGCCAGATCTTGCATGCGCTGCGTATGCTGGTCCACAATCTCACTGCCCCATTTTAAGAACAGCTTTTCATCAACATTGTTGACCAGGAAGGTTGCGCCTTTGCTTTTTTGCGCTTCTGCGAAGATATCGTCGTAAAACGTATGGAAACCGGTGCGACCGTTTAAAATACGCACATGGCCCTGATGGCGGCGCACCCCATCATCGGGCAGAAAGGCGATTCCGGCATCTTCAAACGCTTTTTGGATCAGGTGGATTGTCGTGTCGCGCGGGTTGGTATGATCGCTTTCGATACTGCCGATCGATGTCGTGGATATGCCGGTCCGGGCCGCCAAGTCGCCTTGCGTCCAGTTTAACAGGCCGCGTGCGGCCCGCATTTGTGCAGTGGTTATCGTCATATCTTCTACTATCCCGCACTCTTTATAATACGCGATGCGGGCGCATGCAACATAAAATATGACAAATAGGCGAAAAAATATCAGCTATATTTATTTTTTCCAAACTAATGAGCCTGAAAAAATCAAGCGGACAAGCCTTCCCGTCGCAGCAGCGCATCTGGATCCGCGTCGCGGCCACGGAAAGCGCGGTACAGGTCGTCAGGCGGGTGTATGCCGCCTTGTGCCAATACATGCGTCCGGTAGGCGGCAGCGGTGGCGGGATCGTATATCCCCGCGTCCAGGAACGCCTCAAACGCGTCAGCCTCCAGCACCTCGGCCCATTTGTAACTGTAATACCCGGCGTCATACGCGCCATTGAAAATATGGCTGTAAGTTGTGGAAGCCAGGCCAGGATATTGGGGCAGCAAGCGATAAGGGGCCATAATCGTGTCTTCAAACGCGGCGATATCGGTCGTTGACAGGGCAGGGTCGGTCGTATGCCACGCCAGGTCCAGCATGGCGTATTTGGCCTGGGTGAACCCGTCCCAGGCGACCATGAAGTTCTTGGATGCGATCAGTTTCGCCACCAGGGCGGCAGGGATAACGGCTTCTGTTTCATAATGGCGGCCGATGATTGCCAGGGTTTCCGGCTGATAGCACCAGTTTTCCTGAAGCTGTGACGGCAATTCAACAAAATCCCACAATACGGATGTCCCAGTCAGGGATTGATATGTTCCTTGGGCCAGCAGATTGTGCATGGCATGCCCCATTTCGTGGAACAGGGTCAGGACTTCATCGAAGGTCAGCAGAGAGGGCATGCCGGGACTGGACGGCGTGAAATTGCATACAATGGCAACGACCGGCCGTTCGACCTGACCCTGGAACAGGCCGGTGCTGCGTATCGTGGTCTGCCAGGCCCCTGGGTTCTTCCCAATACGGAGAAAGAAGTCGGCGAAGAATGTGCCCAGATGCGCCTGATTGGCGTTATCAAACACATCATAGGCCATCACGTCCTTGTGCCACGCGGGATAGGCCGCATTGGCTGTAAAGCGGATGTTAAACAGCTTGCTGAAATGCGTGAATGTCCCTTCCAACACGTTTTCCAGTTTGAAGTACGGACGTAACGCCTCCTCATCCAGGGCATAGGTCGCCGCGCGCAGCTTTTCCCGGACAAATAAAACGTCCCAGGGCTGTAAATCAGCAATCCCCAATTCCGCCTTGGCAAATTCCTGCAGTTTTTTCAGGTCCTGTTTGGCGCCGGCAAAATATTTCGTTATCAGCGCATTTAAGAAAGCGTGAACGGTTTCCGGCGTTTTGGCCATACGTTCTTCCAACACAAAAGCGGCATGGGTGTCATAGCCCAGCAATTGCGCGCGTTTGTGGCGCAAAGTTATAATCTTTTTAACCAGAGGGCGATTGTCGAACGGCTTTTCCTGGGCAACCATTGCGCTGTCGCGCCACAATGCCTCACGCAGGTCGCGCCGCGTGCTGTACCGCATAAACGGCACATAGCTGGGCATGTCCAGGGTGATGCGCCAGCAGCCGTCTATACGGCCTTTCTGTTGCGCCGCGTCCTTGGCCATCGCCACCAATGTGGGCGGCAAGCCATGCAAAGCAGCCGTATCCGTCAGCCACAGCGAATAATTTTCCAAAGATTTGCTTTGATTGTTGCCGAATTGCGGGCCGAGCATGGCCAATTCCTGGTTCAGCTTTTTAAGCCTGGCTTGTTTGGCCGCCGGTAAATTTACACCGTTGCGGACAAAGCCGCGATAGGTGTTGTCCAGTAATGTACGTTCTTCAATCGACAGGGGCAGGTCATCACGGTTTTTGTAAACGGCAGCGACGCGCTTGAATAAAGCCTTGTCGGCGCTGACATCACTGCCAAACGCGGATGTCAGCGTCCCAATCTGATCTGACAAAGCCTGCAGATCATCTGTGCCGGCCATATGCACCATGGTGTAATACAACCCGGCTGTGGCGCCCAGTTCTTCCCCCGCTGTTTCAAGAGCCTGAATTGTATTGGCGAAATCCGGCTTGGCGGGATTGTCGCGAATGGCGGCGACTTCGGCGCGTGCCATAACCAACGCGGCTTCGATTGCGGGCAGATAATGACCGACGTCAATGGCCGGAAAGTCCGGCACCTTATTGGGGTGTGGCGAGGGGCGCAGCAGCGGATTTGTATTTTTATCGGACATTTGGCTTTCTTTCGAATCGGTCTTCCTTATATATGGGACAAAATGACGCACGCGCCAAGGTCCACAGTCTTTGATGATATTTATTTCAGTCGTGAAGACGGGCTGGCTGAAACCCGGCATGTCTTTTTGCAGGGTAATGACTTGCCGCAATCCTGGCAGGAACATGACGTTTTTCACGTGGCTGAGTGTGGGTTTGGCACGGGCCTGAATGCGCTGGCCACTGCCGCCCTGTTCCTGAAAACAACACAGCCGCATCAGCATCTGGTGTTTTCCAGCATTGAGAAATATCCGCTGACACGGGATGAGGTGAGCAGCGCCCTGTCCCACTGGGGCGATGAATTTGCTGGGTTGTTAGAAACGCTGTGCGCCCAGCTGCCGTTGCGCCTTCAGGGCGAACATCCGATTCTGTTACATCCGCGCGTGACCCTGATACTGCATTACGGTGATATTGCGGCAGGTATGCAAGCGATTGGCGGCCCGGTCAATGCCTGGTTTCTGGATGGATTCAGCCCCGCCAAAAATCCGGACATGTGGCAACAGCCTGTTTTTAACGCCATGCGCGCCAAATCAGCCGAGAATGCGGCCTTTGCGACCTTTACCGCCGCAGGGTTCGTCAAACGCGGCTTGCAACAGGCGGGATTTGCGGTTGAAAAAGTGCCCGGATTTGGCCGGAAACGCGAGATGCTGCGCGGACGATTGCAAGCAGGGCTGGGGCAAGCCATGACCGGCCTGCGAAAAGGTCGCATCGCCATTGTCGGGGGCGGACTGGCCGGATGTGCTGCCGCCTACTGGGCCAGGCATTACGGAATCGACGCGACGATTTTCGAGACGGAAGACAGGCTGGCCAGCGGTGCATCGGGTAACCCCACAGGGCTGTTCAACCCGCGATTTTCACAGGAATGGAATGATGCCGCGCACATGTATAGCTCGGCTTACGCCCTGTTTGCGCGAACGGTGCCGACGGTGCCTTCGGGCAATTTGCATCTTTTAACCAAGCCCGATCGGGCCGCGCGCCTGACAGGTTTTGCCCAGAATTGGGGGTGGCATACAGACCACGTACGCCTGGTGAATGCACGTGAAGCCAGCGATATCGCAGGAATCGCCATCGCCCATGATGCCCTGTACCTGCCCGATGGCGGCCCCGTCAGTCCGGTGCAGGTGTGTCAGGATTGGGCAGGATCAACCCCGCTGATACCACATATAAACTCTGCATGGGACATGTTGCAGGATCAATATGATGCGGTCGTTCTGGCGAATGGCGCAGGGGTCAAAGATTATGCGCCCGCTGCGCATCTGCCGTTACAAACGGTGCGCGGCCAGATCATACGCATGGCGGCGCATACAGGCAGTGCGTCGTTAAAGGCCAATGTACAATACGGTGGTTATATGTCCGTCCCATTGAACGGCTTACACACGGCTGGCGCGACGTTTCAGCCATGGTTAACCGATACGGCACTGCGCGATGATGATACGGCGCACATACTGAATAACCTGGCGAAAGCGGTTCCCAGCATGGCTTTTAACTGGACGGTTGTTGACGGCCGCGCCGCGCTGCGCACCACGACACCGGGACGTACACCCCTGATTGGCCACTGTGGTGACGGGTGTTTTGTCAGTACCGCGCACGGATCGCATGGTCTGATCACCAGCCTGTGGGGTGGGTGGACTATTATCAAAGCGCTCCGTTTTGGTTGGCCGATCAAGACGCTTTAAATAACTGCTTGCTGTCACGCGCGACTTTCCGTTACCCTTCTTTTTATGATTTTACCTGCTCTGCTTGTGTTCCTGTTTGTCTTGATCAGCGTGCCGACCTGGTGCCATTTTGCGCCGCGTTTGGGCCTGATTGACACGCCGGACGCACGGAAGGTGCATGAAGGTACGATCCCGTCCGTTGGCGGCCTGGCGATTTTTAGCGTCTTGCTGCCCTTTTTTTTGCTGCTGGTGCCGCTTGGGATAATTGAGAAAACGGCGTTAACAGCGGCTTTTCTTATTTTACTGATTGTGGGTGCGCTGGACGACCGTACGCCTGTGAATGCACGCATCAAATTTGCACTGCATTTCCTGGCCGTCGCCTTGGTTGTGTGGGGCAGTGGCATGATCCTGCACAGCATGGGGAATTTGTTCGGCTTGGGCGTCACGCAATTTGGCTGGTTTGCCGGTATTTTTACACTGGCGTGCGGCGTTTATATGATTAACGCCATGAATATGATGGATGGGATGGACGGTCTGGGCGCCGGGATCGCTTTTGTGATGATCGGCTGGCTTTTGATCTTGGCTGTGCTGGCCGACACGCAGGCTTTGGCGTTATTGTGCGCGCTGTCCCTTGCGGCTTTGGCTGGCTTTTTATGGTACAATATGCGGCATCGGTTTCGCGCGCGCGCCACTGTTTTTCTGGGAGATGCAGGAAGCATGAGCCTGGGCCTGCTGATAACGTTTCTGGCCGTACGCCTGTCGCAAGACCCCATGATTACCGCGCCGCCGATTGTGTTCGCCTTTATCGTGGCATTACCGATCTGGGACGCGTTTGGTTTGCTGATCATGCGCTGGCGTGCCGGTCGCCCGCCGTTTTCGCCCGATAACGGTCATTTTCATCACCACTTTCTGGCGGCGGGATATACGCCGGCGCAGGCCACGCCGCTTATCCTGTCTTATGCCGCATTGCTGGGGGCCGTTGGCGTTTTGCTGTCAACGCTGGGTGTGCCAGAGGTCGTGCTGACTGCGTTGTGGGTTACAGGATGGATCGGGCATACATTCTTGACCTGTTGTAACCAGGGTTTTATCCGCTTTTTGCGCCATCTGCGGGGCCACGCCAGATAACCTGCGCGCGGACCTGTCTTGCCGACTGGATCTGATTCTGATAAAACAAGTATATGTCTGATGCACCCGTTGTCCGTGCGCCCCTCACTTTTGCCTTTGCTTGCCTGACGATCCTTTTGACAGGATGCCAGGGCGGAAGCGTGATGATGACCAAGCCCACCGTGGCCGAACATGTGTCGCGTGAAGACAAAAGTTATCAAAGCGCGGACCGTCAGGCGATGCTGGTGCATTTCGCCGATATTCGCCGAAAAATCCAGGCGATGGACAGCAAAATCAATTTCCTGCAACGCGATGTCGCGCATCTGAAAGCGCAACAATCAGCGCTGTCCACCGAATTGGCAACACCGGTTAAGCCGCCTGTAATAGCTGCAATGCAGTCGCACAAAGCCCCGTCCCCACACAAACAGATAACAGAAACGCTGCCCGCCCGGAAACCGGCTGGCAAGGTTGCGCCTGTTGCTATGCCTGCTGTTAAAACAGCGGTGCCTGTTACGACTACACCCACGCCTGCGCCGGTTATCGGCGGGCCGCTGCGGGTGGTTGGCGTGCGTTTGGGCGATGACAGCCATCACACGCGCCTGGTCTTCGATACATCCGGTGCCGCAAATCTGACGGCGGACGTTGATAATCAAGAGAAGCTGCTGGTCATCACCCTGCCCAAAACGGGATGGGATGCAGCGCGAAGTAACACATTCCCGCAGGATAAGCGGCTGGAGGGCTATCAGGTCATGTCCGGGACCGGCCCTGATACTCAAGTTGTATTCAGCCTGCGCCAGAATGTCACTTTAGGCGCGCCTGTTGCCCTGCCCCCTGGCGGCACGCGCGGCCACCGCATTTATATCGACCTGAAATAAATTTAGCGCCAGGTGACCTGGCCTGCGGCTGCAATGCGCCCCGCAGGGTCGTCAACAAGAATAATCATCTTATCGGTATCAGCCGCGGGCGTTACCCGCAGACTTAGCGTCCGGCGATACCCGTCCCAATCCGTCAATTTCTGCATATCCCTGACCACATGGGTGAAACGGCGTTCCTTTTGCCGCAGGATGCGCGCGGTAAAGGGTTTGCGGGTGGTGACCAGCCACACGCCATACTTGCCGTTTTCCGCCAGGCGGGGCAGGGACGGCAGGCTGACTTGGGTGGGGGCATCAGGGGACATAGCCGGGAAAATCCTTAAGGGTGTGACATCGCCATTATCCCTGAGGGACGCCTGCATGAACGCTTCATATTCTGTGCGGACATGGGGGATCATTTCCCGGCCATTCAGGGCGTACATCGGCGTGGCGATACTGCCGTTGCGTAAGGTATTGGCAAATTGCCGCTGACGGACACTGCACGCCGGGCGACTGATTGTGTCACCGCCCAGATTAACGACTTTGACAAAGCAGTTCAGGGCGATGACGTCAGGCCGTTTCTTTAAATACGTCTCAAACGCTGCCTCTGCCGCTGGGCAGTATTTACAGACGACGGAGCTGAAAAGCTCAACCACCCGCGGCCCATCAGCGGCAACTGGCGTGGGAATCAGAAGTAAAGCAAGCGCGGGCAAAGCGCGATAAAGCCCAGAAAAAACCATATATACATTATAACCTGGCAAGCCGTTTCCCGCAAAGACCAAAAAAGGGGTTGCGTTTTGGGATTAAGGCCCTTATAACACGCTCTGGTCCGATGGCTTGGCTAATGGCATGCCTCAGTCATCGTCGAAAATCTCTTGATAATGGAGTATGAAATGCCGAAGCTGAAAACGCACAGTAGTGCGAAGAAACGCCTGAAAGTAACAGGTACGGGTAAGGTCGTGTACAAACAGGCCCACAGCCGTCACCGTCTGATGCAAAAACCAAAAAGCATGAAGCGTAAAGCGCGTGGCACTGCGATTCTGCAGTCCTGCGATGCCAAAGGCGTCTTGACACACCTGTTGCCGTATTCAAAGCGGACCCGCAAACCAAATCCCGCGCCGGCATCGTCCGTTGCGGCTGCTGAATAAGGAGGCCTGACCAATGTCACGTGCTGCTAAATCCGGTCCACGCGCTCATGCGCGTCACAAAAAAATCCTGAAACTGGCCAAGGGCTTCCGCGGTCGTTCTAATAACTGTTTCCGTCCGGCGATTGAGCGGGTGGAAAAAGCACTGCAATACGCTTATCGCGATCGCCGCAATAAAAAGCGCGATTTCCGTGGGTTGTGGATCCAGCGCATTAACGCTGGTTGCCGTTTGCATGGCCTGACTTACTCTGCCTTTATGGGCGGATTGAAAAAGGCTGGCTTGGAACTGGACCGTAAGGTTCTGTCCGAAATGGCAATCAATGATACGATGGCATTCGAAGCTGTGGTTACAAAAGCCAAGGCCGCAATGGCCGCGTAAGGCATAGACACGCAAGTGTTAAATGAAAACGGCCTTTATGGCCGTTTTTTATTAAGGAAAGCAGATGGATCAGAACAGTAAGTATTTGGCGGTTTTTGACTGGAACGGCACGTTACTGGATGATGCAAAAGCCGTTTTGGCGGGACAGAACGCCTCACTCGCTTTGTTTGGTAAGGACCCCACCTGCATAGACGTGATGCGGTCACGCGAGCACATCCCCTTGGTTCATTATTTTCATCACTTTGGTATCGATGCCGACACGTATCTGGGCCGGTATCAGGAATCGGCCGCTGCATTCGGTCAGGCCTATAAACAGGCGTGTGTGGATCACCAGGTTGGTCTGCGGCAAGGCGCGCGGGCGCTATTAGACTTTTTCCGCGATCAGGGCGTCGTGATGACGGTTTTGAGTAATAAAGTCGAAACGTCGTTGCGTGCGGAAATTGAACAGTATCAGCTGACCGATTATTTTGCGGCTATTTCCGGTGTGGAAAGTGTTGAAGATTATGCCTCGGGCCTCTCTAAAACCCGTCGTCTGGGTGAAATGCTGGACCAGTTTAGTATTCATCCGCGCCACTGCCTGATCGTTGGCGATACGCAGGAAGAGTGTCATGCCGCCACCCATCACGGCACAATCGGTGTCGCTATTTTAAATGGTGCTGGGGGCCAGGCTTTGCTGGAAAAAGCGCACCCAACCCTGATCGTGAATGAGCTGATGGAATTGCCCGCACAGCTTGTCGGACACTGGCCCTTTTTGCGGAACGCTGATACATTAGCGCGCAATACATAAAGGGATAACATGACCACAGATATCATCGCCTTGCGCACCGCATTACTGGCCCAGATTACAGCCGCTGAAACGCTGGATGCGTTAGAAGCCGCCCGTGTGGCAGCCCTGGGTAAAAAAGGTCGTCTGACCGATATCATGAAAACCCTGGGGGGGCTTGAGCCAGAGGCGCGCCGTCAGCTGGGCCAGGACGTGAATGTTTTGAAAGATGAGCTGATCGCCCTTCTGGATGCACGTGAGGCGACGATGCAGGACCAGGCGCTGAATGCCCGCCTGGCAACCGAAACAATTGATATCACCCTGCCTGTCCGTCCCCGGCCGCAAGGAAGCCTGCATCCGATCAGCCAGACAATGGACGAATTACTATCGATCTTTGCCGATATGGGTTTCAGCCTGGTTGACGGGCCGGATATCGAAGATGATTTTCACAACTTCACCGCCCTGAATTTCCCGCCTGGCCACCCCGCGCGCGAAATGCACGACACGTTTTATTTGCAGGATGCCCAGGGCCAGGTGGATAAATCACTGTTGCTGCGCACCCACACCTCAACGGTTCAGGTGCGGACGATGATAAGCCAGAAGCCGCCCCTGCGCGTTGTGTGCCAGGGCCGGACATACCGGTCGGATTACGACATGACCCACACGCCGATGTTCCACCAGATGGAAGGCATGTATATCGACAAAGACGTAACAATGAGTCAGTTGAAAACCTGCCTGATGGATTTTGTGCGCATTTACTTCAATATGCCGGATCTGGAAGTACGGTTCCGTCCCAGTTTCTTTCCGTTTACCGAGCCGTCGGCTGAGATGGATGTCAGATGCTCGCGCAAGGACGGCAAGCTGGTCCTGGGCACCGGGGATGACTGGCTGGAAGTCCTGGGATGCGGGATGATCCATCCGAATGTGTTGAAAAACTGCGGCATTGATCCGGATGCGTATCGTGGTTTTGCCTTTGGGATGGGGATTGAGCGTTTCACGATGCTGAAATACGGTATTCCTGACCTGCGGACCTTTTTTGAAAGCGATTTGCGCTGGCTGCGTCATTACGGGTTTTCCGCCCTGGATCGGCCGACCCGCACCAGCCGCATAGGGTTGTAGGATATTATAGGTTTTTGTGGACAGCCGCGATGCGGCACCCTAGGTTAAATGTATAACCGATCAAGAGGAGATCCCGCCACATGACCACAACATCCCGTATGCTTGCCTTATCCGTATTCTGTGCCGCCGTGATGGCTGCTGCTCCTTTTGCCCACGCCGAAGGCCCTGGCGACAAAGGCCGCCTGGCCGCCGATACCAACGGCGATAACAAAGTCACTGCCAGCGAGCGCGAAAGCTTTGCAAAGGGCCGCTTTGCTGCAATGGATGTCGATAAGGACGGTCAGATTACCGATGCGGATATCGACGCGCGTCTGAAGGATGTGAAGGCGAAGAACCCAAAAGTCACCGATGCGATGCTGCAAAAACGTAACGCCGGTATCAAGGCACATTTCGCCAGCATGGATAAAGACGGCAGCAAAGGCGTGTCGATGGATGAATTCCTGGCCCGGGGCAAGGATTTAACAACGGCAGCCGACACGAACAAAGATGGCGCCATCTCAGCCGAAGAAATGAAAGCCTTCCGTGATGCCAAACGCGCCAATAAGGGTAAAGACGCTCCAGCAGGCCAATAAATCTGCCAAATCTGGCAAGGTGTACAAACAGGTTTTTATATCGTCGTGTTTGTTGTAAAACCGTGTCATGAACTTTTCCCAGATACGGACGCATCTGACCCCACCCCGGTTTTTGATTATAACTAATCTGACTGCGGCGGGCATTGCATTTATCCAGGGGCTTATTGTCGCACGCGTTCTGGGTGCGTCCGGGTATGGCTATGTTGGTATCCTAGTAACGATTGGCGGTATGATGGCCAATTTCTGGGATATGCGTATCGCTGACCTGGCAACCAAGCTGCACTATCGCCCACATCCCAATGATAAAAGTCGCAGTGCAAGTGCAATGGCGGCGTTAATATTAAGCATTGTATTGAGCGTTATATTGGCCGCAAGCGTTACAGTGGCTTGCTGGTTTTTATGGGACTATTTTACCGAAACCAAGCCACTGGTTATCTGGCTTATGATCCAAGGCGTCGTGACTGGCCTCTCATTCTTTATCGGTATGCTTTACACCCTACAACGTCTGACAAGTCGTTTTTACATCTTTGGTACCGGCCGCGTTGTCGCGCAGATATTCTCACTACTGATCATGGTTGCTTGCCTGCGGAACACGCCGACTATTCAAGGCTATTATGATGGGCTTTTGCTGGGAACTGTCATGACTGGTGCCATTGCGATGCTGCTTTTATATCACGCCTGGCGGACGTCCTTTCAACAGTCCTTGTTTGCCTTGTCATTGAATGGATTTAAAGCAGCCCTTGGCACATACTGGCAGGAAAGGCATTTTCTGGCCTCTGCTAATATTTTTTCCTACAGCAAGATGCTCAGCCGCAGCGGCGATATCCTGTTATTTGGTTATTTTGCCAATGATGCCGCTACGGGCGTGTATCGCCTGGCGCGGACACTGGTTGATAATCTGAATGTGTTCACCGATGCATTGGGGCAATACTACACCCCGCATTTTATGCAGCGGATGAGCGAGGGCGGACATACGCAGATGCGGCTAAGTGCCCGCAGATTTGCTGTGTTGGGGATTGGGTTGACGGCGCTGATGATGCCGGCCGCAGCGATCGGCCTGACTGTTATCAATACTTATTTCCTACATGGCGCCTACACACATCTTGCATCGACAACAGCATTATTGATCTGCAATTTTGTCTGGATATGCGGCGTTCATACCTGGCTGTGGCCCTCGCTTTTACATCATAACCGCATGCATCTTTTGGCCAAGACATCAATCCTGGCAGCCTTATCACAGCTTGCTCTGCTGGCCTTGTTCTGTATATATCTGGGTACTGACCCACGGCTGGCAGCGATAGCAAGCATCATATATTTTGTACTTTTATATGTGCCTCTCTTACTATGGTGGTTCAAAGAGTCACCCAAACAAGAAGTACTCGCATGACCGCGCATATTGTAATGACTGGCTATGATCAGACTGTTTTCTGCCCAGCGGGAAGTTCAGATACACGCCAACGTCTGCAAACGTATGCCGCCTTGCTGTCTAAAGACGCTGCAGCTCATATTACTTATATCTGTTTGCGTACCCCGGCGCATTTGCAAGCCTTTGTCGAAAGCAATGTAACATTTATCCCGATTTCAGGTGGTATTCTGCAGATGCCTTTCAGGCTTATGTTACAGTTACGAAAACTAAGAAACATTTCGCTGATTTGTACGCAGACGCCATATGAAGATGGGCTGGCCGGAATGATATTTGCCAGCTTGCACGATATCCCATTTGCAGTGCAAGTTCATAACGATCCAACACATACACCGGGCGGACGCCTGCGATTCTTGCGGCAAATTATGTCGAGGCTGTGTTTTGCTCAGGCTAAGCTGATCCGTGTCGTCAATCCAATTGTGGGGCGCGAGCTGGAAGAAAAATACAACAGGAGGGTCAAAGTCATTCCCGTAGCGCCAGCAGTTACGCCAACACCGCGCGATACTTTGCCGCAAATACCCGAGATACTGGTTGTTTCACGTCTGTCGCCAGAAAAGAATGTTGCGCTGGCCCTACATGTCATGGCGCGTGTCCAGCTTAAAGTGCCTGAGGCGCACATGACAATTGCAGGAGAGGGAGCGGACCGCGCGAAGCTTGAACGGCAGGCAAAAGAAGCAGGTATTGCTGTCACTTTTCTTGGCGGATTACCGCCATCAGAACTGGCGAAACTGTATTCTTGTGCCACTTTGCTGTTGCTTACCTCCCGCGAGGAAGGATTAGGCCGGGTTTTGATCGAAGCCATGTTTGCAGGCTTGCCCATTGTTGCAACACGAACCAAAGGTGCGTCGTGCATTATCCATCATGGTGAAACCGGTTATTTACAAGATGTAGATGATGTGATTGATTTAAGCGAAAGCGTTGTTGAACTTTGCCTTGATCACGCCCGCAATACCGCAATGGGACGGCGGGGGCAACAACAGAGTCAGCAGTACCTGCCGGATGTTATTAATCAAACTCTTATTGCGGCCCTACTGGAAGCCAGTCAGTCAAAGGAAAACCTATGATACTTTCCCCTCGTCGTCCGACATTTTCTCGGTTAAAAACGATCAGCACTTTCAAGACGTCGATCCTTCGCACGCTGGAAAATGAGATTATTCCCAATATCACTTTGAAAGGAAAAACGCTGGATTTAGGCGGGGGCAGCCGCGCCGGATACAATAAAATCCTGCGTCCTGAAGGGCAGTTAGACACAATCAATATCAGTCCTGAATATCACCCTACCTTTCTGGCCGACGCGAACACGACTTGGCCGGTCGCAAGCGAAAGCTATGACAATCTCATCAGCTTTAACACACTGGAACATCTGTGGAATGACACATTTGCACTCTCAGAAGGTTTACGGGTTTTGAAGCCAGGTGGAAGCTTTCATATCATTGTTCCTTTTCTGTACCGCGTACATGCCTCGCCTTTTGACTTTCATCGCCATACGCACGAAGCGTGGGAAATGATGCTGGCACAATTAGGGGTTCCCGCAACGCATCAGCGTATCGAGCCGATTGTCTGGGATTCGATGGCCACAGCCTTTTCTTTCCTGGAGCTAACACGACTAAGGTTTCTTAAGCCCGCGGCATTGCTGATTGGTGTCTTACGCTGTATCGGGATGAAAGGAGACCGCTTGCCTGATCATGTTGCTGTGCACTGGCGAGAATGGGCATTGGGCTATTATATTTCTGGAACCAAGCCAGTCGCCTGATGCGTGTTCTATTAATTAATTTTGAGATGGATCGTGCCAGCCCGGTTCTGGCCTGGCAGGCGCGTGTGGCGACGGCCTTAGCCGCGCAATGCGAAAGCGTTCACGTCTTGACCGAAAAAGTCGGGTCATATGATGCTGCACCGAATATGACGGTCGATGTCATGCCGCGGTGGCCTTTTGGCATTCCAAAACGCTTTGGCGGCGGCGTATTGGTGAATTGGCAGCTTCATCGGATGCTTAAGAAATATCCGTGTGATGTTTGCTTTATCCATATGGCGCACACATGGGCCTATCGCCTGTGGCCTGCATTACGTCTTCACGGTCTGCCTGTTTTGCTGTGGTACGCGCATGGGTCTGTTTCCTGGCATTTAAGGCTGGCAACGGCGTGTGTCGAAAAGATTATCACATCAACGGCTGAAGGGTTTCGGATTAATAGCCCTAAAAAGACCGTGATAGGGCAAGCGATTGATACAAATATATTTGATGTGCCGACCAATCGCACAGTGCGCCCCGAAATTGTGTATGTGGGTCGCATTTCAGAACGAAAACGCATTATCCTGCTTATTGACGTCTTAAACGCGTTAAGGCAGATAACCCCAGAAATACCGTGGTCTTTAAAGTTGGTTGGGCCTTCATTGACGTCTGCAGACGCGGCATACCTGGTCAGTGTGCGCAAGCACATCGCCGCGCTTCATCTTGAAGGCTGTGTTCAAATAATGGGGAGTATGACATCAGCTGGCACGGCCGAATTGTATAAAACAGCCGCGGTCCATTTAAACGTCAGTGAGACGGGCAGCATGGATAAGACAGTTATGGAAGCGCTGGCTTGTGGCTGTCCAGTTGTAACGACGAATCCCGCTTTTTACGAAGCCTTGTCATCTATCCCTGGGATGTACAGTATCAGCAGCGACCCCATTACATTAGCTGAAGCCATCCTGTCCGTGACGCGCAATCCGCCGCAGGAAGCAGACTTGCGCCAGCTGGTGTCAGGAAAGCATGATTTGAACGGTTGGATTGCGAAGATTAAGGCGATGCTGCTTGATCTTCAACGTGGTAAAGCGGGTATGTAAGCGGTTGACGGCTGGCAATCAAGAGTGGTTTTGAAGATTGGCGGTTCGGCAGTGCGTACAAATACCCAAAATGGGCCCGTAGCATCTTCGCAATAGCAACTGTGTTGCATAAATGGGGGTGCAACTCGATAACTAACGTCTTAATGCGCGATAATTCTTGGTCACGCCCGATTAATGTTGCCTCTTCAGCGCCTTCTATATCTATTTTTAACAGATCAACCTGGCTGTCTGCTGGAACGCTTGCCAGAATTGTTGTCAGAGACAGTGCCGGGACGGTTTCCTTGCCATTTGGACTGACAAAGCTGCCGCCAGAGAAGGCCTTGTTCTCAAAAGAAATCGCGCCATCCTCTTTCCAGGCGGCGGCATGAAAAATATGCCAGTCCAATTGCGGGTTCATGTCTTTATTTTGGTTTAGCACCGCATATGTTGCTGCGGATGCTTCATAGGCATGGATACGTGCCTGCGGGAAGTGATGAAAGAAATACAGGCTGAATGTCCCGATATTTGATCCAAGATCCAGAATAAAAGGCGACTTGCTGCCTTTTAACAGGTCTTTTGCGGGCGCGTATTCGGCCTGATCCAGAACTTCATTCACCATGTAATAATCACGCCAGCGGAAAATATATCGCAAGTCATTGAAGTGGGACTGGAACTGATAATCCGGGTACTTAGGCCCCAAAAAGGCCAGACGATACGCTTCGCGCACCGAACATGTGTAACGGTATCCCTTAAGCAAGAGAACAAGTCTACCTTTGAGTGTTTGTAACAGCTTTTTCATCGCCATGTCTTATCCCAAGATCCAAGGTGTGGAAGTTTGGACGAGATTCCAGATCATCTGGTATTCAACGTCATTACCTGCCCACATCGCTTATCTCCATTGTTGTGTAGAGTGTTTGGAAGGACTCAATCATTCTTTCCTGCGTATAGCAAGTTGCAATGCGCGTTCGTGCTGCCTGGCCCTGGACGGATAGATCGCTGTGCAACGCTATGTTCAGGGCAGCGGCCAAAGCCTTGGGGTCTTGTGGTGGACATCCCCATCCCGTGTCGCCAACCATGTCGGCTGCATCGCCGACATCTGTCACCACGCAGGGCACGCCACAGGCCATTGCCTCACCCACAACATTCGGCATCGATTCCGTACAAGAGGAAAGGCATAAAAGGTCCAGCCCGGCCATCAATGCGGGGACATCACTGCGATATCCCAGAAGATGGACACGATCGTGAAGATGATATTTCTCAATAATGGTGGCCAGTTCCTGGTTATCACCATCAATATCCTTGCCTATCATAACGGCATGGGCCCCAGGGACATCGGCCAGTGCGGTGATAAAATTTGCGTGGTCTTTTGTCCAGTCCCACCGCCCGACCAGCCCGATCAACCGTGTCGCCGGACTTAATTCCAGCATGGACCTGAGTTGGGCAGCAGCCAGCGGGTCAGGACAAAAAAGGCGCAGATCATAGCCATTGGGAATAATGACTGTATGGGCCTTGCTGTAACCCAAAGCGTGGTGTTGTAAAGCACTGCGATGGGCGACGTAGATGATGTGGCGCGGATGCCAGGACAGAACAGCCAGGACGCGAATAACAAGCCGGGTCATACGCCGTTCGCTGTTGATATGCGTTAACGAGTTGTGGATGCACCAGAGGACGGCAGGCCCATTCTTTTGCAGTAACGCCGTCAGACTGGCCAGCAGACAGCCATGATACATCCAGCCCTGTAACACAGCGGGCTTCAATTCACGAACGATGCGGCTGAATTTCAAGAGTGCAGGGATGCTGGGCATGCCGCGCCGCATATGTAATGATGTAACCGGAACGCCCAGTTTCTGGATATTATCCGCCATCGGTCCTGGCGACATCATGCAGAACACCTGATGTCTAGAACGATCCTGCGGCGATAGGCCAGCAAGTAAGCGGTAAAGGCACATTTCCGCCCCTCCGACACCCAGTCCGCTGATCACATGAAGAATGGCGATTGTCACGCGGCCATAACATCCCTGTATAAGTGTGAAGTGTTTTGCACCATCGCCGCGATCGTAAACTTTTCTTGCGCACGCGCATATGCAATATCCGCGTAATGACGCGCGATTGCGGGGTTTGTTCGGAAATCTTCAATTAATTTTACAAATGTCTCAACATCTCCAACATCAAAAACGGGACCGAGTGTGCCGTTTTCCAGGATTTCAGGAATGGCGCCGCCGCGGCTGCCAATAATTGGCACATTGCGGACCATGGCCTCAAGCAATACAAGCCCCAATCCTTCAAAGAAAGAGGGCAACACCATGACGTCCAAACACCGCATCAATATCGGGCCATCTGGTTGCGGGCCAGCGAACGTAATGTTTTTAAGGCCCAGGTTCCGGGCTAAGACCTTCAGTTCGTTTTCCAGCTCGCCGCCCCCAATAATCACGCCATGCACATCTGGAAGATGCTGCAGGGCTTTTAGGAAAGTAGGAATGTCTTTTTGGGGGGTCAGACGACCAACTAGGCCGGCAATGAACGTATCTTGCGGCAGTCCAAGGCGATGGCGCAGGGTTGCTTTATCCGGCTCATTCTCATTTGCGCTGATGCCGTAGTATATAAGTTTTGTCTTGGAAGGGGATAGACCTATGCCTTCTACCAGGTGCTTGCGAACAACTGCGCTGATAGCGATTGTACGTTGCGCCAACCGCTCCATTAATCGCACTGCTTGTTTGTATGGAAACCGTAACAAATAGGGCTCGTTATTGTGATAACTGATTACCACATGCTGATGCCGCACCATCGCGGCACTAAGCGCGGCCAGGCTGCCGGAACCTGTCAAAGGATGAATGTGTAAGACACGATCCTGACGCTGCCGGAAAAGTTTGTTCAGACGCGATAAAATCAAAGGCCTTAGAAGACGATTTGTGAACCCTAATCCCAAGACAGGGTAGTTTACGTCCGTTACACGAATGCCCATGCCACGTAACGCATCTGCTTTTTCCTGCAAACGGGCTCCTGCCACGCCGACAATCATTATCAATTCAACATCAAGCCCAGCTTGGACTTGTCCATCCATAAGGGTAAAAAGATGGTTTTCAGCCCCACTGAATGCGGCCCGGCCGGCAACATCGTAAAACGGCATTATGTGCGTTACTTTTTGCACTTTGCACCCTCTATCACATCGACGTAAGCGTTAACACTGTCCATAAAATCGTCGTTGGCGACAGAAACCTGAGCAGCTTGGCCCAGCCGGATACGCAGGTCGTCATCAGATATCAACTGGATTAAAGCACTGCGCCAGGCCTGGACATCGCCATAAGGAATCAGTAGCCCATCAACACCGTGGGTGATGGCATCTGCATTTCCACCGATTTGTGAGGCGAGACGCGCCAGGCCTGCAGCCCCGGCTTCAAGTAAAGTGTGGGACAGACCTTCATAGCCTGAAGGTAAAGCCAGGGCATGTGCCTGGCATAAACGATGATGTAAATCGCGCTGTTCCATCTTCCCCGCAAAGGTAACTTTTTCGACTATCCCTAATTGATGGCTCAATGTTGTGAGCATTGGCAATTCAGGGCCATTCCCAATGATTGTCAGATGGATATCTTGCAGGTCTTGCATGGCCAGCAAAAGGGTCTCAACACCCTTCCAGTTTGTCAGGCGGCCCACAAAAACGATATCTAATTTGTCCTTACGGGGTGCGGGCTGGCTGTGTGAGAATGTGGATAGAGGAGCACCGTTACGAATCACTTGGATCCGGTCTGCAGGCACGTCCCAGCTTGTAACGATTGTTTTTAGCCATGTGCCAGGCGTAATAATTGTATGTGCGCGTTGTATCCAGGCCGTGCGAGCGCGGGCCACGCCTTGCAAGCGTGCAGGTACAGGCTCGGATTGGAATGCATTGAAATCACTGGTCAAGATGCCCCAATTGCGGCCCTGCTCCCAAACGCTATCGCCTACGATTTTAAGGGCGTAAGCCCGGCGTAGAATTTTTGCGATCGGCGATACATAGGATTCAAGCCCGTTGACCAAAATATGGCGGTGCCGAAGAAGTTGCCAGAACAGGCACAGGCGTATCAGGATTTCATAGGTGTAACGGTTTGTAAGGTTTATACGACAGATTTTGAATGGTCGTTGATCATCATATCCTTTTGGGACAAGCCCCTCGCCACTGCATACAACAGTTACAGTATGGCTGCGGGCGGAAAGCGCTAAAGCAAGCCGATCAATGAAAATGGCGGGGCCACCGATGATGGGTGGGAAAATATTCGTAATCAACAGAACAGAAGCCATATAAAATCCAGTTCAAATAAAGACACAGCAAGGCTTTTACGAAGGAAAAGCTATAGTATGTCTTACGCTTCATCAAGGGCAAAATAACGCCTGTTATTTTGCGGCGTTTATAGAAAAAACCTTGTCAAGGATATCAGATCAGTGCTTTGTAAATGGACAACAAAGGTGATGGGAAATGCGACACAGTTGGCAAGGTAAATCAATTTTGGTAACGGGTGGTGCCGGACTTGTTGGCAGTTTCTTATGTGAAAAACTGTTGTCGATGGGGCATACAGTATTGTGCCTAGATAATTTCTACACAGGTAACCGTGCCAATATTGAACATTTGTTCTCTCACCCTAATTTTGAATTAATTCGACATAATGTGATTGAGCCGTTCTCTGCTGAAATTGATGAGATATACAGCTGTGCGTGCCCGGCCGCACCAATTCATTATCAACGTGATCCAGTCTTTACAATTCAGACGTCAATCAACGGCACAATAAACATGCTCGACCTGGCGCAACGCCGCAAAGCAAAGATATTACTGACGTCCACCAGCGAAGTGTACGGTGATCCAATTATTCATCCGCAGCCCGAAACATATTGGGGGAATGTCAACCCGATCGGTATCCGGTCATGCTATGATGAGGGTAAGCGCTGTGCCGAAACGCTTATGTTTGATTACCATCGCCAATATAAGGCGCGTATTAAAGTAGCCCGTATTTTTAATACTTACGGTCCGCGTATGCATCCTGAGGATGGCCGCGTTATTTCAAATTTTATCATGCAGGCTTTACAAAACAAGCCAATCACTATTTACGGCACAGGTCAGCAGACACGCAGTTTTTGCTATGTTGAAGACTTGGTTAAGGGCTTAATTGGCTTGATGGAAGATACGGACGAAACATTTACTGGCCCGATGAATTTGGGTAATCCGGTTGAATTTACGATGGCAGAACTGGCTGAACGCGTCATCAAAATTACGGGCACATCTTCAAAAATCACCTATTTACCTATAGCCGCTGATGATCCGAAACAAAGGCAACCGAACATCTCACTGGCGATGTCAGAAATTGGATGGCAGCCGACAGTGGAATTAGAGCAAGGATTAATAAAAACGATTTCCTATTTCGACAATTTGTTGAAAAAGAATTTACCTCAAATACGCTCTGCATGATGTGATACGTGGATGGGCCCAACAATACAAAAACGTCTGAAGATCGTTCTTTGTGCGAATGATTTATCATCGTGTCTGCGGTTTCGTGGCAATGTGATACATCATTTCGTGCGGTTGGGTCACGATGTGCATATTGTTGCACCATATGATGCCAAGGCCGATAGCGGACTGCCTGAGAGTGTCAAGGTGCATCCATGGGCCTTATCGCGATCAGGCGCTAATCCGATCCGGGAACTGGGCAGCCTGTTGTCTTTATGGAAGACCTTGCGCCGGATGAAACCTGATCTTGTTTTTTCCTATACCATCAAGCCCAACTCTTACGCGCCGCCCATTTGCACTTTGCTGCACATTCCCGTTGTTGCGATCGTAACCGGCCTGGGATATGCGTTCAGCAATCGGGGGGCCTCTGCTTTTCTGGGACGCTGGATGCTGCGTTCCGGCTTGCGTCAGGCCACCCAGGTGCTGGCGCTGAACCAGGACGATAAAGCGTTTTTAGGAGGGGCTGCAGACAGCCTTCCGGGCGAAGGTGTGGATACAACATATTACAGTCCGGGGCAGGGCCCTGCCCCGCACCCCGTTACCTTTACCCTGATCGCCCGCCTGTTACGCGACAAGGGTGTTTATGAATTTATGGAAGCGGCCGCGATCGTCGCGGCCCGCAGCAGCGATGTCCATTTCATCCTGGTTGGCCCCCATGACACCGGCAATCCGGCAGCGGTTGATATGGCGCATATACGCGCAGCCGTCGATCTCGGCATCCTGTCTTATCGTGGTGCACAATCCGATATTCGGCCGGTGATAGAGGCCAGTCATTGCATTGTCTTGCCGTCCTATCATGAAGGTTTGCCGCGTGTGTTGTTGGAAGCCGCAGCAATGGAACGCCCTGTGATTGCCACCGATATTCCCGGATGCCGTGATATCATCGTGCCGGGTGAAACGGGCCTGTTGTGCGCCCCGCGTGATGTGGAATCTTTGGTCCAAGCGATACAGGCATTCCTGGATATGCCGCCGCAGGATCGCCATGAAATGGGCCGGAAGGGCCGTGATCGGGTCGTGGCATCTTTTAGTGACGCGGCGGTTATCGCAAAATATGACCACATCATGCAGGCGCTGATATCCCCATGACAATACTGGTAACAGGCGGGGCTGGATATATTGGATCGCACGTGGTTCTGGACCTGCTGGACGCGGGCTATGACGTGCATATTCTGGATACGCTGGAAACCGGCCACAGGCATTTGGTTGATCCCAGGGCCACGCTGCATATCGGATCAATCCACGATATGGACGTCGTAAGCGACATTATGCAGACCTGCAAAATTGAGACGATCTTCCATTTTGCCGCCTATATTCAAGTCGCGGAATCGGTCGATGCGCCTGAGAAATACTATCATAACAACACGGCGGGCGTTTTATCTTTGCTGCGTGCCGCGGTACAGTATGGGCTGAAGAAGGTCATCTTTTCATCGACTGCGGCCGTCTATGGTGCGGCAGAAGGCGCAACGATCAGTGAAGCAACGCCCTTGGCCCCGATCAATCCCTATGGCGCCTCAAAGATGATGGCTGAACGGATTGTACAGGATATGGCGGCTGCGCATGGCTTTGACTTTATTATTCTGCGGTATTTCAACGTGGCCGGCGCAGACCGGACGCAAAGATCCGGCCAGATCACGGAAAAGGCCACGCATCTGATCAAGGCGGCGTGTGAAACAGCATTGGGCAAACGTCCGTCCCTTAGCGTTTTTGGGACAGATTATCCCACCCCGGACGGAACGGGTGTTCGCGATTATATCCATGTCAGTGACCTGGCTGCTGCCCATTTGGCGGTGTTGAAAACCGCGCCAAACCAGATTTTTAATTGCGGGTACGGAACCGGATTTTCCGTGAAGGACGTGTTACAGACGGTTGAAAAAGTATCGGAGACAAAACTTCAGACGATTTACGCGCCACGCCGCGTGGGTGACGCGCCTTGCGTCATTGCCGATGCAAGCCGTCTTAAGCGTTGCACTGATTGGACCCCGCGTTATAATAACCTCGAAGATATTATCCGCGATGCCTTGTCGTGGGAAAGAAGCCCGTTAAATAAGCCGTATAGCCCGGAATCTTGAGTGGTCTGGCGCTGTCTGCCGCCCTATATTGTTATGAAATAATAATCGCAGGAGATGTTTTGGTCCGTTCCCTTCCCGTCATTCTTTTGATGTCTGCCGCCATATTCGCGACTGGCTGCGACATGCATCGCATGACGAAAGATCCCGCGCCGTCGCGTGTGGCGCAGCCACAGTACAGCATCCCCACGACAACGCCGTCTTTACCCCTTGCAAAAGCCTGGTACGAAAGCTTTCAGCACCCGGGCTTGAATGCGTTAGAACAAGCGGCGTTACAGGATAATCTAGATATCGCGCAGGCTGTTGCCCGACTGGCACAGGCGAACGCCCTGGCCCGCGCAGCCCGCGGCGCTTCTCGTCCGCAAGTTGACGGGGTGATTGAGGGCGGGCAAAGCTGGAATGACGGCAATTCCGATGGCGGCGGGGTGCAGGGCGGTATAGCCGCATCATGGGACCTTGATATCTTTAACCGCCTGTCTAACACAGCATCGGCGCGACAGTTGGAAGCAGCGGCAGCGGCAGCAGATATTGCAGCCATGCGCCTGGCGATCAGTGCCGAACTGGCGGAATCCTGGTTTAAGGCAGCGGCCCAGCAGGCGCAATTAGCGCTGTTGCAGCGGCAAAGCGACACGGGTACGCGCAGCCTTGAACTGATCGACATGCGGTTCCAGGCGGGGCTGGGAACGCGTGTGGATGTGCTGCAACAACAAAGCCAGCTGGCCGGAACCCAAAGCCTGATCCCACCGACCGAGGCCAATTTGCGCGTGGCCGAAAACCGTTTGGATGTTCTGACGGGTGCTGCGCCTGATGCTGTTAATCGTGTGCCAGGTGATACGGCATTACCTGATCTTGCGGCTTTGCCACCTTTGGGCGTGCCGTCGGATTTATTACAGGCGCGCCCTGATCTGCTGGCCCTGCAAAACCGTCTGGTCGCAAGTGATGCCCAGATCGGCGCGGCGATTGCCGACCGCCTGCCGCGCGTGACTTTAAGTGGCGCGTTACTGGCAGGGGGTGGATCAATGGCCGATCAGGCCAGCATTCTGGGCGGATTAGTCCAGCCATTGCTGGACTGGGGGCAGCGAAAGGCCGAGGTGACACGGAACAAGGCCCTGTATCAGGAGCGCCTGGCGGCCTATACGCAAGCCTATCTGCGGGCGGTTGAGCAGGTTGAAAACGCGCTGTACCAAGAAAACCGCCAGCGGGCCTATGTCCAGCGTCTGGCGGTGCAACGCGCAACATTGGCCGAGACATTGGCGGCGGCAGAAGCGGTTTACAAAGCGGGTGACAGCGATTACCTGGCTGTTTTAACGGCGATGGACGGCCTGCATGATGTTGAACGGACCTTGATTAACCAGCGTTTAAACCTGGTCCTGGCGCGGATTGCCGTTTATCGTGCGTTAGGTGGGCCATTAGGATGACATATATGAAACCGATTATTTTAACCTGCATCGCGATTTGTGTCGCGACCGCTGCCTTGGCCCAGCCGAAGGGTCCGCAATCAAAGGCCCCAGTGACGCCCAGCGTGATTGTCGCGCCGGTGCGAATGGGGGATTTCTCAGATAAAATTGAAGCCTTGGGCACTTTGCGGGCCAACGAAACCGTGACCCTGACCGCGACGATTACCGAAGCGGTCACTGCTGTGCGGTTTGATGATGGCCAGCGCGTTAAAAAAGGCGATGTGCTGGTGGAATTAAGTGCGCGTGAAGAAACCGCGGATATGGATGCGGAAAAGGCGACAGTGCGGGAGGCCCAGGGCCAGGTCGCGCGTCTCGGCCCTCTGGTCAAAGCAGGGGCGTCGTCGCAATCCATGCTGGATCAATGGCAACGGGAATTGGATACGGCACGGGCGCGGATGCGGGCGATTGAATCGCGCATGGGCGACCGGACCATCCGGGCGCCGTTTGACGGGTTGGTTGGCTTGCGGACGATCAGTGTCGGCACGGTCCTGCAACCCGGCACGCGGATTACGACTGTTGATGATGACAGCGTTATGAAACTCGATTTCGCGATTCCATCCGTATATCTGTCGGACATCGCGGCGGCCGTCCCGATTATAGCCACGACGGACAGTTTCAAGGGACGGATTTTCGATGGCAAAATCACCAGTATTGACAGCCAGATTGATCCGATCACACGCGCCTTTATGGTGCGGGCTGTTATTCCGAATGATGATAAAGTTCTGAAGCCCGGTTTGTTAATGCGGATTGATATCCTGACCAATCAACGACAGGCGGTTATTATTCCAGAAGGGGCCATTGTGTCGCAGGGTCGGGATGATTTCGTTTATGTTGTGACAACACAGGACGGCAAAACAACAGCTGCCAAACGACAGGTCGTCATTGGGTCCCGCCGGGTGGGAGAGGTGGAGATCGTCAAGAATTTGACGGTCCAGGACCGTGTCGTCACCCATGGCGCGATGAATATTGACGATGGCGCGACGGTGACTGTCAAAGCCACGGATGATGGATCGAAACCGATTGCCGAATTGCTGCGTCCTGTTGCAACAAAACCGGCATCGTCAGACAAGGCGCCGCGCTGATGCTGCTGTCCGACATTTCCATCAAGCGGCCCGTATTTGCCAGCGTTATATCATTGTTGCTGGTGGCGTTTGGGATTGTGTCGTTTACGCGCCTGTCCTTACGCGAATATCCAGCGATTGATCCGCCGGTTGTATCAATCACCGTGAACTATCCCGGTGCTGCCGCCAGCATTGTTGAAACCCGTATTACCCAGGTGATTGAAAACCGCATTTCGGGCATTGAGGGCATTGAATTTATTGAATCGTCCAGTTCAGATGGCCAGGCCCGCGTTACGCTGGAATTTTCGATTGATCGCGATATCGACGACGCGACCAATGACGTGCGCGATCGCGTATCCGGCATTGCGGATGATCTGCCGGATGAGGCTGACCCGCCGGACGTCCAGAAAACCAATGCGGATGACGAGGTGATTGCGTGGTACAGCCTGGTCAGCGAAAAACATAGCGTGCCGGAATTAACCGATTATGCGGAACGGTATCTGGTTGAACGGTTTTCGGTATTGGACGGCGTTGCCAACGTGCGTGTGGGCGGGGCGCAGACCTATGCCATGCGGGTGTGGATTGACCGAAAGGCGCTGGCGGCACGAAACCTGACGGCTGCGGATATTGAAGACGCGTTGCGCAGTGCGAATGTCGAATTGCCCGCGGGCGATATCGAATCGGAAACACGGCAGTTTACCGTCCGTATTCGCCGCCATTTTGAAACGGCGAAAGATTTCCATCAGTTGGTCGTGGCAAAAGGTACGGATGGGTATCTGGTCCGTTTGGGGGATGTGGCGCGGGTTGAAAAAGGTGCGGTCGAAGATCGGGTTCTGTTCCGCGGCAATGGGCTGCCACGCGTCGGTATTGGCGTGTCGAAACAATCGACGGCCAACACAATTTCGGTGGTGAAGGAAGCCAGCATCATGGCGGATCGCGTGAATGCCGATTTGCCGAATGGCATGCGCCTGGAAAAAAGTTATGACACCGCGACCTTTATCGCGGCGGCGATCAAGGAAGTGTATATCACGCTTGGGATCGCCATTATCCTGGTCGTCCTGATGATTTATCTGTTTCTGGGCAGCTGGCGGGCCACGATCATTCCGGCAGTGACGGTGCCGATATCGCTGATCGCAACGTTTACGGTGATATACGCGTTCGGTTTCTCAATCAATTTGCTGACCCTGCTGGCCCTTGTGCTTGCGATCGGGATCGTTGTCGATGATGCGATTATCGTGTTGGAGAATATCGCCAGGCGCGTGTCTGAGAACGCCGAGAAACCTTTGGTCGCCGCCTATCTGGGCGCGCGTCAGGTTGCGTTTGCCGTTGTGGCCACCACAATTGTGTTGATATCCGTCTTTGTGCCGATCACTTTTTTGGAAGGGGATCTGGGCCGCCTGTTCACTGAATTCGCCCTGACGATGGCGGCGGCCATTGGGTTTTCAGGATTAACCTCACTGACCCTTTCGGCGATGATGGCCTCGAAACTGTTACGCAATGAAACACAGAAAACCGGTGGACTGGCGCCAAAGATCGACCGCACTTTCCGCCGTTTACGCCGCGGTTACACGCGCCGCCTGGGCCGCGTTATCCGTCGTCCCACGCTGGCCATTGCTGCCTTTGTCCTGCTGATGATTGCCACAATTGTCGTGTTTCGGTTGATACCCCAGGAATACACGCCTGTCGAAGATCGGGGCGCCTTTAACATCATGGTTAACGGGCCCGAAGGCGCGACGTTTGCATATATGAAAGATTATATGGACGAGATTGAACGCCGCCTGATGCCATATACCAAGACGGGCGAGATGCAGACGATGCTGGTGCGCGCCCCGCGCAGCTTCGGGAATACGTCGTCGTTTAACAGCGGAATGGTGATTGTCCTGCTTGATGACTGGGCCAACCGTCGCCCGGCCACTGAGATTATGAGTGAGATCCGGGCCAAGTTGTCCGACCTGCCGGGCGTGCGTCTGTCGCTGGTCATGCGTCAAGGCTTTACCAGCAGTTCAAGCCGTCCGGTGCAATTCGTGATTGGCGGCGGCACATATGATCAATTGGCCGAATGGCGCGATATCGTCCTGCAAAAGATCAAGGAAGATAACCCGGGCCTGGTCAGCGTTGATTGGAATTACAAAGAAACAAAACCGCAATTCGAGGTGGTCGTCGATTATGACCGCGCGGCCGAATTAGGCGTGAATGTCGATACGATTGGGCGGACACTTGAAACCCTGCTGGGGTCACGGCGCACCACGACATATATTGAGAATGGCGAGGAATACGATGTGATTCTGGAGGCATCGCGGGATGACCAGCGCACCCTGACCGGCCTGAACAATATCTATGTTCGGTCGGATCAGTCCGGCGCCCTGATCCCGCTGTCCAGTGTGGTGCAGGTCAGTGAGCTGGCAGACGCGGCCACCTTAAACCGGTTTAACCGCGTGCGGGCGATTACAATCGAAGCCGACCTGGTCGCGGGCTATACAATCGGTGAAGCGTTGCAATATCTGGAAGGCGTCGTGCAGGACAATCTACCGGACTCGGTGATCGTTGATTACAAAGGCCAGTCCCAGGATTTCAAATATTCGCAAGGCGGCATGAATTTTGTATTCGTGATGGGATTGCTGGTGATCTTTCTGGTGCTGGCGGCCCAGTTTGAAAGCTATGTCCATCCATTTGTCATTATCCTGACGGTGCCGTTGGCGATGGCGGGCGGGTTGATCGGCTTGTATATTTATGGGGGGACGCTGAATATCTATTCTCAGATCGGCCTGTTGACTCTGGTTGGGTTGGCGGCCAAGAACGGCATCTTGATTGTTGAATTCGCGAACCAGATTCGCGATGGCGGTGGCTCGTTCAATCGCGCCTTGATGAAATCTGCACAACTGCGCCTGCGTCCGATTTTAATGACAAGCCTGACAGCCGCAGCCGGTGCAATACCGTTGTTTATGTCGTCTGGTGCTGGCTCGGAAACCCGTGCCATGATTGGTGTCGTGGTTTTCGGTGGCGTGTTATCGGCGATGGTGTTTACGATTTTTATCGTGCCGCTGGCCTACAGCTTGCTGTGCCGTCGCACGGGATCACCGCATGATATCGAACGGCAGTTAGAAGATATGGCGTAGGCCCACAAAAATATCGCCGGGATGGTCCATATCCCGGCGATAATCTGTTCTTGCATGGTGCTATAAAAGAATAATCACCAGAAGATATTGTAAAGAATGATAACCGGAATCGGAACCCCGATTAAGAACATCAATAAACTTTTCATGGGGTCTCCAGATTAGTTTGAAGTGGTGTGGTCGTCGATCTCGTCCCGAACTTCTTCGCCAAATTCAGAAACGTCGTTCGAGATTTTTTCAACTACGCTCGCAGGCTCATTGCGATCGTTGTAGTAATTCATGGCCATTACGGCAAGAATACCGATCAAAGCGACTGCGATAATAAGAAGCATATTGTTATTACTGTTATGCATGATGATTTTCCTTTTTTGTCAGAGCTTGAGTTTAAGTAAGTTTACGCGAAATAATAAAGCCGGTCAGTGCGGAAAGAAGAATGGCTTTTCCAACGTTTTCGCCGAAAATCTCATCCAACTTGGCCGAAATGCCATCCACCGCCTCGTTCGATTCATCCAAAAGGGAACGAAGGGTTTTTTCAATACGCTTGGCTTTGTAAGTTTTGAAGCCGATCCATCCAGCAAGCAAGCCGATGGATGTCAGCAAGACAATCCCGCCAACTGCCAACAGGACATGCGGTGCGTCATAGGTCTGCAGCAGCCACAGTGCCAGCCCAGACAGCATCAACAGATACGCCAGGGCGGCCATCATGATGATCAGGCTGCACAACATTCCGTCTTTGGTCATTCGGGGACTGCTCTGTTTCGTGGCAGATAAGTTAGACATCATCATGCCTTGTTCAATCAGATTAAGCAGGGGATGCATATCTTGTCTCCTTTAACAGCGCAGTCGCCAATGTTGATTAAGAGCGACGGCCCAGGAAAAGGGCTGCCAGGGCACCGGCAATAAATGCGAAGCCCAGACCTTTTGCAGGCTGATCTTTCACATAGGCTTTCACGCGGTCCAGGTCGGTTGTGACAACATGTGACAGCGTGTCAGCTTTGTCACGTGCCAGGTCAGCCAGTTGGCCACCGACATTTTTCGCAGCATAAACAGCATCGCGGGCTACGTTGCCTGCATCGCGTTTCAGGCTGCTTGCGCTGGCCGCAGCGTTTTCCCCGATATCTTGTAATTGACCTGGCGTGCGGTTCAGTTCGGCACGGGCGGCTTCTGATCGGGCACCAGTTAAGATTGATGATTTCATGATTATGCTCCTTGTGTAATAATGAGGTTGTGCCATGCAAACCAATTTCTAACAAATAGGTTCCATGTGAATAATTATTCAAAGAATTAAAGACGTTCCACATTGGCGGCAAGAATATAACCCACACCGCGCACTGTTTTGATAATGCCGGCACTGTCGTTATCATTCGACGTCAGTTTTTTACGAATACGGGCAATTTGTATGTCAATGGCACGGTCATAGACATCGAAACGCCCGCCGCCGGATCGCGTAATATCAAACAGTTTTTCGCGCGACAAAACCTTGCCGGCTGAAACAACCAGGGCTTCCAGCAATTTAAACTCACCGGTGGTCAGTTCGACAGGCTGGCCGGCTTTGTTATACAGACTGTATTGATCGGTATCGATGATCCAGTCGCCAAAGGCCAGGCGGCTGGGGGCATTATTATCTGCCGCACCCGTGCTGAAACCCGCACCAGCGGTGCTAACAGGTACGCCGCGACGCATCACCGCGCGAATGCGCGCCGTCAATTCGCGCATTTCGAAAGGTTTGGTCATATAGTCGTCAGCGCCCATTTCCAGGCAGATAATCTTTTCAGTGGTATCGGTCTTGCCGCTGACCACGATAATGGGGGCTTTGATCTTTTCCTTGATAACATTAATCAAGGCCAGGCCTTCCGTGTCTTTTAACATCAGGTCAAGAAGCACCAAGTCTATCTCGCTGCCCTGGGATGTCCAGGCCTCGAATTCCTTCAGATCATGGGCACGAAGGATCTTATACCCCTCGCCCTCAAGGTATTCTTTAATAATAAATTGCAGATCCGCATCATCATCAATGCTTAGGATCGTGCCCTTATCAATCATCACATTTCCCCTTGGTTCGGACGTACTTTAATCCGTTTGTTACAAATTAGAAACATTTTTCTATGATACAGAAACACGCCTGAAATTCCAGCCATACACAGGGGGGCTAGATTGGTTTCACGAAATACACATTTGTGAGGAGAAAGCCAATGTTAGCTGAACGCGACTTATTAAACGAGATGGAAGGGTTGAAGAAATTTGCCATTAAACTGTGCGGCAATCATGCAGATGCCGATGATTTATTGCAAACAACAATCCTGAAGGCCTTAAAGAATAAGGATAAATTTGAGACTGACAGCCGGGTTTTCAGCTGGTTGTCGCGTATTATGTTTAACAGCTATGTGACCGACTATAAACGCAAAGCCAAATACGAAACCCAGTATGACCCTGAGCCAGCTATAATGGCGGCCACGGTTGCACCTAATCAAGAGGATAAAATGATGATTTCCGAGATCCAAGAGGCAATGACGCAATTAAGCGCCGAACACCGTCAGATGTTGATGATGGTTTGTGCCTATGGCATGAGCTATGAAGAGGTTGCCGACAAACTCGGCATCCCAACAGGAACCGTCAGATCACGTTTGTCCCGGGCTCGCGATACATTACAAGGGATGTTGACCAGTAACGACAATCATACCCGTGTCTTGTCACGCCAAGCCGCTGCTGCTGTACATTAAGTCTCTCAGTGAGCGAAAAGGGCGGCTGCGATGCCGCCCTTTTTTGAGCGTCCGTGAAACTAAACGGGCTTTAGAATGTTGGTAGGTTTATGGAACTAGATGACGACCATAAAGAATTGATCTCGGCCTATGTCGATAACCATCTTAGCGCTGGAGAGCGGCAGCAGGTGGAAATCCATATTTTGAACAGTCGTGACGGTATCGCCTATTATTTAAATACTGTTTTAATGAAACATTTGATTCGCGAATCTTATTTCACCAATACGGTAAATATGACGAAGAACTGATTTTCTACTTATGGAACAAAACAAACAATGATGTGTTTGTTAGACATGTAATCACTCTTGAAAGGACATACTATGAATACCAAAACCTACGCGCTTTTGTTGGCGCTGACATTACCACTGGCTCCAGCCGCATTGGCCGAGACAGTGACAGAAACAACAATCGTCACAAGCAAGCCTATGCCGCATGTTGAGCGGATTGATTTCATGGCTTTTGACATGAACCGTGATACACGTCTGTCAATGCGTGAAGTTGGCGATGTGCTGTTTGACGCCTTTGACGGCGACAAAAATGGCAAGCTGGATAGCATGGAGTTCGAAAAGAATACTGTTATCACCGTGATGCCAAGGTCTTCGACAACCTACACATACTATGACTACAACAATGATGGTCTGGCAGAAGCGAGCAAAATCACACAAACAGAATTCATGGAACGTTCGAACCTGATCCGTTTTGATCGCCAGGAAAACGGTTTGTCAGCGCATGAATTTATCGGCAAATACCATAAAGAGCTGGATGTTAACCGTGATAATTACGTGACCAAAGAAGAATGGCAGCGTGAGTATTCATTGTTCGTAAAACCAAAAGTGAATATGAATATCTACAATAAATAAGACCCATTGAACAGAGAGGTTCCCGGTTCCCCCGGGAACCTCTCTTCTTCTGCCACACCACAACAGAAGGAGTCAGTATGTTCAGGCACCCTCCGCGTAACAATGATAATTCTCCGCGTTTTATTTACCTTCACCGCCTTGAAAGAATATTCGATAATCGCCCGGTTAAGCTGGCGATGGCCGAGTACCTCTCGATCCGCCGTCGGATCTTCCTGCTGAAACGCTGGCGCGACGATCGTACTGTTTACTTGATGTCCTTTTTCCCCGATCTGTCCTATATCCACGACGCAACATTGCGAAAAATAAACTTGAATTTGGAATGCCTGCGCCGGCAAAGAGAGCGCAGTCGTCACAACAAATCACGCCTGATGGAACGAATTTCAAACATGACTGTTGGTAGGTTCGGTTATCAGACAAAATCTATATTTAAAGAATACAAATAACGGAGACAAAAATGAAAATAAAACAGCAGATTTTTGCAGCAACTTTACTGGTTCTTGGCGTCACTTCGGCCCCAGCCGCATTGCAGGCCGGCCACAATGGCGTCCATCATGGGTATGGCATTGAACACCATCATCCCCATCGTCATAACCGCGACCTGACGCTGGGTCAGGCGTATGAAATTCAAAAGTACTTTGAGTATGAAGAGCGTGAGCCATGCCAAAATTATCGTGCCTATCCTGAAGGGTTACGCCCAGGAACACGATGTGGCGGGCCGGACAGCGTCATACAGACAGAAATGCGGATTCTGCCGGTTATTGCCCGGTACGAGATTTACTTTGATCTCAATAAATCCGGCATTCGTGCGGACCAGGTTGAAACCCTGAACAAGCTGGAACGTGAATTGAAAACGTACAATCCTGCACAAATCACGGTCACCGGCCACGCGGATACATCCGGTCCCGCTGGCTATAACCAGAAATTGTCCGGTGAACGGGCGATGTCGGTTTCCGGCGCGCTGACCAAGCGCAATATCCCGAACTTCCTGCTTGATAAACGTGCGGCGGGTGAAGGTGATCTTGCGGTGCCAACACCGGACGGCACACGTCTGATGGCGAATCGTCGCGTGGTTGTTGAATTCCGCAAATAAGAAAGCCACGATTAACTGAGCGTGCTAATTTAGACAGAAGCCATCCTCGGGTGGCTTCTTTTTTAACCGAATAGTTGGGTAAAGATGATGAGACCGAAGATATTCGCACCACTGGCAATGGCCGCGACGCTGGCTATGCCGCTTCTTATGTCTTTCAGTCCGTCATGGGCAGGGCAGGGCGAGCCTTCGGCCCTGCAAACACTGGACAAAAACCCGAAGAAGTCATCGCTGACACTCACGCTTGATAATGATTTGCTGGCATCCGGGTCGGACCAATATTATACAAACGGCATCCAGCTGACGTATTACAATGTAGATCGCCATGCGCCACCGGTAATTGAAAGATTTCTGGATGACGTGGTTGGCTATGATGTCGGTGTGGCGACATCGACATCCTTTTTCTTGGGCCAAAAGATTTTTACCCCGAAAGATATTACAATCGCAGAAGAACAGCCGGGGGATCGTCCGTGGGCCGGATGGCTGTATGCTGGTTTCCTGATGTCAAATATTTATCCTGATCACAGCGACCGTTTGGGCGTGGTTGTGGGTGTTGTCGGACCTGCATCGCTGGCCGAACCAACGCAAAAATTCATTCATGACAAAATATCTGACTCACCGCGACCAGCGGGATGGGATAACCAGTTGCGGAGCGAGCCGGGCCTGATCGTAACATGGGATCGCCGTTGGCAGAATTTTGCGGGCTATACCACCGGCAATTATCGCACGCAGTTTGAGCCGAACGTGTCTGTCGCCCTTGGGAATATCAACACCTATGCCGGGGCGGGGATGAATGTCACGTTCGGGCCAGCCCAGAATGAATTTCGCGATGTGCCACCACGAATCTACCCAGCAGGCCTGGGCAGCGGGTATTTCGACCATCCGAATTCACGCGACTGGGACTGGTACACCTTTGCCGGTGTGAATGGCCGGGCTGTGGCACGCGATATCTTTCTTGATGGCAACACGTTCCGCGGCGGGCCAAGTGTCGATAAAAAAGACTTTGTTTACGACGCCAATGCAGGCGTTGCGTTCACCTATAAAGACACACGGCTGTCTTATGGCCTGACATATCGCAGCAAAGAATTTCATGGCCAGGAAGATGAAACGGTCTTTGGCTCAGTCGGCGTGTCATATCGTTTTTAGGGAAAATAAGAGCCTATTTGACCCGCTTTGTTACACAACTGAAACAAAAACACTGTTTTTTGAAACAGACGCGAAACAGGCACCTAACATACACCAGGTACAGTGAACGCAATCACGAACACCGTGATTAATCGCAGCGTTAGAAAAAATGGAGTATAATTATGAACCTACAACACCACTCATTATTGATCCCGCATGCCGTGCATTCGGTAACGCACCCTTTGGTTGCTGATTTTTATATCAAGCAAGAATACAGCCGTGAAAAACCGTACGCGTGCAAAGACATTCTGGTGATCGAGGCGAACTTTTCCGAACGTGTCATGAATCACCGTCAATACCGCGCCCTGATGGCCGAGTTGTTTTTGGCGTTGCCTGACATCAAAGAACAAGTTGAATCTAATCTTGGTGTTATTGACCGTGTTGACATCAAAACGCATTAATCTCCAAAGAAGTGACATAATTTTATTTAGACCGGGAACCAAGTACTGGACTGATAGTATGTCATATGAACACTAAACAGGAGATTATAATATGCTAAGATGGGCAGTCGTATTTTTGGTATTGGCAATTATTGCTGGGTTACTTGGATTTGGTGGGATTGCTGCCATATCCACAAACATTGCGCAGGTACTGTTTGTCATTTTCATCGTTTTATTCTTGGCATCTGTGCTGATGGGCTTTGTAAACGGCAGACGACCATCAATTGACTGATACCCAATACATTATTTCCCTTGGAAACCGCCAGCTTACACTGGCGGTTTTCCGCATGTGCACTGCATGAATTGTAAGGCCAATCGAAACATTGTATATGTGGGTTGAACCACTGGAACGGCAAAATGCGAACAAGAATAACGAATAATCTATTTTGGATGTCGGCGCTGTTTATCATTGCGTCCTTGGCCTACGTCATCGCTTATACGTCCCAAATTCGCAATGAAGCCGTAAAGTACGGTAAATGGGTTGATCACTCTCGCGAAGTCCTGATAATCACCGAAAATATCGTCGGTACCTTTGAAAGCACGCTGGCTGAACAGCGCGGATACCTGTTGACCGCCGACAAGGATTTTGAGGCACGGTTCCAGGTGAAAAGTAAGGACCTTGTTACCGCGCTTAATAAGCTGTTGCTTTTGACAAAAGATAACTTTGAACAATTGTCGCGCGTGCAGCAAATGCAGGATTTGGCCGTCACATATGGTCGCCTGTTAAACGAACGGTCACAGAAATATTCCCGGTTAAAGGGGGGCGGATCTGTCTTGCGGTTCAGTGCCGAGTATTATGCGGGTTTGCGTAAAACGCGGGCGGTCCATGACACGTTCATCAAAACCACGGATCAATTCCTGAATACCGAACATCATATCCTGTCAGACCGACTGGGACGATTTAACGACCAGCGCCGTAAATTCAGCCGGCATTTTGTTATATCTTTGTTCGGTGCCTGTATTCTGATTATCTTAAGTAACTGGGTGGTGTTGGCATCCCAACGGAAATGGCTTCTTGAACGCACCCGCTTCCAGAATATTGATGATCGTTACCGGATTGCGGTCCGGGCCACCAATGACGGGATTTTTGACTGGGATATTCCGGGAAAACGCATCTTTCTGTCTTCGCAGGTTTTCAAGATGTGCGGCTATGACTTAAAAGACTACGAAGGGTCGTTAGCGGCTCTTATTATCTTTACCTGGGGCAAGAATCCTCTGGACCTGATCCATCCTGATGACATAGGCCGTTTTAAAAGCTGTTTGAAATTGTTCGAAAATGGCGAAGTCACGGAATATAACAATACCTTCCGCGTCAAACATGCCCATGGACATTGGGTTTGGATTCACGCGCGCGGCAGCGGGTTGTTCAACGAAGCAGATGGCGATCAGAAGCCCATCCGCTTGATTGGATCGCACACGGACATCACGGCGTCGAAACTGATGGAAGAACGCTTGCGCGCTGAAAAAGAAGCGGCAGATAATTCCAGTAAGATGAAGATGGAATTCCTGTCGCATATGAGTCATGAAATCCGCACGCCGCTGACGACCATTAACGGCGCGGCTGAGATATTGATGCGATCGGCGCACAATTTTGCTGAACGGGAACAGTCTATTATACGGACATTAAACGCCAGTACAGGTATGCTGCGCGAATTGATTAACGATATTCTTGATTTTTCACGCATTGAGAACGGCGAATTTGGTCTAACCTGCGAACCGATGAGTATTCATAATTTATTCGAGCAGGTTATTATTATTTTGTCGGGCCAGGCCCAAGAAAAGAACCTGTCATTCCAAAGCCGTCACCATAATCTAAGCGACATTATTTTCGATGGCGATGAGGCGCGTATTCGCCAGATCCTGCTGAATCTGGCTGGGAACGCTATCAAATTTACCGATATAGGTGGCGTTACAATCGTGCCAAGTATCAAGCTGATGGACAACCTACAGGCGGAATATCAGCTGCATATTGACGTGATTGACACAGGTATTGGTATTTCCGAAAAAGATTTAACGCATATCTTTGATCGTTTTTATCAGGCCGACGGCACGATTTCGAAAAAGTACCAGGGCACGGGCCTGGGCCTTGCTATTTCCCGCGGCCTGGCGGAAGCCATGGGTGGCCGCATCGAGGCGATCAGCACGCCTGGAACCGGCAGTACATTCACTTTTGTGTTGCCGATCAGGATTCTGAATCCTGACGTTTTGCATGAGATAGACGCTGCGCTTGCGGCCCCGCTTGTCCAGACACCAATACCTGAAGACAATGTGCCGGTTAAAAAAGGCAGCCCACGCTTGCTGTTGGTCGAAGACTATGAAGGGAACGTCCTGGTCATTACCTGTATGCTGGAAGATATGGGATACAAATGCGATGTGGCGGGTAATGGCCAGCAAGCGGTCGAGAAGGCCGCGAAGGTGCGCTATGACGCGATATTAATGGATATCCAGATGCCTATCATGGACGGGCTATCCGCTACGGTTCAGATACGTAAGGCTGAGGCGGCGAAGCGGAAGCGGGGTGTCCCGATTATCGGCATGACAGCCCATGCGACCCAAATGGACAAGGAAAAATGCCTGGCGGCCGGCATGGATTCATATATCTCAAAGCCGATTGACCGACCGCGGTTTGAACAGATTATCAAAGAATTCGTCAGTAAATAAGGAACCTTCCAGGCCCAGGCAGGGTTGGTGATAAGTTAACCACCAAAGGGACCTGTATGCCATATATCCAGAAAATTCTGTCCAAGGATGAAAAAATCGTTGGTGTCACAAATGTTCACTGGATTTATTTGGTGCAGGGGGCCTTGTTCTTTTTTGTGATGCATTTGATCGGTACAGCCCTGCAATGGATTTATCAATACGGTGTGGGGACCCTTTTCTCTGGTGGTATTTCAGGCCGTACAGCGGTGATGCTGCTGCAGATCGAGAATTACTTTTTGTATCCTTTCTGGTTACTGGGGGCCAGTTATCTGATCCCGATGGTGATCAAATATCTGACCACAGAAATCGGTCTGACCGACAAACGCTTGATTGAAAAGAACGGCTGGATTTCTGTTCAGATAAGTGAATTCGATGTGAAAGAGATTTACGGTGCGACTGTCGATACAGGCATGCTGGGCCGTATTTTTGGCTATGGATTTGTGCAGCTGGATTGCCGTTTTATTAATGACATCACCACCGCAGCCATTCCCCATCCACATAAATTGGTCGGTGCAATAAATGATGTGCGCGAAAAAGTTATGGCGGGTATTCACGTATCCAACAATGATACTGCGATGCAGGATATTGATGATGCATCTGCCCCGGCTTCTGACACACCACAAGAGGCGGAAAGGCCAGAATCGCTTACGCTGGATATCGCAACGCCCGCACCCGATTTGGATGCGGATGGGAAGCTGGCAACACCAGAAGCGGACGCACTGGCTGCGGCCCCGCCTGCGGTGGCGACTGATCCAGTGGTATCGGTGCAGGATATTAAAGATGCAATTGCTGCCGCCATTCCGCAGATTGCGCACAAAGTCGCAGAAGAATTAAGCCATGGGATGCCGCATGCGCCGGAGGCGGCGCCAAAGGCTGGCCCCGCGCCGTCCACGGCGGCGAAGGTAGATAGCAAGGCGGCGGAACAGGATATGGCGGATGAGCTGGCGATTAATTTCGACGATGCATCATCGGTCCATGATTTAGGTGATGCTGGTCCCAAACCGATGCTGCAATAGTAAAGTGCAATAAAAAGGAACTTAATCGGTTTCTAGAAGTACGTGTCATGTCACGATGACATGATGAAATAAAGGAGATTATACTATGAACCGTACAATACTTACACTTGCTGCTGCAACGATGCTGGTTTCCAGTGCGCTGCCAGCTTTTGCTGAAACAAAGCAAACGACAACCAACAATTCCAATGAAAAACTGACGACCGAACAGGTCAAAAAAGATGCCAAGGAAGCGTGGAGCGACCTGAAAGGCGCGACAAAAGAAGCTGGCCGTGAAATCGAAGCTCTGTTCTTGGGTGAAGATGAAAACGTCCCGCCGAAAAGCACAATGTACAAATCTGTCTCCTCGGCCTCTGGCTTGCTGGGTACATATGTTAACGGCTTTAACAACAAAAAAGTCGGTAAGCTGAAAGATATTATTGTTGATGGTGATGGCATGGCAACGCACGCTATTGTCGCTGACAACGATATTCCTGGTTTTGAAGGTAAACTGGTTGCTGTGCCTTACACAAGCGTGTTCCAAAGCACTGCAACGGGTGACATCAGCGCCGCGCTGAGTGAAGCGGCTATCGAAGGCGCACGTGAGTTTTCTTACACGCCATCAAGCGGCAAGAATGTTGTCGTACTGCCAGCCGGTCATTACAGCGTTGTTGAAATTCTGGACGGTGATGTCCTGAATGCTGGTGGCGAAGATGTCGGCTCAGTCGATGACTTGTATTTCAAAGGCGGCAAAGCGGACACCGTTATTGTCGGATTTGATAAAGTCATGGGCATGGGCGGTAAAGATGTTGCAGCCTTTGTTGGCCCAACAACGTTCGTACCAGGTGATGAAGCGGATGATGATGTCGATGTAAAACTGTCGGCAAAACAAAGCGCAACATTTGCCAAGTACAAAAAGAACGTCAACAAGTAAGTTTTTCAGAAAAGGAGAAAAGCGATGAACAAGGATATTTTCGAAGGTAACTGGAAAATGCTGAAAGGCGAAGTTCAGACACGTTGGGGCAAATTGACCGATGACGTTCTGGATCAAGTTGAAGGCAACCGTGAAAAACTGTCCGGCCTGATTCAAAAGAACTATGGCCTGGCGAAAGACGCAGCGGATCGCGAAATCAGCGAATGGGAAGAAACATCCCGCCGCAATCGCGACAACGCAGCGTAATAAACGCAGCATACATCAGAAACAGGGGCTTCGGCCCCTGTTTTTTGTGGGGCTTTTCTTTCGCGGGAAATCAGTTCCCTTTCGCATCTGTTCGTGGCAGAACAGAGAGATGACGAACCTAACCGCCGCAAAACTTGATCCCAGCTGGTTAAATATCATTGGTCAGGAATTTGAAAAGCCGTACATGCAGGCGCTTAAAGTTTTTTTGGCGCAGGAAATGGCCGCCGGGGCAACGATATATCCGCGGGGCGGTGACATATTCAATGCGCTGAATACAACGCCTTTTGAAAAGGTTGACGTCGTTATTCTGGGGCAAGACCCTTATCATGGACCGGATCAGGCACATGGGCTGGCTTTTTCAGTGCGACAAGGCATTGCCTTGCCCCCCAGCCTGATGAATATTTACAAGGAAATTGCGCGCGAATACGGTGCCAAAATGCCACGTCAGGGTGATTTGACGGCTTGGGCGCGACAGGGCGTTCTGCTTTTGAATGCCACGCTGACAGTGCGTGCGGCGCAGGCGGGATCGCACCAAAAGCGTGGCTGGGAAGAATTTACGGATGCCATTATCCAGGCGATCAATGCCCATCGCCAGCATGTCGTCTTTATGTTGTGGGGATCGTATGCGCAGAAAAAAGGTGCCTTTATTGATCGCGCAAAGCATCTGGTTTTAGAGGCACCGCACCCATCGCCGTTATCCGCCCATCGCGGCTTTCTGGGGTGCGGACATTTCGCCCAGGCCAATACCTATTTAATGAAGCACAAACGCAAACCTATTGATTGGACACAGGTAGATTAATGACACACGCAAAGCATTCCGTTGCGATATACGGTATCAAGAACTGTGACACGATGAAAAAGGCTTTTCAATGGCTTGACCAGCATCACGTCAGCTATGTGTTTCATGACTATAAAAAAGCAGGCGTAGATACTGAAATCTTGCACCTGGCGATGGAACAACACGGGTGGGAAAAGGTCCTTAATCGCAACGGCACAAGCTGGCGCAGTTTGCCTGATAATGTCAGGGACACGATGGACGCGTCACGCGCTGTAAAGGCGGCTCTTGAAAATCCATCCTTGATCCGCCGACCATTAATGGTAAAGGACGGCAGTGTTCATTTTGGTTTTGATGCGGATAAATACACGATGATTTTCCCTGATATGTGGGCGGTGTAACATGGTGCATACATATAAAATTGCGGGCATGCATTGCGGATCATGCGTTGCAAAGATATCGCAAGCTTTTGATGCGGCGGGTGTTGACGCAGACGTAACGCTGCAACCGCCGCAGGTCAAGACATCCCTTTCTGATGTGTCCCGGGTGGAGGCGATTGTGGCGCAAGCCGGAGCGTATTCTGTCACGTCAATTGCCGCGCATGCAGCACAAAAAAGCTGGCTTGCAACCTACTACCCCTTATTGCTTATTTTCCTTTTGATCGCCCTGGTGTCCTTACGCGATGCAGGTGATATCCATGGCTGGATGCTGCATTTCATGGCCGGGTTTTTTATCGTTTTTGGCTTTTTTAAATTGCTGGATTTAGAAGGGTTTAAAACCGCCTATAGCGGCTATGATCTGCTGGCGAAACGTGCGCCTTATTACGGATATGTGTATCCGTTTCTAGAGGTCGGGTTAGGGTTTGCCTTTCTGTTCCAATATGAATTGAAGGCGGCGTTATGGGCCTCGATTATTTTAATGACGTTTGGCAGTTTTGGCGTTATCGCCGCCCTGCTGCAAAAACGCCAGATACGATGTGCGTGTTTGGGTACGGTTCTGAATCTGCCCATGTCCACCATTACCCTGGTCGAAGATTTGGGGATGGTTGCGATGTCCGGGGTGATGCTGGCTGCGATGACTTAGGCGCAGGCGCGGCGAAAGATAGAAACGACCGCCTCTCTCCTATCTATCCAGCGCCTTATTGTATTGGCGCGGGATACGGCCTTAAATAAAATACATTGATTGTTTGCTTTTTGCGGCGGTTTTGGCTACCAAGCTCACATGACTGAGAGCCCGCCGTGTTAACCATAGACAATCTATCCTATAAAATCGGTGGCCGTACCATTATCGAGGATGGCAACCTTGCCATTACAGATGGCTGGAAAGTCGGGATTATCGGCGTGAATGGGGCCGGGAAATCCACGTTATTCAAGCTTATCAGCGGCGATCTGCACGCGGATGGCGGCACGATAAGCCTCAGCCAGCGGCAACGCATGGGCGTGGTGCGCCAGGATGTCCCGGAAACGGATGCCCCTTTGATTGACTTGGTCCTGGCCGCGCATGGGGAAATGGCCCAGTTGTGGCGGGACAGTGAAACTGAACAGGACCCTGATAAGGTGTCCGAGATTTATCAACGGCTGGCCGATCTTGATGCGTATGCCGCGCCGGCCAAGGCTGCGACCCTGTTAATGGGGCTTGGGTTTAAAGAGCATCAGTTACAAGAACCGTTTTCGTCCTTCAGTGGCGGCTGGCAAATGCGTGTGATGCTGGCAGCGGCCCTGTTTGTGGAGCCAGATATCCTGCTGCTTGATGAGCCGACCAACCACCTGGATCTTGAGGCTATTATGTGGCTGGAAAGCTATCTGGTCGCTTATCCGCACACATTACTGGTAATTTCACATGACCGTCAGTTGTTGAACAAATGCGTTGACCATATCGTCCATGTCGATAAGCAAAAGCTGACGCTTTACAGCGGGGATTACGACACGTTTGAGCGAGAACGGGCGATGCGCCTGGGCCTGCAACAGAAAATGCATGAGAAGCAGCAGGCCGAACGCGCGCATATTCAGCAATTCGTGGATCGGTTCAAGGCCAAGGCCAGCAAGGCACGCCAGGCGCAAAGCCGCGTCAAGGCCCTGGAAAGAATGGATATTGTCGATGCCGTTATTGCGGATCGCGCGGTGAAGTTTACCTTCCCGGATCCGGACAAAATTGCTTCCCCTATGATAACGCTGCATCACGCGGATGTGGGTTACACTGCGGGCGTCCCGATCCTGAAGCGCGTAAATGATAACATAGATAACGATGACCGGATCGCCTTGTTGGGGGCGAATGGGAACGGCAAATCCACGCTGATGAAATTGATTGCCGGAAAACTGGGGATTATGGGCGGGAATATGTTCCGTTCGGGGAAGCTGCGTATCGGCTATTTCTCGCAACACCAGACGGAGGAGCTGGATGTCACGTCCACACCGTATCTGGAGATGCAGAAATTGATGCTGAAAAAGTTTCCAGAGATTACCGAGCCGAAAATACGCGCCAAACTTGGCCAGTTCGGATTTTCGCGTGAGCTGTCGAATAACCTGATCGGGTCATTAAGCGGCGGTGAAAAAGCGCGTCTGTTATTCGCGTTTATGAGCTTTGATGCGCCACACCTGCTGTTGCTGGACGAACCGACCAACCACCTGGATATTGAGGCGCGGGAAGCGCTGGTTCAGGCTCTGAATAATTATCAGGGCGCCATTATTATCGTCAGTCATGACCCGAATATGGTGGAACGTGTAGCGGATCGCCTGTGGCTTATTAAAGATGGCGCGGTACAAGATTTTGACGGCAATCTGGAAGATTACCGAAAATTTACCATTCAATCAGGCCGCGATGCCCGTAAGGCCGAAAAAAGTCAGAAGAAAACGACCATACCACCCGATAAATTATCGGCAAAGAAAATAGACTTGCGCGACGTTGAAACGGCGATGGAAGCTCTGACGGCTGATAAAGTACGCCTTGAAACCGCAATGGCCCATCCTGATTTTTATAAGGATTCAACGCAGGCCGCGCAGACACAAACACTGTATGCACGTGTGTGTCAGGACCTGGAAGCCAAAGAAGAATCCTGGCTTATCCAGCAAAGTGCCTAGAAAAGCTGTTGCTTAGGGCGGGAAGAATGATGCTATTCACCATGATGTGTCTCATGTATGGTGATATTTCATTCAACATTTTATATGAATAAGGCTTTTCATGACTCGTGCTTTTTTTAATTATGCCGCCCTCTCTTTGATTGCCGTGATGCATGTGTCACTTTCACACACCGCTATGGCGCAAACTGCGCCGCTATCAAAAGATACGGTCAATATAGAAGCCGTCCTGCTAAAAGCGCTGGATGATAAAGATTTCGATGTCCGTGAGGCCGCTGCCGGAAACGCAAGGGCAACACAGGCCGTCCTTTTAAAAGCGCTCGGCGATAAAGATTTTGATGTCCGTGAGGCTGCTGCCGGAAACGTGAAGGCAACAGAAGATACCCTTCTTAAAGCGCTTGACGATAAAGATTTTGATGTCCGTGAGGCCGCTGCTGGAAATGCAAGTGCAACACAGGCCGTCCTTTTAAAAGCGCTTGACGATAAAGATTTTGATGTCCGTAAAGCCGCCGCAGGAAATGCAAGTGCAACACAGGCCGCCCCTTCTAAGGTAAGATAATAAATATTACGCCTCGTAAGGGTGTAAAATGTGGGCATGGCTTGAATTTACGCGTTATCAGGCCTGTCCATATTAAATAAAAGCCCCATGCGGGGCTTTTTGATAAAATGGTGGTGGGGGTTGGATTTGAACCAACGTACTCTCTCGAGGGCAGATTTACAGTCTGCTGCCATTAACCACTCGGCCACCCCACCACATCTGTCGTGTGGTCACCTAAAAACTGTATTTTACCCCTGGTGTCAAGTGCCTTTTGCCAAAAGGTATTATAGGTTGTGATCTGGTTACGCCTGCCGTATATAGAATGAAAACAGGAAGACATTATGAAGAAATTTCATCCCGCACCCAAAAATGCCCGCAAAACAGGTGGCTCGCCATCTCACAAGTCGGGTGGCAAGGGCGCCGCCGCGCCGCAAGGCAAAAAATACTTTTTCAAATCGCCTGAAGCCAAAGCGGCCAGCGCAAAGCCGGCCGGCGTGAAATCCGCCGCCAAGCTTGCCGCTGAAAAGTTTGAACAATCCGAGGGGCCAAAAGGCGCCCGCCGCCCGGCCCGTGAAAATCGCCCGCCTGGCCTGAAACTGTCGCTGTTCGGCCAGCATGCGGTGACCGCCGCTTGGCTGAACCCCAAACGGAATGTCCATGCCCTGTATGTCACACCGGCGCAACAGGATTTGGGCGGCATTCTGGCCAAAAAGGCACGGGAAAAAGGGCTGCAACGCCCCGACCCGATCCTGGTTGAGCCGTCGCGACTGGATCACAGTCTGCCGCCAGGTTCGACGCATCAAGGCATCGCCCTTAGCTCATCCCCCCTGTTTCACCCGACCCTGGAAAATGTTTTGGGCGAACTGGCCCCTGATGCGCCAGCCACGGTCATCATGCTGGATCAGGTCACTGACCCCCACAATATCGGTGCGATCCTGCGCAGCGCCGCGGCATTCGGTGGTCAGGCCATTGTCATGCAATCGCGCAACTCACCCGAGCCAACGGCTGTCATGGGCAAAACCGCGTGCGGCGCGCTGGAAATGGTGCCGTTATGTTACGAAACGAACTTAAGCCGGTCTTTGGAATTACTGGCCGAGTACGGATTTGTCGCGCTGGGCCTGGATGAACGCGGTGACAAACAGATCAGCGCTTTACCCGCCTTTCCCCGGACCGTCCTGGTCATGGGGGCCGAAGGTGATGGCCTGCGTCGCCTGGTCGCCGAACACTGCGCCCATTTGGTCCATTTACCGACAAACAAGGATATGCCCAGCTTGAACGTCTCTAACGCGGCGGCGGTGGCTTTGTATGCCTTACACGCGGCGAAAAAAGGTTAAGTCCAGGTGGACAATCATCTTTACTTGATTGATGCGTCCGGCTTTATTTTTCGCGCTTACCATGCTTTGCCATCTTTGACGCGGCCCGACGGGACGCCCGTTGGTGCGGTCCTGGGGTATGCCAGCATGGTTATCAAACTGTTGCGTGAACATGCGCCGTCGCATATGGCCGTGGTTTTCGATGTGTCCCGCAACACGTTTCGCAACGATATTTACCCCGCCTACAAAGCCAATCGGGATGAACCGCCCGAAGACCTTATTCCGCAATTTGCCCTGGTGCGTCAGATGACCACCGCCTTTAACCTGCCGCAGGTTGAGTTGGAGGGGTATGAGGCAGATGACGTTATCGCCACTTTGGCGCGTCAGGCGGCGCAGGCTGGCATGGATGTCACGATCGTGTCGTCGGATAAAGACCTGATGCAGCTGATCGGCCCCAAAATCCGCATGTATGACCCGATCAAGAACCTGCCATTGCAGGAAGAGGCAGTTTTTGCCAAATTCGGTGTGACTCCGGACAAGGTCGTGGACATACAGGCCCTGGCAGGTGATGCGACCGACAATGTTCCGGGCGTTCCGGGCATTGGTGTTAAAACCGCCGCCGAACTGATCAATACGTTTGGATCGTTGGAAAACCTGCTGGCGCATGCTGCCACCATCACACAGCCCAAGCGTCGAGAATCATTGCTGACCCACGCCGAAGCCGCGCGCATTTCTTTAAAGCTGGTAACACTGTGCGACACCGTTCCGCTGACATGCGCATTGGATGATTTCCGTCCTGCGGCGTTCGATATTGCCAAGGCCGCTAGTTTTTTAAGTGAACAAGGGTTCAAATCGATCTTGTCGCGCCTGCCTGCCCCCGACGGCATGAATCCGCCACCATTGCCCAGCACCGTGACAACGCCCGCTGCACCCATGGCGGCTGCGTCTTCGATTGAGGGCCTCTCTGTGCCCTTACTTATCACGACGTATCGTACCGTCACGACGGCTGATGCACTAACCGCGTGGTTACATCAGGCCACGCGCGATTATATATTGGCTGTGGATACAGAAACCACGGATTTGACGCCGGCGCGCGCCCGTCTGGTCGGTATTTGCCTGGCCGGCAGTGCCTCAGACGCGATTTACATTCCGATCAGCCACATCGCCTCTAACCCCCTGACTGACCCACCGCCCGAGAATATGGCGATTGCAGATGTCGTGCGTATTCTTGCGCCCGTTATGGCCGACCCCAGTATCCTGAAAATCGGTCACAACATGAAATATGACTGGCAGATGCTGGCCAATGCCGGGATGACGCCCGTATCGGTCACCGATACGATGATGATGTCTTATGCTCTGTACGGAACCGCGCATGGCCATGGGATGGACGAGCTGGCGTTACGCTTCCTGAATCACACCGCGGTGTCGTATGACAGTGTGACCGGTACGGGCGTAAAACGTATTACGTTCGATCAGGTGCCAGTAGATGTCGCCACACACTACGCAGCCGAAGACGCGGCGTCGACCCTGGCCTTTTATCACTATCTGCGTCCGCGCCTGCAATCCGCCGCCACCAACGCGGTATATGAGGATATCGACCGCCCCCTTATTCCAGTCATCGCACGGATGGAACAGGCGGGCATCAGGGTCGATCCCCAAATTTTGCAAAACCTGGGAACCAAGTTTAATCATCGGCTGCAGGAAATTTCGGCCCGTATTTTTACCAGCGTAGGCCATCCGTTCAACCTTGGATCGCCCAAGCAAATGGGCGCGGTCCTGTTCGGTGAACTGGGTTTGCCGGGCGGCAAGAAAACCAAGACCGGGGAATGGTCAACGGCTGCAGATGTTCTGGAATTACTGGCGGAACAGGGTCACGACGTGGTAACCGAAATCCTGGAATGGCGGCAGTTAAGCAAGCTGATATCGACCTACAGTGACGCGTTGCCAAAAGCGATTGTGCCACAGACAGGCCGTGTGCATACCAGTTACGCGCTGGCTTATACTACAACGGGCCGCCTGGCGTCATCGGAACCTAATCTGCAAAATATCCCGATCCGTACGGATGAAGGGAAAAGCATTCGCACGGCTTTTATCGCCGCGCCGGGACACAAATTGATATCTGCCGATTATTCCCAGATCGAATTGCGCCTGATCGCGGCGATGGCGGGGATTGAGCGTTTGAAACAGGCGTTTCGTGACGGGATCGACATTCATACAGCAACCGCCGCAGAGATTCTGGGCGTGCCGCTGGACCAAGTGTCGCCACAGTTACGGCGTGAAGCCAAGGCGATTAATTTCGGCATTATCTATGGGATCAGCGGGTTTGGGCTGGCCAAGCAGATTGGTCGGTCGGTCGGTGAATCCGCCGCGTTTATCAAAACGTATTTCGCCCGTTTCCCCGAATTGCACGCGTTTATGGAGACAACCAAGGCCTTCGCCCGGGAACATGGATATGTACAAACCTTGATGGGCCGGTGCTGCACCATTCAGGGTATGCGCGATACGAACCCCGCCCGGCGCGCCTCTGCGGAACGTCAGGCCATTAATGCGCCGGTTCAGGGCACGGCGGCGGATATTATCCGCCTGGCGATGGCCGCGGTCGATCAGGCCCTGTTGGCAGAAAATCTGCAGGCCAAGCTGTTGTTGCAGGTCCATGATGAATTGGTGCTGGAAGCCCCGGATCATGAGGTAGAACGGGTTATCGCCCTGCTGCATCAGGTGATGCCAAGCGTCATTTCTCTTGATGTCCCCATGCTGATAGAAGCCAAAGCGGCCGATAACTGGGCTGCTGCGCATTGAATTTTGCGGGTGCGGGGCCAAGCGTTGCAGAAACCTCATGCCTGGGTTGCCCGCAGATTCCTTGACAAAATGAGGCTGAATAGCGATGTATGCACATGGATTATGGTGCATTGCAAAAAATTGGGATTATGACGCTGGCGTTTTCACTGGTGGGTTGCGTTCCGTCGCAAGACCGCAGTAACCAGGCGATTAAACGCTGCCTCGTCTCTCGCCTGGGGGGTGTTCAGACTCCGTTTTATATTAATGTGGTGGGATCGGGCCAGCCGGAAATCTTTGACGAACGCGGATTTTCACGCCGGAAGAATCAGTTTCCAACCCACAAGGATGTCCAAAAAGCAGTACAGGCCTGTGTGCCGCGCCGGAAACACCTGACGCTGGGATAACAGGGATTACCACATCCCGCCGTCGCGTTGCGGTTTTTTCAGATCGGGCAGATCCGCGGGTTCCAGCCCATGACCGACGGCAATGCGGCGATCAAAGACGAAACAATCGCCCTGCCACAGGCTTTGGTCTTGCGGAACCGTTTCCAGATACCGCAGAATACCACCCTGCAGGTGATACACTTTCTCAAACCCTTCAGCCAGCATGAAGGCCGACGCCTTTTCACAGCGGATTCCGCCGGTGCAAAACATGGCCACAGGTTTTGTTTTGGCACTTTCCGGTAAATCGCGAACATAGCTGACCAGATCGGTAAACGTATCAAGGCGCGGATCAACAGCATTCTTGAAGGTGCCGAAATCCGTTTCATACGTGTTGCGAGTATCAAGGACCAGAACGTCCGGATCACTGATCACCGCGTTCCAGTTTTCAGGCGTGACATAGTCGCCGCAAATCTTATTCGGATTGGCTTTGGGTTCACGCAGGGTGATGATTTCTTTTTTCAGGCGGAATTTGCCGCGACGGAACGGCTTTTCATTGCCCCATGACCATTTCAAATTGCATGTTTTTAACGCGTAATGGTCCTGCAGGAACTGCGCAAACGCGTCCAGCGCCTCTTTATCCTGGTGGGCCAGTGTCCCATTCAATCCTTCGGGCGCGATTAACAGCGTCCCCACCATGCTGCTTGCGGATGGGTGTGCCAGCAACTGGGCCTTCGCCGCTGCGATATCTGCAATCGGCGTAAAGGTGTACAGGGCCATGACGTGCCAGATAGAAGAGGGGTCTGAATTCTGCATGTTGAAAGCTATCTCGCGCTTAAAAGATGGACGGCCTGTTGCGGCAATTCGGAAACAAAGTCAGCATCCAGCGTGTCTGCACCCGATTGCAAGCGATAGACGACCGCACCGACAATCATATCGACGGCCATGCCGGTATCGATGGATTGGCGGAATTCACCGGATTTTTTGCCGGCTTCGATTAAACTGGCCAGCTTTTGTTCGTGTTGCAGCATAAAGCGTTCGTAAAACAGGGTCAGTGCATCTGCATCGGCCTGGGCTTCGGCCAGTGTTTCAATCAGGATTTTGCCGTTGCGGCCTTTGACCAGGCGCAGGAAACGGTCCATAAACTGCTGAACCGCCTCGGCGTGGGTGTCAAATCGTGGCGATGTCGCCATGTCGCCGATCTGGGTGTTCAGCATGTCCAGAATAATGGCAACCTTACTGGGCCACCAGCGATAGATCGTCGTTTTGCCGACCTTGGCCTTACGGGCGATTCCTTCGATGGAAACATCACGGACGGGATTGGTTAAAAGCAGCTTGTGAACGCTGTCCAACACGGCCTTTGTCGCCTTGTCAGACCGTGGGCGGCCCCGACGGCTGGCGGATTCTGTGGCATCGACCAATTCAATGTAATCTAACAAACTGCTCATGCTGTATTTCTCACTTTCGCTACGCAGCGTTTTAGAGGTCGCGCGACGATCATGCAAGCAAAAATTGCGATCCTGTTAAAGGCCAAACCGTGTCGGGGCAGGGGCAATGGCCGTAAGCCCGTTGTCATTGACGCGTAAGACAGCCAGGCCACGCTCTGGTAACCCATTAGGGTTCAGGCGGAACAGCCCGTCCAGGCCGTTAAAGCCCGCCCGTGCCTGAATGGTCGCGGCACTGATGCCGTTGCCTTGCATCGCCAGGACGCTGGCCAGGGCGATTGCGTCATAGGCCTGCGTTGCCAGGCGTGGCGGGGCATTGCCGTAAAGATCGCGATAGGTGTTTTCAAACCGACGACGCAAAGCGGGGTCGGGCGCACTGAACTCCGCCCCTTGCAAATAACGTGTCTGAGCCAGGGCGGGATCATCCCATAATCCAACACCGTACAGGGCGGGCCGCCGTGGTGTTAAGCGACTGGCCACGGTGTCGGCCAGACGCGGAGGTAAGGCGAGCAAGACAGCATCCGTCTGCGGTGGTAAAGGCAGCGGCGCGGTGGTGGCTGAGGCGGGCGTGACGCGCAAAATGACGGGCGCGTTTTGACCCAGCTGCGGCAAGGTGGCTTTCCCGGTTTGGGTAACGATATCGCCATAGGCATCAGCGGTGGTGATAATGGCGATAGTGTTGCGGCCTTGGGACTTGGCGTGTGCCAGGATGCGTTCAACCTGTTGACCGGGCAGGACACTTAACAGATAGGTGTTGGCCCCCGCCACGCTTGTATCAGTTGAAAAGGCGAGAATGGGTGTGGCCTTCGCCATTGTTTTCACCGCGCGGACGGACTCGGCATAAACAGGGCCGACCAAAATATGTGCGCCGTCTTTCAACGCGTCTTTTGCGGCCATCTGTGCCTGTGCTGGTGTCGTGCCGCTGTCCTTGACCACCAGGCGAACATTCTCAGCTTGTAAATCCTCTAACGCCATTTGCATGGCATTCAGCATCGGTTGGCCGATGCGGGGGTCTGACAGGGGCAGCAAGGCGCCAACGGTCAGGACTTTGCCCTGCGGGACAGGGGGGCTTTGTTGCGTGCCGGCTGGTGGGTTGGGGGCTTGTGGCGTTGTAAAGCCGCCATTCTGGCCGTATCCGCCGCCGGGCAAAACGGTCTGGGTACAGGCGTTGAGCAGACAGGCCATTGCCATCAGTAAAAAAGCCTTGTGTTTCATGCCGTGCCACCTTCTAATCAATGCGGAAAATAATGCCAAGAATGATGATAGTGCAGCGATCCCCATGACGCAATCTTGTAAACCAGATCCTTTGTCTCTTTACCCTGCGGGGCTGTATCTGATCGCCACCCCAATCGGCAATCTGGGCGACATCACCGCGCGGGCGATTGAAACGCTGAAACATCTGGATACGTTATATTGCGAAGATACGCGCGTGACGGGCGGACTGTTACAGCATCTGGGCGTCAGCTGTCGCATGATACCTTACGACGATCATCATGCAGCCATGCGTGAGGCGGAGATATTGCAGGGTCTGGCCGCAGGACAACGCATCGGGTTATGCAGCGATGCCGGCATGCCGTTGATTTCCGATCCTGGCTATAAGCTGGTGCGCGCGGTGACAGAAGCCGGATATGCCGTGACCAGTCTGCCGGGTGCCAACGCCGTTTTAACGGCATTGCAATTATCCGCGCTGCCGACGGACCGGTTTATGTTTCAAGGATTCCTGCCCGCCAAAGCGACCGCGCGGCGTGAGATTATTGCCCAGCTGGCCGCGTTGCCGATGACCCTCGTCTTTTATGAAACGGCCCCGCGCTTGGCCGACTCTATGTCTGACATGCTGGCGGGATTTGGCGATCGTCCGGCGGCGGTGGCCCGTGAATTAACCAAAAAGTTTGAACAGACCCGTCGCGGCACCTTGTCGCAATTGCTGGACAGTATCAATGACACGCCGCCACGTGGTGAAATCGTGGTGGTGGTGGCGGGCGCCCCTGACACGCAAATGGTTGCAACACCGGCGGCCCTGAATGACCTGCTTGCCGCCTTATTACCCCATTACCCAACGCGTCAGGTCGCGGATATTGCCGCGGCTGCGACCGGCCTGCCACGCCGTGATGTTTATAACGCCTGTTTGAAATATCGGGATCAGGCCGAGTGACCGGCTATAAATCAGGCTTGCTGGCGGAATTTTGGGCCTTGTTCTACCTGTTACGGCGCGGCTATTGGCCCTGTGCCTGGCGTTATAAAACACGTGTGGGTGAGATTGACCTGATTGTCCGGCGGGGACGGATGCTGGTGTTTATTGAAGTCAAATACCGTGGGGCTGATGCGGATGCGCTGTATGCCTTGCAACCGCGTCAAAGTCGCAGGTTACAGCGCGCCGCGATGTATTTCTTGTCGCGTCATGCGTGGGCTCAGAAAATGGCGCTGCGCTTCGACCTGGTGGCAGTCAGTCGGCGCGGCCATGTACAGCATCTGGACAATGTTGTTTAAGTCGCGGCATAATCGGGCATGATTCGATTTATCCTGCTGGCCGTCGCGGCTTCCTCCCTTTTCCTGACTACCGGCTGTGGTGGCATTTTGCTTGGCGCTGGTGCAACCGCTGGCACTGCTGCGGCCCAGGAAGGCGGCATATCCCGCGCGCTCAGCGATACGGAAATCCAGGCCTTGATCAATGACAAATGGTTAAAGCATAATGTTGATATGTTCCGTAAACTGGACCTGACGGTCAATCAGGGCCGGGTCCTGATCACCGGTGTGGTCCAGAAACAAGAACACCGGGTCGATGCCGTTCGTCTGGCGTGGCAGGTTAAGAACGTCAAACAGGTTATCAATGAAATCAAGGTCGCCAATTCCGAAGGTATCCAGGGATTCGTGCGTGACAACTGGATTTCATCCCAACTGCGCACCAAGCTGATTTGGGATAAGCAGGTACAGTCGATCAACTACAGCATTGATACGGTTCAGGCGACCATCTATCTGATGGGTGTTGCTCAGAACCAGCGCGAACTGGACCGCGTCGTTGAAATTGCCCGGACGATCAAGGGTGTGCGCGGCGTTGTTTCTTACGTGAAACTGGTGGGTGAAAAAGTTGAAGGCGCAGGTGCTGTCGCGACGGACACCGATACGCCGACCCAGCTGTACCGTAATCCAACGACATCGACCAGCACATCACCTGTTGCGCCGGTTGAGTCGGTTGAGCGGGAGCCCGCAAATTAACAATACAATGCCCGATTTGGCGACAATCGGGATGATGGCCGATACTGCGATTCCCCTTGGGACATCTGCCTTGCTGCTATCCGCCCATCGCTATCCGGATACAGATATAACGCCTTATCGCCAGCATTTGCAGGATATGATCGACGCTGCACGCCCTGGGGCTGACGCTTACGTGACCGCGGCGGCGCGTTTGGACCATTTGCGCGCCATCATTCACACCCAATTTGGATATGACGGCGATACGGCGGATTACGATCATCTAGATAATGCCAGTCTGGTGCGCGTTATCGACCGGAAATGCGGCCTGCCGGTGGCGTTGATGCTTTTATACATGCATGTGGGGGAAGGGTTGGGATGGTCTGTTGAGGCCCTGAATTTCCCTGGCCATGTGTTTGGCCGTTTGGGCAGCAATGGGGAATACGTGTTGTTTGACCCGTTTACCCAGGCCGAGATCGTCCAAACCCATCATTTGCGTGCTGCCGTCAAACGCGCGCTGGGCGAGGGTGCAGAGCTGTCCGCATCCTATACCCAACCCATGACCCGCCGCGATGTCTTGGTCCGGCTGCAAAATAATCTGAAAATACGTTTGCTGGAAAAGGGTGAGGAAGCCCAGGCCCTGCAGGTGGTTTTGGCCACCCATCTGATCGCGCCCGATGACACACGCCTGATGTTCGATATGGGGGTTCTTTATGCCCGTACGGGCCAGCGACAGCAGGCGGTCAGCGTGCTGACACAGTACCTGAATTACATCACGGCCCCGCACGAGCGTCAGGAAGTATTGAGTCTTTTACGGGCGTTACAGGCGACAATTAACTGACACAATTTACGCAGGGGTGAAAACAAATTTCACAAAAAGGCTTGTTATTTCATGCGGGTAAACTATACCTTTTGTATGGCTGCGGCATCTGATTCGCGGCCTGACTGAATTATAACCGCATAACATCATGGAGTATCCAATGCCTTTCCGCCTTTTGCTTGTTCTCGCGTTGCTGTTTACCGCAACTGCCTGTTCTGATTCAACAACAGAAGACGGTCTGGCCGTTTCCAGCGATCAAACCGGCATGACCAACCCGGATGGCCAATATGGCACAGGGGCTGGTACAGGATCTGTTGACGGCTCAATCGTCCCAGGATCACAGCAAGACCTGGCGCAAAACGTCGGCGACCGCATTTTCTTCGCGTATGACAGCTATGACCTGTCACCAGAAGCCCGCGCGACACTGGATCGTCAGGCACAATGGTTGAACCAATACGGTCAACTGTCGATCACGATCGAAGGTCACGCTGATGAACGCGGTACCCGTGAATACAACATCGCTTTGGGTGAGAAGCGCGCGAATACTGTGAAAAATTACCTGAGCGGCCTGGGCGTTTCCGGCAGCCGCCTGTCGGTGATCTCATACGGTAAAGAACGCCCTGAGATTCCCGATGCAACACCTGGCGCATGGGCGCAGAACCGTCGTTCTGTAACCGTCGTCAACTAAGCGGAGGCTTGCCTGCTTACGCGCGCAACATCTGTTAAATTTTTAAGTCGGGCCGTGCTTTGTACGGCCTGCCTTATTTTGTCCGCTGTGCCGTCCGTTATGGCGCAATCATCCCAGGACGTGGTTCAGCGTATTGACCGACTGGAACGGGAATTGACAACTTTGAATGCTGCGACCTATCGCGATGGCAAAACGCCTGTCGCGGCGGCGCCAGCCAGCAATACCGCAATGGCCGATATCCAGTCCCGCCTGGACAGCATGGAAACCCAGATGCGGGACATGACAGGGAAGATTGAAGAAGCGCAGCATAAGGCTCAACAGGCTGAAGACGCGTTAGCCCGCTATAAGACAGACGCTGAAATGCGCCTGAAAGTCTTGGAAGACAAAGCGTTAAATGTGCCGGATCGTGCGGCCACAAACACCCCTGATCCTGCCGCACAAAATGCCACAGACACCACAAAGCCGTTTAACCCACCACCCACAGAAACCGGCGATATCAATGCACCGGCCCCGGCGGACTCGCCGACCTCTAAAACGCTCGGTTCGGTGACGTCGGATGCGAAATTGCAGGATGCCGCCACGGTCTATGAAGATGCGTATGCGCTGTTGAAACAGGGCAATCATGCACGCGCCCAATCAGGATTTCAGAACTTCCTGAAAGCGTATCCTGACCATCCTTTGGCGGCCAATGCGTCTTACTGGCACGCCGAAACATATTACGCAAAAAATGATTTCAAGACGGCGTCGCGCCTGTTTGCCGAAAGCTATAAGAAATATCCGAAAGGTCCGAAAGCAGCGGACAGCGTCCTGAAACTGGGCCTGTCTTTGGCCGGCGAAGGCAAAAATCAGGATGCGTGCATTGCGTTGAAGCAACTGGGCACAGCGTTTAAAAATGCTGAAGCCGCAGTGCAACGACGTGCCGCGCAGGAAAAAACCAAGCTTGGTTGCGCTTAACCACCCCTTTTTTACAACATGTCTGCCTGATGCGACCGGCTTTGCTGTTGGTGTGTCTGGTGGTGCGGACAGTATGGCGTTGCTCCATCTACTTTCCTGCTGGCGGGAAAGTCTGGGGTCGCAAGGTCCTGTTATTCATGCCCTGATCGTCGATCATGGCCTGCGCGCAGAAAGCGCGACAGAGGCGGCCCAGGTCGCAACCCAAATTGCCGCATGGCCGCATGTGCGGCCGTATGTCCTGACCTGGACAAAGCCCTTTAAGCCCGCCGCAAAAATCCAGGAAGCCGCCCGCCTGGCGCGTCATGCGCTGTTGGCCCAATTCTGCCGCGATCACGATCTGGATGTCTTATGCCTGGGGCATCACGCCGATGACCAATGCGAAACATTTCTGATGCGCCTGGCGGCGGGCAGTGGCCTTGATGGGTTGGGCGGTATGCATGATGTGGCTCCTGCTTTGGATGGTGATGATATCCGTATCCTGCGCCCGTTACTTGATGCCACCCATGCCGATCTGGTGGCCTATTGCCACTCTCACGCTGTTGCATGGATCGAAGACCCAAGTAACAGCAATCCAGCCTTTGCCCGTGTCCGTTTGCGGGCGGCACAGGATATCCTGGCGCGGGAGGGGTTGAGCGCCGAACGGATCGGCCAGACAGCCAAACGCCTACAGCGCGCGCGTGAGGCACTGGATTGGGCGGTGGCACAGTGGTGGGAACACCATACCCACACGACGGGAAACGATATCGCCCTGGATTTAAACCTGTTGCGGACTGTGCCGTTCGATATGCAATTGCGGGTCACGTTACGGGCCGTTGGCCTTATGGTTCCCGATAAGCCATATCCTGCAAGGCTGGAGGCCCTAGAGCGCCTTTTACCAGACCTTCTGGCCCGAAACACCCCGGGATCATTGGCGTATGCCGGATGCCTGCTGCATGTGCGCCCTAAAACAGGGCAGTTGACGGTCTGTCGCGAGAAAAATCTGAGCGACCATCAGTCTGCGAATGTTTCCACCTAATTCACTTGTTTTCACGCCTTTTTGGCGTATTTATAGTACAATAGAAAATCAAAGGTGCGCAGATGAATGGAATGGGTCGAAATATTTTAGCCTGGTTGGGGATTGTCCTGCTTCTGGCATTTGTATTCAACGGTATGCAGGGCGGCACATCCGGTAAGAATGCCACGACCCAGGCACTGGCCTATTCCGACTTTATGGAAGCGGCCAAGGGCGGCACTGTTGCTGACATCGTTATCAAGGGCCGCGAAATTACCGGCCACTACGCCAATTCATCTGACGGCTTTAAAACCCTGGTTCCTGAGGGCGAGAATGTCGTTGAACGCCTGACGGGCACCCAAGTCCGGATTAAGGCGGAACAGCCGGATGCGGAACAGATCAGCCTGCTGGGCATCCTTATCTCATGGTTCCCCATGATCCTGTTAATCGCCGTCTGGATTTTCTTTATGCGACAAATGCAGGGTCGGGGCGGCGGCGCGATGGGCTTTGGTAAAAGCCGCGCGAAATTGCTGACGGAACATCAGGGCCGCGTGACGTTTGCCGATGTGGCCGGCGTTGAAGAAGCCAAGACCGAATTGCAGGAAGTGGTTGAATTTTTGAAAGACCCTCAGAAATTTCAACGCCTGGGCGGGAAGATTCCAACCGGCGCCTTGCTGGTCGGACCACCTGGAACGGGTAAAACATTGATTGCCCGCGCTGTTGCGGGTGAGGCCAACGTGCCGTTCTTTACCATTTCCGGATCGGATTTCGTTGAAATGTTCGTCGGTGTTGGCGCGTCCCGCGTGCGTGACATGTTTGAACAGGGCAAGAAAAACGCACCCTGTATCATTTTTATTGATGAGATTGACGCTGTCGGCCGTCATCGTGGCGCAGGCCTGGGTGGCGGAAATGACGAGCGGGAACAGACACTGAACCAATTGCTGGTTGAAATGGATGGGTTCGAGGGGAATGACAGCGTTATTATTATCGCCGCGACCAACCGCCCTGACGTTCTGGACCCTGCATTGTTACGTCCTGGTCGCTTTGACCGCCAGGTGGTGATCCCCAATCCGGACGTTAAGGGCCGGGAAGAAATCCTGAAAGTCCATATGCGGAAAGTCCCGCTGGCCAAGAATGTTGATGCACGTGTGATTGCGCGTGGGACACCGGGCTTTTCAGGGGCGGATCTGGCCAACCTGGTGAACGAGGCTGCGCTGCTGGCCGCGCGTCGCGATAAACGCTTGGTGGGTATGGAAGAATTTGAAGAAGCAAAAGACAAGGTGATGATGGGCGCGGAACGACGGTCGCTGGCCATGACGGATAATGAGAAGAAACTGACCGCGTATCATGAAGCCGGACATGCCATTCTGGCCGTGCATGAACCGGAATCCGATCCGATTCACAAGGCGACAATCGTGCCGCGTGGTCGTGCTTTGGGGATGGTGATGCGCCTGCCGGAAGGGGACCGTATTTCCCTGTCCAAGGCAAAGTTGGAGGCTGATCTGGTTGTTGCAATGGGCGGCCGGATTGCCGAAGAAATCATCTTTGGCGCGGAACAGGTCACCACGGGTGCCTCAAGCGATATTAAAATGGCCACTGATCTGGCGCGCCGGATGGTGACGGAATGGGGCATGAGTGAGAAACTCGGCTTTATCCGGTATGCCGCAGACCAGGAAGAAGTGTTTCTGGGCCATTCCGTGACACAAAGCAAAACGATGTCAGACACGACTGCTGCGATCGTTGATGCGGAAATTCGCACGATTGTTGAGAATGCATACCAGCGTGCCTACACGAAAATCCAGACGCATATCGCGGACCTGCATATCGTGGCCAAGGCGTTGCTGGAATACGAAATGCTGACTGGCGATGAAATCCGCGCCTTGATGCGGGGTGAGACGTTGAAGCGAGATAATGATGATGCCGATCCGGCCCCGCGTCCGCGCGCGTCCATTACCCTGGGCGGCAATGGCCTGCAACCATCGGAAGTCCCGTCGGCGTAGCGCAGCATAATCGTCAATTGCCAGCAGGGGATATTTGCGTGTATCATGAAGTAGTTACTCCTTCTGATACATCTGGCCCCATGGCGCACATCCTGTATGACACTTGATAATTCATCGGAAAACACTGCGACACCTTTGCCTGTAAAAGGGGATGGCGGCCGCGTTGTTTTATTAAAGGATGAGATCGAGATTTATCCGGATCGCCCCCTGAAAGGCCTGTTGCCAGAGGGGGTTCCCGTCTTTGCCGCCAAATCGCGTCGCGGGCCGAATGCGTATGCGGTGTTGTGCGACAAATACATCGTGCCGCGGCTGGAATATCTGACCAAATACTCGAATATCACCCATGCAGGCGCATCACGCCTTTTGAATATGGGCGTTGTCGAATGGCCTGGCGATAATACCCAGCGTTTTGTCATGGTGTATGAACAAGGCCTGACCCGCCCGCTGGCAGCGTCCGAAGAGTCTATCGCCTTGGGCTGGTCGCCCGATGCGGTGCGAAGCCTGGTTAATCGTTACCTGCTGCCGGTCTTACGTGAACTTCATACGTTGCAGATTCCGTTTGGTCACTTGCGCCTGACCAATATCTTTGTTGGAACGCCGCCGAACGAGCCGCTTCAGCCCACGACAATCGACAGGATGATGCTGGGCGACTGCTTGTGCCTGCCGCATGGATACCACCAGCCTGCGATATACGAGCCGATTGAGCGGGTCCTGACCGACCCGCTAGGGCGCGGTGAAGGCAGCCTTAGCGACGATATGTACGCCCTGGGTGTCTGTCTGGGCCTGATGGTGCGGACCGAAGATCCAAACCATGGTGTGTCCGCGCGTGAAGTTTTCTTACGTAAGGTTGAGCTGGGATCATTCTCAGCCATCATGGGGAAAAGCCGGGTAACAGGCACGCTGCTGGAATTGCTGCGCGGATTGCTGCTGGATGATCCGAAGCTGCGCTGGACGTTGGATGATGTGGCGCTGTGGACCGATGGCCGCCGCGTGACCCCGAAATCCAACCCGCCGAGCAAAGCAAAAGCGGCCCGTCCCCTGGAATTTGCAGGACAGTCGATCACACGGCCTGTTCTTTTGTCCGTTGCAATGACTGAAAATGTGATTGAAGCGGTGAAGCTGATTGAAAGCAAAGAGCTGCAAAGCTGGATTGTCCGATCGCTCGAAGATAAGGCTTTAAGCAAGCAGGTTGACGAGGCCGTGGTTGCGGCCCGTGAACATGGAACGGGCGGTAATTACGCCGATCGCCTGGTGACACATGTGGCGATGCTGTTGGCACCTAACCTGCCCATCACCTATCGCGGCCTGACATTTCTGCCTGATGCCTTTGGCCGGATGCTGGTTTATTACTATGGCCGCGGGGCGCATCTGAACAGCTTTGCAGATGTTATCCGTTATCGCATGATCGAAATATGGATTGGGAATGCGCCTCATATCGGCTTTGATGCTGTGTTACTGGATCAGCGTTTAACCGCTTGCCGTAACAGTTTAAAGCAGGTCACTGTTGGGTACGGCCTTGAACGCTGCGTCTATATTCTGGTACCCGAAGCGCCGTGTTTGTCTGAAACATTTCCCCGCCACTATTTATTCACGTCTGATGATATCATCATCGCTTTGGAAGACAGCCTAAGTCGGCATCAAAAAATCGAGACGCCGTTTGATCGGCATGTTGCGGCGTTTTTATCCATGCACGATCCCGTCACGACGGATCCGCATCTGTATGAGTTAAACAGCACCGAGCCGCACCGGCGGTTAGAGGCGATGCTGCAAATCCTGCGCAAACTTCAAATTCGTCACCGCAGCATGGGGTTTCCAATGGTCACCACCTGGTTGGGCGATTTGTTGCAGCCGCTTGCGGATCGCTTTCATGACCGCAGTTTGCGGGCCGGGATGCGGACGACAATTAATAAGTTGAAAGGCGGCGGTGAGATTGCGTCGCTGGCTTTGCTGCTGAATGATCCGCACAATAAAAAGCGCGACATGACCGAATTTGCTGCGGCCATGCATGAATACCGTGCGATTTCGCAGGAATATGTGCGCTTGTCTGTGGGCCTAGAGCGCAACAAGAAATATGGCTATGACAAGGGCCGCGAGGTTTCGGCGGCTATCTCAGCCCTGCTAAGTTTTGTTATTATCCTGCTGGTGATGTTTTCCACGTATTTCGGGAAGGGACTGTAATGCAGTTCTTGAAAAAACAATTACTGATCGTCATGGCCTTGGTCGCGGCTGTTGTGTTCCTGTCCAGCACCATCATGCTTTTGATCGGCATGTTGCCCACAATTGTTGCGGTACTGTCGGATCGGTCGCCAAAGCGGTTGAAAACTGTCACCGTTGGCTGCCTGAATTTCGCGGCGTGCTTTCCATTTTGGATGGATTTGATCACGTCCGGACATACGACGGAACAGGCGATGCACATGATTGGCCAGCCGACAACGATTATTGTCATGTTCATGGGGGCTGGCGCCGGATACGGCCTTGAAATCTTCCTGACACAGATGGTCGCAAAACTGTCTGTTCAACAGGGATACAGCCGGTTGAAACGCATTAAAGAACAGCAGCAGAAACTGCTTGAACGGTGGGGGCCAGAGGTGTCGGGCGATATCCCTTTGGACAATGCCGGCTTCCCGATGTCACGAGACAAACCGCGCCTTGCGGCCGATAATCCAACAAATGCAATATAAATTGCAGGGAATGTTATCACTTTCACAATTCTTTTTGCGTTAGACTGGTGGGATAAGTGTGCTGCGGCAGGCTTTTAATAACGATATAACAAGCGGCATGGGTGTGGGGTTAAATTATTTTCTGCGGTCCGATAGGGGCGCAACGGCGGTTGAATTCGCCCTGGTGGCAGTACCGCTGATGTTCCTGTTAATCGGGATTATCGAGATGTCGCTTATGTTCGCAGGGATGAGTATCCTGCACGGCGCAACCAATGAAGGTGCGCGCCTGGTGCGAACGGGCCAGGTGCAAACGACGACAGGCGATCCAGAGGATTTGTTTCAGTCCGCGGTCTGTGCCCATGCTGATACGTTATTAAGGTGTGATCAGCTGCAATATGAAGTGGTTCAGATACCGTCATTTTCGAGTGTCGGGTCATTTGAGCCGCAGGTGGATGCAGACGGTGATTTCGTCCCGCGCAGTTTCGATGCAGGCGGGGTGAATGACACGGTGTTGATCCGTACATATTATCGCTATCCGCTGCTGACGCCTTTTATTGGACAGCTGCTGGCGGATGGTCCGAATAACACGCGTATTATGATGAGTACGATCGTATTGCAGACCGAACCATATGCGTTAGAGGAAGAAGAATGAAGCGGGGATGTGTCATGACTGTGTTGCACCGACTGCGTACCTTTCGCGCGGGTAAGGACGGCACTGCGCTGATCGAGGCGGCATTGCTGATTCCCGTTATGTTGACATTGCTGATGGGGATTTATGATATCGGGAATGGAATCATGCTTAATCAACGCACGATCACGGCCTCGCAGGTTGCTGCTGACCTGATCTCACGCGATTTTACCGTGACAAGCGGTCAAGTGAACGAAGTTATTGCCGCCGCGCGGTTAAGTTTTCAGCCCTATGCATCCGGTACAATGGGCATTGATATCGCCAGCGTGGAATTTGATGATCAGGAACGTCCTGTGGTGCTGTGGCGGGAAACGCGCAACATGGCACCGAACCAAGCGGCGGTCAGCAGTGTTCAAGGGTTGGGGGAAGAAGGCGATGGGCTGATCATTGTCACTATTCGCTATACCTATGTGCCGCATTTCGGGCAGATGTTTATGAATGCATTTAATATGCAGGAAGTGGCGTTTACACGTGGCCGCCGCTCCCCAACTGTGGAGTACGCCGGATGATGATGAAACGCCTTGTAAAATATATGCGCCATTTCCTGCTGGGGACCCAGGCCGCAACAGCCATTGCGTTTGCGTTATTGATTCCGTTGGTGGTCGGTGCCGGGGGGATGGGCGTCGATCTGGCAACGGCCTATATGGTCAGACAGCGATTAAGCCATGCCCTAGACGCCGCAGCATTGGCAGCAGCGGCATCCGGCGATACCGGAACGGCGTTGCAGGCGCGGGTCGATAGCTTTCTGCAGATTAACTATCCATCCGATAAAATTGGCGCAACATATGATTTGACGGTTCATGAAATGTCGGGTGGCCGAATTCAGGTCAGCGCCCGTGCCAATTTTGATCCTTTCTTTGTCGATATTTTAGGGATTCATATTATCAATGTGTATGCCGAAACGGTCGTCAGTCGGGAAATTCGTGGGCTGGAAGTCGCCATGGTTTTGGATGTGACAGGATCGATGGCGACCAACAATAATATTGGGGCGTTGCGAACGGCGGCCACAAACTTTGTCAATATCCTGTTTAACCGCGCGGTATTCGACGACAATATCAAGATCGGCCTGGTGCCTTTTGCCACGGCGGTCAATGTCGGCCCGTATGGGCTTGGCAAAAATCCGGACGGCACGTTTTATGACACGCCGTTTGTCAGCAATCCCAACAATATGAAATGGAACGTCAACAAGACCACCGATTGGTGGGGCTGTGTCCTGACCCGCACCTATCCGGAAGACACGATGGACAGCCAGGCGTCATGGCGCTGGAACATGTTCCGCTTCACCTATCAAGGATCGAATGAAAGCTATTACCGCAACAATTATCGGACCGAAGATCCCAAGGCCGGTATCAATTACGGCTGCAATAAATCGTATATCCAGCCACTGACCAGTAATCGGACTCAGTTGTTAAGCCGCATCAGTGGCCTGCGCGCCGATGGCAGCACCTTAAGTAATTTAGGGATGGTGTGGGGATATCGCGTGTTGTCGCCAGGTTTTCCGTTCCGTGAGGGCGCGGATTGGGGGAATGCCCAATGGCGTAAGGCTGTTGTCCTGATGACCGATGGCGATAACTATCTGAACCCGCATTACAGTGCCTATGGCACGTATCAAGGCAGCACAGTGCGCGTTAATCATCTGAATGCGCGTCTGGCTGAAACATGCACACGGATGAAGGAACAGGGGATTAAGGTTTATACTGTCACCTTTACCTCGGACATCAGTAACGCGACGCGCAACTTTTATCGCAGCTGTGCCACGGATTCCAGCAAGTATTTTGATGCGCCAACACAAGACGATCTGGTTGATGTGTTTGAGCGGATCAGCCTGGAACTCAGTAACATTCATATTTCAAATTAAAAAGCGCGTTGTCATAATTTAGTAATGTTTTTAAAGGCTTAGTATATTCAGAACGAATTGTGTGTTAACGTAAATTTAGTACTTTGGTATATATACTGAATGATGTGGGTTCGGTAGGAATGAATATCACCGATCAAAAAAACCAAAACTTAGGAGAGATGAATGATTAACAAGATAATTGCAAAAGCTGTTGCCTTTACAACACAAGAAGAAGGCGCGACGGCGATTGAATATGGTCTTATTGCTGCAGGTATCGCACTCGCGATCTCGGCTGCGGTTGTGGCCTTCGGTGACCAGCTGACAGCTCTGTTCGGACAAATGTCCACCACGCTGGCTGCTGCGCCAAACTAATATAATCCGCTTTACCAAGCCCCCGCAGGCCCATCTTCCCCCTGATGATGGGCCTGCTTTTTGGGGCGCTCTTTTTCTTTTTGGCAATCGTACGAAAGACATCATTATGACAGGCTTGGTCATGTATATCTTCGGCCTGCTGCTGACGCTGGGCTGCGCTATTAAGGCGGCCATGCATGACTGGCAGGGTCTGACGATTCCCAATATCCTATCCCTTATAATTACGACGTTGTTTGCGGTGACCTATACGATTGTCACGCTTACATCGGACGCGCATGCATTTGCGCCTTTGCTGTCACATTTAACTGTGGCCGGCGGTATTTTTGCTGCAACATTTTTACTTTACATGCTTGGCATGTTTGGTGCGGGGGATGTGAAACTGGCCACGGCTGTTTCCCTCTGGCTTGGTATGGCGGGCTTAATGCCCTTCTTGTTTTACACGACATTGGCCGGCGGTGTACTGGGTGTGATGGCGTTACGGCTGCGTAAGGCAGGCACGGTGCCTGCGTGGCTGAACAGCGGCTGGGTGATGCAATTGCGGGGCGGAAAAAATGCCGTGCCCTATGGTGTCGCAATTGCGGTAGGTTTCATTTTGGCGCTGGGATATAACGGGGCATTGTCGCCCGCAACATTACAAAGTTTTGTGGGGTAGAGGATGAACAGAAATATGCTGATTGTTATTGGCGGCGGGTTTTTAATCGCCCTGACTGTGGCAATGCTGGTTCAGGCGACGCTGGGCGGCAAACCCGATGAAACCAAAATTGAGGTCTTGGTCGCGGCCAGATCAATGACAACAGGGGCCGAGGTCAAGCCGATGGATGTGCGCTGGCAGGCATGGCCGGAAGCAGCCATGATTCCAAATGCAATCATCCGCCAGGAAAACCAGAAAATTGAAGATGTGGCGAAAGGCCGCCTGAAACGTGATGTCAGTGCGGGTGAGCCGATTGTGCAGCAAGCCCTGACAGGTGATGGCAAAGGCAATATCCTGGCCAACATGCTGGATCCCGGCAAGCGCGCGATTGCGATTAAGGTGTCCGCAGAATCCATGGTCGGTGGGTTTATCAGCCCCGGTGATCGTGTGGACGTTGTCTTAACGCACCAGGTCCGCATCAATGACAGTGCCCGCGATGCGGCGCGCAGTATTATTGATCGCCATGCAACTGAAACAGTGCTTGAGAATGTGAAAATCTTGGCCGTGGACCAAATGGCACGTAAGGATGGCGACGAAGCAAAAGTGGGCCGGACGGTGACATTAGAAGTCGATGGTTCCCAGGCGGAAAAAGTGGCCCTGGCCGGTGCGATGGGTGATTTAAGCCTGACATTGCGTGGCCTGTCCGATGCGTCTGCAGTGTCAGATGTGCCACCAGCGCCAACAACGGATGTGCAGGTCAGTGCCGTTCTGCAACAAGTGGCCGAAGTCACCAGGGACAGCAATGGGGCCGGCAACATGGTGCGGGTGTACAGCCGCGATACAATCGTGAATGTGCCCGTTCGACGTTAAACCCAAATAAAACTGGGTATTAATGTTTTAGCAATTTTCGTCGCGTATATCAGGAAGACAATAAAAAGGTTAGATTAATCTCCATATGAAATCGTTTTTGACATACTGTATTGCTATATTATTCCTGGTGACGGGAATAAGTACGCCTGTATGCGCGTCAAAAGAGAATCCTGACAGTTTAAGCCCAAAACAATTGACAGAAACATTATATGTTACGCTTGGAAAAGCTGAAATTTATAACTTTTCCGAAGATGTGGCTGATATTCTGGTGGCCGATCCTCAAATTGCCGATGTTATGGCATTGCAGACGGATAAATTGTTCGTTGTCGGGGCCAAGCTGGGCGATACCAACATTATCGCGATGGACAACGCGGGCAATCTGGTTAAGCGCGTCAATGTTCACGTCCGTATTGATACAGTGGCGTTAGAGGGCATGATTCACAGCCTGTTTCCCAAGGAAACAAACGTCAACCTGCAAACGGTGGGTAAACAATTGATCTTGTCGGGCCAGGTGTCAAACCCGGCTGTTGCGCAGAAAATCGCCAATGTTGTGTCCAGCCATATTGCTGATATCCGTGGCGGCGCGGCGGGCGCGAACCCGAACAGCCTGATCGAAAACCTGTTGGAAGTCCGTGGAGAGCAGCAGGTCACTTTGCGCGTCCGCGTGGTTGAGATGAGCCGCGATGTGATCCGCCAATTGGGTGTTGAAACAAATATTAACCAGCAAAGTCCGACATCGTCCGGTCGTTTAACCGGCGGGGTCAGCAGTAATGGTGCGCTGGGCTTTTTGGAAGAGTCTATCCTGTCGGCCGGTCTGGTCTGGGACAGTGGCGTGACAGGGTTGGGGTTTGTTGAATTCCTGATCCAGGCTTTGGAGCGCGATAATCTGGCCAACGTCCTGGCGGAACCAAATTTGACGGCGTTGTCGGGTGAAGAGGCTGGATTCTTGGCGGGTGGTGAATTCCCGGTTCCTGTCGGTCGTGACAACGAAGGCAATATTATCATTGAATTTAAGGATTTCGGGGTCAGCCTGAATTTCAAACCGCTGGTTATGAACGAAGACCGTATTAATCTGCAGATGAAAACCGAAGTCTCCTCGTTGGATTTCCAAAAAGGTGTGACGCTCGAAGATACTGAAATTCCAGGTATCGATGTGCGTCGGGCCAGCACGACGGTTGAGCTGGGCAGCGGGTCATCTTTGATGATCGCGGGCCTGATCAAATCCGAAGCGATTAAAGGGATATCTGGGTTGCCAGGCATTAAAAACACGCCAATTCTGGGTGATCTGGTTTCATCCCGCCGCTTTAACCGCGAAGAAACGGAGTTGGTGGTTATCGTCACGCCGTATCTGGTCAAACCTTTTGCAGACACCAAACAGGTCGAAGCCCCAGCCGCCCCGGCACCAACGCCGATGGGTGAGGCTTTCGTCAATAATCTGCGCCGTAATTTCAAAGGCAGCGAAGCCGCCTTGCCCCCGGCGGGTGAGAAATTCGGCTATATGATCGACTAAGGATAAGGTAGATTAAGATATGTTTCGTTCCGTGAGTTTGATTGCCGTTCTGCTTGGTTCCTTGGGGGGATTGACCGCTTGCGGTGCCTCCTTTGAAATGCCGACCGTTATGTCGGAACGCCGCGCGGAGCTGGCGACATCCACGCATAACCAGTCATATGCCGAATCACAGATCACCGACGGTTTCTTGCAGCAAATGGCGCAATATTATGCGCGGTATGGCGCCGGGGTGGTGGGTGCAACGGTGACGTATGATCCAAGCGTCAGCGATAGCCCGCGCGATGCCAATCGTTTGGCGGCACGGATTAGCAATACGCTGAAAGCCAATGGCGTGGCCGAAGTTATGACAGAGACACTGCCAATCCCCAACAGCGGGCGGGAAATGCATGCCTTGCTGAAATTCGGGACCATCACAGCGAAGGGGCCGCGCGATTGCGGCCAGATGCCCGCCTATACAGGCACGGGCGGCGCAACAACGAATAACGAGACGTACAAATACGGATGTACGGTTGAGACATTGATGGCACAGCAGGTTATGCGTCCTGCCGACCTGGCTGGGCGTGCGCCGACTGCTGCATCGGACGGGGCGCGTCAGACCGCTGTTATCAACGATCGCGGTTACTATGATAACAAAGCTTTTGCCCCATTGGCGGGCCAGACAGCCTCGGAATAAAACTTTAAATTTCCTGCAAATCTTTACTGATTGCTAAACCCTTTCCTTTACAATTTTAAATGTAGAAGAACGATAAGGGTCTGGTGTGCAAACACATAACGGAAAATCGGTGTTGCTCCCCGCAGCAAAAATAGACATGCACGTGCGTGACGCGAGCCTGCGTGATGCTGTTGCATTGCTGCAGGCGGACTGGCGTTTTGCGCGGGTTGGATGCCAGCTGGCCGGGGACAGTTTGGATACTGCCATTCAGTTATATGCGCATCAAGAATCCCCCGATTTACTGTTAATCGAAACCGACGATATCTCGGCCCAGTTTACAGACAGATTGAACAGTCTGGCTGCCGTCTGCCACGCGGAAACCGCGTGCGTTATTATTGGCCCGGTGAACGATGTCTATGTGTATCGCCAATTGATTGCGATGGGTGTCAGTGATTATTTGGTGAAGCCGATTGCGGCGACCGCACTGGCCGATGTTGTGGCCCAGGCCTTAACCACGAAAAAAGGTCAGGCGAATTCCAAACTTCTGGCCGTGATCGGCAGTAAGGGCGGGGTGGGGACATCCAGTTGCGCGCGGATGATTGCAGATTTGCTGGCGCATCATGATTCGCAGAAAACCGTTTTACTGGACGCCGCCGGCGGCTGGTCCTATTCAACCGTTGCCCATGGGCATGAGCCTGTCGCAACATTATCCGAAGCCGCACGTGCCGCATTGTCCGCCGATGCGGACAGTTTCAAACGCTTGCTTGTGCCCACATCGGCGACACTGAGCCTGTTGGGAACAGGGGTAGATGCCTTGTTATCCGACCCGGTCACGCCGGCCGCGATGGAAAGCATCCTTGATAAGACGTTGCAGCAAACGCCGATGGTGGTGGCTGATTTATCCAGTGCCAACGGGGCTGTATCGCAAAGTGTTCTGGCCCGCGCCGATCGCGTGATTGTGGTCAGTACGCCAACCTTGCCCGCGTTACGCGGCGCGCGCAGCCTGCTGCAGGAAATTCGGACCTTGCGCGGCAATGACGCGGCGGCGATTGATGTCGTGATCAACATGGCGGGGCGCTGGGGTAAAGTTGAAATCGGATCACGCGATATTACCCAGGCTTTGGGCATTCGCGTCAGCGCGGTTGTGCCGGACGCACCGCACGTTTTTTCTATTCTGGAAGGCGTAGGTGAGAATTGGCGTCATCAAAAAGGCGTGGCGGAATTACAGTCTGCGCTTTTACCTCTTCTGCACCCCTTTTTGCAAAATGCCGGGGCCGTCTCGGCCAGTTCTGCAACCGGTAAAAAACAAAATTTCATTAGCAATCTGCTTAAAGGACAACGGTAAAATATGTTCGGTAAACGCGCTGGCGATATGCCAGCAGGGGCCAATATTGCGCCCGCAGCGGTTCCTTCGCCTCCGCCACCCCCTCCCGCTCCTGCGCAGAGAGTGACGGAAACGCCGCTGCCTGTAACGGCCGCCGCCGCACCAGCGGTGCCTGCCGTGCCCGCAGCCGTCGAAATTCCGGTGCCTGCCGTTTCCAAACCTTTTGTCGTGGATGAAATGCCGGTCGCGGCCGCACCGCCCACCGCTGCAGAGGACATGACCACTTTGCGCCTGCAACGTGCCCGGACGCGGATCTGGTCAGATTTACGCGACGGGATTGATTTAAAGGCCTTGGCCAAAATGGATGCCAAGGCAGCCCGTGATGAAATCAGTGCCGCTGTTGCCGAAATCGCACGTTTTCGGGTTCTTGATTTAACGCCTCTTGAGTTGACGCAGATTGCACGCGAATGCGGGGATGACATGCTGGGTTTCGGCCCGCTTGAAACACTGCTGGATGAAGACGGTATTGCCGATATCATGATCAACGGGCCGGAAACGGTGTATATTGAGAAGAACGGAAAAATCTCACGCACCGAGGTGAAGTTCCGCGATAACCAGCATCTGGTGACGATTTGCCAGCGTATTGTTGGCGCGATTGGCCGGCGGGTGGATGAATCATCGCCGATTTGCGACGCGCGTCTGCCTGACGGGTCCCGTGTGAACGTGATTATTCCGCCTTTGGCGGTTGACGGCGCGTGCATGACCATCCGAAAGTTTCGTAAGGAAAAACTGACGCTTGAAAAATTGATTGAATATGGATCGATCACACCCACCTGCGCCAAAATGATCATGGCCGTAGGCCGGTGCCGCGTGAACGTCTTGGTATCGGGCGGAACAGGGTCTGGTAAAACAACAATGCTGAACTGCCTGACGCGCTATATCGAAAGCGGCGAACGGATTGTCACGTGTGAAGATGCGTGCGAGCTTCAGCTGCAGCAACCGCACGTGGTGCGTCTGGAAACCCGCCCCGCAAACTTGGAAGGCGTGGGTGAGGTCACGATGCGCGACCTGGTCAGAAACTGTCTGCGGATGCGCCCTGAACGCATTATTGTGGGGGAGGTGCGGGGGCCAGAGGCCTTTGACTTGCTGCAGGCGATGAATACCGGCCACGATGGGTCCATGGGCACTGTGCACGCCAACAACCCGCGTGAGGCGATCAGCCGTATGGAAAACATGATCGCGATGGGGAATTTAAGTATTCCAACGCTTGCCATTCGCGAACAAATCGCGTCCGCCGTAAACGTCATTATTCAGGTGCAGCGTCTGCGCGACGGATCACGAAAGGTCACCCATGTTTCTGAAATCACGGGGATGGAAGGGGACGTGGTGACGATGCAGGATTTGATCGTTCTGGATTATCTGGGCGAGGAAAAAGACGGCAGGTTAATCACCCGCCAACGTGCCACCGGGATGCGCCCCAAATTCTTCGACAAGGCCCGCCAATACGGTGTCGAACAACTTGTCCTGGATGCGATGGAAGAGGCGTACGATAAATGACGCCCGGCATGCTGATTCTGATTGCAGTGATCAGCTTGGCCAGTATGGCCATCTTGTACGTCCTGCTGCAAAAATTCGGCACGCAATCGCAAAGCCAGAAAATGGCGATTATCACGGGGAATAAACACGCGGCTCAGGCCAGTGGTGATAACCCGAATGCCCGCCGCGCGATGCTGGCCAAACGCCTGAAATCGCAAGGTCACCAGGACGAAAACGCCCCGAAGAAGAACAGCCTGTCGATCCGTTTGCTGCAGGCCGGGTTGTCGCATGTCAGCCCGACGAAATACTGGGTCTTCAGTGCGATATCTGCCGTCGTTTTTGTGTTGCTGGGCCTGTTGCTGGGGCAAAACGGCGTCATGATTATTCTGTTCTTGCTGATCGGATTGCTGGGTTTCCCGCGGTATGTGCTGGGGTTTTTGACGAAGCGCCGCCAGAAAAGATTTATGAATGATTTTGCCGATGCGCTGGATGCGATGGTGCGCTTGCTGAAAGCTGGTATGCCGGTCAGCGAAGCGGTATCGATGGTCGCCCGCGAATTTAACGGCCCGGTGGGCGAAGAAATGGCCCGGATGTACGATGAACAGAAAATCGGCATATCCATGGCGGAATCAGCGGTCAGTGCCGCCCGACGGATGCCACTGGCGGAAATGCAGATGTTTGCCACAGGGATCGCGATCCAGCAACAGACAGGGTCGTCCTTGTCTGAAATCATGACCAATTTGTCGAAGCTGATCCGCGCGCGGTTTCGCTTGAAACGCAAGGTTATCGCCCTGTCGTCCGAGGCCAAGGCATCAGCGATGATTATTGGCGCGCTGCCTATTTTTGTGTCGGTCGGCTTGTACCTGATTAACCCGAAATACATGACAGTGCTGTTTATCACCGCAACGGGTAAAATCTTGCTGGGATGTGCCATCGGCTGGATGCTGGTTGGGATCCTGGTGATGCGCCAGATGATTAACTTTAAGGTATAAAGCATGATCGTTTTCTCACCCGGTATTGACCAGATGCTGATCGTGACGATCAGTGCGTTGGCTGCCGCCGCATCTTTTATCGCTTTTGCCTGGCCGTACCTGAACAAGACGGAGCAGCAGGAGAAGTACCAGCGCGTTATTCAAAAGAAACGCAAAGCTTTGTTTACCGAAACGCGGGAAGAGATTGAGAAGCGCCAGTCAGCGCGGGAAAGCCTGTCGATCCGGTTTTCGATCCAGCAGAAACTGGGCGCGTATGGTGAAAAACTGCGCGATCAGATGTTGCAGGCCGGGATCAGGGACCCGAAAGCCCCGATGAATTTCCTGTTGGCCAAGATTATTATTCCGCTGGTCCTGGCGGCGTTTACCCTGTTGTTAATGAGCAAGGGAAATAAGGATTTCAGTGTGTCAGAGATTTACCTGGGCTGTCTGATTATGATCGGGCTGGGCTTTGCGATCCCAAGTATCCTGGTCAAGAATCATATCCAGAAAAGACAGCAGGAGATTAACATCACGTTTCCGGACTCGCTTGATATGATGCTGATCTGTGTTCAGGGCGGGATCGGGTTAGAGCAGACGATTAACCGGGTGGCGGACGAGGTGTCGGAACACGCGCCGATCCTGGCCGAAGAACTGGGTATTTTATCCGCCGAAATGGGGATGTTAAACGACCGTCGTGCGGCGTTACAGGACTTTGCCAGGCGGGTGGGCAGCGGCGCCGCGAAATCTTTTGCCACTGCGATGATTCAGGCTGAACAATACGGGACGTCGATTTCCAACGCGATGAGGGTTATTTCCGAGGAACTGCGTGATGCCAGGATGGGCGAGGCGGAACGTAAGGCCGCATCCCTGCCGCCGAAACTGACCGTACCAATGATCCTGTTCTTCCTGCCCGCCCTTTTTATCGTGATTTTGGGCCCCGCCTTTTTGCAGGCAGGTGCATCAGGCGCCGGACCATAGAGTTATTTAGATGCCACGTGTTTAAACTGATTCTTTGTTGACATATTTATTAGACTCTGATTACTTATGGCAAGAATTAGGAGAAATAGTATGTCGGCATTTAGTTTAGGAACAGTATTCGAGGCGGTGCGATATCCAGCACCTTATATTCCCAGACAAAAAATGGCAGTCCTTGCAAATAACTTTGCAAGCGCCAATGGATGCGCAGAATTTGCAAGTGGATCAGATAAGTCTCAGGATAATTTTCTACAGATTTTGTTACGCTCAAAGTCTCCACAAGCCTTGAATATTTTGCGCCATATTTTTGCGTATGATGTTGCTTCGCGTTCGCACAAGCAAAGTCGGCTGATAAACACGAATATCCAATCTAACCCGATTTTGTGTGCTTTTATTGACAAGTTGCCATCTAAAGAACGATGCACGATGTTAACGTATGATATCGTTTTCCCTATTGTTGATCATGGCACTGAGAATATCATGCGATGGATGGATGAAATGACAATCACTGAGCGCGGTCAATTTCTTGCGCAAAGGGGCATTGTGGGTCTTTTGTTACATGGCACGGGAAGTGAGTCATACCGTACTTATCGCGCTCCTAAATATGTACATCCGGTTGTGCAGCAATACCTGAATGAGCAGCCAGAAGAAGGACAGAAAGCTATTCTGCAAGCCTCCTGTTATAATTATGTTATGACATTCAAAGAGGCTGGCTTGAAGCGTGTGTTAGAGGTTTTGAGTAATGACGAGTATTACCAAGTGATGTTTGATAGTGTCCGGAAAGGAGGCAGCCCGTTTGCCTGGGAATATGGTAATGCAGACACAATTATGTGCGTTAAGGCATTAAACGAACAAAATAGACAAAAATTGTCTCAAGAGGCCCAAACTGTTTGGGGTGTAGAGCCATCATCACGCAACCCACGTTCATATACATGGGCAGATGTCGTGGCATCTATTCCGACATCAGTGCCCTCAACATGTCCTGCCCCTGCGGGCATGGGCTAATTAAGGCGCAGTCTTTTTCAACTCAGTCGGCGTGGTGACAGTTGTTGTCGTGGTTTTGGTCACGCTGGCCGTCTTCGCTTTATTCCCATAGATATCAGGCATGGCTGCGCCAGTATTCGGCTGCTTGTACTGTACCTTTTCATTCAGCGTCGAAATAATGCGCAAATTGCGTTCAATTTCCACACGGCCTGGGCCCATTTTCTTGGCTTCTTGCAGAATGGCGACCGCTTCGTCAATTTTGTTCTGGTTGGCCAGGGCCAGAGCCAGGTTGTTCATGACAGGAATCTTGTCGCTTTTCCAAAGGCTTAATGCCTTGCGGAAAGAAGCCTCAGCGCCCACATGGTCGCCTTGTGCATCCTGGGCGATGCCCAGCATTTGATAGGCTTGCGGGTCATTTGGCTTTAAGGCCAGAGCCATTTGCGCATATTTGATCGCAGCGGCATAGTTGCCCAGTTCCAGCTGTAATGCGGCATATTCGCTTTTGATCTCAGCGGACGAGGCGGGATCGTTCACAAACGGGCTTAACACGGCCGAGGCTTTGGTAAAGTCCCCTTCGCGGCGTAATTGCCGGGCGTAACGGATCGCGTTGGTGGCGTTGTTCTGGTTCTTATAGATGGCGCCGGCACTCGCGCTGCTGCCAGACTGTGCTTGGGTCGTTGCGGTTTCAATCGCGCTTGATACGCGTGCTGACCGGTCGTCACGGCTTGTGTGAACGGTTTCAGTGCTGGCACAGCCGGCCAATAACAGAATAGATGCCAAAACAGGCAACGTGACACAGGATTTTTTCATTGGGAACCTCGTTATATATATGGTTTATCACTGCCCGTTTCGTCGCTGCGCGTCAAGGGTCAGCATTAAGTTAGGAAAGGTTATTGCGGTAAAGGGGTGGATATTGGAACGTCACCATCAGCAATAGGGGGCGGTGCAGCTGATGTGGATACCTGTTCAGGCGGTGCCATCGGCGTTGGGACGCCGGCTTGCTGTGGCAGGTCCATTTCATGGCAGATGTCGGGGCAATAATACATGCTGTAGGCCTTACAGTCCGGCTGGGCGGCGGTACAGGCCCGACGAATGCGGACATAATTGTGCTTGGGCGGCGCGATCACGACATGCCGTTGCATGATAATGTCGCCAGCCGCATCCAGCACTTTAAAATAAGTCGTGCCGGGCTTGCGGGGCATCAGGATCAGATTGCGGCTGGTATCCGGAATGATTTGCAGATGCGTATCATTGCCAATCAAAACATTCACGGCGGCGCGTTCTAACTGAATCGTTTCCGGCTTGTCCGGTGTCAGGCGCAGAAGGGGGTAATCGCCATCCGTACCCGCGCGCTCTGTTGCAGACGTGCTGGAAGAGGCTGTTTTTTCCTGATTAACGGGCAATTCGGCAGCAAGGACAGGAGAAAAAGAAAGCGTAACGCAGGCGACCAACAGGCCGGCAAAGAATCGTGTCATTAATGGAACCCCAGGAAGCAATTTTTATCTTAAGTTTAGTATATCATAGAAATAATTGACCACCAAATCGCAGGCAGAACTGCCCTGTAAAGCCTGCTGTATAAGGGTTAACACGCGTTAACGATTTTGTAACTTCTCGCAGTGTAATCTGGTTTATATCGGAGAAGATGAAAAGAGACTTCTCATTTTATCCGGTTCGTGTAGAATCAGTGCTGAAGATATAATCGGGATGGTCCCGGCGATATCTTCCAGTTCCAAGGATTAGGAACTGTTAAACCCTAGGAAGGAGAATACCAATGCCTGTAATTGCAACCAACACATCTTCAAACACAGCCCTCGTATACTTAAACCGGAATTCCGCGGACCAAGAGCGTTCACTCGCTAAACTGTCCAGTGGTAGCCGGATTGTTGTCGCTTCTGACGACGCTGCCGGTCTTGCCGTTGCCAGCCGCTTGAAAGCTGACGTAACAACCCTTAACCAAGCTGCACGTAACGCTGTGCAAGCTCAGTCCGTTCTGAAAACTGCGGATGGCGGTCTTGCCCGTATCGGCGACATTCTGCAACGTATGAAATCACTGGCTGCGCAGGCCCTGTCCGGTTCGCTGGATACTGCAAGCCGCGGTTTCATTGACGCAGAATACCAGCAACTTCTGTCTGAGGTTGACGCTCTGGCCGGAAGCACGACCTTTAACGGTGTTGTCCTGCTGGATGCCTCTTTAGCCGATGCTGACGATGACTACCTGGTTGGTACAGATACTGCCACTGACTTGCTGGAAACAGACTTGACAGGTATTGATGCAACGGCCACCGGCCTGGGCATTAACGGTGGTGATGTTACAACCGTCGCCAACGCCACAACCGCCGCTGATGCAGTTGACGCTGCTATTGACGATGTTTCTGGCTTCCGCGCTGAAATCGGTTCTCAGATCTCACGTTTCGAATACCGCGCTGATTATATCGACACGGCTATCGAGAACTTGAATGCTGCTGCATCGGTTATCTTGGACACTGACATTGCTGCTGAACAGTCAAACCTGGTCAGTAAGCAGGTTATGACAGAAGCGGCCATCGCGGCTTTGGCTCAGGCCAACCAGATGAAGTCTTCTCTGTTGTCCCTGGTCCGATAATACGGCCCCCAACAGATAACTTAAAATAATAAATTGGGGGAGCTGGCATAATAATTGCAGCTCCCCCATATTATTTAGGATAAGGGTTTAAGGTCATGACAAACACAATCGGTTCAACAGGCACGATCAGCACGCAAAACGGACGGACAGTTGTGTCTGGGTCCAGCTCTGGTATCGACACGTCGGCATTGATTGAGGCGGCCATTAAACAACGCACGCGCGAAGCGGATAAGCTGGACGCGCAGATCAAAAAGAACGATTTACGCATTGCCGGGTATCAGACCCTGGCTGATCTGGGCGCAGAAGTCCGGGCCAAAATGCAGAATTTGCGCCAGGTGTATGGCTCAACCAGTACTTCCAACTCAATTTTCAACCGTAAGGCGGGCGCATTATCTGTCATTACGGGATCCGGGAATGCTGGAAACATTTTGGGCGTTACATTGTCCGACAGTGCCCAGGTTGGTACGACGGAAATCGTGGTCCTTAAAAAAGCGATGGCGGCCAAGGTTGCTGGCGGCACAGTCACGGATAAAACCGCAGATTTGGGATATACCGGCACATTTTCGATTGGCCTGGACGGTGCGACCGCGGCCAATATTAATGTGACAGCAGATATGAGCCTGCAGGAAATTGCCACAGCGATTAATGCGCAATCTTCGGGTACGAAAGTGACAGCCAGTGTTCTGAAGGTCGGTGAAAATGCGTTTCAGCTGGTCTTAACCGGTACGAACACGGCCAAAAACATCCAAATATCCGATACTGCCGGCACGGTAATGCAGGATCTGGGCGTTATTAATGGCGGCGGCGCGTTTGTTGATGTTATTCAACCTCCGCAACAGGCTGAAATCCAGGTGGACGGCATTCTGGTGACCCGCGACAGTAACCTGATCACTGATATTCTGGACGGCGTAACGCTGAATATCAAGGCAGCAGATACGGGAACCACGATTGCGTTAGAAGTGACGAAAGATACGACTGCGTCGGCTGATGCCATCCTTGATTTTGTCGAGGCATACAACACGTTTCGCCAATTTGTGAAAGATAACCAAGCGGTCGGCGCGGATGGATCTGTGGCTACTGGGGCTATTTTGTTCGGCGACACATTGCTGAAAACCTTGAACCAGGAAATTCAAGGGTTGCTGTCACGGTCATATAATACAGGCGACCCTGCCTTAACGACGATGCGCGACCTTGGGATCACCCTTGAAGACGACAACTTTTTGGATGTTGATGAAGAGATTCTGAATAACGTCCTTAGCAATAAATTCGATACAGTGCGCGCGATGTTTGAAACGCAGCACAGCAGTTCCAGCCCTGATTTTCGATTGTTGAACAACACGGCTGTGGGCGATTTCGGCGCGTTGTCGATTGATATTACGGCCAGCGGTCCCGGGGCGATCAGTGCGGTGACCGTTAATGGCGAAGCAAACATGTTTGACATCAGCGGCACATCGATTATCGGTAAAAAAGGCACGCGATACGAAGGTCTCAGCTTCGCTTATATCGGGGCTGGCTCAACAACCCTGACCATGACAATCAATCAAGGTCTGGGTGATTTGGTCAGCAACAATTTCAACCGTTATACGGACAGTACGACGGGGGAATTAACAGCCCAGATCAACCGGATTAACAGCGACAGTGATACGTTGCAGACACGTGCCGAACGGGTCCGGGAACGTGCTGAACAATTCCGCGAAAGCCTGATCGCCAAATATTCACGGATGGAGGCGTTGATCAACTCCGCCAATTCAACCCTCGCGCAAATCCGCGCCATCCTTGGAACAAATAAAGATGACTAACCCTTATCAGCACAAAGCGACCAAAGCGTACCAGTCCGTTAACGACGAAAACATGTCGCCGTTGCAGGTTGTGGCCGAATTGTACAAGGGTATTATCAAGTTTTTGTATGAGGGCAAGGCCGCGTATGAGACTAACAAACTGGATGTCATGAGTGAGAAGATCGCCCGCATCCTGGCAGTGATCGAAAGCCTGCAAGCCAATCTGGATTTGGATAAAGGCGGAAAAGACGCAGCCTTTCTGGAAGAGTTCTACATGATTTTGTCAGCACGCTTGGGCCGCATTCTGGATCGCCCGAATGTGGCGCATGAATTTGACCAGCTGATCGCCTATGTCATGCCGGTTTATGAACGCTGGCACGAATTTGCCTATGGCCCGCGCAGCAGCAAGCCGGAAGAAAAGTAACAGCCCTGCAAAGGTCGGCTTTCCTGCGACGCGATTAAAATACCCTTAATCTTAAAACTGGCCCTGTTCTTGCATTGCTGTACTGGCAATGCAAAATACCGAATTATCCATTGTTTCCCGCCTCTTGTCCGAACTTGCCGTTGGCAAGCCGCTGGCCCTGGCCCAGCTGCATGACCTGTATGGCGACAAGGTTCGCCGACTGGCGTTAAAGCTGCTGCACGCGCCCGATATGGCCGATGATGTGACGCAGGACGTGTTCCTGGCGTTGTGGCAGGCACGGGATAAATGGCGTCAGGACGGCCCGGCCCGACTGGGGACGTGGCTGTACAAAGTCGCGGTGTTCAAATGTGCGGACAAGCGGCGGCAACAATTGCCCAGCATTGCAAATGATATTCACGATCTGCAAGATGTCTTGCCGGCCCCATCGCCTGCACCTGCCATGATGATGCGGGACAGCCTGACAAAGCTGTTGCAGGATTTACCGCGGCAACAGCAGATCGCGATGCACCTGCATTACACGAATGATATGGATGTAGATCAGATTGCCAAAGCGTTGGGCAGCACGGAACTGGCGGTTCGCAGCCTTTTAAAACGGGCCAAGCAGACGCTGCGGCAAAAACTGCCCGGCCAGTTGAACGATTACCTGAATTAGAAAATCGGTTGCTCGTCCGGTGTGGCGGGTTGCGCTGGGATCGCAGGTTCCTGGCGGTGTGTATTGTGGTCTTTCGCAATCAAAGTATAAACGGCTGGCAGGATGAACAGGGTAAACAATGTCCCGACCAGCATCCCGACGATAATGACAATCCCGATACTGAACCGGCTGACAGCCCCGGGGCCGCTGGCCACGACCAGTGGCACCAATCCAACGACCATGGCTGCGGTTGTCATTAAAATAGGGCGCAAGCGCACCTTGGCAGCTTCCTGGATCGCCTTGGCACGGTCCATACCTTTTTGCAGTTGCAGGTTGTTGGCAAATTCGACCATCAAAATCCCGTGCTTGGAAATCAGGCCGATCAAGGTGACGAGGCCGATTTGAGAATAGATATTCACCGACGTCACGCCGAAGAACAGCGGGATCAAGGCACCGGAAATCGCCAGTGGCACGGTCACCATAACCACCAGTGGATCGCGCCAGCTTTCAAACTGTGCTGCCAGGATTAAAAAGATGAACACAATCGCCAGCGCGAACGTCATCATCAGTTGATTGCCTTCTTGAACGAATTGGCGGCTGTCGCCCTGCCAGTCGATCAGATAGCCTTCGGGCAGGACGCGCTTGGTAATATCCTGCAACGCCGCTACGGTCTGGCCGATACTGACGCCCGGCAATGGGACGGCAGAGAAGGTGGCGGAATTCTGCTGGTTAAACTGCAGGATCGATTTGGGGGCCGTCACAATCTCAGACGTTACGATTGCAGAGAGCGGAATCATTTGCCCGTTCTGGCCGCGGACATAGTAATTCCCAAGCTTGTCCGCGTTTTGGCGGTCCTGACGCAGGACCTGAGGAATCACTTCATATGAGCGACCCTGATAGCCGAAACGGTTGATGTAATTACCGCCCAGCATCAAGGCCAGCGTATCGCCAACATCGGACAACTTAACACCCAGCTGATTGGCCTTGGTGTGGTCAACCTTCAGGCGGGCTGTGGGGGTTGAGAAGCTAAGGTCACTGTCGGTCACAATGAACAGGCCCGTCTTTTGCGCCTCTTGCTTAATTGTTTCCATCTGGGCAAAGACCTGCGATGGCGTTTGTGTTGACTGAATCACCATCTGGACGGGCATACCACCGCTGGAGGCGGGAAGAGGAGACGGCAGGATAACGAAGGTGTTCATGCCCTCGATCTGGCCGGCCTGCTGTTGAACGGCTTCCTGGATTTGCTTGGCCGACCGATCGCGTTGATCCCACGGTTTCATTGTAAAGCCGGCAAAACCGCCGCTGGGACCCAACGTCCCGTTCAGAACGAAGCTTTCGTTGACCTCAGGCAATTCTTGGAAAATGGCGTTCAGACGCTTGGTATAGGTTTCCAGGTAATCGACATTCGCGTATTCCGGGGCTTTCACAATCGCAATCACGACGCCCGGGTCTTCTTCCGGCGCCAATTCCTTTTGTGCGCCATTATACAGTAATGCCAGCGTCAGCATCACGAACACGGCAAAGGTCAGGGTCACGGGACGATAGGAAATCGTGCCGCTCAGCCATTTGGCATAGCGGTTCTCAATCCGGCCAAAAGTGTGTTCAACGCGGGCGGCAAAGCCCGTTTCGTTCATCCCTTTTTTCAAGAAGACGGCGCACATCATGGGCGACAGGGTCAATGCAATAATCCCAGACACAATCACGGCCCCAGCCAGGGTAAAAGCGAATTCGCGGAACAATGTCCCCGTCACACCACCCATAAAGCCGATTGGGGCATACACAGCGGCCAAGGTAATGGTCATGGCGACAATCGGCATCGCAATTTCACGCGCACCCGTCAGGGCGGCCTGGAACGGCGATAAACCCTCTTCAACATGGCGATAGACGTTTTCAACGACGACAATCGCATCATCCACCACCAATCCGATGGCCATGACCATCGCCAGCAGCGTCAAAAGGTTGAACGAAAACCCGAACGCCAGCATCAAGGCGCAGGCCCCCATCAGTGACAAGGGAATAGTCACGATCGGAATGATGACCGACCGGAACGTGCCCAGGAACAGGAAAATCACGACAACGACGATGGCAACGGCTTCTGCCAGTGTTTTAACAACCTCTTCAATCGCGCCCTTGATGAAGATAGAAACGTCATAGGGGGCTGCGTAACGCAGACCGGGCGGCATCTCAGGTTTCAGCTTTTCCAGGCGCGATTTAACGTCGTCAATAATGGTCAGGGGGTTACCGCTGGGGGTGGCATAAACCCCGATGTAAACAGCCTTTTGACCGCTTAACATCGCTGTCTGGTCATAGCTTTTTGCGCCCAGTTCAAGTGTAGCGATATCCTGCAGGCGCACCAACGCGCCGGTGGCCGGATCTTCGTGAATGACCATTGATTGGAATTCTTTTACGTCGGTCAGGTCAGTATTAATGTCGATATTCGTGACCGTATTGCCGCTTTTGATCTGGCCCGCTGCGGATTGATAGTTGTTGGCGCGCAGGGCGGTTGCGACATCTGCGGCACTCAGGCCCCGTGCAGCCATCTTGGCCGGATCAATCCAGACACGCATCGCCAGCGTCTGTGCGCCGATCAGGTCGATTTTACCCACGCCATTAATGGTGGACAGCATCGGCTGGATCACCCGGATGATATAGTCGGTGATGCCAGGCAGAGGGATTGTGTCGCTGGCAAAGCCAACATAAATCAACGCAATCTCATCCCCCGATGATTTGCTGATGATCGGATTTTGCGATTCCTGTGGCAGCAGGTATGAAATCTCGTCCACCTTTGTCATGACATCCGTTAACGCCCGGTCCGTATCCGCGCCGACGCGCAGGCGGGCCGACACAGACGATCCGCCTTGGGTCGAGTTTGACGAGATGTATTCAACCCCGTCGGCCGTCGCGATCGCCTGGGCAATCGGGGTCGTCACGAACCCTTGCATCAATTCAGGTGACGCACCGGGATACGCGGTGGAAACGGTGATCGTGCCGCTTTCGATAAACGGGTATTGCCGCACCGGCATGTCCACCAGGGCGCGGGCACCGATCAGCAGGATAATCAGGCTGATAACGATCGACAGAACCGGCCGCTGAACAAAGATATCGGTGAAGCGCATGGTGATGATATCCTAGTAGGCGGGCAGGTCCGTGGGGGCGTCGCCAGCCACAGCAGCGGGTTCGACAATTTTAACCTTTGAATCGTTGGTCAGGTTGATCTGGCCGGTTGTGACAACGCGGTCATTTTCCTTTAACCCTTCGAGGATGACAACCTGTCCATCAAAACGCGTCCCGGTTTTCACGTAAACCCGCTTGACCTTAAACGTCTTGTCTTTCTCGACTTTTACAGGTGGTGCGCCGGGGAAGGTGGGGGCGGATTCCATTGCTTTGATATCGTCGTCCGTCACATCGCTGAGAACGAAAACTGAGTCCCCGTAAATCGAGAACTCAACCGCGGTTTCAGGCAGGCTGATGGCCGGTTCGGCGGCTGGCAACTGCACACCCGCACGGACAAACATCCCTGGGTTTAACTGATTATCCGGATTGTCCATGGTTGCCTGAACACGGATTGTCCGGGTAGCTTCGGAAATCACAGGATCAAAGGCACTTAATGTCGCCAGGAATTTGGTATCAGGATAGACGTCGGTGGACACTGTCACATCCTGGCCTACCTCAAGCATCGCGCGGGCCTGTTCCGGCAGGTTGAAATTGACATGCAGTGTTGATAAATCGGTCAAGCTGATCAGCATGTCGCCAGGATTAACGAACTGGCCGATATCAGCCTGGGCAATGCCCAGCGTGCCGGAAAAAGGCGCTGTAATGCTTTTCTTATCGATTGCGGAGCGGATTTGCGAGATGTTGGCTTGGGCTTCGGCCACTGTGCTTTTGTATTCATCGACCTTGGCCTGCGGCGTGGCGATGGCCAGCAATTTCTGGGCGCGGCCCAAATTGATGCGGGCCAGGTTGGCCTGGGCCTCAGCCCGTTGCAGATCAGCCCGTTCCGCTGTGTCGTTCAGTTGAATTAGCAAATCGCCTTTTTTGACGTCCTGACCATCCTTAAAGGCAATCCTGGTAATCTTGCCGCCGGTTTCAGCGGTCACGGACACTTGCTGTTCCGCAGATAAAGATCCGACGCCTTCCAGGGTGCGCGGTATCGGCTTAACCTCAGTCGTCATAACGGTGACGTTGGTAATGGGTGCGACAGCCATCGCTGAAAAAACCTGGCCCATCATTTTCTTGCGGAACATGTCGAAGCCGACAAATCCGGCGGTGATCAGCGCCAGCAGGATAATAAGTATAATAAAGCGTTTCAACATTATGGACCTCGCCACTCATATCTATGGTGGAAAGGCCCCCAGGTAAAGGCCGCCGCGAAAATAATTCCCAAGAACGCGCTTTTAAACCAAGGTGTTTTAAACAGCCCGCACACGTGTGACGAATTTCTCGCATTCCTGCTGTAAGTTCTGACTGATGATCTGTAGTTGCGAGGACATCGCCAGGACACTGATAGTCTTGTCGTCGAATTTATTATCAGACTGGCCGCCTGACTGGTTGTATGACCCGATATTGCGGGCGATTTCAGCCGTCGCGCCTTGTTGCTGTTCAACCGTCCCTGCAACATTGGTGATAATGCTGTTGACCTCGTCCATGATATCGCACATGTCCTGAATGGCACGTTCGGTATTACTGGCGCGCGCCTGCATCTCATTGACTTTGTTGCTGATCTCAGTAATCGCCTCTGCGGTTTGGGTCGCCAGGCTTTTTACTTCATTCGCGACGACGGCAAAGCCCTTCCCGGCGTCACCTGCGCGGGCTGACTCGATGGATGCGTTAAGGGCCAGCAAATTGGTTTTCTCGGCAATCGACCGTATCAATGTAATAACGTCTGAAACCATTGTTGCGGCACTGGCCAATTCGCCCATGTACACCCGCGCCGTGCCTCCCTTATCCGCCGCTGTGCGGACGACACTTAGCGATGCGCTGGTTTGTTTGCCGATTTCGGCCGCCGACGCAGATAATTCTTCAATCGCGCTTTGCAACCCTGTTGCGCTTTCCTGCAAGGCGGAGGAGGAAGACAAGACGCGTTCTGCGATGACGCCGACCGATGCTTCAAATGTGTCAGCCAGCCGCACGCTTTCTGTGACGACATTCAGGGTCAGCATGGTGCGGACATATGCCCCTGTTCGGTCATGAACCGCCGAGATTTTAAGGTCCAGAACCTGATCCGCCACATTGATACGGGCATTGTGCGGCAGGTTTTCAGGGTCGGAAATAATGCGGCGCTGATGTTCCGGATCGCGATGGAAAATATCGATTGATTCACCCATCAACAGACGTGCAGGTTTCGGCAAATGGGTTTCGAGCTTCATCAGCGTATTCAATGCAGCGTTGTTCATATAATTGATCCGCATGTCATTATGGGGATCAGACGTAATAACATTGATTGGCATGTTATCGACCATGCATTTCAACATAAACGCGTCACCCGCACGTTGACGCAGCGTGTCCAGGGTTTTGGCCAGTGCGCCGACCTCGTTAGATTTTGAGGTGTAGGGAATCTGTGTTGTGTAAACTTCCTGGCTTAACAGTTCAGCGCTTTGCTGCAGGGTATTCAGCGGGCGGAACAGGAAAAAGTTGATATAAGCCGCCGCCAGGATCGCAAGCATGCCTGAGAACAGCGAGGCAGCCGTTAAGACAACATAGGCACTATGTGCATTTTTATCGCCCTCTCGCTTGATCTGTTCGGACCAATTCTGAATTTCATCACTGGTTTCGGCCATTTTGATTTTCAAGAATTCAAACATGTCATCAAAAGCCGCGCGGGTGGGCACCATTTCAGCAACCGGCGCATTGTTTTTCATGAGCGTTATGATCGTCCGCGCCATACTGGTATAGCGGTAAAAAGACGGGAAAATGATCTGATGCGCGCCGGCAATCGGTTTTGACGGGGTTTCGGATTGCAGGGCGGCGATATTGCTGGTTGCCGCCTCGATATGTTCGTTCATTGACCGCTGATAGTGCATCACCTGCTTTACATCACCCGTCCGCTGGGCCTCAATTGCCCCTAACACATCAACCTTGATTGCGTCATGGATCATATCCAGTTCCATGTGATGGCGGATCACGATATTGACTGAATCCAGGCTTTGCAGGTGCCTTAACTGATTAACGGCTTGAAATCCGGTAAAGGCCAGCAGCAGGATGCCGCCTGTCACCGCGATATTGACTATAAATAGCTGAGTGCGCAGCGTTAATTTCATCGTACTAAACCCTTTGTTGCCAAAGATACTTTAGTACAGTGTTGAACGGCTAATGCGGGCGTATGGCGGTGGCTTAGGTCGGCAGGTCCGCGTTCGCATCGCGTTTGCGCAAATCGTCTATCAGCGCTTCGACGCGATGTTGAGGCACTTCCCAGACTTCGCCTGCGCGAAGCTCACCCAGTTTGAACGGCCCGTATTGCAGGCGGATCAGCCGGTTAACCACACAGCCGAAATGCTCCATCAGCTTGCGGATCTCACGGTTTTTTCCTTCGGTCAGGATGATCTGGTACCAGGTGTTGCGGCCGGTTGGGGCTTTTTCTTCGGTCACCTTGGCGCCGCGATACGTCACGCCTTTCGATGTGACACCACGCCGCAGGCGATCGATCTGTTCAGGCGTCAGGCGGCCATGGACCCGCACGCGATACACGCGTTCCAGGGCCATTTTGGGGCTCATCATCGCCTGGGCCAGCGGCCCGTCGGTTGAGAGAAGGAGCAGCCCCTCGCTGTTCACGTCCAGACGGCCGACATTCATAATGCGGGGCATATTGGATTTCCAGCGGGGCGGGCACAGGGACGGCAGATCGTAAATGGTGGGGCGGCCCTGGCTGTCAAACGTGGTGACAAGATAATCGATCGGCTTGTGCAGCATGAACAGGCGCGGGATAGGGCGTGTCTCAATCGCCATGGCCTTGCCATCAATCATGACGGCGTCGCCCTCATTGACCGGCGTGGTGACCAGGGCTGTCTCACCGTTGACCTTCACCCGGCCTTCGGCAACCAATTGTTCCGCATGGCGACGGCTGCCGACCCCGGCGCGTTGTAAAAAAACATTTAGGCGCATTATATTCTCATTTTCTTGCTTTCTGGGTATATACAAGCCTGCTGCGGCTGTGGCAATTTAATTCCGGCTTACAAGTGGAAACAAGGAGTTTAAAATGCAGGGCGAAATATATGTTTATGTGCTGGCCGATTACGGTGGAACGCAAGATTTGGCGTTTGCCGAAGTCTCCCAACGCCTTTACAGCGAGTGTGCGCCGCTTCCGATTTCCGTTCACAAATATGCTGTGCCGGCCTTTGACACCTATGCCACCGGCTTTGCCCTGGCCCAGTTGGCGATTAATTCCCGCCTGGCGGGTGCCCAGAAATTCTTTGTGAACACCGCACCACGCAAGGACGATTTAACGCCACGGCAAAAGAATGCAGGCGAAGGCTTTGCCTATGTTCGTCTGCAAAACGGGGTGGAAATTTGTGCGGTCAATTCCGGTTACTCTCTGTCTTTTGTGAAAGACGCAGCGGCTGAAATTCGCGAAATTAAATGTGATCGCGCCGGATCACAATTCCGCAGCCGCGATATTTTCCCAGAGGCCTTCGCACGCGTTTTGAAAGGTGATACAGCCGTCCTGGGTGATGATATTGTCCAGTCTGTGCCTGACCGCCCGGAAAATGTCCTGTGTTACACCGATGGCTACGGCAACTTGAAATGCGCAATAGATCCGGCATTCCTGGATGCGCATCGTGGCCAGTCATTAATGGTGGAAATAAATGGCCACAGCCAGAAAGTGAAAGTGTCCGAAGGTATTTTCGGCGTTGCGGATGGCGATTTCTGCTTTTCGCCCGGATCAAGCGGCTGGGCGTTGCCGGATGGCAGGCAGGTCCGGTTTTGCGAGATTGTGCGCCGGGGCGGCAGTGCCGCTTCTGTGTTTGGTCACCCGCAGGGCGGCGCAAAAATTAGCGTTCTCGCAAAAGCTTAATTGACATTTTACCGTGTCTATAGTTTCTTAGGCGCATTCCGGAGCGCGGGCGTAGCTCAATGGTAGAGTTCCAGCCTTCCAAGCTGGCTGTGCGGGTTCGATCCCCGTCGCCCGCTCCACTTTCCCGCTTTATTTTTAAGATGTCGCTTAATTTAACGGCAGGACGTAGGCTGTTTTTATGGCGTAATTACCGTCTCGTGTACGCAGGGTGCAAGATTCAACTTTTTGGTGCGACCCGATAACAGCTCTGATATAAGCCCCGTCTTGTGACATCTTGCCACTGAAGGCGGAAGCGTTATACGCCCAAACGCTGGTGCTTTTTAGGGTCCGCAGGCCGGTATAGCGATCTCTTTCCTGCGTGATATCGAATGCCCAGTACAGGTCGCGGCCGTCTTTACCCGCTTTGTCAAGAATAACGATTGAACCGATGCCAACTTCACACACCCAGTCTTTGGGCTCGTTGCAACCGGCAAGGGTGGCCGACAGGGCCAGCCCGGCAAAGGCGGAGCGCAGAAAAGGCATGTTAAGGCGCGTACGAGCCAGGAGTGAAGAAGGTCGTCTGGCCGTCTGTATTCAGGGCGCAGGAGGCAATCTGGCCTTTCGGATCAATCACAACCTTTAATTTGCTGTGATCATTCGGCAGGTGCGGCAGCATCGTCACGCCGTTGCGGTCGGCGGCAAAGCCTGCATTGCCCTGGAATGAACTGGCGAGCATCGTGTTGCCGGATATCTTATCAATATTTCCCATCAACATGACCCCGTCATTGCGATCAGGGGCGGACACCCAGATATGTGTGTCTGAGGCACTGCAAACGGCGGTCGAATTCGGTTGGGGGGCGGCGGTGGCGGAACAGCCTGCCAGGCCAGCGGTCATCCCCAAGCTGCAAAATAACTTTTTGATAGTGTCCATGATTATCCTCTTATCTTTGACATAATATATACGCTTTATATGATCGTGTCAACACATCTGTATGTAACGCTCAAAAGAGGGAATGTAAATTCGCCACCGTAAATTCACTCTTGCCTTTTGGAATGTCTTTCGTATATTCCCTCACAATGCGGCGCAGTGACGCAACCCTTAACATGATGACATTTTGCGATGGAGTAGATTATGAGCAAAGAGAAATTTGAGCGGACGAAGCCGCACGTAAACGTAGGAACGATTGGTCACGTTGACCATGGTAAAACGACGCTGACAGCGGCGATTACGAAGTACTATTCGAAGACGTTTTTGGGCTATGACCAGATTGATAAAGCGCCAGAAGAGAAAGCGCGTGGTATCACGATTTCAACATCGCATGTTGAGTATGAGACAGATAACCGCCACTATGCGCATGTTGACTGCCCAGGGCATGCTGACTACGTGAAGAATATGATCACGGGCGCAGCGCAGATGGATGGTGCGATTTTGGTAGTGAACGCTGCGGATGGTCCGATGCCACAGACGCGTGAACACATTTTGCTGGCCCGTCAGGTTGGGGTACCTGCGATGGTTGTGTACCTGAACAAGGTGGATATGGTTGATGACGCTGAGTTGTTGGACCTGGTTGAGATGGAAGTGCGTGAACTGCTGAGCAAGTACGACTTTCCTGGCGACGATATTCCGATTGTAAAGGGCTCGGCTTTGGCAGCTTTGGAAGGCCGGGATGCGGCGATTGGCGAAGACAGCATCCGCGCACTGATGGCGGCGGTTGATCAGTATATCCCGACCCCTGCGCGTCCGAAGGATAAACCGTTTTTGATGCCGGTTGAAGATGTGTTCTCGATTTCAGGCCGTGGTACGGTTGTGACGGGTCGCGTTGAGCAAGGTATCGTGAAGGTTGGTGAAGAGATTGAGATTGTGGGTCTGAAAGATACACAAAAAACAATCGTCACGGGCGTTGAGATGTTCCGTAAACTGCTGGATCAGGGCGAGGCTGGTGATAACATCGGCGCGCTGCTGCGGGGTACGAAACGTGAAGACGTTGAGCGTGGCCAAGTGCTGTGCGCCCCTGGTTCGATCACGCCCCACACAGTGTTTACAGCGGAAGCGTATATCCTGTCGAAAGAAGAGGGCGGTCGTCATACGCCGTTCTTTAATAACTATCGTCCGCAGTTTTACTTCCGGACGACGGATGTGACGGGTGAAGTGTCGTTGGCAGCGGGAACAGAGATGATCATGCCTGGTGACAATGCGTCATTCGAAGTGACGTTGATCGCCCCGATTGCGATGACAGAAGGTCTGCGCTTCGCGATCCGCGAAGGTGGTCGTACCGTCGGCGCCGGCGTCGTTGCCAAAATCGTTAAGTAAGACGAAACATTATAGATTTAGAAAAGCCCCGCTTTTGCGGGGCTTTTTATGTGTGCTGAAAATCCTGCCCAGGAAGCGCTGTACTTGATGCAAAGGACGCAACCTTACTTTAATGTCATTGCAGATTTTGTGGCCGAGAAAAATGCCTATATCCGGCTGTTGAATGGCGTGTTGCTCCACTATGGTCCCGTTGTAAAGGTGCCCGGCTCTACGCCCAAAGCCCAAATTTAGGACGGCAGCGCCCCAGGGTGCTTTTTATACTTGGCAGAAACCGGCATTTCAGTTACAACACAAGCCGATTGGTAGAGGGGTATAGCTCAGCGGTAGAGCATCGGTCTCCAAAACCGAGGGTCGAGGGTTCAAATCCTTCTGCCCCTGCCATTCAGCCTTCTGCCCTGCCATTGATTTGAACCTGAGACAAAACAAATAAGGTGGGTTCACGGCATGGCATAAGCCATGACGCGACGCAGTCAAATCCTTCTGCCCCTGCCATTCAGCCTTCTGCCCTGCCATTCAGTCTTCTGCCCTGTCATTGATTTGAACCTGAGACAAAACAAATAAGGTGGGTTCACCACGTTCTGTAATCCTTAATCGTATCGCGTGGAACTATTCTTGTGTAAGATTGTATGTCCAGTAGAGACAATATAAATGAGGAGAGAATAATGAATAAAACGATGTTAGCAGTCATGTGTGTTGTCTGTTTGGGCCTGACGGCTTGTGGCGATACCAAAGGTGAGCGTGCCTTAAGTGGTGCGGGTGTTGGTGCGGGTGTTGGTGCAGCTGCTGCGGCTGTGACAAGCGGCAGCCTGGTCACGGGTGCGGTTATCGGTGGGGCCGTTGGTGCCGCAACCGGTGCCTTGACAGACAAAGACCAGATCAACCTGGAAAAATAAAAAACAAGGTTCGACCTTAGCGTTTCGGCGCTAAATGTTGGAGTGGCGCCCCCTCTTGGTTCTCCCGAGAGGGGGTGTTTATGTGCGCAAGGTCAGGCTGTCCTTACGCCCACGCTGTCTGCATGTACGACCTAATGCCGCCTGCAAATCAGCGGGTATGTAAGAGGCATTTTCGTTACAGAAATCCGTTAAGCTCATTACTTCAAAGCCATCAGCATTATAGAATGGGTCCCGAAGACTATCTTTCAGCGTTGGAAAATAGGCGTTGCGCGCCCCGACGGCCCCATACTGCAATAATTGATAGATTTTTTCTTCCAGTACGTCCGCTGCTGTATTTCTAGACACGGTTGGCGGCCACATCATCAATTTGTATGCGTTTGCCGTGGCTGCGTCTGCTTCAAGAACACGTTGGGCCACATAAAATTGCATGGCGACATCAAGTGGGGTCAGGAGACGGGCATTTGCATTGCCAAAACACATCGTGCTGGCGCTGCGCGCTGTGGCCGTGTTAAAAGGTAAGTGCCGATCACAGCTTTCATAAGCCCGACGCAAGGCAATGAAAGTATCTGGCTTGTTACTTAAAAGCGCCAAGTAGATATCCTGACAATCTTCCAGGGCCATCGTAATATTACGGCCATTGAAGCCCGCTTCAATAACATTCGTTTCAATCGGTGTATTGCCATTCAGACTGCTTATGAAGCGTGATAAAGTCCGCTCCGCCCCGATAAAAGCCGCATACATATGCAGTGACAATCCCCCGCCGCCGTGCGGGGTATGTCGGGCCAGGGCCGCGATATCGGTATCTGCTGCTAGAATGTCTAGAAGTGTTGCGGCGTTACAGTCATTGGTCAGGATGGCATCCTTAATCGTGCTCCCAAGTTCCTGATCCACCGCAGGTGATGTGTTGGTCATCGTTTCTTCCTTTGTGTATCCAAATATACATAATGTATTAGAATTGCAAGGAGGAAGGTGAAATAGGCAAGATTGCGAAATGTGATGCCTTACACGCTCTCCAGCGCCAGCAATTCATCCATTGTCTGGCGCCGGCGGATCAGGCGGGCTGTATCGCCATCCACCAGGATTTCGGCACAATAGGGACGTGAATTGTAATTAGATGACATGGATGCGCCATACGCCCCGGCAGTCTTGAACACAATGTAATCCCCGATATCGGCGCGGGGAAGCGGGCGGGTCAGCATTTCACCCCCGGCGGCCTGGGTAAAGACATCGCCTGACTCGCATAATGGCCCGGCCACCACCGCAGGGTAGGTCGGTGCCGATTTCTGGCGACCATCAGGCGCATGAACGGTAATGTCGTGATAGCTGCCATACATCGCGGGCCGGACCAGCTCGGTAAATCCGGCATCTGCCAGAATGTAATGGAGAGACCCCATATCTTTGACGGCTCGCACCTCGGCCCACAATGTGCCTGCTTCAGCGACCAGATAGCGGCCAGGCTCAATCTCCAGCTTAACATCATGACCCAGATGGGCGGCCAGTTTCCGCCGGGCCGTGTCCCATAATGTGTGGTAATGGGTGATGTCCACCGGGGTTTCGTGCGCCTGATACGGAACAGACAGGCCGCCCCCGGCGGAAATGGCGGGAACGTCAATAGCATAGCGGACAATAAAATCGACCATGGCGTCACACACCTGGGCCAGGTGATCGTAATCAACGCCCGACCCGATATGCATATGAACGCCTTTCAGGCGCAGGCCGAAATGGGCGATCGCGGCCAGGGCTGCGGGTGCATCGTGATGCCAGATGCCGTGCTTGCTGGTCTCTCCGCCTGTATTTGTCTTGGTGGAATGGCCGTGGCCAAACCCAGGATTGATGCGCAGCCACACAGGATGGCCAGGATTTTGTGCGCCCAGCTGGTGCAGCATGTCAATAGAACCGGCATTTACGGTAATGCCATTTGCAATGACGAAATCAAGTGTCTCCCGGTCCATCAGGTCGGCGGTAAAAACGATATCAGCTGGGGTATAGCCCGCATGTATGGCGCGGATAATCTCGCCTTTTGATACGGCATCGACCTTAACCCCGCATGCATGCATCAGGCCCAGTATATGGGTGTTCGAACAGGCTTTCTGGGCGTAACGGATGATATCAAAGGGCGCCAGATCGGCGATCCGTTGGCGTATGGTCGGGGCGTCATAAATCCACAAAGGGGTGCCGTAAGTCGCGATAAGGTCAGGTATCATGCCGCCTATGAAGCCAGAGCGTGATGTGGCTGGCAAGCCCCGATATCCGTCATTTCACTTTTTTCCTTGCGTCTATTACCTTTATCTCTTAAAACCAGCCACAGTTCGGTGGAAGGTGAGGGGTGAAGTCCATCCCCAGCCGTACCACCACCCGTCACTGCCAAAAAGTACGAGGTGTAAAATGGCAAAAAAAATCACAGGTTATATTAACCTGCAAATTCCGGCTGGGTCGGCCAATCCGTCGCCCCCGATCGGTCCTGCGCTGGGTCAGCGCGGCGTTAACATCATGGAATTCTGTAAGGCGTTTAACGCGCAGACAGAGTCGCTGGAAAAAGGCATGCCTATTCCTGTCGTCATTACCGTGTTTGAAGACCGTTCCTTTACCTTCATCATGAAAACACCGCCAGCCGCATACTTCATTGTAAAAGCGACTGGCATTGCCCGCGGGTCAAAAACCCCTGGCAAGGATGTGGCTGGCAAGATCACCAAGGCGCAAGTCCGTGACATTGCTGAGAAGAAAAAAGTTGATTTAAACGCCAACGACATTGAAGCGGCTATGCGGATCATTGAAGGCTCCGCGCGCTCAATGGGCGTCGAAGTTGTGGAGGGTTAAGACATGGCCATTGGCAAGAAAATGAAAGCTGCGAACAGCAGCGTTGATCGGCTGAAACTGTACACACTTGATCAAGCTGTTGGTCTGCTGCAAGCAGCGTCCAAAAGCCGCAAATTCGACGAAACAGTCGAAATTGCCATCAATCTGGGTGTTGACCCACGTCAATCCGACCAGAACGTCCGCGGCGTTATCGTCCTGCCACACGGCACGGGTGCTAAACTGCGCGTTGCTGTGTTCGCGAAGGATGCCAAGGCGGATGAAGCCAAGGCTGCTGGTGCTGACATTGTTGGTGCAGAAGACCTGGTTGACAAGATCAATGCAGGCGAAATCGCGTTTGACCGTTGCATTGCAACGCCGGACATGATGGGCCTGGTTGGCCGTGTTGCGAAGGTTCTAGGCCCACGTGGCCTGATGCCGAACCCGAAACTGGGTACGGTTACGCCTGACGTGAAAAAAGCGGTTCAAGATGCCAAAAGCGGCTCTGTCGAATTCCGCGCTGAAAAAGCCGGTATCGTCCATGCCGGCATTGGCAAGGCCAGCTTTGATGCCAAAAAATTGGTTGAGAATACCAAGGCCCTGATCGACGCTATTCAAAAAGCCCGCCCATCCGGTGCGAAAGGGACGTATCTGCAAAAGATCACCCTGACATCGACAATGGGTCCAGGTGTGAAGATCGATATCGCTTCGCTGAACGACTAGGATTAAAAAGACTTTCTGAAAAACCCCGCTTTTGCGGGGTTTTTTAATGGCTGGCGGGCTGGCCGGGCAAATGTTTGACAAAATGTTTGACAGGTCGGGCGTAATCGGGCATATCAACCGCAACCTATCCAAGACTGGCGGCATTCAAGTAAGCCCACCATAGATGGGAAAACGGAACACCCGCCTGGCGGGGATGCTGTTTTTTCAACTGGATTTTGGATGGGACGTAACGATGTGTTATGTCCCTTTTTTGTAATGGAGAGCAACATGGATCGCGCACAAAAAGCGTCTGAGTTAATTCATCTGAAAAAACGGTTCAAGGACGATGATATCGTTCTGATCGTTCATTATGATGGATTGACAGTGGCCCAGGTTTCCCTTCTGCGGCGCGAAATGCAAAGCAAAGGGTCGAGCTTTAAGGTCACGAAAAACAAGTTGGCTGCTTTAGCGGTAAAAGGTACTCGGTACGAGCATCTGGAATCGTTGTTCAAAGGGCCAATGGCGATCGCATCCGGGCAGGACACTGCCGGGACCGCGAAAGCTTTATACGAGTTTGCTAAGAAAAACGACAAACTGAAAATCCTGGGCGGTGGCCTGGGTGAAACAGTGTTGAGTAAAGCAGCAGTCGAACAGCTGGCGAAACTGCCATCTCTGGACGAACTGCGCGCCAAACTTCTTGGCTTGCTGGTTGCGCCTGCAACCAAAATTGCCGGTGTTGTGCAGGCCCCCGCGGGTCAGCTGGCACGGGTTGTTGGGGCGTATGCCAACAAGTAACCCTTATTTTCTACTTGCGTAAAAAAAAGTCTGTTTAAACATTTAAAGGAGAATGAAAATGGCAAATTTGGATAAAATCGTTGAAGAACTGTCAGCGTTGACAGTATTAGAAGCTGCTGACCTGGCGAAGCTGCTGGAAGACAAGTGGGGCGTTTCGGCTGCTGCACCTGTTGCCGTTGCTGCTGCTGGCGCTGCTGCTGCCCCTGCTGAAGAGAAAGACAGCTTTGATGTCGTTCTGAAAGCTGCTGGCGACAAGAAAATCGAAGTGATTAAAGAAGTCCGTGCAATCACCAACCTGGGCCTGAAAGAAGCCAAGGATCTGGTTGAAGGCGCTCCACAGCCTTTGAAACAAGGCCTGAAGAAGGATGAAGCTGCGAAAATCAAAGCTCAGCTGGAAGCAGCTGGCGCGACTGTTGAATTGGTATAATCCAATTCTAACAACGTGATTTTCGTTGTGGACAAGCGGACGTAATTCCGCTACTAACGCGATACGCGATGGCGAAGGACAGTTTATTTGTCCCTCGCCATTTAGCGTTTTATTACAGGAAGCATGGTTGACTGGTGTGGTGCAGTGACCTGTTATTTCCTCCAAGCATTTGACATTGATAAATATTTTTGACTGCTAACGACGGCAAAGGGCAAAATACGATGAGCGCAAAAAAATCTGCGGGCAAGCAAACGCAAGCTGAAACCACCACACAACAGCCAAAGGCGAAAACACCAAAAGTCGCTAATCGCCAAATCGCAGGTTATGATATTACTGAAAGTTTCACGGGCCGTAAGCGGATCCGTCGTTCTTTCGGCAAGATCAACGAAGTCGTCGCGATGCCGAATTTGATCGCCGTTCAAAGTCAGTCCTATGAATTATTCCTGCAATCCAGCATCCGCGCGGATAATCGCCAGATGATGGGCTTGCAAGAAGTCCTGTCCTCAGTTTTCCCGATTAAAGACTTCTCCGATCGCGCCGAAATTGACTTCGTGAAATACGAGTTGGAAGAGCCGAAATACGACGTGGAAGAATGCCGTCAACGCGGCATGACCTATGCTGCGCCATTGCGCGTGACGCTGCGTTTGTCTGTTTTTGACATTGATGAGGAAACCGGTTTGAAATCCATCCGCGATATCAAGGAACAGGACGTGTACCTGGTCGATATGCCGCTGATGACTGAAAACGGTACCTTTATCGTGAACGGGACCGAGCGTGTTATCGTCAGCCAAATGCACCGTTCGCCGGGCGTTTTCTTTGACCATGATGGCGGCAAAACCCACGCATCCGGGAAATACCTGTTTGCGGCGCGTGTTATTCCTTACCGCGGTTCGTGGTTGGATTTTGAATTTGATGCGAAAGATATCCTGCATGTCCGCATCGATCGTCGCCGGAAACTGCCGGTAACGACATTCCTGCGTGCGCTGGATAGTGCGGAAACGCAGGGCTATCGCGCTGCGTGTGCTGAAAAAGACGTGCCGGTTGATACGTTGCGTGTTCAGGGGATGAGCAACGAAGAAATTCTGGCGACCTTCTATAATACAATCACCTACTCGCTGGACAAAAAAGGCTGGAAAACGCCGTTTGATGGCGTTCGCATGAAGGGCGTTAAGCTGGCGACAGATCTGGTCGATGCCAAAACAGGCAATGTCGTCGCGGAAGCCGGCACGAAAATGACCCCTCGGATGGCCAAGAAATTGGCGGACGAAGGTCTGGCGCACATTCTGGTTCAGGATTCTGAATTGGCGGGTACATATATCGCAACCGACGTTCTGGACGAAAAAACCGGAACGGTTGTGTTTGAAGCTGGTCACGAGTTGACAGCTGACGACGTTCAGAAACTGAAGGCGTTGAACCTGAAATCAGTGGCGATCCTGGCGATCGATCACCTGAATGTTGGCCCATATATCCGGAATACGCTGGCCGTTGATAAATGCGATACGCGCGAAGAAGCGTTGATCGATATTTACCGTGTTATGCGCCCGGGTGAGCCGCCGACTGTTGATTCTGCCGATTCTCTGTTCCAATCGTTGTTCTTTGATGCTGAGCGTTATGACCTGTCCGCTGTCGGTCGTGTCAAAATGAACGCCCGTCTGGACATGACAACGGATGACCAGATGCGTATCCTGCGCAAGGAAGACATCCTGGCGATCCTGCAAACTCTGCACAGCCTGAAAGATGGCCGCGGCGACATCGATGACATTGATAACCTGGGTAATCGTCGTGTTCGCTCGGTTGGCGAGTTGATGGAGAATCAGGTTCGCGTTGGTCTGTTGCGGATGGAACGCGCGATCAAAGAGCGGATGTCATCTGTCGATATTGACAACTACATGCCGCATGATTTGATCAATTCCAAGCCAGCACAAGCGGCTGTTCGGGAATTCTTCGGATCGTCACAGCTGTCCCAGTTTATGGACCAAACCAACCCGCTGGCTGAAATCACGCACAAACGCCGTATGTCGGCCTTGGGCCCTGGTGGTTTAAGCCGTGAACGCGCTGGTTTCGAAGTCCGTGACGTTCACCCGACCCACTATGGCCGTATCTGCCCGATTGAAACACCGGAAGGTCCGAACATCGGTCTGATCAACTCACTGTCCACTTTTGCCCGCGTGAACCAGTACGGCTTTATTGAAAGCCCGTACCGCCGCGTTGTTGATGGCAAGGTGACGGACGAAGTCATTTACATGTCCGCGATGGAAGAAGCGAAATACACGATTGCTCAGGCGAACTCAGTTCTAAGCAAAGATGGTAGCTTCGCTGAAGACCTGGTGTCCTGCCGTAAGGCTGGTGAAAATCTGATGACGCCATCTGCACAGATTGAAATGATCGACGTGTCACCGAAACAGATCGTCTCGGTTGCCGCGTCTTTGATCCCGTTCTTGGAAAACGACGATGCGAACCGCGCCCTGATGGGATCGAACATGCAACGTCAGGCCGTGCCTTTGCTGCGCACTGATGCGCCGCTGGTCGGTACCGGCATGGAAGCCGCCGTTGCGCGTGATTCCGGTGCGTCTGTCTCGGCGCGTCGCTCAGGCGAAGTCATCCAAGTTGACAGCAACCGTATCGTTGTTCGCGCGACAGAAGAGCTGCGTGCGGATGAGCCTGTTGTCGATATCTATAAGCTGATGAAGTTCCAGCGTTCGAACCAAAGTACCTGCATTAACCAGCGTCCGCTGGTAAAAGTAGGCGATCAGGTCCGTGCCAGCGACATCATCGCGGATGGTCCAAGCACCCAATTGGGTGAGCTGGCCCTGGGCCGTAACGTGCTGGTCGCGTTTATGCCTTGGAATGGCTATAACTTTGAAGATTCGATCCTGTTGTCTGAACGGATCGTGTCCGAAGACGTCTTTACCTCGATCCACATTGAGGAATTTGAAGTCATGGCCCGCGATACGAAGCTGGGACCTGAGGAAATCACCCGTGATATTCCAAATGTCGGGGAAGAAGCCCTGAAACATCTGGACGAAGCCGGTATTGTTCACATTGGTGCCGAAGTTGGCCCAGGCGACATTCTGGTCGGTAAGGTCACGCCAAAAGGCGAAAGCCCGATGACGCCAGAAGAAAAACTGCTGCGCGCTATTTTTGGTGAAAAAGCGGCGGATGTAAAAGACTCGTCACTGCGCCTGCCACCAGGCACGCAAGGCACAGTCGTCGAAGTCCGCGTGTTTAACCGCCGTGGTGTGGACAAAGATGCCCGCGCCCTGCAAATCGAACGCTCAGACATCGAACGCATGGCGAAAGACCGTGACGATGAACGCCGGATTATCGAAGAAGGCTATTACAGCCGTCTGCAGGAACTGCTGACAGGTCAGAAAACCGCATCCGCTCCAAAAGGCGGCACGATGAAGAAGGGCGACGCTATTAACGCGGCTGCACTGAAATCATTCGAAAAACGCGGTTTGTGGCGTCAAATCACCGTTGAAGATGACGCGGTGATGAGTGAGATCGAAGCAGTTGGTAATACGTTTGACGAGGCTGTCGATAACCTGAAATCACGTTTTGAATCGAAGGTTGAGAAACTGCAACGCGGTGACGAACTGCCTCCTGGCGTTATGAAGATGGTTAAAGTCTTTATCGCTATCAAGCGCAAGATCCAGCCGGGTGATAAAATGGCCGGACGTCACGGGAATAAAGGGGTTGTCTCTCGTATTCTCGCGGCTGAAGATATGCCTTATTTGGAAGACGGTACGCCGGTTGACGTCGTGCTGAACCCACTGGGCGTTCCATCACGGATGAACGTTGGCCAGATCCTGGAAACCCATTTGGGTTGGGCTTCGGCCAGCCTGGGCCGCCAGATCGGTGAAATGATTGATGCGTTTAATAACCGCAAAGCCCCGTCACAATCCGAATTGACGACCCTGAAAGGTCGTTTGAAGGATGTGTATGGCGACCGCGAATATGACGCAAAAGTTGCGAAACTGAACGATGATCAGCTGCTGGAAATGGCCAACAACTTACGTGGCGGTGTGCCAATGGCCACCCCTGTGTTTGATGGCGCGGAAGAAAGCGATATTACGGAACTGCTTGGCAAAGCCGGCCTGTCTTCGACAGGTCAGGTGACGCTGATCGATGGCCGGACGGGTGAGAAATTCCACCGCCCCGTGACCGTTGGTTACAAGTACATTCTGAAACTAAATCACCTGGTTGATGATAAGATCCACGCGCGATCCATCGGTCCATACTCTCTGGTCACACAACAGCCTCTGGGCGGTAAAGCTCAGTTCGGCGGCCAGCGTTTCGGTGAGATGGAAGTGTGGGCCCTGCAGGCTTACGGTGCTGCCTATACGCTGCAAGAGTTGCTGACCATCAAGTCGGATGACGTTGCAGGACGGGCGAAGGTGTATGAAGCGATTGTTCGCGGCGAAGATGCCTTTGAAATCGGTATCCCTGAATCATTCAACGTTTTGACCAAGGAATTGAAAGCCTTGGGCCTGAACGTCGAAATGAAACAGAACAACGATTAATCACCTACGAATATAGACGTTAAGGAAAGGCAAGCGCCATGAATGAACTGATGAACCTTTTTGGTCAACCAACTGGCCCACAAAGCTTTGATGCGATCAAAATCTCGATCGCCTCGCCTGAACAGATCCGTAGCTGGTCGTTCGGTGAAGTGAAGAAACCAGAAACCATCAACTACCGGACTTTCAAGCCGGAACGTGACGGTCTGTTCTGTGCCCGCATCTTTGGTCCGATCAAGGATTACGAATGCTTGTGCGGTAAATACAAACGCATGAAGTACAAAGGTATTATCTGCGAAAAATGTGGCGTTGAAGTGACATTGACCAAAGTCCGTCGTGAACGGATGGGTCACATTGAACTGGCGGCACCTGTTGCACATATCTGGTTCTTGAAATCCCTGCCAAGCCGCATCGGTTTGATGATGGATATGACGCTGAAGGACCTGGAACGCGTTCTGTACTTTGAAAACTATATCGTGCTGGATGCCGGGATGACCGCGCTGAAGCCTTATAGCCTGCTGTCGGAAGAAGAATACTACACCGCGCAGGATGAGTACGGCGAAGACAATTTCCGCGCCGGTATCGGTGCCGAAGCCTTGAAAGAAATGCTGGCCAATATCGATCTGCATGGCCAAAAAGCCCAAGTGGAAGCCGAACTGGCCGATAACGCATCGGAAGCCAAGCGCAAGAAACTGGTAAAACGCCTGAAGCTGCTGGACAGCTTTATCGACTCTGGCACCCGTCCTGAATGGATGGTCCTGGATGTCGTGCCGGTTCTGCCACCGGAACTGCGTCCGTTGGTGCCATTGGATGGCGGTCGTTTTGCAACGTCCGACCTGAACGATTTGTACCGCCGGGTGATCAACCGGAACAACCGCTTGAAACGCCTGATTGAACTGCGTGCGCCGGACATTATCGTCCGTAACGAAAAACGTATGTTGCAGGAATCTGTTGATGCCCTGTTTGACAACGGCCGTCGTGGCCGCGTGATCACCGGCGCGAACAAGCGCCCGTTGAAATCATTGTCCGACATGCTGAAAGGGAAACAAGGTCGTTTCCGTCAGAACTTGCTGGGTAAACGCGTTGACTACTCTGGCCGTTCGGTCATCGTGGTTGGCCCGGAACTAAAGCTGCACCAATGTGGTCTGCCAAAGAAAATGGCGCTGGAACTGTTTAAGCCGTTCATTTATCACAAGCTGGAACTGTACGGCATGGCCGCAACAGTTAAAGCCGCGAAGAAAATGGTTGAGCGTGAGCGTCCGGAAGTCTGGGATATCCTGGAAGAGGTTATCCGCGAACACCCGGTGCTGCTGAACCGCGCACCAACACTGCACCGTCTGGGCATCCAGGCGTTTGAACCGGTCTTGATTGAAGGGAAAGCGATCCAGCTGCACCCATTGGTCTGTACTGCGTTTAACGCTGACTTTGACGGTGACCAGATGGCTGTTCACGTGCCGTTGTCGATTGAGGCGCAGCTGGAAAGCCGCGTTTTGATGATGTCCACAAACAACATCCTGTCGCCTGCAAACGGCAAGCCGATTATCGTGCCATCGCAGGATATCGTGCTGGGTCTTTACTATCTGTCCGTCCAACGGGATGGCGAGCCTGGTGAAGGCATGATCTTCCGCGATGTCGGTGAGATTATGCACGCGCTGGAGCAAAAGGTTGTAACCCTGCATGCCCGCATCAAATGCCGGTACCACACCGTGAATGCGGCTGGCGAACCTATCACCCAAGTGGTTGAAGCAACGCCTGGTCGGATTTTGATGTCCGAATTGCTGCCGCGTCATCCGAATGTGTCATTTAACCTGTTGAACCAGGTTCTGACGAAAAAGGATGTCTCAAACCTGATCGATACGGTTTACCGGTATTGCGGTCAGAAAGAGACAGTCATTTTCGCTGACCGGATGATGAAGCTGGGCTTTAAATACGCGTGTATCGCTGGTATTTCCTTCGGTAAGGATGACATGGTTATCCCTGGCGAGAAGGTCAAACTGGTTGCCGAAGCTGAGACCAAGGTCAAGGAATTCGAACAGCAATACCAAGATGGTCTGATCACCAAGGGTGAGAAGTACAACAAGGTTGTCGATATCTGGTCGAAATGTACAGACGACGTGGCGGAAGCCATGATGAAAGGCATTTCGAACGTCACAACCGGTCGTATGAACGCCGTTTACATGATGGCCCATTCCGGCGCGCGGGGGTCTGCTGCACAGATCCGTCAGCTGGCTGGTATGCGTGGTTTGATGGCCAAGCCATCAGGCGAAATCATTGAAACGCCGATTATCTCAAACTTCAAAGAAGGCCTTTCGGTTCTGGAATACTTTAACTCCACCCACGGTGCCCGTAAGGGTCTGGCGGATACGGCGTTGAAAACCGCGAACTCAGGGTACCTGACGCGTCGTCTGGTTGACGTCTCTCAAGACGTCGTGGTCATCGAAAATGATTGCGAAACAACTGAAGGCGTGACGGTACGGGCTGTGATGAACGGGGCGGATACTGTTGTATCGCTGTCTGAACGTCTGCTGGGCCGTACGACCTTGAATGATGTGGTGAACCCGCTGTCTGGTGACGTGATTGTTGCCGCCAGCACGGTGATCGACGAAGTTATGGCCGAAGCCATTGAAACCGGTGGCGTTGATACGGTTCTGGTCCGTTCGGTCCTGACCTGTAAAACAAAAGGCGGTATCTGCGGTAAGTGCTATGGTCGTGACCTGGCCCGCGGGACTGAGGTTAACCTTGGTGAAGCCGTCGGTGTTATGGCTGCTCAGTCAATCGGTGAGCCTGGTACCCAGCTGACGATGCGGACGTTCCACATTGGTGGGGCTGCGCAACGTGGTGCTGATAAATCGGCGATCGAAGCGACAATTGAGGCAACGGTTGAAATCCGCCATCAAAACGTCGTCAAGAACTCAGAAAAGGTCATGATTGTCATGGGCCGGAATACTGAGATCGTGTTGAAAGATGCCAAAGGCGCGGAAAAAGCCGTGCATCGCCTGCCATACGGCGCGCGTTTGCTGGTCGAAGATAAGGTAAAGGTTCAACCGGGCACGAAACTGGCCGATTGGGATCCGTACACCATTCCGATTATCACGGAAAAGGATGGGGTTGCCCATTACTTTGACCTGGTGGAAGGGGTCTCGATTTCCGAGAAAATGGATGATGCGACAGGTATCAGCAGCAAGGTTGTTATTGACTGGCGTTCGCAGCCTAAAGGCGGCGATCTGAAGCCTCGTATTGCCCTGTTGGACAAGAAGGGTGAGGTTATCAGCCTGCCATCTGGTCTGCCGGCCAATTACTACATGTCAACCGACGCTATTTTGTCCATTGAAAATGGGCAAGAGGTGAAGGCGGGTGATATTGTTGCACGTATCCCACGCGAAACGTCGAAAACTCGTGACATTACCGGGGGTCTGCCCCGCGTTGCGGAACTGTTCGAAGCGCGTCGTCCGAAGGATGCTGCGATCATCACTGACATTGATGGCCAGGTTGAGTTTGGTAAGGATTACAAATCCAAACGCCGCCTGATCGTTAAACCGGCTGATAAGAATGAAGAGCCGCGCGAGTTCCTGATCCCGAAAGGCCGCCACTTGGCGGTTGCCGAAGGCGACTTTGTCCGTAAGGGTGATGCGCTTCTGGATGGGGCGATGGTACCGCACGATATTCTGGATGTGATGGGGGTTGAGGCGTTGGCTGAATACCTGATCAACGAGATCCAAGACGTTTATCGCCTGCAAGGGGTGAAAATCAACGATAAGCACATTGAGGTGATTGCACGCCAGATGATGCAGAAAGTTGAAATTCAATCCGCTGGTGACACGACCTTCCTGATTGGGGAGCAAGTGGATCGTGAAGAATTCCTGGCCGTAAACCAGAAATTCATCGACGACGGCAAACGTCCCGCAGAAGCCAAGCCAATCCTGCAAGGGATTACCAAGGCCTCGTTGCAGACACGCTCGTTTATCTCAGCCGCGTCGTTCCAAGAAACAACCCGCGTGCTGACCGAAGCGGCCACACAGGGCAAGATGGATACGTTGAACGGTCTGAAAGAGAACGTCATCGTCGGTCGTCTGATCCCTGCTGGGACCGGTGCCTATGTCAATCAGATCAAGCGTCTGGCCGCTGGCCGTGACAAGCTGACCCTGGCTGAGCAACAGCAGGCGGAGGCTTTGGCTGCGGAAAGTGCGGCATCTGTGGAAACAGTGGAAAGCCCAGACAGTCAAAACGCTGCCTAAGCAATCGGCAAAAACTGATTCAAAACGGCCCCGCTTTGGGGCCGTTTTTTGTGTCTTTTTTTCTGGCCATATTTCAGTTAAAGGATATCTGGAAATGAATGTAGTATCCAATATATCATCTTATCCGTTTTGCCAAAAGTATAGAAAGCCGTTAAATGCTCTCGAATTTTAGAGAAGTTAAGTTGTCAGCAAATAAAAAACGGGCATCCTATCCAGGTGCCGTGAGTGATTTTCTGTATTCTGGCACCCAAGAAAAAGTGCGCTCGCAATTTATGACGGTGACCAATCCACCTGCCTGGCAACCGCATTATGATCTGATCGCACGCTTTCATGCGAATATAGGGAACGATGCGGCCATCGAAATGGACTATCTATACCTTCATCAAGGCAATCAAATGGCCGCACGCGGCATGGTTTTTGCGTCAGGTGATGTAACAGCCGATGTCCGGGAAAAGCGGGTTCAGTTTCGCCTAGGTCTACAAAACAATACGCGGGGCCCTATTGCTTTCCGGGATATTCTAAGGGTCGATGCGTTTGATGTTTTTAGTGGTGCGCCAGTCAAAGATGCATGCCTGCAAACGATTGCAGAGAGCGTGAACGTGTTTCTAGATCTGCATCGTCTTCTTTTAAACCGGTCGTATCAGACCCTGCGACAAGAAACGGCCGGGACTACCTCGCCTGTGGCTCCTTAATCTGTTTAAAACCCCTTGCTTAAACTAAAAAACACGCGGGTGTCCTTGTCATCATGGGCACTGACCCGCCGTGTTAAAGGCGTGGCGACCGTCACATCGGCCAGGGTGTTCATCGGCAGGTTCAACCGCACCCCGCCACCCACTGACGCCAAAGATTCACGCTTTAAACTGTCATCCGTCGGATCGGTGTTCCAGATGCGGCCCACATCGTAAAAACTGTACACTTCATAGGATGGAAGCAGAGGCGATTGCGTCGTTTCCTGCCACTGCACCTCAATTTTACCCATCACACCTGTATCACCCGTCACTTCTGACGGGTCATAACCGCGGCCATACCCGTTGCCGAAACCGCCCAGGCCGATCTCCTCAGACGACAATAGCGCATCTTCGCTGAACTGGCCACGTATGGCACCGACCATGCGCAGGCGCGATGTCAGGTATTGCTGCCGTTGCAGTTCCGCTGTCCATTTTTCTGCCTGAGGGTTCCCCTCGATGCGTGTCAGGAACGGATCGCCTTTCTGGCTGGCACCGTCAAGGTCCAGGCCCTTGCTGTATTCCACCTGCAAACTGGTCCACCCGCCACCCAGCCAGGAATCCCCCAGGCCCGCTTCTGCGCCCAAACGCAACATGCGCAACGCGTCATGACGGTAATCACCTATATTGTTTTCCGTTTCGACATCGTGATGTTCAATCGTGCCCCAACCGGACAGGGTAAAATTCCGGCGCAGGATAAAGGGCTGCCGCAGGCTGACTTGCGTGTTCAACGCCGAGCCCTTGATATCGAAAGGTCGCAGGGTATAGCCGGGCTGAGTCAGCGCATAACTGAAATGGCTTTCAATCATCGTGCCCCACGGGCCAATGGGTTCGGCATAGGCCAGGCTGGCAAACGTCATTTCCGGCGTTGAGAGGTCATCCGGTGCGGCACCCATTTGCAAGGTGATGCGTTCATTGTCACCAAACAAGCTGTTCGTCACCAGGGCGGCGCTGGTCTGAAAAGGCCCTAAGAATCGACTGCCGTAATTGTCGAACGCCATCTGTCCTTGCCAGTTCACACGTTGCAGCGTGATAAACAGATTTGCCGCCGCAAACGCATCCGCCGACGGCATCACCAGAGTTTCTGCAACAATGCCGGGCAGGGCGTGGATAAGATGCAGGGCATGTTCCATATCCTGAATGCGTAAAGGCCGGCTGGTGGTCAATGATTTTGCATAGGCGTATGCCTGTTGCCGCGCATTGGTGTCCAGGCCGGTCACGCGGACCTCGCGAATGTATCCTTCAACGGCTTGGAAGGTCACCAGGCCACCTGCAATGTCCTGATCGGGGATAATGACCTGTGACAGGATATAACCGTCCTGGCGATAGCGTACGGTCATGGCAGCTGCCATTGCATATAAGTCCGCCACCGAAATTTCACGGCCTATGTATGGTGTAACATAGCGGTTCAATACCGCAGGCTTATAGGCCGTAACGCCCTGAAGGCGGACGTCTTGCAAGACGAATCGCAAAGTCTCCGCCCCGGCCGGAGCTGTCGCGATGCCTGGACTGTTCAATACGGCACCACTTGGGGCAGTATTGAGAGTGCCGCCGCGGTCAGGATGAATGCGCAGTTGTTGTGATGCGCGGTCCGGATCAATATTCGGGGTTTGCGCCATGCAGGGCAGGCTGACCGCACAGGCCAAAAAGCAAGCAAAAATCAGGGGCGCGCGCATGGCGTCACCATAGGGCCTCAAGCTAAGATAATCAATATGTTCAGTTTTTCAGAAAGTCACGGAAATCATTAATAATATCTTGACTGAATGCGGAACTTTATTATACAGTCCGCGCCAACATGTTGAATGGCTGGCTGTAGGCTGATTGTTTCAGAAATCTAGACGCAGATCACAACACTTGAAGGCAACGATATATTAAATCGTTTGCGTTCGTGTCTTGTGGCTTGACTCCTCTGGAGAAACACGGTACGACGCCTCCATCTACAACTAGAATTATTGTAAGGAAGCAAGGGACACCGATGCCCACAATACAGCAATTGATCCGTGAGCCGCGCGCTAAAGGCGGCAAAAAAGCGATGAAGGCCAAGAAAAACAAGGCCTTGAAGAGCAACCCGCAAGTGCGTGGTGTGTGTACACGTGTGTACACAACAACGCCTAAGAAGCCGAACTCGGCTTTGCGGAAAGTTGCGAAAGTTCGCTTGACGACAGGTTACGAAGTAATTTGTTACATTCCTGGGGTCGGCCACAACCTGCAAGAACACTCAGTTGTTCTGGTTCAAGGCGGTCGGGTCAAGGATTTGCCAGGGGTTCGTTATCGCGTTATCCGCGGTGCCCTGGATACGCAAGGGGTTAAAAACCGTAAACAAGCACGTTCACGCTACGGCGCGAAACGTCCGAAGTAAGGATAGAGAAACATGTCACGTCGTCATGCTGCTGAAAAGCGCGAAATTCTGCCAGATCCACGTTTCGCCGATCTGATTTTGTCAAAATTCATCAATTGTGTGATGGAAGAAGGCAAAAAATCTGTCGCGGAAACGATCGTTTATGGCGCTCTGGAAATCTTGGATGAAAAAGCCAAGGCTGTTCAGGTTGAAGAATCAGAAGATGGTTCGGATGCTGGGAAGCAGGGCGCTGGTTCACGGGGTTTGATGGTCTTTCACAAGGCGCTGAAGAAAATTCGCCCGCAGTTGGAAGTCCGTTCACGCCGCGTTGGTGGTGCGACATATCAGGTGCCAATGGAAGTTCGCCCTGAGCGGTCACAAGCCTTGGCGATCCGCTGGGTTATTGATTCGGCACGTAAGCGTAGTGAAAACACAATGCGTGAGCGTCTGGCCGGTGAATTGTTGGATGCTGCAAATGATCGCGGCAGTGCGCTGAAAAAGCGTGATGATACGCATAAAATGGCAGATGCAAACCGCGCGTTTGCACACTTCCGCTGGTAAAATTTGGTTTTGAACACATATTGACGGGTTAAGAAAATGGCACGCGAGTATCCTTACGAAAACTACCGGAACTTCGGAATCATGGCGCACATTGATGCGGGCAAGACGACGACGACCGAGCGCGTGCTGTACTATACCGGCAAGTCCCACAAAATTGGTGAGGTCCACGAAGGTACCGCGACCATGGACTGGATGGAGCAAGAGCAGGAGCGTGGTATCACCATTACTTCTGCTGCGACCACCACGTTCTGGGTCGGCCCTGCTGACGGCCCTCTGCCAGAAGAGAAAATCCGCTTTAACATTATCGATACGCCAGGCCACGTTGACTTCACGATTGAAGTTGAGCGCTCCTTGCGCGTTCTGGATGGTGCCGTCTGCTTGCTGGACGGTAACCAGGGCGTTGAGCCTCAGACGGAAACTGTCTGGCGCCAGGGTGACAAATACCGCGTGCCACGTATCGTGTTCGTGAACAAAATGGACAAAATCGGCGCTGATTTCTATGAGTGCTGCGCTTCGATCAAAAAACGCCTTGGCGTTGACCCGCTGGTTGTTAACCTGCCAATCGGTTCCGAAAACACCTTCCAGGGCGTCGTTGACATCCTGCGTATGAAGGCTGTTGTCTGGGATGGCGATAATCTGGGTGCGACATTCCGTGAAACCGACATTCCTGCGGACCTGCAAGATAAAGCAGAAGAATACCGCGCGAAATTGATCGAAACCGTTGTCGAATTGGATGACGCTGCGATGGAAGCTTACCTGGAAGGCAAAGAGCCGGACGTTAAGACGATCAAACGCCTGATCCGTATGGGGACGCTGCAACGTAAATTCTTTCCGACATTGTGCGGCTCGGCCTTTAAAAATAAAGGCGTTCAGACATTGTTGGATGCTGTTGTTGACTACCTGCCATCCCCGCTGGATATCGGCGACGTAAAGGGTACGAAAGTTGATAGTGACGAGCCGGACAGCCGCCCATTATCCGACACCGCACCTTTCTCAGGTCTGGCCTTTAAAATCATGAACGATCCGTTTGTTGGTTCGCTGACATTCGTCCGTGTTTACTCCGGTAAACTGGAAGCGGGTTCCTATGTCGTGAACTCAGTCAAAGATAAAAGAGAGCGCATTGGCCGTATGCTTTTGATGCATGCCAACAACCGCGAAGAAATCAAAGAGGCTTTCGCTGGCGATATCGTCGCGTTGGTTGGCTTGAAAGACACGACAACCGGGGACACATTGTGCGACCCAGTGAAGTCGATTGTTCTTGAGCGCATGGAATTCCCTGAGCCGGTTATTGAGATCGCGGTCGAGCCGAAAACAAAGGCTGACCAAGAGAAAATGTCGCTGGCTCTGCAACGCCTGGCATCCGAAGATCCATCCTTCCGCGTGTCTGTTGACCACGAAAGCGGCCAAACGATCATCAAGGGTCAGGGCGAATTGCACCTGGAGATCATCGTTGACCGTATGAAGCGTGAATTCAAAGTTGACTCGAATATCGGCGCGCCACAGGTTGCGTACCGTGAAACGATCACACGGACAGCTGAAATTGACTACACTCACAAGAAACAATCAGGTGGTTCAGGTCAATTTGCTAAAATCACGCTAGTGTTTGAGCCGGTACAACAAGGCGAAGGCTACGAATTCAAAGCTGAAATCGTCGGTGGTTCGGTTCCTAAAGAATACATCCCAGGCGTTGAAAAAGGCCTGAACATGGCCAAAGAAAACGGTATCCTGGCTGGTTTCCCTGTTGTGGACTTCAAAGTCCGCCTGACAGACGGCGATTACCACGATGTTGACTCCTCGGCTCTGGCTTTCGAAATTGCTGCCCGCGCTGCCTTTAAAGAAGGTATGCAGAAAGCTGGTGCGCAATTGCTGGAACCAGTGATGAAGGTCGAAGTTGTAACGCCTGAAGAATACATGGGCGATATCATCGGTGACATTAATAGTCGCCGTGGTCAGATCAGCGCAATGGAAGATCGCGGTAACGCGAAAGTCATTATGGCGATGGTCCCGCTAGCCAACATGTTTGGCTATGTGAACCCACTGCGTTCGATGTCACAAGGTCGCGCCTCTTTCACGATGGTCTTTGACCACTATGAACCGGTTCCGCCGAATGTCGCGGAAGAAGTTCGTAAGAAAATGGCCGCGTAATACAGAAATTGAAGCATTAACTAGATTTAGAACAATAAAAGGAGAGCGTTATGAGCAAAGAGAAATTTGAGCGGACGAAGCCGCACGTAAACGTAGGAACGATTGGTCACGTTGACCATGGTAAAACGACGCTGACAGCGGCGATTACGAAGTACTATTCGAAGACGTTTTTGGGCTATGACCAGATTGATAAAGCGCCAGAAGAGAAAGCGCGTGGTATCACGATTTCAACATCGCATGTTGAGTATGAGACAGATAACCGCCACTATGCGCATGTTGACTGCCCAGGGCATGCTGACTACGTGAAGAATATGATCACGGGCGCAGCGCAGATGGATGGTGCGATTTTGGTAGTGAACGCTGCGGATGGTCCGATGCCACAGACGCGTGAACACATTTTGCTGGCCCGTCAGGTTGGGGTACCTGCGATGGTTGTGTACCTGAACAAGGTGGATATGGTTGATGACGCTGAGTTGTTGGACCTGGTTGAGATGGAAGTGCGTGAACTGCTGAGCAAGTACGACTTTCCTGGCGACGATATTCCGATTGTAAAGGGCTCGGCTTTGGCAGCTTTGGAAGGCCGGGATGCGGCGATTGGCGAAGACAGCATCCGCGCACTGATGGCGGCGGTTGATCAGTATATCCCGACCCCTGCGCGTCCGAAGGATAAACCGTTTTTGATGCCGGTTGAAGATGTGTTCTCGATTTCAGGCCGTGGTACGGTTGTGACGGGTCGCGTTGAGCAAGGTATCGTGAAGGTTGGTGAAGAGATTGAGATTGTGGGTCTGAAAGATACACAAAAAACAATCGTCACGGGCGTTGAGATGTTCCGTAAACTGCTGGATCAGGGCGAGGCTGGTGATAACATCGGCGCGCTGCTGCGGGGTACGAAACGTGAAGACGTTGAGCGTGGCCAAGTGCTGTGCGCCCCTGGTTCGATCACGCCCCACACAGTGTTTACAGCGGAAGCGTATATCCTGTCGAAAGAAGAGGGCGGTCGTCATACGCCGTTCTTTAATAACTATCGTCCGCAGTTTTACTTCCGGACGACGGATGTGACGGGTGAAGTGTCGTTGGCAGCGGGAACAGAGATGATCATGCCTGGTGACAATGCGTCATTCGAAGTGACGTTGATCGCCCCGATTGCGATGACAGAAGGTCTGCGCTTCGCGATCCGCGAAGGTGGTCGTACCGTCGGCGCCGGCGTCGTTGCCAAAATCGTTAAGTAAGGAAAAAGTAGAGGAACATGGTCATGGACAGCCAAGTCATTCGCATCCGCCTAAAAGCATATGATCATCGCGTGTTGGATCAATCCACGCGTGAGATCGTCGGCACGGCGAAACGCACAGGCGCCCGCGTACGTGGCCCTGTTCCTTTGCCAACGCGTAATGAGCGCTTTACTGTATTGCGCTCACCGCACGTTGATAAAAAATCGATGGAGCATTTCGAGTTTCGCTCTCACAAGCGTTTGATCGATATCGTTGACCCGACACCACAAACCGTAGATGCGCTGATGAAGCTGGATCTGGCCGCTGGTGTTGATGTTGAAATTAAAATTGGGCAAGCCGCCTAACAACTACTGAAAGTGATGGAGAAGCAGAGATGCGGACCGGACTGATTGCAAAGAAAACGGGTATGACCCGTATATATGACGAACAAGGCAAGCAAATTGCTGTCACGATCTTGGCTATTGAAGAATGCCAAGTGGTGGCTGTTCGTACTGAAGATAAAAACGGCTATGTTGCTGTTCAGTTGGGCGCGGGTGCTGTAAAGCCACAACGCCTTGCGAAACCACAGCGCGGCATGTACGCCGCAGCGAAAGTAACGCCGAAAGCGAAGCTGGCTGAATTCCGCGTTGATGCGGAAAACACGCTGGAAGTTGGTGCGGAACTCTCTGCTGCTCACTTCGTTCCTGGTCAATTTGTCGATGTCGTTGGTACAACGATCGGTAAAGGTTTTGCCGGTGCGATGAAACGCTGGAACTTCGGTGGTATGCGTGCGACGCACGGTGTATCCGTAACGCACCGTGCACACGGTTCGACGGGGCAACGCCAGGATCCAGGTCGCGTTTTCAAGAATAAGAAGATGGCTGGTCACTTGGGTGACGAGCAAATCACAATGCAAAACCTGCGCGTCGTCAAAGTTATGGCGGATGAAGGTTTTGTTCTGGTTGAAGGTGCCGTTCCAGGCCATGACAAATCATGGGTTCTGGTATCGGATGCCATTAAAAAAGTTTTGCCTGCTGACGCACCAATGCCAGCTGGCTTGAAACAAGGCCCTGTGGCCTCTCCTGCCCAAACCGCGCCTGAAGCTGTCGAAGACACAGCCCCAGCCGCCGCAGAAGAGACTGCTGCTGAAGAGATGAAAGCGGAGTAGGTTGTCATGAAACTGACTGTTAAAACCATTGATAACAAAGATGCTGGCGAAATCACGCTGGATAAAGACGTATTCGGTCTGGAAGTTCGTCAGGACATCCTGCATCGCGCCGTGCATTACCAGCTGAACAAGCGTCGGGCCGGTACCCACAAAACCAAGGGTATCTCTGAGATCAGCGGGACAGGTAAAAAGCCGTGGAAACAAAAAGGCACAGGTCGTGCACGTTTTGGTTCGTTGCGTGCTGCGCAAATGCGCGGTGGGGCAACTATCTTTGGACCAGTCGTCCGTAGCCACGCAACCGAACTGCCGAAACGCGTTCGTCGTCTGGCTCTGGCCACTGCGTTGTCGGCTAAGGCAACTGCTAAACAGATCATCATTTTGGACGCGGCAACAGCCAAAGACCACAAGACCAAAGCCATGGCTTCGGCTTGCGAAAAAATGGGCTTGAGTAAAGCATTGTTTATCTGCGGCGAAGCTGTTGATGGCAACTTTGAAAAAGCAACGCGTAATCTGCCGAACATCGATGTGCTGCCAATTCAAGGTGCCAACGTGTACGACATTCTGCGCTGCGAGACGCTGGTTCTAACGCGCGAAGCAGTTGAAAAACTGACAGAACGCCTGAAGGCCGCATAAGGGAACGAGGATAACATGGCACAGTCCAAGAAAAAAGCAGCCCCACAGATCACTGAGCAGATGCTCACGATCCTGTTGGCTCCTGTCATTACAGAAAAGGCAGCCAATGGCTCAGCCTATTCACAAGTCACGTTCAAAGTGGCCAAGGATGCGACAAAACCGCAGATCAAGGCCGCTGTCGAAGCGTTGTATAAAGTTGATGTGCGTGCCGTAAACACGCTGATCTCCAAAGGTAAGACAAAACGCTTCAAAGGCCGTTTGGGTCAGCGCAGCGACGTGAAAAAAGCAATTGTGACACTGAAAGACGGGCAAATGCTCGATCTGTCGGCGTCGGTGTAAGTAAAAGGATAAAGGTGACACTATGGCACTGAAACAATTTCGTCCCACATCTGAAGGTCGCCGCGCTCTTGTGCTGGTGGATCGTTCACAGCTGTGGAAAGGCGGGCCTGAAAAAGCCCTGACCGAAGGCAAGACAAAAACAGGTGGACGTAACAACCAAGGTCGCGTGACATCACGTTTCCGCGGTGGTGGTCACAAGCAGCGTTACCGCCTGATCGATTTTAGACGTCGCAAGTGGGATGTTGAAGGTACGGTCGAACGGATCGAATACGATCCAAACCGCAGTGCCTACATTGCCTTGATCGCTTATAACGATGGCGAGAAAGCCTATATCATCGCGCCACAACGCCTGCAATCAGGTGATGTTGTTATCGCTGGTGAAAAGGTTGACGTTAAGCCTGGCAACGCGATGCCGTTGAAAAACATGCCGGTTGGGACAATCATCCACAACCTGGAACTGAAAGTTGGCAAAGGCGGTCAGTTGATCCGCTCAGCTGGGACATATGCACAATTGGTTGGTCGTGACAGTGGTTACGCCCAGGTCAAGTTGTCATCTGGTGAACTGCGTATGGTACGCGGTGAGTGCATGGCCACAGTCGGTGCCGTGTCGAACCAAGACCATATGAACCAAAACTTTGGTAAAGCTGGCCGTACACGTTGGCAGGGCCGTCGCCCGCACGTTCGCGGTGTTGCAATGAACCCGGTCGATCACCCACATGGTGGTGGTGAAGGCCGTACATCAGGTGGCCGTCATCCGGTTTCGCCATGGGGTAAAGTTGCCAAGGGCGGTAAGACACGTATGAACAAGCGGACTGATAAATACATCATCAGCCGCCGTAAGAAATAACACGGGATAGCGGAGAAAGATAATGGCACGCTCAGTATGGAAAGGTCCTTTTATTAAGGGCTACCTGTTGAAAAAAGTGGACGACATGAAATCGTCCGGCAAAAACATGCCGATCAAAACATGGTCGCGCGCGTCTGTAATCCTGCCACATTTCGTGGGCATGACATTTGCTGTTCATAACGGGAACAAATTTGTTCCAGTCCTGGTGACAGACAACATGATCGGCCACAAATTGGGCGAATTCGCACCGACCCGGACCTATAAAGGTCACACGGCCGGCGACAAGAAGTAAGAGAAGGCAAGAGGTAATAATATGGGACAGGCATCCAACTCCCCGCGCGTCAATGAAACAGAAGCGCGTGCCTACACGAAATACCTGCGGACCAGTCCGCAGAAATTGAACCTGATTGCCCAGCTGATCCGCGGCAAGAAAGCTGGCCGTGCCTTAACGGACCTGGATTTCTGTGCACGCCGGATTGCCAAGGACGTCAAGAAAACACTACTGTCGGCTGTCGCGAACGCGGAAAACAACCACGGGCTGGATGTTGATCGTCTGGTTGTGGCAGAAGCAACAGTGGGCAAATCGCTGGTTATGCGTCGCTTTCATGCACGTGGCCGCGGTAAGTCAAGCAAAGTTGAAAAGCTGTTCAGTAACCTGACCATCGTGGTTCGGGAAATTGAAACGAACGCTGGGAAATAAGGGAGTACCAAATGGGTCAAAAAGTTAATCCAATCGGTCTGCGCGTCGGTATCAACCGTACCTGGGACTCCCGCTGGTTCTCGACAAAGGACTATGCCGGCAAATTGGTCGAAGATTTGAAACTGCGTCAGTACATTCAGGAAAAGCTGAAAGCTGCTGGCGTTAGCAAAGTGATTATTGAGCGTGCTGCTAAATCCACACGCGTGAACGTGCACACCGCACGTCCAGGTATTGTGATCGGCAAAAAAGGCGCCGATATCGAAAAACTGCGTAAGGATTTGTCCAGTCGCGCTGGTGGTGATGTGTCTTTGAACATCATCGAAGTGCGTAAGCCGGAAGTCGATGCGCAATTGGTATCCGAAGGCGTCTGCCAGCAGCTGGAACGCCGTGTTTCTTTCCGCCGCGCGATGAAACGCGCCGTCCAAAGCGCAATGCGTATGGGCGCAAAGGGCATTCGTATCAACGTATCTGGCCGTTTGGCTGGCGCTGATATTGCCCGGATGGAATGGTACCGTGAAGGCCGCGTGCCTTTACACACATTGCGTGCCGATTTGGATTTTGGCTTTTCAGAAGCGTTGACGACCTACGGGATCATCGGCGTGAAAGTCTGGATCTATAAAGGCGATATTTTAGAGCACGACCCCATGGCGACGGATAAACGTCAAGATGTGGCCGCTGCGCAACAGCGTTAATCGATTGGTGTGATAGGAAGTATAAGTCATGTTACAGCCGAAAAAGACTAAGTACCGTAAGCAGATGAAAGGCCGCGTTGCCGGCAACGCCAAAGGCGGTTTCACACTGGCTTTCGGTGATTTTGGATTGAAAGCCATTGCCCCGGACCGTATCACGGCCCGTCAGATCGAAGCGGCTCGCCGTGCGATCACCCGGCACTTGCGTCGTCAAGGTAAACTGTTCATCCGCGTATTCCCGGATGTGCCGATTTCCAAGAAGCCGCTGGAAGTTCGGATGGGTTCCGGTAAAGGATCTGTTGAATACTGGGCTGCCCGGGTTAAGCCAGGCCGCATCATGTTTGAATTGAATGGTGTGCCGGAAGACATGGCCCGCGAAGCGTTTACGCTGGCGTCAGCCAAGCTGCCAATCGCGACCAAGTTCGTCAAACGTATCGGCGAATAAAGATTAGAAGGAATGGAGATGGCCATGAAAGCCGTGGAACTGAAAAACAAATCGACGGACGAGCTGCAGAAACTGCTGATCGACCTGCGTAAAGACCAAATGAACATGCGCTTTCAAAAAGTGGGTGCACAGCTGGCAAACACATCGCTGGTCCGTAAGGTCCGCCGCGATATCGCCCGTATCAAAACCGTCATGGCGGGGCTGACAACAGCAAAATCGGTTAAAACGGCAAAAGCCGCTAAGCCAGAAACCACCATTGCCAAGCCTACCAAGGCTAAGGCAAAAGCTTAATTCGCGGAATAAGGAGAAGGTCAAATGCCACGCCGCATATTAGAAGGAAAAGTCGTCAGCGACAAAACAAACAAGACAGTCACTGTTTTGGTTGAGCGTCGTTACATGCATCCGATCTACAAAAAATACCTGAAGCATACGACGAAATACGCGGCGCATGACGAACTGAACGCTTTCCGTGAAGGCGATGCCGTTGAAATTCAGGAATGCCGTCCGATCTCAAAAACCAAGACCTGGATTGTGATCACGGATGTTCCTGCGGACCGCCAAGCTGAAGTGGCTGCGAAAGCAGAAGCTGCTAAGGCCGAGCCAAAGACTGAAAAGGCTGCACCTGCTAAAAAAGCTGCATCGGCGAAAACTGCGCCTGCTGCTAAAAAGCCTGCGGCTAAAACAACTGCTAAAGCGAAAAAGGCTGAGTAATTGTCATGATTCAAATGCAAACCCGACTGGATGTCGCTGATAACAGCGGCGCGAAAGAAGTAATGTGCATCAAGGTCCTCGGTGGATCTAAGCGCAAAACGGCAAATATCGGCGACGTTATCGTTGTGTCGATCAAAGACGCGATTCCTCGCGGTAAAGTGAAAAAGGGCGATGTTCATCGCGCTGTGATCGTACGGACCGCACATGGTCTGGCCCGCGTTACAGGTGAGAAAATCCGCTTTGACACGAACGCGGTGGTTCTGATTAACAAACAAGGTGAGCCGATTGGCACACGTATTTTTGGTCCAGTGACACGCGAGCTGCGCGCTCGTGGGTACATGAAGATCATCTCTCTTGCTGGTGAGGTGCTGTAATGAGTGCACAAAAATTGAAAATCAAAAAAGGCGATCAAGTGATCGTCACGACAGGTAAGGACAAGGGTAAAACCGGTGAAGTCCTCAGCGTATTGATCGCGGAACAACGTGTTCTGGTCAAAGGCATCAATGTGGTTAAAAAACACATCAAGCCTAGCCAGTTAAGCGCCGGCGGCATCGAAAACGTGGAGCGTACAATCCACATTTCGAACGTGGCTCATATTGATCCAAAATCAGGCAACGCGACTCGCGTCGGTTTCAGCGTCGAAAAAGACGGTACGAAGCAGCGCATCGCGAAGAAATCAGGTCAAGCAATTGCGGCATCCGCAGCGCCGGCATCTGATAAAAAAGCCGCTGCAAAAAAGAAAGCTAAGTAAGGCGAGGGTGCGATGAGCAAGGCACAAACACAATACGAACCACGGTTTAAAACCCGCTATACCAAAGAGATCCGCGCTGCTTTGAAGGCCAAATACGGCTATCAAAACGACATGGAAATACCTGGTCTGGAAAAGATCGTTATCAATATGGGCGTTGGTGAAGCTACAACCAACCGCGCGCACATCGACAACGCGGTCAAGGAATTGACCCAAATCGCCGGTCAAAAGCCAGTCATTACCAAGGCACGCAAATCAAACGCGTCTTTCAAGGTACGTGAACACATGGCGATTGGCTGTAAGGTTACCCTGCGCAGTGCGCGTATGTACGAATTTCTGGATCGCCTGGTGACTATCGCCATGCCGCGTATCCGTGACTTTCGTGGGATCAATGGTAAAAGCTTTGACGGTCGTGGCAACTATGCCATGGGTCTGAAAGAGCAGATTATTTTCCCGGAAATTAACTACGACAGAGTCGATCAAATGCGCGGGATGGATATCATCATCTGCACATCAGCAAGAACAGACGCCGAGGCGAAAGATCTGCTGAAAATGTTCGATATGCCGTTCCGGAATTAGGATTTAAGGAGACGCCCCCATGGCAAAAGCAAGTTCTGTTAATCGTGATTTGAAACGCCGCAAGTTGGTGAAGCAGTACGCTGCTCGCCGCGCTGCGTTGAAAGCAACGGCAAGTAATCGTGATTTATTACCGGAAGAGCGCTTCGCCGCTGTCCTGAAATTATCAGATCTGCCGCGCAACAGTGCCAAAACACGCGTTCGTAATCGCTGCGCCCTGACAGGTCGCCCCCGCGGTAACTTCCGTAAATTTAATCTGTCGCGTAATGCGCTGCGCCTGCTGGCCTCTCGTGGTCAGCTGCCAGGTGTTACCAAGGCAAGCTGGTAAGGAGTTTTACAATGAGCATGAGTGACCCACTAGGCGATATGCTAGCCCGTATTCGGAACGGCCAACAAGCAGGTAAACCTGTTGTTGCTACTCCGTGGTCAAGACTGCGCGAAAATGTTTGCGCTGTTCTGAAATCGGAAGGTTATATTCGCGGTTATGATGTCCAGGATGCGGACAACAACAAACGCAACCTGACGATCGAACTGAAATACAGTGATGGCGTAGGTGCCATCCGCGAAATGCGCCGCGTGTCAAAACCCGGTCGCCGCATTTACAGCTCGGTCTCGGAAATGCCACGCCATTACAATGGTCTGGGTATCACGGTTGTCTCAACACCCAAAGGCGTGATGGCTGACCACGAAGCCCGCACGGCCAATGTCGGTGGTGAAGTCCTGTGTCAGGTCTTCTAAGAACTGCACGGAATATTGAAGAAAGAAATATAAGAGGATTTAACCATGTCACGTATCGGTAAATATCCGGTTCCAGTCCCTGCTGGGGTCACCGTCCAGATCAGCGGTCAAGATATCGCGGTCAAGGGCCCGAAAGGGGAAATGAATCGCCGCCTGAACGATAATGTCGTCGCGACGCAGGAAAATGACACGATCGTGGTTAAGCCACGTTCCGAAAGTCGCCTGGCGCGGGCGCTGTGGGCCACAAGCCGTACAGTCGTCAACAACATGGTAACAGGCGTCAGCAAAGGCTTCACCAAGTCCCTGGAAATTAAAGGGGTTGGTTATCGTGCGGCGTTACAGGGGCAAACATTGGTGTTGCAACTGGGTTACTCACACGAAATTCGTTATGATTTGCCAAAAGGCGTGGCCGTTGCTGTTGAAAAACAGACCGAAGTGTCTGTCACCGGTATTGATAAAGAACTGGTCGGCCAAGTGGCGGCGGAAATCCGCAGCTATCGCAGCCCTGAGCCTTACAAAGGTAAAGGCGTGCGTTACGTCGGTGAGTACATCGCCATTAAAGAAGGCAAGAAGAAATAATCGGTAAACGGACCAAAAGAGGCCACCATGAAAATCAAAGAAACCAATGCTGAAAGACGGACACGTCGCGTTCGCGCAAAGCTGAGCGAGATCAATCGCGCCGGCCTGCCACGCTTAAGCGTTCACCGTTCATCCAAACAGATCTATGCCCAGATCATTGATGACTCCCAGGGTTTGACTCTGGCGGCTGCATCGACACTGGATGCAGACCTGAAAGGCAAAATTAAAACTGGCGCGAATGTCGGTGCGGCGGAAGCTGTCGGCAAGCTGGTTGCTGCCCGTGCGAAAAAAGCAGGCGTGTCCAAGGTCATGTTTGACCGTGGCGCATACCTGTACCATGGCCGCGTTAAGGCGCTGGCCGAAGGCGCGCGCTCCGGCGGCTTAGAATTTTAAGGATATAGAAAGGCTATAGATATGGCACGTGAACAAAGAGAACCTCGCGAACGCGAAGAATCAGAACTGGTAGAACGCCTCGTTGGTATTAACCGCGTGGCCAAAGTGGTCAAAGGCGGCCGCCGTTTCGGTTTTGCAGCATTGGTTGTGGTTGGCGACGGTAAAGGCCGCGTTGGCACAGGTCATGCGAAAGCGCGTGAAGTGCCTGACGCGATCAAAAAAGCGACAGAACAAGCAAAACGCAAGATGATCCGTGTGCCATTACGTGAAGGCCGGACATTGCACCACGATATTTCAGGCCGTTCAGGCGCAGGTCGCGTTCACTTACGCTCCGCCCCTGCCGGTACTGGTATTATCGCAGGTGGTCCGATGCGTGCGGTTTTTGAAGCCGTGGGTATTCAGGATATCGTTGCGAAGTCCATCGGGACCAGCAACCCATACAACATGGTTAACGCAACATTCGAAGCCCTGCAAAACATGCAGTCGCCACGTCTTGTTGCCGCCCGTCGCAGCAAAAAAGTCAACGTGATCTTGGCAAATACCCGCGACAAAGGTAAATCAGACGAAACTGCAGAAGAAGTTGAAGGTTAATCATGGCTGATACAAAATCAAAATCACCAGCGAAAAAAGCCGCTCCTGCTAAAGCCCCAGCCAAAACAGCAAAACCTGCTGTTGCTGTGAAAGCTGCACCTAAGAAAGCACCACAAGCTGTTTTTGAAGGTCAAGTCAAAGTTACCCAGCTGGGGTCACCAATTGGTCGTACCAAGGATCAGGCCGCAACATTGATCGGCCTGGGGCTGGGCAAACGTCACCGCAGCCGTGTTCTGGCCAATTCGGCAGAAGTACAAGGTATGATCCGTGCCGTTCAGCACCTGATCAAGGTTGAAAAAGCCTAAGCTGAGATAAGAGTTAGACGATACGAGGGATATTATGAAACTGAATGAATTAAAGCCGAATGCCGGCGCAGTAAAAAAGAAAATGCGTGTTGCACGCGGTATCGGCTCTGGTAAGGGCAAGACCGCAGGTCGCGGGCATAAGGGTCAAAAAGCCCGTACTGGCGTTGCCTTGAAAGGCTTCCAGGGCGGTCAAATGCCTTTGGTACAACGTCTGGGTAAGCGCGGCTTTACGAATATTTTCGGCAAAGAATACGCAACGATCAATCTGGGTCAGTTGCAAAAAGCCATCGACGCTAAGCGTTTGAGCGGCACAGCAACAATTGACTACGCCTCACTGAAAGCAGCGAAGCTGATCAGCACGGCAAAAGACGGTCTGAAAATCCTAGGTAACGGCGCATTGAAAGCGAAACTGACAATCGTGGCCCAGGCCGCGACGCAATCCGCACAGGATGCTGTCAGCAAATCCGGCGGTAAGCTGGACATTGCCAGCCTGCCAAAAAAAGTTGCAGCAGAAAAAGCTGAAACGCCTGCTAAGAAGCCAGCTGCTAAAAAAGCGGCACCGGCCAAGCCTACAAAATAAGCTTTTCACAGCTGACACAAAGCCCGCCATGTGCGGGCTTTTTTTGTTAAAAACATGAAGTTATATGTGCGCTTCAGCTTGTCTTTTTTTGTGCAGACGTTATGACTGGTTATTGCACATATAAAATAAGGATTCATGATGGTCTCTGCTGTTGAACAGATGTCACGTAACGCGAATTGGGGCGCCTTTGCCAAGGCAACGGAACTGCGCCAGCGTATTATGTTTGTGATTATCGCCCTGCTGGTTTATCGCCTGGGGACATACATACCTGTCCCCGGGATTGATCCGGTTGTCTGGAATGAGATTTTCAGCCAAAAGGGCGGTGGTATCCTGGATATGTTCAACCTGTTTTCCGGCGGTGCGTTGGAACGGATGACCATCTTCGCGTTGAACATCATGCCGTATATTTCGGCCTCTATTATCGTCCAGCTGGCCACCGCTTTGGTGCCGCAACTTGAGGCGATGAAAAAAGAAGGTGAGCAGGGCCGTGTTAAGATTAACCAGTACACCCGCTTCCTGACCGTTATTCTGGCGACCATTCAGGCCTATGGCCTGGCCGTTGGGCTTGAGAATTTGCAAGGCACTGGCGGCACAGCCGTGATTGACCCGGGCATGTTCTTCCGCGTATCGACGGTTATTACGATTGTCGGTGGTACGGTGTTTCTGATGTGGCTGGGGGACCAGATCACCCGACGTGGGATCGGTAACGGCATTTCCTTAATTATCTTTGCGGGTATTGTCGCCAACATGCCGCGCGCCCTGGGCAGTACGCTGGAACTGGGTCGTCAAGGTCAATTCCATGTGTTTGAACTGCTGGGCATGGTTTTGCTGGTTGTGGCCGTTATCACGTTGATCGTGTTTGTTGAACGGGCGCAACGCCGGATCGTGGTTCAATATCCTAAACGCCAGGTGGGCAACCGCATGGCCATGGGCGATACGAACCACATCCCGATGAAGCTGAATATCGCGGGCGTTATCCCGCCGATCTTTGCGTCATCCTTACTGTTGCTGCCGCTGACAATCGCTAACTTTAGTGGTGCTGGCGGGACGGGAATCATTGCCGATATCACCCGTTATCTGCAGCATGGTCAGCCTTTGTACATGCTGGTGTATGGCGCGCTGATCACGTTCTTCTGCTTCTTCTACACCGCGATTGTTTTCAATCCCGAAGAAAATGCCGAAATGCTGCGTAAGAATGGCGGATTTATCCCTGGTATTCGTCCGGGTAAATCCACGGCGGATTATTTCGACTTTGTGATGACGCGCGTGACGGTCGTTGGGGCCGCGTATCTGGTCCTGGTCTGTTTGCTGCCGGAATTTCTGATTGCCGGGATGGGTATGCCGTTTTACTTTGGTGGGACCAGCCTGCTGATCGTTGTGTCGGTAACGATGGACACGGTTGGCCAGATGCAGTCACACATGATCGCCCACCAATATGAAGGCTTGATCCGTAAGGCTAAGCTGAAAGGGAAAATGTAAGCATGAAGATTGTTTTCTTTGGCCCTCCGGGGGCGGGCAAGGGGACGCAGGCCAAAATGCTTGAGCAGCATTATGGCCTGAAACAATTATCGTCTGGCGATATGCTGCGGACCGAAATTGCCAATGAAACGGCATTGGGTTTAAAGGTAAAACAGATTATTGCTGACGGTAAATTGGTGTCTGATGAGATCATCATGGAAATGCTGAAAAACCGTATTGCTCAAGCTGATTGTGCCAAGGGGTTTGTCCTGGACGGTTTTATCCGTACCCGCGCACAGGCTGAGGCATTGGACCAGATGTTAAGCGCAGCGGGCCAGAAACTGGACGCCGTGTTGATGTTAGAGGTGGATGATGTGGTCCTGGTGGACCGGATCATCGGCCGCGCCGCCGAAAGCGGCACGATTCGCCCTGACGATAACCCAGATATTTTACGCAAACGGCTTGAGGTCTATCACAGCCAAACCAAGCCCGTCCTGCCATACTATGAAGCGCAGAATGTGGTGCGTCGCGTGGACGGTATGCAGCCAGTGGGGGATGTAACCCGTGATATTGTGGCTGCGTTAAACCTGTCGCCTATTCTTTAGGGTGTACGGCCATCGCGGCTGAGGAATGCCCGTATTGTCCAGGGGGTAAGTTATCCACAGGAAAATGTGAAAATGCCTTGACGTAGGGGCTGAAATCTATATATTGCGCGCGTAATCGTAGGTTTATGGCATCATGCCGCCTATGAAAGGTTTACGAACCGGGGCGATAGCTAACGGTTCGGCACAAAATCGAAAGAGGAAGAAAATGGCACGTATTGCTGGTGTAAACATCCCCGATAACAAACGGGTTTTAATCTCATTAACCTATATTCACGGCCTGGGCGACCATAAGGCAGAACAGATTTGCAAGAACTGCAATATCGACCTGACCCGTCGCATGAAAGATCTGACCGAGGATGAGCTGAACAACATCCGCAAGGAAATTGAAAACGGCGACTACATGATCGAAGGCGATTTGCGCCGCGAAGTGTCGCTGAACATCAAGCGTCTGATGGACATGGCTTGCTTCCGCGGCCTGCGTCACCGCAAAGGCCTGCCTGTGCGCGGCCAGCGGACCAGAACGAATGCGCGTACGCGCAAAGGGCCTGCAAAGCCTATCGCTGGTAAGAAAATCGTCAAGAAATAATCAGATACAAAGATAAAGGAGAGGCGCAATGGCACCCCCAATCAAGAAAAAGACAGCCCGCAAGAATATCTATTCCGGTAAGGCTCACATTAACTCAACATTCAACAACACGATCATCACGATCACTGATCCACAGGGCAACACGATTGCCTGGTCGTCATGCGGCACGATGGGCTTTAAAGGCTCACGTAAATCGACGCCGTACGCGGCCCAGATGGCTGCTGAAGATGCTGGCCGCAAGGCGCAGGATCACGGCGTTCGCGAATTGGAAGTGAACGTAAAAGGCCCGGGTACAGGCCGCGAAAGCGCGCTGCGTGCCCTGCAATCTGTTGGTTTCACCATTAAGGTTATCCACGATATTACGCCGGTGCCGCACAACGGTTGCCGTCAACCAAAACGTCGTCGCGTCTAAGGATACGGTCCTGCCTTTGGGCGGGATGGTTTACTGGCTCAAAGCGGGTAAGACCGCAGGTCAAACGTTATATAAACATTGAAATAGGAGAGAGCGCATATGGTTTTGGTGGCAAAGAATTGGTTGGATTTGATTAAACCGAACAAAATCGACGTTCAAAAATCGGGCGTTAATGTCTTTGCAGGCAAGGTTGTTGTTGATCCCTTGGAACGCGGCCTGGGTTTGACCCTGGGGAATGCGTTGCGTCGGATCCTTTTATCTTCGCTGCAAGGTGCAGCGGTTACGACTGTTCAAATCGACGGCGTGGTTCATGAATTCTCGTCCATTGACGGCGTTCGCGAAGACGTTACCGACATCGTATTGAACATTAAAGCTTTGGCCGTGCGTATGCACGCCGAAGGCCCTAAGAAAATGCGATTGGCTGTTGAAGGTCCATGCGAAGTCACTGCCGGGATGATTGAAGCCGGCGCAGACATCGAAATCATGAACCCGGACCTGGTTATTTGCACCTTGGATAAAGGCGCGAAGCTGCGTATCGAAATGACGGTCAACACCGGCAAAGGTTATCGCCCAGCCAGCCAAAACCGTCCGGAAGAAGCCCCTGTGGGTCTGATCCCGATTGATAGTGTGTTTTCACCGATCCGTAAGGTCAGCTTTGATGTCGAAGATACCCGCGTGGGTCAAATCACCGACTATGATAAACTGACGCTGTATGTCGAAACCAATGGCGTTATCACGCCTGAAGATGCGGTTGCGTACGCAGCCCGTATCTTGCAAGACCAGCTGCAAGTCTTCATCAACTTTGAAGAGCCGAAAACGGCGACTGAAAGCGTGATCGAAGAAAGCCTGCCATTCAACCGCAACCTGTTGCGTAAAGTGGATGAACTGGAATTGTCGGTTCGTTCGGCCAACTGCCTGAAGAACGATAACATCATCTATATCGGCGATCTGGTTCAGAAAACCGAAAGCGATATGCTGCGCACCCCGAATTTTGGCCGTAAATCCCTGAACGAGATCAAAGACGTTCTGGTAAACATGGGCCTGGGTCTGGGTATGCAGATCGAAGGCTGGCCGCCCGAGAATATTGAGGAACTGGCTAAAAAAGTTGACGATCCATTCAACGCCTAATCGGCAAAATGGATCATGGGCATGGTGCCCACCCCGTTTTTTAACGCTGCTGATGCAGGGTGATTGACGGTAATCCCATGACTGATGTTCGCAAGAATACGGTCGCAACTTTGGCTTAAAGGAGAAAACGCCATGAAACACGGGATAAAACAACGTAAACTGAACCGCACTGCCTCGCACTTAACTGCGATGCTGGCAAACATGGCCGCAGCTTTGATCAAGCACGAGCAAATCGTGACAACGCTGCCGAAAGCCAAGGAACTGCGTCCGTTCACAGAAAAACTGATCACTCTGGGTAAAAAGGGTGGCCTGGCCAATCGTCGTCTGGCGCTGGCGCGTCTGCGTGATCAAACGCAAGTGGCCAAGTTGTTCGACCTGCTGGGCGAGCGTTACAAGGACCGCAGCGGCGGTTATATCCGCGTTATGAAGGCTGGCTTCCGTTATGGCGATGCGGCCCCTATGGCTGTGATCGAACTGGTTGACCGCGATGTTACGGCCAAAGGCCAAGACAGCGGCCCAGTCGCGGGCCAAGAGCAGGAAGTTGCTCCGGCGCCTGAAGCTGCGAAGCCGAAACGCAAAAAAGCCGCTGCTTAATACGCGCTTTTACAGATATTCAAGACACCGCCTGCAAGGGCGGTGTTTTTTTATGCCCTTGATTGAAGACGCAGCGTCACTTACCTTTACAGCATGATATCTTATCTTTGCCGTTTGGCCGTGCTTACCGCCCTTGTCCCTTTTGTGGCTTTGTCGCCCGCAGGGGCCGCCGAGAAAACAGTCCCCAGCACAATCCCCCAGATGCAATTAAGCTTCGCGCCATTGGTGCGACAGGTGGCGCCATCGGTCGTGAATATCTATGCGGCGAAGGAAATCGCTACACAGAACCCGTTTTTAAATGACCCGTTCCTGGCCCCTTTCTTTCAGGGTGGCAATATGCCGCGCAAACGCATTGAAAGTTCGCTGGGGTCCGGCGTAATTGTTCAGGCGGACGGGCTGGTGGTGACCAATGCCCACGTCGTGCAAGGCGCGAATGAGATTGTCGCCATTATGGCCGATGGGCGTGAGATTCCGGCGAAAATCCAGGCGGTCGATACGGATGCGGATATCGCGCTGGTGCAGCTGGACATGAAAAAAGTGAATGGTGTGTTACCGACGGCCAATCTGATACCCAGTGATAAATTGCAGGTTGGCGATCTGGTGATTGCCATTGGCAATCCGTTCGGCGTGGGTCAGACGGTGACGTCCGGTATTGTCTCCGCTGTGGCACGCTCAGCGCAAAGTATCAGCGACTTTAATTTCTTTATTCAGACCGATGCGGCGATCAATCCGGGGAATTCCGGCGGGCCGCTGGTGGATATGAACGGCGATGTGGTTGGCATCAATACGGCGATTTATTCGCGCGATGGCGGGTCATTGGGCATCGGGTTTGCCGTGCCGGCCGAACTGGTCCTGACGATCATTAATGCCAAACGCACAGGGCACGTGAACGCCGATACTGGCGTGGTTGCCCGCGCATGGATGGGAATCGGGGTACAGGATGTGACGAAGGATATCGCCAAAGCGATGGGGATTGAGGCGGGCCAGGGATCGCTGGTCAACAGCCTGCATTCAGACAGTCCGGCCCGTGATGCAGGCTTGAAAACAGGCGATATCATCACGGCTTTGAATGGCAAGGCAATGCGCGGGCCGACCGAATTACGCTATCGCATGGCGTTGGTTCCGATTGGACAGGCATTGACCCTAAGTGCCCTGCGGGACGGGAAGTCGCGCGAGATTACGTTACAGGCCATCGCGCCGCCAGAAACCCCCAAACGCGATTTATACGCGCCAGGGCAAACAACGCCGCTGTACGGTGCGACGCTGTGTAACGTCAATCCGGCTGTTGAGGTCCAGTTGAAATTAACGACCCAGGTGGAAGACAATGTCGCGATCTGTACCATTACGCGCAAGGGGATTGCGGCGCGGTTCTTGCGTCAGGGCGATATTATTACGGCGGTTAATGGCCTTGTGGTTCAAACTACGGCGCAGATCCGAAAGGCCTTGCAGGCTGGTGCCGGACCACGTGGGTGGACGATCACTGTCTTACGCAATGGCAAAACGCAGACCGTCCTTATTCGTTAAGCGGTCTGTGGCGGCAGGTTCGGATTGTGGGGGCGTGTCTGCCAGATCAGCAACACGCCACTGGTGGCAATAATGGCGGCACCGATTAACGTCAGGGCGTCGGGCGGACTGGCAAAGAAAAGCCACCCAAAAAGAATGCCCCAGATAATCTGGGAATAATGGGTGATCCCGGCATAGGCGGCGGGCGCAATCCTGTACGCGGCCTGGGTAAAGATAAAGCCGCCAGCCAGGAAAAGACCACAGCACGCCAGAATGGCCAGCACGCCGAACGTCACCTGCGGGGCGTAAATATAGGCAGGAATAGCATAGACCAAAAGCAAAGAGAGGCATGGGTAAAAGATCATCGACAGGGGTGTTTCACCTGCATGACCCTTGCGTAAAAGCGTGACGCGCATCGCGCTGAAACAGACACCGCAACTTAAGGCCAGCACAGGCAGGCCAAAATCACTGTGCCCCGGCCGCAGGGAAACCAGGACACCGATAAATCCCAGCAGGATCAGGGCATAGACGTGCTTGCCGTGGTGCTCCCCCATCCAGAACCGCGCGATCATCGTGACGATCAGGGGGGTCAGCATGATAACGGCATATCCGGTACTTAACGGGATATGCGCGAAGGCATAAATAATTAAAGGCGCGGTGGGCAGCATCAGCAAGGATCGCGCCAGATGCAATCCCGGCTTGCGCGTTTGAAACGTGGCTTTCCATCCACCCAGGCGCGGGGCGGCCAGCAGCAAAACGCCCATCATCATGCAAGACGACACGAAAATGATAAATAACGGGTGATAATGCAGGGTGGTCGTGATCTGTTTCACAATCACGTCGTTCAGTGAGAAACACAAAAATCCGAACAGCCCGTAAATCATCCCGCGTCTGGCGGTATCAAGCATATGCAGGCGAAGGAAATTCAGGTATGACATAGGATTATAACACCAGACATCAATTAACATCTCGTTACCCCTATGCAAGACATACAACATATTACGATTGGCGCGGATGCGGATGGGCAGCGCTTGGACCGCTGGCTGAAAAAACAGCTGCCGCGGACGCCGTATGCCCTGCTGCAAAAGATGATGCGCACCGGGCAAATCCGTATTGACGGCAAGCGTGCAAAAGCCGACCAACGCCTGCAACACGGTCAGGTTGTGCGTATCCCGCCTGCGGAAGAAAAAGATATGTCCCAGACCTTCGTTCCCAAACCGGGCGACAAAGATTTGGTGAGGCGGATGGTAATTTACGATGATGGCGACGTTATCGTGTTTAACAAGCCTTATGGACTGGCCGTTCAGGGCGGCCCCAGTATTCCACGTCATTTGGATGGTATGTTGCCGCAGCTGGCGAATGAAAAAGGCACGCCGCGCCTGGTCCACCGGCTGGATCGCGATACATCGGGCGTGCTTGTCTGCGTCCGCTCTTTAACCGCTGCGCGTCGCATGGGTGATTTGTTTGCCGCGCACACGCTTGAGAAGATTTACTGGGCTGTGGTGTCACCGCCGCCCAAACAAGATCACGGGGTGCTGGATGCCGCCTTGATAAAAGGGACGATCCCGCCGCGCAAAGAATCGATGATTATCGACCCTGTGAATGGCAAACCGGCTCGGACCCAGTATAAGGTGCTGGAACGGACGGCGGATAATACGGCTGCGGCCGTTGCCTTTTGGCCCCGTACAGGACGCACGCATCAGATCAGGGTGCATACCGCTGATGTCATGGGGTGCCCGATTATCGGGGATGAGAAATATGGGCCGCACCATCCTGAATTTGACGCGATGGGCATTCATCCGCGCCTGCATCTTCATGCGGCCCGCCTGACGATCCCGCACCCGATCACCAATATTCCGATGATGTTTGAGGCCCCTTTGCCGTCCGATCTGGCTGGGACGTGTAAGATATTTGGGTTTAATCCCGTTATTCCCGCAGATATATTTGCCGAACCGGTGAAGAGGCGTTAACTTAATACCATGTTCTATGACACGCCCGATCCGACCGCGCCACGGCGCAATCGCCTGAAATCCTGGATACTGCGTTTGCTGGTCCTGTTCATCCTGGGCTGGATCGTCTGGGTCCTGATGATCAGCCTGTTTTCGCAGGCCAAGAATATTCCGAAAGAAGATATCGAACGCACGCTTGGCGATACGCTGGGCGTCAATGTCACAATCGGGGCATTACAGAATTTTACCTTGTATCCAAAGGTCGGCTTTACCGGGCAGGATATCCGTTTGTCCAGCCGTGGGGAAAAACCTGTCCCATATGCCACGATTGGGACCCTAGATATGCAGATGGATTTTGGCCAGGCGGCTTATTATCGCGGATCGTTTGAGAAACTGGATATCACGAATGCCAGTTTGCTGGGCGCGTCGTTTGGCTTGCCGGCTCTGACAATCGATCAGACCCAGGTGAAATTAAGCGAGAATCAGTCGCGCTTTGTCATGCAAGGTAAGGCGGGCCCTGTTCCCTATCGCGCGGTCCTGCCATTGGCACGCGTGACGAAAAGCGGTCAGCCGGATGCTTTCAGCCTGTTGGCGCACAAAACCATGACGCTGGTTATGGACGATGCGACCTATGAAGGAAAACTGTTTCGCACGGATACGGGGCTGGCGGTTCAGCCACTGCGGATGGCTGACCAAGTTGGCACGCTGACCATATCGCGCCCTGATGCTGCGGCCGCAACGCCGCTGGATATCATCCTGGCGCTACCGTTATTGAAGGCGGATATGTTGACGGATCCTCGTCATCCTGTCGCTGTGTTGCTGGCTGCGGCCCTTCCTGTGGCCAGTAAGATGAATGCGGCCCCGCCCGATATGAAAGGGGCGACGACCATTCTGCGCCTCAGTGCCGAACAATGGCAGGAAAATGGAAAAGCGGTCGGCCCTGTTACGCTTGTATGGGTCTATCGCGATGGTCACTGGGCCCAGCCGGTGATCGCCAACCATAACCTGACCACTGCTGGCTTACAGGGCGTGCAATCGACCCTGCTGCGCCTGTCAAACCCCGCAAAATAGTCTGGTGACCATGAAACGGTTTTACGCAGACGTCACGATCACCCACGCGCCGGAGGCGCCGGGCTTTCATATTCTGCTGGACGGTAAACCAATCAGGACACCGCTGCGGCATGTGTTACAGCCGCTACGTGCGACGTTGGCGGACGCTATTGCCGCCGAATGGCAGGCACAAGACACAAAAATCCTGCCCGACACGATGCCGATGACCCAGATGCAGACGATGTTACAGGACAGGTGTGCGACGGAACGTGACGTGTGGCAAACCGAGATTTTGGCCTTTCTGGAAACGGATTTGCTGTGCTATCTGACTGACGATATGCCCGAGATTGCGGCGAACCAGGCCAATATATGGACGCCGTTGCGGACGTGGTTTGCCGATTGGCTGAATATCGCGCCGCTGGTGGTAACGACGGGGCTGGGTGTTGACGCATTGCCGGTGCCCACAATCACCAAACTGCAGGTGCAATTATCGGCCAGCACGCCTGAAATACTCATGGTCTGGCGTTATGTGGCTGGATTAACAGGGTCTTGTGTGCTGGGCGCGGCACTGGCACACGGTGTCCGCGATGCGAATGCTGTGTTTGCGGCTGCCCAGCTGGAAGAGATGGCCTTGAGTAAAAAAGCCCACGAAGATGTGTATGGCCAGGAACCGTATCAGGAAAAAATGCAAGGCGTGTTACGCCGAGAGCTGCACAGCTGTATCGCGTTCCTGACGGTTTAAGCGCAGACGAGGGCCGGCACAAAGGGAGATGTGGCGCGCCCATGATTTAATAAGGCGTCTATATCCCCGGCACTACATTTAACGGAAGCCGGCGCAACATAGTGCGGATTTAAGGCGAGGATGGCTGCCTTGGCGTCCTTATCAGTGACAAAGCCAGCGGCCCAATGGGTTACCATGTCAACTGCCGTTTCTTGGCCGTTGCAGGTCATTCCAGGGCCAGAAGCTGTGACAAGACGTTTTGCCACGTCAATACTGACCTTAACATAGCCGACGTCATACCGACCTGCCACGCGTAATTTGAACCAATAAGCCTCATCACCGTCAGCCGTACGATAGGTTGTTTTCGTTGCATCAAAAACAAAAGTTTCCCCGTTCTTTATTTTGAGGATATCAGCAAATAAACCGGCGATAGTTTCCAAGGGCGATTGTGCAGATTGCGTAAAGTCAACAGCAGTGTCAGGTTTTGTCATACAGATATGGTCCCGTAAAAAATGTGTAGGGCCATACATTAGTATGTCTTCATATTTATGTCAATGAGATTTACCGACGGGAAAACAGGCGTTCGATATCATGCAGGCTGAGCGTGATATGGGTCGGGCGGCCATGATTGCATTGGCTGGATAATGGAGTGCGTTCCATATCGCGTAACAACGTATTCATTTCGGCGGCATTCAAGGGCCGGCCTGATCGGATTGCCCCATGACATGCGGCGGTGGCCAGGCGATATAAAATGCGTTGTTCGATCGGGTCGGTGGCCTTGCCGTCCTCAAGCGCGTCACTGATATCCATCAACAAGGTTTTCAGGGACTCTGCCTTCATTTCCGCTGGCAGGGCACGGATCAGAATCGCGCCCGCGCCAAACGATTCAATCTCAATCCCATAGTCGCGTAATATCGCCTGATGTTGCAGTAATTCTGCACAGCGTGCCTCATCCATCTGGACAATTTCCGGGGTCAGTAAGGCCTGCCGCACGATCCCTGTGGCCGCCATCTGTTCTTTCATTCTTTCATAAACCAGGCGTTCATGTGCCGCGTGTGCATCTATAAGGACAACGCCATCTGTCGTCTGGGCCAGGATATAGGTCGTATGAATGTGGGCCAGCGCAGCGCCCAGCGGATAGGATGCGGTGGCCAGAGTGTCGTCTGCTTGCGCAGTCGCAAAAGGGGCAGCCTGCGGCGGCAGAGGTTCATCGAACCGTGCCTGCATGGCAAAGGTCGATTGCGAAGCGGGGGTATATCCACCACCGTAAGGCCTTGTGTGTGCCGCTGGCCGGAACGCGTGCAAGGTTCCATGCCCCAATGTTGTCGATGTGCGGGGGCCAGCCTGGTGCAACATGTCGCGCAACCCGCCGACGATCAGGCCGCGGATATGGGTTGCGTCTTGAAACCGCACCTCGGACTTTGCCGGATGGACGTTCACATCGACCAACGCAGCAGGCAGGGTGATATACAGCACAGCATGTGCATGACGGTCAGCGGGAAGGACATCGGAATACGCGGCCCGCAAGGCCCCTTGCAGCACCCGATCGCGCACCGCGCGGCCATTCACGAACACATACTGGGATGTCGCGTTCCCCTTGTTATATGTTGGCAGGCTGGCATATCCATACAGGCGTGTCGCATCGCGTTGCAGATCAACCGCGATGCTGTTGTCGATAAAATCCTGACCCAGTAATGACAGAATACGGGCGATATGCTGCGTCTCTGGCGTGTCGGCCAATCCCGCGGCGGGCAGGTTTAAGATCTGCGTTCCATTGTGACGCAGCCGAAAGCCGACATGGGGCGCGGCCATGGCCAGGCGTTGGACCACATCCTTGCACGCGCTGTATTCCGTTTGATCGCTTTTCAGGAATTTCAAGCGCGCCGGTGTTGCGTAAAACAAATCCTTCACAGTCACCGTACTGCCTGTCGGGTGACTGGCAGGGGTAGGCTGGCCCATCTGGCCACCGGCGACGTCTATTTTCCAGGCGGTGTCATTGCCCCGGGCGCGTGACACCAGGTTTAGGCGACTGACCGCGGCAATGGACGGTAATGCTTCCCCCCGAAACCCAAGGTGCTTCAGATCATCCAGATTATCGGTCGGCAGTTTGCTGGTCGCATGGCGTGACAGGGCCAAAGGCAGATCGTCGCGGGCAATTCCGATACCGTCATCGCGGACCTGCAACAACGTACGGCCGCCATTTTCCAGCTCGACCTCAATTTGCGCGGCACCGGCATCCAAAGCATTTTCGATCAGCTCTTTCAGGGCGGCGGCCGGACGCTCAACCACCTCGCCAGCAGCGATTTGATTGATAAGCGTATCGGGCAACTGGCGAATAGCAGGCATAAAATTATTCCGGCAGGGTTGCGCCATCCAGCAGCGCATCGGTCATATCCGCACCGCTTAGGATCGCACCCGTTAAATCGGCACCGCGCAAATCCGCACCGCGCAGCATCGCCCCCGACAGGTCAGTGCCCAAAAACAGGGCATCGCGCAATTTAGCTTGTGACAGATTGACGAACTTCATCTGCGCCTGGGTAAAATCAACACGTTGGACGCGTTTCTGGCCATCCTGTTTGGTGACGGTGATCGAGTCCCCTTGAATTTGGGTTAAGTCCGCGCGGGTGAAATTGGCGTGATGGAATTTTGATCCCCGAATGTCGCCCTTCACAATATGGGCGTCACGAAAGTCGGACTGGCTGAACGTACCGTATTGCATGTGTACGCCGGTCAATTCCATACCGCGGAAATTGGAGTCTGTTGCCCGAATGGCTGTCAGTGGATATTTGGCCAGATCGGCAATCGCGGATAAATCCATGCCGCTTAAATTCAGTTGCTTGCCTTCGCGTCCGGCTGACCGGATCCAAATCGTGTGCGCCGCCAACAAGGCTGGCAAGGTTTGTCCCTGGGATTGTAAAGATTGATCGAGTGTCTGTTGTACGGACTCCATTTTGGGTGGGATTTTGGCCCCAGCCGTTTCGGTATGGTTCATGATCGTACCCTGCACCAGGGCCGCTGTCATATTCGCTTTGCGCAGATCGCAACCGGTTAAATCGGCATTGGTCAGGTTACTGCCTTCGAAATTTGCGCCCCGCAAATCAGCGTCGCGAATAATGATGCCGGTCAAATCCGCGTCGGAAAAGTCAGCCGATGCCGCCCTTGCCCCCGACATATTGGTTTCCGTCATGCGCGCCCCGGCGAACACAGTTTTCTGTACAGACCGGCCCATATCCATTGGGCCGATACGGCCAACGCCTTGTTTTTCCATCATCTGACCTTCGCGCAAATCGGCCTTTGCCAGGTCGGCTCCCACAAGGTTTGCCCCCGCAACATATGCGCCCCGGAAATCGGCGCGGCTGAAATTCGCGCGTTCTAGATTGGCATTGCGCAAGTCGCAGGCGTAAAAGCTGGCACCGATAAAAATACCGGCTGATAAATTGGCGTTTTGGAAAGACGATCCGGTGAAATCGCCCCCGGCCATATTGGCCCGGCGAAAATCCAGGTTAGACATGTCGCGGAATTTGACGATGGCCCGCATGCCGCCACGCCGTCCTTCCATGAACATCGTATGTTTCTGGATAACGTCATCCAGCTGGGACTGTGTCATGGGGGTGTGTGGTGCGGAGTCGGTCATATTTTTCTACACTGTCATATTTTGAAGCTCGCTTCACCCCTAATTTGTAAAACCGGGGAGGGCAGTGACGGTTTGATCTGGTTTTACCTGCGCAGGCTGGCCAACCAAAAGGCGGGTGGGGCCTGTTTTGCTGCACAAAATACGCCGGGACACACGCTGCACATCCGCCTGTGTGACGGCGGCGATATCACGCAAATGATCGACCATGTAGGACAGGGGAAGGCCTGCCGCCTGCATCGCATTCATTTGCGCAGATGTATTACGAAACGAAGCGAAATGCATTGGCAGGGAGTGGATCAGGTAGGATTGCGCGTCCCGTAACTCATCTTCACTGGGTGGGGCATCACACAGGCCTGTGGTGATCTGGGCGATCAAGGTCAGAACATTCCCCGCAGCTTCATTCTTGGTCGATAGCGTGATGTCAAAACTTGGTGCAGCGTCGCGGTCGGTCATATCCGCCGTAACGCCGTAAGTCAGGCCGTTTTCTTCGCGTAATGTCTGGGTCAGGCGTGATCCGAAACCACCGCCCAGAATATGGGCCATGACCTGTGCCGCGGCATAATCCGGATCGGCATGATTGATTCCTGGCATCGTGACCGCGATAAAGCTTTGCGGAATATCAAGGGGATGCAGCACTGTTTTCGCGGGAAAGGTTGTATGGGGTAACGCAGGCACCGAGGCTGGCACGTTTTGCGCTGGCCATGTTTGGGTCAGGTGTTGGGTCACAATACGTGCTTGTTCAAGGGTGATATCACCCGCAAAACTGATCCGCAGCTGGGCGGGGTTGCGCCGCACAGCCAAGGCCTGGCGCAAATCTTGCGCCGTAATGCGGGGCAGGCTGTCCAGCGTGCCGCCAATATTTTGGCCATAGGGGTGATCTGCAAACACGGTGGCGTTGACCAGACGGGCGATTTTCCATTCGGGCTGTCCCATATTTTGACGCAGGCGCGATAACATGGCGGCGCGGTTACGGGCCAAATCCTGACCTTGTAAATGCGGGGTGTTTAACGCGTCATTCAAAAGGGCAAAGGCCATCGTCGCATGGTCCGTCGCGGTGTAAAGCGAGCCGAAGAAATTATCCCGGTCGCTGACGAAATCCAGCTGAATACCGTCATTATCCAGCTGGGCCTGAAATTCCTGGCTGTTCAGCTTTCCAGCCCCTTCAGTCAACATCTGGGCCAGTAATTGTGTTTGTCCGGCTTTTTCAGGCGCATCAGGATACGCGCCCCCGCGCAGCAAGGTTAAGCTGATGCTGATAACCGGCAGGCGGGAATCGTGATTGACCCAGATTTGCGCACCATTGGGCAGGGTTGCCTGCTGCACCTCAATAATCGGGCGCAGTGTGGCATCATCTGCGGCGAAAACGGATCCGGCCAGCATAACGGAAAGGCATATTGCCATGATGTATAAGGTAAACCGTGTCATTGAGGGGCCTGGGACGAGGGCGCGCCCGCGGTAATCATCATTTGCAACGGTGGCGTCTGTGACCACGCGGCCTGGCTGAAGAAACGCTGAATCATTTTTTGAATGTCTGCGTTCGGCGCAGCCTTAATGGCATTATCCCAGTTTTCAACCTGATCCAGCGTTAAACCGCTGCTGATCGCCTGGCCGATAATCATGGCGGGGCCAGAGACGCTGTCGCGCTGAAAAACACTGTTTTGATACAGGCGTTTTTTGGCCAGGGCAATTGCGGGCGTTGCAGGGGGCGTTGCAGCGATGGCGGCAAATTCCTGGCGTAACGCGATGTCCAGATCCTCAAGCGTGACGCCGGGCTGTGGCGTGGCGGTCAGGACAATCACCCCGTCGCTGCGCGATGTACCGTCGTAATACAGGCCAACGGAAACGGCCTTTTTCTGGTGCACTACCAGTGACTGGTACAGCCGCGTGGACAGGCCGCCATCCAGCATTTCAGTCATAATATCCAGGGCCAGGCCGGCATTGTAATCTTGGGTATAGCTGGGCGCACGCCAGATCATCAGCAGTGTATTTTCATGCACTTTTGCGTCGGTTGCACGCAGGCTGACAACCCCCGGCAGGGCTGGAATAACAAAAGCAGGCTGTGCGGGCACTTCACGTTTTTTCCATGATCCGTAATGGCGTTGTGCCAGATCAACCGCGCCAGCCAGCGTGATATCGCCGGACAGAATCAGGACAGCGTTATTAGGCGCATACCACGTGTCGATGTAATCGCGGGCGTCGGTCCAGGTCAGGCGGGCCATTTCCGCCTCCCACCCAATGATCGGGCGGCCATAGGGATGGTTCGGGAATAAGATATTGTAAAGTGTCTCACTGTACGGGGCCAGTGGATCGTTATCGATCCGCTGTTTCCGCTCTTCCAGAATAACATCACGCTCAGACAAAACATCGGCAGCAAGCGGGGCGATATTTTGCAGGCGGTCGGCTTCCAGGGCCATAACGTCATTCAATTTATCGCGGGCCACGGTAAAGAAGAAGGCGGTGTAATCATGGCTGGTGAACGCGTTATCCTGCCCGCCCAGGCTTGCGATCTGACGGGAATAACTGCCCGCGTGGTGAAGGGGCGTTCCTTTGAACATCAGGTGTTCCAGAAAATGTGCGATGCCGGACACGCCGGGTTTTTCATTGGCCGATCCGGCCTTAAACCACATCATGTGTGTCACGACGGGAATCCGTGAATTGGGGATGACCACGACCTGCAGGCCATTTGCCAGGGTTGCGGTTTGTGCGCCAAATGTCTGTCCCTGACCCGCCTGGATGTCGGGCGCGGCGGGTGCGATCAGGCCATAGGCGATCAGGCCCAGGGCCAAAATGGACAATATCGTAACACCTATGGTCCAGCGACGGCGAAGAACCGGCATATTACTGAACCGGCGGTGCGGTCAGATCGCGACTGGGCAATCCTTGAATCGGCTTGCCCTGGTTGATAGCCTCAGGCACCGGGATAACCGGCGCGCCTTGTTTCTTCAGACGGTTTTCTTCATCAAGCGGGTTCAGCACCTGGCCGGCTGTTTCGCCCTTTTTACCCATCAGTTTTTGGATCGCGGTGCGGCTGCTGTTGGACTCGTCAATCGCTTCTTGTTGGATGGTCGTGCGGATGTCAGGTGTGGCCTGCGCGGCGCCCAGCTTACCAAGAAATTCGCTGTCACTGGTTGTCAGGCCGGTTGCGGTGGGCTGGGGTGCCGGACGCGCAGCGGGATCGCCCCCTAACAGGCTGGCTTTGGCCAGTTCAGCCGGGCTGATATCCTGGGGTCGTGGGGCGCCTGGTTGCGGGGTCGCAAGGCGTAAATCCGGCGGCATTTCCAATGGGGCGCCGCGGACAATGGCAAATTCATCGGGGGCCCGACGGCTCATGCCAAATTCTTCCTTGATCCGGTCACAGCCAGTTAAGGATGTCGTGGCCAGAATGGCCAGAAACAAAGCGGATTTAATGGGTGATGATTGCGTCGTCATTATCGGCCTTATTCTGGCGGGAAAGAAACAGAGTATCAAGGACAATCAGGCAAACACCAACAACGATAAAACTGTCAGCGCCGTTAAAGGCGGGGTAATGCCAGCTGCCGATGTGGAAATCAATGAAATCGGCAACCGCACCAAAGCGCAGGCGATCCACTATATTTCCCAACGCGCCGCCGATAATCATGCTTAAGGCGATCATCATCAGGCGGGTCTGGGCGCGCACCAGCCACACGGCCATGATAGCGATTAAAACCAGGGCCATACCGACCAGAAAGTAAACGCGCCAATCGTCGCGGCCAGCCAGAAAGCCAAAGCTGACCCCACGATTCCAGACGGTGACAAGGTTCAGGAAAGGGGTAACGTAATGCCCATCGTAAATAACCTGAATGGCCGGAAATGTCGTCAGCCAGGCCCAGAAGTCCGTGGCGGCGATATTGCCGAATTTCTGGTATTCCCATGCCGCCCATTTGGTCAGCTGGTCCAGAAACAAGGCGGCTAAAATGATTGGCAGGGATAAGGTCAAGTGATGGCGCATGGCACGGGGACTATGGCATATTGGTTGGCGGTCAGACAAGGGGGTTATCAGCCACGGCCAGGACCTGACGGATAATGCCCAGTGTGATAGGTTTGCGCTGGGATAGCGCCAGCGCATCTGCGGCACTGACCAGGGCATGTGCCGCCCCAAACGACCGTTCCATGCGCGTGACGGCAAATGTGATGACATCCGCGCTGACCTGTAACTGTCGGTCTGAGAATAATTTGGTTAAGACTGCCTGCAACAACGCATCATCCGGTGGGGAAATCCCAACCGAAGCGGCCGCGCGCAGGCGTGACGCAAGATCAGGCAGGGTAAAAGCCAGTGTTTGCATCGGGGCGGCAGAGGTCAGCAGCAGGGTGAAACCGCCCTCTTTGGCCATGTTATAGATATGAAACAGGCAGGTTTCCATGTCGATATCGCCGATGGCCAGGTCCACGCGGTCGATAACCAGGGGGCTGATAATTTGTGTTGGGCAGGTTTCAAGATACAATGGGGACAGCCGCGTTGCCTGACTGCGCGCCGACCATATTGCCGCCAAATGGCTTTTACCGCTGGCAGCAGGGCCATGCAAAATCAAGGCAGGGCCAGGCCAATCAGGCCACGTATCAATCCAGGCCAGGGCATCCTGATTGCACGGCGCAACCAGAAAATCCGCCCGCTGAAAAGACGGCGGATAGGCAAGGTCGAACGGTATTTGAGAAACAGCCTGGGTCATATGACTCTTCGTAAAAGAAAGGTCGGTTATACGTCGCGTCGTAACACATAGGCATCAGGCCCCTGTGCCTCGATACGATACCCGTCGGCCCGCAGCCGTGCCTGTAATTCCGGCAAGCTGCCCAGCAGGCGTGCGCGGGTTTCCGCCTGGCGATACTGCATCGCGTGAATCGTCAACTGGCTGATTAATCCGGATTGTTGTAGTTTCGCCTGGATCTGCCGCCATTGTTGCAGACTGTCAAACAGGATTGTCAGCTTGATATTGCGGCCCGCAACAGGCGTCACACCTGTTCCTGGCAAAGGATTGGCGGGCATCGGAACCTGGGCGGAGGCCAAGGGCGGTTGCGGCAGAATGGGTACGGCCGTGGGGGGAATAACACCGTTTTTCACTGATAAATACGTATCCACCTGTGCGGGATCAAAACGGAAGATGAAATTGCCGCGATACCGGTTGCTGGCCACGTGTTCAGACGTCAGTTCGAAATCTTTTACCATCCGACCGAGCGTAATGTCGTCCGGCATTTTGGTATCGACGGGCTGTTGCATCTGCACCATAAGCTGCAGGAAGGCCTGGTTCTGCGCCTTGATAAACGCCTGGTTGCGGGCGGCAACGGCATCATTGGCCGTGACATCGACCACGACATTGCGCACATCGTACATGGCGGGGTATATAGCAGGGCCTGGCTGCGCCTTTGCCGTCATCGGCAGGATCGCGGCGCATACCAAAAAGCAGAGAGAGAAAAAAGCAGCGTGTTTCATATCCAAATATATAACGCGTCTTGCGGCAATTTGCACGATATTGATTTTTTGTGAAACTCCCTTTACCATCCCTTGAAATACGGAGCAGACAATGGCGCAAACACCCTTTAATTCAAATGATATCGACCCGGCACAGCTGCAAACAGCGCATGAAGGCTGGGCCAGTTTTAACCGTCTTAGCCGCTATGCGATTGTCGGCGTCATCCTGATTTTGGTCATTCTGGCAGCGATTTGATTGTCATAGCGTCGCAAGTATTCGGTAACTTTTGCGCGCTATAGTCCAAAGGATGCGTTCCTCCTTTTTCATCCTTATTTTCTGCTGTGCGTTGCTGTTGTGTCCCCTGTTTGCGGGTGTGGGACAGGCGGCAAACTATGTCACGCTGACGCCGCTGGCCAGCGGAAATGCACAGATTGAACGTCAAGCCGATTACATTATCCAGGATAAGAAAAATCCCCTGTCACTCAGCCAGGCGTGGCAATCCTATCAATCCGGGACGGCCAAAGTGGTCCGTGCGGGCCGCGATGGCTATGTCCACTTAGGCTGGGGCGCCCGTTCGGTCTGGATGGTTATTCCGGTATTGAATCAAACGGATGCCAGTGATTGGCACTTAAAACTTGCGGATCGCGCCTTTATGTTTCAGCCGTTCCTGAAATCCCTTACCGTTATTCAGGGTGAAACGGGCCTGACTTTGCCCTCACGTTTAACCGCAGATCGGAAGGCGATTGTCAGCCTGCCAAAACGTCTGCCCGCGACTTTGGTGGTCCATTTGGAATTTGCCGGTTCCGGCCCTGTGATATTAAAACCGTCTTTATCCCAGGCGGGCGAATCTCCGCCATGGTCGGCCAATTGGGGCCGTTTGGCCTGGATTGTTGCGGCGGCCGTTGGCGCTGCGACAGTTGCGGCCAGCCTGTTGCCGTTACAATTGCCGATGATCCTGTTGGGTGCTTCCGGCATTTTATATGCGTTGTGGGTGGGTGGTGATGCCTGGGTCCACGCTCCCTCTGGCGGGTTTTGCGCCGTCCTGCTGTTAAGCCTGGCGGGCAGTTTAAACATTCTTGGCTGTTATCTTATATTGCGCAAGCAGGGCATTAGTTTGCGCCATGCGCGCAATGCCACCACCGAATTGATTATGGCGGCTATGGGAGTCGCGGGGCTGGTGGTTTGCGCCGGGGTTGCAGCCTTCCTGCCCGGATTGGGCTTTGCCGTGGGCATGATTGCGCTGATGACCGGTTTTCTGATGTCACTGATGCTGCTGGTTCAGGCACAAAGCTATTATCACGCCGATGTGTCGTGGGGTCTTCTGGCCCTGTCGATTGGCCTGGTGGGTATTGTCGTGACGTGGCCGCAGGCAATGGGATTGCAAATCAGTAATACAGCCCTTTTCCCGCTGGCGCCGATCGGGGTCATGGTGCAGACAGTCGTTATTTTACTTTGGGCGCTGGCCTGGAGATTTGAAGAAAGCGTGCGCCTGCGCCGCAATGAAACGGAAGGCGACAGCGAGTCATCACGGATGATGCTGCGTAAAACTGATGTCTCAACAAAACTAAAAGCGTCACAGGAAACCCACGATCAGGAACGCTTGTTAAGAGTACTGGAACAGGAACGCGCGCAAATGGAAGTTTTGCGCGACAGTGAACGGAAGAAAACAGAGGAAATGCGCCAAGCCAAGGATTCTGCGGATGAGGCCATTCGTGCCAAATCCGCTTTCTTTGCCGTGTTGGGCCATGAAATCCGGACGCCGATGAACGGTGTTCTGGGCATGGTCAAGCTGTTGTTAAAATTGAACCTGAGCAAGGACCAGCGCCAATACGCAAATACTATCCTTGAGTCAGGCGAAGCGATGGTGACGATCCTGAACGACATGCTGGATTTTGAAAAAATAGACAGCGGCAAAATGACGTTTGAAGAAATAACCTATGATCTGCCGCACATCCTAAACAGTATCAGTACGTTGATGCAGGGGCACGCGATGGCCAAGGGGCTGGACCTGATCCTGCGCATTGATCCGCAGACGCCCAAAATTGTCATCGGTGATCCGACGCGTCTGCGTCAGGTTTTGTTAAATCTGGTCAGCAATGCGGTGAAGTTTACCGAAAAAGGTCAGGTTGTTATCCAAGTGCAACCACTTAACACCGAAGACCCGAAATCCCGCCAGGTGTATTTCGCCGTGCAGGATTCTGGAATCGGTATTTCGCGTGCCGCCCAACGCCACTTGTTCAATCCTTTTACCCAAGCCGATGCCAGTACCGCGCGTAAATTTGGCGGGACGGGTCTTGGCCTTGCCATCTCTCAGAAACTTGTGACGCGGATGGGTGGCGAAATTAATCTGAACAGCCGCGAGGGCGAGGGGACAACCTTCTTCTTCACCTTGAATATGCAGATCGGGTCTGCGTCCGACCTGGCACAAACAGGCGGCAATGCGGCGGATATTCCTTTGGCTGCGGCCCCTGTCGGCCTGCCCCACACATTGCCACCGCTGAAAATACTGGTGGTTGATGACAATACGATTAATCAGCGAGTCATGTCCGGATTTTTAAGTCCTGGCGGTCACGCGATCGATATGGCGGACACGGTCGCCAGTGCCTGGGACTTCCTGACCCACCCGTCTCATGCGTCATACGATGCGATCTTTATGGATCTTGAATTGCCTGATGGCAACGGCGCAGACTTGACCCAACGCCTGCGCGCCAGTGGCGGTCAGAACAGCGGCACGGTTATTATCGGCCTGACAGGCCATACCGACACCGACATTCTGGCATCCTGCCGTGCGGCCGGAATGCAGGACGTGCTGACCAAGCCGGTGGACCCTGATACGCTGCAACACACGTTATTTCAGTTGACCCAGAACGCGATCACGCCATTCGTTCCGATTATTCCCCAGGGCATAAACGGCGTAAATGTTACGCCCCAGACGCGCACCCCTCACGCCCACGCACATGATCATGACGATGAATTCGGCGACGGATTCAATCAGACAATAGCGGCCTTGCCACAGGCCACGCCATTATCACCCGTCAGTGTCCCCACGGCTGATAATGTCATCCTGTTCGATCCAGCGACGCTGCGCCCGTTGCGTGACACGCTGGGGCTGGATGTCGTGCAATCCCTGCTGGCTGATTTGTATGCAACGGCGGAGGAGTCAATCACGGCTTTGAACCACGCCGTGGCGAATGAGAATTGGCTGGAAGCTCAAGCCAAAGCCCATGATTTAAAGGGCATGGCGGGCAATTTCGGCCTGAAGGATTTAAGCGATCGGGCCGCCCGTATTGATGCGGCCCTGCGCAGTGGCAACCGCGATGGCCTGGCCCCCGATGTGGCTGCGTTGGGTCAGACGTTTGCGCAATCGCGCGAAGCCCTGGATACCTGGCTGGCTGCCTAAATAAAAAAGGCCCGCACGTGGCAGGCCTTTTTCGAAATATCAAAAATTGCTTATGGGCAAATCTCGTCAGCTGTGAACAGCAGTGCGATTTCGGTCGCTGCGTTTTCTGCGCTGTCTGAGCCATGAACCGAGTTGGCTTCGAGGCTCTCAGCAAAATCCTTGCGGATTGTGCCCGCTTCGGCATTGGCTGGGTTTGTCGCGCCCATCAGGTCACGATAAACTTGAACGGCATTATCGCCTTCCAGAACCTGGACGACAACGGGGCCGGATGTCATGAAGTCAACCAGTTCGCCATAGAAAGGGCGATCTTTGTGAACGATGTAGAATTGGCCAGCCAGGTCTTTGGACATCTGGATACGGCGTTGGCCGATGATGCGCAGGCCGTTTTCTTCGATGCGGGCGTTGACCGCGCCGGTCAGGTTGCGGCGGGTGATATCTGGTTTCAAAATGGACAGTGTACGCTGTAACGCCATGGGAGCCTCGTTTATTCAAATCTGTTGTGTAATATGAGGCGGGTATAGCGACTCTTGCACTAAAACGCAACCCTTAAACCTTATCGGCTTTGACCGCCCCTTAAGCCGCCCAGAACACCGCGGATCAGCGCGTTGGTCAATTGCCGTCCAACCTGTGACCCGACGGCCCGGATAACCGATTTCATCAAGGCCTCGCCACTGCCCATACGCCCGTTGGTGGCACGGGGCTTTTCGGCTTCTTCCGGTGCGGGCGTTTCTGCTGCGCGTTGTGCGTTGCGCTGGCCCAGTGTTTCGGTGGCGGACACGCGGTCCAGTCGCTGATGATATTTGCCCATCAACGGATTGCGGGCGTTTGTGTCCTTCAAGGTTCCTGTATCGGCGGGGCCCAGGGTACTGACCGGCGGGCGGATCATAACTTTTTCAACAACGCTGGGCGTTCCGTCTGATTGCAGGACGGACACCAATGCCTCACCCACCTGCAGGCTTTGCACCGCATCGCGGACGTCAAAGGCTGGGTTCGGGCGGAACCCATCGGCGCAGGCTTTGATATCTTTTTGCTGGGCGGGTGTGAATGCGCGCAGGGCATGCTGTACCCGGTGGCCCAATTGCGCCAGGATCGTGTCCGGAATATCGCCTGGGCCCTGGGTAATAAAATAAACGCCGACGCCTTTCGACCGTATCAGGCGGACCACTTGCGCAATTTTCTCCAAAACGATTTTGGGCGTGTCGGTGAACAGCAAGTGCGCTTCATCGAAAAACAGGACGAATTTCGGCTTGGCCGTGTCACCCGCCTCAGGCAACTGCTCAAACAATTCGGACAACAGCCATAACAGGAAGCTGGCATACAGGCGCGGCGCGGTCATCAACCGGTCGGCCTTTAACACGTTGACCATTCCGCGTCCGTCATATGTGACCTGCATCAGGTCATTCAAATCCAGGGCCGGTTCACCAAAAAACATGTCGGCGCCCTGTTCTTGAAGGCGCAGCAAGGCGCGCTGGATCGCCGCAACGCTGGCCGCCGTGACGTTGCCATAGGTTTTGGACAGGGTCTGGGTGTTGTCCGACATGTGGGACAATAACGCCCGCAGATCGGACAGATCGAGGATCAGCAGCCCTTCGTCATCCGCCATTTTAAACAGGATATCCAGCACGCCTTGCTGCGTCTCGTTCAATTCCATCAACCGACCGAGCAGAAGAGGCCCCATTTCCGACGGGGTGGTGCGAACGGCAATCCCGTCGTCACCGAAAATATCCCAAACGGCCATAGGCAGGGCCGTTGGCATAATTGGCTGACCCAACAGGTCGGCACGTTTGACCAGGAAATCCTGTAACGCCGATGGCTGGCAAAAGCCGGTCAGGTCGCCTTTGATATCGGTTAAAAAGACGGGAATACCGGCTGCGGCAAATTGCTCAGCAATAATTTTCAACGTAACGGTTTTGCCGGTACCGGTCGCACCAGCGATCAGACCGTGGCGATTGGCCATTTTCAATGGCAATGTCACGGGTGTTTTCGGTGCGGTGCTTAACCCGCCTAAGCTGATATCCATCTGGGTCATAAGGACACAGTAGCAGGTTCATAAACGACGACAAGGGGAGGAGAAAAAATGGTGCCGATTAAGGGATTTGAACCCCCGACCTTTGCTTTACGAAAGCACTGCTCTACCCCTGAGCTAAATCGGCTTACCAGAAAAGAATGTGCCGCACTACATAGCGAAAACGGCACTGTGACGCAAGGACATTTTATGAATGCTTAGCGCAGGATGACGTTTAACACAGACCCGCAAACGCCGCTGATTGCGCCGAATGCCTCCCCCGTCGAGGCGTAAGTTACGCCGGCCGAGAGCAAGCCAGCGCATGTGGCACGCGCCGCGACTTCTTTCGTTGAAGCATCGGGAGCAGAAAAATAAAGGCTTCCCGCTGCGCTGACCGCGCCGAAAGCAATTGTTACAATCGTTCGGATGTGTAAGTCAAAAGGCAGCATGCCTGCAGACTGCGTAAAGTTCTGCGCCATTTGCCCAAAAACGGAGCCTGGTATTGCTGTGGCCGCTGCAACCGCGCCAATATGTATTGCGTGACCGACCACTGGAACGGCAACGCCAGTGGCACATGTGTTGAAAAAAGAGGATGTCCGCATTTCTTTTCTATAAAACAACTCCCCCCCCGCCCGCAAATAAAAAAACGCCCCGGGAATGCCAGGGCGTTTAATGTGATGGTGTTGGGATCGAAGATTATTTCGCGCCGGAACCTTGGAATACTGTGTCTGCTTCGCGGACTGGCTCAGGGGCCGGGGCTGGTGCTGGCGCAGGTGTTGGGGCGGGTGCAGGGGCTGCCATCGGGGCAGGGGCCGCGTTTTGCACGCTGACATTACCGGCGCGGTCGTATGGGCCGGATGTGTCGATGCTGTCTGTGTCATCGCCGCAAGCAGCCAGGGATAATGTGGCCGCAGCCAGCAAAAGAGTTACTGAAAATTTGGTCATGGTGTCCTCGTTTTGAATAGGTATTAGCTTGCCCACCAAATTAGGGAAAAATGCGACGGCGTCAACCCCATCCATACATATCTATACAAGCAACACACAACCCAGTATATAACGGACCATGCGCGTATCACCCCCCTCATTGCCTTTCAACTGGCGCCGCATCGCGGCCCCCATGGCCCATCCGGCCGTTTTATTCTGGGTTGTGCCGTATATCATGCTGATCCTGTTTCTGGGGACGCTGGCGCAGGCCGATATGGGGTTGTTCGCGGCGCAGCGGACATATTTTAATGCCCTTATATTCTTTGTCGGGCCGTTGCCACTGCCGGGCGGGGCGTTGGCTTTAAGCCTGCTGACCCTGAACCTGTTTGTCAAATTCCTGATGTTTTCCCAGTGGTCGTGGCGGAAAGCCGGGATTATTTTGTCGCATCTGGGCGTCCTGCTGCTGTTAAGTGGCGGTATATGGACGACGCTGACGGCACAGGAAGGTGCAATAACACTGGCGGAAGGAGCCCAAACAGCCGTTGCCAAGACGTATGAAGATGTTGGCCCCGTCCGCGATATCCCGCTGTCCTTCACTTTGCGATTGGATGATTTTCGCAAAGATATCTACCCTGGCACGACGGTCGCCCGCGCCTATACATCCCACGTCACGGTGATAGATGGGGCGGCGGAATGGAAGGCGGTGATCGGCATGAATCAGCCGTTGCGATATCGCGGCTACACCCTTTATCAATCCGCCTTTGAAGAGGGGCCGTCAGGACAGGTAAGCATTTTCAGCGTGGTGAAAAACAGCGGCCGGTTGCTGCCCTATCTGGCCACGGGAATCGTCGGCATTGGGTTGTTACTGCATCTGCTTTTGGTCGTCTTACAAGGCGCGCGTGGCAGGGCCAGCGTGCTGGCCGTGGCTGCTATGCTGTGCGTCACGCCGGGGGCAAAGGCTGCCTCGGTGTTGGATATGCATGATTTTGCCCGCCTGCCGGTCCAGCAGGACGGGCGCGTGATGCCCATGGCGCAGGCGGCGCGTGTGTATTACGCGTATTTTTATGATGTGGCATCGCCCAGTGTGTTGCCGGCGACCCATTGGATGGCCGCGACCTTGTTCAATCCGTCCCAGGCGATGATTGAGCCTTTGTTTAAAGTGACAAACAAGCAAGTGCGCGCCGCGCTGGATCTGCCGGATGACGGTCAGACGATGTACAGTTTCGTTCAGTTGATGGCGGTATTACAGCGGAACCAGGACATGTTGCGCGCCCTGACCGCACCTGAAAACAACGACGACAGGCCCGCGGCGCAGCAGGTCGTGTTGCAGCTGTATCAGAAAGTATTAATATATGGCGAGGTGCTGCGGACCCTGACACCCATCCTGCCGCTGCAATTACAGATAAGTCCGACGCTGGCCAGCGACCTGAAATTAGCGACGGATCGCCCCCTGACATACCTGGATTTAAAGCAGGCGGAAGAAGTGATTAAGACACGGCTGGATGCGTTATTATCCCGCAAAGGAATAAAAATCGATACGTATAGTAATGATGAAGAAATGCTGGCCCGGCTTGCCAATCACCTGCAATTATTGGAGGTTGGGGGTGCGGCCAATGGCATGGTACGCTTAATTCCGCCGCAATGGCAACGCGATGGCGACAACTGGTCTGCGCCGTGGCAATTGTTAATGACCGGCAGCGGATCGCCCGATGCGGCCTCTTATTTGTCATCATGGGAAGATATGGCGAATGCATTTGCGATCCAGGATGGGCCGGCCTGGCAGCGCGCTGCCTTGGCCGCGCGGGACAGCATTACACCCATGCTGGCAGACCCGTACAAGCCGGCGCGATTGGAAGCGGAGATGTGGTACAACACGTTGCCCGTCTGGCCTTTGATTGCCGCAATATATCTGTTCAGCGCCCTGTGTGTGGTATTCAGCACCTGGATGCCGCGTTTGACGTCAGCGGCGGTATGGTTATTCGCCCTGGCGATGAACGCGCACATTGCTGCCATCCTGACGCGGATGTTTATTTTGTGGCGGCCACCCGTCGCGACCCTTTATGAAACATTGCTTTTTTCCGCATTGATAACCGTGTTCCTGGGGGCTTTTACGATGCGCCGCGCGCCTGTTCTGCGTCTGCCAGTAATGGCGGTGGTCAGTATTGCGGCGGGTTTGTTACTGGCGATCAGCCCGTATTTCGTGGATGTCGGCAAAGGGTTTCAGCCTTTGGTCGCTGTCTTAAACACCTCCTTTTGGCTGGGCACACATGTCGTGATTATCACGGCGGGATATGGGGCGTGCCTGTTGACCGCGATGCTGGCGCATCTGGCCTTGCTGCAACCCTGCATTCCGGCGTTGCGCGATAGGTTGATGGGGTTGGATCGGTGGTTACACATTGCCGCGCTGATGTCCCTGTTATTCATCACCGTTGGCACTGTTTTGGGCGGTGTTTGGGCTGATCAATCCTGGGGTCGTTTTTGGGGATGGGACCCCAAGGAAAACGGGGCGCTGCTGATTATGCTGTGGCTGGTCTGGCTGTTGCATGGACGGTTAAGCGGCCATGTCACGCCCGTGATGTGGCGGGCGGGATTGGCCGGACTGACGATTATACAGGCCCTGGCGTGGTTTGGCGTTAATTTGCTGAATGTCGGCCTGCATTCCTATGGATTTATCGCTGGCGTAGCCGTTGGTTTATTTGCCTTTTGTGCCGCCCAAGCTATGCTTATCGTTGCTTTGATACTTTTTGGAAGCCGACGTCACCATGCAGCGTAACATCCTGATTCTCAGCCTTATTCTGATCCTCGTGGCCGTCGCCACCTGGGTGATGGATGATCCCAGTATGCGTGCGACTGACCCCGAATTAATGCCCTTGTCCGCGCGGGGAAACATAGCACCTGACGCCCCTTTACAGCAGCTGAACGGACACCGGACCAACTTGCGCAGTTTTGCCGGACGTCCGATTATCCTGCATTTTTGGGCGACATGGTGCGCGCCCTGTGTTGTCGAATTTCCGCAGTTGTTACAATTGGCCCAGCAACGCCCCGGTGATACTATTGTGACCATCAGCGTGGATGCGGACTCCCGCAAAGTTGCGGCCTTCTTTGAAAAAGCCTTGGTGCAGGCCAAATTAAAGGCCGTGCCGGATAATTTTATCTTGGCTTTGGACCCCGAAAAAACATTGGCCCAGGATATTTTTCAAACCGTGCGCTTGCCTGAAACCATTCTGATTGATACAGATTTGCGTATGGCTGATAAAATAGCTGGTCCGGTTCGGGATTGGCGCGCCCCCGCCATGGTGATACAGTTAGACGCACTGCGTGGACGGTCACCTGATAATTGAGGTCCCGCTTGATTGAATAGTAAATGCTTAGCGTCCCTTTACCACATACGAATCAAAGGTTTTTCTAGCGATGTCTTCCCTGATCAATGCCCTGGTTTCTTCCATGCCCAATGCCCGCGATTACACCGCGCAGTTTTTCGCCGATGCCTATCCGGATGATTTGGCCCACCTGACCCAGAAGAAATTAGAAGATGTGGCCGCAGCGCATCGTGGCTGGGGTAAGTCATTTAAGCCAGGCGACCTGCATCTGACATTTGACCAGATCCCGCATGACGGCGGCACAGCCATCGATATCGTGTCAGACGATATGGCGTTTGTTGTGGATTCCGTTGCCGCCGCCCTGACCGACCTGGGCCATGAAATTGAATTGATGGTCCACCCGCGGATGCCAGCCGGATATGACAGCACCGTCTATCTGTCCCACATGCATATTGTTTTGGGCAAGAAACTGGCGAAACCGCAACAAGAGCGGATTGCCACTGAATTGCGTCGGGTGATGCAGGACATCGTCGATGCGAACCGGGACTGGGCCGCCATGCGCGAACAGGTTGGTCAGTGCCAAGACTATATTAAAAATGGCCCGGCCGATCCGGCCAAAACCGAATACAGCGAATTCCTGAATTATCTTTACGACGGTAATTTCACATTCCTTGGCTATCGTTTTTATGATTTGACCAAACAGGGTGCGGCACAGGTTGTCGATAAATCTGGACTTGGGTTGCTGCGCGATGATCGTGTGCCGGTCTTTATCAACAATGCCGATATTTCATTACCGGACAAACTGCAAACACTGCGCCGCACATTGCCGCAACTGACGATCAGCAAGGTAAACCGCAATTCGACCGTTCACCGCCGCGTCCCGCTGGATTGTGTTGAGATCAAGCAATACAGCGACACAGGCGATTTGATCGGCCAGGCGATGTTTATCGGCCTGTTCACATCCGTCACTTATGCGCGGTCCTTACGCAATATTCCGTACCTGCGCTGGAAAGCCGATCAGGTGATGGAGCGCAGCCAGTATCAACCAGGCACGCACGATTACAAAGCGATGCGCCACATCCTGGAACGATACCCGCGCGATGAATTATTCCAGATCGATGTCGCAACATTGCAGCGTTTCGCCACCAGTATTTTGCGCCAGCAGGAACGTCGGCGCGTTTCGCTGTATCTGCGACCCGATCCATTTGGCCGGTTCGTGTCGGCCCTGGTTTACATTCCCCGCGATCAATTCGACACGCGGATGCGCACCAAATTCCAACGCGCCTTGGAACACGCATTGGGGGGTGAGACCAGCCTGTTTTATTCGTCAGTCGATGATTCAATGCTGGCGCGGATTTTATACAATATCAGCATCCCTCCCTTTACCACGCCGCATTATGATGCGATCGCGCTTGAGAAAATGTTGCAGGACCTGGCCAGCAGTTGGGAAGAAAAGCTGGAGGAGTCCTTGCTGGTACGGCATGGGGATGACGAAGGCACAATCCTGCACGACCGCTATGTCGGGGCTTTCCCTTTGCAATACCAGGAACGCAACCCAGCCGATAAAACGGCCCACGACATCCAGGCGTTGGAACGTGTGCTGGCCACCCTGCAAATCGGCTTTTACCTGTATCGCCCCGGCCAGGCTGACCCGGGGGAACTGCGCCTGAAAGTCTATAACCCGAGCCAGCCGATTGCCCTGTCTTCCATCATGCCAATCCTGGAAAATATGGGATTGTGGGTGGTTGCCGAAGAACCGTTCCTGATTACCCCGCCTGCGACCACGGGTGATCCTGTGTGGATTCAGGACTTCTGGTTGACCTTGCCCCCGGAATTATTGGAACGCGTGGATTTGAAAGCCTTTCACAAATCTGTTGAAAACGCCCTGCACGCCGTCTGGTGGGGTGAGGCTGAGAATGACTGTCTGAACCAGCTTGTGCTGGCACAACAAATGTCATGGCGCGATGTTGCGTTGCTGCGCAGCTTTGTGAAATATGCCGTGCAAATTCAGTCCACCTACACCATTCAGGCGCTGATGCGTGCCTTAACGGATCATAGCGATATTGCCATTGCCTTGCTGCGCCTGTTCAATGCGCGGCACAATCCTGCGTTGGCTGATAAGGGCCGCGAAGCGGCGCAAAGTGCTGAAAAAGACGCGATCAAAGCCTTGTTGCAAGACGTCCCAAGCCTGGATCACGATCGGATTTTGCGCATTTACCTGAACCTGATCATGGCCAGCTTACGGACCAATTATTACCAACCGAATTCTGACGGCATTCCCAAAACATACATCGCAACGAAATATGACAGTCAGGCGATTGCCATCCTGCCTGACCCTAAACCGTATCGTGAGATTTTTGTCTATTCACCTCGGGTTGAGGGGGTTCACTTACGCTTTGATAAAATTGCACGCGGTGGCCTGCGCTGGTCAGATCGGCCTGATGATTTCCGTACCGAAGTCCTGGGCCTGGTGAAGGCACAAAACGTCAAGAACGCGGTTATCGTCCCGATGGGGGCCAAGGGCGGCTTTATCCTGAAGAACGCCCCGGACGGCAAAGATCGTCAGGCTTTCCAGGCCGAAGGGATCGCCTGTTACCGCATATTTATTCAGGCTTTGCTGGATATCACTGATAACCGTAAGGGCAAGGATATTTTGCCACCGCGCAAGGTTGTATGCCATGACGCACCCGATCCGTATCTGGTTGTGGCGGCTGATAAAGGGACGGCCACCTTCTCAGACATTGCGAACAGCATTTCAATCGAAAACGATTTCTGGCTGGGCGATGCGTTTGCGTCGGGCGGGTCGGCGGGTTACGATCACAAGAAAATGGGGATTACGGCCCGTGGTGGCTGGGAAGCGGTCAAACGCCATTTCCGCGAATTGGATATTGATACGCAGTCCCAGGATTTCAACGTCATTGGCGTTGGCGACATGGGCGGGGATGTTTTCGGGAATGCGATGCTGTTGTCGCCGCATATCCGTTTGATCGGTGCGTTCAACCATGTTCATATTTTCTGCGATCCTAATCCGGATATTGCGAAAAGCCATGCTGAGCGCGCGCGTTTGTTTGCCGATGTCAAGGGCTGGGACGCATATGACCTGTCTTTGTTATCACCGGGTGGGATGATTTTCAGCCGGGCGGACAAGGAACTTGTCCTGACGCCGGAAATTAAGGCCAGCTTTGGATTAACCGTTGACCGTTGTCCGCCATCCGATCTGATTCAGGCGATGCTGCGAACACCCACCGATCTGTTGTGGTTCGGCGGAATTGGCACGTATATCAAGGCGAAAACCGAAAGCCATATGGATGTGGGCGATAAAACCAACAATGCCCTGCGCGTCAATGCGGAAGACATCAAAGCAAAAGTGATTGGCGAAGGGGCCAATTTGGGGATCACCCAAAAAGCCCGTATCGTCATGTCGCGCGCCGGCGTGCGCCTGAACACCGATTTCGTCGATAATTCGGCCGGGGTCGATTGTTCGGATCACGAGGTGAATATAAAAATCCTGCTGCGCGACTGCATGACGGCCGGCGCATTGCGTGAAGAGGACCGGAATGCCCTGTTGTCAGAGATGACGGAGGATGTTGCCGCCCATGTTCTGCAGAATAATTATCAGCAGACGCAGGCGATCAGCTTGATGACATTCCGTGCTGGGAAACGCCTGCCGCAGCATATGCGGTTGATGCAGCACCTGACGCAGACAGGCCTGTTGGACCGTGCGGTGGAAACGCTGCCGGATGATGAGGCGTGCAAGTATCTGCAACAGCATGGCCAGGGCCTGAGCCGCGCAGAACTGTGCGTTCTGCAATCCTATGCCAAAATTCAGCTGACGCGCGATATCCTGGCCAGTAATGTGCCGGATGCCGAGGCCGTGGAAAACATCCTGGTGACGTATTTTCCACCCCAATTGCAATCGCGTTTCTTGAAACAGATCAAGGCGCACCAGCTGCGGCGTGAGATTATCGCGACCTATCTCTGTAACCTTATCGTCAACCGGGTTGGCGGGACGTTCGTTTATGAAATGGCGGCATTGACAGGGTATGACGTGCCGGTGATTGTTCAAGCTGTCCTGCTGGTATCCCACATCTATGACCTGCATACGTTGTGGCAGGGGATTGAGATGCTGGACGGAAAAGTGCCAGCGGTCACGCAGATGCAAGCGTATGAAAAGATCGCCGATCTGCTGGAACAAGACGTGGCCTGGCTGCTGCGGCGCTATGGCGGCAACATTACCGCGGCGCATGACGTGACACGTTATGCGACTGTTCTCAGCAACCTGCACCAGATTATGCGCGATAATATTCCAGACGTGGTGCGCGCAAAAGTCGAGGCGGAAGTCCAAACCCTGGAAGGCGCCGGTTTCCCGGCTGAGATGGCCTACCGGATCGTCCTGCTGCCGTTCCTGGCCCATGGCTGTGATATTATTCGCCTGGCTGAGACGTATAAGCACGACGTGGCTGCTGTGACGCAACTGTATTTCGCCATTGATACGACCTTTTACCTGTCATGGCTGCAAAACCAGACGCAAATGCTGACCTCTGGCGATACGTGGGGTGAGCGGGTGCTGGATGGATTGCAGGAAGGCTTTATTGCCGCACAGGGCGATATTTCAGCCCTGGCCCTGGCCGATGGCGTGATTGCGCCTGAAGCCATTGCGGAATGGATGCGCTTGAAACGACCACAGGCTGGCATTGTGCAGACACGGTTGGCTGAATTATTCGGCTATACCACCTTGACACTGCCAATGCTGTTAAGTGCGGCGCAGGAATTAAGAAAGCTGGTTTAGATAAATGGAAGATCATCCGCAAATACGTGCCAGCGCGCGCGGCCTGATGGTGGCGCATTTGTCGAAGACATATAAGAACCGCCCCGTTCTGCGCGATGTGTCGTTGCAGGTTGAGCGCGGCGAAGCGGTGGCGCTTCTGGGACCCAACGGGGCCGGAAAGACCACCTGTTTTTATATGATATCGGGCTTGCTGATGCCGGATGGCGGCCAGATTGTTCTGGACGGCCACGATATCACCGCGCTGCCCATGTATCGCCGCGCGCGGATGGGAATTGGGTATTTGCCGCAAGAAGCCTCGATTTTTCGGGGGTTGAGTGTTGAAGACAACATTCGTTGCGTCCTTGAGGGGCAGAAAATCAACCGCGCGGATCAGGATGTGTTGCTTGAGGAATTGCTGGCCGAATTTTCCGTGACGCATTTGCGCCGGACGCCGGCTGTCGCCCTGTCGGGCGGGGAACGCCGCCGTGTGGAAATTGCCCGCGCCCTTGCCTGTCGTCCCCAATTTATATTGCTGGATGAACCGCTGGCTGGGATCGACCCGATTGCCGTGGGCGATATCCGTAACCTGATCGCGCATCTGAAGAATCGCGGGATCGGCGTGCTGATCACCGATCACAACGTGCGTGACACGCTGGGCATTGTTGACCGCGCCTATATTCTGCATGACGGCAAAGTGTTGATGGAAGGCCCGCCACACAGCATCGTTGCGAATGATGATGTCCGCCGCGTTTATCTTGGCGAAGGGTTTTCGTTATAGGATATTATTCCTTGTATCTCCATTCTTAACAGATTATAGTCATCTTCTAAACAACGGCCTATGGGCTTGAAGGAGACAAGATGTCGATAGCACCTTTAAGTAAAGAGATGCAACTCAGAGTGGGTTTGGCAAATCCGTTTGAGATCAATTATGAGATTGGCGACGGCCGTTATAATGACGAGGATGATATCGCCGGTCTTGATCGGGCCTTATCGACCCTCACTTATCGTCCGTTTGAAAAACAGGAAGACCCCGACCGCTTTATCACCCGTGATATGGATGTGGCGATCCGAAACTTCCAGAAAGATAACAATCTTAAAACCGATGGCTGGCTAAAACCCGGTGGCGAAACGCAACTGGCGTTGAATGAACAAATGGTCAAATATGCTTCCCAAAACCAACCAGTAAGAAAATCCACACCTAAGCCTCAACAAACTGATAATAGCCAAACAGATGCAACGGGGCGACGTGTATCTGATGCAAATGTTGCAATCCCAACACGTAAACCTGATACGGAAAGAGAGCGCAAAGCGGCCATTCTAGACGACAATAAAAAAGCACCGTTTCATATTTTACCCAACCCAAAGGCCAATGGTAAAGAACCATTGCATGCTTGGAACTTCTGGAGCGAAGTAAAAGAGAATGAACGTACTATTGAAGCAGAGGCAAAAAAAGCTGGCGTGGACCCTGATTTTGTCAAAGCTATTGTTCACTTAGAAACAACGCAAGGATGGTATGACAGGTTGAAGCTAGGTAACAAAACAATACGTCCAATGAATGTTCACGCTGAAGAATGGAAAGATTTGGGATATAGTCGTGAAGACTTAAAGGTGTCGGAGAAAAATGTGCAGGCTGGTATTAGGCTTATCAGCAAAATTCAGAATCGAATGCCTGGCGCATCATCCGAAGAAATTGCCAGCGTTTATAATTCGTTGGGTACGCGTAAGGTAACAGATTACGGTACGAGGGTGAAGAAATTGATGCAGGAAAAACCTTGGGAAAAGCAAAATGGTAAAAAGAAGTAGAATCATAATTGTATCAGGACTTGCGATCAGTCTTATGTCTGCATGTGTTGGCGACATATATGCATGGGGTCCTCACCCTTTAAGAATAGCAAGTATGGTAATGTTGCCTTTCTCTCTTTTGGCTATGATAGTGGATCGATATGCACGCTTCATACAGCATGACCCGCGAGAATCAACGATTGCATTTTACTGGCTTTTGCTAGGTGTGTTCGGCGGAGTGTCTCTAAGTGGTATATTTATTATACTTCCAGGGTCCCATCTTTCGATGAGGGAACATATGATGTTGTTCTATGATGTGACAGCTCTGGTTTCTTACCCCTGTGCCATCATCGTCTGTCTTGCCATGTGTTTTGAGGGGCGCACATATATACCTCAACAGGCAGAACACTTAACTCACGACAGCCATCAAGATAACACGCGATCAGCACACAAAACTGCAGTGACTAGCAGTCGTAAACGGATACTCCTAATTGGTTTAAGTATCAGTTTAATGTGTGGCATATTTTCTTCTTTAGCTGCTTGGGATCATAACCCCCAAGAAATGTATACAGATGATCCCTGGCAGTTATTGCACATAGGTATCCCGTGGGCTGTTGTGGTCATGATCCCTTTTATTCTTTTGGTAATGATGCGTGAAATATATACGCATTATAAACACAGGTGAAAATATCAAGCTATTGCCCTATACAATCCATCCTGTTTTCCTGGATGCGCGGCTGTGATAGAATAGGCGTATGAGCAGCAATAAGATGCAGCAGACGCTTGATTTTCGTCAGGCCCAGTCCGTCATTATGACCCCGCAGATGCAGCAGGCCGTCAAGCTGTTGCAGATGAGCAATCAAGAGCTGGCAGGCTATCTGGAAGAAGAGCTGGCGCAAAACCCCCTGCTGGAAAAAGCCGAGAGTACAGGGGACGGGGATGCAAGCGCGGGTGATACGAAACCTGAGCCGGACATGGACTTTTCCGCCACCAACCAGTTCTCAAACGTCGGCGCGGGCGGGGGCCACAGCTTTGATATTGATGATCGAACGATTGAAGATACACTTGCCGCCCACCGATCCCTGCGGGCGCATTTACAAGAGCAGCTGGCCACAGAATTGCCGGATATGGGCGATCGCTTGGTCGGATCGCTTCTGATTGATCGGCTGGATGAACAGGGGTATCTGCGCGAAGATGTCGCGACCCTGGCGGCCAGTTTGAATGTGCCATTACCGCGCGTGACCTCTGTTCTGGCGCGGTTGCGCCGCTTTGATCCCGTGGGTATTTTCGCCAGCGATCTGGCGGATTGCCTGCGCCTGCAACTGATCGACCAGGGCCGGTATGATGATATCTTTGCGGTGATCCTGGATCATTTGCCGCTGGTGGGAAATCGTGATTACGCCGCCCTTCAAAAGCTGACGCAGGCGACGCGTCCCGTATTGGAAGACCGTATTGCGATTTTAAAACACTTGAACCCTAAACCCGTCAGTGATTTTGAGCATTTTATTGTTCAAACCGCGATCCCGGATGTTCTGATGAAACCGCTGCCACGCGAGATTGGCGGTGGCTGGCGCGTTGAATTAAATGCCGCGACGTTACCCAAGGTTCTGTTTAACCAGGTCTATGCGGCTGATATTTTATCCAAAAGCAAAACGACGCAAGACCGGTCTTACATTCAAACGCAAATTCAGTCGGCAGGGTGGCTGGTCCGCGCGTTGGACCAACGGGCGCAGACAATCCTGAAGGTCGCCAGCGCGATTATCGCGGCCCAGGACGGCTTTTTTCTGTATGGCATCGCGTTTCTGAAGCCATTAATCCTGCGTGATATTGCGACGGAAATCGACATGCATGAAAGCACGGTCAGCCGGGTGACCACGGGCAAATATATCGGCACGCCGCGCGGTTTGTTCGAACTGAAATTCTTTTTTTCTGGCGGTATCTCCGGAACAGATGGCGCGCCGCAATTGGCGGCTGGCGCGGTGAAGGCACGCGTAAAAACCATGATTGATGCCGAAAAACCCGGCGATATTTTATCGGATGATGAGATCGTGGCCCAGCTGCGTACTGAAGGAATTGAGATTGCCCGGCGGACGGTGGCTAAATACAGGGATATGCTGGGTATCCCCGCATCATCTGTGCGGCGGCGTCAGAAAGACTGACTTGCTGATTATCATTGGCGCACTAAGGTCAATATGATAAAATGAAGTCCTACTATTCTTACAGAAAGGCAGAATACCATGCAAATTACCGTGCAAGGAAAACAAATGGATGTTGGGGATTCTTTACGGACCCACGCAACGTCAAAAATTAATGAAATTCTGCAGAAATACTTTAATCGCGCCACGGATGTGACCGCTACATTGTCCCCAGAAGGCCACGGTTTCGTGCGCGCCCATATTTCCTTACATGTCGGTCGCCAGATCATGGTCCAGGCCACTGCGGTGGAATCCGAAGCCTATGCTGCCTTTGATGCCGCGATGACCAAGGTTGCCAAACAGATGCGCCGGTACAAACAACGCCTGCGCAGTCATCATGATCGCATTGCTGAACTGCCGGAAACCGACTGGATTCAGGCGCAGGATTACACCCTGGCGAATGATGAGCGGATGGACGATGAAGGCGACAGTTCGGATGATACGTCCGCTGGGGCTGAACCACTGGTTATTGCCGAAATGACCACCGCGATTCAAAACATGTCGGTGTCAGAAGCCGTGATGCGGATGGATTTAGCGGGACAGTCGGCCTTGCTGTTCAGCAACGCGAAAACGGGCGGTCTGAACATGGTCTATCGCCGGGCCGATGGCAATATCGGTTGGGTCGATCCCGCAAGCAACGCCTCGGCGCGCCAGGCCGCGGAATAAATGCCGCATTTAATTGTCGATTACAGCACGACGCTTGATGATCGGGCGGATATGCAGGCGTTGTTGAAACGCCTGCATGACGTGGCGTGTACCCTGCCGACCATTGATCCGCATTCGGTGAAATCGCGCCTGTCACCGCGCTCTCATGCTTTGGTGGGGCAAGCGGGGCCGGATGCATTGTATGCCCATGTGCAGTTCAGCTTGTTGAATGGCCGTACTTTGGCGGTGCGCCAGCAGATGCGCGATGAATTGGCGGCGATCCTGACGGATATTTTACCTTCCGCGACCGACTTGGCCGTTGAAATCCGGCAAATGGAAAAGGATACATATTTCAAGCAGGCGGGGGTGGCCTGATTTGTTTGTTTTATGCTTGCAAATTTAACCGTCCCTCTCTAAATCTCTTAGGCGATGATGCCATCTCCTAACCTGACTGTCTCTGCTGCTGACGAACACTTGGCCGATACGCACGTTTTACGGTTATGGGCCCAGGATCTGGACGACGAAACACAGAATGCCATCGACATTTTTCTTACAAATCTTGCGGCCCAAAATATCCGCCCTGACATCACAGTCACGGGCGATATTGTTGCAATTGTAACGACCCTGTCGCAATCCCTGCAAGCCATGGTGCCTGGCCATCCGGCTACCTTGAAAACCATGCTGGATTACACCACACGTTTTCTGGCCGATTACATGCTGGAAACCGGCACCATAACGATGAAGGTGCATTTTGGATCAGGGGATAACGCATGACCCTGTCGTATGATGTCAGTGACGCAGCCGTGCGGATGGTATTTGCGCCTTTCGATGTGGCCGAAGACTTGCCAGTTAACCGTGTCGCCCTGACGGGTGTGAGCCAGCAACATATTTTGCGGATGCGCGGTGTGGTAAATGGCGGGGCCGCTACGGGCGGCGGGGCGCATACCATGCATCCGGCTTTTGTCGTGCTGCAAGGCCAACCGCAGGACCGCGCGGAAGATGGCGTAGACATCATGCCGCATGAGACATTGAAACTGAAACTCGCCTTGGCCTTCGCCAGCGATATTGTCGCGATGGCTGAAATTGTTCAGGCTCTGACTGCCGCGCTGGCGCCTGGCGCCGTACTTCCGCCTGCACAAAAAGAGGCGGTTATAGGTGTTGTTCAACAGCTGATCGCCCTGAAAATCATGACCAATGACGGCGCAATAACAGCTGTGCAGATTACGCCGGTTGCCCAGGCCTTGATGGAAAAACTGGCCGTTACTTTGCAGGCCCCTGGCACGCCGCCTGTTCTGGCGCAGTTTGTTCAGGCTTTTGTTGGTCAGGTCGCAATGCGATACGATGTGCCGGTCTTGACCCAGGCAGTCGCGCGGTTGACGCCACTGGTTGCGACCCTGGCCCCAATGCCCACAACGCCGCCCGTCTGGATGGCTGTATTGGCGCAAAATACCGGCGTGCCGCTCGCGGTCCTGTCACCAACAATCGGGTATGCCGTTCCTGCGTCGGCCACACATATGCCAACAGCAGACCAATCATTTGTCAGTGCCAGCCCGCTGGTTGCACCAGCAATGACCACTACCGCATCTGTTGTCCCTGTACAGGCCACACAGACTGCCACACAGGCCGCGCCTGCGGTGATTGGCGGGCCTGCGGCTGCATCCATTCCATCTGTTGCCGTGACGACAAGTGTTGATAACCTGTCTGTATCAACGCCGCCCGTAACGCCCGATCTGGCGCGTGCTGATACGACAACAAGGGTGCCCGCGCCTGCATCACAAAGTCTCGATGTAAAACCTGACACCGCCCAGAAGCCTGCGGCCCCTTTGCCACAGGTCAATAAGCCTGTTGTCGCTGCTGTAAATCCTGTTGAACCCCCCGCGGTTGCTCAGCGCCCGCCCGCAGCGCCTGTCAGCGTTGCACCCCTTGCCGCCGCACCTGCCGCCGCACCTGCCGCCGCCCTTCGTGCTGTTGCGCCTGTTATCACGCCTGTATCCATTCTGGCGGCCAGCACAATGCCAGCGATGATGCCAGCGATCATGATAGCGATGCCATCCGCGGCCCCCATTATTATGGCTGAGTCCGGGCATACCAAAGGGCCGTGCGGCAAAGCGAATTGTTTTTGCGCGAAAGAGTTTCAGGCCGTGGCCGTTCAACCTTACATGTTCCAGGCACAGCTGCGTACGGAACTGGGGGAAAAGGCCGCCAATGATATCCTGGCCAAACATGGCGGGGACGTGCAAAAAACCACTGCTTTTATCGCTGCTGAGCAGAAAATGCAGACAGCCGTATTAAGCGCCATCGACGCCCAGATGAAAGTGGCAGAGGTTAGCATAAAAGCGAGCCAGACGGCCGCCATGGATGCTTTAAGACGGTCATTAAGCGAAAGCACCTCTTCAACACGGAGTGATTTTGCGGCGTCATGTGCCAACGGGACATGCGGCCACGACCATCATAATAAAGACAATGAAGAATTAAGTGCGGGCCAAAAACCGAAACGCGTGAAATTCGACCGTAATGCGTACAAAGCAAAACCTTCTTTATAAAGGTACATATAATGACGGATGATAGTCCAAAAATTGGTAAGTTCACCGTTCTGGCCCCACCTATGGTCCTGTCGCCCCAGAATGCGGATTTTTTCGGCGATGTTTTGGATGGCGGAACGCTTGATTTGACACAATTACAGGCTGCAGTCGCGTTTTACGGTTGGAATGAAAACGACCCGCGATCCGCTTTGACACCGATTGTACCGACACACGCTGTTGCGGGTCATGACAATCTTTTCGCATATAATGCCGCGCAAGGCTTGTATGCGATGGCCTGGACGTATATGGATCCGTCACGTCCAGATGCGGCCTTTGATTGGTCACAAACCCTGGCTTTGATTTTCAAAAAACAGACGGTTGATGAAAAGGACATGTATCTGCCATACCAGCTGTGTATCGGTACGGACACGGATTTTGTGATTCCTTTCCGGTTTGGGTGTTGCGGCAGTAAGGGGTGCAGCATGGTCTTTGTGGTGACAGACCATGAAACGCAAGGCCGTGGCCTGATCCAGGTTGATTCAGCCTTAACCGAGCCCCATGCGCGCGATTATTTTCTGGAACAGCTGCCAGGTGGTATAGCGACATCGCCAGCGGATGTGCGCCATGTGGTTGCCCATGCGCTGGGTCAGGAACATGTCTGTGATCACAAGCCGAACCCATTGGCCCCGCCCTGCGTATCAGCGGGCCTGACATGGGGCGTACCTGGACTCTCCTAACGCTTGGTTTTTCCGGATCTGGTGCCGATAACGGCGGCCATGACAAACAATAGTCCGGCATACGCTTCGAATGCTTCTTCGGCCACGCGCAATAAATCGCCGTATTCAGGGCGAAAGGCCGTCAAGCCAGGGGCCAGGCGAAACAGTGAATCGATGCATTTAGACAGCAGGATAAATCCCGCCGCAGCAACGGCCACTGTCACCTGCCAACTGCCTGCGTGTAACGCACGTATTATATCAGGCAAGCGTCGCAGGGCGTAAATAGCCGCAGCCAGCAGCAGCAAGATGATCACCGCACCAATGGCTTTCTCGGTCCAGGCTATACCTGGACTGCTATAAAATCTTAGTTTCAGGACGCTCATTGCCGTCCATTTTGAATGCCAATCCAGTTCGCGCATCGTGGCCGCCGCCAGTAACACCGCGTAAACAGCCCATCCGGTTGCACGTGTTTGAACCCACGCGGCTGCACCACACAGGGCAGCCAGGCCAAAAAACACAGCGGCCAAATCTTCCAGCGGCCCAAGTTCCGCCCCCCAACTGATCTGGTCGGGTGTAGACAGGGTACTGCCCACTGCAAACGTCGCAACCACCAGGGCCAGGCACAGGCCGGTCATAAGTATGAAAGGATGTTTAGTCATTCAATGTGGTCCCTTTGGGCGTGGCAGCCGATGGCGTCACGGCTTTTTTGTTATGTTCAAACAGGATCGTGCGGATAAAGCCCGGCGTCAGAACGGAAAGCGGGTTGATCATAACCTTCGGATCATCGTATCCGCCACGCAAGGTATAGGTGGCGGCGATCAGGCTGCCGTTTTTCCCGCCCAGCAGGATGTTGCCGATAATCGGGATATTGCCGATCAGTTTATTGACCTCAGACATCGGGATGATTGTGCCGCGGACATCCAGCGTCCGCGTCAAGCGGTTTAAATCCCCTTCGAAGGTTAAGCCCAGCGACGCGCCTGATGTGCGGCCCTCTTGGAACGCCACGGATTTTTGTTTCAAGGTGTCGGTCCAGGTAAACGCGGTTTGCAGACGTTTAAAATGGATACCCTTATTATCCAACAGATTGCCAATACCGGATAACGACAAGATGTTCAGCAATTGGGCCAGGGCCGGGGCCTTTACAACCGTGAAATCATCAATGACCGTTTCCCCTTGCAACTGTGCGGTGGTGTTGCCATTGGCGGCCTTGGCGGTGATCAGCATGCGCCCGCCCATGATTGTGTCATAAATGCCCAGCGCGCGTAATGCGTGGCCGGCATTGGCAGCGGATACAGACAGGTTCGGCGGGTCAAAGCGGGCGTTCACCGTACTGCCTTGCGCCTTGGCATTCAGATTAAGGGCGGCCAGGCTGTCATCACGTGCCGTCAACAGGGACAATGTTACATCCTGTAACGTCTGTGATCCGGTTGTTCGCAGAACAGGGGTGCGCAGGGACACATCATAACGCATGGGATCATCGGTGGGCGGTGTCGGTGCAGGGACTTTGCCCTTTTGTGCGGCGACAGGGGGCGCGGAATCTAAAAATGGGCGGCCATCAAAGGTCGTTGCTGTAATGTCGATATCATACAAGTCGCTTTGAGGGCGTGTCAGGCGCAGGTTGAAATCCTGGCTGGGTGTTTTAAAACGCGCGATCCGCAATTCCTGCAATTCCGGGTCGGAGCCAGCGGCGCGGGCCGGACGCAACGTCAATTGCGCACCGTCCAACGTCAAATCGGGAACGTCCAATGTGATGTCGCGAATTGCGGTCAACGCCTCTTGCGTGAACACAAGTGTGCCTTTGCCTTTGGCCGCTTTGCCTGCTGTTTTGGTGTATCCCAGTAATTCCAGGTTCATCGCGGCTTGGGTTAAATCGGCGGCAATCGTCATTTCGCCATTGCCGTTTGCGGTGTCTGAGTATGTAAGGTCCAGCGGCACGGTCCCTTTAACGCTGTCCGGTGATGGCAGGCCCATTTTGGCGCGGAGGGCATCGTCACTTTGCATGCTGGCTTTTAATGCTGTGCGTGCCGCGTCTGGCGACCCTGCCGGATTGACGCTGCGGGTCCAGTCAAACGTGGTCGGAGCCGTGTCAAACCGTCCCTTACCCTTAATGTTCAGTTGCCCGCCCTTGACGGCAATGTCCAGCGTGCCGTCACGTAACGGCAGGCCGATGGCCGCGTCGGGCCAGGTGACATTCGCAGCCGTCCCGTCCACTTCGATATCAATGCGGTCGCGGGTCAGGTCATAAATAGCGGGAAAGCGGATAATCGTTGTGGCATCGAATGTGCCCGCCACTTTCTGAGGATCCGCCAGCAGGTCTTTTTCCAATCCCACCGGTTCCAATGACAGATAGGCCATCAGGCCGGATAGCGGACCACTGACCGGCAGGGTGAGTACGACATTGCTTTCAACACCTTTGGTTTCGATCTGGTCGATCATCACATTGCCCTTACGCACGGTAATGTCGTTCAGCTTGCCTTCAATAATACCGACATTCAGCGTTTCATCTTTGTACGATCCAATGCCGCTGGCCTGGGTCAAGCGAGTCAAAGGTGCCTCATAATCCAGTGTCAAATCGGCGTAACGGTAATCGGCGGTAATATCGGTTGCCCCCCACTGCCAGACTGAACCAACAGGGATACCGGTTTCAAGCCAGACATCATCAAGGGTCAGGTCCAGGTCGTCAGGTTCTTCAATCTCTGCCTCAGTGGTCGTGGCAGTGTCCTTGGTGCCGGTCATAACCAGGCTGAAGGACGCTTCTTCGATCAGGCCCTCGATCATCTTTTGGGTCAGCCATATGCCTGCCTCCGTCTCCTTAATCGCAAGTGGCCACACATCGTGCAACGTCTTGATGGGCAAGTTCGTCATATGCGCCCGTAACGGCCCTTGAATAAGGTTGCCGGCCCGTTTTAATTCGCCTTCGACCGACACCGGCACATCGTTCAAATAAAAACGGCTGGGCCGCAGGCTTAACGTGCCTTCTGATTTTGCCCCTTCATGGGCTGCGGATTGATAATCAAACCCGATTTGGCCATCGCTGACTGTCAATGTGGTGGGCAGAACGTCATGCAATGCCACATCGGCTTTGGGAATGTTCAATGTGCCGCTGGCCAGGGTAATATGGGCATCCTTGGTGAAATTGACGTTCAGGCTGGCATCCATCGCTGTTTTGGTAAAATCGACAGTACGGTTTGTGGCCGCCAGAATGTAGGATCGCAGGGGCGAAATCAGCAGGAAGTTGTTGGCCCGCGCGGCCACGGACAACCCACCAGCGCGGTCGGGAAGGGCAGACAGGGTCGTCACCATCGTTGCCTCACCCGCCATGCGTGACAGGATATTGGCCTCAAGCCCGTCGCCAGTGCGCCGCATTTCGGCATTCACATGCGGCAGGGCCCAGTCCACATTGCCTTGCTCGTCTTCAAACAGGATCACGGCGTCTTTGACCTGGATGGCTTCAAACTCAGCTAAAAAAGCGGGCCAGGCCGGGGCGTTGTGTGCGGAATCCGCCAATGGTTTGCCAGACGCAAAACTGTGTAGCAGGGCAATAATACCAGTTATGTCAGTTGTTTCGCGGATAGTGGGGGCAACTGGCTGCCCATCCTGGCCGGGCATCGCGGACATCAGCAGAAATCGATTGTCTTCTGTGCGGATAAAGCGGAAATCAGGTTGACGGAAAATGGCGGCCACAGGTTTGATCTGTCCGAACATCAGCGGGATGCGGGCGATACTGATCGCTGCATCCGGCAGGCGCAGGCGCATTTCGCCATCCTGGGTAAGCTGCAAATTCTTAATCTCAATAATCAGCGGTTCACGCCAATCAGGCCAGGTCAGCAGGGCCGCGTCAAAGGTCAGGGAAACGCCAGGATGTTTTTGGGAAACCCGGTCAGCCAGGATAGACCGGACGAAATCAACGGCGATCGGCCCCTGTTGCAGCCGCCACATCAAAACACCGGCCCCGACGCTGATCATAATGATGAGCACAGTTAAGCATTCCAGGATCAGCAGAGTTGTTTTTCTGACGAAAGATTTCATATTAGATACTGACATTAGCGTATATTTAGCCCCCAGACACCAGAAAAACAAAGGAGAAACAAAATGTCCCAGCTAAAGATCGGCGATACAGCACCAGATTTCACCCTGCAAACCAATAATGGCGGCACTGTCACCTTATCGGATCTGCGTGGCCAGAATGTGATCGTGTACTTTTATCCCAAGGATGACACCCCAGGCTGCACCACCGAAGCCTGCAAATTCAACGAGAACCTGAAAGCTTTTAGTGCCCAGAACACGATCGTGATCGGGATTTCAAAAGATGATGTGAAAAGCCATGACAAATTTGCCGGGAAATATGGGTTGAACATCACCTTGGCCGCCGATGTGGACGGTAAAACGTGTGAGGCCTACGGCGCGTGGGTCCAGAAATCAATGTACGGTAAAAAGTACATGGGGATCGACCGCGTCACTTTTTGGGTGGATGTGGACGGCAAGATCGCTGCACATTGGCCGCAGGTCAAGGTCAATGATCACGCGGCAGAGGTGATGGAAGCCATCAAAGCGGCCCAGGCAAAGGCGGCGTAAATATCTGAATGATTATTGGGTTGTCGCGCTGTTGTGACAGCTGGCGCGATACAATTGCAGGCGCGATAACCAGCTTTTTAAGACGGTGTCGTCGCCGCGACGGAACAGAACTGTTGCCGCCTGTTGATCCGGGGCGTTGGCCCCGCAATGCCAATGAAGGGCGATGTCGATGTCGTGGGCTGAGACCCGGGCGACGTGTCGCCCCTGGCAATGAATGCGCAGGCCGCAAATATCCAAAGTCCGTTGTAATCCACGTGGGGCGAATTCGTACGATATCTGACCATAGCGTTCAGCAATCGTCGAAATGGCACAAATATCCTGCATCTGCGCGGCAAGATTTGCGAGCATGGGGTCACCTTATCCTTAAATGATCAAGGTGGCGACTATACGCATATTTGATATTTTTTCAAGTTTAAGGTTGAATAAATCAAAGATTTTTTGATTATCCGGCCTTTTTTTGCTCAAGTGGTTGATATTGTCCAACTTGTCGTTGGTCAAGGTAGTCATGCATATGTGTGATGACATTATCAGCATGGTTGGTGAAGAAGTGATTGCTGTCTTCCACGTTACGATAATCAATCGTAATGCCTTTTTGGGCGCGCAGGCGTTCGACCATCTGTTCGACATGCGTGTACGGCACCAGATTGTCCTTACCACCATGAATGATCAGGCCGGATTGCGGACAAGGGGCCAGGAAGGTAAAGTCAAATTCATTGGCTGGCGGGGCAACGCTGATAAATCCTTTGATTTCCGGGCGGCGCATCAATAACTGCATACTGACCCAGGCACCGAACGAAAATCCGGCAGTCCAAACAAAGGGCGCATTCGGGTTAATCGCCTGCATCCAGTCCAGGGCCGCGGCGGCATCACTTAATTCGCCTTCGCCTTTGTCGAATGTCCCTTGGGACGCGCCAACACCACGGAAGTTAAAGCGGATGACGGAGAAGCCACGTTGGGCAAATGCCTGATACATCGCGAACGTGACCTTGTTGTTCATCGTGCCGCCCATCAAAGGGTGCGGATGCATAACGATAGCCAGGGGGGCGTTCGGAAGCTTTGAATGTGTATAGCGTGCCTCAAGCCGACCGGCTGGGCCATTAATGACGATATCTGGCATAAAATCCCATAGACCTTAACGGGTTGATTTGTAATATTCCTTTGCTTCTAGCAAATCCGACGCGGTAAAGTCCATTAAAATTACATAGACGGCGCGCAATTTTGTGGATATTCAAAGGGATATCGTAACGCTTACTGCTGGAACCCTATAATACACGCCATGATTTACCTTGATTGGAACGCCACAGCCCCTATTCGCCCGACGGTTATCGCCGCGGTGGGCAATGCCATGGCGCAGGTCGGTAACCCGTCCTCGGTTCATGCCGCAGGGCGTCAGGCACGGATGGCGATTGAAACGGCACGGCAACGTGTGGCAAACATTGTTGGCGTGCAGGGGCGACAGGTTATTTTCACCAGCGGCGCGACCGAAGCCAGCAACCAGATTCTGAAAGGATTCGGCCCTGCGCCGATTCTTATCAGCGCGATTGAACATTCCGCCATTCACGGCCCCGATATTGGTGCGGAACATATTCCCGTCCACCCAAATGGATTGATTGACCTGTCGTGGTTGGATAACAGGCTGCAAACCGGTGTTAAACCTGGCCTGATCGCTGTTATGCTGGCCAACAATGAAACGGGTGTGATCCAGCCTGTCCGCCAGGTATGCGACCTGGCTGCCGCACACGGCATCCCGGTTTTGTGTGACGCAGTGCAGGCCGCAGGTAAAATCCCGCTGGATTTCAAATCCTTGGGTTGCACCTTTATGACGTTATCGGCGCACAAAATCGGCGGGCCACAAGGCGTCGGCGCGTTAATCATGGCGATTGGCCAAAACCCGCCCAAGTTTATTGAGGGCGGTGGCCAGGAACGGCGGCAACGCGCCGGAACGGAAAATGTCGCGGGCATTGTCGGATTCGGCGTGGCGGCAAGCGAAGTACTGGTGGAACCGGCGCAATATGCGGCCACGGTACGGCAGCTGCGGGATCAACTGGCGGCCGGTTTGAAAGAGATCACGCCGCAACTGGCGTTTTTTGGGGCAGATGTTGCCCATTTGCCGAACACCATTTGCTGTGCCCTGCCTGGCTTTACGGCGGAAACGGCCTTGATGGCGATGGATCTTGAGGGTGTGGCGATTTCAAGTGGTTCGGCGTGTTCCAGCGGAACGGTAAAGCCATCGCATGTCTTACAGGCGATGGGCGTGTCGGATGACCTGTGCCTGTGCGCCCTGCGCTTTTCCTTAGGCCACAATACAACCAAGGCCGAGGTTGATGCCGTTCTGGCTGCGTGGCAAAAAGTGACGGCGCGGATCGGTCGGTAAGCCGTGGTGCAGCTTCATTTCATTTTGCCAAATGGGCAACGGAAAAGCATCACTGCGCAACCGGGCCAGACGGTAATGGAAGTGGCGGTCGCAGCCGGCATTCAGGGGATGGAAGGGATGTGCGGCGGATCACTTGCCTGTGCCACGTGCCATGCCTATATCCATCCTGACTGGTGGCGCGTGACGTTGCCTGAGGGGGACGAGATATTGGACGGTGAAACGGATATGCTGGATACCGCGTTTGCCGTCACGCACCAATCGCGCCTGTCCTGCCAGATTATCCTGACGCCTGCAATGGATGGCTTGATTGTCGGCCTGCCAGGCCTTAAAGAATGGCTGTAGAGAAAGTATTGAAGATGAACAGTTTAGGTTTCGACAAATCGCCTGCCGATACCCGCGTGGTTGTTGCCATGTCGGGTGGTGTTGATTCATCCGTTGTTGCGGCCCTTTTGCATGAACAGGGATACGACGTTATCGGCGTCACACTTCAGCTGTACGACCATGGCGCAGCGATTGAGAAAAAGGGTGCGTGTTGCGCCGGCCAGGATATTTACGATGCGCGGCGCGTCGCTGAAGAGCGCGGCTTCCCGCACTACGTCCTGAATTACGAAAGCAATTTCAAGCAATCGGTTATTGATGACTTCGTCGATACTTACATGCAGGGGCAAACGCCGATCCCGTGCGTGACGTGCAACCAAAGCGTCAAGTTTCGCGATTTGCTGAAAGTCGCCCGTGACCTGGGCGCTGATTGTATGGCGACGGGTCATTACGTACAGCGCACGGTCGATCCGGTAACGGGCCAGGCCCTGTTGCAGCGTGCGGTTGATACGGGAAAGGATCAAAGCTATTTCCTGTTTGCGACGACCCAGGATCAACTTGATTTCCTGCGCTTTCCGCTGGGGGGATGGACCAAGGATGTGACGCGTATGCATGCGGATCGCCTGGGCCTGATTACCGCGAACAAGCCTGACAGCCAGGATATCTGTTTCGTGCCGAACGGCGACTATGCCGCTGTGGTCAAGAAAATCGCACCGGCCGCGGCCCAGCCAGGCAACATCGTTCACGTGGATGGCCGCGTGATCGGTCAGCATGATGGGATTATCAATTACACAATTGGCCAGCGTAAGGGCCTGGGCATCGGTGGCGGGATCAGTGACGGCAACACGCCGTTATATGTGGTCGGGATTGATGCGGCCACCGCCACGGTCCAGGTCGGCCCGAAAGAGGCGCTGGCCCGCACGATTGTCCATGTGGGCAAGGGCAACTGGCTGTGTGACACAAACGCACCGCGTGAGATTGTTGTGAAATTGCGGTCGGTCAGTGCCCCATTGCCGGCGCATATCGCCTGGGATGACCGGGGTGGCGCCGTGGTAACCCTTGGCACCGCGCAATACGGTATTGCGCCGGGTCAGGCCGCTGTGTGTTATGATGGCGACCACGTCCTGGGCGGCGGATGGATCAGCCAGACGGCTTAGCCAGGCTGGGCAAATCTGTCCATAAAGTTTTGCACCTTGTCCGCCAAGCGTTTTTCGGTATCGGCAAGCGCCCTACCCGTCCCAGAATGTAGGGTAAGCGAGCGCATATCGCTCATCGCGCCATATGCATCTTGCGTGTATTCTCTGGCGTATAACCTATGACAGCGGGCATGGGTGTAGAAGAGCGTCCGCAAGCTGTCCATGGCACGTACTGTCGGCAGGAATCCAGCCGTAGAATCATTGGACGGTACGGCGCGTAATTCATTCATCGCATCAACAAGGGTAAAAGGTGTCTCAGCACTCTGGGTGTTAGAGATGTGTTCAAGTGTGGCCCGCATATTATAATTGACGCTTTGTAACGTCAGCCCCAGGCCTTTCATTTTCTTATGCGTGGCAGGCGATAACCCTCTATCTGCTGTGCCGGTTATGCTTTTCAAATCGCACCCGCTTAACGCCAGTAACTGCCCGACATAAACGATATTGTGCCGGCGCAAATGCGAGGATGTGATCCGTCCAAAAACATCTTCTATGGTCTGGTCCATGTACTGCATCTTTTTGGCTAACGTTGAGATCGAAGCAGGCTTAGGGGGTGGTGTTTCTTCGCGGATCGGTAATCCGCGTGCAGCGCGGCTGAACATTTCGACAACATACAGTGTAGATGGCCGATATTGGCCGCTTTTAAGATTTAAGTCAGCGTTCAGCAGATCTGGTTGTATCTCAAAAAAAGTGCCTATCTTATCCACGCTGTGGAGAAGGGATTCCCGTTCTGTTGCACTTAACGGTAACGGTGTGGAAGATTGCTTTAAACCATGTGCGCACAGTTCGGCTTTAATAGTGCTGCGCATCTGCATGTTGATTTTAGGAATGTCAAAACTGCTGACACAGAAATCCCCCAACACACGAAAGCAATGTGTTTTTAAAGTCGCTATCTGCAAGACTGTGGTGTTTGTTTGTGTTAAACGTCCGGTTAATCCCGTTATCGGCAGGAAAGCCGGGTGCGCGGCAAAGCTCATTGCGTTATCTGTCATAATTTGGCCTGCTGTGGCATCCAGGCTGTTTTTGTCCGGTCGCGTTCAAAAAAGGCAGCCTGTTCGGCCAAATGTTTTTCAACCGTTTGAATTGAATCGCGTCCCATGCCATTTACTTGCAGGATTTCTGTGACGGTACGCCCCATCTCGCCAATAGCTGTGTAGCCTAGAATATCAGCGTTACGACCATGTACCATCGTCAGGTGCGTGGCGCATGAATGCGCCGCGAATGCAATTCGTAACGCATTTTCCGTTGCAATGCCGCTGAGGCGTGGCGTGGGCTGGATGATTGTACTAAAGTCCTTTCCATCACAATTGCGGACGATTTCACACAGATCACGCATGTTTGTATCGGGTGCGTAATAAGCTGCTGCCTCGGCATCAATAGTGACGCGCCGGTGGCGCGATGCCAGGCGTTGGTCAAACCAGATCGTATCAAGCGATTGAAGTTTGCGGGCATCGATAACCCGTTGGAATTCACTTCGTCGTGTTAAACTTGAGGCATGAATATCAATGCAATCAAGACGGTCTGAGAGTTTAAGCGCGGCCAATTGGGCATAGTATAAGATGCCGGCCAGCTTTAATTTTGATGTCATATGTCGGGGTAAAGGGTTCTTACCGCTATCAAGGCCTTGCTGCATCGCTTCAAGTATCTTTCCGCGTTGATCCGATGACAGGCACAGGGCTGTGGTATCGGCTTTTGGGTTGCCGTGAGCGGATTTAGAAAAAGCTTCTACTATCGATAAAACAAAAGGGGAGTATGCCCCAATCAGGCTTTTATCTAAAATCGCATAATCCTGTTTATCTGCCAGGGCAGTGTTATAGGCCGCAATTGTTTGATCGCGTGTTGGACTTCCTGTGGTTTTGCAAAACCAGGCCGCGATTGTATCTGGTTTTGCAACCGAGCGCGCCGGGCGACCACGTGGTTTTTTAGGGCCATGCACCTGAGGCTGTGCGAGAATTGAAGCGTTCATTGTCATTTCCTTTTGAATGTTTAAATTTGCACGGTGGGTGGAAGGACACAGCCGTATATAGTTTCAAATTCTTTAATCATCGTTGCTACACGCTTTTCATAGGCATAGAGGCCTTGCGATTGCATGCCACATTCTTTCAGCTCTGTTGTGATCTGATCGCCGATCTGGCCGATCTGGGCATATGCGTTGCGGTCATGGTCGCGATGCTGTGAATAGGCCAGATGTTCTACGGACGTATGCGCTTCGAAGGCGACCCGCAGGGCGTTGGCCATCATTACGGATACCAGATGTGGCGAGGCTTCGATGATATGGCCAAATCCTGGGCCATCACAATTGGCGACCATTACGTGCAAGTCGCGCAGATTCATCTCGGATGTGTATTTTCTGGTGTGGTCCATATTCAATGTGCGCGTCTGGTGCATCAGTGCCAAGCGCTGGTCAAACCATGCGTCCTGCAAATGATCGAAGGGCAGTTTTGCGACGGTATCATTAAGGCTGGCCACAAAGCCGTGCGAAAGGCTATCAAGTCTTGTATATTGCCGGTATGCATCCGGCTGCAAAGCCGCCAGGTGGGCGTAATGCGTGATGCCGTGTGTCGTCAGGGACGCGACATGCTTAGGCGCATCCGTTTCTGCAATCTTAATCGCCATATTCGTCAGCATACTGCGTCGTGACGCAGAAGACAGCGTGTGTGGCACGTCGTACGCGGATGGCAGGCTACGCACCGCCATCGCGAAAATGCTGACAAGTGCCAGAGTGAAAGGGGAGTACGACTGTGATGTCACCAAAGCCTGATCCAGCAAAGGATAGTCAGCTTTGTGCGCAAATGCTGTGTTAAAAGCTTGAATTGTCTGGGTGGCGGCATAACCGCCATTGCGGACCAGCCTGGCTTTGCTGATCTGGGTTTGTCCGGTTGGCTGGCGCTTGAAATACGCCAGAAGGGCTGTCATTGGCGTTTCTGGCGCCATGGTGCCCGATAAATTGGCAGGTGATAACAGCGGTAAAGTCATTATGTTTTCCATATGCATAGAGTGCTAACGGGCATAGCACGTCACATTAAATTATGTCAACACTTCTTTGTGCCTTGTCGATGCGCGACGAATAAGACATAAAGGATTTTATGTCTGAAATTGTCTCTTTATCGCGCCACACCAACCGTATTCTGGTTTGCTGTGGGGCCCGCACCGGAAATTCCCCTGATTTTATGGCCCAGGCCGATGCGCTGGGCGACGGTCTGGGGCGCGCCGGCTATACGATTGTCTATGGCGGCGGCAATGGCGGCCTGATGGGCGCGGTATGCCGCGCGGCAACCGTGCATGGCGCAACAATTCACGGATATGGCCTGGATGCGTTTTTGAAAATGGACGGATTGCTGCCCGGCGTGACGCTGGAACGGGTTGCTGACCTGTTTATCCGGAAAGAAAAGTTTTTGTTAAGCTGCGATGCGGGCATTATTTTGCCGGGTGGGATCGGTACGTTGGATGAGCTGGCGGAAATCGCTGCGGCCAACGACCTGCAATGCTATGTGGATGGGGACGTGCCGTTAAAGCCGATTATCGTCGTGAATTACCAGGGCTTTTACGATCATCTGTTCAAGCAACTGGAGACCAGCATAAAACATGGATTTGTGCATGAGAACCAGATGCGCATGTTCCACCTTGTTCCCGATGCCGCCGCCGCGATGACGTTGCTTGATGATTACAACAAAGCCCCGGCGACGCTGGCGGCGACACTGGCTAAGGGCACCTGATAACAGGCATGCGGCGTCTGCGTCTCGTCACATTCTATTGCAATACGTAAACTGTAATGCTATGGTATGGCGATGCTGAATGACGCCTTTGCCCCCTCTGCTGCGACTGATTGTGACGCGATCCTCGACCACATTGGTTTCCTGGACGAAATAATGGACCAGGTGCGCGTTATGCTGGCCGCATCCAATAGTGGGGCGACCAGCGGTGGGCGTCGCGCTTCTTTCAATTGCTTTGATTTGTCTGATGGTCCGTGTGGTCAGCTGCAATCTTTCTTGGCGTACCGGTTGCAGGACGCTGGTTTTTCGGCTTATCCATTTGCTGTGCAGACTTTGCCACATTCGCCTTTTTATCACACCGCATTGTGCGCGGATGTGGGCGAGTTGGTCCTCCTGGACCCCTCATTGTCGCAATTTCAGCATGGATTCAGATGTTATAATGCAGATCTTCGGTGTTCCCAGATATTGGACACGAAGACATCCCCTGTGTGCCGTTTATTAAGCCAGCAAGATGGGATTGCGATGTGGCACTCTCTGCGGCAGAGCGGATATGCCGATCTGACACCAACGCGGGCAAAGTCTTACCTCTCCGTTTTCGTACCGCCTGGCGTAGAAGTTATGCCAGGTTATGCCATGGATTTTATGATGTCACGGAACACGCCACCGTCGTTACCGTTGATGCATTGCCGGGACGAGGTTAATATCTGGATGAAGGCTCTGTATTTGCCACTGGTTACGCCGGGCCGACCGCAGACCCGGGATCAAGAGATTAATCACGATTTCTGGAAAGATCGCGCCGGTTGCGCCTATGGCATTGTGAACAGCAATCCGAAATATACAGGTATGCTGTATCAGCTTTGATCGCCCATCTTCAGTGCAGCGATAAATGCGCTTTGCGGGATTTCAACATTCCCGTATTGGCGCATTTTCTTTTTGCCCTCTTTTTGCTTGTCCAGCAATTTCCGTTTACGCGACACGTCGCCACCATAACATTTGGCGGTGACATCTTTGCGCATCGCAGAAATATCTTCACGGGCGATGATTTTACCGCCCAATGCGGCCTGAATGGCGATCTTGAACAATTGTTTTGGGATCAGGTCTTTCAGACGTTCGCATAATTGCCGCCCGCGTCGTTCGGCCTGTGACCGGTGTACGATCATCGCCAGGGCATCAACGGGTTCCTGGTTGACCATGATGTCCAGCTTCACCAAATCGCCATCTTCAAAGTCATCCAATGCATAATCGAAGGACGCATATCCGCGTGAGATTGATTTCAGGCGATCATAAAAATCGAACACGACTTCGTTCAAGGGCAAACGGTATTCCAGCATCGCGCGGGCGCCGACGTATGACAGGCCCAATTGCACACCGCGGCGTTCCTGGCATAATTGTAACAATCCGCCCAGATATTCATCGGGGGTCAGGATTGTGGCTTTGATCCATGGCTCGGCAATTGTTTTGATGCGTTGAACTTCCGGCATATCGACGGGATTGTACATTTCCGTCCGCAGGCCGTCGGTCATCTCCATTTTATAGACAACAGAAGGTGCGGTGGGGATCAGGTCCAGGTCAAACTCACGCTCCAGCCGTTCCTGAATAATCTCCATGTGCAGCAAGCCTAAGAAGCCGCAGCGGAAACCCATGCCCAGGGCCTGTGAGCTTTCCGGTTCGTAATGCAAAGAGGCATCGTTCAAGGCCAGCTTGCCTAAAGATTCCCGCAATTTCTCGAATTCCGAGGAATCGATGGGGAACAGCGAACAAAACACCATCGGCACGCTTGGCTTAAAGCCTGCGAGCATTTCCGTGGCCGGTTTTCGATCATCGGTGATCGTATCGCCTACTTTTGTATCGGCGATTTCCTTGATGCCCGCGGTGATAAAGCCCATTTCGCCAGGGCCGAGCGTATCGACCAGGATATGTTTGGGTGTGAAAATACCGACGCGGTCAATCTCACGCGACGCCCCCGTGCCCATAAAACGGATTTTCTGGCCCTTGCGTAATGTCCCCTGGAACACGCGCACCAGGATCACAACGCCAAGATAAGCGTCGTACCAGCTATCGACCAGCAATGCTTTGGTCGGTGCTTGCGCGCCTTCAGATATGGGGGCGGGCAGGCGGGTCACGATGGCTTCCAGCAACCCATCGATATTCAAGCCGGATTTGCCAGAGACGCAGACGGCGTCTGATGCATCCAGGCCGATCACTTCTTCAATCTGGTTTTTGACACGTTCGACATCCGCGGCAGGCAGGTCGATTTTGTTGATAACCGGGATGATTTCCAAATTGTTGTCCAGGGCCTGATATACGTTGGCCAGCGTCTGGGCCTCGACACCTTGGGACGCATCGACCACCAGCAACGCGCCCTCGCATGAGGCCAGCGACCGGGACACTTCATAGGCAAAATCAACATGCCCGGGCGTATCCATCAAATTCAACTGATATGTTGCGCCATCTTTTGCCGTATAGGCCAGGCGGACGGTCTGCGCCTTAATGGTAATACCGCGCTCGCGCTCAATATCCATCGAATCCAGGACTTGTTCCTTCATCTCACGCAGCTCAAGACCGCCACAGGTTTGAATCAGGCGGTCGGCCAGGGTCGATTTTCCATGGTCAATATGGGCAATAATCGCAAAGTTGCGGATTTTATTCAGGGTTTCACTCATTGTGCATTCATATAGGCGAGAGGGTGGGGCAAACGCAACTTAAAAACTGCGCAGTTTGCGGAAGGTCAAAAGCGGCAGGTTTTCACTGGTCACCGTTACCTGGCGAATAACTTTTGAATGCGGTTCGCGGTCAAACTGTAATACGGCAGACAAGACGCCATCAGGGCCGTTATCCGCAGTCTGAAATATATCCTGGGCCAGCGGCTTTAACGCTGTTGTCCATCCGGCATTGACCAAGCCGCCAGTGCGCAGGAAAACCTGTCCCGACCGGGCTGTAAGGGTCAGCCGCGCATCCAGTTGTTCCAGCATGTATTCACCGACGTAATCCATCCAGTTATGCTTTGGCGCGCCAAGCGTATCAACGCGCACAAACCGCTGTCGCTGGCCATTAATGATGGCGTCCAGGACAATCTGGCTGCTACTGGCATCGGCAACAGGTTTCAGGTGCAGGGGGCGGCCCCAGAACGTGCTGAAATATCCATGTGCATTGCAGGTCAATCTCTCGATCTGCGTTGCGCCTGGCATGGTGGCGCACAAGAATGGCGCAGCCCAGGTAAGGGATAATATACGACCCGTTTCGGAATTTATATACGTGCCGTTCAGTTTTTGCGCCGAAGCGTCAGTAATTCTGGCCTTTTCCATGTTTTGCGCGGCTTGCTCTGGTATCGGCGGCACAGGTAAGGCTTCGGCGGTGAATATATCTATAAGTAATTGGAATATATCGACGATATTGTCTTTGTCCTGGTTTAAGGCGACGACAAAGCCCATATCCAGGTCCGGGGCATAAAAGATGTGTGCGGCATATCCGTTTCCATACCCTGCATGGCCAATAAGGCGCAGGCCACGATATCGCCGCACCATCATGCCCATCCCGTATTGTACAGGCGTTGTGTCATTGATCTTGGTTTCATCCCATAACGGAGCGATGCTTGTGCCATCAATCTGGCCGTCGCGCAGCGCGTTTATCCACGCGATGCAATCCGCCAGGCTAAGGGCCGTATCGCTAATGGCGGGCAGGATAGATGGTGTGCCACCTGTGCGCCAGCCAGCCTGTGTCGCCATATACGGCTGTGCTATTTCAGGTCTGATCGTATCATTATGTTTTTGATGGATAATCTCATTTATATTACAGGGCGATAGGATCATATCCCGCAATGTCGCATGATAATCATTCAGGCCGATATTCGTGATAATCTCAGCGACCAGCAGCATATTCACGTCCGCATAATGATACCCTGTTCCCGGGGCAAAAAGCAGGGATGGAGCTTTCCGCAGCAGGGTCAAATAGTCCTCGACCTTTCTGCCGTGATGCGGCAGTCCACCCGCAACCTGCATCAAAGCGTCATGGTCCGGCAGGCCGCTGGTCATGTTCAGCAGGTGTTGCAACGTGACGTTTTCCAGCACGGGTGTATCGGGAATATATGCGCTTATGGGGGTTTTAAGGTCCAGGCGTCCCGTCTGTGCCATTTTCCAGGCGCAGGCCGCGGTCAACATATGTGCCGCAGCGCCAATAGAATGGCGCGTGCCGGGCAGGTTGGGCACGTGGCCGATCATGTGGGCCAGGCCCCAATGGCGTTGCCAAGCCAATTGTCCCTGCGTGATGACAGCGACCATGCCGCCAGGCTCACCCTTGCGGGTTAAGCCGGCGATCAAAGATTCTGCCTTTAATTTAGCAGCGCGGAATTGGGCGGGGGTCCAGAAAGTATGTGATGTCATGATGTCGTTAAGATTGGCGCAATCGTTAAAATACGTTATGGTCGCAAGGATACGCGACAGGCCGCCGACCCGCAACAGGAATAACCGGGATGACCCCCGTCCATAAGATAACAGGAGAGTAAGTATGTTAAGCAAGATCTGGCGCGGCATAATGGGTGTATTACGGCGTCTTGTGATGGTGCTGGGCGTTGTCGCCCTGATCGTTATCGGCCTGACATGGTGGGGCGTGGCCAAGGTGCTGGATACCAAAGACCAGACGGACATATCGTCCCAGGATACAAACGGGCCGGCCATTTTGTATTGGGCAATGGATCAAAGCATCGGAGAGGTGGAAGGTCGCCCCAGTTTAAGTGCGCCGTTAAAAACCAACACTTTAACCAACCGTCGCGTCAGTGAGAAAATCCTGCAGGCCGTCGGTGATGATAAGATTCACGCACTGCTGGTCTCCTATCGCGGTGCGTCAGTATCCCCAACCCAGCTGGAAGAATGGGGCCCAGCGGTGCAGGCATTCCGTAAGGCCGGCAAGAAAACCGTGTTTTACGCCGCCGATATGACGGCGACTGGCAGCATGACACCGTATGCTTTTGCCACGTATTTCGACCATATTGTGATGATGCCATCCGCCGCCTTGATGTTAAGTGGATTGAAGGCGGAAATGCCGTTCGCGCGCACTGCCCTTGAAAAACTGGGCGTCACGCCGCAATTCGTGCAACGCAAAGAATACAAGACAGCCTATGAAAACGTTACCCATACGGGCCTGAGTGCGCCAAACCGCGCCATGCTGACCAGCATCCTGACCGATGTCTATAACCGCATGACGACGCAAATGGCCGCCAACCGCAACTTATCACAGGCGCAGTTAACAGCCGCGATTGACCGGGCCGTGTTAACGGCGGCTGAGGCAAAGGCCGCAAACCTGATTAACGACGTGCAATACGGTGATGATGTGGTGGCCTCGTTACGGACGGGCCTGGGCAAATCACCGACCAAATCGGTAGGGATGGTTACGCTGGCCGATTATAATGAACCACCGGCATCATCGCCGTTTACTTTGCATCAACAGAATGAATATGCGGACAGCAAAGCCAAGCTGGCTGTCATTACCGTGTCCGGCGCAATCCTGCTGACCACCGATGGCGGGCAGGGTATGGTCGATGCGACAAAGACAGCTGATGCTATTTTAAAAGCCGCAAAGGATGACAGCGTGAAGGGTATCATGTTGCGGATCAACAGTCCGGGTGGGTCGCCAGCGGGATCGGAAGTTATCCGCAATGCGGTGGTGAAAGCCAAAGCAGCCGGTAAACCCGTTTATGTCAGTATGGGTGAAGCAGCGGCATCCGGCGGGTACTGGATCGCCGTTGATGCGGATAAGATTTACGCGTTACCCAGTACGATGACCGGATCAATCGGCGTGATTGGCGGGAAATTCGTGTTGGACGGTTTGTGGGACAAGCTGGGCGTATCCTGGGATACAATCCCGGTGGGCGGCGAAAATGCCGGCCTGTGGTCCATGAACACGCCGTTTACGCCGGGCCAATTGGCGGCATATGAACGGATGATGGATGCGACCTATTCCGACTTTATCGCCCGCGTGGCAAACGGTCGGAAGATGAAGCCTGAAGCGGTCGAAAATGTCGCAAAAGGCCGCGTCTGGACCGGAACGCAAGCCAAGGCGGTGGGCCTGGTTGATGCGCTGGCCCCTTACGTCATTGCGGAAAGCGATTTGATCAAAGCGATGAATTTGAGCCGTGAAGATGTAACGATTTTGGCCTGGCCAAAGCCGCCGACACCGCTTGAATCTTTCCTGGAAGCCTTTGGGATGGAGATGGATAACAAGGGGCCGGAAGCAATCCTGCCTCCCGCATTGGCCACAGATTTGCGCGCTTTACGCGTGTTGGATGCCGCCCTGAAAGACAGCGGCCTGCGCGGTGCGGTGATATCGCCCAGCGTCATGGCCATCAATCAATAAAAGGTAATCAACACCATGTTTATGCGTCATTATTCCAAACGCTGCGCATAGCAGCTTTGGGGACAATCATGCCGCGTATATGGCGGCGTTAAATACGTTCTTCCAGCGGGATGATGTGCCGGCCTAAGGCCCGGCTTTACGCTTATTTCCGGCGTTCAAGGACGTAGGCGGCCAGTTCTTCAAGCATCTGGGCGCGGCCATTAAAGATGTGCAAATGGCGAATGGCCTGTTCAACCAGCATTTCTGCGCGTTGACGTGCCATATCCTTACCCAGGGTGGACACGAAGGTCGCCTTGTTGGCTTTGGTATCCTGATTGGCAGGCTTGCCCAGATCGGCCGCACTGCTTTCAACGTCCAGGATATCGTCGGTCACCTGGAACGCCAGGCCCAGATCATAGGCGTAATTGGCCAAGGCGCGCCGCTGCTGCTCACTCGCTTTACCAAGCACAGCGCCCGCTTCACAGGCAAAAGCCATCAAGCGGCCGGTTTTCATGCGTTGCATACGGCTGATCGTGCCCAGGTCAAATTCGGTATTCTCGCCCAGCATATCCAGCATTTGGCCGCCGACCATACCGGCAGGCCCAGCGGCTTTTGCCATTGATGCGACAAGTTCAATACGCACGCGCGGATCTTCATGGGTTTCATGATCGCCCAACACTTCGAATGCCAGGGTCAGCAGGGCATCACCGGCAAGGATGGCCGTGGCTTCGTCATAGGCGATGTGCAGGGAGGGTACGCCGCGCCGTAAGGGGGAGTCATCCATCGCCGGTAAATCATCGTGGATCAGGGAATAGCAGTGAACGAATTCAAGTGCTGCGGCCACGCGACGGGCACACCCTGGATCGACGTTAAACAAGGCAGCCGATTGCACAACCATAAAGGGGCGCAGGCGTTTACCGCCGTTCAAGGCACTGTAACGCATCGCGTCGAACAGGACGTTTTCAGGCGTGTCACTTTCGGGCAACAGGCGCGACATGGTTTTGGCCACGCCTTCTGATACGTCTGCCATGGCAATTTGCAATTCAGGACTGGCTTTACGGGGTGATGGCATCGAGTTCTCTCCTGAAAATTATTGGCTGAAGCTGCTGGTTGTCAAAGTGCCGTCAGTCGCCTGGGCAATTTGGTCAACCTTCAATTGCGCCTCTTTTAAGCGGGTTTCGCAAAATGCTTTCAATTCCATACCGCGCGTATAGGCCGCAATGCTGTCTTCCAGGCTGGTCTTGCCGGATTCAAGGTTACGCACGATCTGTTCCAGCTCGGTCAATGCGGCCTCGAACGTCGCGGGGATATTGGATGATGATGTGTTCATATAGGCTTGTACCATATGCGAAAATCCGGTTATTCTCAAGTCTCAATCGCGGGAGCCAGAATGACAGCCACAGTAATTTGCATGAAATGGGGTACGCGTTATGGTCCCGAATACGTGAACCGTCTGTATGCGGGCATCAAGCGGCACACGCGCCGCCCGGTGCGTTTCGTCTGCTTGACTGATAACGCAGCCGGTCTGCATGTCGATATCGAAACCCGTCCTGTGCCGCCGATCAATATTCCGGCCCGGGTGGCAAGCTGGAAACCCTGGCCGAAACTGGCGGTGTGGCAAGCCCCGCTTTACGATATCACCGGGGATGTGTTGTTCCTGGATATTGATTTGATTATCACGGGACCGCTGGATGATCTGTTTGATTATTATCCCGGCGAATACTGTGTCATTGAAAACTGGACCCAGTTGGGTAAGGGCGTGGGCAACACGTCGGTGTTTCGGTTCCCGGTCGGTAAATACACCCATATCTATGATAATTTCGTCGCGGACCCAGAAGGGATTATGCGCGATTATAAAATTGAGCAGCAATATATCTCGGCACGGATTCCAGAGCAGCGGTTCTGGCCGCGCCAATGGTGCATCAGCTTTAAGCATTCCTGCCTGCCGCCGGTGCCGTTGCGCTGGTTCCAAACACCTGAATTGCCCCAGGACGCACGCGTTATCGCCTTTACCGGTAAACCTGACCCGGATGAGGCCGCCGAAGGTCGCTGGCCCGCCGCATGGTACAAAAAGTTTTACAAAACGATCCGCCCAACGCCCTGGATTAACCAGCACTGGCGCGAGGATGATTTGTCGGCCTGATTAAGACGGGGTAAGGGCTTGGGCTTGGTTTAACTGCTGTGCGTGTGCTGTCAGCGTATTATACAGGCATGTGTCTGGATTCAATCGTGCCAGACTGGTACGTATCAACTGCTGTTGCTCAGAAGGTGGCAGTGCGCTTATGATGTTATGCACATATCCTGTCAAGAAATGGTCAGCGTTCTTGCTGCCGTTATCAAGTGCAGCGTTATAGACATCAATAACGGCGAGAACCCGCTGCGCATCCGGCCCCTTCATTGCAAATGCTTTTTGTTGCCAGATGTGAATAGTAACCGCAGCCAGTGCACCGTTAGGTAAGTGATGATACATATTTTCTATGCCACGCACATCCAACTGGAAATATAATACTTGCGTCGCGATGTGTTCCAGACGTTGCAGCAATAAATCCCGTTCGGGCGAGCGCGATAATTCGGTCGTCTTATTATACGCAATCGCCAAATCAACGCCACCCCCGTTGGGGCCGTAAGACGGGTCGCTTTGTAATAGGCTTTCAATTGTGCCAGCGGACACGTTTAGAACATAAAGGTAAAGTGGACTGTCCGGCAACGCGTTCTGCAGGCGATGGCACAACGAAATGCGGTTTCCGCCCTCAATGCGCCCCAATGCGTCAAGGCAGCTTACCTCTAGCTGTTGTGGGCGTTCCTGATGGTGGCGTCCGTAAGAGGTTGGCAGCCGGACCGCTGCCGCAAAACGCCCGAGAAGAGAAGAGCGCAAGGCGGTATATTCCGCTGTCAATAAATCAATCTGCTGGCCCAGTGTTTGCCAGTTCTTGTTAATCGCCGAAGCGATCAAAATCTCTGTATTGCAAACGGGGCGGGTGGCCTGTGGTTTATGTGTCATAATCGCAATAAAACGACATTATGTATAAATGTCAAGAGGCATTTAATACCCGCGATCATTCATCCGGCGATGCTCGAACAGGCCCGGATCGGCAATCGCGATTGTGAAATCCTGATCGCGCCACCACTGGCTGTTCAACTCTGTTTCAATCGTCGGGAAACCGTTGACCAGGCGCGTGGTTTTCTGGGCCAGGGCGCCGGGAATAATCGTTTCCAGGAACCAGCTGCGTCGGACCATATAGGCGTTATTCGCCCAATTGATATGCCGGGAGGATGTGAAGAAATCGACGCCATTTCGGCGCTGGATCGCGTCGGGAAACTGTTTGGCTGCGTCATCATGGGTGAAAATTGTGTTGCCCAGCAGGCGGTTGGCCTTGCCACCTCGAAACAGGCGCAGTACTGCGCTTTTCAGTTTATCGACATAAGGTGCATCGGAACGGGGCCAATACCGGTGGGTTTTCCACATCTGCCACAATTCGCCGGGCAGATGACGGTGGCGAAAGCGCACGACATCCGCCTGGCCACTGGCCAATGCCGTAACGCCACGATGCAATTGCGCCTGGGCTGAGTCCAGCGTTTCACGCAGCATGTAATCGTTTTCAACCATCAGGATAATATCGCTGGTCATCACGCTCGCCAGGGCCTGGTTGCCGCCCAGAATGCCCAGATTATCTGTGGACCCGGCATAAGGGATGCCGAATTCCAGGGCGACGGCGATCCCTTCTTTTTCAATCTGCGGCAGGAACAGCAGGACGTCGTCGAACAGGGTAAAGAATCCGGCGTCGCGATACGTGGTCAGTGCCGCGCGCAGTGAGGCATAGCCGCGCCAGGACAAGATCCCAAGGCCAAGGGTTGGCCGGTCTGTCGGGCGGGACGGTGTTTTTTCAGTTGCGCTTTGCATCGTTCTCTCTCTAAATCGTGAAAACTATAAAAGAGATGATAGGGCATAGACAAGCCAAATGGATAAAATTGATATTTTCACCGACGGCGCTTGCCTGGGCAATCCAGGGCCGGGCGGGTGGGGTTGCATCCTGCGCTTCGGCAATCAAGAAAAGGAAATGGCCGGTGCCGTGCCCGACACAACAAATAATCGGATGGAATTACAGGCGGCGATCGCAGGGTTGCAGGCGCTAAAACGCCCGTGTGACATTACGCTGCACACCGATTCGGAATATGTGCGCAAAGGGATGACCGAATGGCTGCGCCCATGGAAAGCCCGTGGCTGGAAAACCGCAGACCGCAAGCCGGTCAAGAACGTGGATTTGTGGGAAGCATTAGATGCGGCGATGGTGCCGCATCAGATCACTGTTATCTGGGTAAAGGGGCACAGCGGCCACCCGGAAAACGAACGCTGTGACGTTCTGGCCCGGACAGCCGCAGAAACCCTTATATCCGTTTAGCCGCAGGTAACAGATGTCACCTTGCCGGTGTTCACATCGGTTGTGATGTTGATGCGGTTTGGCTGGAAATCCATCGTCGCTGGCTGACCCGGTGTCAGTTCACGCACGATTTTGCCCAGGCGAACCAGGCGTGTCACGTTTTCTTCCGTCAAAGGCTTCCCCACCATGGCATTGTAATCGCAAGCAGGGGCCGCATCGGCTTGATCCTGATTGCTATAGGTCGGGGTCGGGGCTGTTTGAGCCATTGGCGGCGTCATAGGCGCTGGTTGAACCGATTCGGCTGGCACCGCAGGCATATCTGCGGCTGGTGGGGGTGTATAGGCTGATGGCACGCTCATGCTCGGTTGTGCAACCGGCGGCATAACATCTGGCCCAGGGTGTGGCTGCGCCGGGGCTTGGTCCCAATTACGTTGCTGTTCAGGCGCGGTGCCGACAGTACCGCCCGCCATGCTGCCCAGTCCGCCCGTGGTCACGGCGTAATCGTTGCCAGTACGGATGGGATAGGCATCACTGCTACAGCCTGAAAGAACAGTTGCAGTTAAAAGAAGGGCAAATAAGGGTGCGGTGCGGGTGAACATCTTAAGGTGACTCCATGTGTTAAATCTTCTTCTAACATATCCACAGGAAAGACAGGGGTAAAGAGGGGAAATGCAGAGTTTTTAAGTTTCCCTTAGGAATAATTATCCATCCTGGAAGTATGTAGGTTGCGCGGTGACCAAATCCCAGGAGGCCCCAAGTATGACACATCTGACGATTAACACGACTAAAGGGAACGATAATCAAAGGCTACAGCAGGTTACGCGGACATTTGACAAGATCAGTGATCGCATTTGTTTGCCTTTGGCCCCTGCTGATACTGGCGCAGGATCGGAAATGGAAATTTATCTGTGCTTTATGCGCCGGTTACGGGACGTGCCGAACAGCCGGCTCGAAATTAAAATTCTCCATGCCCTGCAATTCGCCGCTGATATTATGAACGACGATGTCGCTGAGGTGACTGTGACCCTTGTGAATTGCGGGTTGCGGGCACCACGCCTGGCGTTTCCTGCACTTTTCCTGGAACGCGCCGATGCGGCCCTGATGCGCGATCCGACGGGATGTGGCGCGGCCAATGCGGCCCTGGTGTCTTTGCGCCGCCATTGGGACAGTCTGGGAGAGGACAGATGGGCTGGTGTCACACGTAAACATGACCGCCTGGCACAGCCCAATTGGATCAAAACGGAAATATGGTAACGAAATCCGTTTTCAATCGTTATTCATTCAGACGACGGGATTCAGAGGAATCAGGAGGCGATGGTGCTGGTTGAATATGCTCTAATAATTGATACAGCCGTTGCCGTGCTTGTGTTCCGATGCCTGCTGGCTGCTCTTCCACGCCTTGCGGCTGCGCGTTCGGGTGTTGCAACACGACGGGCCCTTCCGCTGCGGCGCCGATGGCAGGATCGATATCGGGCGGCGAACTTAAAAGTTGCTGCAGTAATCCCGAAAATCCGACGCCATTGGCAAACGTCCGATACCCGTTGCTTGGCGGCGGAGACGGATCGGATTGCGCCAGCGTCATAATGTCACGCCAGGCGCGGGCGGAATAACTGCCCCCTGTCGTGCCGCCGCGCATCGGCGTGTTGTTATCGTTTCCAAACCAGACGCTGCCGACATACTGGCTGGTAAAGCCTGAAAACCAGATATCGCGATAATCCTGTGACGTGCCGGTTTTTCCGGCGACATCATACGGGCCTTGGGCCGCCTGGCCCGTCCCGTATTTGGTCACACTTTTCATCATTTGCTGAATTTCAAAAATCGGTTCACCGGCAAACACGGCGGGCGCGTCTGTTTTTTGACGCTGCCATAACGTCTTGCCCGATTTGTTGCGGATACGGCGAATCCCATAAGGCTCGGTCGCATATCCCCCATTGGCCATGACGGTATAGGCACCGGCCATTTCCAGCATGGGAATACCCTGTGCGCCCAATGTTAACGCCAAATCTGGCTGTAAAGGCGTATCAATGCCCAGACGGCGCGCGGCCCCGATCACCCGGCCCATGCCCACCTGATACCCCAGCTGAACCGAAACCGTATTCAGCGAGAGGGTTAATGCTTTAATCAATGAGACTTCGCCATAGTATTGACCGCCAAAGTTACGAGGATGGTAGCCATTAATTGTGACAGGGGCATCCATCACCATCGTATCCATGCCCAGGCCGTTTTCCAGCGCGGCCAGATAAACAACGGGCTTAAAGGATGATCCAGGCGGACGCATCGCTTTGGTCGCGCGATTAAACTCGCTTTCCCGGTAATCGGAACCGCCGACCATTGCGACAATAGATCCATCTGCGCGCAGGATGACGGCGGCACCCTGACTGAATTTAGCTTTATCGGCGTTTTCGGTCACATAACGATTGATGACCTCGCCCGCTTTGGCTTGAATATAAGGGTCTAGCGTCGTTTCAATCACGATATCATCTGTCGGGGTGGGGATCAGGCCGCTGACCGTTTCACGTGCCCAATCGGCGAAGTAACGGTTGCTGATGCTGGCCGCCGTAATCTCTTGATCCGGGCGGAAACTGGTTTTGGATAACTTGGTATCCTTCCGCAAATACCCGGCGTCGTGCATAGCGGACAAAACCACCTGGGTCCGTGCCCGCGATTCTTTCGGATTGGCTTTGGGGGAGTAGCGTGACGGGGCCTTTAACATCCCGGCCAATGTGGCCGCTTCCTCAATCGTCAGCTGCTTGGCTGATTTGTCGAAGTAAACACGTGACGCCGCTTCGACGCCATACGCCCCGCCGCCCAGGTAAACCCGGTTCAGATAGGCACTTAAAATATCATCTTTGGTCAGGTGCCATTCCAGCCAAAAGGCCAAAATCGCTTCTTGAATCTTGCGCTTATACGTCCGTTCATGGCTTAGGAACAGGTTTTTCGCCAATTGCTGGGTAATTGTCGATCCGCCCTGGGCCACGTGGCCTTTAAAGAAATTGGTCACAATCGCGCGGGTCAGGCCAATCGGATCAATCCCGAAATGGTAGTAAAAGCGGCGATCTTCCACCGCCAGAATGGCCTGCACCAGATGCGGTGGCAGATCATCAACGCTTAACGTCTCACCCTTCATGTCGCCATAACGCGTTATAACGCTGCCATCATTGGCCAGGACCGTGACGGATGGGCGGCGTTCAAATGTCGCCTGTTGCGTAATCGCGGGAATTTCGCGGGCATACCATAACAAAATCAAGCAGACCAGCAGGACCCCCCACAGGGCAAGGGCGATCCCCCATTGGACCAATCGGCCAACAGGTGTTGCTATGCGCGGGAGTTTTTGTGTTTTGCGGCGTGCCATATCAAGCACTTATGCCCATTTGTGACCAGGCATGCAACTGAAAATGCGCGCCATGTCATTAAATGAGAATAAGAGCCGCCAGGCCAAGGAATGCGAAAAATCCGACGATATCGGTGATGGTGGTCAGAACAATGCTGGAAGAGATGGCAGGGTCGCCGCCGCTGCGCTGAATGGCAATCGGGATAACGGCCCCAAAGAATCCGGCAAACACCAGATTGATAATCATGGCGATGGCGATCACCATGCCCAGGCCGGGGCTGGAAAACCACAAACCCGCCAGGACGCCCGCGATAATGGCGAACAACATGCCGTTTACCATGCCGACCAGCGTTTCCTTGCCGATCACGCGCATCATATTGGTGGTCGATAATTCTTTGGTGGCCAGCGCACGCACAGCGATGGTCAAGCTTTGTGTCCCTGCGTTCCCGCCCATCGAGGCGACAATCGGCATCAGCACGGCCAGGGCCACAATCTGCTGAATTGTTGCTTCGAATTGCGACACGACGACAGAGGCCAAAATGGCGGTGATCAGATTGATAAACAGCCATTTAAAACGCGCCTGCGTGGTACGCAGAACGGCCCGGTGTAAGTCGTCTTTACCAACGCCCCCCAGTTTTAGGATGTCTTCGCCCGCTTCTTCGTCAATAACGTCCAGAATGTCATCGATTGTGACAACCCCGACCAGGCGTTCGTCATCATCAACGACGGGTGCCGATTTGATGCCCTCGCGCCGGAAAATATAGGCGACTTCTTCTTGGTCCATCGTGGCCGGGATGGTTGCGACTTCGGCAATTTTCAGGTCTTCAAGCTTGGTGCTGCGCTTGGCTTGAACCAGTTCATAAAGCGGGACTTCGCCAATCACGTGATAAGACGGATCAATCAAGATAATATCGAAAAATTCATCCGGTAATTCATCGGCGGTGGCGGATGCGCGGAAATAATCAAGGGTTTTACCGACAGTCCAGAATTGTGGCACGGCGACGAATTCGCGCTGCATCAGACGACCGGCGGAAGAGTCGGGATAGCTTAACCCCTGTTCCAAATTCAGCCGTGTCTTCGTGGACAGGTAATGGATAATTTTCTGACGTTGCTCAACTGGCAGGGGCAGGATCAAATCCAGCGCATCATCAGATTCCAGATCGGTGATGATCTGGGCGACACGCCGTGGGGCCAGTTCGCCCAGCACGTCGGCCCGGATATCGTCGTTCAGGTATAAAAAGACTTCGGGCGCGAAACTGTCGGCGTAATTATCGACCAGATAGGTCCGCGTGTCCTGCGTTACCTTGGTCAGCACCTCGGCGACCTCACCCGGGCTTAATTCCCCCAGCAGGATTTCGACCTTGTGCATGTCTTCATCGGATAATGCGGTCAGGATATCGTGGATGTCGCTGTCGCGCAGGTATTCATTTTCATCGCCATCATCATCGATGCCCATTTCGGCATCGGCGGAGACAAGGGACGAAGATGCATGCGTGTCTTCAGGTGGCACTGGCATCAGGGCCCATTTCCTCAAAGGCTTGCGCCCCTACGGTTGACAGTGCGGTCACGTTGACAATACTGCGTGTCGTCGCACTTGGGGTCAGGATGTGCGCCGTTTTTGGCAAGCCCAGCAGCAGCGGCCCAATCGTGATACCGTCAGCCAGCATCTTAATCAGGTTATAGCTGATATTCGCAGCGTCCAAATTCGGCATAACCAGCAGATTGGCCGTACCGCGCAATGTACTGTGCGGCATGATGCCTGTGCGGATATCTTCAGACAGGGCGCTGTCGGCGTGCATTTCGCCATCGATTTCAAGATCAGGCGCGCGCTGGCGAATATCCGCATATGCGGCGCGCATCTTGAAGGCGCTTTCGTTCTGGTGCGTTCCGAAATTGGAATGCGAAAGCAACGCGACTTTTGGTTTGATCCCAAAGCGTTTGACCTGTTCAGCGGCCAGCAACGTCATCTCGGAAATCTGCGCAATGCTGGGTTCCGGATTAACATGCGTATCGCAGATAAACAACGGGCCCTGTGGCCGTACCAAAACGCCCATCGCCGCAGCGGTTTCCACCCCGGGTGTCAGGCCGATAATATCAACGATATGGCGCAAATGCTGGTGATATTGACCGATCGTGCCGCAAATCAAAGCGTCAGCGTCGCCCTTTTCAAGCATCAGGCTGCCGATCGCTGTGTTATCGGTCCGCACAATATTCCGGGCCGCCGCAGGGGTGATGCCCTGACGTTCCATAAGGGCATGATAGGACTGCCAATAATCGCGATAGCGGGGATCATCTTCCGGGTCCACCAGATCAAAATCAGTGCCTGTATTCAGGCGCAGACGCAAACGCTTGATCCGCGTTTCGATGACGGCGCGACGGCCGATCAGGATCGGACGCGCCAGTTTTTCGTCCACAACCGTTTGAATGGCGCGCAATGTGCGCTCCTCTTCCCCTTCGGCATAGACGACGCGTTTCGGGTTCAACCGTGCTTGGGAAAAGACCGGACGCATGACCAGGTTGGTGCGGTAATAGTATTGCAGCAATCGTTCACGGTATGCCGCCATATCCTTGATGGGGCGTGTGGCGACGCCAGTATCCATCGCCGCCTGTGCAACAGCCATCGGCAGATCAACGATTAAACGCGGATCGAAAGGTTTCGGAATGAGGTAAGACGGGCCAAATTCCAATGTTTCATCAAGATAGACGGCTGCGACTTCGGCTGGGACTTCCTTGCGGGCCAGGTCAGCCAACGCGCGAACGCAGGCCAGCTTCATTTCCTCATTAATCGCGGTCGCACCGACATCCAGGGCCCCCCGGAAAATAAACGGGAAGCACAAAACGTTATTTACCTGGTTCGGATAGTCCGATCGGCCTGTGCAAATAACCGCATTTGGCCTGGCGGCAAAGGCCAGTTCAGGCAGGATTTCCGGTGTCGGGTTTGCCAGGGCCATAATTAACGGCGCATCGGCCATTTTCTTGACCATGTCCTGGGTCAGAACATTCGGGCCGGACAGACCCAGAAACACATTCGCGCCGACAATGGCATTATCCAGATCACGGGCCTTGGTGTCCGAGGCAAAGCGTTCTTTTTCCGGATCCATGCCTTCGTTCCGGCCCTTGTAAACAACACCGTTTCGGTCACAGATGATAATATTTTCGCGGGGCAGGCCAGCCTCGACCAACAGGTTTAAACAAGCGATACACGCCGCGCCTGCGCCCGATCCGACCAGCTTGATATCTTTGATATCGCGACCCGTCAGGTGCAGCCAGTTTAAGAACGCCGCGCCAACGATGATCGCCGTACCGTGCTGGTCATCATGAAACACCGGGATTTTCATACGTTCGCGCAGGCGACGCTCAATCTCAAAGCATTCTGGTGCTTTGATGTCTTCCAAATTGATCCCGCCAAAGGTTGGTTCCAAGGCTGCGATATGCTCAATCAGCTTGTCCGGGTCGGTTTCGTCGATTTCGATATCAATCGAATCAATATCCGCAAATTTCTTGAACAGGACGGCCTTGCCCTCCATCACCGGCTTGGACGCCAGGGCACCAATGGCACCCAGGCCCAAGACAGCAGTTCCGTTTGAGATAACGGCGACCAAATTACCGCGAGAGGTGTAATCAAGGGCCTTGTCGGGATTGGCGGCAATCTCTTCGCACGCTGCGGCCACGCCGGGGGAATAGGCCAGCGACAAATCGCGCCGGGTGCCCATGGGCTTGGTCGGCACAATCGCAATTTTGCCAGGGGTAGGATAACGGTGATAATCCAGGGCAGCTTCGCGCAATGCATCGGCGCTGGGCGCAGAATCGCGAATATCTTCGGGGCCTGTGGGCGTATCTTTGTTCGCCATGCTTGAACCTATCTTCTTCTTCCGTCATAAAGGTGTGGTGCGGCCGAGAAGACTTGAACTTCCACGGATTTTACTCCACAGCGACCTCAACGCTGCGCGTCTACCATTCCGCCACGGCCGCACTCTTGGTATATCGTGACACTCAGGCAAGATTATGCCTGATACTGTAAAGGGTGATAACAAAATGGGTAACGAATGACAAGCTGCAGTGCAACCGAAAAGCGAGATAATTTTATCGCCTGGCGCGATACGCCGGACCCAGTACCGTATCTTGAGGCCGTCCACGCCATGGAAACCCTGGTGGCACAGATCAAGGATGGCCTTGCGCCACAAACCGTCTGGTGCCTGCAACACCCCCCCCTTTACACCGCCGGTACCTCGGCCAAGGCCGACGATCTGCGCCAGCCGCGGTTTCCGGTTTTTGATACGGGACGGGGCGGACAATATACGTATCACGGCCCGGGGCAGTTGGTGGCCTATGTCATGCTGGATTTGCGACAATATTACCTGCAACCCGACATACGTGATTATGTCTGCCGTCTGGAAAGCTGGATCATCAAGGCTCTCGCACAATTCGGGATTGCCGGGGAACGTCGGGTGGGTCGCATCGGCATCTGGGTTACACAGCCTGACGGACGCGAAGACAAGATTGCGGCCATTGGGGTGCGCGTGCGCCACGGCGTGACCTATCATGGCATTTCCATTAACGTGCATCCCGATTTATCGCATTTTTCAGGAATCGTCCCCTGTGGCATTACCGAACATGGCGTTACGTCTTTTCATGCGCTGGGCCTGACGGATGTGACGGTCGCCGATGTGCGAAACGCGTTGCAGGCGCAATGGGCTGAGGTCTTTTAATCTGCAGCCAGCGGCACGGACATGTCCCGCATTGTATCGTGCAAAGGGGCGGTCAGGTGTTTCAGGTCTGCGATCAGCTTGATATGACCGCTATGCAGTTTGTTGCGGCCCTCGTCCAGATACAGCGCCTTGTTAATCTCAATTTGCAGGGCGAAGCGGCCTTGGGCCGGATGACCTGTCCGCGCAATAATCTCTTGGCCTGGATAGGGATCATTCAATTGCACGCTGTATCCCATATCACTTAACGCGCCCTGCGCCGCCGCCATCATTGCCTCGGTGCAGGTGGTCCCATGACGGGACCCCAGGACGAAATCAGGCATCCGCTTGGTCCCGCCAAAGCGTGACGGCATGGAATGCCAGTTTATGTGCAGGGTGCAACCGTGCTGTTGCTGGCAGGTGTTAAGGGCTGTCTCCAGCGCGGCATAATACGGCAGGTAACAATCGGTGATCCGGTCACGCACCGCCTGAACGGACAAAGGCGCGTTATAAACAGGAAGGGTGGGGGTCAGCAGGCGGCGGATCAGGCCGATACCCGCGCGACTAAGGTCCGTAGGGACGGCCCCTGGCCATGGCCCGTCCAGCATTGTTTCGTCGATATCGGTCAGGGCCCGATTAACATCAATATAAGTCCGGGGAAAATTGGCCAGCAACAACGGAATGCCATGAGTTGGCGCCCAGTCTAGCAGTTTGTCCAGAAACCTGTCTTCGGCCCGTTCCAGAACCGGGCGCGGACAACTGAAATGAAAGGCGGCGGGATAGGTTCGGCCAGAATGCGGACTGTCGAAAACCAGCGGTGCCGTAGGGCCGACAGGTTTCAATACTGTAATGGGTGCTGCGGTCACAGGAATGTCATGCGGGGGCGGCATAGCGATGGACATGCCCTGTAAACTGGCGGGCCTGAATATAACAGAATTGATCCTGGTCATTGACGTTCCGCAGGCCTGTTTCACCATCAACCCATACGGCCTGTCCTGCTGCGACGCTGTATATGCGCTCTAATTCACAGGGCAGATTGGCGGGGGTCAGTCCGCCGGAAAATCCGGACAGGCGGGCAGCAGGTTGGGGTGCGGGCCAGGTGGTGGGCAAAACACCTTTTCTGCCTGATAAATCATGAAGGCCGACCGCGTTGATGCCCAGGGATAACGCCTGATGCAGCAGAAAATCGCTGCGCCCATCAAGCTGGAAGATAAAGGTGCGATCCTTCCCTTCCGCCTTCAAAATCGTGAAGAAATCAGGATGCGGGGTCAGGTTTTGGCCTTTAAAGTTCAACTGGACGCGCTTAAAGGCGGATTGAATCCCGGCATATTTGCGTTTCCAGCTGAAATCCGCATTGTTCAGCAGATCGGCAACATGCTGGCCGCATAAATGCGCGCTGGCATTCATTTTGTGTTGCCGGGCCGCATTGGCAAAGGCACGAATCCATATTTCACTGGGATATCGCGGCGCGGCCGTTCTGCCGTCGTAAAACAGGACACCCCATTCGCTGCGGGGATAGATGGTGCTGATGATCGCCAGGTTTTCGGGCCTGACGCTGTCATCCGCGCCGGTCATTGTCACGTAGTGTATTTTCATTGCTTCTTCTCCAAGCGTTTGCTTCAGACCGCCTTGAATGCATCGTTTTAATCGCATATGATTTACGCTACTTATTTTCACTAATCTTGAGAGTTTAAATGTTTGATGTAAAGGCCATTCGTGCCAACCCCACAGAATTTGACGCCAATTGGGCCCGGCGCGGCCTGGATGCGCAGACACCGGTATTATTGTCGTTGGATCAGGAACGCCGCGATATTCAGACGCGCCTGCAGGTCGCGCAACAACGCCGCAATGATGCGTCAAAAGACATTGGCGCGATCAAGTCTAAAGGGGGCGATGCGGCTGCGTTAATGGCGGAAGTGGCCGCAGTGAAGCAGGACATCGAAGCGATGGAGGCGCGTGAAGCCAGTGTGGCTGAAGAGTTGGCGACGCTGCTGTCCGCCCTGCCCAACATGATTGCGGATGACGTGCCCAATGGGGCGGATGAAACGCATAATAAGCTGGTTAAGACCTGGGGCACGCCGCGCGCGGAGACTGATGTCCCCGATCATGTGACAATCGGCGAGAGCCTGGGCGGGATATCATTCGATATCGCCGCAAAGATGTCTGGTGCGCGATTTGTCTGGCTACAGGGGGATATCGCACGGCTTGAACGCGCCTTGGCGCAATTCATGCTGGATACGCAAACGGAGGCGAATGGTTACACCGAAATCTCGCCGCCCTTGATGGTAAAGGACACGGCGCTTTACGGGACGGGGCAGTTGCCAAAATTCGGCGAAGACCTGTTCAAAACAACCACCGGCCATTACCTGATCCCGACCGCCGAAGTGTCATTGACCAATGCGGTTGCTGATCAGATTTTCCCTGCGGCGCAGTTCCCGATGCGGTTAACCGCCTTTACGCCATGTTTCCGGTCCGAAGCCGGATCCGCCGGACGCGACACGCGCGGCATGATCCGCCAACATCAGTTTTATAAGGTTGAGCTGGTCAGCCTGACCCTGCCGGAACAATCGGATGCGGAGCATGAGCGAATGACGCGCTGCGCCGAAGGAATTCTGGAAGCCCTTAATCTGCCGTATCGACGTATGGTGTTATGCAGCGGCGATATCGGGTTTGGATCGCGCCGGACATTTGATTTGGAAGTCTGGCTGCCGTCCCAGAACATGTACCGCGAGATTTCGTCGTGTTCGACCTGTGCCGATTTCCAGACGCGCCGGATGAAGGCGCGCTTCCGCCGCGATGCCGGTGGTGAAACCGAATTCCTGCACAGCTTGAATGGATCGGGCCTGGCGGTCGGCCGCACCTTGGTGGCGGTGCTGGAAAACAATTACAACGTGGGCAATGGCAGCGTGACGATCCCGGACGTGCTGCGGCCCTATATGGGTGGCAAAACCGCCCTTATGCCTGTGAAAGCATAGTCGCATATGATGGCGCAGGCAGACCAGACGCGTAAAATCCGCCTGATTATGCATTTGCGGGCGCAGGGGGTGCAGGACACGGGTGTGCTGGCTGCGATTGAACGCATCCCGCGCGAACATTTCATTCCGCCGCATTTTCAGGACCAGGCGTATGAGGATGTCGCCCTGCCGATCGGCTTAGGGCAAACGATTTCGCAGCCCTATGTGGTGGCGATGATGACCCAATCCCTGGAATTGACCGATCGCCATAAAGTTCTGGAAATCGGGACAGGGTCGGGGTATCAGGCGGCCATTCTGGCAAAGCTGGCACGGCGTGTTTACACGATCGAGCGTCATAAACCCCTCCTTGATATAGCGCAAAAGAATTTCGATGCTTTGCGAATCCGTAACATTGTCGCACTGGCGGCTGATGGGATGAAGGGCTGGCCGGAACAGGCGCCGTTCGAACGTATTATTGCCACAGCCGCGGCGATGCAATCAGACCCGCCACAGGCCTTGCTGCAACAACTGGCGATTGGCGGTTATCTGGTGATCCCGGTTGCCCATCCCGATGGCGGTCAGGTCTTGCGACGCTATGTGCGGGAAGGGGAGGCAGAGTGGCACAGCACCGATTTATTCCCGGTCCGTTTTGTGCCCTTGCTGCCTGATGTTGCCCGTCCGGTGGATTACAGTGCGGACGCGTTGCAGGAGATGACCTCGTGATCCGTACCTGTGCGTTGATGTGCTGCTGTCTCGCTCTTTTGAATGCATGTGGCAGTGATGTGGAAAAATCCGCCGGCCCAGCCCCGTTTTATGATTACGGCGTCAGCAAAGGGATTGGCAGTACAGGCAGCCATATCGTGTCTGCTGGTGATACCTTAGCCGATATTGCCCGTCGATATGGCTTGACCATCAGCGATCTTGCCGCTGAAAATGGCATTGCGTCCACGACAAAGGTTAAGACAGGCATGCGCCTGATATTGCCAAGACCGCGCACCTATCAAGTCAAAGAAGGCGATACGACACGTGTCGTTGCGAATATGTTTGAGATGTCGGCTGCCGATATCGCCCGGTTGAATGCGTTGGATGGGCCCACCCCGTTGCGCGCTGGCCAGACGTTAAATCTGTCACGTGAAAAACTGAATCAACTGGTGCAGCAAACGGTGCAAACGCCGTTGGTCCCGCCACCCGCAAAACCCGCCCCACGGCAATCTGCCCCGCCTGCTGCCGCACCGTCGGCCTTACAGTCCGTTCCAGCGAATAAAGATTTTATGACTCCTGTGAAGGGGCGTGTCATTGCCGCGTTTGGAATGGATGCCGAGGGACGCCAGAATGACGGGGTGAATATTGCCGCCGCTGTCGGTACGCCTGTTCAGGCATCACGTGCTGGACAGGTCGCATATGCCGCAGGCGACATCGCGGGATACGGCAATATGATATTGATTAAGCACGATAATTCATACGTTACTGTTTACGCGCATCTGGGCCGGATTGATGTGGCAAAAGGGGACAGGGTGCGCCAGGGCGATGTCCTGGGAACCGTAGGGCAAACAGGGGCTGTCTCTGTCCCGCAACTGCATTTTGAAATCCGCCGTGGAAAAGTGACGGAAAATCCCTCCCGCCATGTCGCCTTCGGCTTGTAAAAACTTTTCTGCGGCTTATAGTGCCGCCATATTCAAAATCGAAAGGATACAAAATGTTTAACTGGATTTCCCAAGCGTATGCTCAAACCGAAGTTGCCGTGCCGGAAGCCACTGCAAGCCTGACCCCTGCCGTTGCACCGGCATCTGCGGGCGAAGCCTTTATGATGAACATGATGCTGGTCCTGCTGGTGATCATGATGTTCTATTTCCTGGTGATCCGTCCCCAGCAAAAACGCCTGCGCGTTCATACTGACATGCTGTCGCACCTGGGCAAAGGTGCCCGCGTTGTAATGCAGGGCGGCATGATCGGCACGATCGTCGATCAGGTCAGTGATGCAGAAGTCATTCTTGATTGCAACGGTCAAAAGCTGACGGTTCTGCGCTCTGCCATCATGGGCAAGTTTGAAGACATTGTGGCCCCGGCCACTGTCGCGTTAAAACCTGCTGCGAACGATACGGCGAAATTGAAAGCCGGCACGAAAGCACCGAAGAAGAAATAAGACGACCTGAAAGACGATCGGTAATAACCCATGATCCATATTGAACGCTGGAAAACAGTCCTGACGGTTATTTTATGTGCGCTGGCGTGCCTGTACGCCGCGCCGAACGTCATCCCGATGGACCGCTTTCTGGGCAGCACCGCCCATGCGTTGGGCCTGCGGCCCATCAGCCTGGGGCTGGACCTTCAGGGTGGATCGCACCTGTTGCTGCGTGTGGAATTGGATCAGGTTTTTGCCGAGCGGTATGAAGATGTCGAACAAAACCTGCGGCGTGATCTGCGTCATGCGCAAATCGGTTATACCCGCTTAAAAGCCGCGAAAGACGGCGTTACGTTGGCATTGCGGTCTGCGGACGATCAACGGGCGGTGCAAACCGTACTGCGCCAGATTGACCCGCAATTGCGCCTGGTTAATCAGGGTGGTGAAACATTCCGCGTTGCGCTGGATGACCTGGCCTTGAATGAAACGCGCAAACAGACGATGGAACAGTCGATGGAAATTGTCCGTCGTCGTGTCGATGATGACGGGACCAAGGAACCGATTATTCAGCGTCAGGGGAATGACCGCATCATCCTGCAACTGCCAGGTGTTGACGATCCGGCACGGGTTAAAGAATTGCTGGGCCGCACGGCGCGCCTGTCCTTCCATATGCCTGCCCAGGGCGGTAACCTTGGCGGGCTGACCCTGCCATTACAAGATGCACCGGGCCAGACGATGACGCTGGACCGTCGTCCCGTTCTGACTGGGGATATGTTGAATGGCGCGTCGCCATCGCAACAAGACGGGATGCCTGTCGTCTCTTTTCGTTTGAATACCACTGGCGGCAAGCGTTTCTGTGAAGTCACAACCCAAAATGCGGGCCAGCCATTTGCCATTGTCCTGGATAACATTATTATTTCCGCGCCGCGCATCAACGAACCAATTTGCGGCGGATCGGCCATTATTACAGGACAGTTCAGCTTTCAAGAAGTGTCCGACTTGTCCCTGTTGCTGCGCGCTGGCGCACTGCCCGCCCCGTTAGAAGTAATTGAGGAACGCACCGTCGGTCCTTCGTTGGGACGCGATTCCATCGAAGCCGGCGCAAAATCAACGATTGTGGCGATGATCGTCGTGATGATCTGGATGGTGTTGAACTATGGCCTGTTTGGGGTTTTTGCCGGGGCTGCCCTGATCGTTAACATGATTATCCTGTTTGCGATCATGTCAGGATTGGGCGCGACGCTCAGCCTGCCGGGGATTGCCGGGATCGTTCTGACTATCGGGGTGGCTGTGGACGCAAACGTCCTTATTTTCTCACGCATTCGGGAAGAGCTGGCCGCCGGTAAGCCGATCGTTACCGCGATTGACAGCGGATACAAAAACGCGATGTCAACGATCTGGGATGCCAACATGACGACACTGATCGCGTCGGTGTTCCTGTTCATGATTGGTGCCGGTCCGGTGAAAGGGTTTGCCGTCACGTTGATTATCGGCCTGATCGCCTCGATGTTCTCAGCAATTATGGTGACCCGTTTGATGGTTGTGTACTGGTTGCGAACCACCCGTCCAAAAACACTGGATATCTAAAGGATTTTCTTTCATGCCATTGGTTAAGATCGCCCCCGACAACCCAAATTACGACTTCGTCAAATACCGTTTCCTGGCCTTTGCCTTATCGGCACTGGTTATCTTCGGGTCATTGGCATTGGTTGCCGTCAAGTCGTTGAATTTCAGTATCGATTTTACCGGCGGCACGCTGTTTGAAGTCACGCTTGAGCAGGCGCCGGACTTAAGCGTATTGCGCAGCACCTTAAATGGGCTTGAGCTGGGCAGCGTGGGCGTTCAGGAATTCGGCGGGCCGACGACCTTGATGATCCGGATCGGACAAAAAGAAGGCATGGACCAACAGGTCATCGTGCAATCGGTGAAAGATGCACTGGTGCAATTGTATCCTGATCAAAAGATTGATTATCGCCGCGTCGAATATGTCGGGCCGCAGGTCGGCGACGAATTGCGTTTTGCCGGTGCGCTGGCGTTCGGACTGTCGATGCTGGGCATCATGGCGTATCTGTGGTGGCGCTTTGAATGGCAGTTTGCCGTGGGGGCTGTTGTGGCCTTGTTGCATGATACGATTGGGACACTGGGTCTGTTTGCCATTACCCGCATTGATTTTGATTTGGCAACGCTGGCCGCTGTGTTGATGATCGCCGGTTATTCGTTGAACGACACGGTGGTTGTGTTTGACCGGATCCGTGAGAATTTGAAAAAATATCGCAAAATGCCGTTGGCTGATTTGTTAAACCTGTCCACGAACCAGACATTGTCTCGGTCGTTGATGACATCGGTGACCACGTTGCTGGCGTTATCGGCCTTGCTGGTGTTCGGTGGTGACGTGATCCGCGGGTTCACCTATGCGCTGTTCTTCGGCATTCTGATTGGGACGTTTTCATCGATCTATGTCGCTGGGCCTGTTCTGATGTACCTGAATGTCCGCCGTAACAAAGAGGATGCATAAGGGCGCCAGATGGATATCACGCCACGCATTGTCGCTCAGTCTTCCATCATCCAGTCCTATGCCCAGGGTCGCTTTAAGATTAGCGGCACTGTGTTTGACAGCCCCGTTATCGTGACCCCGTTGACGGCCATATCATGGTCGCATGTGGATGTGGGCGCAGCCGACGCGGTGACGGCGATTCAAAGCGCGATTGCCGCGTTAAAGGCACCTGCTGAAATCCTTTTGATCGGAACAGGGGCTGCATTGCCGTCTGTTTTGCCCGCATGGGTGCGGCAAGGACGGTCGCATTTCGGCTGTGCCGTTGATATCATGGACACACCTGCGGCCTGCCGCACCTTTAACGTGTTGCAGACCGAAGGGCGCGGGGTTGTGGCCCTGCTGATGCCTGTTTGATTTAAACCTTGATCGGGCCGGCTTCGTACAGCGCGGCAACATAATCCCAATTCACCAGGCTGTCCAAAAACGCCTCAAGATATTTCTGCCGCGCGTTGCGATAGTCGATGTAATAAGAATGTTCCCATACATCACAGCCCAGAATAGGGGTCTTGCCATGAACCAGCGGGTTTTCGCCGTTGAGTGTCTTGGTGATTTCAAGTTTGCCTGTCTGGTGATCAAGCGCCAGCCAGCACCAGCCTGAGCCAAATTGACCAACACCGGCCGCGATAAATTGCGTGCGAAACGCGTCAAAGCCGCCGATATCGCTGTTAATCTGGTCTTGCAGGCGTTTGGGAAGTGATTTGCCACCGCCATTCGGGCGCATCCAGTGCCAGAAATGCAGGTGGTTGTAATGCTGGCCCAATTGATTGAACAAGCCAGCTTTGGATTTATCTTTAAACGCCGCGACCATGGCTTCTGGCAAGGCTAAACCCTCCAGGCCCGATCCCGCCAGCAATTCATTCCCCTTATCGACATAGGCCTTGTGGTGCTTGTCGTGATGGAATTCCAGCGTTTCCGCGCTCATATACGGGTTCAGCGCGTCATAGGCATAGGGCAATTCAGGCAGTATCAGGGATGTCATGGTGCGTTCCTTGTTGTTGTCAGGTAACTATATGTGCCTGTCGCCAAAAAACAACCCTGTTCAGTTCCGCCGAATTCAGCGATAAAAAAGGATGAGTGGCTCGCATCTTTACCGTCAATTGCGTGAGCGTGATCAGGATCGCGCCTTACTATCCCTGTTTGCCCCATCGGACCGGCGCGCCGCTATCTGGGCTCTTTTCTTGTTCCAGAATGACATCGCCCGCGTGCGTGAAACGGTGTCTGACACACATCTGGGCCTGATCCGGTTGCAATGGTGGCGGGACAGCCTGACCGATCCGCCGCCGGGGCATCATTTTTTGCCAGCGCTGGCCACCGCAATCGCCACCTATAACCTGCCCATTCATGATTTCGAAACGCTGTTATATGCACGGGAATTTGACCTGAGCGATACACGGCCCGCCCATTTGGAAGGCTTGGTGAATTATGCCGATTTCACCAACACGCCTTTGCTGCGCTTGGCACAACAGATTACAGGCGAGAAGGGCAATGATGTGGCCCAGTCCCTGGGCATCGCCTATGGCCTGACCGGCATTATGCGGGCGGTGGTGGCCCATGCGCGACAGGATATATGCCTGCTGCCCCAGGATATGCTGGATGCCGCGCACATCACCCCTGCTGCCGTTTGTACCGGTAATGCCATTCCCGCGCTTACGCCTGTGTTGACGGTTATAGGGGCTGAGGCGCAGCGGCAGCTGGATCTGGCCGTGGGGCAGGGATGTGTGTTGCCCCCATTGTTGCGTGCCACCCATCGTCTGGTGACGCTGTATCTGCGGCAGATGCGGCGGGCAGGGTTTGATGCATCCGATCCGGCCTATCATACGCCGCCGCGCTGGCTTGCCTTGCGTGTGACGTGCGGATTGGTGTAGAAAAGAGAAATGACATCCACCGCCGACACCCCCATCCTGACCGCCCGCGCCTTATTGCTGGGTGAACGTATCAACACGCAGGGGTTAGAGCGTAGCGATGCATATTCAGCCCAGCCTTTGGCCTTTCAATACGGGGATAACGGCTTTGTCGCTATTTTCCGCTATGGCGTGATTGCCACGGTAGGGCTTAGCCCGATTGAAGAGGACGATATTATTCGCGGACTTGGCCCGCGCGTGCATCTGCCCGTAACAGTCCGGGAAGAAGAAACGCTGGATATCCGGATTGAACCGGGCGCCGAAGAACAGATGGGTGCCGGTGGACGCAGTGTCACGATTAAGAAAATGACGCCGGATAACCTGCTGGTGATCTGTGACGTTTTGGCGAAATCCGTTGCCCTGGCCGGGCATGAACGTCAGGTGTCGGCTGTGTTTGATGCGATGGAGCCGTTCGCCCGTCGCCTGGCGGAAAAAGGCACCACGAATGCCAGTCGCCGCGCGATGCGCCAGTTGATTGGCCAGGCGTTGATGGTTCAGCATGTGGTGGCCGACCGGGTTGCGATCCACGATCAACCCGACGTGTTGTGGGAACGCCCAGATTTAAGTCGCCTTTACAGCCGTCTGCAAGACGAATTTGAAATTGTTGAGCGGGGCGAAACGTTGAACCGCAAGCTGGGTCTGATTAACGATACTGCCAGCGTTCTGGCTGATCTGTTGGATACCGAAAAATCACATATGCTGGAACTGATCATCATCCTGTTGATCACGTTCGATATTTTGTATTCTTTGGTGCCGCCGGCATTTCAATGGTTAAAACACATTTTGACCACATAATTGTGAATATCAGCGCAGTGCAAAATAAAATACCACTTGTTATTTGTATGGAAAATATGTAACGTCCCATACATTACATAATCAAATATAGCAGGGATGGTTTTATGCGTATAGTTGTTCTGAATGTTCAACCTAATTCAACGGCAGGACAGTTTGCCGCCGCTACCAAGCTTTGTTTCCCTGATGCTGATATTTCCATTCAATCCCCACGCGGATTCACTGACGAATTGGACCGACGCATTGATCCCCCTAGTAAATTACAAAGATTACTGACCGGTGATCACAGAAAACCGGCTGATCTTGTCGTGTTTCCTGCAATTTCCGGGGACCGCAGTTTGCTGCCAGAATTTATGAGGCTGAAAGACACAGGGCCCCTTATTGACGGTTTCAGCCAGGCCGGAGGGCACGTGGCGGGGTTTTGCGCCGGCGCATTCGGCTTGTTAACATCTTGGTACAATAGAAATAATAACCTGATTAAAGTCGCCCAAAGTGGAAACGTGGCGCCGGGTATCAGCGCATATGGCCCGAAAAAAACGACAAATCTTCAGCACCAGAAAACAGCCTATGGCGATCGTTATATTCCCATGGCACCCATCCAGTTCGAAGGTATGACCGATCCTGTCAACGTTTGCACACATCTTGCGCCTATGTTTGTGGTCCACCAAGACCAAGGTGTTCACGTTTTGGGAAGATACGCGGATGACAAACGTCAGCGTGTGGCTGCTCTCCTGATAGACGAAGGCACTGAAAAAGGGCGGGTGTGCTTAAGCGGCCCTGTAACGTATGCCCATTATGATACGCTTCATATTCATCGACATTTACTTGAAAAAGTATTGGGAACACATCCAAAACCTGCTTTGTCTGTGGCTTAAAATTCTTTAAGAGGAACCTTTTTTCTTCTTTTGACTTTGCCAAATGAAACATATTGCACCGGATTGGCCGGTGAATTAGGGTGGACGCGTGTAACTTTGTTGTAAAGCGGCACGAATGAATTGGTATATGAGAGGATTATACACAATGAATAAAGTGATTTTATCTGCCCTGGTGGCGACATCTTTGTTGCTGGCCGGCTGTGAAACTGGCGGTACGAAGCAAACGGTCGGCGGTTTAACCGGTGCGGTTGCTGGTGGTCTGTTGGGTGCGCAAATCGGCGATGGCCGTGGCCAGATTGCCGCGGCTGCAATTGGAACCCTGCTGGGTGCCATGGCGGGTAGCGAAATTGGGAAAAGCTTGGATAAGGCTGACTTGGCCTATGCCAATCAATCTTTGAACCAGGCGCACAACACGCCAATGGGCCAAACGATCAACTGGAACAACCCACAATCCGGTCATGCAGGGTCTTATACCCCGGTGAATGACGGGTATTCAAACACGGGGTCCTATTGCCGTCAGTACAAGCAGACAGTTACAATCGACGGTCGCCAGGAAACAGCGTACGGCACCGCCTGCAAGAATCCAAATGGCACATGGCAAGTTACCAACTAAGGTGATGTGACCGCCCAAACAAAACCGCCGGTTCTGCCGGCGGTTTTTTTATGTGTCGTCGTCTTTGATGACTGGCAGGGGGGCGGTCGCCTGGATATAGCGGATTGGCGCTGTGCCCCCGCCACCCATGCCGCCCGGACCGGACATGCCAGGCCCGCGTGGACCCACCGCTGGCGCAGCCTGTGGTGCCATGGTCGGGGCCAATGCAGGTGCAATGGTTGGGCCAGTTGGCCTTGCGGCCGGAACGATGGGGGCCGGAGTCATCACGGCCGCTAATTGCTGTTTGTAATCGGGGTGTTGCAATGTCGCCTGGACCGATTTCATTAATGGGGCAAAAATAATATTTCCGTCTGTCAGCTTGCCAAGATCACTGAGCGTCACCGCGCGGCCGGTACGACGCGCGCTGATTACCTCGCTGGACAGGCTGTGCAGGTCTTCGTAATTAACCATGCCATGCGATCCCTGGAATTCCATGCGGGCCATTTGAACCGGGGACTGGCCAGTGACCTGGGCCGTGTCAAATGCACGGGCGGCAGCCTGAAGCGCTGCTGCGCACCAGCCGAAAATACGGCCTTCACTGAGCTTGATATTCTGATCATTCGCCGCGCGATAAAGGGGGCGAGAGCTGTGTTCCTGCATCGAATGCGCCATGACCAGTTCAAACGTCTCTTCGACCACTTGTTCATGGGCGGCACGGTTGCTGGCCTCGGTTGCAAAAGCGTTATATTCACGCTGTGTCTCCAGCGGCAAAGTATCTGGGGTGATATTGGCCACATCACTGATTAACAAGGCTGTGGTTTTTAACAACGGATCAGGGGATCGTTGCATCGCCAGGCCCAAGATGCGTGACGGCGTTTCCCGCCGCCAGGCCATGTCCTGAGCCGGTTCAACAAAATGCCACCAGCGTTGGATTTGATGATCTTCGATTTGGTTGCCGATCTCGTCCGCCAGGTGATAGGCAGTGCCCACGGCATTCAAGTACTGACCGCGCGCACTGGCGTATAGGGTGTTCCAGGCGTAATGCGTAATCTCAAGCGCCAGCGGAAAGGGGTACAGCCAGGGGCGATAATGGGCGCGCGGGGTCAGAGTGCTGAGCGCGCGTTCGCTGCCCTGATGGGTGATACCGCCTTCAAAGCCATACGCCTCGCTTAACAGCGCGGCAAAGACATCGGCCTTCAAATTCGCACGGCTCAGCGATAATGGCGAGCGTTTGGGCACGACCGGGCCGCTGCGTAATCGCGATAGTTGTTGCGGGTGTTCGATTTGAATGGCGGTGTCCAGTGCGTGCCAGACCTGATGCAACAGGCTGCGCGTTGTTGCTGGCAGGTTCGCTTGTTCTTGCGTGTTGACGCTGACCAGTGCCAAAGCCTGGGCCTGAAGATGCAGGCCGAAAAAGCGCGGTTGAATATGCAGGGCAATGCCATGAAACCGTGTGCTGACGCTGTGCTGGCCTTTGTGCAGGATCGTTTTTGCGATGGCCGCCGCGGGGTGCGGCCCGATGCGGGAATCGATCAAGGTGATCGCGTCGTTTAACGTGTGATGCGTGTGCGGCAGGAAAACAAAGGATACGTCCGGTGTCAGTGCGTTGCACTGCCGGGCCAGGTCTTCCATCAATTGGTCGGTTGTAACAGGTGTGTCAGCCATAATCTTCGCCCATTCTAGTGAAGAACCGTTAACAGAGGGTAAGTATTTCTAAGGTCTAGACGGAAGTGACAGATGGTGTAAATTGTAGCCATATTAGAAGGTGATACGATGGCAAATACAGGATTAATGCAAGGTAAGCGCGGTTTGATCATGGGGGTCGCAAACGACCGATCAATCGCATGGGGAATTGCCCAGGAACTGGCCAGCCATGGGGCTGAACTGGCGTTTACCTATCAGGGTGAGGCTTTGGAAAAACGTGTGCGCCCCCTGGCGGACACTGTTGGCGCCAAACACGTCCTGCCATGTGACGTTTTGGATGAAAGCAGCTGTGAATCGGTTTTCGCGACACTGAAGCAAGAGTGGGGCAGCCTGGATTTTGTTGTTCATGCGATTGCCTTTTCAGATAAGAATGAGCTGGACGGCTTGTATCTGGATACCAGTCGCGCCAATTTCCTGAAAACCATGGATATTTCCGTTTATTCCTTTACCGCTGTGTCGCGTTTGGCAGCCCCGCTGATGAATGCTGGCGGGTCGCTGGTGACCCTGACCTATTACGGCGCGGAACGCGTCATGCCGCATTACAATGTGATGGGTGTGGCCAAGGCGGCATTAGAAGCATCGGTAAGGTATCTGGCCAATGATCTAGGCCCGCGCGATATCCGCGTGAATGCGATTTCGGCCGGTCCGATCAAGACACTGGCGGCCAGCGGAATTGGCGATTTCCGTTATATCCTGAAATGGAATGAGTATAACGCGCCTTTGCGCCGCAACGTGACGATTGAGGATGTGGGCCGCACAGGCCTTTACCTGCTCAGCGATCTGGGCAGCGGCGTAACGGGTGAGGTCCTGCACGTCGATGCCGGGTATCACACGGTCGGCATGGCACAGATTGATACAGCCGCACAAACCTCGGAATTGCTGGGCAGCATCGCGCCAAAATCCGGCACGGAAGAAGCTGCATAAGCTTCAGCCATTATACAGATAAAGAAAAACCCGCTTCGCAGCGGGTTTTTTGATCGATATAAAGCCCGTTATTATTGCGGGACAAGCTGTGGGGCTGGCAAGACTGCTCTTGGTGCAGCGGGCTTCACTTCCATAGCAGGCATATCGCCGAGATTGGTAACGGGCGCCAAAATAAATTGCTCTCTTAACCCGCCTGAAATGTTCACTTCACCTGTTGATGCATCGAGTGTGCCGCGTGCTGCTGGTGCTTGACCGCCAATATGTTGGGTCGCACGTGCACCTGTTGCGCCCGCACTGAAATCAGGAGTGATTCTTGGTGCTGTGCCATCAAAGGCACTGGGTGCAAGGCGGCCAGCAGCTTCTAGGGACACGCCCGAAGGATTACGTGCCGCAGCTGCTGTATTGCGTGCCCAGTCCAGAAAGGTACCACCTTTAATGGCATCAACCATACCCATAAAAGAGTCGACAAAGCTTGCGATCTTGGCAAACATGCGGTCGCCGAAAGTACCTGCAGTCGCAAGCGATGAAAGAATACTGGTCGTGGCGGATTGCAGCGTGTTGCTTTGTGTGGCGGACGCCTGAACAGCGGCGGTGTATGCCGTCGCCTGCGTTTCAATCCGTTTCGTCGCTGCGTCACGATCGATTGTAACGCTTGCATCTGCAACGCCTTTGGCGACATCACGTTGGATTTGACCAACAGCAGGGGCAACACTTGGCTTAACCCCGCCATTAACGGCACCAACGGTTGTTTGCGCATCGGCAATACCTGTCAAATTCGGTGTTCTTTGTTCTTCTGGTGTCGCCATATTACTCTCCTATTTAACTTGCCTTATCCTATGATTTTTGTACCAAAGAGTCACGCTGTATCTGTATCGTATTGTTTTCTAATAAAGATTCGCGCTCATGTCTTTGATCATGGCACTCATTGGCTTTTTCTGGGTTGAGTATTCAATCAAGTTTTCTTCGATATTTGGTGGCGCATTCGTCTGATTAAACTTGTCACGTAAAATACTGCCATAAACGCGATCGAATTTCTCATCCACTTGATAGTTGTTGGCCGCATACGCCTCTACTGCTGCATCGCGGATCGTATTTTGCAGGATGGTCGCGGTTGGTGCATCCATTGCATAGCCACTATGAATGGCATTCGACACATATTTATTGGCCGCGTCGCTAAATTCAGCCCGAACACCTGCATCAACAACCGCGCCAGAAGACGTTTGTACCTGGGGAGCTTTTCCGCTTAAGGCCTGAGCAGCCTTAATTGTTTCTTCTGCTTCAAGGGTGATGGCTTCTTGTGCTGTTGTTTGTCGTTCGATAGACCCTTTTACCGCTTTACCCAAAGCTTGTTCAGCCGGTGTTACAGCCGCCCCGCCACTTGCAAGACGATCAATCTCGCTCATTGCCGCAATGCGTGTTTCTTGCGTCGCGCCATAACGTGTTAGGAAATAAAGGGTATTGGCGCGAATATCCTGGGTTGGCAAAATATCTGTTCCGGATGAAGAACCACCACCATTGGAACCTGCCGCGCGTGAAATATATTCCTGAACTGCGCTTCGCAGGTCTTGGTTGGCAGGATCAACGGGGCCCTGTTGTATGACTTTCTTGCCATCAGGACCGGTTGTTTCAACCAATCCAGCCACCCGTAATAGATATTCGTGTGCGCGAGCAGGTCCTAGGCGCATTGTCTGTTCATAATATTCTTGCGCGTATGTTTGTCCACCGGGCACGACGGCAGGAAGTGCAAACAAACCTGCTACACCTTTTAATGTTGTCTGCTCTGAAATAGAGGGGGTTGTCGGATCTTTATCGCCTGTGATCCCATCAGTTACAGCAGCGCCTAAGCCTAAGCCTACGGTCGTTAAGATTGTGCCACCCAGAAGTGCTTGCGGGTTACGGGCAAAAGCAAAAGGAGAATAACGATTAATTGCATGGCCGGCACCCGATATAGGGGATACCGCCATAGACATCGCTTGTTTGACCCAGTTACCTGCTGCCGAGAAAGCATTTTGTGATGCGACAGCCTCTGGTTTGTTCCATTTCGAATGATATTGTTTCAGGTCGCGCAGTTCCGCAGGCGAAATAGCTTGCCCTTCATCAAGTTTATGGATGACGGCATTCACCGAGTCGCGCTTACCGGTATTCTGCAGCAGTCCTTTCCCTTCCAGCATCTCTGAGAATTCAATTAGATCTGCATCAGTCATGCGACTGCCCGGGCGTCCGGTGTTATCCAATTGTTGAACAAAGACTTTGAAACGCATTTCTTGTTCTTTAGTTAATCCCGCAGCGGGTGCTTGTCCCATTGTAGGCTCTACCCGATTTCGCCCATTTGTGGGCGCCTCGGCGCGTTGGGGCTGTGGTGTTTCAACTTTTGGCGCGGCGGCAGGCGTTGGCCGTGGTTTTGGGGCAGGGCCAGTTGTTGCCAGTGTAAGGGGTGGATTCGCAGCCTGTAATGACGCTTGGGTGGCGCGAGCTTGGACAGTTGGGGTCGCAGCTGCACGTGTCAATGTATAGAATTCGTCGATCTGAGACTGATTTCCATCAAACGCAGGGCCGAAGGCCTGCCGGAAATTATCGTCCAATTTCTCAAGAGGCTGGCCATCTGCCTTTTGTGCTTTTGCAAAGCCATCCCACAGGCGGGCCAAATCGCCGCGTGCCTGAAGTTTGATATCATTGACCCCGGTAACGCCATCGCGTTTGACCAGATTAATGGCATTATCGACAAGTGTATCGTTTCCGGCAAGTGACGTCAGGAAATCATGGGTCTTTGGCAGGGCACGTTTATAAGGGCGTGCGCCATCTAAGATTTTTTCAATAATTTCTGAACGTCCAGCCATAATTACATTCCTTGGTTATTTACCGTTTTTTGTCTTACACCGCACTCTAACGATATTACGTTAACATAATGCTAACGGTGATTTCATCGTCCCACAAACTTTTTGTATTATACATTGAATTTATAGCATTTCTGTCGTTAACGCGCCATTAATTTTCATAACTTATTATGCCTCTATACAGTTATTATCGTATATGAAGGGCACGTTATATATATGGGATTGTTACGGCGTTTCACAGATGGCCTGGGCCTGACCACACCGGGAGAGCAAATTTCCCTGAAAGATGTTCCTGTCCTGTTGCGCCCTATGGCTGCGCCTTTATTGGCGACGGGGTTGATGGAATCGGATGCTCCGGCAAAACCAACGACTGCTGTTCAGGATCTTGAGGCGATTAAGGTCACAGCGCCCAAAGCCCGCCCGGGTGTGATGGGTCTTTATGACCGGTATGTCGCACCGCAGGTTGAGACGCTGGAAAAAGTCGTTACGGCAGTGGTTAAACCGGTCGTAACGCCCGTTATTAATCATGCAGAAGACCGCCAGGCGGGCCTGCCCACGCGAATCAATATGATGAGCATGGGCAATCCGGTCATGCTTGGTCTTGATGTGTTGGGTGCCGGGCCATCTGTCCGGGCAGGACTCGCTGATATGGTTGGGGGAACAGCCGAGGGAATCGCTGCGTTACTGGATATGGGGCGTGGCAAACATGGGGATCAGGGATGGTCAGGGGCCACCGGCCAGTTTTTTGAAGAACAGCGGCGCGCAATCGCCAAATATACGGGTGATGGCGATTACGGTATCTACAACGCCGCGACGTGGCAACACGGCGGTAAAGAAGGCGGCCTGACCAGTATTTTCGTCCGGAATGCGGACGGGAAAGTACAGATGCTGGCTCCCGATCAGGCAGAATATTGGCAACATATGGGGCCATATACTCTGCCACTTGCTGTCAGTATGTTTACAGGCGGGGGCGAGATAAAGGGGTTGCAGCTTGTGTTTAAAGGCGCCAGTACCGCTGAATTGGGCGGGGCGGCGTATATGATTGGTCAACCGCTGACCAACGGGATTGTTCTGGCGCCAGAGGCGATGGACAAGCTGGCAGCCCTGCCAGATAATCCTGCCTTGCTGGCCGATCAAGGCAGAATGCGCGACTTCGTTAACCGCCTGTATGGCGATTATACGGGCAACCAGGGGTCATTTGCCGGTCAAACTTATATTCCATCGGTTCAAGATACAGAATCGCCCTATACCGCCCTACGCCACCTGTCGATGGGCAGTCTCCCCAGTTACAAACGCGATACACCGTTCGACAGTTTTGCCGACAAGCCTTTAACGCCGGAAATGGTGGTTGGCCTGCGCGATCATATCGCTGCCAATCCTTCTTTCCAGGCCAGTATGCATGGCCTGGCATTACGGACGATGACCGGTGACACGCTGTCTGCTGAAGAAATGACAGTGCTGCGCTTCGGCCTGAACGTCATGAGAAATGAGAATTTGAGCCTGGACCCCGGTCAGTTGACCGCTGCCGACCGTGCCGCGACGCTGCAAGCTGTACGCATGGGATATGGTGAAAATGTTGCCCAAGGTAAAGCCATTGCGCAGGCCGTCGCAACCAATACAGATGAAATGGCCGCCAGCGATGCCGCGGGCGAGGCGTTCAAACAGAATAACGGCGCCGGCGTAACGGATGCTGAAATTGTGGCTGAGATCACGCGCGATCAGCAAGCCGCTGCGATCCAGGCACAACAGCAGGCGGAAGCCGAAGCGGCTGAGCAGGCGGCGCGGATTCAGGCACAATCACGCATGATGGCCATTCCCACGATGTAATTCATACCGGGCGGAAAACACCGTAATAACGCATATCCGGCTTGAACAACTTGGTCAGGCCGCGCGTCGTTTCTGCCCCGCCCAAAAGCAGATAGCCATCAGGCGCCAATTGTGCGTGCAGACGTTCCAGGATATTTGCGCGGCACGACTCATTGAAATAAATCAGGACATTACGACAGAAAATCAGATCGAACTGACCGAGCCAGTTAAACGGGTGCAGCAGGTTAAGTGCCTGAAATTGTACCATGCTGGCGATGTGTGGCGATAACTGCCAACCGCTTTGGACGGGCTTGAAGAATGTATCCAAAAACTGTGGGGACAGGCCGCGCTGTACCTCAAACTGGGAATACATTGCGCGTTTGGCCTGGGCCAAAACGGTTGAACAAATATCGCTGGCCACAATATCCACCTGCCAGTCGCGCAGATCGTCCTGAAGCCCGGCCAGAATCATCGCCAGGGAATAGGGCTCCTGACCCGCAGCGCAGGCCGCCGACCAAATCCGCAGTTTCTTCTGTTGCTGCCTGGCTTGGATAAGGGCGGGCAAGAAAGTGTCGCGAAACGCGTCGAATGGCTGGCCATCGCGGAAGAAACTGGTTTCATTAATCATCATGGCGTCAATCACGTCCTGGGCCACGGGTGGGCTGAGGCGGTTGCAGCGTATGGCACCAGCCAGGGCATTCAGATCGATGAAGTGATGTCGCTGGATCACCTGTTGCAGTTTTGCGTTCAACAGATAGGATTTTTCCACTGGCAGTACCAATCCGCATGTCGCGGCCAGATAGTCCTGAAGGACGACAAAGCTGTGATCTGACAAAACGGTCGTCATGCGGGAATCCGGGTGGCAAAAAGGGCGGGGAACCGATCATTCAAGAACGGCGCAATGTCAGGCAGGGGTAATACGGCACTGCACAGGCCTTTGCCCGCCACGGCGCCTGGCATCCCCCAGATAACCGCGCTTTGCTGGTCTTGTGCGATCACATAGCCGCCAGCTTGTGTCAGTGTTGTACATCCCGCCAGCCCATCCGTTCCCATCCCTGTCAGTATAACACTTAAAAGGCGGCCATCTGTCACTGCCGTCAGGCTTTGCAGCATCACATCCACCGACGGGCGGCAGAACTGCACGGGCGGGCCAGTATTCAACGCCACGACGATGTGCGGCCCTTGGCGCACAAAAGTTATATGATGGCCACCGGGTGCCACCAGGATTGTGCCAGCAGTCAGGATATCGCCATTTTCTGCTTCTTTCACGCGCACATGGCATTGTCGTGACAAGTGTTCGGCCAGAACCTGGGTGAACAGCGGCGGCATGTGCTGGGTAATCACGATAGGTATGCGACTGTGCCGCAATAATGGGAGGACAGTGGGCAGTGACCGTGGGCCGCCAGTGGATGCGCCGATCGCCAAGACATCAGGTCGGAAATGGCGCGGCATGTCCCGCAGGGTAAATGCAGGGGATGGTAAGGGGTGAGAGGGAAAAGCCAGAGCCGGTGCTGCCTTGGCTGGCAAGGCCGTCTGCCGTACTTTTTCACGGATTTCAGACATAAAGTCGGGTCTGTTCGACAACTTGGCGAAAGAGGAGGGCTTGGTGATGTAATCAATCGCGCCCAGATTTAACGCCCGCAACGTCGCATATCCGTTGGCTGTCGTCAGGGTTGAACAGATCATGATTTTCGCATCAGGCCGGATTTCCAGCATCTTCGGCAAAGCCGTCAGTCCATCCATAACTGGCATTTCCAGATCCAGCAGGATGATATTGTACACCTTCTGCTGCATCTTCGTCAGGGCCGCAGCACCATCGACGGCGGTGTCGGCGACCACGATATCACCGTCGGCTTCCAGAATCTGGGTCAACGCACCGCGCATGACCGCCGAGTCTTCAACCAGTAATACAGAGATAGAGGGGAGGGGCGGCATGTAAGGTCAAGCCTTGTGACCTGGCATCAATGCCAGGAATTCCATTTTTGACTGAATAATGTCCGCGTCGAAAGGCTTGAAGATATAGGCGTTGGCGCCAGCCTGCATCGCCGCGCGCACGTGTTCCTGATCGCTTTCGGTTGTGCAAAAAATCACCACAGGGACATTTCCACCCGGACGCGCGCGCAAAGCGATTAAGAAATCCAGGCCGTTCATCACAGGCATGTTCCAATCCAGCAGAATTGCATCCGGCATGCTGGCTGCACAGGTCTTAAGCCCCAATTCGCCATTCTCCGCTTCGTCACAGACACACCCGAAACCTTCCAGGATGCGGCGGGCGACCTTACGCAACACGGTACTATCATCAACAATCAGAAAAGTGGTCATGGCAAACCTTGGTCAGGGTGTCGTATATGCGGTTAATATCCAGAACCAGCAGGACGGATTTATCCAGCCGGAACAACCCAGTGGACAGTTGGGCCCACCGTTGATCCAGCGTTGCCGGAAGTGGATGCAGTAAGGCGTGGTTCAGGGTCAGGACATCGCCGACGCCGTGAACCAACAGGCTGTACAACGCGCCGTCCTGCTCAAATACAATCGCCAGGCGCGGTGTTTGGTCGTCGGATACAGGAATGCCCAGCAACCGGTCCAGGCGGATGGTGGTCACCAATCGGCCCCGCAAATTAACAATGCCTGCAACATCATCAGGCGCTAAAGGCACAGGCGTCAGGGGAATCATTTCAATGACATCGCGAATAGAGTGCAAGGACACGGCAAAAACCTGGCCACCAATGAAGGACGTCAGGTATTGCGTTGTGTCCGTGGCGTGTGGGTCTGGCATTATCGTGTGGCGTCCTGAGACTGGACCAGGGTTTTGTGAATGCGTGACAGAAGGCTGTCCCGATCGAACTTGCCGACATGGTCCTGAAACCCTGCTTCTATGCTGCGCGTGATATCTTCAGGTTTTGAGTGAGCGGTCAAAGCCAGCATCGGCGTGTCAGCCCATGTGCCCTTTGCCGTGCGGATGGCCGTGGCCAGGGCGTAACCGTCCATTTCCGGCATCTCGATATCACTGATAATCAAATCGAAGGCTTCGCCCGTATCTTGCAATTTTAATGCTTCAAAGGACGATCCAACCGCAACCACGTCATATCCGGCAATTTTCAGGAAAGGTTGGATCATATTGCGGAAAAACACGCTGTCATCGACCAGCAGGATGCGCCCCTTGTCGCCCTTTGATTCTGACCGGATCGGGGCATCTTCCAGCCACCGGAAATGGGCCTTTTCCAGGTAATAAGACAGGTCAAGGATATGCATCGTCCGGCCTTTGATAATAACACTGCCCATCAGGCCGGGCATGTCTGATCCAATATCCATACTGATTGCGTCTTCGATAATATCTGCAATCTGGTGGACGATCAGGCCCACCTGTTGGTTGCCGTTTTGAAAGACCATGACGGGAACAGGCGTGTGTGCGTGTAACGTGAAATGCGGATTAACAGGAAAAATCGGCATTAATGTGTCGCCATATTGCACAATATAATGATCGCCGTGCGCCGTGATCTTGCTGGGGGCAAACCGTTCAAGCCGTGCAACAAGGCCCAGTGGCACAGCGATCGGCGCGCCATCATCAGTTGCGTAAAATATCAGGAACAGGGTTTTTTCATTCGCTGGGCGTGGCTGATCGCTGTTTGGCGCAACGGTGTCCGCATTGTTCACGTCGCCCACCTGATGCGCCAGGCCACCAGGATCCAGAATCATGATGACTGATCCGTCACCCAGGATCGTCGTCCCGGAAAAGGCGTAAATGTGCTTCAAGATTTTGGCCATGGGTTTGACCACGATTTCTTCGGTGTCATAAACACGATCAACCATAATGCCGAAACACGTGTTGCCGCTTTGGGTGACAATAACGTAACGATTCTGGCCTGTATCGCTGTCTGTTGGTGGGTATTCCAGCAAGGTCCGCAAATCCAGCAGCGGCAGCAATTGATCCCGCAGGCGCAGAACAGGTGTGTCGTTGATCTTTTCAATGCGATGCAACATATCGGGCGACAGCATGACCAGTTCCCGGATGGCCAGTTGTGGATAGGCAAAACGCTGGCCATGGACCGAGACGACAAGGGCCGGAACAATGGCCAGGGTCAGGGGAATGCGTATGCGGAATTGTGTTCCGCTGCCTGGTGTTGATTGGATATCAAGGGATCCGCCAATTTGTTCGATATTCGTGCGGACGACATCCAGGCCGACGCCGCGCCCGGACAATGCCGTTACCTGCGTCGCCGTGGAAAAGCCGGGCCGTGAGATGTACTGGTAAATCTGTTCGGGTGTCAGGACCGCCAGCTCAGCCTCACTCGCCAGGCCGGTTTGCAGGATTTTATCCAGAATGCGGTCCAGTGCCAGGCCCTGCCCGTCATCTGTAATCTCAATAATAACATAGCCGCCCTGATGAAAAGCCGTCAGCATAATCGTGCCGGTATCGGATTTGCCCGCTGCGCGGCGATCCGGGGGGCTTTCGATACCGTGATCGACGGCATTGCGGATCATGTGGGTTAACGGGTCTTTGATCATATCCAGCACCTGGCGATCCAATTCGGTGTCTTGCCCGCGCATGACCAGATTGATTTTCTTGCCCAGGTCCAGCGCGGTGTCGCGCACAATGCGGGGCAGTCCGGCCCAGACGTTGCCAACCGGCTGCATCCGCGTTTTCATCACGCTTTCCTGCAAGTCTGACACGATGTGGTTCAGGCGTTGCAGCGGCAGGGCAAAATCCGTTTTCTTGTGAACGCGGGATAGCTGTATCAACTGGTTCCGGACCAACACCAATTCTGATACCATGGTCATGACATTTTCCAGGACATCAACATGGACACGCAATGTTGACGGGGCACCGGATGGCGCGCTGGCTGTGCCTGCGCCCGCAGCATCGTCGGCGATGTCTGCGTGAATGACGCTGGCCGCGGCGTTAAATGTCGATTTCTTGGGGGCTAGCGAAGCAATGGCGTCCAGGGACAGAATGATATCCGTATCATTGCCGATAGGTTCAATCCCGTCTTTTTCCAGGGATGCAATAAGGACACGCACACGGTCGATAACCGCAAAAATTGTCGTGACGTGATCGGCGGTGACTTGCAAGGCACCTGATCGAAAAGAGCCCAGGACGTTTTCAGCATGATGCGCCAGTTGCTCCAGCCGGGTCAGTTCCAGAAAGCCGCAGCTGCCCTTCATTGTGTGCATAAGGCGGAAGATTCTGGACAACAGGTCGTGGTCGTTCGGCTCCTGCTCAAACCGCACCAGATCGTTATCCAGCGATTCAAGATTATCTTTCGTCTCACTCAAGAATGTGAGTAAAAGTTCGTCCATTATCAGGCCTGTTAATCCCGTGTTTGAAAGCCGTACCAGTCTTAAGTGTACGCCCAAACGGCATGACAGGTTGCCAATGTATGAAGGGAAACCGCGGAATATCTATCGCGGCAGATGCATGACCAGTAATGCGTCAGGTTTTTCCGGCTGTAATTCCAGACGGATATCCAGCGATTGCGCGCTTAACGCGGTGATAAGGGCGGTTATCAGCTTCGCATCATGGGCGTCGGCGGGCAACGTGCCGCGCATGGCCTGCTGCAACGTGTCCGGCACCATCAGGGTCGGGCCGTCGGCCTGAATATGCAGGGTGCGGTCATCAGCGGCGATAATGCCGACTATGCCGCCCTTCGGCAGGCACTCCGCGGCGATCAGGAGGGCGCAAAGGGCCAGTTTCGGCGCGCCGGGGGGCATGTCGCCAACCGTCATGCTGACATCCATCGGGTCCCAGCGTTGCTGTAACCGGCCGCCTTCTGGCAGATAGTCGGCGAAATTCTTGTACACGTCGGACATGCCGATATTCGGATCGCGGCCGCCTGCACCAAACGCCATCCGGAAGGTTTTTAACCGTCCAGCAGCTTGCGACGCACTGTGATTTAACAGGTCTCGGGCATCTTCAAACCCCTCTGGCCCCATATCGTCCAGTAATTCCAGGCCGTTTTGAATGGCACCAACGGGCGATATCAAATCATGGCAAATGCGGGACACCAGGTGTTCGATCACATGAATATCGGGTTTTTCCATTGCCATTTCCTTTTTAATGTTGGTTGTCAGCATCAAAGCTGAAGGATATGCCGACCTGGCGCGCGATGTCCATCGCTTGTTGCTTTAACCTGGCAAGGGCGTCCGCGGAAACCGCCTCAACCCGCGTGCTTAATGCATTCTGGGTGTTAGAGGCACGCATCAGCCACCAGCCATCAGGCGTATTAACCCGAATACCATCAATATCAATTAAATCCCAATCTGAATGGTGATTTTTCTGGGCTCGCACCAGATCCTGCATCCGGGTGATCAGGGCAAACTTGTCGCTTTCTGGCACTTCAAACCGGATTTCCGGCGTGGCGTGCAGTTGCGGCAGGTGGGCCATCAGTTGCGACAGGGTCTTTTCCCCTTGTGTATCAGCCAACAGGTTCAGCAAGCGGATCGCACAATAAAGCCCGTCATCAAAGCCGTAATACCCATCGGCAAAGAAAATATGACCCGATAATTCACCTGCCAAAGGCGCATTCAATTCCTGCATCTTTGACTTGATCATCGAATGTCCGGTTTTCCAGATAACCGGTTGGCCGCCCAGGCGCGTGACCTCGTCAAACAGGACGGCGCTGGACTTTATATCGCCGATAATCGGTGCGCCAGGGTGGCGTTCCAAAACCTCTGCGGCATATAGGGCCAGCAGCATGTCGCTGCGGATCACGGTGCCGTTTTCATCCACCACGCCGATCCGGTCGGCATCTCCGTCAAAGGCGATGCCCAAATCGCATTTATAGGTTTTAACGGCGGCGATTAAATCGGCCAGGTTTTTATCAACAGTGGGGTCAGGATGATGATTGGGAAACCGTCCATCGACATCGCAGTATAATTGCAGGTGTTGTCCCGGCAATTTATCCAGCAGGGCGGGAAGGACCGCGCCCGCCGCGCCGTTTCCGGCATCCCAGGCGATATTCAAAGAGGTGCCGGACAGGCGCGCATCTTTTAACAATCGCGCGACATAAGCTGATTTAACGGGGCTGTCATGCTGCGTCCCAGTGCCATGGCTGTAATCCTGCGTTTGAATGATCGCCTTAATATCCTGAACCGCCTGGCCGAACACAGGGCCGTTCTTGGTCGTCATTTTAAACCCGTTCATATCGGGTGGATTGTGCGATCCCGTAATCATGATGCCGGCATCGGTGGGCAAATGTTTCACCGCGAAATACAGCATGGGTGTGGGGCCCATCCCCACGGACACCACCTGGCACCCCACGCGCATCAGGCCTTCTTCGACCGCTGATTTCAGCTGAGGCGATGTCAGGCGCCCGTCATAACAGACGGCCACGTTGCGTAATCCTTGTTTGCGGCAATATGTGCCGAAAGCGCAGCCAACGTGATAGGCAGTATCAACGGTTAAGGTCTGGCCCACCGTGCCGCGAATATCGTATTCGCGAAAAATGGAGTCATCCACAACAGGCGGGGTGAGAGAGGCAGCGCGCGGCTTGATCTGTGTCATAGGTATCAGGTCAGATAGGTTTTCAGCATGTCGCGCACTTGCGGTCCGAATTCTGGGTCTTGCAGGGCGAAGGCGACAGTGGCTTCGATAAAACCCAGATGCTGGCCGCAGTCATAATAACGTCCGGCCAGTTGGACCGCGTTAAAATCCTGCTTCTGCATTAATTGGCACATCGCGTCGGTCAGCTGAATTTCACCGCCTGACCCCGCTTTTTGATGTTCTAAAATGCTGAAAATCTCAGGCTGCAAGATATAGCGCCCTAGGATGTGCAGTGTGGACGGCGCGGTTCCGGCAGGTGGCTTTTCGACCATGGCGCGGATCGGCGATGTCTTGGCGGTCGCATCATCCACGTCCAGGATTCCGTATTTATGTGTCTCGGCTGGATCGACATGGGCGGCGGCGATGATGTTGCCACCCGTGTGGTTGTAAACGTCGATCATTTCCTTGACCCCACCTGGGTTGCCCAGAATCATGACATCGACCAGCAACAGGGCAAAAGGTTCATTCCCCACCAGTTTGCGCGCGCACCAGACCGCGTGGCCCAGGCCCTTCGGCACTTGTTGCAGGGCCGTCAGTAACTGGCCCGATTCAATATCACTGTGCGATACTTTTTCGATCAAGTCGTGTTTGTTTTTGTCGGCCAGGGCCTGCATCAATTCAGGCTGCAATTCAAAATGTTCGGTCAGCAGGGATTTGCCGCGGCCCGTGACGAAAATAAATTCTTCAATACCTGCTTCTTGCGCCTCTTCCATCGCGCGTTGTATCAGCGGACGGTCAACAAGGGGCAGCATTTCCTTGGGCATCACTTTGGTGGCAGGCAGGAAACGCGTGCCCAGGCCGGCCACGGGAAAAACAGCTTTACGGACAGGGCGATGCGACACTGAAGAATTCTTTCTTTTATCTTTCTCGTTTTCTGGCATGTTTAAGGGGTAAAGTATAGGGAAGGTTAAATCAATGCCCACAACAATTGCAGACCGCGTGGCTGCCTTGCGCCAAATCGTAGAACAGGGCGGCGGCGACGGGTTTATCGTCCCGCATGAGGATGAGTATCAGAATGAGAATCTGCCCTTGTGGGCGGAACGCCTGGCGTGGCTGACTGGCTTCACCGGATCGGCTGGCGTGGCTGTTGTATTGATGGACAAGGCCGTGGTCATGTCTGATGCGCGCTATACACTCCAACTGCCTCAGCAATGTGACGCAGCGATTTTCACGACGGAGAACAGCAGTAAGGTCGGCGTTGCCACATGGCTGAAACAGAACGCGCCGACGGGTGCCAAAATTTTCTATGATGCTTTCCTGCACAGCAAGGCGCAGATTGACGCGCTGACCCGCGCGCTGGACGGAACGGGCATTGTGCTGGCGGCCCTTACGCCGAACCCGATTGATACGGTGTGGGATAAAGAAGGCCGCCCGGCTTTGCCCGCTGCGCCGGTGACGCTTTTTCCTGAAATCCTGTCTGGGACAAGTAGCCGTGATAAGCGCGCCGCGCTGGCCACACAATTACGCGCAGATGGTCATCACGCGACGCTGTTGACGGCGCAGGATTCCGTTGCCTGGTTACTGAACATCCGGGGGGCGGATGTACCGCAAACTCCGGTGGCGTTGTCATACTTGTTACTGCGTGCCGATGGACATGCGGTATGGTTTATTCCGCCAGCCAAAATTCCTGAAGATGTGCGTGATGCGCTGGGCGATGATGTGACCATTGTGCCACCCGACGCACTGGCCCAGCATATTGCGGATTTGCGCGGTCAGGCCGTGCGTATTGATTCTGCGCAATGCAGCGCGGCCATTTTTGACATGCTGATTGCCCAGGACATCAGTGTCGTGGCGGGGCCTGATTTGTGCCTGTTACCACGCGCGATCAAAACCTCTGCGGAACAGGCGGCGATGCGCCAGGCCCATATTCGTGACGGTGTGGCGATGGTAAAATTCCTGCACTGGCTGGATGGCCAGGTGGCCGCAAAGGCCAAGATGGATGAGGTCAGTATCGGCGCGAAATTAACGACATTTCGGGCCCAGGCGGCTGAGTTCCGTGATATCAGCTTTGATCCGATTGTCGGTTTTAACGGCAACGGCGCGATCATCCATTATCGTGCTGAAAACGACCCAACGAATGCGGCCCAGGTTACGGGCAACGGCGTGTTGCTGATCGACAGTGGCGCGCAATACAGCGACGGCACAACCGACATCACCCGCACCCTGGCGATCAATACTGTGCCGGATGACATTAGGGCTTCATCCACGGCGGTTTTACGCGGGCATATAGCTTTGGCCAGTGCCGTATTCCCCCAGGGGACAACGGGCATTCAGCTGGACACGCTGGCCCGTGCGCCGTTGTGGCGGGTGGGGCTGGATTACCCGCATGGGACCGGCCATGGCGTCGGCTGTTACTTAAGTGTGCATGAAGCGGCGGGGCAGGGGATTCACGCCCGTGGCGCCGCGCCGATCCTGCCCGGCATGATCCTGTCGAACGAGCCGGGATATTACCGCGAGGGGGCCTTTGGCATCCGGATTGAAAACCTGATTTTATGTCAGGATGTGGGACGGAATTACGATGACGGGCGTGCCCGTTGCAGCTTTGAAACCATTACCCTGTGTCCATATGATCGCAATATGATTGTGGCGGCGGATTTAACACCGGCTGAAATCGCATGGATTAACGCTTATCACGCTCAGGTCCGTACAAAATTGACACCCTTCCTGGACGCGGATCAGGCCGCCTGGTTGCACGCGCAAACCGAAGCCTTATAAAGCAAAAACCGCCACTGCTGGCGGTTTTTAACAAGATTTAAGGTGACGAAATCACGCGGGCTTAGAAGCCGTCGCGCTCCTTACGTTTGCGGTCAACTTTGCGCCAACGACGCACAGATTCGGCTTTTTCACGTTTCTTACGCTCAGACGGTTTTTCAAAATCGCGGCGCATTTTCATCTCGCGGAACAAACCTTCACGCTGCATTTTCTTTTTCAAAACGCGCAAAGCTTGTTCGACATTATTTTCGCGAACACTTACAGAAACCAAAACAATCACCCCTTCCCGGATAAAGATGGTTTGTCTATGCCGCAGATTGCCACAAGATGCAAGGGTTATTTCTTGCTTTTTAGGGCAAGCGCAGCCTGTAACAGTGTTTTTGTATAGTCCTGGCGCGGACGTTTGAAGATATCGGCGGCGGGGCCGTGTTCAACAATTTCGCCATTGCGCATGACAATCAATGTGTGGGCCATTGCCCGCATGACGCGCAAATCATGGCTGATAAACAGGTATGACAGGCCACGACTAGTTTGCAGATCGCGCAGCAGGTCAATAATCTGGGCCTGAATCGACACATCAAGGGCCGAGGTCGGCTCATCCAGCACGATCAATTGCGGGGCCAGGACCAGGGCGCGGGCGATCGCAATCCGCTGCCGCTGCCCACCTGAAAATTCATGCGGATAACGGAACCGGACGCTGGGGTCCATGCCGACATCGCGCAGGGCCTCGACCACAATGGCATCCCGCCCGGCGGGGGTGTGTTCTGGGGCATGAACGTCCAGCCCTTCACCAATAATATCACCAATGGACATGCGCGGGGATAGGGCCCCATAGGGGTCTTGGAACACGATCTGCATTTCGGCACGCAGGTCCCGTAACGCATCGCCATCCACATTGCGGATGTCCTGCCCGGCAAAAACAATGCGCCCCGTGGATGGTAACAGGCGCAGCAAAGCAAGGCCGAGTGTGGTTTTTCCTGATCCGGACTCGCCAACAATCCCAACGGTCTGACCGGCGGGGATGGTCAGGCTGACGCCGTCCACAGCTTTGACCACGCTGGTGGTACGGCCCCAGATATTGCGCGTTTTCGGGAAATGGACACTGACATCTGTGGCCTCCAGCAATATGGGTGCTTTTTTGTCGTATGTGGGTGGCGTTTCCCGGGGTTGGGAGGAAAGAAGATGTTGGGTATAGCTGTGCTGCGGCTTTTCCAGGACCGCTTTGACCGGCCCATGCTCGACAATATGGCCGCGCTGCATCACCATCACGCGATCGGCCATTTTGGCAACAACCGCCAGATCATGGGTGATCAGCAGCAGGCCCATGCCCAGCTTGTTCTGTAAATCCTGTAACAGGTCCAGGACCTGCGCCTGAACGGTGACATCCAGTGCGGTGGTCGGTTCATCGGCGATCAGCAATTTGGGATTGTTGGCAATCGCCATCGCGATCATCACGCGCTGTCGCTGCCCGCCCGACAATTGGTGCGGATAGGTTTGCAGGCGGTCATGCAGTTGCAACAACCCAACCAAGTCAAGCAGTTCCAGAATGCGTTTGCGGCGCTGTGCCCCGCGCATCAATGGCTGGTGCAGCATGATCGCCTCACCGATCTGGCGTTCAATGGTGTGCAGTGGGTTCAGCGCACTCATCGGCTCTTGAAAAATCATGCCGATCCCCGCGCCGCGCAGATCGCGCAGCTGGGGTTTGGTAAAATGCATCACATCCTGATTTTGATACAGGACGCGGCTGTGGGGGCCGTATTGCACGCTGTCGTGATGATGCAGTTGCATGATCGCCAGCGCAGTAACCGATTTGCCGGACCCAGATTCGCCAACCAGGGCCAGTGTTTCGCCTGCCTTAATTGTAAAGCTTGCGTCATAAACGACCTGGACCGGGCCGTTCGCCGTTCTGAAATGAATGTCCAGATTCTCAACGCTTAAAAGGGATGGCGAGGTGATAGGTGCGGGTTTCTTTGGCATATCAATGTTGTCCCTTGCGTGGGTCAAAGGCATCGCGCACTGCCTCGCCAATGAAGGTCAGCAGCGTCAGCAGGATTGCCAGCGTCATAAACGCGGTCACGCCCAGCCAGGGGGCCTGCATGTTGTTCTTACCCTGGGCCAGTAATTCACCCAAAGACGGCGACCCGGGCGGCATCCCAAGACCCAAGAAATCAAGCGATGTCAGGGCGGTAATCGCCCCGGTCAGGACAAAAGGCATCATCGTCAGTGTCGCAACCATCGCGTTGGGCAGGACGTGGCGGATCATGATAATCCAGTTATTAACGCCCAATGCCCGTGCCGCGCGCACATATTCGAAATTGCGGGTGCGCAGGAATTCGGCACGCACCACATCCACCAGATTGACCCAGGAAAACAGCAGCAGGATCAGCAGCAGCGTCCAGAATGACGGCGTAAAAAGGGCGGAAAAGATGATGAGGATGTAGAGGGAGGGCAGCGAGGACCAGATTTCAATGAAGCGCTGCATAATCAGATCGGTCATGCCGCCGAAATACCCCTGAATCGCGCCTGCCATAATGCCGACCACACTGCTGAACCCGCACAGGAACAGGCCGAACAAGACAGACAGGCGAAAGCCGTAAATAACGCGCGCCAGCACATCGCGCCCCTGATCATCCGTCCCCAGCCAGTTTTGGCGGCTGGGCGGTGACGGGGCCGGAACGGTTAAATCGTAATTGATCGTGTCGTATGAAAAACGGATTGGCGGCCAGATGGCCCAACCGTCCTTGGCAATCAATTCCTGGACAAACGGATCGCGAAAATCCGTTTCGGTTTCAAAGTCTCCGCCCCAGGTGGTTTCAGGGTACATCTTAAAAACAGGGGCATAAATTGCGCCTTTGTGCATTACCAGGATCGGCTTGTCATTCGCAACGAATTCCGCGCCCAGTGTGACGATGAACAATGCGACGAACAGCCAGAAGGCGATATGGCCGCGACGATTGGCGCGGAAGGAAGCCAGGCGCCGTTTCGCCAGCGGGGTAAGGGACAGTAAAGATGACAGGACTTGCATCGCCTTAACCTCGGTTCGCAAAATCGATGCGGGGATCGACCAGCACATAGGTAATATCGCGCAGCAACGTCATAACCAAACCGATCAAAGCATAGATATAAAGGGTACCCAGCACGACAGGATAATCGCGGTTGATAATGCTTTCATAGCCCAGCAGGCCAAGCCCGTCGAGGGAGAAGACGACTTCGATCAGCAGCGACCCCGTAAAGAAAATCCCCATGAAAGCCGCAGGGAAACCGGCAATAACCACCAACATCGCATTGCGAAAGATGTGTTTATATAACACGTGTGATTCCTGGCACCCCTTGGCCCGCGCGGTCATCACGTACTGCTTGTTAATCTCTTCCATAAAGGCGTTTTTGGTCAGCATGGTCAGGGCGGCAAATCCGCTTAACACGATGGCCAGTGTCGGCAAAACGATATGCCAGGCGTAATCGGCAATTTTCTGGGGCGTGGAAAAATCATCCCATCCGTCGGATGTCAGGCCGCGCAGGGGGAACACATCCCAATACCGCCCGCCGGCAAACAAGATAATCAGCATAATCGCAAACAGAAAAGACGGAATGGCATAGCCGATGATAACCGCTGCGCTGCTCCAGATATCAAACGCCTGGCCGTCCTTGACCGCCTTTCGGATCCCCAGCGGGATCGAAATCAGATAGATCAGCAAGGTTGACCACAGGCCGAGCGAAAGGGAAACAGGCAGTTTTTCCAGCATTAAATCGATGACCTTGACGTCGCGGTAATAACTTTCGCCCAGATCAAATCGCAGATAGTTTTTCAGCATCAACCAGAACCGTTCATGCGCCGGCTTATCAAAGCCATACAGGGTTTCCAGTTCGGCGATTAACGCCGGGTCCAGTCCCTGTGATCCGCGATAGGTGCTGGATTCCGCGCCGCCAAGGGCGGATGCGCTGCCGCCAGCCGCTTCCATGCCACCACCGGAAATCCGGCCCGTCGCACCGCCGCCCAGGCTGTGTCCCTGTAATTCGGCGATCATTCGTTCCACCGGGCCGCCAGGGACAAACTGGATAATGGCAAAGCTGATCAGCATGATGCCCAACAATGTCGGGATCATCAGCAGCAAGCGGTGCAGGATGTAATGCAGCATCGTGTCTATTTCTCGCCTGTTTCAGGCGGTTTCATCCACCATGTATCAACAACCCCTGCCGTATAATGTGACAGCGTTTCAGGGCGCTGCAAAGTGTCCCAATACGCCATGCGCCATTCGCCGACAAACCATTGCGGGATAACATAGTGGTTCCACAGCAACACGCGGTCCAGGGCACGCGTCGCCGTTTGCAACTGGACGCGGGTTTTGGCATGGACGATACTTTGTACCAATGCATCCACCGCTGGACTTTGAATGCCAATGTAATTCTGAGAGCCTGGACGCGTTGCGGCTGCTGACCCCCACATCTCTAACTGTTCATTGCCAGGGGACGCGCTTTGCGCCAGGACGCCGGATGTCATGTCAAAGTCGAAATTCTGCATCCTGTTTTGATATTGCGCCGGATCAATGACGCGCAAATCAGCCTGAATACCGATTTTACGCAGATTACGCAAAAACGGCAGAATCCATCGCTCCAACATCGGGTTTGCATCAATAATCTGGAATGCCAGGCGCTGGCCCTTGTCATTCACGCGAATGCCATCCGGCCCAACGCGGTATCCCGCCTGTTCCAGCAGGATCACGGCTTGTTTCAAATTGGCGCGGGCATTGCCGCTGCCATCTGTGACAGGGGCGGCGAAGGGCTGTTTAAATACATTAGGTGGCACAGTGTCACGAAACGGGGACAAAAGGGCGATTTCCGCAGCACTGATAGGCATATGTGCGGCCAGGTCGGAATTCTCGAAAAAGCTGTTGCTGCGCTGGTAACTGCCGAACGCGAACTGGCGATTCGACCATTCAAAATCGAACGCATAACCAATGGCTTCGCGCACGCGCGCATCGGTAAAAATGGGTTTGCGAATATTAAAGATAAAGGCCTGGATGCCCTGCGGGCGTTGGTTCTTAATGCCTTCGCGCTTGATCCGGCCAGATGTGACGACCGGGACGTTATACGCTTTGGCCCATGTCTTGGCGATATTTTCCTGGCGAATATGGTACTGGCCTGCGAATAACGCCTCTAACGCCACCATATCGTCCTTATAATAATCGAAGGTGACGGTCTTAAAGTTCCAGCGGCCACGATTGGCGGGCAAATTCACGCCCCACCAATCCGCGCGTTTGGCATAGGTAATGCTGCGCCCCGCATCAACTTTGGCAATCGTATAGGGGCCGCTGCCCATTGGCGGGCTTAATGTCGTTCGGGTAAAATCGGCCCCTGGCGCGGTCCAGATATGCGCCGGCAGGATTGGCATTTGGGCGATAATCAAAGGCAGTTCCAGGTTCTGGTCATGCGCAAAATGAAACGTAACCTGTTGCGTCCCGTCAGTGATGACGTTTTTGATATCGGCGTAATAGCCTTTGTAAAACGGCTGGCCTTTGTCTATCAGAGTTTGGAACGTAAAGGCCACATCTTGTGCGCTTACGGGCGTGCCATCCGCCCATTTGGCGGCGGGGTTCAGGCGAAAGGTAACAGACAGGCGGTCTGCGGCAATGGCGGCACCACTGGCCAGTAGGGGATAGAGCGTAAACGGTTCGTCCTGCGCCTGCGTCATCAGGCTTTCATAAACCAACCCGCTGCCCAGTGCGTCCAGGCCAGCGGCAGGCTGTCCCTTCAGGATAAACGGGTTGAGCGAATCATACGTGCCGATCACTGCGGTTTTTAGGGCGCCGCCCTTTGGCGCATCGGGGTTGGTATAGGCAAAATGCGTCCATGCACCGGTATATTTGGGGGTGCCGTATAATGTCATGTAAGGCTTGAAATCAGCGGCTTGTGCCACGTTGGCCAGGCACAGGCACAGCAGCAGAAGGGCCAGTCTGACAACCTGCATCACGCAGCCTGACGTTTAGAGGATGTTTGCGGCGCAGCCGGCTGGGCCAGGTAATATCCCTGGCCATAGTCAAGACCCAAGTCCAGCACGTCCATCAACACCGGATTATGTTCGATACGTTCAGCGATCAGTGTCACGCCATCACGGGCCAGATTGGCACGGATGCGGCGGACCGTTTCAACGCCACTGGCGGTACGGGCCATGTGGGACAGGCGTGCGCCGGACAGTTTGACGAAACTGATGTGATGCTTACGCAGGAAGCTGCGCGTAAATTGCGGCATATCGACATTATCCATTGAGAAGCGGCAGCCGAGGGCGGCCATCCCATCCATGATTGCCAGCAGTGGCGCGGGCAAGGCCTGGAAATCAACCTGCCGCATTTCAAAAATCAGGCGGTGTGCCAGGCGGTTTTGTTGTTTCAATACGTGCAGAAGGCGGGTCATAAATGCCCCGTCCTTCAATGTTTCAGACCCGATATTAATCATGTATGGCAGGGTGTGACCCGACCGGGCCGGGTCCAGGATCAGGTCGAAAGCGTATTGCAATGCCAGCCGATCGATCAACGCGACTTTGTGCGATTGGCGCAATCCAGGAATAAAGCGTTGGGCTGGAACTGCCGGGTGGCCGGTTTTGGATGGCAGGCGTGCAAAGACCTCTAGCATCGCAGGGCGGCGTTGCGGCAGGCGCATGATCGGCTGGATCACGACGTTCATCCGTGCCTCGTTCAACGCGTCATGCAGCAAAATGCCGACCATGACATCGTCAAAAACAGACACGTCAGCCGGTGTTCCGTCTGATGTGGCCAGGCGTAAATGGGAGGTTGGCGCGGCAGGCGGGGCAATGGTTGCGGGGGCTGGGTCTGCTAAGGTGTCCTGCGCGCGCGCGCCCTGTACAGCCTGGCGATGCCAGCGTGACACATCTGCGCTTAACAGGGCGTGTTGCTCTTGTAATGTTTCCAGACGCTGTAAGACGGCTGTTTCACTGCGGCGACGCTGTACACCGTCATAGGCCAGGATTAAGGCCAGTCCTGTTAATGCCAACGCGGTCAACACGCCCGCCTGTTCCGGTTGCACAACGGCGGAAAAACCGATCAGGCTGACGAACACATATCCGGTCGCGACCAGGATCGTATGACGTGAGACAAAGGTTAAAAAGCCGCGCATGTCCTAATCCGTGCTGGCGATCATGTGCCGCAGGCCGACGCGCATATAGGCCCAGCCTGTCCAGACTGTCAGGATCGCAGCGATGCTGAGCAGGATTTGGCCGATCAACAGGCATTGCGGTACGATCACATCGCCATAAGGGCCAATAATCAAAAAGCCAAGCGCAATCATCTGAAACGCGGTTTTCCATTTGGCCAGCCGGGAAACAGGCAACTGGATGTTGTAAGGGCCAAGATATTCACGCAAACCTGAAATCAGAATTTCGCGGGCCATAATCACCAGTGCCGGCACAATCCACCAGTCCGGCAAACGGTGTTCCATGGCAATCAGCAGTAACAGGCAGCCGACAAAAATCTTGTCGGCAATGGGGTCCAGGAATTTGCCGATGGCCGTGATCTGTTGTGTTGTGCGGGCCAGGTAGCCGTCGAAATAATCGGTCAGCGCGGCAACGGTATAAACCAGCAAGGCCAGCCATGCGGCCCAGCTTTGCGGCAGCATGAATAAAGCCACCAGCACAGGTAGCAGGGCGACACGCAAAAGCGTCAGGATATTCGGCAAAGTCCACATGGGTGTTACCTTAGCACGTCAGCAAGGCTTGTACACACCACTGTTAACTGGCGACGGCAGATTTTTTCGATTGTGGCTGCGGCTCACGCAATACGTAACCACGGCCCCAGACAGTTTCGATGAAGTTATCGCCACCGGCGGCTTTTTCCAGCTTCTTGCGCAGCTTACAGATAAAAACGTCGATAATTTTTAATTCAGGCTCATCCATCCCGCCATACAGGTGGTTCAGGAACTGTTCTTTGGTCAGGGTGTTGCCCTTACGCAAAGCCAGCAATTCCAGGATGCCGTATTCTTTGCCGGTCAGGTGGATGGGCTTGCCCGCCACTTCGACCGTGCGGCTGTCCAGGTTAACGACCATTTTGCCGATCTGCAGCTTGCTTTCCGAATGGCCTTGTGACCGACGCACGATGGCTTTGATACGGGCAATCAGCTCTGCCTTTTCAAATGGTTTTGTCAGGTAATCATCAGCTCCAAAGCCCAGGCCTTTGATCTTCGCGTCCAGCTCATTCAAGCCGGACAAAATCAAAACCGGGGTTTTGATCCGCGAGTCGCGCAATTGTTTCAGAACATCGTACCCGGTCATGTCGGGCAGCATGATGTCCAGAATGATGATATCAAATTCGTAAATCTTGCTTAAATCCAGGCCGTCTTCACCCAGATCCGTTACATCCACCACATACCCTTCGGATTTCAACATCAAATTGATGTTGCGGGCCATGGAACTGTCATCTTCAATCAGCAGGACGCGCATCGGCATAATTCCTTCGTATGTATGTTTTCTTAACCAATGTTAACAAACATTAACGCTCTGTGCAAATCTCTATTTTCAATGTTACACTTCTGCACATGAATACCTATGTGCCTCATATCAGTGCTGCTTTGCATGACCTTGCGCCGCATCATGTCTATGGCACGGTCACAAAGGTGCTGGGGTTGTTAATCCAGATTGCCGGTTTTCCGCCCAGTCTCTCGATTGGCGCACGTGTCCATTTGCAACCACCCAAGCGTGAAGAAGTCCCGTGTGAAGTTATCGGGTTCCAGGATGGCCAGGCTTTGTTGATGCCCTTCGGAACGCTGGAAGGTGTGGGGCTGGGGTGTCGTGCCGTCATCCACGGGGCGCAGCCAGTGATTTATCCTGATTTGTCCTGGCTGGGTCGCGTGATTAACGGCCTGGGCCAGCCGCTGGACGGCAAGGGCCCGTTATTGCATGGGCCGACGCCGGTGGCCTTAAAAGCCAAAGCGCCCTCGGCACACACAAGGCAGCGGATCGGCCAGAAATTGAATTTGGGTGTGCGGGCGGTGAATAGTTTTACCACGCTGTGCCTGGGGCAACGGATCGGGATTTTTGCGGGATCGGGCGTCGGGAAATCTGTCTTGTTGTCGATGATGGCGCGTTATACGGCCGCTGATGTGTCGGTAATCGGCCTGATTGGCGAGCGGGGGCGCGAGGTGCAGGAATTCCTGGAAGACGATTTGGGTGAAGATGGATTGAAACGCGCGGTTGTTATTGTCGCAACGGGGGATGAGCCAGCGTTGATGCGCCGCCAGGCCGCCTATATGACCATGGCGATCGCTGAATATTTTCGGGCACAGCAGCAGCAGGTGCTGTGCATGATGGATTCCCTGACGCGGTTTGCCATGGCACAGCGTGAGATTGGGCTGTCCGCAGGCGAACCCCCGACCGCCAAGGGATATCCGCCGACGACATTTGGGGAATTGACCCGCCTGTTGGAACGCGCAGGCCCTGGGCCAAAGGGTGAGGGGAATATTACCGGCGTCTTTTCCGTGCTGGTCGAAGGGGACGATACGAACGAACCGGTGGCCGATACGGTGCGCGGGATCATCGATGGCCATATCGTGATGGAACGGGCGATTGCCGAACGCGGACGCTATCCCGCGATTAACATTTTGAAATCCGTATCGCGATCATTGCCCAATGCGTTCACGCCCCAGCAAAACGCGATTTACCGACGTGCGAAGCAAGTCGCAAGTGTCTATGAAGATATGGCGGAACTGATACGACTTGGTGCGTATCGTAAAGGGAGCGATGCAAGCGTGGATGAGGCGATTGCCCTGTATCCGCAAATTGAAACCTTCCTGGATCAACGCAAAGAAGACAGCACAGATATTGATGGCGGATTTATTATTCTGGCGAATATCCTGGGCATGGATTACACGCCTGAATATCAGATAAGTGAATACTGATGGCGCGCCTGGCTCCGTTGATCCGGGTGCGTCGCCGCCACGTGGATGACAAACAAAAAATCCTGGCGCGATTGTATGAACAACTTAACGCGTTGGATATTGCCGCACAAAATCTCAAATCCCGCCTGGCAGAAGAAGAGGCGTTGCTGGCGGCGCAGCCGGAATTGCAGATATTCACTGATTTCGCCGGGTTTTCCCTGCGGGTGCGGGCTGAATTGGATCATATTGCGGACCAGTCACGCAAATTAGAACAACGTGTCGATCTGGCCCGTGATGAATTGCGTGACGCCTTTGCCGAATTAAAGAAAATTGAGATTATCGCCGATGCCCGTGAAGCCGCCGTGATCAAAGCAATTCTGAAGAAAGAAACCGAAATGTATGACGAAATCGGTTTAAATCGCGCGATCCGTCAACAGAAAGAGGAGCGGCGATGAGCGCAATTATCCTACACGGCATTTGTGATACGGAAGAATATTTTGAGATGGATTTTCCATCGCCGTCAAACGCGCATTGGTTGCCATGGCTACAGCAGAAGTTCTTACGCGCGGCATATCAATGTCAAACACCGGAAATGCCAGCACCCTACAAACCCGATTATACCTCATGGCAAAAGGCATTCGAGGTGTTTGACCCTGCCAGTTTGAGAATTGCGGTTGGGCACAGTGCGGGGGCTGGTTTCCTGCTAAAATACCTCAGTTCTCATCCAGATATTATGTTGGATCAACTGGTTCTGGTTGGAGCGTGGGTTGACCCAGAGCGGAAGCATGGTGATTTTTTGCTCGGGCACTATGATCCCGGCGTGATTGATCGAGTGGGGCGGATGCACATTCTCCACTCCACGGATGATGATACTGATATCAAGAAAACATTCCAGATAGTCTCAGCTTTGTATCCAAAGGCCACACTACATATTTATAAAGACAAAGGTCATTTCTGCGAAAGCGATCTGCAATCGCGTACGTTTCCTGAGTTATGGGATATTATTAAAGGACCATGTAAATGATCGACCCAAAAACGATGCAGGCCTGGTATGCCACGGAATATGGCGGGCCGGAGGTGTTGGAATGCCGCACTGTGCCAGTGCCAGAAATTGGCTCGCACGATGTGCTGGTGCAGGTGCAGGCAACGACCGTATCCGCCGCGGACCGCCGTATCCGTGCGGGTGATTTTCCGCGCGGGATGGGCCTGATGGGGCGATTATTCTTTGGATTGCGCCGCCCGCGTCAAGCGATATTGGGGGCTGAGTTAACGGGGCGTATTGTCGCGATCGGGTCCAAGGTGACCGCCTTTTCCGTGGGCGATGATATCATCGCCATGACGGGCATAAAACTGGGTGCCCATGCTGAATACGTGGCCTTACGCGACACCGGATTAATCGTGAAGCGCCCTGTGGATATGGCCATTGAAACAGCTGCGGCCCTGTCGTTCGGCGGGCTGACCGCGCGCGATTATCTGCGTCGTGCCAATCTGCAACGCGGTGAGCGCATTCTGGTCATCGGTGCATCCGGCGCGGTTGGCAGTGCGATTGTACAATTGGCCGCTGTTGCCAATGCAGACGTAACGACGGTGACCAGTGCTGCCAATCTGGATATGGTGCGCGGCCTGGGGGCGCATACAGTTATTGATTATACGACACAAGATGTGAGCAATCTGGGCCAGTCTTATGACGTTATTGCCGATTGTGTTGGTACACTTGCCTTCGCAACAGCCATTCCGTTATTGCTGGAAGGTGGACGATATTTGGCCATCAATGGCGACTTGCGGGACATGCTGGCGCGTCATCAGGGCACGCGCCGCACGATTTCAGGCCCAGCGGCAGAACGGCTTGATGATTTGCAAGCGTTGGTAGCGTTAGTGCTCAGCGGGCAATTCCAGCCGGTGATCGACAGCGTTTTGCCTTTCGCCGATCTTCCCCAGGCGCACGCCCGCGCCGATACAAAACGTAAGCGCGGCAGTATCGTGATTACGCGATAAGGGTGTCGCTGGTCACGCGATCAGTCGTGAAATCATGCCAATGCGCGTTTTTCAGATGAAAGAAGATATCGCCGCTTAAATCACTGCGGATCAGGGCGCGGGCGTAAAGGCGCGCGATGTGATTACGTGCGTCGCCTGAAAACGGGTGGTCGGATATAACCTGGGCATCCAGGGTTTTGGCATCGGCCCTGTACAACCCTTCCAACTGCATATCGCCCATGCGGCTAAGCCGCGCGGCAAGGACAAAACGCAATGCTTTTTTGCGGTTTTTGTCGCGGTCAGCCGGCCGCTTATCCTCTAGGTCACGAGGAATATACAGCATGACGCGATCCATCATCCCCTGGTCATTCAGCAGTGGCAGGGGAATGGGCCGCCAGCTTTGCCCGTCCTGATCTTTCACCACAGTTGATTGCGTACTGGCTATATCTTGTAAGGCCGTCTGGATGGTCTTCAGCAGGGTTTGCCGGGTCGCCGCATTCATACCCGTGTCATCGGGCATAAAGAAAGTCTCACCCAGCGTTCCACCACGCATAAGCGCGAGTAGCAGGCCCGCAGGGCCGGTTAGCTGGGCCGCCTGTGCAGTTCCGCCAACGCGTGGAAATTGCCGTTCCAGAATGGGCGACAGTGATGGCCCAGCCAGTAAAAGCAGCTGACTGAATTCCGGCCAGCTGCCGGGCAGGATGCGCAGGGACGGGGATGATGGTTGCGGCGTCGCGGCATGCAACTGGCTGGGTGGCAGGTTGTATGCCTGGGGCAACGTAACGATCAAGCGCGATCCGGGGGGCAAAGACTGGGTCGGATAATGCAGGATATAAGGGGTGGGAACGGCCTGCCTGTCGGGGCGGAACAGAGTGATCACCGGCTGTTGTCGTGCGGTCAGGCCCGTGACAATCGCCCATTGCTGGCCTGGCCGTAACGGCAGCGTCAACATTAAGGCATCATCGGCCAATCCCATTGCGGCATTGCCCCTGGGCACATTTCCCATTGCCGCCATGGGGGTGGTCGCAGGAAAAGTCAGCGGCACACCCTGCGGCGCGGGGGGCAGGGTGGCAATGATTTTCACATCCTGGGCCGTGTCCTGAAAGGCCGGAGCGGGCTGCGGTGTTTGGGGTGTCAGGGGGAATAACGGCAGCCCGTTTGTGGTTGGCAGAGTGGGGACAGAGAGGGGGATGGATGTGATGGGCAAGGCACGGGGCAACGCGGGCTGCATCGGGATCGGTAAAACGGCAGACAGCAAAGGTGGCGGCACCAAGGGCGGCGCAGGGATTTGCAGCGGGGTTGAGGCCGGCGGCAACGTCACAGGTGCAATGGGGAAAGTCAGCCGTGGCATGACAGAAATTGTGGTAATGGGCGGCGCGGGGGGCAAAAGTGACGGTGTGGCCACGGGCGTCAGGCGCAATGTTTGCGCCAAAGGCAAGGGCAGGCGAACGGGCAGCGTTACGGGCGGGATCGTACCGCGCGGTGGGATCATCAGTTCCATATCAGGCGGCAGTTTAACATGCCCTCCGGTCCCTGATGGCGGCGGCGGTGTGGTGCCGGGCGGAACAGCCGGTGGCATGGGCGGGGTTTGCGATGACCCAGGCGGGGGCACAGGTATGCCGGGTAAGGTTGGGCGGATTATGACCTGGCGTGGTGTTTGGACGGCAGGCACCTCTATCGTCATTTTATCGCCAGGCTGTAATCTGGGTGATGCATTGTTTTGCAGCCGCATGTCACCGGCCATGGTCCGCAGGATGATCGACTGATCCGGCAGGCGGGCAATCACCTCGCCATTCAAGCGCACTGCGCTGCGCAAATTATTCAGATCGGTGGGCAGGTCCAATATTTTCAAGGTCAGCGCATCCCGCGTCACGGGCGGGGGCATCACCAAAGGTGGCAGGGAAATATCGGCCATAATTTAAGTCTAACATTCCTCTGCGTTCTGTCGGAACAAAAAAAGGGAACGCAGAAGACGTAAAGACCTTACGCCTCGGCGGCGGCTTTTTGATGCTCAACCAGCATTTTCAAAACGTATTTTCCGACCTTTTCAACGTCACTCGCGGCATCCGCGTTTGGTGACCGGATAAGGATCGGTGTTTGATGGCGAATGCTGTCCTTCACCTTCGCATCCTGGCGCACCATTCCGGCCAAAGGCGGAGTCAGGCGCAGGAAATTCTCACTGGCTTTTAATAACGTCTTATAGGTCTTTTCACCTTCGGACTGCGTCGTCGCCATATTAATGACGATTGAAATATGTTTCGACATGCCGGCGGCGTTGCCCAGTTTGATAAACGCATAGGCGTCTGTCAATGACGTTGGTTCATCAGTTGTCACCAGCAATGTGCGGGTGGCAGAGGCCGACAATAACCGCACGGTGCGATCAACACCCGCGCCCAAATCGATGATTACAATGTCGTATTGGTCGGCGATATCCAGCAACTGATCACGCAGGAAAACCAGCCGTTGCGACGGCAAAGCAGACAGGGATGCCTGACCAGACCGTCCCGCAATAATATCGAAACCGCCATCTTCATAGCGTTGAATAACTTTATCCAGGCCCAACCGGCCGCGAATAACGTCGTTTAAATCACGCTTGGGCATCAGGCCCAGTTGGACATCCACGTTCGCCAGGCCCAAATCCCCATCGAACAGCAAGACGCGTTTACCCTGACGGGCCAGCGCGTGGGACAGGGTGATCGAAAACCATGTCTTGCCGACACCGCCCTTACCACTGGCAACGGCGATGATGTTGTTGCCGCGACGGTAAATCGGCGAACCGGGTTTGAAACCGGCGGCGGCATCAGAGAAAAACGATGTTTCGGACATAGCGTGTCTATCCTGCCTTATATTGGGAAAAAGGGGAAGGTGCGTTTGCACCGGGAAGCAAATAATGCGCCAGAATTTTTGGCGACAGCGCCTGCAATCCTTCTGCGACATGTGCGGCATTGCCAATTTCGGCAAAGGCCATATTGCCAGCATTGGCCGCGGCCAGCAGGCCGCCATAGCGACGGGCCATATCCAGGCGTGTGCCGATTAGACGACGGACGCCCAAGGCGCTGTAAAGGCGGGCCATGTCGGCGGATTCTGCCGCATCAAGCCCGGCGGGAATGACCAGCACAGGTTCAATGGCCGACGCGGCCGAGAATTTCGCCAATGTTTTCATGGACTCAGTCGAAAAAGGCGACAGGCCGGGCATATCGATAAAGACGGCTGTTTCCGGATGAATACTGGCCAGGCGGGCCTTAAGGTCATTCGGCGTTTTGATTTTGTATAAGGGGACTTCCAGCAGGCGGGTAAACGCCTCCAACTGCTCAACCCCACCGGCGCGCAGCGTATCGGCGGTGATGACCGCAGCGGGCATGTTTTGTAACACCGCCTTGGCGGCGAATTTAGCCGTGGTGAGGGTTTTGCCGGCCCCAGGCGGGCCGATGAACATCGTCGCCTTGCGGATCGATTGCGGTTTTTGTGTTGCGGGCATGATCGGTGCAAACCGGAACAGGTTTTCAAGAGCTGCCACCAAAGCACCGCGGGCGTCTTCAAACCCCATAACCATACAGCAAGACAGGATAGGGTCCGATACATCTTCAGGAACGCCGTGGCGCAGCATGACTTCGGTTAGTTGTTCGGTTACGCCGCCTTCGGCGCCATCTTCGTCATCGTATTGCAGCCAGTTATCGGCATCCGCGACGTGGCCTTGGGCAGCATCAGCAACTTCGAATGCGGGGGCGGTGTGTTGTGATCTCAGGGTCTGTGAAGGGCGCGGGCTGGCCACGGACATGTTGTCGGCGTCGATTGCAGCCGTTAATGTCACGCCACGAGGGCGGCCACGGACAGGGCCCGGATCTTCACGCGTGGCGATGATGATAGCATCTTCACCCAGTGCATCACGTACCATTTGCATTGCCTCAGTCATGGTTTGGGCATAAAAGGATTTGAGCCGCATGGCCTATGTTAACAAGGTTTTCTTCGCACGAATCATACGAATCTTAATGAAATGTTAACGTATGGGACCTTCACGGCGCAACCCTTAAATAGATAAGGCAATACGCGGGTCATACAGTGCCCAGCGTTTTGATTTTTGCGCGGGGGTGGATCTCGGTCTGGCTCATGACCACCGTATGGTTGCGGAAGCGTTCGACGACCGACCGGACATAGGGGCGCACGCTGGCGGAACACAGCAAGACGGGGCTTTCACCCATCTGTGTGAATTTCTCATATGCTTTGCGAATATCGCTGATTAATTCCTGCAACAGGGATGGCGGCATCACCAATTGCCGTTCATCAATCGTATTGCCGACCAGGTTTTCGGCAAAGGCCTGCTCCCATTTCGGTGATAATGTCAGTAATGGAACAAACCCCTGCATATTGGTATTGGCATCACACAGCTGGCGGGCCAGGCGCGCCCGAACATGTTCGGTAATCAGCCCCACATTTTTGGTGTAACTGGCGGCTTCGGCCACGCCTTCCAAAATGGTGGGCAGATTGCGCACGGAAACGCGTTCGGCGACCAGGTTTTGCAGGACGCGCTGCAACGACGACACGGTCAGTTGCGCCGGAATAACATCGCCCACCAGTTTTTGGTATTCAGGGGCCAGTTCGTCCAGTAAACGCTGGGTTTCCGTATAGGACAGCAGGTCGGACATATGATCTTTAATGATCTCGGTTAAATGCGTGGTAATAACCGTGCCCGCATCTACAACGGTGTAGCCGCGGAAATGTGCCTCTTCCCGATGACGTTCGTCGATCCACATGGCGGGCAGGCCAAATGTCGGCTCAATTGTGTTTTCACCGGGCAGGGTGATCGGCTGGCCGCCAGGATCCATGCACAGCAACATATTCGGGCGGACTTCGCCGCGACCGGATTCAATCTCACGCAGGCGAACGACATATGTGTTGCTGGGCAATTGCAAATTGTCCTGGATGCGCACGCTGGGCAGGATATAGCCCATATCTTCGGCCAATTGACGCCGCAGGCCCTTCACCTGGTTCGTCAGGCGATTGCCCTCTCCCTGAACCAGACCCAGCAAACCGTATCCTAGTTCGAGACGTATCGTATCCATGGCCAAAGACTTGGAAATCGGTTCTTCGGCTGGCTTTGCGCGGGCCGCTTCGGCGATTTCATCGCTGGCCTTATCCTTAAGGGCCGTTTGTCTTCTAACCAGTATATAAGTAACTCCGCCAGTCACGCCGGCCAGAAACAGGAAGGGTAAGGCAGGAATGCCGGGGATAAGAGCAACCGAGGCCATGATGACGGAACTAACCCCAATGGCGCGCGGATAACGGGCGAATTGATCAACCAAGGCTGCATCCGCGGTGCCTTCGACGCCCGCTTTTGATACCAGCAAACCGGCACCCACTGAAATGATCAGGGCAGGGATCTGGCTGACCAGGCCGTCACCAATGGTCAGCAGGGTATAGGTGCTGGCGGCATCGGCCAGTGACATATTTTTCGATACAGCACCGATAATAATGCCACCGATAATATTGATAAAGGTCACCAAAAGGGCGGCGATGGCATCCCCTTTCACGAATTTCGCGGCACCATCCATGGCCCCAAAAAACGTGCTTTCGGCCTGAAGGTCAGATCGACGCTTCTTCGCCTCTTGTTCGTCAATAATCCCGGCTGACAAATCGCTGTCGATTGCCATCTGCTTACCCGGCATGGCATCAAGGGAGAAGCGGGCTGCGACCTCGGCAATCCGGCCCGACCCCTTCGTAATAACGATGAAGTTGACGATGACCAAAATACCAAAAATAATGCCACCGACCACATAGTTATCCTGGATCATAAAATGGCCGAAGGCCTGAATAATATGGCCTGCGGCGTCTTCGCCATTATGGCCTTCGGTCAGGATCAGCCGCGTCGTTGCGATGTTTAAGCCAAGGCGTAACGCCGTGGTGATCAGCAGTACGGTCGGAAAGGTTGTAAAATCCAGCGGCCTTTGAATGAACAAAACCGTCATCAAAACAAGAATTGATAAGGTAATTGAGATAGATAAGCCGATATCCAAAAGCCATGCGGGAATGGGGACCAGCATGAACATCAGGATAATAACAATACCGAAGGCAAAGACGACGTCTTTGCTGACGACCGATCGCGCCGCGCTGCGGGCGGATGTCATGGTCATAGGGGGTAAAGCGGGCAGGCCAGCCATTATGGGTTTGTCCTTAAATTACACGCGATTATTCGCCCATTGCGGCTGGAATATTGGAAACACCATCGGTGCGATATTGTTGTAATTTGTTGCGCAGGGTTCGGATTGAAATCCCCAGAATTGTCGCGGCTTGTGTCCGGTTGCCAAGTGTATGACCCAGCGTATCCAGAATCATATCGCGTTCAACATCCGCAATGGTGCGGCCAATCATGGTCGTCACGGACGCGCTGTTTTTAACGTCTGAAACGGCTGTGGCCTGGGTCGGTACCAGGGTCGGTGCCTGTGTCGCATTGCCGCTTGCGCCCGTACCGGCCGCATTGGTGAAACTGTTATCCTGCAAATGGATCGCCGGCGATTCAATCTGATCTTCGACAGAAATCAGGATGGCACGGTGCATGGTGTTTTCCAGTTCGCGGATATTTCCGCGCCAGGGATAAGCCTGGATACGTTCCTGCGCTTCTGCCGATAACGCTTTACGCGGAACCCCATTGGCATCGGCGTATTTATCCGCAAAGAATGTAGCCAGCGGTAATATATCGCTGCGTCGATCCCGCAAAGGTGGCAGGGGAATGTTGACGACATTCAAGCGGAAATACAGATCCTCCCGGAATTCGCCTTTCTGGACAGATTTTTCCAGATCGCGGTTCGATGTGGCGATAATCCGCACATCGACCTTGATTGCATCGTTGCTGCCGACTCGGGTGATTTCCCGTTCCTGAATCGCGCGCAGCAGCTTGGCCTGCAACAGCGGATGCATCTCTGAAATCTCATCCAGCAGCAGTGTGCCACCGGCTGCCTCTTCAAACTTTCCAAGGCGGCGGGCAATCGCACCTGTAAAGGCCCCTTTTTCATGGCCGAATAATTCGGATTCCAGCAAGGCTTCGGGGATCGCGGCACAGTTCAGAGCGATAAAACCCTTGTCCTTACGTTTTGATTTCAGGTGAATGTAACGCGACATCACCTCTTTCCCTGTGCCGGACTCGCCGGTAATCAGGATTGTTGCTTCGCTTGGGGCGATTTTGTCAGCCAGTTTTAAAATGGCCTGCATCGCCGGGGCGGACCCGATCATTGTTGATTGATCGTCGGTGACGGCCTCAAGCATTGCCGCAATCAATTCGGCATCGGGCGGCAGCGGGATATAGTCCTTTGCGCCGTCCTGAATGGCCTTTACGGCGGCGCGCGTATCGTTATCAATACCGCACGCAATCACGGGAATGTTGATGCGTTCATCGTTTAACTGGCTGACCAACGTGCCGATTTTCATCTTCACATCCATCATGATTAAATCCGCGCCCTTACCGTTACGTAACGCGCCCATCGCCTGCACGATATCTTCGCAATGCATGACTTTTGCGCCGCGTTTCAGGGCAATTTTACCTGCACTGCTGATATAGCCCTCTAATTGCCCGATAAGCATTAAACGCATTGTGGGGATCCTTTAGACATCGAAATAGTGCAGCCGTTGATGTGGCGGCAGCAAAGTGTTCAGGGCGATCTCAAGCGTGCGCGGGTTTTCCTTGCGCGCAATTGAAACTGCCATTTCCCGGACCATATCCAGGCGCATTAAATCATCGGCCAGCGTCCGTTCAGCCTTTGCAGCCAACGGTGCCAGAATGACATTCCCAAGCACTGCGCCGTAAAACGTGGTTAACAGGGCAATCGCCATGGCCGGCCCGATCGTTGATGGATCGCTAAGTTGCGCCAGCATGTGGACCAGGCCCAGCAATGTGCCGATCAAGCCCATGCCAGGGGCCACCTCTGCCGCGCGGCGCAGGATATTGACGGCTGTATTGCCTTCCAGCGCGCGGGCGTCGATCACTTGGGTAAATGTACGCTGGATAACCTCAATACTGATATTATCCGCCAGCATTTGCGTGGCCAGGGCCACATCCTGATAATCATCCAGTTTGGGGCCAAGCTTGGTTAATGCCAGTGCGCCGCTTTTGCGTGCGCGGCCCGAGATATCCAGCAGCATCTGGGCAAAAATACGCGGCACAACGTCGTGACGCTGGATGGTGCGTTTGACCGTCTGGACAAATCCATGCAGATCTTCGGTCGAAAATGAAATCATCGTGACGGCGAACGTCCCGCCGAACACAATCAGGAACGCAGGCCAGTTAAAGAAATTAGCGTTTTGCTGGCCATACAGTGCCGTGCCCACAATCATAATCAGGGCCATAACGGCCCCGATGACTGTCAGCCAATCCGTCGTTTTATGCACCGTGGCAAAGCGCACCGTTTTATCGGCGTTCACAGCGGCAGGATTGGCGGAAGGGGCAGTGTCAGTCATGCGTTATTCGCCGCTGCGATCAGATTTCACAATCTCAGTCATCGTGATGCCCAGGCGATCTTCGACCACGACCACTTCGCCCCGCGCAACCAGGCGATTATTGACGTAGATGTCAATGGCCTCACCCACCTTGCGGTCCAATTCGACCACCGCGCCACGGCCAAGTTTCAGCAATTGCGACACTTGCATCGTGGACCGGCCAAGAACCGCAGAAATTTGAACGGGCACGTCGTAAATAGCCGTCACATCCTTTGCCATCGGCTCACCCACGGCAAATGTATCATCCGTATCGTCCTTCGGACGCGTATCCACAATCTCGTTCAGGTTCAATGTCCCGGCTTCGGCCACGGTTTCTGGTTCTTTTGTGTCTGGCGTATCACTCATGCGGCTGGTCCTTATCCGTCGTTGGCGTATTGGCATCATGATGCGTCGTCGCACCGATTTCTGCAAGCAGAAGCTGTAATCTTTCGTGGATCAGGGCCTGCATATCCGTCATCGACTGGATTGCCCCCCCATGGGCCCAGGTGATCTTGCAGTCACCGGCGGGCAACAGAGGGTCTGCTTCGATCTGAAACCGCGTGGCCTTGTCGCCGTACATTTTGGTCAGGTACTGGGACAGCGTTTCCCGATATAATTCAGGAATGGTAATAATCATATCCTGGTTGCGGGGCATGGCGGTGATAACGTCCTGGATCATCGCGACGGTCAGGGGCCAGCTTTCGGCCTTAATCAATGTGGCCGAGGTCTGGGCGTACAACGCCTGGCTGGCCACCAGAACATCTTTGGCAAAGGCTTCCGACCGTTGCGTTTCCGCGCGCAATAAATCATCCAGCTGGGTATTTAAAATGCCCAGAAACGTCGCGATTTCACGGCTGATACCCTCTTCGGACTCGCGGAACCCTTCCTGCCTCCCGCGCCGAAAGGCATCGTCCTGGCTGGCCGTCAAATCATCATGGCTGTAGGTGGGCGAGGGCGCGGCATCGTCCTGTGCAATATCAACCTGTGCATGAGGGGAATCAAAGCGGTGCAGATCAAAGAGGTATTTCTTAACCATCCTTCACCATTAATAGACCAGCTGGTCTTCTTCAGACTTGCCGCCCAGGACAATTTCGCCCCGGCCTTCCAAATCCTTGGCCACGGACACCACGTATTGTTGCGCGTCTTCGACATCTTTAAGGCGGACAGGGCCCATGGCCGACATGTCTTCCTTCATAATCTTTGCTGCCCGTTCAGACATATTGGAAAAGAACAGGTCCTTGATCGAGTCCGTCGCGCCTTTAAGCGCCATAGGCAGTTTATCTTTGTCGATCGCGCGGATCAATGTCTGCATCCCCGCCGGGTCAATCCGTAACAAATCTTCGAACGTAAACATCAGGGCCCGGATTTTCTGGGCTGCTTCTGGCGTATTTGTTTCCAGGGATTCCATGAAGCGACCCTCGACCGACCGTTCCAAGGCGTTGAAAATCTCTGCCATATGTTCGTGACTGTCGCGGCGTTGGGTGCGTGCCAGGTTGGTCATAAATTCACTGCGCAGCGTGCGTTCAACGTCCTCCAGAATTTCTTTTTGGATCGTTTCCATACGCAACATCCGATGGATGACCTCCATCGCGAAATTTTCAGGCAGGTTGGACAGGACGCGCGCCGCATGATCGGTCGAGATTTTCGACAACACCACGGCCACGGTCTGAGGGTATTCTTTTTGCAGGAAATTTGCCAAAATCTCCTCATTCACATTTCCCAGCTTTTCCCACATGGTGCGGCCGGCCGGACCGCGAATTTCTTCCATGATCTGGTCAAGTTTTTCTTTGCCCAAAACTTTCGCCAGCAGGCGTTCCGTGCTGTCCATCGTGCCGATCAGGGCGTTAGTCGAACTCATCTGCTCGGCAAAGTCAACGAACAGGCGCTCAACCACATTGGCACTGACGCGACCTAAACCAGCCATGGTGGTCGAGATTTCCATGATTTCGTCATCGTCCATATGTTCGAACATGACGGTGGCGTGAGTCTCGCCAAGCGCCAGCAGGAACAGGGCGCCTTTTTCGACCCCTGATAGTGTGCGATAATCTTCACGCGTCCGCATCTGTTCTTAATCCTTCGATGTCATCCAATTGCGTATAACCGATACCGTTTCGGTCGGGTATGCCGTCACGATTTCTTCCACTTTCCGCAGGGTTGAGGCCTTAACCTGGCCTTCGACGCGGTGCATGTCGATCATTGCGCTGTCTTCGGCGCTGCCGCCACCACCGGACGGGCCTGGCAAGGCGCCGGCATAGTTAGGACTTGGTAAGGCCTGCTTACCCTCAACCCCCGGCAGCATATCATAGGATTGTTCAGCGTCCGCAGGCTGGCGCGACTGACGGCCTTCGTTTTCCAGCAGGCGGTTGATCATAGGCTGGATCACCAGCAAGACCACCAGGATCATCATCACCGCGATGGTAATCAATTCAACCGCGTCCAAAAGGTCAGATTTATTAAAGCCCAGCAATGTTTCGGTGGATTCTTCAGGCACTTCGACTTCGGCGAACTGCATATTGACGATTTCGATCGTGTCCCCGCGTTTTACATCAAAACCAACGGCGGATTTCACCAGAGTCGTCAACTGGTCCAGTGCCGGTTGCGGGCGAGGGGTATAAGTTTTAACGCCTTCGGCATCGGTTGTGTAAGTGCCGTCAACCAGAACGGCGACGGATAGACGCTTGATTTCACCCACCTCACGGACCTGGCTGCGGATTGTTTTCCCGATTTCGTAATTGGTGGTTTCTTCAATCCGATTGCCTTCTGCTGTCGGTGGCGTGTTTTCCTGAAGCCCGCCAGCGGCCGCAGGTGGTGGGACGTTGTTTTCAACGCTGACATAGTCGGCATTGGATTCACGTTCGCTGTTGCTTTCCTCAACGGTCTGCGTTGACCGCACAACCTGTTGGTTTGGATCGAAGATTTCTTCGTTCGTGGTGATGCGGTCGAAATTCAGATCGACGCTGACATTCGCCCGGACCTTGTCAAAGCCGACCGTGCGGCCGACCAGTGCCTCAATCGTTTCGGTCAGGCGCAATTCCGTATTGCGGCGCAGTTCCTCGGTTTTCATGGTCATCAGGCTTTCGCCTTCTTCGCCACCTTTGGCCAGCAGGTTACCCTTGCTGTCGATGATCGACACATTGTTAATCTTAAGCGACGGCACGGCAGAGGCGATCAAGGACTGGATACCCGCAATCTGTTCGTTGCTAAGGCGTGCGCCGGGTTTAACATCCAGGAAGATGCTGGCGCTGGCTGGGCGGCTGTCGCGGCTGAATAACTCGCGTTGCGGTAAAACCAGGTGAACGCGCGCGTTTTTAACAGGCTCAAGCGAGGAAATGGTGCGCGCCAGTTCACCTTCCAATGCCCGGACTTGCTTAATGTTCTGGACAAAATTGGTGGTGCCGAAACCGGATTCCTTGTCAAAAATCTCATATCCCATCGTGCCGCCATTGGGCAGGCCCGCCTGTGCCAGCATCATTCGGGCCCGGTTGACGTCTTTTTCAGGGACCATGATCGACGACCCTTCGGGCGACACATCGTAAGGGATGTTTTGTTCGCCCAGCTTGGTCACAACCGCGGCACTGCTTTCGCCTGAAAGATCAGCATACAGCAAGGTCATGTTCGGGGCGGCGACGCGGGCGGAAATAAAGACGAAAAACAGGACCAGGCCCAAAACGACCGCGCCCATGATTGCCAGTCGCACCGGCCCAAGTGATCGCACGGTATTCGTGAAAGAGGCGCCAGTTTCGTTTGTCGTTGTGTCCATGTCGGTCGCCTATGCCCCAATTATTCCCACTGCGAACCTGCCCGCATGCCGGGTCTGGCCTGCTATGGCCGTACAGTGTTCACTCACGTTTTTAAATCGCATGTTTTATTATTATACGCATAAAATCACGCTTTTGCCACTCCCTGAATTTCGGGATGTTTTGATATAAACTTCTAATATTATGTCGATTTTTTGACTCGTCTTTTGTATTTTGCTATAATGAAAATAGGGTGTGCAGATAAAAACGATAAACGTTACATGCACAGGTGGGACATATGTTAGAAGCCATAGCGATGAATGTCGCCAATGCGGCCTATTTACGGGTAGAGGCCCAGAAATTATCGCCGCAGCCAGTGCCCGTACGGCCTATGCCTGCTGTTAAAGCCAGCGTTTCTGCGCCTTATTACAGCCCATATGTGATCGTCGATGAATCGTCCAGCAAGGCCATTTTGGCCATGCGTGATTCGGCGACGGGAAATATCACCCGCCAGTTCCCGACTGACAGCCAGATCCGCGCCTATCAACGCGTCGAGGCAATGACGACCGCGATCCGAACCGAAAGTCGCGTCGATGCGCCAGAAGTTGCTTCGACACTTAATCGCCCCAAAGCGACCCGCCAGGCGGAAGACATCGCCCTGCCGGGCAATAACGTCACATTCGGGACCGGCGACAGTGAGGCTTTCAGCGATATTGAAATAAATATTGATGATGGCGCAATGTCACCGCCCATTGGCGATACGTACACACCTGTCAGCCTGGACGCTTAATTTAAAACGCTTAACCAGGAATTTCTGCAGCAGGGGCCCGTTCCATCAATCCAGCCGCGATTTCGCGGTTGATTGTAATCAGGACAGGCAGTTTTTCACGGTCCGGATCGGCCAGAATGTCCAATGAGCGTTGAAAAACGAATGTCGCCAATGACAGGATATTCGCACTCATCTTGCCTTTGGCACTCGGGTCATTCGCCGCTTCCAAGGCCATGTCATAAAAGACAGCCCAGACCTGGCGGTTATAAGAAATGGTTTTTTCAATCCGTTGCGTGTCCTGGCCGTCCCAGCTGTCGTGCAAATCCTGGATTTGTCGGGCTGCACGCAATAAAATCTTGGCCTCAACCTCACGCGCAGTATCGCCTTGGCCGCCATGCTGGCCATAACTGCCTGCCGCCCGCGCGTAACTTCCGGATTTTGGACCGTATCCTTGCGACATTATACCTCTTTTAAGATATCTGCCTCGTGTTGAATTAACTTATGGGCCTCTTTCAACGCTTTGTAGTATTGGCCCAATAATATATTTTCGTTGATATTGACGAAATAAACAAGTGTTGTCGGGGCGGCCTGCATCACATCACGGACCAGCGCGAAATATTTGTGGTGATATTCGCGCGGATTGCGCGCCAGATACATGCACTGGATCAGAAAATAAATGCGACGGCAGGGCGTATCGGCGTCTTGTTCCTGCAACACATCTTTTTCACGCAGGATGGGGGCCTCACCCGCGATATGAAGTCGCGCCCGTTGCTGGTCATTCGTGATAACCGCCGTGCCGATAAGGATTTTTTCGCCTGGTTTCAGGTCAATAACAAGAGCCATGCCTGAGAGCGTAGTATGAGATTAGAATTGCTGCAACAGGGCGCGCTGATTTTCATTGGCTAGCGACACATCGCTGCCTGCCAATTGTTGGCGCACCTGAAGGGCCAGCAGGTTCGCTGCCTCTTCCGCTGTACTGCTTAAAACCGGTGCAGACGCTTGTGACGACAGTAACTGCATCGCGTTTAACGAGAAGTCCTGCACCGTCTGAAGCGTGTTCATATCGCCGGCCAATTGCTGGCTGAATAATTTTACTTCGTCCAGCGCATTGCTGACGGTGCCGCGCACGTTATCAGCCACGGGAGCAGTTGCATCGCCGAATTCCATAGGGTACAGGCCCAGGCCACCACTGCTGATGAAAATGCTTTGTGTAATCGAATTACCGCGTGCCCCTGTATCAATAATCGTTTGCAGGTCTTCGCCCTGCAACAGGTTCGGGGGATTGGCCGATTCGGCAGCGGTCGCATCAATTTCGGCCAGAACTTTGGCAAAGCGCGTGCTTAATTCCTCAAGCTTCGGTCGGATTTCTGCGCGATCTTCTGTTGATTTCAAGGTGTCACGGGCCCGCACGGCAATGCCGCCGGCCTGTTCCAGAAGGGCTGTGATTTTACCAATTCGTCCCTGGGCGTCGCGAATCGTCGAAACACTGTCGCCAACATTTTCAAGGATTCGGGCAATCGTCCCGGCTTTATCGTTCAGGAAGGACACATCAATTGTATCGGCAGGCAAACCGGCATTCGGTTGTGCCGCCTGATTAACCTGGTTTCCTGTTGGGATTGGTTTGTCGGCGCGCACAGATTTGGTGAGGGCGTCGCTCTTTAATGTATTGGTCGCGCCAGCAAGGCTGCGCTGTAATAAAGACGAAACTGGATCAGACATCTTAATAACCTCCTCTCCTAGGCGGTCAAGATTACATACAAACTATGGGTGCGATTCCACGCACTCTTACTCTTATACCATATGATATATAAATTAACAGAGGGTTAATTTTATTGCCTCAGATCAGTTTATTGACCCGGCCAGCCGCGACAGAGATCTCGTTTTCCCCAGGATTGCTAGTGTTCTGGTCGGGTGCATGCAGGCGTAGGGCGGTTGCCTCACCCTGTTTTGCCGGGGCTTCTTGGAATGCGCTGCGCTGGTCACTGGCCCCATCAAAGCTTTGCTGATCCCCCGCCAGTTCAAAGGTGATATCCGCTGCGTTCGCCGATTTATCGAACAGGGATTGCAAGGCTGACGCATCCCGTTGCAACAATTGGAATGTGCTTTCTTTTTCCACAGTCAGCGTAATTTTCATCTTTTTATCTGCGTCCAGCTTCATATCCACCAGAACGCGTCCTAATTCAGCCGGATTCAGGGTCAGGGAGAAGTGTTTAACCTTATCCGCATTGCCTGCGGCGGCCTGCAAATTCGCGGCCACCATGCCGGTTGCGGGGTGCAGGGCACTGGCCGCAGGGGTGTGGGTCACTGTGCTGCCGACCACTGTTGGACTGATCACGCCATGGGGCGTCATTAAAAGAATATCGCCATCAGCACCGGCCACCGCCGTTGGGCCGGACAATGTGGCGGAAAAATCGCCATTATCCATTTGCCCCTGGCTGGATGCGACATGATCGCCTTCGGTCTGTGTTTGCGCGGCAAGGGTTGTTGATGGGGATAAAAGGGCAGCAGGCGCCGCGGGACGTGCGAGGGGCGCATTATCAGCGGATTGCAGCAGAATGTCGCCATTGCCACCCTCAAACCATTTCAATATGGCCGTCCCGACCGCGCTTTTATCTGGTAAAGCTTGAGCCGGCGCCGCAGCGGCGTCAATTACAGTGCCTTCGGCCAATACGACACCGGGGGACGCTGCGGCAGTTGAGGCGGGCTGAGCTTTGTCTTTTGGTTGAACGACAGGCTGGATGGCAACGGTAATAATATCGGCGCGTGTGCTGTCAGTGGCGGATGTTGCAATTGCTGGAACGGCACTTTTTGCCGCTTCGTCCGCGGTGAATGTCGCCATCGCTGGGATCGTCAGGCCCGTGGCACTTAATAAGACGGGCGAAGCGGCATCGCCATTATCGACCTGTAACAGGATGGCATCGGTTTCCGTTGGCGCACTGTTTTGCGCTGAGGTTTGTATCGGGGCTTTTACTGTCGCTGCAATCGATTGCAATACGTCGTCAGCCAGTGGCTGAGACGCTGATACGGCTTGCTGTGCTTCAACCGGCGTGCCAGGGGTCAGGGCAGCCAGCAGGTCGGGCGCGAAAGTGGCGGGCAGGGCGGCATTATCCGCCAGCGTCACATCTGTATCGGCGGTTACCAGAAATGTCGGATCGTAATTAAAAGGTCGGCCAAACGCACCGGATAGAACCGTCCCACTTTCGGATACCGTACTTGTGACAGCAGGCTGTACGGGCGCTGTGAACCCGATATCGGCCAGCAGCGCAGCAAAGGGCTGATCAACGCCACGTGTGTCCTGAGGGGCGCCTGATGCGCTGAGTAATCCTGTCGCGGGCGGCGTGGCCGCAAGGAACGACACGACTGGTGTCGGTATTAAAGCGAGGGCAGAGGCAGCGGTCATCGACAAAACTCCTGTATTTAGACGGCTTCACTGAAGCTGGTTGGCTTGGTTCCAGTATCCTCCAACGGATCGGACTTCCCGTTACGGGTATAGGCTGGATTGTCATCCGCCTTTGAAGCCTGACGCGCGGCGTTCAAGATACGTTCCTGCAAGCGTTTGACCGTCCCCTGGGCGCGGGTCAGGATGCTGATATTCTCTATGCTGAGTTCTTGCAGGCGGGCATGACGTTCTTTTAACTGTGCGCGCAAATCCTCGTCACACAGGCGCAGATCAACTTTTGTCGCGCGGACGGCTTTCAGTGTCAGTTCGTATTCGCGTGAAATCTGGGCCTTACGGGCCTGAAGCGACAAAAAGCCGATCCGGTCGGCACTGGTTACCAGGGCATTTTCACGCTCAATCACGTCAATCAACTGCCCAGCCAGGGCATTCAAATGTAAAACAGCATCGTTTTGAAGGGTATCAGAAGGTGACATTCAAGGACTCCTGTATCGCTGGGGTTGCGCTGATCTCTGCCGCTTGGCGGACTGATTGCTGATAGGCGGCGGCTGAAGGGGCCGGGGTGTTTGGATCCTGGCCCAATTCCAGGCGGATCATCTGGGCTTTCACGTGGTCAGCCAGGCCAATGCCACCTTTATTTGACATGATTTTCCCGTATTCATCGACCATCATGCCGCGGAACACTTCTTCGCCGCGTCCACCGCCGAAATCTTCGCTGACTTCAACCCCTTCGACCATGGGTTTCAGCATCTCGGCCAGGAATACGGCTTCAAAGTCTTTGGCCGTGCGCTCAATCTCTGCCATGCGTTGAGGCGAGATGGTTTTGGCGTTTGCCGATGCCGGTGCGGTTGTGGCGGGAAGGGGGGCGATTTCCGTCATTACAGTGTCTCAATCTCGGCTTGTAATGCGCCGGCCGCTTTGATGGCTTGCAGGATTGTGATGATATCGCGTGGACCAACGCCCAGCTTGTTCAGGCCGGTTACCAGTTCCTGTAACGACACACCGCTTTCCAGAACCGATAATTTGGTGTCGGCGCCCTGGTTAACCTCGATATCCGAACGCGGGACAACCACGGTTGTACCTTGTTCTGCAAAGGGGTTTGGCTGTGACACCTGTGGTGTTTCCGTGATTTTGATGGTCAGGTTGCCCTGGGCAATCGCCACTGTGCTGATTCGGACATCTGCACCCATGACAATTGTGCCTGATTTTTCATCAATAATGACGCGGGCCATTTGATCTGGCTGGATCGGCAGCTGTTCGATATCCGTTAACAGATCGACCATGGACCCAGGATAGCTTTCCGGACGGCGGATTTTGACCGACGTACCATTTTCGGGATAGGCCAGGGCCGTTCCCGCAAAGCCGTTAATTGCCTGTGCGATTCGGCGCGCGGTGGTCAGGTCAGGGTTACGCAGGCCCAGGCGCAGTTCCGCCAGGTCTTCCAGTTTGAAATTCAGTTCTTTTTCCACAATGGCACCACCGGCAATCCGGCCACCTGTTGTCGTGCCTTGCGTGACCTGCTGGCCCGCGCCGGTGGCGGTAAAGCCGCCAATGGCAATCGTTCCTTGCGCCACGGCGTAAACTTCTGCGTCCGCCCCCATTAAAGGAGTGACCAGCAGAGTCCCGCCTTGCAGCGACTCGGCATCGCCCAGCGTTGAGACAGTGACGTCAATTTTTGAACCCTGGTTGGTGAAGGCGGGCAAGGTCGCGGTGACGATAACCGCCGCGCTGTTACCCGTGTTCAGGTTTTCGCCACGGACGCTGACGCCCATGCGTTCTAACATCCCGATCAATGACTGGCGGGTGAAAGGCGCGTTATTCAGGCTGTCGCCCGTCCCGTTCAGGCCGACGACCAGACCGTAACCGATCAACTGGTTATCGCGGACGCCTTCGAAATCAACAATATCCTTGATACGCGTCGTCGCGGCATGGGCCTGAAACGCCATCAAAAGACAGGTCAAGGCGATCAAGCCGAACATGACCCGGCGCGTGACATCGGTGATCGCGGCGATGGCGATACCTGCAGTTTGTTTGTGTATCATATGTGTCATAAGTCCCACCCAATAACATCTGACGGTTTACGGTCGGCAAACATGCCACCTCTGTCATGACCTTTGCGAGAACCGTGCCAAAATACTTGTGAGGGGATAGGGGAAAGAGATATACTCAGACTCTAAGGACACATACATGAAAATCACAGGTCCAGGCGCCACCGACAAAACCACAGCCACCCGCCGTTCGCAAGGCGCGGGTAAGGCTGGTGCTGCGGGATTTTCCGACCTGTTGGGCGGCGCGGAAGATGTCAGCGAAGCCGCGCCTTCTGCGGCCACCCACGCCATTGCCAATATTGATTCCCTGTTGGCGGCCCAGGCCAGTGATGATCCGGCAGATCGCGCCTCACGCGGGCGCATGATGGGGCGGGCCGATAACGTGCTGGATGCCCTGGAAGGCGTGCGCCGGTCGATTCTGGCGGGAACGCTGACGGTTGGTCAAGTGGTTGATATTGCCGATGTTGTGGCCAGCCACCGGGAAAAAATTGCCGACCCGCAACTGACGGCCCTGTTGGACGAAGTTGATTTGCGGGCGCAGATTGAGATTGCCAAAATGGCCCAGGCGTTAAAGACCTGTGATGCATGATCGCGCCCACATACTCTTGCCAAATTTTAGACAAACCGTTAAAAGAGCAGACCAACAAAGGTGATGAACCGGGAAATGAGGGATAGATAATGAGTGAGAGTGAACGCGTTATAGTTCCAGCGAATTATAAGCCGAGTGACGGCGAAGCCTTCATGAATCCGGTGATGCTTGAGTATTTCCGGCAGAAACTGATCAAATGGCGCGAAGAATTGCTGCACGGCAGCTCGGAAACAATCCGCAATACGTTACAGGGGACTGAGCTGAACAAGCCGGACCTGACCGACCGTGCGTCTGAAGAAACCGATCACGCCCTGGAACTGCGCACCCGCGACCGTGAACGCAAATTGATTTTGAAGATCAATGAAGCATTGGAACGCATCGAAGATGGATCATACGGCTATTGCGAAGAAACAGGGGAACCGATCACGATCGGCCGTCTGGAAGCCCGCCCGATTGCAACCCTGTCGATTGAGGCACAGGAACGCCACGAACGCCTGGAACGCACCCATCGGGATGATTAAAAGCCAGCAATAATTATAATTCTAGTTTGTGTTTCTTAGCAAAACCATCCAGATCCAGCGGCTGTGTTGCTTTTAATGCTGCTAAAGATTCTCTTGCGCGTTGATAGAGTGGACTTAATGCCACAGAGTCGTGTCTTGTGCATACCACAAGACACGTGCAGACTTCTGAATAGATTTTTACCTGATGTTCGTAAGTTAAAGAATCGATTGCTTCGATTATATCCGTAGCCAAGTCATCGGTCTGTCTTGTAATCGTATCTTCAAAATCAGATTTAGAATCTACGGATGAAAATAAAATGTTATATGTGGCTGTCATAGAAGAAATGCGTTGTTCTTCCGGTAGCAGATATGTAGCACCGACTAGGTTGTGATAGTACATGTCAAGCATATCATCTTCTGGGCGGGATATACCTTCACCCTTTGCGTAGGTGCGCATGGATTCAGTAATGGCTAACGCCCATAATTCAGGTTGTGCCGTTACTTCAGCAGCGTGAATAACGCGCGCCAACCCATACTGTGACATGTGCCGTTTAGCGTAATCTTCATATTCCACGACGGCAAAAGCCGCTAACGCAGCAACAGCGGATGTCGAAGGCAAACGTGCTCCTGCGGCAATCATGATACGAAACACTTTTGGATCTCTGTCAGAATTGATGACAGCCAATGCTGCTTCGCGAAACTGGCCCTTGCAACTCTCAGGTTTCGTAACTTCTTGTTCTAAAGCTTCTGAAACTGGGTGAAAAGTGGCAGTCGGCATTTTCAATTCCATTCTATGACAAATTATAGATATAACTTCATTATTTGTAATGTAATGATATGTCAATGCTGAAATGATATGTGAAAAAGGCAAAAAAATGCCGGCTGGGCGAACCATACCGGCAAGGTGGGTGGGTTTGGGTCAAACCCGTGGGTAAACCTGATCGTACTGTCATATGGCGTTTGGTGGACTGCAAAGACAGTCTTTTTACGCTTCCGCTGCGCGCATACCCATATGTACGCTGTGCTGCGGGTCTCAAAAACCTGCCTTTTCGCCACACCCTCCACCATATGACAGCACAATCATAATCTTCTCCTTCTTAGGACTCCCCCTGGCGGCAAGGTGGGTGGGAGGTTATGCCGCCAGGGAGAAACTGGTTAAGCCTTTAGAACGGTACCAGAATGTCGGTGACCTGCTGGCCGACGCGCGGCTGCTGAACGTCTGTAATCTGGCCCCGCCCGCCATAGGCAATGCGGGCTTCTGCAATCCGTTCATACGGAATGGTGTTGTTCACGGAAATATCCTGTGGCCGGATAATACCCGCCAGCTCGACAATCCGGTTTTCGAAATTCACGCGGATTTCCTGACTGCCTTTGATAACCATGTTGCCGTTCGGCAGTTTCTGGACGACCGTTGCGGCCAGTTGTAGTTCGACTTTTTCCTCGCGGTCCACTTCGCCACTGCCGGCGTAAGACGACGTGCTGCCCAGATCGACCATGCGGGTCGGATCAAAGTTACGGGGCAGCAGGTCATCAACGATCTTGTTATCTGTTTCCAGGCCCAGTAAGGCATCGACGCCCGCCGCTTCGCTTGACGCCCGTGATCGGGACGTGTCGTTCTGCAATTCGGCTTTGTCATCGACCCGGATGCTGACGGTGATAATATCCCCGACCTCAGCCGCGCGCTGATCCTTAAAGAAGCCGCGATTGTTACCGGCCCACAGCGAATTCGCCTGGCGTGTCACAACCTTTTCTTCTGGCATTGGCATGCTGACAGGTGTGTTTTGCGCTGGGGCGACGCGGGCGTCCACCTTGGCTTGTGACGGGGCTTTACCCACGTCACTCAGCCGATCCATGGTTGATCCACACCCGCTTAACAGCGTTGCTGCCGCCAGCAAGGTTAAAACCCCGTATTTCTGTGCTGTAAAATGTTTCATTGACCCACCTCTTTTTCGTTACGCGTTGTTTAGTAAACTGTGACAACCCCGTTACCCGTTACCCGCGCATCCAGCGTCAGGTTAGAGCCGAGATTAACAACTTGCACCACATCATCTTCCTGGCCGTTCTGCATCGCTTTGCCTTTGGCTGTCAGCTGGATTGGGCCAGTTGAATAGATGATCATAATTTCCTGACCGCGTTCGACCAGGCGCTGGGCATTGATATCGTTCAGGCGCAGGGGCTTGTTCGATTCCAGTGTCTTGGTTGCGACCATGCCGATCACGCTGTCGGGATTGGTGACCAGGCTGTTTTTAATGTCTTCAGCCTTCATTTCAATAAATCCAATATCCTGGGCCGAAATGACCTGACCTTTTTGCACCGGGCTTTTTAAAACCGGAACGCTGATCAGCTGTACAATATGGCCTTGCACCTTTACCTGTTTGGCGCCGGCGACCAGTGTTGCGCTGAACTGCTTGCTTTGCGGCTGGTACTGCAGATTATCAACCGTGATGGCGGTTGCATCACTGCTGGCGATGTTCAGGTCACTTAACGGTTTCGGGAATGCCAGGCCAAAATCACCCTCTAATCCCTTGGATTTCAAGGCCTCTTTTAAGGCGGTTTCCTGTTGTGTGACGTTGATCGATTGCGCGGTGCGGCGCAGGATGATCGTGTCATCGCCCGTGCCGGGTTTCCATGCAACGCCATGGGCCTTCGCCAGGCGCAGCAAGTGGCGCGTGCCCATGACCATATCCTGACCAGGTTGCGGCGAATCGCTGATAATCACATCGGCTTTGGAACCGATATTGTGAAAAATATCGCCCAGGCGTACGACCGGTGCATCCGTCTGGATGATCGTCGCCGCGGTGGCGGGCATGGTAAGCGCCGTCAGGGCAATAACCGTGCAAAAAAGGGAGCGTATCATCATTTTACGATCTTTCCTTAACGCATCTGGTTGACAGTGTTCATCATCTCATCGGACGTTGTGATGATGTTTGAGTTCATTTCATACGCGCGCTGGGCCGTAATCAACGATGTCAATTCCTTCACCGAATCAACGTTGGACAGTTCCAGTGTGCCCTGGATCACCTTGCCGAAATTGTCGGCCTGAGGGTTTCCAGTGGTGGGAGAGCCGCTGGCATCCGTTTCCTGGAACATGGTGTCGCCGATCGGTTCCAACCCTGATGGGTTCACGAAATCAGCCAATTGAATCTGACCCACGTTTTGTTGAGATGTTTGCTGTGGCAGTGATACCAGAACTTCGCCTTCTTCGTTAATCTCAACACCCAGTGCGTCGTTCGGAATGGTGATGGTGGGTTCCAGCAAATAGCCTTGCGGGGTGACCATTTCGCCGTTTTGATTCAACTGGAACGATCCGCCGCGGGTGTATGCCGTGTCGCCGTTCGGCAGCTGAACCTGGAAATATCCCTTGCCGCTGATAGATACGTCAAAGTCGTTATTTGTAATCTCAACCGACCCTTGTTCATGGATACGATACGTAGCGACTGGTCGTACGCCAAGCCCGACCTGCAGGCCTGATGGTACGGTCGTGCCGCCGGATGACGACGCGGTTCCAGGACGTGTATAGCTTTGGTACATCAAGTCGGCAAATTCAATCCGCTGACGCTTAAACCCTGTTGTGGTCATGTTGGCGATGTTGTTCGAAATCACATCGACATTCATCTGTTGGGCCATCATGCCTGTTGCACCGGTATCTAATGAACGCATTGGTATTCCTCCTTATATTAAGTCTGTGTTAAACGACGCGGCCCAAGCGCTCAATCGCGCCGCGCTGCCGCTCGTGTTCGTTGGTGATAAGACGTTGAATGGACTGGTAATCGCGGCTGATCTCAATCATCCGGGTCATCTCCAGCACCGGTTGGACATTCGATCCTTCCAATGTGCCCTGAACAGCCTTGGTATTGGTCGCTGTTGTGCCGCTTTCATTGGTTTTGTACAGGCCGTTGCCTTCGGGGGCCAATGACTGCGGATCGGTGAATTCCTGGATCATGATCCTGCCCAGTACACCGGAAGAGGAAGAGATGGAGCCGTCATCCGTGATAGCAATATCTTTCGCGTCTTGCGGAATGGTAATTGATCCGCCGCCGGAGCTGGCCACTTTGTGGCCGCTGGCGGTTGTCAGCTCACCGGATGCGTTGGTGGTAAAGTTACCGGCGCGCGTGTATCGCAGTCCGTCAGGCGTTTGCACACCGAAAAATCCAGGGCCGCTAAGGGCGACATCAAACGTACCGCCTGTCAGCTGCATCGTGCCGGGTTTGGTCGTATCGTACTGACCGTAATCCATTACAAAAGACAGGGCTTCTTTTTCGCCGCGCTGCTTGTCCAGGTATTCTTCGAATAACGGGTTTTGCGCCCGGTAACCGGTCGTCGTCGCGTTGACGATGTTGTTAGAGATAATGTCGAGCGATGTGCGGAGCGATTTTTCGCGCGACATCCCGATATACAGTGTGTTTTCCATTCCTTTGACCCATCCTTTACATACAGTGACGTATCGGTTTATTGCCTGTGCCACTTATGCGGCTATTTTGGCTAAGGACAGAAATGCACACGCCGTGCCAAAGCGTAAACCGCATATATAACAGTAGCTTGAGTGTTTCTTGAGGGCGCGCACATCGCGCCTTGCGGCAAAAATGGTCTGGCCAGAAACGTCCCCTTGCGGCAAAAATGTCCCTGTATAGTCGCGGCTTAGCCTATGGACAAATCCCTTGGGCTTATTCATGCTGGAACCTTAAGTTATATATAATGAAAAGGAGTGGCTCGCCATGTCTGAACCAGCACCCGAAACGGCCGTCGAAGAAACATTGGATGAGCCAAAAGCCGATAGCGGCAAGAAACGCAAGATGTTGATTATCATCGGCGGTGCGGTTGCCCTTCTGATCGCTGTTGGCGCTGGACTATATTTTACCGGCATGCTGGATGGCGTCCTGGGTAAAAAAGAACATGTGGCAGCGGAGGGGGGTGAAGCCGGCGAACATGGCGCAGAAGACGCCCATGAGTCAGAAGACGTGCCGCTGGACAGCCACGGCGTGCCAATGTCGGCTTTCGTACCCATTCCCGATATGATCGTCAGTCTGAACACCGCCGATGGGTCGGCGCGTTATTTGCGCCTGAAAGTCCAATTGCAACTGGTCAACCCGATGGATGTGCCAAAAGTTGAAGCGATCATGCCCGTCGTGATTGATCAGTTTCAGACATATTTGCGGGAAATGCGGGTGGAAGATCTGCGCGGATCAAAAGGCCTGCACCGCCTGCAGATGGAATTGCTGACGCGGGTTAATACCGCTGCGGCCCCGGTCAAGGTGAAAGATGTGTTGTTTCAAGAGATTCTGATACAATAATACGAATGAGATCAGCCGGGTAAACTTTGGCCCGGTTCTTGCTGCGTAATCCTAAAGCGATATGATATACTGGTAAACAATTATGGCCGATACGGAAACCAAGATTGAGGATATGACCGATGAGGAGCGCGCGATGCTCTCTCAATGGGAATCAATGGCGGATAAGACAGAAGGCAAAGACGCTACCGGCGCCGATATTGATGCCCTGATGGGTGGCGCGTCCGAAGACGGTAATGAGCGAATCTTGAATCAAGATGAGATTGACAGCCTGCTGGGCTTTGATGACGCCGCGGGCGGTGCCGTAACGTCGGGCGTTATGGCCCTGATCAATTCGGCTTTGGTAAATTACGAGCGTCTGCCGATGCTGGATGTGGTCTTCGACCGTTTTGTGCGGTTGATGTCCACGTCATTACGTAATTTGACATCTGATAACGTCGATATCTCGCTCGATCATATTTCCACTGTCCGCTTTGGCGACTATATGAATTCGATCCCGCTGCCGGCCATGCTGTCGGTTTACCGCGCTGAGGAGTGGGATAACTATGGCCTGGTTGTTGTTGACAGCGCGTTGATCTATTCCGTCGTCGATGTCCTGCTGGGCGGCCGCAAAGGCAACGCGAATGTGCGGGTAGAGGGACGGCCTTACACCACCATTGAAACCAAGCTGGTTGAGCGCATGCTGTCAGTGGTCATGAGCGATTTGTCCGGCGCCTTTGATCCTCTGTCGCCTGTCAGCTTTAATTTAGAGCGCATGGAAACAAATCCGCGCTTTGCAGCCATTACCCAAAGCGGCAATGCCTGTGTCCTGGTACAGATGCGTATTGATATGGGCGATCGTGGAGGACGGCTTGAGATTTTGATTCCTTATGCCACCCTGGAACCTGTCCGTGACCTGCTGTTGCAGATGTTTATGGGTGAAAAATTCGGTCGGGACTCGATCTGGGAAAATCACCTGACCAACGAATTATACAAAACAGATGTTCAATTGCAGGCTGTGCTGGGCGAAAAACTGCTGTCATTGGATGAGGTCTTGAACTGGCGCATCGGTTCGACGGTCATGTTCCAGACCAAGCCGGAAGATTTGGTCGAATTGCGCTGTGGCGATTTCCCGATTTTCAAAGGCCCGATGGGGCAGCGCGAAGGACACACAGCCGTCCGCATCGACAAATATATTCCACCGAATAAGGACAAATAGCCATGGTTATCCTGGGGTTGCTTTTCGATATCGTGATGACGGGGTTGCTGGCGGCAACAATATTCTTTGCCGTCCGCCTGTCGCGCGACCTGGATACGTTTCGCACGACTCGCAACGACATGGCCCAGGCGATGCAGGATATCGCGACCCACGTGACCAAGGCTCAGTCCGCGGTTGAGGAATTGCGGCTGCATGCGGGGCAAAGCGCAATTAACCTGCAGGCATTAATTACCCAGGCCGACCAGGTGTCGCGTGAACTGGAATTGGTAACCCAGGCCGGCGATGCGCTGGCCACCCGGTTGGAAGGCGCGGCCAGTCTGCGGGCAAAAGATGCCACACCGTCTTCGCAATCATTTACCGATGTCATGGATACGGTCGTGCCGGATCGCCCGTATCAATCCCGTGGCGACAGTTTGAATGGCCCGGCTTTTACAATTTATGACCGCGAATATAACAATGCGGACGGTGACGCCGACCCATCCGCCACGGACGGGTATGAGACGGAAAACGATGATGACAATGGGTTTTTCAGCCAGGCTGAACGTGACCTGGCCACCGTTTTAAATAAACGCCGGTCCCGTCGGTAACACTGATGAAACCGGTATCATCCCCACAAAAACCCTCGACGCTGCGCCTGTTGCCGTTGCTGATCCTGGTTGCGTCTATTGCGCTGACTGTCCGGATTGGCGAGGTGGTTTTTCAGGTGCGCGCGATGCCTGGTATGGCGTTTGCGGCGGATCCCGCAGCCCCGACAGACGCAAAAGCGGCCCCGGTCAAGGATGAAAAAACAACAGACGCGCTGCCCGTTAAGACTGATGCCGCCCCCGCTAAGGCCGGCGATCCGCCGCCTGTCCCTGCTGCACCACAAGTGGATGTGCCGCCGGTGGCCGGCCCTGCCAAACCAAAAGAGGGGCAATGGCATGACGCTGCCGAGGCTGACATTGATTATAGTGCCGTGCCGGAAGAAGTGTTTAAGGATTTGACCAAGCGGCGCACGGCACTGGACAAACGCGACGCCGACATGCGCAAGCGCGAAGCGTTGTTAAAAGCCGCCGAAGCTGAGTTAAAGCGTAAATACGACGAATTAAGCAAGCTGCGCACCGACATTGAAAACCTGCTGACGAAACAGTCGAAAGAAGAAGAAGACCGCCTGGCCAGCCTGGTCAAGATTTACGAAGGCATGAAGCCTAAGGATGCGGCCCGCATCTTTAACACGCTGGATATGGATGTTCTGATCGAAGTCATGGGGCGGATGTCGGAACGGAAAACCTCGCCTATCCTGGCCGCGATGGAAGAAGAAAAAGCCCAGAACGTCACGATTATGCTGGCGGAGCAGAAGAAATTACCCACTTTGCCTGAGGATCAGCCGACCTTAGCCCCGTCGAACGTGGCGCAGTGATCGCGTGACCTCACGCCGCATTCCACCGCCGCGCGCCCCGTCATCATTATGGCTGATTTCCCTGGCCGATATCATGTCGCTGTTGATGGCGTTTTTTGTCATGCTGTATGCGGCCACGGCCCTTATTCCACCGTCTGAGGAGGAAGGGCAAAAAGTCACAGGCCTATCGCGCCACGATATGGTCCTGCAAAGTATCAACAGCGCGTTTGCGCCGCGCCTGTCACTATGGACCGGGCCGGATCGTGTGCTGATGACCAGCCCGCAGGGGCAGGTGAAAAATGGCGAAAGCCTGAACAGCAGCATTATGAAGGTCTTTCGCGCCAATTTGCCCCATTATAAACCGGGTCAGCCGCCATTGACGATGCAGGGCACATATTATTATGAATTCGACCAGACGACGTTTCAACACATGGCCGAAGATGGCACATTGGCCGATATCAGCAGCCTGATCCACGCTGCCCCCGACAACTGGCGCGTGGATGCCGTGGTTTATAGCGCTCAGGACCGTGAGGGTGCTGCCATGGCCCGCGCCCGTAACATCGTTTCGTTGCTGGAAGACGCTGGCCTGAAGTCCGGTCAGATGAGCATCGGCGTCATGAACGGCCAGGCAGGACAGGTGGGGCTGTATATCGTCCCCCGTACCTCGTTATACCCCCAAGGGGTAAACCCGGAATGAGGCGCGGCTGGCAACGCTTACTGGCTGGATCACAACAGATGCGTTTTGTCTGGTTGATTTCCTTTGCCGATTTGATGGCCTTAATGATGAGCTTCTTTTTGATGCTGTACGCCGTTGCCAATACCAACAAGCCGCCGCAGACACAGACGCAACATTCGGGCGCGGTGGGCCGCGGCGTAACGGAACATGCAGGCGACAAGGATGCACAGACCCCGCCCCGGCGTGATGCCGCCATGGCCCGGTCGCTGCCATATGTTCAAGGCCTGTTGCAGGCCGCGATATACAATGCCGGAATCGGCGACTTGGTTAATCTGGTGCCGGGCAAAGACGGGCAACGTCTGATTATCCAGGTTAAGGGCGATATGCTGTTCCAGTCCAGCCAAGCGTCTTTACAGGCGAATGGGCGCGACGTCCTGTTGCAACTTGCGCCCGTATTGGCGCGTCTGAACAACGCGATTGAGGTTTTGGGGCACACGGACGACACACAGGTGCGCGCAGGCCAGTACAAAGACAACTGGGATCTGTCGCTGGCCCGCGCCGCCGCCGTGGCGCAGGTGCTGCAACAGGGCGGCGTTACCCGCACAATCGTCATGCGCGGTTTTGCTGATGGTACAATGGCGGATATGCCCGCAGGTGCGGCCGCCACAAATGCCCGCCGTGTCGATATTATCATCAACGCCCGTGACCTGACCACGACCAGAGCCGCGACGGGATTGCGGATTATTCCTTAAAACCCATTGCGTTAGGTTGCGCCGATTTTGCGGCTGTGGCACGCTGTCCCTTAATGTTTGTTCGCCTTTTCCCATTTGCCCTGTCTGTCGCGCTGTTGCTATCTTCAACAGCTGGGTTTGCCGCGGATGCGCCGACGCTGCGGGGCAGTGACCAGGACGGGTATTCCAGGATGGTCCTGGATTTTGGCGCCGGACAAACGCCACCGGCGATCAAGGTTGAACCTGCGGGGGCAACTGGCCTGACACTCAGCTTCGCTGCAAACACTGCGCCTGCCGTGCCGGATTTGGACCTGAAGGCGATTGACAGTGTGAAGGCTGCGGCGGACCAGGGCACTGTGCGCCTGACGCTGACACGTCCCGCTGATGCCAAGTATCGCACCCTGACAATCGCCAATCGCCAAATTATTGATGTCTATCATGCGGCTGCTCCTGCCAAAGAAACGGTGTCGCAACCCGCCGTATCGCCTGCCGCTGCGCCGCCGCCAGTGGCAACACCGCCAGCCGCGCCACAAACCCAAGATATCGGATTAAACATTACATTGTCCGAAGCGGCGGGTGTCAGCGTGTTTCAACGCGCGGATGCCCTTTATGTCGTTCTGGATATCGCCGATGTCGCCATTCCGCCGCAAATAACCGCGGGCGGCCAGCAGGTTTTCGGTCCGGCCACGCGGATAGAAGCGCCAGAGGCAACAATTTTCCGTCTGCCGATTTTACAAATGCCAAAAGTGGCAGCTTTGAACATGATTGGCGACGGTGCCGGCCTAATCTGGCGTGTGAATTGGCAGGCAGGCAGCCCGCCAGCCACGCATCTGCCGACAGGCGTTGAAACGGTCAGCAAGCCTGCAGGAATGTTAGTGTGGCCCGCGACGTTGACGCGCAAGGTCGTGACGTTTGAAGATCCCGTTATGGGTGACCGCCTGTTTGCCGTTACGGTCAGTGATGCCAAACAGTTTGGCGGTGCCGACATGCTGCGTACGCCCCAGGTAACGGTTCTGCCATCGGCCATTGGCCTGGGCGGCGCGTTACAGGCGGATGATGTGTCGGCGGTTATCTTGCCAGATAAAACGGTCCATGTGACCCGCCCGAACGGCCTGTTCTTACGCGGTGAAGAGACGCAACCTGTTGAAAGTGAAGCGCCAGAAGGTGCCCAGGCAGGCCAACAGCCGGGAAAGCCGGACGCTAAATCCGGCGGGCGTTTCTTTCAATTGGAACGCTGGGCCATGGGGGACGCCAGCAAGCTGCGCGCCAACCATATCGCCCTGATTATGCAGGCCGGCGCGGCCGAAGGTCCGGCGCGCGCCCAAGCCCTGCTGAAACTTGCACAGCTGCACCTGGCGCATGGCCAGGGAACGGAAGCGCAAGGGTTGCTGCAACTGGCCGAAGACACGTATCCCGCTTTGGCCCAGACACCGAATTATATGGCGTTGCGCGGTGCTGCTGCTGTCATGGCCGGGCAAAACGACAGGGCTATTCCGTTTCTGTTCGCCCCCCAACTGGATAATCTTTCGGATATTAAAGTATGGCGCGCGGCGGCCCTGGCCGGTCTTGGTGACTGGGGCCAGGCTTCGCAATTCCTACCGATCATGCCGGATGCATTGAAAGGCTATACCCCGACGATCAAGGATGATTTAAGCCTGATATTAAGCGAGGTTGCCCTGCGCGATGGCGCCATACAACAGGCGCAAATGTTGATGGAACCCATTGCGGCACATCGGACAGAATTAAGCAGTTATGACGGTGCCTATCTGTCTTATCTGGAAGGTGAAGTGGCGCGTCAGGCAGGGGATAAAACGCGGGCGGCGGAATTGTGGGACAAACTGATAAAGGGGCGTGAAGACTATTTTCGTGTCCGCGCCGGTTTGGCCCTGGTCGTGTTAAAAGATCAGGACAAGCAGATAAAGCCTGAGGAAGCGATCGATATCCTGGAATCCCTGCGCTATGCCTGGCGGGGGGATGAACTGGAAATTGATGTGGCCAGCAAACTGGGTGAGATGTATATCGCGAAAAAAGAGTATTTGCGCGGTTTGGCCATTTTACGCTCAGCAGCCGGTGTGACAGGTTTTCCGCGTGCGTCCGAACGGATTGCAGTGCGGATGAACGAAGTGTACGCCGACTTGTTGTCCGAAAAAGGGATTGCGGCCTTAACACCGGTTCAGGCCCTGACGCTGTATCGTGAATTCGGTGAATTGATGCCAACCGGGGCCGAAGGCGACGCGATGTTGCGCACGTTGGCTGACACATTAATGGATGCCGGGATGATTGAACCGGCGCAGGAATTGCTGAACCAGCAGGGAAAGAAAGCCACGACGCCGACTGATATGCTGCGGATTCAGATGCGCCTTGCTGCCTTGGCGCTGCAGGAAAGCAATCCTGAATCAGCGTTAAGCCATCTGGCCCTGGCAGATAAACAAATCGCGACCATGGATGTCACCGCCGCTGCGCCAAAGGCCCGCGATGTGTCGTTTATGCGGGCGCAGGCCTATGTGCAACAGGATAAAACGGAAGAGGCATTGCGGGCCTTAAGCCTGTTACAGCAGGATCAGGATGTGTTGCGGATGCGGGCCGATATTGCCTGGAAATCCAGCAAGTGGAAGGAAGCGGCCGAGGCACTGGAACAGCTGGTCGCTCAGGAAATCCTGCCTGACACCCGCCCGATCAATGAGGCGCAGGCGAATTTGATCCTGAACTGGGCCGTTGCGTTAAATCTGTCCGGTAACCGTTTTGTGTTAAGCACGATGCGCGAACGCTATGGCGACATGATGCTGCAAACGGACAAGTCAAAGCAGTTTGAGGTGGTCACCCGCCCGCGCCAGAACGTGGTATTAAGCGACCGCGAAACGATCCAGGGGATGGTCAGCGAAGTGTCGTTGTTCAAGGATTTCCTGGACTCTTACGCCAAATCGACAGCGGAAGAAAAACCGGCTACGCCAGCCCCAGAGCCTGTGCCACCGACTGCAGCAGCTGCGCCACAGGTTCCGCCGCCGGTGCAGGGTCAGTAGCAGGCGGCGCACCGCCGCTGTCAAAGCTTTTGACCAAAGACCCGGCCAGCAGGTGCCAGCCATCAACCATCACGAAAAACACAATCTTGAACGGCAGTGAAATCATCACGGGCGGCAACATCATCATCCCCATCGACATCAGGATCGACGCAGTCACCATGTCGATAATCAGGAAGGGAAGGAACAGCATAAAGCCGATTTCAAACGCGCGGCGTAATTCAGAAATCATAAAGGCCGGGGTCACGACGTGAAGGGGAACGGCCGCCGGTTCGGTGTATGGCCCACCCTTGCTCATATCCACAAACAGTTGCAGGTCGCTTTCACGCACGTGACGCAGCATGAATAGCTTAAACGGCTCACTGGTTCGGGTAAACGCCGTCTGCTGGTCAATCTCTTCATTCATCATGGGCTGAATGCCTTGTTCATACGCTGTCTGAATGGTCGGGGCCATGATGAAGAATGTCAGGAACAGTGCGAGAGAGATCAGGACAGTGTTCGGCGGCGTCTGCTGAATCCCAATCGCGGTCCGCAAAAAGGACAGGACGACAACAATCCGTGTGAACGATGTCATCATCATAACAATGGCGGGGGCCAGGGACAGAACGGTCAGCAGGGCAACCAATTGCACCGCGCGGCCCGATACGCTGGCTTCACCTGTGCCGCCAGCCTCGCCGCCCAGGTCGATGCTCATACTCTGGGCCATTGCCGGTATCGCCAGAAAAAGAACCGTAAGTGTCGTCAGCAGAAAGGCGGGTAAATGGCGGCGGATCATGCGTTCTTATCTTTCTCTTTGACCGTTAGGGGCAGGTCGGTTTTTACGATTGTCTGGCCTTCGGGGCCCAGAATAACCAGATGTGCTTTGTCATCACAGGCCAGCAGGACCGCACGGCGGCGCGGGTCCAGCGACAACGATTCCAACAGGCGCAGGCGTTTGACCGGCCCCGCGGGGGCCGCACCGGCGAAACCCAGGCGGCGGATCAGCAGGCCCAGCCCGCCCATCGCGGCGATGATTAACAGAAGGGCGGCAACCGCCCTGACAACCTGAACCCAATCCATATTACATTATACCTGACGCAAGGTGTTGATCTGGTCGGTCAAATCCATTTCGACCGTCTCAAGCCGACTGATGATCGTGCGGACGCGGGCGGCATACGGGCCGGCCTGGTCGGCGGGCAATCCTTGCAGTGCGGTACACAGGGCTTGTGTATCGACCTGCATGCGCTGCCAATCGTCTTGGGTTAATGTCGGGGCATTCAGGGCGTTTTCCAGTTTTGCCAGGGTCACATCAATCGGTGTCATTTTTTAAATCCTCGTCCGGCAGAATGGCATCAAATGGGTTAGGTTGTCCATTGGCGCGATAGACATACGCCAAAATTTCGGCAACGGCCATAAACGCATCGCTGGGGACGGGGGAGTCGAGTTCAACGCGCGCCAATAACTCGGCCAGGTCTTTGTCCTCACGAATTTTAACGCCTGCGGCCATCGCCATGTCGATGATCTTTTGTGCATTCAGGCCGCGTCCGGCGGCGGTCACGCGGGCGCTGTCCGTCGCGCCATTGGCTGTCGTAATCGCCACCGCCGTCTGTGTGGTCGGGCGGGCTTTTGCATTTAATGGACGAAGGGGATCGTCACTCTCGTTTTCAGACATTTGGCATGGTTCCTGCAATGTCATTCTGTGGGTAAACAAAAAAAGGGTCAACCATGACAACAAACGATATTTCTCTGCTTAAGGCCGTTAATGCCAAGATAGATTATCTGGATCAGCGGCAAAAACTGATCGCGACCAACATTGCCAACGCCGATACACCGCATTATCGGCCGATGAACGTGAAGGATGTTGATTTTGGCCGTGTTCTGCAAAACGTGACGGGTGACCGATCAACGGTTCGGATGGCCACCACGCAAAAAGGCCACATGCCTGCGGCTGCCGATATGATCGACCCCAAGACATTGAAAATGAAGAATACGTACGAAGTATCCCCGGACGGTAACGCGGTCATTCTGGAAGAACAGATGGTCAATGCCAACCGGACAAATATTGATTACGGGTTGATGCTGAATGTCTATCGCAAGAATGTCGGGATGCTGCGCACCGCAATTGGCGCCGGCGGACAATAATGAATTAAGGGATGGGAGAGAGTTAAGATGACTGATATCTGGCAAAACATGTCAATTTCCGCAGCTGGTATGCGCGCCCAGGGCGAACGCACCCGCGTGATTGTTGAAAACCTGGCGAATGCCGACACAACGGCGCTGACCAAAGGCGGAAAGCCGTACCAACGTCAGATCATCTCGTTTAAAAATGAGATGGACCGCCAACAAGGCCTGCGCCTGGTGAAGGTTGATAAGGTGAAACCGGATATGGTCAGCCCGTTTGATCAGAAATATATGCCTGACCATCCTGCGGCCGATGATGCCGGTTATGTGAAAATGCCGAACGTCAACACCTTCATGGAAATGATGGACATGCGTGAGGCGCAGCGCAGCTATGAAGCCAATTTAGGGATGATAGAACAAAGCCGCGACATGATGCAGAAAACGATTAACTTGCTGCAATAGCATTCATCGCTTAAAATAGAATAACAAGGTAGGTCAAAAATGCCCATTGATGCCACAACATCGGCCAGCCAGGCCCTCGGCGCTTATACCAAGACGGCAAAAATTGCCGGGATGGACGGCGTGGACAGCACAGGTGCCAGCCAACCGCAATTCGGCGATGTCCTGAATCAGGCTGTCGGATCGGCGATTGACACGATGAAAGCCGGGGAAAAGGCGTCGGCTGACGCCGTGACGGGCAGTGCCGATCTGAACGATGTTGTGCAGGCCGTGACCGCCGCCGAACTGACCCTGCAGACTGTTGTCGCGATCCGTGACCGCCTGATTGGCGCATTGCAGGAAATGATCCGAATGCCGATCTAAGGCATTTACTGCCCCCTTTGCATTGCGCGCGTAATCCTGTAAATTGACCCCGATAACACAAGGGGCGCGCGCAAGTCATATGGAACAGCAAGAATTGATGGATCTGATCAATGAGGCGATCGTGCTGACCATCCAGCTGTCGGCACCGATCATGATTATTGGTCTGGTTGTCGGTGTGGCCGTGGCGTTGTTTCAGGCATTGACGCAGATTCAGGAAATGACCCTGGTTTTCGTCCCTAAAATCCTCGCTATTTTTGCGGCCCTGTACTTACTCCTGCCCTTTATGACCTCTACCTTGATCCAATTCATGCAGTTGATAGGCGACCGCATCGTCGCCATTCAATAGTGGCATAAGATGCTGCAAGACTTCCTGCAAACCAATGTTTTCTTGTTTATGCTGTTGTTCTTGCGCGTGGGCACGGCGATTATTGTGATGCCCGGGATCGGCGACGGTTTTGTCCCGAACCGTATTCGCCTGTTTTTTGCCCTGGGGTTCACCCTTGTTATCCTGCCGCCGTTGACACCGCTTTTGCCCGCCAAAATGCCAGGCCCAGGCCTGTTTCTGACGTTATTGGTGACCGAGGGGCTGATCGGGTATTTCATTGGTATGATCGGCCGTATTCTGGCGATGGCCTTGGATACTGCGGGGATGTTGATATCCATCCAGTCCGGTTTGTCTAACGCTCAGCTTTTTAATCCCTCGCTACAAAGTCAGGGGTCGATCATCGGCGTGTTTCTGGTTTTATCCGGTATTTTGATGATGTTCGTGACCAACATGCACCACATGCTGCTGGCCGGGGTTTTCAATTCCTATCAATCGTTTCCGGTGGGCGCGATTTTGGATACGGAAGGCATGTTGCAAACCATTCTGCAGGTCATCGCGATGTCGTTTGAAATCGGCTTTCATATCGCCGCCCCGTTTTTGCTGGTCATCACCGTCATTTACATCGGCATGGGCGTGTTAAATAAGGTCATGCCACAGATGCAGGTGTTTATGATCGCGTTGCCGTTGCAGATATTATTATCGCTTATCATGCTGGCGGGCGTTATGGGCGCCGGATTGATGTACTGGATTGGTCATTTGCAAGACGGCGCGGATATTTATTATCAGGTTGGCATTGAGGGGCGCGCGCGATGAGCGATGATACGCCCGACGATTCGTCGAAAACGGAAGACCCCACCCAGAAAAAGCTGGAAGACACGCGTAACAAAGGCCAGGTCGCGCACAGCCGGGATATGGACGCGTGGCTGTTGCTGCTTGGTGCGACATTGCTGGTGGCCATGTATGCACCGTCCTTTATGGCGCAGATGCGCGATCTGTTAAGCACGTATATCGCCAATGCCCATGACTTCCCCGAGATATCCGCCAGCGGTTTTGGCGGGTCGGTCGGCAGTCTGCTGGGCCAGGTTCTATTGTTATTGGTCCTTCCGATTTTCGTGCTGCTGTTCCTGGCGTTTATCGGCCCGTTTGCCCAGGTCGGCGCGTTATTTGCGCCTGAGGTTATCAAGCCGGACTGGGATAAGGTCAGTTTGATGAAGGGATTTGGACGGTTGTTTTCGATCCGCTCTGTCGTTGAATTTACCAAAGGCCTGTTAAAAATCTCGCTGCTTGGGTTTGTGATGTATGTGATCCTTAAGCCGCATTTGGATGGTGGCGTGGCCCATATTATCGACCTGTCATTGGCTGATTTCCTGGCGAATTTTAAAGAAACGACGCTGGACATCCTGACAGGCGCGTTGATTGTCCTGTTTGTTCTGGCCGTCGCCGATGTCGCCTATCAACGCTATGACTATTATACCCGCCTGCGGATGACGAAGCAGGAGGTGAAAGACGAGTTCAAGCAAACCGAGGGCGATCCCCATATTCGCGCCCGCCTGCGGCAATTGCGCATGGAAAAAGCGCGGCAACGGATGATGCAGGCTGTGCCGACAGCAGATGTGGTTATCACCAACCCGACCCATTATGCCATCGCCCTGAAATACGACTCAGACAGTATGGAAGCGCCCACAGTTGTGGCCAAGGGGGTTGATTTTCTGGCCCAGAAAATCCGCGAGGTGGCAACAGAAAACAAGGTCATGATCGTCGAAAACCCGCCTTTGGCCCGTTCCCTGTATGCGGAGGTCGATATTGACCAGGCGATCCCGTCCGAATTCTTTAAGGCTGTCGCGGAAATCATCACTTACGTTTACCAAAAACAGGGTAAATTAAAGCCGCGCACCATCTAGGGACTTGTGAATCGCTGGCCCTGTGTCATCCTGTGGGGGATGCAGCAACAGGATAACCTGACCTTTATTAACCGTCATCACCGCGCCATGACGATCGAAACGCAAAAGCCCAAGCGTGACGGATTGCTGGTGGCCGTTGGCATTGTCCTGCTGATCCTTTATTTCTGCTTTGCGATTGTGATTTTGCGCAGATTCGACGTCAATGACGCGGCGCTGGTCACCAATATTATTCTTGTCATTATGGGTGGCGGCCTGCTGATCCTGGTGCATCAGCTGTTCCTGCGTTTTGGATCGCGCGCGCAGGAGCATTCCCTGCTGCGTGAGGTGATGGAAGGCAGCACGGCGATCCGCTTTATCACCAATATCGACAACCACATTGTTTATTCCAATCAGCATTTCGACGATTTCTGTCGCTTGATCGGCGCATCGCCCAGCTTTGCCAGTTTCGTGTCCATCTTCGAATCCGTGCCGGAATCGCAGGTGCATATCTCAACGATTGCGGATCAGGCGCACCGGGGCTTGTCAGACGCGGTTCAACTGTCCCTGCGCCGCAATGACGCGTGGTTTTATTATCGTATCATGGCCCGCCCGGTGCCGGGCCGTCCTGGCACTATCGCCTGGCGCGTTGATGATGTGACGGAGCAGCGTGAGCTGGACCGCGCGATCAGCGAGGAGCGGGAGAAGCTGATCGACTTTACCGACAACGCGCCTGTCGGCTTTTTCTCGGTGGATCAGGAAGGGCGGTTTGTGTTCGTGAACGCAACCTTTGCCCGCTGGCTGGGTGATGATATCGGCACGTTATTAACGACCGGACGGCTGCACAATTACATGTTTGAACCGCCGCAGAATGCCGCGCCTTTTGATGTGATTGATAAGGGTGGCGTGCGCCAACTGGCCGAATTGCGCATGAAGGGGCCGGGTGGCCGGTCTTGGCAGGCCTCGATCAACCAGTCGGTCGTAATGGATTCTGAGGGCCGTGTGCGTACCCGGGCGGTTGTCTATGATTTGACCTCTGAACGCTCGATGCGCCAGGCGTTGCAAGCGTCCGAAGACCGGTTCCGCCGGTTCTTTGAGGAGGCGCCGGTCGGCATCGCGATCCTGGACGCAGACGGTCATGTGCGTGACGGAAATCCTGAGCTGTTTCCCCTGTTGGGCAAATCCCGCCATGATATTGAAGATAAACTGTTTTCCCAGTTCGTGGCAGAAAAAGACCGCGCCGCGGTGGCGTCCAGTTTGGAAAGCCTGCGAACCCGCGAAAGCTTCGAAGCGCCCCTGGAAATCCAGCTGTTGCCACGTGAAGGCACGCTGAAACAAAGCCCGACAGTGCGCCTGTATGCCAGACGGTTTAAGAACAGCGACAATATCGTCCTGCACTTTATTGACCTGACACAGCAAAAATCGTTAGAGCAGCAATTCGCGCAATCTCAGAAAATGCAGGCGGTGGGCCAACTGGCCGGAGGCGTCGCGCACGACTTTAACAATTTGCTGACGGCGATTATCGGCTTTTGCGACTTGCTGCTGCTGCGTCACAAGCCAGGCGATCCGTCCTTTTCTGACATTATGCAGATCCAGCAGAATTCGAACCGTGCTGCCAACCTGGTGCGGCAATTGCTGGCCTTCTCACGTCAACAGACGTTGCGACCAAAGGTACAGGACGTGACGGATGTCTTGATCGAAGTCTCGCACCTGCTGCGCCGCCTGATCGGGGCCAATATCGCGCTTAATCTTGTGCATGGGGAGGGGCTGGGCCTGGTCCGCGTTGATGCGCTGCAATTGGAACAGGTGCTGATTAACCTGGCGGTCAATGGGCGCGATGCGATGCCCGAAGGCGGGACGCTGACAATCTCAACCGCGATGCAGGCCACTGATGCGTCCTGGCGGCGCGGTGGCGATGAAATGCCGCCCGGGAACTGGGTGGTTATTTCTGTTTCTGACACCGGACACGGCATTCCGGCGGACATCCTGCCACGTATCCTTGAGCCGTTCTTCACCACCAAAGATGTGGGGCAGGGGACCGGTCTGGGCCTCTCTACCGTTTATGGGATCATCCGCCAGACGGGTGGGTACCTGCACTGTCATTCCGGCGTGGGTGAGGGGACGACCTTCTCAATCTACCTGCCGGTTGATGCGGGCGAAGTTGAGGTTGAGGCGGTAACGGCAGCCAGTGCCAGTGACAATCCAGTGGCCGATTTGACGGGCGCGGCGCAGATATTGCTGGTTGAGGATGAAGACGCGGTGCGTGCCTTCTCAACCCGCGCGCTGACGAACAAGGGTTACGACGTTCTGGCCGCCGAAAGTGGAGAGGCCGCCCTGGCCTTGATGGCTGAGAAAGACAACCCGAAAATCGATATGCTGATCACCGACGTGATTATGCCGAATATGGACGGCCCCACCCTGGCCAAGAAATTGCGGGAAACGATCCCGACCCTGAAAATCCTGTTTATGTCCGGATATACCGAAGAACGCCTGAAAGAACATATGGATGAACGCGTGTTCTTCCTGCCGAAACCCTTCACGCTGAAGATTTTGGCGCAGAAGGTGAAAGATGTGCTGGAAGCGTAGCCAATATATATACAGGTAATAGAATTATATCCTTTGGCTGTCATTTGTTCTGGCCAGTAATCCGGGGAAAATGACCCCTATTGATACGACAAAAAAAGACGTTGCGTATTATTGTTCTTTGTTTGTTCTTTTTTCCTTGACGACAGGAACATAGCGTGGATAGATAGGGGCTGTGCATAGCCGGCGGCCTTGATGATTGTTTCGTTGAAACGGCGGTCTGTGCGTGTCACAACAAAGGGACACAACAATGACGGTCACATCTTTACGCAATACGGAGCAGTCGCATATGAACACATCCATCAGCAACGCAGACAAAGCGAAGGCATTAGAGGCCGCACTGGGTCAGATCGAACGTGCCTTTGGCAAAGGGTCGATCATGAAGCTGAACGGCAGCCAAAACACGATGGAGGTTGAAGTTGTTTCAACCGGGTCGCTGGGTTTGGACCTGGCACTGGGGATCGGTGGCTTGCCACGTGGCCGGATTATCGAGATTTACGGTCCTGAATCATCAGGTAAAACCACGCTGGCCTTGCAGGTGATTGCCGAAGCCCAAAAAGGCGGCGGTACCTGTGCGATTGTTGACGCGGAACACGCACTTGACCCAGGCTATGCACGTAAACTGGGCGTCAAAATTGATGACCTGCTGATTTCCCAGCCAGATTCGGGTGAGCAGGCGTTGGAAATTGCCGATACGCTGGTGCGATCCGGCGCGCTGGACGTACTGGTTATCGACTCGGTCGCCGCTTTGGTGCCGAAGGCTGAATTGGAAGGTGAGATGGGGGATACCCATGTGGGTCTTCAAGCCCGCCTGATGTCACAAGCTTTGCGGAAACTGACAGGATCGATTTCAAAATCACGCACGATTGTGATTTTTATTAACCAGATCCGGATGAAAATCGGCGTGATGTTCGGTTCACCGGAAACCACCGCCGGGGGGAATGCTCTGAAATTCTATGCTTCCGTCCGCCTGGATATCCGCCGGATTGGTCAATTGAAAGAAAAGGATGAGGCGATCGGCAACCACACCCGCGTTAAGGTCGTTAAAAACAAAATGGCTCCGCCGTTCCGAGAGGTGGAGTTTGATATCATATATGGCGAAGGAATTTCCAAAGTCGGTGAATTGATCGATCTGGGCGTTAAGGGCAATTTGGTTGAAAAATCGGGTGCATGGTTTGCCTATGATGGTCAACGGATTGGCCAGGGGCGTGAGAATGCCAAGCAATACATGCGCGATAATCCCGATGCGGCGACCAAACTGGAAGCCCACATTCGAAAGAACGCCAGTGCGGTGTCCGATAAATTATTGGCCGAAGCCACTACGACTGAAAGGGCCGAAGCGGTTCTGGATGCCGGGGATGACACGATCGCTCAAACACCCAAAAAAGCGGCGCGTTAATCACGTCGCGATAACGCTTCAGAATGCCGCCGCACAGGCGGCATTCTGCTGTGTTTAACCAGATAATAAAAGCGAGAGGGCCGTATCGCGGCGATGAAGGGCCAGCAGTGTTTGCAAGGCGCGGCCCTGTGGCGATACCAGATGCGGGTCGCGGGACAGGATATAGCGGGCGGCATCGCGCGCAATTTCGAATAACGGGCGGTGCACGACAAAATCCACCATCCGGAAATCAGGCAGGCCGGATTGCCGTGTGCCAAGCATATCGCCGCTGCCGCGCAATTCCATATCTTTTTCGGCCAGCAGGAACCCATCCTCGCTGTCCCGCATCATCTGCAGGCGCGCCCGTGCCGTTTCCGAGACGGGATTGTGGTACAGCAGGACGCAATGTGATGCCGCACTGCCCCGTCCAACACGACCGCGCAGCTGGTGCAGCTGCGCCAGGCCGAACCGTTCGGCATGTTCGATCACCATCACCGTCGCGCTGGGGACGTTCACCCCGACCTCAATTACCGTTGTCGCCACCAGAATGCGGGTACGGCCATTCATGAAATCGGCCATTGCCGCATCTTTTTCGCTGTCTTTCATCTGGCCGTGGATCAGGCCGACCTCTGCGCTGCCAAAATGCTGCTGCAAATCCGCATGGCGTGCGGTCGCCGCGGCCAGGCTCATAATCTCGGATTCTTCCACCAGCGGGCAAACCCAGTAAATCTGCGCCCCTTGGGTAATATGCCGTGCCAGGCCGGCAATCAATTCGCCCATACGGTCGGCGGATATCAGGCGCGTATCAATCTTTTGCCGGCCTGGCGGCTTGCCATCCAGTTTCGATACATCCATATCGCCATACAGTGTCAGGGCCAGTGTGCGCGGGATCGGCGTCGCGGTCATCACCAGGACGTCATTCTGCAGCCCCTTGGCGGAAAGTTGCAGGCGTTGATGCACGCCGAAACGGTGTTGTTCATCAATCACGGCCAGCCCAAGGTTTTGAAACGCCACCTGATCCTGAAACAACGCATGGGTGCCGATAATGATATCCGCCATCCCGTCGCGGATTTGTTTTAATAACAGGGTACGCGTTTTCCCCTTATCACGTCCGGTCAGGCACACAACGCGAACGCCCAGCGGCGCCAGCAAAGGTTGCAGTGTGGTTGCATGTTGCCGCGCCAGGATTTCAGTCGGTGCCATCAACGCGCCCTGTGCCCCGCTATCAACCGCGTTCATCAAGGCCAGCGCGGCGACAATCGTTTTGCCACTTCCGACATCACCCTGTAACAGGCGCAGCATCCTGGTGGACGCCGCCATATCGGTGTCGATCTGCGCCAGAACATGCGTCTGCGCGTGGGTCAGGGTAAAGGGCAGGGCGGCCAGTAACGCCTGTCGTTTTGGACCATGGGTGGTGAACGACACACCGCGCGGTGCGGTCATATGTGTGCGGACCAGGGCCAAACCCAATTGATGCGCCAGTAATTCATCAAACGCCAGGCGGGTGCGGGCCGGTGCGTCGGCCTGAATATCGGCATTCCGCGTCGGGCTGTGCAGGGCGTTTAAAGCCTGGCCCAATCCTGGCCATTTATGCTGACCCAGCAGCGTCGCATCCAGCCATTCGGCGGGCATTTCCACCTTTTGCAGCGCGGTGCCAATCACATCGCGCAGGATACGGGTGGTAATCCCTTGTGTCAGCGGATAAATCGGCTCCAGCTGCGTGTCGTTATCCGGTTTGGCGGGGACGGGGGTTTTGACGACCTCTGGATGAATGATCTGCCACTGGATATTGTATTTATCAATCGTGCCGGCCACCGTGACTTGTTTTTGCAGTGGCAGGATTTTTTCCAGGAACGGTTTATTGGCGTTGAAGAAAACCAGATGAACACTGTTCCCCGCCGTATCGACCGCATGTACGCGCGTCGGCGCGCCACGACGAAAGGCGTGCGCATGTTTCAGGATATGCAGGCTTAATTGTACCTGCTGCCCAGCCTGCGCTGTACTGACATCGGACAGAGATTGTCGCGCGATGGTGTCGATCGGGGCGTGGGTCAACAGATCGAACACCCGGTCGCCACCCACCAAATGCGCCAGCGGTTTCAACAGGCGGGCATTCATCCCGCTTAAATGCTGAAGACTGTCGCTTAAATTCAGGGGCATGATTTGGTGTGCGGCCACAGACGCTGAACAATCAGGGCCAGGGCCATCATCACAACGCCCATGCCCATAACCGCGAACGGCCAGCTCAATGTGTCTTTAAAATAAAAGCTGGCGAAATGCATCATGCTGGCGAAAATCTGAACCGCGCCCCAGAACAGCAGCAGGCCACGCCCCAGTGTTGCGCCCAAACCCATCAAACAAATGCCAAATACCAGCAACAGCAGGTTCCAGCCTGCCAAAGCGTCCAGCTGGCTCCATATCACAGCAGTCAGGGCGGTAAGGGCCGCAACATCTGCCAGCACGGACAGGCGCACGAACCCGCGCGCAATCAACGCGCGTCCGGCGGCCACATTACCGACCGCGATCATGGTCATGATCACCGTGTCCGGCACATGCGCCCATTCAAACAGGCGAATAACAGTACTGTTGCCCCATAACCAGGTCACGAGGATTGTTTCAGCCTGAACCCGTCGGGCCACCAGGAACAGTAAGGGTAGTAACGCAACGCCAAACCCGATAAAAAGGCGCGCGGCGAAATCAGGCAGCAAGGGCTCCAGCCCCTCTGATATCCCGTGGGTCATCAAAATGGCACTGGTCAGGATCAGTAACAGGAACGGCAGGCTTGCCTCCGCCTTCAACCGCATCTGCCACAGGCCAGCGGCGACGAAGCCCGCCAGGCCGGTGCCGACGGTGGTGGTCAGGCGCAGGACGGGCGACATATCCTCCCATTGCAGGGCCAGCATGGCAAAGAAGCCGGACACAAGCGCCGCCAAGCCCAGTAATTGTAATAGAGACACAAGGCTGAAAGGCAGCAAAGGCGTGGCGGCATAACGGGCCGCAAATTGTTGCGCCGTAATATCGTTTTTGGCCAGCCGCGCCAGGCAGTCAGTCATCGCTTTCTGTTGTGCGGGGGTGAAGTCATCGTGGGTCTTTTTTTGCATGGAAAATAGTGTATAGAAAACGGCATGGTTGACCAGTCTGAAAATCATGCCCCCCCCCTGACCGACGATCATCGCCGGCTGATTTTCCGGGCGTGGCATCGCGGCACGCGGGAAATGGACTTGCTGATCGGCAGTTTCGCCGATGCGCATGTGCCGCCTATGGATGCGGTCGCCCTGGCTGAGTTTACCGACATACTGGGTGAACCCGATCCTGATTTATATGACTGGATTTCAGGGCGCACAACGCCGCCAGCCACGCGCCACGGCCCGGTATTTGACCGCCTGCTGACCCATTGTTTCGCCAAGCGGACATGACCGCGCTTAAAACAATTTATGGCGTGCCCGAGGGGCAGGATGCGCGATTCTTGGCGACCCAGGCTAGGGCTGCGATGGCGGATGATGCCTGCGTCGTTTATATCGGCGTCGATATGCCGGTGCTAAGCGAACTGGCGCAGCAGATCGCCTTTTTCGCGCCGGACGTGCAGATATGCCTTCTGCCACCTTGGGATTGCCTGCCTTATGACCGCGTATCCCCAACGCCCGACGTGACGGCGGCGCGGGTGGCCGCGCTGGTGACACTTCTTGACTGGCAGGCGCAAAGCAAACGCGCGCCGCGCCTGCTGCTGACCACCCATGCGGCGTGGGGTCAGCATGTGATGGCACCGGACACGTTACGACGCGCGACATTGTTGGTCCGATCAGCACAGAAAATCGACCGAGATCAATTGTCCCGCTTCCTGGCGGATAACGGTTATCACCGCACCGACACGGTGCGGGATGCAGGGGAATATGCCATGCGCGGCAGTATTATCGACCTGTTTCCCACCGGATACGACGCGCCGGTTCGGATTGATATGTTCGGGGACGAGGTTGAAACACTGAAATCTTTTGATCCGGCAACACAGGTCAGCACGGGTAAGCTGCCGGAATTGCGGCTGTTGCCCGCCACGGAATACACGTTGGATGAAAACAGCATTCAGGTGTTCCGCACCGGATATCGTGCCTTGGTCGGCGTGCCGTCGCCCAATGATCCGCTTTATGCCGCTGTGTCCGAAGGGCGTGCGTCGCCTGGGATTGAACATTGGCTGCCGCTGTTTCACCCCGCAATGGCGACCGTTGGTGATTATTTGCCGCGCGGTGCCGCTGTTTACACCACGCCTGCTGCCTTGGCTGCGCAGGAAGAGCGTACGAGGCAAATCACCGATTTTTACCAGGCGCGCAAGATGCTGGAAGATGTGGGGCGCGGCAAAACATCACGGAAAGCGGCGGGGCAGGACATCTCGCTTAGCGGCGCATCATACCATCCCTTACCGCCAGAGAGGCTGTATAACCTGACCGACAGCTGGGCTGCACAGGTCACGCAGTTGATATCCAGTGGCGGCAACGACGATTCCACCTTACGGGATGAGGGCGCGCGCCGGGGCGCCGATTTCACGGCCCAGCGGGCGCAAAGCGGTAAAGGCGCGGATGTGATGTCTGCTGTGGCGGCCCATATTGCCCAGTTGCGGGCTGGCGGGCGGCGCGTGATACTGGCCAGCTATACAGAAGGATCGCGCGACCGGCTTATGCAAATGCTGCTGGCCGCCGGGTTTGCAAATCTTGAGAAAGTGACAAATTTTCAACAGGTTGGAAAACTGTCCACGCAATCCACATCATGCGTGGTATTGCCACTTGAGCACGGTTTTATCGCTCCTGACCTGGCCATATTGACTGAACAGGATATTCTGGGTGACCGCATCGTCCGCAGTGGGTCGGCGCGGCGGGCCAAGGCTGAAAACATATTGCGGGAAGTATCGTCATTGCAGGAAGGCGATTTAATCGTCCACGCCGATCATGGGATTGGCCGCTTCCTGGGACTTGAGACGCTGAAAGCCGGCGGGGTGTTCCATGACTGCCTGAAATTGGAATACGATGGTGGTGACAAGCTGTATATGCCGGTTGAGAATATCGACATCCTGTCACGTTTCGGCAGCGACGAAGGGACCGTTGCACTCGACCGTCTGGGCGGCGCAGGTTGGCAGGCACGCAAAGCACGCGTTAAGGCTAACGTCCTGGAAATGGCCGAAGGATTGCTGGCGATCGCCGCGGCGCGAACCCTGCGTGAGGCGGACAAATTAAGCATTCCCGACACGCAATATCATGATTTCGTCGCCCGCTTCCCTTACCATGAAACGGAAGACCAGCTGCGCGCGATTGGCGACGTTCTGGACGATCTGGGCAAAGGGTCGCCGATGGACCGCCTGGTGTGTGGCGATGTCGGTTTTGGGAAGACCGAGGTCGCCTTGCGCGCCGCCTATGTTGCGGCTCTGGCCGGCGCACAGGTTGCGGTTTTGGCACCAACCACGTTGCTGGCGCGTCAGCATGTTGAGACGTTTACGCGCCGCTTTGCAGGGTCGGGCCTGCAGATCGGGCAATTGTCACGGATGGTGAACGCGGCGGATCAAAAGCGGACGCGGGCGGCCCTGGCCGACGGCACGCTGAATATTGTTATCGGTACGCATGCCATTCTGGCCGAAAGCTTGAAATTCGCGCATCTGGGCCTGTTGATTGTGGATGAGGAACAGAAGTTTGGCGTGAAGCAAAAGGAAAGGCTGAAGACGTTGAAAAACACCGTTCACGTCCTGACCCTGACCGCGACACCTATTCCGCGTACGCTGCAAATGGCGTTGACGGGCGTGCGCGATCTATCTTTGATGACCACGCCGCCGGTGGATCGCCTGGCCATTCGTACCGCCGTTCTGCCGTATGACAAGCTGGTGATCCGAGAGGCAATTCTGCGTGAACATTATCGTGGTGGCCAAACATTTTATGTCTGCCCCCGCATTACCGATATGGAGGAGTTGGACGCGCAGCTGGCCGAACTGGTGCCGGATGTCAAACGCATTACCGCGCATGGTCAGATGACGCCAGAAATGCTTGAGGAGCGGATGAGCGCGTTCTATGACGGGCAATACGGCATCCTGCTGGCCACCAATATCATTGAAAGCGGGCTGGATATTCCGACCGCGAACACAATCATCGTGCATCGCGCCGACATGTTCGGCCTGTCGCAACTGTATCAAATGCGTGGGCGCGTTGGCCGATCCAAACTCCGCGCCTATGCCTATCTGACCTATCCGGCGGCGCAGCGGTTGAACAAGACGGCGCAGAAACGCCTACATGTCATGGAAACGCTGGATACGCTGGGGGCTGGGTTCCAGCTGGCCAGCCACGATATGGACATTCGCGGCGCGGGCAATTTGCTGGGTGACGCGCAATCCGGCCATATCCGAGAGGTGGGCGTTGAACTGTACCAGAAAATGCTGGAAGAAGCGGTGGCCGCGTGCAAAGCGGGCGTCAGTATGGATGCGGTGGCCAGTGAGGATTGGTCGCCCCAGATCAATCTGGGCATGTCGGTCCTGATCCCTGAAAGCTATGTTGAGGATCTGGCCGTGCGGATGAGCCTGTATCGCCGCCTGGCGGAAATGGCGGATGCGCAGGCGGTTGAGGCGTTTGCAGCCGAGCTGATCGACCGGTTTGGCGCCCTGCGGCCTGAGGTTGAAAACCTGCTGGAAGTCGTGAAGATCAAAATTGCCTGTAAAGCCCTGCATATTGCGAAGGTTGAGGCCGGCCCACGCGGCGCGGTGATCGGATTTTACAAGGATGCACCGCCGCATCCGGACCGCATTCTGGCCTGGCTTGATACCAGGCGCGGCCTGGTCAAATTGCGCCCGGATCAAAAGCTCAGCTTCCTTGGTGCGCTGGACACCGCCTCACAACGCGTCACGGCAATCCGCAACCTGCTGCGCGATCTGAACCAGTTTATCAGCATCTAAACATGCAAACGATAAATTTAACGCCTTGCCCCATGCTGATAACTTGAGAATGCCAGTTTTATGTGTGGGCAGAAAAGGAAGAAACATGTCCTGTCGTACATCAATGTTTGTTATTCAATGCACTCGATAGTCCGCAAATGCCGTTCTTTCAATTTCTTTACCGACTTCCTTGCCAAGCCAATATCCGCCAATAGTCATAGGAATATAACCAGTATTATTATTCATCCTTTTACCGCAATTGAGTCGGTCGGGGAATTCGTGTACAAAAATCCCTTAGCTGTTTTCACGAGGGATTTATGCGTCACCTAATCACATCCGCCTTGCCGTACATTAATGGGATCAAGCATTTGGGCAATCTGGCCGGGTCGATGTTACCTGCCGATGTTCATGCACGTTTCTTACGCGCCCAGGGCAAAGAGGTTGTGTTTATATGCGCAACGGATGAACACGGCACACCGGCCGAACTGGCCGCGGCAGAGGCCGGGCAAAGCGTGGCCGAATACTGCACGGAACAGCACCAGATTCAGGGCGACATTTACAAAGCCTTCAACCTGTCATTCGACGGGTTCGGCCGCACATCCGCCCCTGAGAATAAAGAATTAACCCAGCATTTCTGTCGCCAGCTGGAAAAGAACGGTTATATTACCGAGAAATCGACGAAGCAGGTCTATGCCGTTGACGACAAACGTTTCCTGCCCGACCGCTATGTCGAAGGGACCTGCCCGAAATGCGGCTATGCCAACGCGCGCGGCGATCAGTGTGATAGTTGCGGCACATTACTGGACCCCGTCGATTTGATTAATCCGCGGTCCAAAATTACCGGATCGACCAATATTGAATTACGCGACACCGCGCATTTGTTTTTACAGCAGCCATTGCTGGCAGGCGAAGTGGAAAAATGGGTTGACGTATCGACTGGCTGGTCGCCGCTGACCACCTCTATCGCCCGCAAATGGTTGAATGAAGGGTTGCAGGAACGCTCAATCACCCGCGATCTGGAATGGGGTGTGAAGGTCACGGATGTTGACGGCAATCCACGCCAAGGCTTTGAAGACAAGGTATTTTACGTCTGGTTTGACGCGCCTATCGGATATATCGGCGCGACCCAGGAATGGGCGACGGCGACGGGCAATGACTGGCAGTCCTGGTGGCGATTGGACCACGGCGCGAAGGATGTCGAATACATCCAGTTCATGGGTAAAGATAATGTGGCGTTTCATACGGTCAGTTTTCCGGTTACCATTTTAGGATCGGGTGAGCCATGGAAATTGGTTGACCGGATCAAGGCCTTTAACTGGGTCAACTGGTACGGCGATAAATTCTCAACGTCCCAAAAACGCGGCGTGTTTATGGATCAGGCGTTGGAATTACTGCCGCCCGATTACTGGCGCTGGTATTTGATGGTGAATGCGCCAGAGGGCAACGATTTTGCTTTTACCTGGGAAACCTTCCAGGCAACGATCAATGGCGACCTGGGTAACACGCTGGGCAACCTGGTTAACCGCATTGCCAAATTCTGTGAAAGCAAGTTTGACGGCGTCATCCCGGATGGTGGGACAGACGGCCCGCTGGAGGAACAGCTGTACAAGGACGTTGCAGAAAAGATGGCGGCTTTGACGCAACATCATGCGGATATTAATATCCGTAAGGCGGCCCTGGAAACCCGCGCCCTTTGGGTGCTGGGCAACGAATATTTGGCGCAGGCCGCGCCGTGGACGACGATTAAGGCTGATCCAGCCCAGGCGGCGGTGGCGGTTCGTACCGCGTTAAACCTGTGTGTCATGCTGGCTGTGATTTCCGAGCCGTATATTCCGGCAACGTCGCGGACAATCCTGTCGCATCTTGGGTTTAACGATCTGCCTTATGGCTGGCCGACAGGGGATATCAAGGCTTTGCTGCAAACCTTGGCGCCTGGGACGACCATCACCGCACCGCCTGTGTTGTTTACCCGGATCGAAGATGAATGGGTCAAAGAACAAGCGGTGCGTTTCGGCGGCGCACAATAGTTTCACTCTTGCCAGACTCATACGCGGCTTCGTAGCATGGCGGGATGAAAAAGCTGCGCATCCTGCAGGTCTCTGCCACCCCGCCGCATATCCATGCCGGGGATGGCAAGCGTCAGTGGATGGATGACACGCATCAAAGCTTTGCCTATCGCTGCCTGCCGCTGTCTATTGCCAACACCCATGGGTGGGAGGTCCGGTGCCATGCGGGTTTCCGGGTTTACTGGACGGGTGGAAACGCCGAAAGCGACCTGTTGATACAGGCCACGGACAGCGCGCCGGCGGCCCTGCTGCCCACCAATATTTTTGGCCATGGCATTCTGACCTTCCACATTCATGCGTTGATTGAGACTGACCCTGGCTGGAACATCATGTGTATGGGGCCGCCGAACATGCCAAAGGACGGCATTGCGCCGTTGACGGGCGTGATTGAAACCGACTGGTCGCCATATACTTTCACCATGAACTGGAAAGTGACGCGGGCCCACAGCTGGATCCATTTTGCAAAAGACGAACCTTATGCGTTCCTGATGCCCGTGCCACGCAACGGGGTTGAGGATTTTCAGCCAACCCTGGAAATGATTGACCCAAGCAGTGAGAAGGGGCGGCAGCATTTCACCTGGACCGCCAGCCGTACCGCCTTTAACAAGGATTTGAAGCAGGAGGGGTCCCAGGCGCAACAGGATAAGTGGCAGAAATACTATTATCTTGGCAAAACCCCCGGCGGGGATGAGGTCACGCTGACACCGCCCCACACGATTAAACAGCGGCTGCGCCCGCTGAAAGATCTGCGCACCGATGCGGGCCGCAAGGCCGTCGATGCCATGTACCGTTCCATATCACAACAGGAGACACCCAAATGACCGATGCTTGCACCGTGCGTAATAATACCAATGCCGCGCATTTCCTGACTGAACTGGATATTTACGCCAAGCGGTTTCAGGATTTGGCACCAGAGTTGGAACTGACGCTGCGCGACCCTGAAATGGGCGTTGAGGGCTATGTGGTTGTGTGGAATACGGGGATCAGCGCAGGCGGCCCGCTGGAATTCAGCGGCAAGGGCGGCACGCGCATAACGCCGACTTTGACATTGGATGAGGTCAAGATGCTGGCCCGGACCATGGCCTTGAAAAACGCCGCGGCCGGCCTGCCGATGGGGGGCGCGAAATCAGGCCTGCGTGCTGACCCAAATGCGCCGGGTTTTGAAAAACTATATCGCCGTTTCGTCCGGCTGTGCGCACCGACATTGCGTGAGAATAACGGGCCTTATGGCGGGTTTGGCTTTGATATCGGGGGCCAGCCTGAACATGCCCTGTGGGCGACGGATGAGCTGAAAAGCGAGCGCTGCTTTACCGGCAAGCCTGTTGATCGCGGCGGTACGGATTATGACCGCGAAGGGATTGCGGGTCTTGGCGTGGCCACGTCTGCTGTTGCTGCGCTGGCCTTCCAGGGGCGCGATCCGGCTGCGGTAACGTTCGCGGTTCAGGGCATTGGCGCGATGGGTGCCGCCGTTATCCGGTATTTCACGGCGCATGGCGCGCGCTTAAGCGGGATTGGTGATCCGCGCCTGAATGGCAGCTGGGTGTTCAATACTCAGCCTGATGCGACGCTGATGGCCGCATTGTCGTCATCGGATGTGCCGACGATCCTGGCCACGCTGGGCCATTATGCGCAGCAGGTCAGCCTGGATGCCAATGACATTTTGTTGGCGGACACGGATATCCTGTTTCCATGCGCCGTGCATAACGTCATCCGCCCCGATAATATGGCCCAGGTTAAGGCCGGCATGATTGTTGAGGGGGCCAATGGTCCCACCCATGCGGATTGCTATGCCCCGCTTGCCGCACGCGGTATTCTGGTCATTCCTGACTTTATTGCCAATGCGGGCGGGATTATCGCGGCCTATGTCGAATTGACATCCCCGATATCAACGGCCGAGAACGCACGGTTCAGAACAAAGGTGGAAGAAGCCAAGAAAACGACGATTGCGAAGATCACCGAAAACGTCACGGCGATTCTGGTCCAGACGACTGATCTGGGGGTAACGCCGCGTGAAGCTGGACTTCACCTGGCGTATCGGCGTATCTTTAATGAAGAGGGAAGGGGGGAAGTTGTATGAGCCAATCCTATCTGGAAAAACGCGTAAAAGCCGCGATTGCCGAAGCCAAAGGCAGCAAAGCTGGGGCACGCAAACTGCTGCTGACCTGGGCCATCAATGACCAGCAACTGTTGCTGTCCCTGTCGCGACGCCATCTGCCCGCCTTGGCGGCGCAAGCGGTGGAATTTGTGCTGGCGGGCCTGACGGCCCATGCCGCAGGCCAACCGAAACCGGTGAAGCCGGGCGAGAATATCGGCAAGGATATCCTGGCGGCCCTTGGTGGCCGGAATGCCGCGACGTTCGGCCAGGAAGACGCCGCGCCACCTTTATCAAAGCGGGCCGCAAGCCAGCAGCATATCGACGCGATCCACAAGATGGCCAAATCACCTGTCCGTAAATCGTAATTCATCCTTCATTTCCAGCACCTGAAAGCTCTCTCTCATGGCAAATCCATCCCTGGACCACGCAGCTGTCGCCCCGTTTCTGAGCCAGGCAGGCTTGGCGGACGCCAAAATCGCCTTTTTGGCCAGTGATTGTTCGGCGCGCACCTATTACCGTCTGACCCCTGCGACGGGTGGCGGGACAAAGGTTTTAATGCATTGCCAGGACGCCGTGACGCGCGGCGAAATGCCCGCCTTTTTGAAAATCGCCAATGACATGACGGCCAACGGCTTGAACGCGCCGCACATCCTGGCCACGGATTTAGATGCGGGATACATGATCCTGAACGATCTGGGCGACACGCGCGTGTCGGTTCAACTGGAAAAAACACCTGAGCGTGAAGCAGAGCTGTACACGCTGGCCACCGATGTCTTGATCCGTTTTGCGCAATTGCCGCCCGTTGCGTACCAGGATTTGCCGGATTTCCGTCAGGGGCCATTTGTCAAAGGTCATCGCCGCATTATGGACTGGTACGTGCCGTCCATCCTGAAACGTCAGGTGACGGATGCGGAAATTGCCACCTATATGCAAGCGTTTCAATCATTGTGGGATGCCTTGCCGCCCCTGCCAAACGGGTTTGTCCATGGCGATTTCCATTTGGACAATTTGATGTTCCTGGAAGGCGAAAATGGCGTGAAACGCGCGGGTGTCCTTGATTTCCAGGACGCCAGCCAAGGGCCGCCTGTTTATGACCTGGTTAATTTGTTGTGTAATGTCCGCTGCGATATTCCAGGCGACATTTTCGCCGCGTGCCACGCCCGCTATGTCCAGGCCTTTCCCGATACTGATCGCGTGGCGATGGAAGCCACGTTCCGCCTGTACGCCGTCATGTTCCATTTGCGTGTGATCGGCCAGTTTATCAAGCTGGCATTGCGGGCCGGACGGGAACAGATCATCGAACACTTGCCGCGTATCAACCGGTATTTGCAGCAGGAGTTGGCGCACCCGCAATTTGCGGGCATGAACCAGTTTTTCAAGGATCTGGGCATTCATTGGGATAAAACAGTGACCGAAGCTGATTTGCCGTCGCTGGAACAGTATATCCGCAAGGATGCGATTTAAGCGACCGCCCGCTGGGGATGCATTCTGGCTTGGCGGGCCTTGTATGCCAGGATGAGGGTGTCAGTCAATAAACCAAGACGCTGATGATCGTCCGCGATAAGTTTATCGCTGGTTGCGACCAAAATATCCATTTGCTTGGGTGACGGATCAAGGAAGCTGCGTGTACCCTTAAAATCAGATGGCAGACGGTATTCCAGAAAATGCGCGTTTTGCGGCCCCACTGTTTCCCGCAAGGTATTGCGGGCGGAGTCACTGAACATTCCGGCAATGGACATCAAGACCCCCCGCATGCCGTGCGGCAAAGTGTCCGCCAGGCTGCCATTAATGTTGCCGAACCGTACATAGCCCAGATCAGAGCCGAAGTGGCAGCAGCGTTTGAATGTCGCCACCATGTCAGGCCCTTGCATAAAGGGGGATGTGTCGATGTGCTTGTCGTCGTCCATTGTGAAAACCAGCGGTACGGCTGTTGTGGCAAGAATTGCGTCCACGAAGCGGTGGTCACCGTTAATCTGAAATGTGGTGGGGGCGTCCTGATCCTGGCGCAAATGGTCAGGCTGGATAAAGGCGAAATGGTCATTTTCAAGACTGTTATTCGCGCCCAGTTTTTGACTGGTAATGACAATGTTAGAGTTTGTGTCACTGAATTTTGTATCGCCGATCAAGTCGTGCAGGACTGTTGCGGCACTTTGGCGGGATGTGCTGACGTCATCTTTATACGCGCGCAGGATCTTACGTGCGTCGCGATTATGCGCATGGATGAAATCCTTTATTTCAGTCGGCGCATTCAAGGCCCAGGCGGCGCCATAGGCGGCAATGTCCATCGCATGGGTAAAGCTGGCGGTCAACAAAGGCCTGCGGCTGATGATCGGCATGAACTGCGACAGTTGCCGGATCAAGAATTGAATCAACGCGCGACGGGTGTCTGCATCTTCCTTGGGCAGGAAGGCGTGCAGATTGTCACGGAAAACGTCTGTGAACGCCGTCATATTGTAACGTGGACGAGAGGGGTCATTCGGATCATTGGCAAAGGCGGCATACGTTGCAAACGCGCCGCCAGAGCTGGCAATAACGCCTGCAGGAAACAGATCACGAAAGAATACGTGCGGCCCTAACTTGTATTGCGCCATCTGCTCAATCCAGGCCATTACCTTGATGTCATGCAAAACAAAGCGTCCGCCGCCGCGCAAATGGGCCAAAGGAAACAGCATGTTAGATAAGGGGAGGGCGGTCGCAGTCATTATGACATGATAGGCACGATTCAAGGTAAGATGGGAGGGGTTTTATGCTGCGCCCCGCAACCAAATGTGTTGCGCCGCAGGATAAATATCAGGCAACAGGCGCAAAACGCGGGACGATGTGTCCATCGACCTCAACATTTTCAACAAACATCGCGGCGGGCCGCGCCCACAATCCATGATCGCCGTACAGGGCGCGATACACAACCAGGCTTTCCATCGTTTCACTGTGCCTGGCCGTATCAATCACCTCGTACAAATTGCCTTTGTAATGTTTGTATAGGCCCGGTTTTGGCACGGTCATGTGTGTGTTTCCTTATCGCGTTCATCGGCGATTTTGACCAGCAACTGGCACAGCGCGTCAAACTCTTTGCGCTGTTCTTCAATCGCCATTTCAGTAAAGTTGCGCAGGCGGCGGATATTGTCTGGCGACGCGTCGTCAATCTCGGTGCTGGGGTAATCGCGCAGGAACGGCCCGCTGACCAATGATTTGTTGAAGACGTGCATATTTGCGCCCAGCTCGGCCTGTAAATTCCGACTAAGCGCCGTTTCCGACGCATGCAGGAACACGTTGATCAGCGGCAGGTCGTTGGCAGGATCGACAACGCCGATCGGGCCGTACTGATCCCACTGTTCGCGGGTGAAGCCGCGATTATAAAGGCCGGTGCCCAGAACGATCATAATAACCGGCTGGTCGGGGGCCAGATGCTGCCGCACCGCACCCCAATAGGTGGTGCAGGGATTGTCGAACACGCTGCCGTCAATGGCTGCGACCTGCATCGGCTTGCCGCCCTCAATCTGTGTCATTTCAAACCCGTGACAGGGGAAATAGGTGGGGGCCGCCGTTGTCGCCATCACCGCGTCAAACATATCGACAATCGGGGTCGTGGCGCGGTTGTTCAGTGTGGTGCCAGCAAGGTGTTTCAGCCAGACGGCCTTGCCGCCCGTTTGCGTCGTGTCGCCTTCGCGCAACCCGTCAATCGCATAGATCGGGATAAACAGGCTGCGCCGCGCATCGCCCAGTTTGGCACGGCCGTACAGGGCGCGCAGGGCCCGCCCCAGATTGACGCGTTCGTAATGCCCATGGCGGAAAAGACGGTCCAATTGGGGAATGCGCAGGGTACGGTTATTTAAGTCATGAACGAAGCCGCGCATTGATCGGAACGCATCATGGGGAAAGATATTCTGGCCCTCCCGCTCATAAAACCGGACCAGTTGCCGGGCTTTGTATCGTGGCTTTGTCCGATCATCGGGATGCCGCAAATTCATGGCAGCGTTCAGGATCGCACCGGTTGACGGGCCTGTAAAAATATCAACAAGGTCAGAAATCGCGCGTCCTGTTGCCTCTTCAAACCGCGCCATAAAATGGGCGGGGATCAGGCCGCGAATGCCGCCGCCATGGGTGAACAGGATAACAAGTGGACGTGTCATATCACCACGGTATCAGGGAAACAGATAAAAAAGAACCAGGCAATTATTATCCGCCATTGTCCTGTAACGCGTTGATAAGATGGTCGCGGAACAGGCCGACGCGCTTTGAATGGCGGTGTTCATGCGGATACACGAAATACGCGGTTAACGGCTGTGCCAACGCTTCAGGCAGCAGAGGGATTAAGCCGGGTGTGCGTTTAATCAGATAATCGGGTAACGCTGCAATCCCCAGGCCGTTTTTGGCGGCCTCGGATATCCCAAGGACTGAGTTGATCAACAGGCGGCGTGGATGTGTTTCCGGGTCCAGACCGGCGGCAGCGAAATGCCAGTTCGGTGTGGCATAGGGGCTGGCGGAACTGACGGGATAGCCGATCAACGTATGATTTTTCAGGTCTTTCATGTCCTCAGGCCGGCCAGAGCGTACCAGATAGCTTTCGGCGGCACAAAGATGGAATTGCATCGTGAAAAGGGGTTTCTGCACCAAATCCGGCTGCTCAGGCCGATACAGTCGAATAGCGGCATCTGCCTCTCGCATCCCGAGATTCAGCAATTTGTCGTCATGCAGGATCGTTAACTGGATATCGGGGTGCGCGGCGGTAAAGCGCGGCAAAAGCGGGGCCAGCCATGTCGTGCCCAGAAATTCGGCAATGGTGATCAGCAACGGTCCCGATGCTTTTTGCTTGCTGTCCAGCAACTGGCTTTCGACCAAGGACAGCTTTGTGAAAACGTCATGCGTGGTCTTGTTCAGGATTTCACCTTGTTCCGTCAGGATCAGGCCGCGCGCATGGCGGTGAAACAGGCTGACGCCCAGGCTGTCCTCTAATGCACTGATCTGCCTTGAAATGGCCGATTGGCTTAACCCAAGCTTGTCACCCGCGTGCGTAAAGCTGCCTGCGGCGGCAACCGCTTGAAATATCCGTAATTTATCCCAGTCCATGTGCATGTGATAGACCGTACAGACTTGCATTTCAAGTCATAGTCGTTGCATATCTGTTGGTATGGCTTTTCCCCCACAATTTCTTGATGAGTTGCGCAATCGCCTGACGATGTCAGAAGTGGCGGGGCGCAATCTGAAAATCGCGCGGTCGGGCCATGAGTTTAAGGCCTGCTGCCCCTTTCATCAGGAAAAAACGCCGTCCTTTTATATCAATGATGACAAAGGCTTTTTTCATTGCTTCGGATGCGGCGCCCATGGCGACATCATCGGCTATGTCATGCGTCACGACAATCTGTCATTCACCGAAGCGGTCAGTCAGCTGGCCGGCCAGGCGGGTCTGACCGTTCCGGCCCTGCGACCCGAAGATATTGTAAAAGCCAAACAGGAAAAAGATTACTTCAGCCTGATGGAGGTCGCGACACAGCATTACGAAGCGGCGTTGCAAAAACGGGAAAATGCTTCGGTCCTGGCCTATGTCGTCGAACGCGGCATGACGGCGGCGACGATTGGCCAATTCCGGCTGGGCTATGCCCCGGTTGACGACAAAGCCTTGACCGCCCATTTGCGAGAGCAGGGCTATACAGAAGCCCAGATGATTGATGCGGGCCTGATCCGCCGGTCAACACGCGATAAAAACAATGTCTATGGCTTTTTCCGGGACAGGCTGATGTTCCCGATTACTGATCGCCGTGGCCGCGTCCTGGCTTTCAGCGGGCGGATTTTACCGGATGCGATCCAACGCTTGCCGAAACGCGCCGATGGGGAGACCGGGCCGAAATATATCAATTCCAGCGAAAACACGAATTTCCAAAAGCGGATGAATTTGTATGGTCAGGCGCAGGCCCGGGCGAATGTTGCTGCGGACGTCCCGCCCGTCGTGGTCGAAGGCCAGGTGGATGTGATTGCCTGTCACCAGGCTGGGCTGAACACTGCCGTTGCGCCCCTGGGCACCGCGTTGACGGAGGAGCAGATCGCGGCGCTGTGGAAAATGTGTCCATCTGAGGATAAGCGCGCAATTGTTTGTTTTGATGGTGATAACGCCGGGAAAAAGGCAGCGGCGCGGGCTTTGGAACGCGTTTTGCCCTTATTGAAGCCGCGCCATACGCTGGAATTTGTTTTTCTGCCGACAGGGGAAGATCCGGACTCTCTGCTGCGCGGTGGTGGGCTAGGGGCGCTGCAGACATTGCTGCACGCGCCGATGGCGTTGACCGACTTCCTGTGGCAAATGGTCACCGCCGGACGCGACCTGAGTAACGCTGAGCATCGCGCGGGCGTTGAGGCGGCGTGGGGAGATGCCATTGCCCAGGTGAAGGACGAAACGCTGCAATTCCACCTGAAACGCGCGGTGAAAGACAAATTATACGCCCGGCCCAAAAATGACGCGGCATATGCACCGCGGCCGTTTGGAGTGCGGCCGTTTGGAGTGCGTCAGGCCCCTGCACAGGCGGGTATTGCGCCGCAACGCCCGCATCCGCCCAATGTCGCGGAAAAGCGTGCGGTGCAGGTCCTGCTGCTCGTTATCCTGCGCCATCCCTGGCTGTTACGCGAAGTTGAGGCTGAGCTGGAAGGCCTGTCAGTTACGGATGACACGCTGGATGCGTTGCGTCACGCCATGCTGGATTGGTTCGGGACGGTTATTGATATTGCCGATATGACGCCGCAGGCGATCGCAGACTATCTGACCGCACAGGGATTGCAGGGCAGTATGCAGGATCTGCACCATGATGCCCTGGCCCTGCATGCGCGCTTTGCACGGGACGGACAGGCGGAAGAAAAAATTCGTGAGGGCTGGCGCGATATTTATCAGTCGCTGCACAGCCTGGCGATGATGTCGGATCTGCGTCAGGCCAAGGCCCAGTTCGATGCTGATTTCACGGCGGCGCCTGAAAACAGGCTTTTTGCGGTAAAGCGCATGATGATGGCTGGTCGTGATTCAGACGATGAATGATATTTCTTGTGCGAAATAACTGATTGGGCTAGAAAAATCCCGCTTGTGCATTACACTGATTCGCACATAGAAAAACGAATCGGTTTCTCTTTAGGATTCTTTATATAAGACGGGCGGCATTAGTCTCAGCATGGCAGAACAAGAAAAAGACGAAGGTCAGGAAAAGGCTTCAGGGGCCAGTGGCGCAAAAGGGTCATTGGCAACCATTGTCAAACGCCTGATCGCGAATGGCAAAAAACGCGGCTTCATCACGTATGATGAGATGAATGCTGCGCTGCCGGCCGAAGAATTTTCATCGGAACAAATCGAAGACGCCATGACGACAATTTCGGATGTCGGCGTGCAAATCGTCGAATCTGAAGACGATTTTGAAGAAGACGGTACGCCGGCTCCTGCCGCAAGCAATGCGGACGCGGATGGCGACGGGTATGAATCCGGCGGTAACATCTCTGACGACGATACGGGCCGGACGGATGATCCGGTGCGGATGTATTTGCGTGAGATGGGCGCGGTTGAGCTGCTGTCCCGCGAAGGCGAGATCGCGATTGCCAAACGGATCGAAGCTGGCCGTGAAATGATGATTGGCGGAATTTGTGAAAGCCCGCTGGCCATTGAATCCATTATTAAATGGTATGAGTCCCTGCAACGCGGCGATATCCTGCTGCGTGAGGTGATTGACCTTGACGCGACGTTGGGTGAGGAAGAGGGGGCAAACGCCCTTCCATCCGAAGAAAACGCAGAAGAGTCTGAAACCCCAGAAGGCGAGGACGAGGGCGAAGGCGACGAAAACGCTGTATCCCTTTCCGCGATGGAGCAGCAGCTGGCCCCGCAGGTTTTCGAAAACCTGGATGCGATTGAAAAAACCTATCGCAAGATGCAGAAGGTTCAGCACGAACGGCTGGAAGCCATCCAATCGGGTAAAGAAGCCGCGCCCGCCGCGACGAAGAAATATGAAACACTGAAGGCCGAAATGGTCGATCAGATGAACGAAGTCCGCCTGAACAACGCGCGGATTGAACAGTTGATTGAGCGTTTGTACAAAATGAACCGCGATCTGGTGGCGCTGGAAAGCCGCCTGATGCGCCTGGCGATGGATGCCGGGACCAAGCGCGAGGATTTCCTGAATGCCTATTACGGCGCGGAACTGGACCCGACATGGCTGGATCGCGTTGGTAAACTGAAAGCCAAAGGCTGGGCTGTGTTTGCCGAGAAATACGGTGATGATATTGGGCGTATTCGCGATCAGGTCGCGGCCATTGCTGACGAAGCGATGCTGCCGATCGGGGAATTCCGCCGTATTGTCAATACCGTGCAAAAAGGTGAGCGCGAGTCAAACCGCGCCAAAAAGGAAATGATTGAGGCGAATTTGCGCCTGGTGATTTCCATCGCCAAAAAATACACCAATCGTGGCCTGCAATTCCTGGATTTGATTCAAGAGGGCAATATCGGCCTGATGAAAGCGGTCGATAAATTCGAATATCGCCGTGGCTATAAATTCTCAACCTATGCCACCTGGTGGATTCGTCAGGCGATTACCCGGTCGATTGCCGACCAGGCCCGCACGATCCGTATCCCTGTGCATATGATCGAAACGATTAACAAAATCGTCCGCACCAGCCGCCAGATGATCCACGAGATTGGCCGCGAACCGACACCAGAAGAACTGGCTGAACGCCTGCATATGCCGGTGGATAAGGTCCGCAAAGTCTTGAAAATCGCGAAGGAGCCAGTCTCTCTCGAAACCCCAATTGGGGATGAGGAAGACAGCAGCCTGGGTGATTTCATCGAGGACAAGAATGCGATCCTGCCGGTTGAATCCGCCATCCTGTCAAATTTACGTGAAACCACGACGCGCGTGTTGGCGACACTTACGCCACGTGAAGAGCGCGTGTTGCGCATGCGCTTTGGGATTGGCATGAACACCGATCATACGCTGGAAGAAGTGGGGCAGCAGTTCAACGTGACGCGTGAGCGGATCCGGCAGATTGAGGCAAAAGCCTTGCGGAAGCTGAAACACCCAAGCCGATCACGCAAGCTGCGCAGCTTCCTGGACACGTAATCACTCTAAAACACGTGTTGTTCCAAAAACCACACAGAAACATCTGTTGGCGTTAACCTGGACGCGCGCTTAAAGCGTTGCGGGTGCCGCGTTTCTCTGTGGGCGTCTTTCAACGTAAGAATATCCGGTTGCTGCGTTCCATTCGATAAAACTGGCATCTGCATGCCCGTATAAAAACGCTTCGCAGGTGGCTTGCTCACTGCCCAGGCTGCGTGGGCTGATATCAATATTGTCGGCCAATGTAGGGTCAATGTGTTCCGCAGCGGCCTGGGCACGGAATTGTCCTTTACAGTCTAAGGCAGGTGTTTGCGTTGAATGGACGGCGTAAATACCACCGCCAAAAATCCCAGCAAGGAATAAGGTCCCCATCACCTTGCCGGCGCGGGGCAGCACGGCTGCCGAGGACATATAATCATCTGGGGCGGAATGAGACGAAGATTTTTGATTCATGGCTGCAAGTCTTTGTTTAAGGGTGGGGGAACGGGGCAATGGAATAAAGGGGCCGGGCGCGGGGACCGCGTGGAAATGTTGGCATAAAGGCCGGCTGTATCGGCGTATTGTTGACGCGCTACATGGCAATTATGGGTGCTGTCGGTCCATGTTTTATTAAAGGATGCAGTCAGGTCACGGCCCGCGTCACTGCGCATTGCGGTCCATCCAATGGCGGCGGCCAATGCGCCTGCGCCTAATATCAAAGTCCCTGTTGTCGCCATTTTATCTTTCCCCGAGAGTTACAAATGCGGCTATCAAAAATCATAATCCTCTTTAACGATATGTCAACAAACATCCGTCACAGTATCCGGATACTGGTGTGTATTTGCGATAGAATATTGCGTTCTACTGTTCTTATTCAAAATATACTTGATGAAAAAACAAACTTTGGCTTAATATTATAAATCTTATGACCGATACTACTCATTCAACTCGTCGTACTATCGTCAGCCCTAAAAACGCTGCGAAGCAAGATTTGGCTGACCAAATTCGAGAGTACCAAGAAAATCTTCCTTTAGACTCTTTAAAAAGCAGAAAATTCCCAGGCAACCACATTCCTGATGATATAGCCCAACAGGGAACGCAAGAGACTCTGGCTCATCTTGACGGCATGGCCACACTTTATATGGATGAGTTTAAAGATACCGTTTGGGCATTGGCACGTGCAGTGGGGGCCAAAGGCCGCGATACTATTGCCTTCGGCGACCAGAAAAATCTGGGTAATATCTTGAAAAAGGCCAATGCCGATTATGGCGGTGATATGGGCCAGGTGCGCGATGTTTTACGCGCGACCATCTATGTGGACGATATCGGTCAGGTTATTAAAGCGTGTACAATGCTGTTCCAAGATGATCGTTTTGTGTGTGGCAAAGATCAATTCCGCAAGCCCAATGAACATGGCGTACGCAATGCTATTGGTATCTGGCGTATCAATGACGATAAAGATCAGCCCTTTCATGCGGAAATTCAAATTGTGCATAAAGGGATGCGAGACGCATATGATAAAACGCATTCTGATTATGAAAAAAAGCGCGGTATTGAACGTCGCTTTGATTCCGGAGATATAGACCAGCGTAGTATGCAGGCTTTGGTGCAGACCTATAACCAGCAGGTAAAGTTAGAGAAAGCGGTAAAATCCATTCATGACGCGGCTGCGGAAGCGGCAGGGTTGAATGTCTTGCTGTTGCCCCATCTGCAACCAAGTTTTGCTCAGGCGGCACTGCCATCCGTGCAACCAATCGGCCATTCACCTGTTGCGCAGCAAATGCAGCGGGACTCAATGCGTGGTCGTTCTAGTCCGCGCAAACGTGGACGTGGCGCAGAGTTAGGCTTGAAGCGTTAACGCTCTCTTATACCGCTAAAGCGCGTTCAATCGCGATGACGGCGTCATTGGCGGCGTCCACGTTTGGACCGCCGGCCTGCGCCATATCAGGGCGACCGCCACCACCGGCACCACCCAGGGCCGCAGCGCCCACTTTCACCAAATCAACCGCACTTAACCGGCCCGTCAAATCAGACGTGACAGCCACGACCAGGGAGGCTTTGCCGCCTTCGGTGCTGATCACCACCACGACGCCCGACCCGATCTGAGATTTCAGGTCGTCGGCCAGGGGTTTCAAGTCTTTGGCCGGCAAATCGGCCAGAATCCGCGCGGTGAATTTGGTTCCGGCCACATCGCGCACATCACTGCTGCCTGATTGTGACGTACCACCATTTGCCGCTGCGGCCCGGCGCAGCTGTGTCACTTCCTGTTCCAGTTTCTTGCGGTCATCGACCAGGGCTTGCAGGCGGGCTTCGACCTCGCCCGGCGTGGTTTTTAATGTTTGCGCCACGGCGGCCAGGCGGCTTTCGGCCTGGGCCATATGGGTCAGGGCGGTTGCGCCAGCGATGGCTTCGATCCGTCGTACACCGGATGAAACCGCCGAGTCCGATAACAGGCGGAACAGGCCAATTTGGCCGGTTTGGCTGACATGCGTGCCGCCGCACAATTCGACTGAGAAGGGGAAGCTGTTGCCGCCTGCGGTCCGGCCCATGCTGACGACACGGACTTCATCTTCATATTTCTCACCGAACAGGGCGCGTGCGCCGCTGTTAATCGCATCTTCAACCGGTAACACACGGGTCACCACGTCGGTGTTGGCCCAAATCTCGGCATTCACCATACCTTCCACCTGCGCGATTTGGTCCTTGGTCAGCGGCGCTGAGTGCGAGATGTCAAACCGCGTGCGGTCTGCGCCCTGCAACGAGCCTTTTTGCGCCACATGATCGCCCAAAGTCTGGCGTAATGCTTCATGCAACAAGTGGGTCACGGAATGGTGAACGCGGATAGCCAGGCGACGCGCCACATCGACTTTCAGCTCGGCTGCTTGGCCTTTGGCAATCGTACCGTTGACTGTTCCAATATGCGCGAACAATTTGCCCGCGCGTTTTTGGGTGTCGGTCACGGTCACGCTGCCGCCATCGACAAAATGAATCTGGCCTGTATCACCTACCTGGCCGCCACTTTCGGCATAAAAAGGTGTCTGGTTGAACAGCAGCGTAACTGTGTCGCCCGTTGTCGCGCGATCAATGCTTTGCCCGTCTTTAATGATGGCCAGGCATTGTGCCTCACTGCTTTCGCGGTCATAACCCAGGAATTCCGTTGCGCCCACCTGGTCGCGCAGGTCAAACCACAGCTTTTCGGTAAAGGCATCACCGGTCCCGGACCAGGATTTGCGCGCGTCTTCGCGCTGCTTCTTCATATGCGTTTCAAAAACGGCAGTATCAACGCTTAACCCCTTGGATTTCAGGGCATCCTGGGTCAGGTCCAGCGGAAAGCCGAACGTGTCGTATAATTTAAAGGCCACCGCGCCGGACAGGGATTGCCCGCTGCTTAATGTCGCGGTTTCCTCATCCAATATCTTTAACCCGCGGTCCAGCGTGGTTTTGAATCGTGTTTCTTCCAGGCGCAAGGTTTCGGTGATCAGCGCCCCGGCACGCAGCAATTCAGGATAAGCTTCGCCCATCATTGATTGCAGGGTCGGAAACAGGCGGTACATCAGCGGATCGCGTGCGCCCAGAAGATGTGCGTGACGCATTCCGCGCCGCATAATCCGGCGCAGAACGTAACCGCGCCCCTCATTCGATGGCATAACCCCATCAGCGATCAGAAAGCTGGCCGCCCGCAAATGATCGGCGATAACGCGGTGTGAGGCGGATTGTGAGCCATTTGGCGCCACGCCGGTTAAATCCGCGCTGTGCCGAATAATCGCAGCCATCAAATCGATATCGTAATTGTTGTGCTTGCCCTGCAGGATGGATGCGAAGCGTTCCAGACCCATGCCCGTGTCAATGGACTGGCGGGGCAGGGGGGTGCGGGTGCCGTCTGCATGCTGTTCATACTGCATAAAGACGTTGTTCCAAATCTCGATGAACCGATCGCCGTCTTCGTCCGGTGATCCGGGCGGCCCGCCGGGAATGTGATCGCCGTGATCATAGAAAATCTCGCTGCACGGGCCGCACGGACCAGTATCACCCATCGACCAGAAATTGTCGGATGTGGCGATGCGAATGATCCTGCTGTCTGGCAGGCCGCTGATTTTCTTCCATAAATCGGCCGCCTCTTCATCTTCGTGATACACGGTGACGACCAGGCGGTCTTTAGGCAGGCCAAAATTCCGGGTCAGCAGGGTCCAGGACAGGTCAATCGCCGTTTCCTTGAAATAATCACCGAAGGAGAAATTCCCGAGCATTTCAAAAAACGTATGGTGGCGCGCGGTATAGCCGACATTTTCAAGATCATTATGCTTGCCGCCGGCCCGCAGGCATTTTTGCGATGACGTCGCGCGGGTATAGGGGCGGGTTTCCGCGCCGGTGAAAACATTCTTGAACTGCACCATCCCGGAATTGGTGAACAGCAATGTCGGGTCGTTTTGGGGAACAAGGGACGAGCTGGCGACGACTTCATGGCCGTTTTGCTGGAAGAACCCAAGGAATTCCGAACGTGTGTCTTTAATCGTTTTCATGGCTGCGCCTTATTTTGTCTTGTGTATCAGAAGATTATTCAATTACATTTTGGCGCACAAGCCCAATTCTTCGCGTTTCTGCTGTAAGGCCAGAATATCGAACCATACGGTCTTTTTGTGATTGGGGCTGCGCAGCAGGAAAGCCGGATGAAACGTGGCGATGGTTGCCACGGATTCACCAGGGGAAACAGGATAATTATGCCACTGGCCGCGCATCTTCATGATGCCGCCCGATGCCCGTAACAGGGATTTCATCGGCACATTCCCGACCAGCAGCAAGATTTTGGGCTTCACCAGCGCGATGTGGCGTTCGATAAAGGGGAGCGATATATCCATCTCCTGCGGGGTCGGCGTGCGATTGCCTGGGGGCCGCCAATTCACGATGTTGCTGATGTACACTGCATTGGCAGGGTCGGCGGCGGTGCGGCTTAAGCCGATGTAACTTAAGACTTTATCCAGTAACTGACCCGATGCGCCAACAAATGGCTTGCCTTGCATATCCTCATCCGCGCCAGGGGCTTCGCCGATCACCATTACATCGGCTTTGGGATTGCCGTCGGCAAACACGCAATTCATCGCCGTTTGGCGGATTGCCAAGCCGTCAAAAGCGCGAATGGCGGCCTCTAATTCCTCTAATGTATTGGCCTGGCTGGCGGCTGCACATGCGGCCAGGGTTGCTGCGACGCTGCCCATCGGCTCAGATGCTACGGCTGAGGCACGCTGCACAGGAGGGGGCATTTCGGATGGCAGAGAGGGCACTGCCATTACAGTTTTATCAACGGGCACATCGGCAATCGCACTTGCCACGCCGCTTTCGACCTGAAACTGCAGGGCGGCGATAAGAGCCTGAGTGTGCGCGTTATCAATCATATCTACAATTAAGACTTTATGACGCCTCAAGCAAGTAAGAGGCAATCATTTTCAAGTTGAATATATTCCTATATTTGGTAGCTTGCTTTGACAGGGAGTATGACATGAACAACCAAAACACACAAAGTAAAGCTCAGTTGGTAGAGGCAAAGAGGCAAAAAATTCGTGATTTGAAAGACCAGCCGCCTAGCGATGAGCAGGTGGCAACACAATATCATCAAGTTGAAGCCTTGAAAAAAGAAATAGAAAGCCTTGAGCAGAGAATATTAGAAGAAGACAGGAATCTTCAGATGTTAATGCGGCAGTAAGAAATTCCCCAACTATCCGCGAGATGCTTTTTCTTGTTCCTGGATAAGGAGAGAAAGAGCATCTCTAGGATTAGAATCTGATATCCGCTTATAAAAATAATAAACGATATCTGGTCTATTGTTTTTTAGTGATTTGATATTCATCTGAAGAAAAAAGACCTTACAAAACTAATTATCAGAATCGTTAGTATGATGCCTGGAATAATATTTCGCGTGATGAAATAACGAAAAGGATTGATGGCGAGCGGCGTGTATTTGCATTTATCGTTGGTCATCTCTGTATCTTTAATCGTTTTTGCGGTAGAATTAAAGACATGAATACAGCCATTTCTGCTCCCAACCCCGCCCGCGACCATATTGACTTTGATGTTGTGATTGTCGGCGGCGGCCCAGCTGGCCTGTCCTGCGCCATTCGGTTAAAACAGCTAAAGCCGGATATGTCTGTGTGCATTTTGGAAAAGGGCGGTGAGGTTGGCGCGCATCTGCTGTCTGGCGCGGTCATTGAAACGCGGGCGTTGGATGAATTGCTGCCTGACTGGCGCAATCTGGGGGCACCGATCCACGATGCTGTGACCAAGGATCAATTCATTTACCTGACGCGCGATCACGCCATGCCAATGCCGACCCCGCCGCAAATGGCCAATCATGGCAATTACATTATTTCCCTGTCGGCCTTTGGCCGCTGGCTGAGCGACCAGGCAACGGCCTTGGGTGTCGAAATTTTCCCCGGCTTTGCGGTCGCCGAAGCTCTGGTAAACGACCAAAACCAGATTATCGGCGTGGCGACGCGCGATATGGGTATTGGCCGTGATGGCCAGCCAACGGCGCATTTCCAGCCAGGCGTGGAAATCTGGGCGAAGCATGTCATCCTGGCTGAAGGCGCGCATGGATCGATCAGCAAGGCCGTTATCGCACATTATAATTTACGTGAGGGCGCAAGTCCGCAAACCTATGGCCTGGGTATCAAGGAAGTGTGGGAAGTCGCACCCGATAAGCATCGTCCGGGGCTGGTACAGCATACCGCCGGCTGGCCGCTGGACAACGCGACTTATGGCGGATCGTGGATTTACCATTATGGTCAGAATCTGGTGTCCATCGGTCTGGTTGTGGGCCTGGATTACCAAAACCCGCATTTGTTTCCGTTTGGGGAAATGCAGCGTTTCAAAACGCACCCCGCCATCCGTGACACGTTTGCCGGTGGCCGGCGCATCGCCTATGGCGCGCGGGTTCTGGTCGAAGGTGGTCTGCAATCCTTGCCGCGCCTGGTGTTTCCAGGTGGCATGTTAATTGGCGACAGTGCCGGTTTCCTGAATGTCCCGAAAATAAAAGGCAATCATGCAGCGATGAAATCCGGGATGCTGGCCGCCGAAGCCATCGCGGCTGACGCGCCCGCCACGTACCCCGATCTGTTCCGCGCCAGTTGGTTATGGCAGGAATTGCACAAGGTGCGAAATATCCGGCCTGGGTTCCGCTGGGGCTTTTGGGGTGGGTTCTTCCACGCGGCGTTTCAGACACTGGGGGGCTGGCTTCTGCCCTATACATTAAAGAATCATGCCGATCATACGCAGTTGAAACGGGCGGATGACTGCCAAAAGATTACGTATCCGAAGCCGGACGGTACCTTGACGTTTGACCGGTTGACCAGCGTGGCATTGACCGGAACGAACCATGAAGAAGACCAGCCGGTCCATTTGCGTCTGGCTGATCCCGCCATCCCGATTGCTGTGAACCTGCCGCTTTATGATGAACCGGCCCAGCGTTACTGCCCTGCCGCGGTGTATGAAGTGCTGACCCAAGCGGATGGTACGCGCACATTCCAAATTAACGCGCAGAATTGCATCCATTGTAAGGCCTGCGATATCAAAGACCCCTCACAAAATATCAACTGGGTCGTGCCCCAGGGGGGCGAAGGTCCGAATTATTCGCTGACTTGACGTGCTAGTCCCTGTTCAAGGGGCGGTCGTCATGCTAAATTTCTGGCATAAATAAGAAGGTGCAAGAATGAAAAACGGCGCGCGTTTGGCGATTATCGGTGGGGTCATGACCGCCCTTACACTTGGCTGGGGCTTTGCCACTGGCCGGTTGGGTCAGCAGGGCCTGGTCGGCGATCAAGAATCGCAAGGGTATATTGCGATGTTCGATGTGCCCACCCGCCCGACCGTATCGGGCAATTATTTGTCTGGCCGCGTGGCGCAGCGTAACGGCGACTGGGACACAGCCGCCAAACGATTTGACTGGCTGGCCGATGCCGCCGGCATGCCCACCGATATGGCGCAACGGGCGATGGTCTTGTCCATGGGGGCTGGGCAACCGGATCGCGCAGTGGCCCTTGCGGAAACCATCATCAAGCAAAAGAAAATGGATCTGGCCGATCTGATCCTGGCCATGGATGCTGTCAAAAAGAATGATTTGGACCTGGCGCGGAAACGCTTGTCTGGCCCGTCCGAAAGCGGGCTGGGGCAAAATGTGAAGCCGGTTCTGCTTGCCTGGCTGTCCCTGCCTGACAAAAGCAAAGCGCCAACGCCGGCTTTACCGGTTCTGAAACCCACCAATCCGCTGGCCTTCTATCACGCCATTTTAATCAGTGATGCGTTTGGCCGCAAAGACGAATTGGCCCGTTTGCCAGCCGATGCGGTGATCCGCGCGGGATTTATCGGCAAAACCCTGGAACGCCTGGGGGATGCATATCTGCGCCATGGGCTGTTCAACCAGGCCGGCCTGATTTATGCGCATCTGTTGATTGACGCGCCGCAGGACAAGCAATTGATCGCCAAACGTGACGCGGCTAAAACCGGGATTGTTCCGGCTGATCTGTCTTTGGTCGCCCCCATCGCAACCCCGACCGAGGGCATTGTCAAAACCAATGCGGATATGGCGGCTTTATTATTCCAGGAAGGCGCGATGGACAGCGCCCGTCTGTTCGCGCAAATCGCAGCCTATCTTGACCCAACAGGGGCCGAATCGCACATCATCCTGGCCAATATCAGTGTCAGCGACAACCGCCTGCCAGATGCAATCAAGCAATTGGAAGCAATCAAACCGCATGACAAAGCGGCGGAACACAGCATTATTCGCCAGATTGCCGAATTGAATATTGAGATTAAGGATCCGGCGTCTGCTCTGCAATCCCTGTCCACATTGGCGAAAGAGCATAACGACGTTCAGGCGCAAATGCAGATCGGCGACATTCACCGGAATCAGGAGAATTTTGCACCGGCCCTGGATGCCTATAATGCGGCTTTTAAAATGCTGGGTGATAAGGTCGGCGCACAACACTGGGAGTTATTCTATGCGCGCGGCATGGTGCAGGAGCGTTTGAAAAACTACAAAGAAGCCGATGCCGACCTGGAAAAGGCGTTGTCTTACCAGCCGAACCATCCCTATATCCTGAATTATCTGGGGTATTCCTGGGCGGATCGCGGCAAGAATTTGGACAAAGCCCTGGCGATGATCAGCCGCGCTGTGCGCCTGCAACCAGATGATGGGTACATCACCGACTCTTTGGGCTGGATTTATTACAGGATGGGGGAATATCCAAAAGCCGTTCCGGTGCTGGAAGACGCGGTTGCCTTGATGCCATATGACCCGGTCATCAACGACCACCTGGGCGATGCGTATTGGCAGGTGGGACGCAAGTCTGAGGCGCGCTTTCAATGGCAACGGGCGTTGAACGCCGCGATGGAAGATGACATCAGTGATGATGCTGATTTGCGGGCGCAGCTGTCCGACAAACTGGAAAACGGCCCAAAGCCCGCTGACAAGAAATCTTAGAAACGATTAAAAGCGCATCGTTGCGTTAAACAGGGCGCGGACGCTGTCCCGGCCATCTGTGTGCGGCGGCGGGTTGTCGGCAGATTTGGTCAGCGGCATCGCCAGCGTCCCGTCCAGGGACAGGCCCATATCTGTATCAATACGCAGGCCAAGGCCCGTCGATGCGGCAGACGTGGTTTTATCGCCGTCCGTATCCTTATTCCACACCTGGCCTATATCAAAGAAAGTATAGGGTTGCAGCGTATAAGCCTCCATCGGCTTGGAATACCGCAGTTCAATTTTTCCGCCAACACCGCTTTCACCCGTCAGTTCAGAGGGGTCATACCCGCGTCCCAGTGATGCGCCGCCAAAGCCGAATTCTTCACCGCTTAACAAGACGTCATTGGTGTATTGCGCGGTTACGCCACCAAGAAGTGAGAAGTTGCCAGGCAGACTTTGCAGGCGATAGAAATCGCCTTGGAATTTGGTGAAATCGCTGCGGCCCAGTTCACGCGATAAATCCAGCGATCCGCTTTCGCGCGCGCCAAACGCGTCGATCCCCTGTGAGACGGCCAGGCGGGCATTGTTGATCCCGAACAGGCTGTCGGCGTAATTAACCGTTGTTCCCGCTTCAATCACCCGCAAACTGTCTTCATACAGGCGGCTGCCTTGCAGTTTTGAGACGGAGTCTTTGCTTGAAAACTGGCCATATACCGACCATATCCCATCGCGCTGCCGGTAAATGGGATACCGCGCCCCAACCGTTGTGATCCGGGTAATACCATCAATATCGAATTCGCGCAGGCTGTCGCCCGGGTGGCTGTACCCCAATTGATGTTCCAGCCACACAGTTGTCCCCGAAATACCAAAGACCGGGAGTGTGACAACGCCGCGTCCGCTGCGTAATTCATCGTTACCTAGGGTGGTTGTCGCTGCCAATTGTGCCTGCATGTAATTCAAACCGGCAATATGCGTGCTGATATCGCCATCAAGCTGGACAGGGCCGGAAAAAACCGAGCTGTAATTATTGAAGCTTAATTGGCCTGAAACCAGGGGGCCTGCTTCTCGTTTCATCACCACCGTCACGCCTGTCTGGCCAGGGGTGGGATTAATCAGGCTGATGATGTGCTGACCTGTCAAATCGTTTAACAGCAGAAGCGTGCGTTCCAATTGGCGTACATTCAGCGACCCCATACCGTTGATGCGCTTGACCGCATCCCGGATCAAAGGTTGTTTAACGTCTAGGCCATCTGCAATCACCTTGACCACCGGCGTTTCAATCACGGCCATTGTGACACGGCCATCTTCGATATCCTGGGGTGGCAGGATGACACGGGTCAGAATATACCCGCGGCTCCAATAGGTTTGCTGCAGGTCATGGGCAATTTTATAAAGCGTTTCCAGGGAAATACGCTGGCCCAGATAGGGGCGATACAGTGCTTCTGCTTCTGTACGTGATTCTGGTCCCGCGCCTTCAAGGTCAATAGCCTGAAGCGTCAGATAAATCTGATCTGACCCTGGTGGCGGGCTAAAGGTGCTGGACGGCATAACAACCGCGTCCACGCCGCCCGGAGGTGGCGCGGGAATCTCAGATTCAGTGAAAACACGGCTGGGGTCGGCACTGCCCGGCAGGGTGGCTGGCTGCGCAGCAACAGGCTGCGCAAAGAATGCGACAGTGCCAAATGCAATGCAGGAGAGAAAGCGAGAAATGCTCAAGTTAAGAATCCAAATGTATAACAGCTCATCCTACTCTGCCTTAATATAGAGGTAAATCGAAATAAAATTGACATAACCGTGGATGGTGGCGCAGGATGACTTTGGCGTGGCGCAGGCCTAGTATCAGACAGTAAAGGGGAAATGATCATGACACAATCGCAGAATTTTGGTCCCGTTGCGGCGCTGGCGTTTGCCGTTGCTGCTTGCGGTTGTACCGCGTCGCGTTCTGAAAGACAGGCGGTGGACCAGGCCGCATCGCCTGCCTCTGAAGAAGTGTCAGGGCAACTTAATATCAAGTTTCAGGCGGAAAATCAGGCTTGTCTTGAGTGGGTGTTTGACCCGAAAGCCCTTGTAATGCATACGCAAACCTGCGTCGCACCGGCATTACAACCCTAATGTCTTAAGTTATTGATTATAGACAGGCACGTTGCGCATACGTGGCGGGGACATGGGTGCTGCGGCTGGCTCAGTTGCCGCCATGGCCATGGCGTCTTGTGCCGTGCCAGCCAGCGTGTCTGGCATTTGCGTGCGGATCGCGGTAACCAGTTTGCCGAACAGCGACGGGGTCAGCGTTTCCGTACGGGCCGTTATGACGCGCGCCATTCCCTGAATATCACGTGGGTCATAAGCGGGGGGCAGCGGATCGATTCCGACCGATGTTAACAGGCGGCCATAGGCTGACTGATAATCGGCATAGGCCATGTGGAAACGGGCGCGGGCGTTCAGGGCTGTCTGTTCCTGCGCCATCGTATGGGCGGTGGTCAGCAACGGTGCCTGATCCGCTTTTTCCGGAACCAGGTCGTTTTCGACACGCATCAGATTCCGCAAAATGCCCAGGCGATCTTCTGTCAGGCGCAAATTCTGGCGCGCCAGGTTAACTTGGGTCAAAATGCTGACGGTTTTTGCCTGACGTTGCAAGGCGACCAGTTTTTCACGGTTCTCGCTTTGCTCCATCCTCACTGGCAGGGTCAGCAATTTCATCAAATTACCGGTCAGGGACAGCGAGAATTCTGTCCAGTTATTGTCGCGCAGGAAATCATCGCTGTCGTAATTATAGCCATAGGCGACCTGAAGGCCGGGCAGGGCACTTAACGCCGTCGCCCGCGTTTGCGATGCGGAAATTCGGCTGGCCAGCATATCTTGGCGGATTTCCGGGCGGATCGTCAGGGCCACCAGTTCCAAATCTTCAGGCGCGGCAACAACGCGGTTGATATCGGGCATGTTCAAGATGTCGCCTTCATTCACGGCCAAAGTATAATCCGCACCGGGTGGCAGGTTAATCAGACCCGCCAATTCAATCTTTGCCGTGGACATCTGTGATTGCAGGGTCATCAGGTCATCGGCGGTGCGCAGTAATTGACGTTGCGCCTGCAAATACGTGTCTTGATCATCTTTTGCGGATTTTTCCAGCATCTTCTGCTGCAGATCCTTGACCATCATCTGGTTGCGGTGCAGGGCGTTACTGATCCGCGGGCCCATCACCTGGGCACTGGCTGCACGCCAATAGGCGGTGCGGATATCCTGGGTTAACTGATGAACAACCTTGCGGCGCTGCTCTTCCGCGATGCGGGCGCGGTCGCTGCTTTGTGTTGCTTGTGCGACCGCCAGGCCGGCATCCAGGATATTCCAGCTGGCTTCTAATTGCGCCAGGCGGCGATTGTCTTCGGAAAACACGGATGGTGGCAGGGATTGCACGCCAGTATCGGCATTGGTGGCAGACCGGATTTCGGCATCGTCACGTTTCACGTTGGCAACACCGGCGTTCACGGCGGGCAGGGCGTTCAACAGATCGGCATCCACCTGGCCACTGGCGACCATGCGTTCGCGCGCCGCCACGCGGTGTTCCATGTTGTAAGAAATACCACGGGCCAGGGCGTCGGCAAGGGTTAACGGCTCTTCCAGCTGCTTTTGCCCGCCGAAAATGGCCTGCATATCATCGCCCAGTGCCTTTAACTGCTCTTCCGTCGTTAAATTAGAGCCTTCGACGGAACAGCCGGCGAATAACAGAAAACAGGTTGACCCAAGTAAAAGGCGTGAAAACACGGTGCTGCGCGACATGATGGGGACCTATGATCTAAAACGAATCAGGCGAGTGCCTGCATTCAAATTATCCACAGGCTGTGAATCGCTGTAAAGCCATTTTTTCCACAGACTTATCCACGTGGTTGCCATTGACGGTTGAGGCTTGTATGGATGGGGGATGAGCGAGGGACACATTATTGACGTGAACACATCCAGCCGTGTGCCGGATACGGCGCGTGGTGCCGTCGTGGCGATCGGTAATTTTGACGGTGTGCATCGTGGTCACGCGGCGGTGTTGGGTTTAACACGCAAAGTTGCCGCACAGTCCGGCACGGTGCCTGGTGTTCTGACATTCGAACCGCACCCGCGACACTATTTTCAGCCCCATGTGCCGTTGTTGCGTTTAACACCGCAAGCGGACAAGGTGGCGCGCCTGACGCAAGCGGGCATGAAAACCGTGTTTGTTTATGATTTTAATGCCGATCTTGCCAATATGACGGCTGAAGATTTCGTCGATACGGTGCTGATCAAGCAATTGGGCGTACGTGCCGTGGTTATCGGCCCTGATTTCCACTTCGGCAAGGGCCGAACCGGTAATGCCGACACGATCCGCGCCGCCGGCATTCATGTGCATGTGATGCCACAGACGTGTGATGAAGCTGGCGAAACCATCTCCGCCACCCGCATTCGCACGTTGTTACAGCAGGGGGACATCGCGGGGGCGAACGCTTTGCTGGGATAGGTACGACTACGCGTCCAAATCAGTCTGTACGATCTCACCAGTGGCTGAAAGCTGAAGGGCCAGTTTGCCGGCCAGCAGCTTTTCAATATCCTGACCCAACACATCGTAACGCCAGCCAGCGCCCATCCGGCCCAGGGCTGCCGGGACGCGGGCAATGGCTTCCAGTTCATCGGCGGTGGCCAACAGGCGCGGGGCAATCCCATGGCGGTTTGCCGTGACTTTGTGCAACAGTTTCAGCATTTCCAGCGTCGGCTGCTTTTCATAGGGAAACGCATCGTATTTTGCGACGCTTGGCCGCTGGTCTGGCGGGCAAGCCTGGCCACGTTTGATGGCCGCCAGAATAAGCGGGACATGCGCGCTGCGTGACACATCACCCGGTACGCCACGCAATCCGGCCAGTTCTTCCGCCGTTCTTGGCTGACGCAGGCTTAATTCCTGAATAACTTCATCCTTCAAAATGCGCCCGCGCGGCACGTTCTTGTCGCGGGCCAGTTCTTCACGCCACTGGCACAAGGCCTGGGCGACGGCCAGGATGCCGGGCTTTGCATCCCGGAATTTCAGGCGTTGCCACGCATCCTGTGGCGTGACGGTGTACAGGCGCGGGTTCTGCAATTCCTGCATATCCGGCGCGATCCAGTCCTGTCGCTGTTTTTCCTCTAAATCCCCCATGATGCCGCGATGGATAACGGCCAGTAATCGCACGTCATCCAGGGCATAATCCAGCTGGGCCGAGGTCAGGGGGCGACGTGTCCAGTCGGTGAATTGCTGGCTTTTATCCGGGGCTTTCTTGGCGTAATGACGGCACAGTGTGTCGAACGACACCTGTTCGGCAAACCCCACGGCCATGGCCGCGACTTGGGTATCGAACAGCGGGGCGGGGACTTTGCCAGACAGCTGCCAGAAAATCTCAAGGTCCTGACGGCTGGCATGCAGAACTTTTAGAATATGCGGCGCATTGAATAATTCCGTCAGCGGGCTTAAATCCAGATCAGGCGCGGCAATCATATCAAGGGCGACGGCGGTGCCGTCCGGCAGGCCCAGCTGGATCAGGCAGGTTTGCGCGTAATACGTTTTTTCGCGCATGAATTCTGTGTCAACATACAGGGCGGGTTGGGTCGCTGCCGTCTGGCAAAACGTTTTAAGGTCTGAATCTTTTGTCAAAATTGTCATGTTCGGGTCTTGCGTCTTTCGGTGATACTTGCCTATAACAATGGGGAAAATGAAAGAGATGCAATAATGAACGCAACATATCGCACGCATAACTGTGGACAATTACGCGCCAGTGACGCTGGCACGGTCGTGACCCTTTCCGGATGGATCCATCGGAAGCGGGACCATGGCGGTTTACTGTTCCTTGATTTGCGCGATACGTTCGGCCTGACGCAATGTGTGGTGGACCAAGGTTCACCGTTGCTTGCAACGATTGAATCCTGGCGCGTTGAATCCGTTATCACCATTTCAGGTACGGTCACAGCACGCCCATCAGAAACCCAGAATACGCGTTTGGCGACGGGTGAGATCGAAGTGTATATTGATGCCGCGACGCTGCAATCTCCGGCCGACGTGCTGCCTTTCCAGGTGGCGGATGATGATGGTGCGGGCGAGGATATGCGCCTGCGGTACCGTTTCCTGGATTTGCGTCGCGAAAAGATGCACAAATCCATCCGTTTGCGGAACAATGTCATCTCGTCCCTGCGCAAACGTATGTGGGATGGCGGATTTCAAGAGTTTAACACACCAATTCTGACTGCCAGCTCACCCGAAGGCGCACGCGACTTTCTGGTTCCGGCCCGCCTGCACCCTGGCAAGTTTTACGCTCTGCCACAAGCGCCACAACAGTTTAAGCAGTTGTTGATGGTGTCCGGCTTTGACCGCTATTTCCAAATTGCCCCGTGTTTCCGCGATGAAGATGGCCGCGCCGACCGCCTGGCTGAATTTTATCAGCTGGATGTTGAGATGAGCTTTGTTAATCAAGAAGACGTATTCCGCACGATGGAACCGGTTATTCGCGGTGTGTTCGAAGAATTTAACGATTTCACCGGCACCGCGCATACTGTGACCGGCGCACCGTTTCCCACGCTGACCTATCGCGATGCGATGCTGCGGTACGGATCCGACAAACCGGATCTGCGCAATCCGCTGGAAATCTGTGATGTGACATCGGTTTTTGCGCGTGAAGATGTGACGTTTAACGCCTTCAAATCCATTCTGGCTGCTGGCGGCGTTGTTCGCGCCGTACGGGCACCATCTGTGGCCGATCGTCCGCGCAGCTTCTTTGATCGCCTGAATGACTGGGCGCGTGGTGAAGGCGCGCCGGGCCTGGGATACATCCTGTTTGCCGAAGGCGAAGGAAAAGGGCCGATTGCCAAATTCCTGCCAGCCGAGGCCCAAGCAGCTTTGCGCGATGTCGCGGGGCTGAACGAAGGTGACGCTATCTTCTTCGTCTGTGACAAAGAAGCCGCGGCTGCGAAATTCGCCGGCAAGGCGCGTGATCGCATTTGTGAAGACATGGGCGTGCGTGAAAGCGGCGTTTACAAATTCTGCTGGATCGTCGATTTCCCAATGTATGAGTTGGACGAGAAAACGAACAAGATCGATTTCTCTCACAACCCGTTTTCAATGCCGCAGGGTGGCCTGGATGCTTTGAATACCAAAGATCCGCTGACCATCGACGCGCATCAATATGACTGCGTTTGCAACGGCTATGAGCTGGCATCAGGTGCCATTCGTAACCACCGCGCCGATGTCATGGAACGCGCCTTTGCGATTGCCGGGTATGACAAAGATGTGTTGGAAGCCAAATTCGGCGGGATGCTGAACGCGTTCCGTTTCGGCGCACCACCGCACGGCGGCTGTGCCTTCGGGATTGACCGGATCGTCATGCTGTTGGCGCACGAGCCGAATTTGCGCGAAGTCTATGCGTTTGTGATGAACGGCGCGTTTGAAGACCAGATGATGAGCGCACCGTCGTCCGCATCAGCTGATCAACTGCGCGACCTTCACATCCGCGTAGCCGAAAAACCGAAGACAGTCGCGGCGTAACGCCTGCTATTTACTGCGCATCAGGCGGGATTTTTCGCGGGTCCAGTCACGTTTCTTGACGTCCTGACGTTTGTCCGCGGTGTTCTTACCCTTGGCCAGGGCCAGATCCATTTTCACCATATTGCGGGCGTTAAAATACAGGCGGACGGGCACCAGCGTGTAACCGTCCCGTGTCACTGCACCCATCATTTTATGGACCTCACGCTTGCTTAACAGCAGTTTGCGCGGGCGTTTCGGGCTGTGCTGTAAATGCGCGCCGGCCTGGCCGTATTCGGGAATAAAGCAGTTATACAGGTAAATCTCGCCTTCATGCGCACCGGCATAAGACTCGTTAAGTGAGCATTGGCCAAGACGCAACGACTTGACTTCGGTGCCTGTCAGGGCAATGCCAGCCTCGAAATGCTGTTCCAGGAAATAATCAAACCGCGCGCGCCGGTTATCGGCGATCGTTGAATTTGGTCCGTGATAGGAACTGCGGGGTTTTTTCGTCTCACTCATTGTCCGTTATATGTAGAAGAAGGGCGCAGAGATATCCAGTGGAAATAATTGTCTTGAGCGTGTTGACGTGATGGTCTGCTGGTTTAGACTGCCCGGCATGCGCCTTCTTATGTTTTTCCTGTTTGTGTTGTTCGTCCCCATTTATCCGGCATTGGCCGAGGATAATTTTAATCGCGCGGTGCAGGCCCTGCGTGAGGGGAAGGTTGATTACGGCGCTTCCCTGGTCCGTCATAATGCGGTGGCCAGCGACGTTTACACGTGGCTGCATATCATGCAGCGTCCGGATGATTTCGGATACGATCAGATTATCGCGTTTATGCAGCGGCACGACACCTGGCCGGAACAGAGCGAATTGCAACGCGCCGCGGAAAAGCATCTGCAAGGTGTTGGCGACGCGCAAATCATGGCGTTTTATCAAAGCCGTAAGCCGTTAAGCGCGGCTGGCATGGATGCCTATCTTGGGGCGTTGACCCGCGCGGGGCAGGCGGGACAGGTGGCCGCAGTGCTTGGGCCTTGGTGGAATAAGACGCTGCTGAAAACCGAAGATCAGGCGCGCATCTTCCAGAAATATGCGAAATCTTTGCCACGGACGCAGCATTTGCAACGCTTGAACGTCCTGGTCCTGAATGATTACGGCCAGACGGCGATGCAACTGGCAACGGCCATTGGTGGCGGCTTACCGGAATTGGTTCAGGCTCGCCTGGCCTTGACCAAGGGCGCAGGCAATGCCGACAGCCTGATTTCACGCGTGCCTGCTGGTTTGCAGGATGATCCGGGCCTGTTGCTGGACCGCGTGCGCTGGCGACGCAAGTCTGACGCAACAGATGGCGCGATGGCCCTGCTGGACCGTCAACCGCGCCTGAGTGAGTATGACAATGCCGAAGGCTGGTGGCAGGAGCGGCAGATAATTGTGCGCCGCCTGCTGGAACGCCGCGACTATGCGAAGGCGTATCGTCTGGCATCCAAACACGGTTTACCAACCGCTGCCGAACGGGCTGAAGCAGAATGGCTGTCTGGCTGGATCGCCCTGCGTTTTCTGGGCCGACCCGCAGACGCGTTTACGCATTTCGAAGCGATGTATAAAGATGTGTCCAGCCCGATCAGTAAGGCGCGGGGAGCCTATTGGGCCGGGCGTGCGGCGGGGCAGGCGGACCAAATGCCTGTTGCGACCGCTTGGTATCAGGTGGCCGCGAAATATCCGCAGACCTATTACGGACAACACGCCAACCGCGCCCTGGATGCTGGGTTGCGCCAGTCTATTCCGTCACGGGTGAACGTCCCAGGCGGTTTGCTGACGCAGGTGCGCCAGTCCAATCAGGGGCAGGCGGCGCAACTGCTGGCCCAGGCGGGCATGACACGCGAAGCGTACCAATTCCTGCGGGCGATTGCGGATCAGGCCACGACGCGGGATGAATACGCTGCTGTTGCTGATTTCACGCAATCGACGCTGGGTTTAAAGCCGCAGGCCCTTCGCCTGGCCAAACGCGCCGCGCAGGAAAAGGGGTTTTATCTGCCGCAATATGCCTATCCTACTTTAAGCAAGACGCCGCAGACGGGCGATATGGACCGATCAATCGTTCTGGCTGTTATCCGTCAGGAAAGCGAGTTTGATCCGACCGCCGTGTCACCTGTTGGTGCGCGGGGATTGATGCAGTTAATGCCACGTACGGCCCAGGAAACCGCGCGTAAGATGGGCATCAGCCACAGCGAGGCGATGTTGACCAGCCAGCCCTATCACAACGTCCGGTTGGGATCTGCGTATCTGACAGGGTTGATGGGCCGGTTTGACGGTGCCTATCCGCTGGTCTATGCAGCGTACAACGCCGGTGGCAGCCGTGTTGCGCAGTGGTTGGAGACGTATGGCGATCCACGTCAGGGCGAGATTGACTGGATCGACTGGATCGAATTGATTCCCTATACCGAAACACGCAATTATGTGCAGCGCGTTATGGAAGGCTCGGAAATCTATAAGGCGCGCTGATCTTTTCATGCGCCCGCATGAGGGCGGTTCTGTTCAGATAAACTTTGGTCTATGTCTTATATCGACACGACCAGCATTATCGTCCTTGAGACGCAAAACCCGACGAAGAACGTCATCTGTCAGGCATTACGCCATACCTATCCGCAGGCCGGTATTCTGGGCGCCTGTTTGGATGAAGAGATGGAGCGGAAGCTGGACGATTGGAACGTGATGGCCATTGTCATGGACTGGCAGACATCAAAGAAACCATGGCAGGACGGCAGTGTCGCTGATTACATTCGTGAGTTTTACCCCAATGTCATGATGGTGATCGTCGATGGCCATACGGCGATTGAAATGCCGGTCTGCGATATTCGCCTGACACGGCGGGAACGCGACGTGCTGGGCCTGTTGCGTTACGGCGCGCGCAATCAGGATATCGCCGATCAGATCGGGGTGAAGCTGATTACAATCAAACTGCATGTCCGCAGCCTGTGCCGTAAGGTTGAGGTGAAAAACCGGACGCAATTGGCACTGTGGGCCAACGAAGTTTACTATCCCTCACAACATATGTGATGATATCATTCCAGGATGAAACCTGTCCTTACGTGTGATGCGCCGTGGATAGCGGCGCCTGCGCTGCAATCCGTAATGGCCTGCTTAAACGATAACAGCCACCTGCCAACGGCCATGATGGTTGGCGGCGCGGTGCGTGATGCCGTGCGCGGGTCCATGGCCCCACCCACGGATATTGATATCGCAACCACCTTGTTGCCCGATCACGTGATGGGCCGCGCGGCGAAGGCGGGTCTGGGCGTGCATCCAACCGGACTGGCGCACGGCACTGTCACGCTTGTGTGCGATAAAATCCCGTTTCAGGTAACGACATTGCGCCGGGATATGGCGACCGATGGCCGTCATGCCGTCGTGGATTTTACGCAGGATTGGCACGAAGATGCCGCGCGGCGCGATTTTACGATGAACACATTGTTGATGGATGCGGCGGGCCATGTTTATGACCCGCTGGGCACAGGGATTGATGATGCCCGTCAGGGCAATATTGTTTTCGTCGGCGATCCGGCACAGCGGATACAGGAAGACGCGCTGCGTTTGTTACGGTTTTACCGGTTTTGGGCCACCCATGGCCATATTGACCGTCCGCCCACGCCGGATGTCACCGCCGCGTTAAGGCAGAGCGCGTCGATGCTGGCTCATTTGTCGGCGGAACGAATCAGTGCTGAGGTCACCAAAATCTTGGCCAGCGATCAGGCCCTTTTCATTCTTGAAAGAATGTTTCTTAACAACGTTCTGGCTGATTATCCACGCGCTGCGGATTGGCATAAAACAGTGGCCGCGGCCATTGCCATTCCCGATCCGGCTTTTGGCACGGTTCCTTTGCGATACTGGGCGTTACTGCCCGATACCGATACCGAGATGGGCGATAAACGCTATCTGGTTATGACGCGTAAACTGGCGCAACAGATCGCCGCGTACCGGGATGGCCTGACTGTACTGCAGAATACGGATTTCGCGCCTGTGTCGCTTCATCGCTGTGCTTATCATTATGGGGCGGCGGTGACGCGCGATTTATGCCGGATGTTTGGCCGCGACGATCGCGACGTGCCCGGCACCATTCCCGCATTCCCGTTGCGTGCCGCGGATGTTCAGGCGGTGTGCGGGGCCAGCGGCGCGGCATTGGGACAGATATTGAAAGGCGCGGAAAACCAATGGATTGACAGCGGTTTTACGCTGGATCGCGCGGCGTTGTTACGGCCACTTGGCGTGCGGGGGCAGGGACATTAAAATCGCGTCCACATTACCATTGGTTTTCAGGCCGAATTGCGTGCCACGATCATATAACAGGTTATATTCGGCATACAGGCCGCGATAGCATAGCTGACGCTCCCGCTCTTCCTCAGTCCATGCTGCGTTCATCTTTGCGGTGATGGCATGAGTATAAATCGGGATAAAATTGCGGCCGACATCCTGGGTATAGGCGAAATCCGCCTGCCAGTTCTTGGTGTTCAGATAGTCATAGAAGATGCCGCCAACCCCACGCGTCACATTCCGGTGCGGAAGGAAGAAATACGAATCGCACCACGCGGTGTGCGCGGGGTAATAGGCCGGATCATGACGATCACAGACAGCCTTAAGGGCGTCGTGAAATCGCATCGTCTCATGCACATCGGGAAGGGGCGGGTTCAGGTCGATCCCACCGCCGAACCAGCCACGATCCGTCACGATCATGCGCGTATTCATATGAATGGCCGGGACATGCGGCGATTGCATATGGCTGACCAGCGATATCCCGCTGGCCCAGAATGCGCCGTCATTTTCCGCACCTCCGGGAATGGCTGCGCGAAAGGCGGGGCTGAACGTCCCATAAACTGTTGAAATGTTGACGCCGACCTTTTCAAACAGCCGGCCGCCGCGCATCAGGCTCATTTCCCCGCCGCCGCCCTCAGCACGATCCCAGGGCGTGCGCTCAAACCGCGCAGGCGGCAAATGGCCCATCTGGGTTGCGGCTGCGCCGTCTTCCAATGCTTCGAACGTCGCGCAAATCTGGTCGCGCAGGGACCGAAACCAGGCGATGGCTGTGTCTTTATGCGCCGTAAAATCGCTGCTGTTATCGGTTGGTGGGACGGGGGCAGGCTGGGCGTGCGTGGTCATGACTGGCCCTTGGTCAGGGTTTGGAAATGGCCGGTTTGACGCAAAGCCTCACCCAACACCAGCGTCGCGGCGGCCATGATGTTTAACGACCGTCCATGTGTGCCCATTGGAATGGTAACGCGCCCATCGGCAGAGGTGTGAACCGTGTCCGGCACGCCGGCACCTTCACGGCCCAGCAGCAGGATGTCATCATCTTGAAATGCGGTTTCCAGATAGGGTTCAGGGGATTTGGTGGTCAGCAGGATAATGCGGCTGTTCCCGCGTGCGCTGTAAAACGTATCCCAATCCATCCACCGTTGAATGGCGGTGGGGTCAAAATAATCCAGGGCAGCCTGGCGGATGCGGCGTTCGTCCCAGACAAAGCCGCAAGGTTCAATGATATGCAAGCGTACGTCCAGGCATCGGCACAACCGGATGGCTGCGCCTACATTCAGGGGAATGTCAGGTTGGTAAAGGGCAATGGCAACCATACATCCTGCGTAAGCAAATTTTACTATTTTGACAAGGGGGGATAGTCAGTGCTTGTAAGTTGATTTATGCTTCCAATCGCGCTATACGCTGTGCGCAGACATATCATTTCTAAAGAATACTGTGTGATCCATGACCCAAACGCATCCTGAAACACCCGAAGTAACACGACGTGATTTCTTAAACCTTACCGCGACCGCCATGGGCGCCGTTGCCATTGGCAGCGTCGCTTGGCCGTTTATCAGCCAGATGGGCCCCGCGGCTGACACGCTGGCGATGTCCACAACCGAAGTCAGCCTTGAAGGCGTGACGGAAGGTCAGGCGATTACCGTCATGTGGCGCGGTATGCCGGTGTTTATCCGGTACCGGACCGCAAAAGAGATTGCCGAAGCGGAACAGGTGGACGTGCAAGAATTGCGTGACCCGCAGCTGGACTCTGATCGTGTTAAAAAGACTCAATGGCTGGTCATGGTTGGTATTTGCACCCATTTGGGCTGCGTCCCCCTGGGCCAGAAAAACGGTGACATGAAGGGTGATTACGATGGCTGGTTCTGTCCATGCCATGGGTCTCACTACGACTCATCCGGCCGTGTTCGTAAAGGTCCGGCCCCTAAAAATCTAACTGTGCCGCCATATGCCTTTTTGTCGGACACGGTTATTCGTATTGGTTAATAATATTGCGTGAGGTAAAATAAGAATGGCTTCCGGACCCCGTACCCCTTTTGAAAATCCTGTCGTTGAATGGATCGACCAGCGTCTGCCGATCTTTACGATGGTGCAGAAAGAATACGGTGTTTTCCCAACACCGAAAAACTTCAATTATTTCTGGAATTTCGGCGCCATTGCGATGGTGATGCTGACGATCATGATCGTGACCGGCATTACGCTGGCTATGCACTATACCGCCCACACCATGCATGCGTTCAATACCGTTGAACGTATTATGCGCGATGTGAATTATGGTTGGTTGTTACGCTATGTTCACATGAACGGCGCGTCATTCTTCTTTATTGCCGTTTATATTCATATTTTCCGCGGCATGTACTATGGGTCTTATAAGAAGCCGCGCGAATTGCTGTGGATTCTGGGCGTTATCATCTTCTTGTTGATGATGGCCACGGCCTTTATGGGCTATGTCTTGCCATGGGGTCAGATGTCGTTCTGGGGGGCGCAGGTTATTACCAATTTCTTCTCTGCCATTCCATTGGTGGGTGAGGATCTGGTGGTCTGGCTGCGTGGTGGTTTTGCCATCGACAATCCGGCTTTGACCCGCTTTTTTGCGCTGCACTACCTGATGCCGTTCTTGATTGCGGCTGTTGTGTTCCTGCACATCTGGGCACTGCACGTCACCGGATCGAACAACCCGCTGGGCATTGATGTCAAAAGCGAGAAAGACACGTTGCCGTTCAATCCGTATTACACGGTGAAAGACACATTTGGCTTGGTCGTCTTTCTGGCGATTTACAGCCTGTTTGTGTTCTTTGCCCCGAATATGCTGGGCCACCCGGATAACTATATCCCTGCCAACCCGCTGGTCACGCCGGCGCACATTGTGCCGGAATGGTACTTCCTGCCTTACTATGCGATCCTGCGCGCCATTACGTTCGATATCTTTATCATCGAAGCGAAACTGGGCGGCGTAATTGCCATGTTCGGCTCGATCGCCATGCTGTTAATCATGCCGTGGCTGGATTCGCATCCGGTTCGGTCGGCGCGTTTCCGTCCGCTGTACAAATTTGCGCTGCTGCTGTTTGTTGCTGCGTTTGCCGCCCTTGGTGTGGCTGGTGCGAAACCGGCTGAAGGCCTGTGGCTGGCGGTCTCTCAACTTGCTACGGCTTACTATTTCGCCTTTTTTATTGTCATCCTGCCATGGTTGTCGAAAAACGAAAAAGCCTTGGCTTTACCGAACAGCATCCACGAAGCGGTGCTGGCGGACAAACACGCATCTGCCAAAGGGGCAAAATAATGTATATACGCCGCTTCCTTCTGTCCGTTACTGTTGCGTTAATTGGCCTGTCACCGCTTTCGGCCCTGGCATCGTCATCTGGCGCTGAACACATCCCGGACTTGAAATGGTCGTTTGACGGACCGTTCGGAACATATGACCGCGCGTCATTACAGCGTGGCTTGCAAGTGTACCGTCAGGTGTGCTCGGCCTGCCATGCATTGGAACACCGCAGCTATCGCAACCTGGCCGATCTGGGGTACAGCGAGGCGCAGATCAAGACAATTGCCGCCGAATACACTGTGACCGATGGCCCGAATGATGATGGTGAGATGTTTGATCGTCCCGCACGGCCAAGCGATGTGTTCAAAGCCCCGTTTGCCAATGAAAAGCAGGCGCGCGCGTCCAATAACGGCGCGTATCCACCAGATTTGTCCTTGATTACGAAGGCACGCATCGGCGGCGCGAACTACGTTTATGGCGTTCTGACCGGATATGCGGACGCACCCGAAGGTGTGACGCTGCAGCCTGGGCAATATTATAACAAAACGATGAACGGCCACATCCTGGCCATGGCCCCGCCATTGGTTGAAGGCGCGATTGCGTACGAAGATGGCAGCCCGACAACCGTTGACCAATATGCCCGCGACGTGGCGCATTTCCTGACCTGGGCCGCTGAGCCTGAGATGGAGCAGCGCAAGCGGATGGGGGTTAAGGTGTTCCTGTTCCTGGCGGTATTTGCTGGTATTATGTATGCCACCAAGCGCCAAATATGGTCTGACCAGCATTAAGCCGGGACTGTAACATGCCACACGCGCTGCCGCTGCATATCCAGTTAAAGCGGAAGATGCAGCTTTACAGCGTGTTATCGACGTTCTTTATGATCAACGGCCTGTTCATTTTCCTGGATTTGTACCTTGAGCATATTGAGGGGCATTTCTGGAGCGCGATGCGAAATCCATCCGCCTATGGCATCTTTATCTTCCCCTTTCTGCCTGGATTGCTGCTGTCCTTTATTGCCTATAAAATAAATGGGAAGTATAAGGCGGCGGCTGTGGGCAAGGCCAAATGAAAAACTGGTGCGCTGATATTCTGCGCTTCTGGTTTGATGATACCGCGCCCACCAATTGGTTTCAGGTCAATGCGGATTTTGACGCAACGGTCACGCAACGATTTTCAAAAGCATACGAAATGGGTTGCGACGGTGTTTTTGATGGGTGGCAAACAAACGCTGATGGGGCATTGGCGTTGATTGTCCTGCTGGATCAATTTCCACGCAATATGTTTCGTAATACCCCTGCGGCTTTCGCATCGGATGCGCAGGCCTTATCTGTGGCCCGCAAGGCCGTGCAGGCGGGCTTTGATCTGATCCATCCCCCTATACGTCGTCGCTTTATGTATCTGCCGTTTGAACACAGTGAAAGCCTGGATGACCAAAATCAATCCGTGGCCCTGTTTTCCAAGATGCAGTTTGACGACCCGCTGGGGTATGAATACGCCCTGCGTCACCGTCATGTCATTCAGGCGTTTGGCCGCTTTCCCCACCGTAACGCCATACTTGGGCGTGAGTCCGTCGCGGCGGAAAAAGAGTTTCTCGGTAAACTGGCCTCTGGGTTCTAAGGTTCGTTTTAAGGTGTGAGAAACTGTGATAGAATCACCTGAATGACACCCACGTTAATCAGTCTTCATATCATGAGCGGCGTCTGTCTGCTTTTGTTCGGCCTTATTCTGATCAAGAATGGCGTCCAGCGTTCCTTTGGGGCTGAGCTGCGCAAATTACTGTCTTTGGCGGCCAATAACCGATTCTCGGCCTTCGGGACAGGCATTCTGGCCACGGTGATGCTGCAAAGCGCGACTGCAACGACGCTGCTGGTCACCTCTTTTGTGTCCAAGGCCATGATTACCGCGCCGGTGGCATTAGCCATCGTTATGGGCGGCCATGTTGGATCAAGTGTTGTGGCCCAGATTCTGACATTCGATATCAGCTGGCTGGCCCCTTTGTTGATGGTGGTCGGTTTTATCTTTTATGGCAGTCGGTTGAACGCTGGCCGCAAAAAACAAGCGGGCCGTATGCTGATCGGGATTGCTTTGGTGTTAATGGCGCTGACCTATATTCGCCAGGCGGCCGATCCGCTGAAACAATCTGATATTCTCCCTTTAATGCTGGATGCCCTGTCCGAAGACAAATTCTTCGCAGCCTTCCTGGGGGCGATGTTGGCCTGGATATGCCATTCGTCATTAGCCGTTGTTATGTTGTTGGTCACTTTGGTGTCGGTCAAAGCTCTGCCGGTCGATGTCGCGGCGGTTATGGTGCTGGGTGTAAACATTGGTGGCGTGATGCCGGCCTTTATTGCGTCCTTCCGCGATGGGGTCGCCGCGGCCCGCATTACGGCGGCTGACCTTTTGATGCGGTTGATGCTGGTGACGGCGATTTTTCCGTTTATCAACCTGTTGCTGCCTGTCATCCACGAATTGTCGATGCGCGATCTGGCGCGTGCGGCTGTAAACGTGCATATGGCGTTTAACCTGTTGCTGGCTCTTATCACCTTGCCATTCGTTGGGGTGATGACGCGTCTGTCACGCCGCGTGGTGAAAGAAAAGCCGCAGGGGGATGATCCCGGCATGCCGCTTTATCTGGATGAACGCGCGTTGGACACCCCGGCTGTGGCGTTGACGTATGCGTCGCGTGAAGCCCTGCGTATCGCTGATATGATTGAGAAGATGCTGCGTGAGACAATCAAAATATACGAGTCGTTCGATCGCGATCGCGCTCGGTTGATTAAGGTCACTGATAATAACGTGGACCGTCTGCATCGCTCGTTGAAAATGTACCTGGCGCGCCTGGGCCAGCAGGCTTTGACAGAGGCGGAGCAGGAGCGGCATTTCCAGATCCTGACATTTTCGACCAATCTGGAACACGCGGGCGATATTATCGACCTGAATCTGCGTGAAGTGCCACAGATAATGGCCGATCAGAATGTCGCGTTCTCACAAGAAGGTTTTACAGAAATCCGTGAAATGTTCCAAAAGGTAATTGATTCCATTCGCTTGGCCCAGACCGTGTTCCTGTCCGCTGATGCCGCACTGGCGCGCCAGCTGTTGCAGGATAAAACCAAGGTCAAGCAGGCTGAAATGCAAACCTCGAAAAACCACATGTCGCGTTTGCAGCGTAATGTACCGGAAAGCCTGGCGTCATCTGGCTTTCATATGGATATCATTCGTGACCTGCGCCGGATTAATTCGATGGTCACATCCGTGGCTTATCCTATCCTGGAAAAAGATGGGCAGCTGTATCAAAGCCTACTGAAGCCGGAAGCGGACACCCCACGGAAAAGTGAGGTGGTGTCATGACCAGTATCGCCGACACCAATGATCTGCTGCGGGCCTGTGGCGTGACTGTTGCGACGGATGTGCGTCAGGGATGGGCGGTTCAAACGCCAATTACGGGCGACGTGATCGCGCAGATTGCCCTAGATGATGCACAGGTGGTTCCCGGCAAGATCAAGGACGCCCACGATGCGTTTTTGGTGTGGCGTACGACGCCTGCGCCCATTCGTGGTGAATTGGTGCGCCTGTTTGGCGACGTTTTGCGGACGCACAAAGACGCACTGGCACAAATGGTCACGATTGAGTCCGGCAAGATCATAGCCGAAGGGCGTGGCGAAGTGCAGGAGATGATCGATATCTGCGATTTTGCCGTCGGCCTGTCGCGTCAGCTTTACGGCCTGACCATGCCGTCGGAACGACCAGAGCACCATATGCGGGAAGTCTGGCATCCGCTGGGTGTTATCGGTGTTATTTCGGCCTTTAATTTCCCGGTGGCTGTGTGGGCGTGGAATGCCGCACTGGCCTTGATCTGCGGTAACACTGTTTTGTGGAAACCCTCTGAAAAAACGCCACTGACGGCCCTGGCGACTCACGCCTTGTTCGAAAAAGCTGTGGCGACGTTTCGGGCGGCGGGACATGCGGCGCCGGATAATCTGTCACACGTGATTATTGGTGATGCAAAAGCCGGCCAGGCAATGGCCGACTCGCCCGATGTGCCGTTAATAAGTGCGACGGGCAGTACGCGCATGGGCCGCATCGTGGCGCAGCGCGTTGCGGAACGGTTGGGCCGGTCCTTGCTGGAACTGGGGGGCAATAACGCAATGATCGTTGCTGAAAGTGCCGATCTGGATATGACCCTGCGGGCTATCTTATTCAGCGCGGTCGGAACGGCCGGACAGCGCTGCACGACTTTGCGCCGCTTGTTGCTGCATACCAGTCACGTTGATACGCTGCTGCCCGCGCTGATTAAAGCTTACGGCACTTTAAGAATCGGCAATCCTTTGGAACGCGGCGTTCTGGTCGGCCCGCTTATTGATGCGGATGCGGTCAAAAGCTTTGAAAAAGCCGTTAGCCAAGCAGTGGCCGAAGGCGGTAAAATCCTGGCGGGCGGCAACGTGTTGCCGGAAAAGGGCGGTTTTTATGTCGCCCCGACGATTATTCAGATGCCGGGACAAAGCAAAATTGTTCAGCATGAAACTTTTGCGCCCATCTTATACGTTATGACGTGGGACACGATGGCAGACGCTGTTGCCCTGCAGAACGCCGTGGCACAAGGCCTGTCATCCTGCCTGTTCACCCTGAATATGCGTGAGGCGGAAGCGTTCCTGTCCGCGTCGGGCAGTGATTGCGGGATCGCCAATATAAATATCGGGCCAAGCGGGGCCGAAATCGGCGGGGCATTCGGCGGAGAAAAAGAGACGGGCGGCGGGCGCGAAAGCGGATCGGACTCCTGGAAGGCCTATATGCGGCGACAAACGCAGACAGTGAATTATTCCGCTGCACTGCCATTGGCCCAAGGCGTTGTTTTTGAGTCCTAATGACGCGGAATTGCCTTAACTAAATTTTCATAACATAAATGCGATTATAAAGAGTACAGCTTGTTTTGACCGTTGTATTCCGGTTGGGGGTGAAATTATATTTCACGATAGTATGCCTATTGCGAAATTTCATTCTGTCATATAAGTTGTAGAAATAATAAAACAAACAGAAGGTTGAGGTCAGCATGCACCACGCGCGTCCTATTGTTTATTCCCAGGGTCGGCTAGAATCGTTGAAAGCCCGCCACGCGGCACTCGACAGCCAAATTCAAGAAGAAGAAAAGCACAATGTGATCAATGAGATACAGTTGCGATCCTTGAAGCGCCTGAAATTAATTATCAAAGAAGAAATGGAAGGCATAAGCCAGTTTCACTAAAATGGTTTCTGTATTCCAAGCAAACGGGGCGTTTTCGCCCCGTTTTTTATGCAATCTGTCTGGACAAATGCACTTGACGCAGTATGTTTAAGATAGAAAATACATAAAGGTTTAAGCATGAATGCTGCGTTTAAGTCCGCCGCCCGTGGGCATACATCACGTAAGATACCAGATGTGGATTGCTGGTATAGAGACGATATTGTCGCGCAATTTCTGCGGAACCGGGAATTGCCCGACCAGCCTCATGCTGGTTTTAACCTGGCACTTGCGGCGACAGCTGAAAAAGTTAACGAGGGGGCCTATGACACTGCGGTCAGTTATTTGCGCATGGCAAAAGAACAACTGCACCAGACAACCTACGGCAACGAACAATCTTATTTTCTATCCTGCGGAATCGCATATGCCTGCAAAGAGTTGCTGCCCTTGGTTCGCGATCAAAGTTTCTTGCAATCCGATGTGCGGGATTTGATTGTGGCGGGAATTGATACATACCCGCTTAAAGATCGCCGTGGGGCCTATATTGCTGCGTTCAGCAGTTTGCAGGCTGACCCCTCATCACGCGAAGACTGGTACGGGGCATTGGTGCAAAAGGCCCTGGATGATAAGGAAAACGGAATGCCATGGAATAAATGGGGCACGCCATTATCACAATACCTGGCAGATCGCGGACTGACGCCTGCTGTTTAATTGCATAACACAGAATTTATTTGAAGTAAGCGACCTTGATCTGTATGGTGTATGAAATTATGGAAAGGTCCTTTCATGTCGGAGTCATTAAGTCATCCTTACGGCGCATTTACCATCAGTGGCCCTGCGGTTTTGGATATTGATCAATGTTTTAGCCAATTAGAATCTCATTCCTACACCCGGACGGGAAGGCTGCCGTCAGAAGCGTATAAAGCCTTTGCTGTTTGTTTGGTGACAGCCGAACATTTCCATATTCATAATAGGTATGCAGAAGAAGATGTTTTAAACCAGCTAAAGCTGGCCCGATCAAAATTGGACGAAATCAATTCGACAGCCAGTGAATGCTGTGTACTGTCACGCGGTATTAACATTTGTGGCAAGATGATGCGGGAAATGGACGCAGATACCAATACCGCTAAGATTCTAAGTGATGTGGTGCTTACAAGTCTTTCGAAATATCCCTTATATATGCGTGCGGACGGATATAGGGCGGCATTTCATGCGATAGATGCAAATTACGCCTGGTTGAGTCCGTTTCACGAAGAGTTGGTGACCAGGGCGCAAGAAGACGTGGCAAAAGGCATGATTTGGAACGTGTCGCCCATGCCGCCTTTGCAGTCTGTTTCACAGCCATAAAACGTCGCGAATATCATCCGCACCCGTTACCAACATGACCAGACGGTCAATGCCCAGGGCAATGCCGGCACAATCAGGCATGCCGTGATCTAACGCTGCAAGGAAATCCGCATCAATGGGCCAGCTATGGCCGTACAGACGCTCTTTTTCTTGCATATCTGTTGCGAAACGCGCCCGCTGCTCAACCGGATCGGTCAATTCGGAAAACGCATTGGCCAGTTCCAGGCCGTTCACATACAATTCAAATCGTTCGGCCCAGCGTGGATCGTCCGCTTTCTTACGCGACAAAACGGCCATATGCGCGGGATATTCGTATAAGAAACAGGGCCGGTCCACACCCAGTTTCGGTTCAATCAATTCATGCAAAACAGCGAAATACGCGTCGTCCCAGTTGTCACTTTCCAGCACCCGTGCGCCGGCATGGCTGGCCGCGGCCAACAACCCCTCGCGGTTATCCAGCAGGGCAGACAACGGAATATCGGCATAACGGCGGAATGCGGCATCCAGCGTCAAGTATTCAGGATCGGCAAACGGGTCACAGGTCAGTCCACGATATGTCAGGTGGGTCACGCCGCCGGTACGGGCCGCCAGGCGCAACACATCCACGCAATCAGCCATGATCGTGCGATAATCGTGACCCTGACGATACCATTCGATCATCGTGAATTCGGCACTGTGACGATGCGATCCTTCGGCATTCCGAAAGACGGGGCAGATTTGGTATAAAGACTCAACCCCCGCAACCAGCAGCTTTTTCATCGCGAATTCAGGGCTGGTGTGCAGCCATTTTTCAGTCGTCGTGGCAAGGTCGGGTGACAGCATGTCGGTACGAAATGCATGCAGATGTACTTCGCACCCCGGCGCGGTCTGTAACACGGCGGTTTCAACGGCGTCAAAGCCCAGGTCGTCAAAATGGCCCCGGATCGCCTTTATCACGCGTTGCCGCACGCGCAAATTGGCGTAACGGCGGGCAAAGTGGTCTGGATGCCAGCGGGGCAGGTCGTCGATCATCGCCGGATCACGGCGCGGGTGCATATGACGGTGGCGATGGCGCAGACAATGACATTCCAGTTGGCCATGGACAGGCCAAAGAAACGCCAAGCGATCTGGTCGCATTTGGTGACGGGGGCCGATTGAATGCGGGCCAGAACGTCATCGACGCTGCCTGACATATCAATGCCGCCGCACACGCCACTTTCCCACCAATACTGTTCAACGCCTGTGTGATATATGGCGATCCCTGCGTTGACGGCAAAGGCCACCGCTATCGCCGCCAAAAGCATGCGCGCCAGGACAGGCCGCACAAAAGCGATCATTGCCAATGCGGCAATCAGGATATACGGCACCCGCTGATACAGGCAAAGATGGCAAGGATGCGCCCCTTCGACGTATTGCGCGAAAAGCGCGAGGCCAAGAACACTCAACGCGAAAAGGCCGCTGGCCCCCGCAACCCACAGCGGATCGTTAAACAGGCGGGAGAGAGGGGAAGCGAAGGGGGAGGTGCGTGTATTCATCAAAAGTAAAATAGGAGAATGCGCTTGCATCGTCCATCGTTTATTGTTAGAAAATCCTCCTCGGATTGTGCGGGTATGGTGGAATGGTAGACGCGCCTGACTCAAAATCTGGTGACGCAAGTCGTGGGGGTTCAAGTCCCTCTACCCGCACCACTCTTCTTTATGGCTCTGGCCCTTTGCCATGCCGCGTTGATTGTGTATGGTATATGCCATGGCATCACCCCCTTCTTCTCTGTCTGAACCTCTCTATCGTGCTGGCCGCAAGGCTTTAAAATTGGGGGATTTTGCGACTGCGGAAGCCAGCTTTATGCAAGGGTTGGAGGCCGATCCTTTCAATGCCGATGTTTGGCTGGAATTGTCCCGCGCCTATTTGTCCAATCGCAAGCTGGACGGCGCGTTGATGGCCGCCGATGCCGCGCGCAATGCCGCCCCGCATACCACTGCGCCTTTCCTGCAAATGGCCGATATTTTTGAGGCGGCTGGTAACCTGGGCAAGATGTTTGCGATGTTGGAAGAGGCGTATAAAATTGACCCGACACCGCAACTGACCCAACGCCTGGGCGTGGGCTATTTAAAACAGGATTTGCCACGGCGCAGCCTGCCTTACCTGAAATCATTGCACCAGTCTGACCCGCTGCACCTGACGCACAAACATCGCCTGGCCGCAGCGTTGAACAGTGCGGGCCAGGTGGCGGAGGCCGCGCAACTCGCTTTATCCCTGGTGCAGGCTGACCCACAGAACACATCATTTTTGACCCTGTATGCTGCGGCGATGAAGAATATAAGCATCCATAAAGATGCGGATGGTGTTGCGCACAAAAAGGGGTTGCAACTGATCTTGGACCACGCGGCGATAACCCCTCAAACAGTTGCCTTTCCGTGCCTGTCCATCCTGAAAAACGCTGATGAATACGCGATTTTGCGGCGGCCAGTGACGGATTACACGCTGGCTGATATTGAAATGCTCGCCAGCGATGACTTCCTGTTGGCAGCCATTGCGCGATTGAAAACATTGCATGGCGGGCTTGAGCCATGGATAACCGAGATGCGCCGCGCATTCCTGCTGAACTGGCGCGACGATACGGCCCGCATGGCGGTCGCGGCGGACGTGATCGCGGCATTGGCGATTGCCTGCTGGTTCAGTGATTACGCCTTTTCTGTACGTGCGGATGAATATGCCGCCCTTGCCCCATTGTCTATGTCGGATAGATCGACGCTTGCGCTGCGTGCGGCGTATGGGGTGCTGAACCCCACCGATGTGCCGCCGGATATGATTCACACCGGCGGGCCGTATTGGCAGAACTTGATGCAGTTATGCGTCACAGACACGCAAGTGGAGCAGGATTTATACAATACGTTTCAACCCCTTGGTGATATTTCCGATCAGACCAGCGTGGCGGTTCAGGCGATGTACGAAGAACGCCCCTATCCGCGGTGGCAGCACGCAATAGGCTTTCAGGAAAATGGTTTGCTGGGTCAAACCGGGAAGGGCAGCCGCCTGTTGATCGGCGGGTGCGGCACGGGTCAGGAAATTCTGTATTTCGCCGCTAAGCTGGTCAATCTGCAGATCACCGCGATTGACCTTAGCCGCGCCAGTCTGGCCTATGCCAGCCGGAAGGCGCAGGATTTCGGCTATGCCCCGCGTGTGACGTTTTATCATGGGGATTTGCGTGACGCGGAACGTCTTGGGCATGGGTTTGATGTGGTGTCCAGCACAGGTGTGTTGCACCACCTGAAAACCCCGGAAGAGGGCCTGAAAGCTCTTCTGTCCTGCCTGGCCCCTGGTGGGCGGATGCACCTGGCGTTATATGCCGATTACGCGCGGACCCATTACCTGGATGCTGCAAAATCATTGGCTGCACAGCAAAAAATTCAGCGTGATGCCGATTCCATTCGGGCGTTTCGCCAAGAGCTGCTGGCCTTGCCAGAGTCTGATCCGGCCAGTCGGGTAACGCGCCTGATGGATTTCTATTCCCTGAATGAATGCACGGATTTGCTGTTCCATGTGCAGGAGTGCTGGTACACCCTGCCGCAATTACGGGATGTGCTGGATCGCCACGGCCTGGACTTGATGACGATGAAATTGCAGCCGGTCTTCAAGGGCGCCTATTTAAAAGCGAACCCAAATGACCGCATGGTCTGTGATTGGGATGCGTTGACGGCTTTTGAACAGGCAAGTGATCCCGCCACCTTTATCGGCATGTACGATTTCTGGGTGAAACGCAAAGATGACACGACGGTACACGCGCTGGATGCAGCCATCGTCCGGCAGATGATTTAATCCCATAATACTGTTGACATAAGGTTCAAGGGTGTTTTAGCGTAGTCCATGTCACACTCCCCGGCTCGTCTGCACTCTTTAAATGGTTATTTGGAACAAATTGGCCAGATTCAAAACGTCTTTCATTTGCACGCAGCCGAAAGGCATATTCGAAGCCTTCCAGAATACATGCAGACCATTTTTGCCGTCGATGCGGCCCAATATTGCCGCCTGGCTGAGCATTATGCCACCTTCGTGGATTTGGCCATTCAGCAACAGCATGACGTACATGATGCCGATTTATTATGGGTCGGGTATGAAATGTGCTGTGCGGGCTTGGTTTACAAGGCGGATCCAGGGATTCAAAAGGCGCAACAGGATTTGGTTATGCACGGCACCTGGATGATGATGGCCGGATTGACAGAGCATAATGCAGAAGATCAGTTGCAGAAAATTGTTGAACTGATAAATACCGCGCGCCGCAAGGGATGTAACAAAGTCGTGCCTTTGCTGACAAATCTGGCCAAAGGGGTTATTGACCTCTCAGGCGCATCTCAAGCAGATCAAAGCGTTATGCGCAGAAAACTGCGTGCCGCATTTGCCGATCATGAAGATCAAAAGACCCTTTCTTTAATAACAGCTCACCCATGATAAAGTGTTGACATAAGTTCGTAATGTCGCGTATCTGTGGTTAAATCAGGGAGCCAGAAAATGAACGCCATTCTAGAAGATGTCAGTGAGGTCGCTATTACACGCGCGGTTTTACGGCTTATTGATTGCCGTGATGCGGTTCCTCCACCTGCCTTGCTGCAAGATTTTGGAGTTGCATGTGCGCGTGAATCTGACGCAGGTAAATGCGTTCAATATATCGCTCAGGCGATCGGTGAAGAGGGTATAGGCATCCCATCCTTGGCTTGCGTCGATTTTCTTGTTGCCTCTTGCGGCGCAATGATCGGGCAGATGACGAACAGCGATATGCGTGACAAAACCGGCGTTTGCCTTGCGGTCAGTTTTGCCCGTACTGCTGACGTTATTTTCTCGCCCCGTGAAAGAACGGATTACACTAAGGCTGTTATTGGTGCGTTTGAAAAAGAGGGGCTGAGTGATTACACCGAAACTCTGACGGACATAGCGCATGCAGCAGTGCAATCACTTATATTGATATAAGTTAATGGCGTGTCTAATTTAAAAAAATAAGGAGAGAGCCGATGCCAGACCAAGTAGCAGACTATACAGATGTGGTTGGGCGCGTCCGTGAATTTGTGGCCAGTGAAGAACGTGAAAGCCGTCAGGAGGTATCATTGGATGCCGTGGTCCTCGGTATCGAACGCTTAAACGCCGCACGCAGCCTGGCGGATGAATACGCACAAATTGTGCCAGGATTGGCCCCTGCCATGGATTTAATGGCGTATATTGAACGGCATAAATTAACGGTGACAGAGACTTTAGGCGCAATGACCCCCGAAGATCGCCTGGAAGCGGCGCTGAGTGGCATAACAGTCTTCAATGACCGTGCTGATTGGGGCCGTGCACGTTTTCTCTCAGAGGCTATTTTCCGTACAGCAAAAGACATCAGCCCAGCGGAAGAGCAAGATATAGCCACGTTATTCTGTCATGTGGCAGCCCAAATTTCTAAACCTGAAGTCCGCGCAGAGTATTTGAGGCAGGCGGCTCAGGATGCCGTGCGGCACAAAAATGATCACGCGGCGGTTACCTTTATGGCACAGCTTATTACGATCCCTGCCGCGCCCACAAAGGCAGCGGGTGATTTTGATTCAGGCATTTTTATACGTCCGGCTTTGGGGAGTACAACGGGTGATTTAAATCGTCCTTATGTCGTCTCGGCGTCCTCTGCGCCCTCTCCCTAACCTTATGACAGAATCGCTTACAGCAACGGGTGCGCTGGCCGCATATCTGGACAGTCTGGGCGGAACGGTTGCAGATCCTTTCAGCCTGAGGCGATGCCGGGAACTGATTCTCGCCATGCCGGAAGAGCAGCAGGCGATAGCGACTGTCGCCGTCGCTGAATGCACGACGGATTATGCAAGTTTATCGACGATGACGATGTTGTTAATGGACGTTATTCACAACTGCGAAGATGCAGATGCGTATTGGGTAGGCTTTGATATGATGTGTTGTGTCGTCACAAGACCCTTTATTGCCAACGACCCATCGTTTCAGGCGGAAGCAGATTTTGCTTATAAATATAGTTACGACCTGTGTTTTGATATTATTAAAACGGGGTTAGAGGCCTTAGATGACCCAGCAATTTGTTTTGCCAGCGCGCTTGCGTTAATTGATGATTGTTACGATCAGCAAGTTGCCTGTTTATTGCCTGACATAACGGGGATCATCCAGAATATTATCACGGATATGCCCCCAGAAGGGCAGATAGCGGCGCGTGCGATGCTTGCAGAAGCCCTGATAGCCTGCGCCCACGATGTTTTTGATGGCATTCCGCAGAAAATGATGCCTGTGCAAAACGCACGTAGTGCAAATGATGTGGCATTTATGCCGCCCTTAACCCCGTAAGTTTTAGGGCGGTAACGTACTCTAATGAAAAATTTTGAAGCGTATTTAGACAGCCTGGACACCGTATCTGGTGCATTTATGCAGCAGCAAGTGCAGAAACACATAGATGCCCTGGACGCGGAAAATATGGCCATTGCGGCCCTTATGGTTGCTGAAAGATGCGGCGATATCATAGATTTTCGCTTCTTCATTCAGAAGGCATATGATACGTCGGAACATGCGGGGTCGGTGGTACAATCTTTTATAGGGTATGAAATGTGCCGTTTGTGTTGTTGCTTAACAGCCGCACGTACCCTTTCACCAGAAGAACACGAAAGCATGACCACTTTTATTGAGGAAGCACTTGTGATGGGGGCTGAAACCATCGCCGCGGGGATGGAAGAGTTAACGCCCTTACAAGGATTTGAACGTATTAAGGAATTGATAAAAGCCGCAAAAAGTGATCAAGCCTTCATTCTTATGCCGGTGTTTCAGGATATGGCTTTTGCGGTGATTGAAAAGTGCGATGTATCACATGCGCAAAAGGCGCGCATGTGTCATGCGGTGAAAGCAGATATGTTGCAAACCGCATCGCCCCGTGCGGCCAATGACCCTGTTTTTAACGTATCACCCAGCCCGTAATCGGCTGTGGCGCATGGAATAGGCGAAATAGATCACAAGGCCTATCGCCAGCCAGCCAACGAAACGCAAATGCGTGGCCAGGGGCAGGAACGCGATCAACGCCCCACATGACAAAACACCCAATACCGGGATGGTAAGCCCACCCGGTGCTTTAAATGGGCGTGGCAATTCAGGATGTGTAAAGCGCAATACAATCACACCACCACACACCAGGACAAACGCAAATAACGTCCCAACATTCACCAATTCAGCCAGAATGCCCAGCGGCAGGAATCCGGCGGCAACAGCCATGCTGATCCCGCAGATAAGGGTGATTTTAACAGGCGTGTGCGTCTTTGGATTAATCGTGGCCAAACTGGCGGGCAACAGACCATCGCGCGAAATCGCCAGGACAATGCGGGACAGGCCGTAAAACAGCACTAGCATCACGGTGGTCAATCCGGCAATGACCCCAGTGGATACCAAGGCGGATGCGCCATTCAGGCCGATCTGCTGTAACGCATGGGCCACAGGCGAGGGGACATTCAAATCGGTATAGGGCACCAAACCGGTCAGAAGGCCGGACACGGCGATATAGATGATGGTACAGATCACAAGCGACCCGATAATACCAATCGGGATATCGCGCTGGGGATTGCGGGATTCCTCCACCGCTGTGGACACTGCGTCAAACCCAACATAGGCAAAGAAAACAAGGGACGCCGCAGCCAGAACGCCGATCGTGTGACCCTCGGCCGTCGTGTCGAACCAGCCGAATGGGATAAAGGGCGTCCAGTTTTCAGGTTGGACATGGAACACAGCCACGCCGATAAACACAGCGATGGTCAGCAGTTTAATAAACACCATACCGGCGTTCAACCGCGCGCTTTGGCGTATGCCCATCATCAATAACCCGGTCAAAACCAAAACAATCAGGAAGGCCGGCAGATTAACCAGCCCCGGCACCGTGGCGAAGGGACCGTTTAACAAATGCGCAGGGATATGCAGGTCCGCCGCCTTTAACGCGTTGTCCAGATATCCGGACCAGCCATTGGCGACAGCGGCCACAGTCACGCCATATTCCATGATTAGGTCCCACCCGATAATCCAGGCGATCACCTCGCCAAATGCGGCATAGGAATAGCCATACGCACTGCCACACCCGCCGACAGTTGCAGCCAGTTCGGAATACGAAAACGCCGCAAAGGCGCAGGCCAGGCCTGCGATAACGAAGGCCAGCATAACGGCTGGGCCAGCCTGGGTGGCTGCCGCAACTCCCGTCAGAACAAAAATCCCCGTCCCGATAATTGCGCCGATCCCCAGCAGGATCAGGTCGGATGCGCTCAGGCATTTTTCCATTTCTTGCGGGTGGGCATTGGGGGCAATTGGTTTGCGACGAAAAAGCTGCTGCAACATGCGGGATCCTTTCAAGGCTGATTATTCACCAGATACTGTCTGGTGGTCAGAGTCAACGCAGGCGATAATGCCACCCTCGATAACTGTAAGATCCGTAAATCCATCCATCGCCAGCTGCATCGCCGCTGTCCTGGCGCGAACGCCCGCGCGGCACAGCATATACAGCGGGGTGTTTAACGCCACGCCGTGGTCCGTCTGTAACACGTCCCTTGAAACCTGATCCAGCGGCACATGGATAAAGGGCGCGGTCAGGCGGCATTCAACCAATTCGGGATGGTTCCGCACGTCCACAATAACGCTGCCTGCTGGCAAATGATGGGCCATGGCGGCAGGTATCGATTTAATGGGATTCATGGGGCAACCATCCTTTTAATTCACGGTGGATAATGTGTTCCAGAACATCCACGCCGTGCGGGGTGTCGTTCAGGCAAGGGATATAGGTGAAGTCGTGACCACCGGCGGCCATAAATATATGACGATTTTCGACGTCCAGTTCTTCCAGGGTTTCCAGACAGTCGGCCACAAATCCCGGCGCGGTTATGGCAATGTTAGTCACGCCCGCCTTTGCTAACCCCGCCACCGTATGATCTGTGTAGGGTTGCAACCAGGGTTCTCGTCCAAAACGTGATTGGAAAGTAACCAGGAAATCAGCCTCAGGCCAGTTCAAAGCCTGGCGCAGCAAACGTCCCGTTTTCTGGCAATGGCAGTGATAAGGGTCGCCCGCGCGTAAATACCGTTCGGGAATGCCATGAAAGGTGGCGATCAGTTTCTGCGGTGCGACTGGCAGCGTGGACAGGTGATCCTGTACCTGATGTGCCAAAGCCGCGATATAGACAGGATCATCGTGATAAGCGGGCGCAATACGTATAAACGGCTGCCACCGCATGGTTTTGAGGTGGTCAAACGCCTTGTCGCAGACTGTTGCACTGGTGGCCGCGGCATATTGGGGATACAGCGGCACGATCAAGATACGGTCGCAGCCCTGCGCCCGTAAATCGTCAAGGCCGCGGGGAATGGATGGGTTGCCGTAACGCATGCCCCAGGCGATGATGGCACGATCACCCAGACGCTGTTGCAACGCTTGACACTGGCCGCGCGTGATGGTCTTCAGTGGGGATTCATTCAGCGTGTTGTTCCAGATACTGGCGTAATCACGTCCCTTTCGGGCGGGCCGGATGACCAGGATCACCAGGTTCAAAATAAACCACCAGATCAGCCGCGGCACCTCAATAACCCGTTTGTCCCACAGGAATTCTTTCAAGTAGCGCCGCATCGACCAATAATCGGTGCCGTCCGGCGTGCCCAAATTGACGATCAGGACACCAATCCGGCCAAAGGTAACGGGGGGATGGCCTTGCGGCAAGGATTTAGACATGAACGGCGTACCCTATCTCAATTGTGCGACGGCGCGGCAGGCCAAAGCGGTCCACGGCGCGTTCGGCGGTCGATGCCAGGAAGGCAAAGATATGGGCCTGTAAGCAGCGCAGTGTCCGTATTTCCCGCGGCGCAACGATGCGGTCATGACCGATGACATAGACAATCTCGTCTGGATTGATGCCATGATCGCGCAGGGCAGGGGCGATCAAAGCCGGCACGATCAAGGATTGCAGGTATCCGCGCTTGATGCTGATTTTCAGGACCTTATCATCAATCCGTTCGGCCACCACGGCTTCGTTCAGGGCGACGCGCGGGTGCGATGACACGCGCAGCGACACGATCACGGTCTGCGCAAATTTTGCATGCAACGTGTCAGTGACCTTTTCAAGCGGGATCGGGGCCATAATGCCGGAGCGTGAGAAGAACACGGCTGCCTTTGGCAACTCCGTTAACGGCGCGCGCAGAGTGCGGGCGGCGTAATCCTCGATTAATTCCGTCGCCTTCATATGATTATCAACAACAGTATTCAGGCCGCGATTCCACGCCAGCATGATGCTGAGGGTAATACCCGCCATGACCAGCGGGAACCAGCCGCCACTGCCGATTTTCGACATGTTGGCAGCCACCAGGGCCACATCCAGGCCGATAAACGCGACGGCGGGAATAAGGATTAAAGGCTTCGGCAGTGACCATTGCGACCAGGCATGTACGAAATACAGCGTACAGGTACCCAGCATGGCAAGCGCAACAGCAATACCATAGGCATGCGCCAGGTTTTCCGAGGTGCGAAACGCCAGAACCAGGAAGATGGTCAGGGCCAGCATAATGTGGTTCAGCCGACCGATGTAAATATGCTGGTGGTTTAATTCCGACGTGTTGGTCATGTGCATGGGGGGCAAGTAGCCGACCTCAATCGCCTGCTTGGCCAACGAGAATGCGCCGGTGATAATGGATTGCGAGGCAATCACCGTGGCCATTGTGGCCAGGCCCAGCAGGGGGATCAGGAAAAATTCTGGCGCCATCATGTAAAATGGATTCTCAAGCGCCCGCTGATCCGCCAGAACCAAAGCGCCCTGGCCAAAGTAATTCAGAACCAGGCACGGCATGGCGATATACAGCCAGGCGTTTTGAATGGTGCGACGGCCGAAATGGCCCAGATCGGCGTACAAAGCCTCGCCCCCCGTGACGGCCAGGAACACCGCGCCGACAATCACCGATGACAGGCCGGGATAGTGATAGAATAACAGGCCGGCGTGGATCGGGTTTAACGCCTCTAACACATCCGGGTTATTCAAAACCTGGCGCAGGCCCAATATCCCAAGTGTCAGGAACCAGATAAAGGTGAGCGGGCCGTATAGGCGTGAGATTTTCTCAGTCCCGTGGCGTTGCGAATAAAACACGCCGCCGATAATTACCAGGGTGATCGGGATAATCCAGCTGTCAAATTGCGGGGCAATCACCTGAATCCCCTCAACCGCCGATAAAATTGAAATCGCCGGGGTCAGAACCCCTTCGCCCAGAAGACATGCTGCACCCGTCAGGCCGATCAGCAGCAAGCTGCGTCGCCACCAGCCCTGGCTGTTTTTCTGCAGCTTCATCAGGGTCATCAACGCCATCACCCCGCCTTCACCGTCGTTATCGGCGCGCAGGATAAAGGTGACGTATTTTAACGTGATGCTGACCGTCAAAAGCCAAAAGATCAGCGACAGAATGCCCATAACATGCGCGGGATCAAATACCCCGTCCTGTTCAATCGCCAGAATACCGGTCTTAAAAGCGTAAAGGGGTGAGGTGCCAATATCGCCAAAAACAACCCCCAATGCGCCGATCATCAAGGCAAGGGTGACCGGGCTTTTTGCGCCATGTGCCGCAGGTTCGGTGTGTTGGGCGGCAGGGGAGGAGGGAAGGGTCATGGTGATTATATGTATCCGTAATGCAGGGCCATTATGCGTTAAGCGCAAGGGAACGGCTATATAAATCCTTGACGTGTCCACAGTATCTGCATTATAACCACGCTATTCCGAAGAAACAGGCTGTGGCCTGTGGTGTTGCCTGTATGGTTTTTGAAGCCTGAGGCCACTCTCCGCAAGGGGCATTTGGACAACAAAAGAGCAAAAAAGGAAAAATACAATGAGCGGTAAGCGCATTAATGCCAAATACAAAATCGACCGCCGTTTAGGCTGTAACCTGTGGGGTCGTCCAAAATCACCATATAATCTGCGCCAGACCAAGCCAGGTGCAAACCGCCCAGCGCGCGGCAAAATGTCTGACTACGGTCAGCAATTGCTGGCGAAGCAAAAGCTGAAAGGCTATTACGGCGGCATCGGCGAAAAACAATTCCGCGCTTATTATTTCGAAGCTGTGCGTATGCGTGGCGATACCAGCCAGAACCTGATTGGTCTGCTGGAAAGCCGCCTGGACACACTGGTGTACCGCGCAAAATTTGTACCGACTGTTTTCGCAGCGCGTCAGTTCGTCAGCCACGGCCACGTGACTGTGAACGGCAAGCGCGTCAACATCCCATCATATAAGGTTCAAGAAGGCGACGTGATCGAAGTCAAACAAGCCTCGAAACAACTGGCGATCGTTATGGCCGCTGTTGATCTGGCTGAACGTGATGTGCCTGAATACCTGGATGCCGACCTGAAGGAAAAGAAAGTGACATTCCTGCGTACGCCGCAACTGTCCGACGTTCCTTACGCGACGCAGATGGAACCGAACCTGATCGTCGAGTTTTACTCACGCTAATCTTTTCTGGAGAATAGATTGCGAAGAACACCGCCCTTGGGCGGTGTTTTTTATGTGTATAGTTAAGAATTATATAGACATAATCCTGATATTTATGTTATCTGTTGCCAGAAAGCAAACAGGAGACACAGATACATATTATTGAACGTGCCGCGCGAATTTTAACAAGTCATGCATCTTGTGCAGCAGCGCCTGCACTTCTTTTATCTTCTGGGGCATCTACATTTGCAAATGATCCGTTCAATCTTATAACCAATACAGTATATGCTGGGGGTGCTGCAGTGATTGTATCGACCTTCATCAAACCTGCATTATTTTCAAGATCACTGGCGTTCGCAGCGGGTGCATTTGCGGCCGCAGCGGGTCAAACAGCAATGCAAGCAGCAACAACAAATAATCTTTCTGATTTGAATGTTGCAGCAGGTGTTGCGCTAGGGGCAACTGCTTCATTCTGTATGCAAAGCGTAGCGAGTGTAACGCATGGGCAAGGAGCCGATACGAGACTCAAGGACTACAAATATAATAAAGATAATATCAGAAAGACGGGTCGTACCCGGGTTGGCATTCAGGCTGGTGTTCTGCTCAGCGCATATGTGGGCGCGGTTACAATTGGACAAATCCTTGGGGCATCGGCACCAAGTCCACTTAAACAAGCTGCCGCAACAGTGCCGGCGGATACAGTACAAACGCCAGCATTAAAGATTTAATGTATTAGCCTTCGTGATTTCCGGGTTCTTTTTTACCGTCTAGAAACGCCGTGATGATACCCTGAAACGTGGCGATTTCCTGCGATGTCATTTCAGCGCGCAGTAGGGCGGCGCGCAGGTTGCGTTCAATCGTTGGGCGATGATGCGCGGTGCGAAAGAAATGCTTGATCTCCAGCGCGGATAACAGACGTCCAAACAACCCCTCCATCTCGCTGTGTATTGCAATCTGTGACTTGCCGGTCGGCGTGGCCTTGGCGGGCGGGTTCATATCAGGCTGCGTGCGACACCATTCATACGCCATGACAAGGACGCTTTGTGCCAGATTGTACGATGCGAAATCCGGGTTGGCTGGAAAAGTGATAAAGGCGTGCGCCAATTGTAAATCGACATTATCCAGTCCGGCACGTTCCGGGCCGAACAGGACGGCCACACGCTGGCCCTGCGCGATGCGGCCGTGCATATCGGCAACTGCGCCCGCAGGCGTAAAAACAGGTTTTGTAACCGGATGCGGCTTTCCTGTTGTCGCGTAAATGTAATGATACTGACCAACGGCGGTGCAGATGTCGGGAAAAACGACGGGGGACGGCATGACATCCAAGGCGCCTGCAGCTGCGGACACGGCCTTCTCATTCGGCCAGCCATCGCGCGGTGTGGTCAGCAACAAATGCCGCAACCCGCAATTCAGCATTGCGCGGGCAGATGTGCCGATATTTTCCCCCATTTGCGGGGTCGCTAAGATGATGTGAGGCTGTGTGTAGTCCATTGATATTGCTTATATAAAAGAGTATTTTATCAAAGTGTTGTTGACGTTTGCTTTCTATCGGGGTATAACAGACACAATCAAAGCAAATGTAAAGGATAAAGCGCAGCGCACCTTTTGGTGCCACGTATATGACCCGATGATAAACATTAAACGCTCTCTGTTCTCAGATCTTTCCGCCAGCAATACATCCACCTTCGACATCGTTACGGCGTTTGAAGTATTGGATATTAAACGTCAAGAGACATTGGTGGACCAATTGCTAAATGCCGGCCCTGCCACGTACCGCAATATGGTGAAATTGTATTGGCCACAAGCATCAGCCAGTGATGCCAAGGTGCTTGATAAATATCTGCGCACCGAAGGCCTGCAAGCCGCGGCCTAAGGCGTTACGCACGTACTGGCTTAAAAGTAAGATTTTTCTGACCATGTGCCGAAATGAGGTTACCTACGGCAACGTGTCCGGTTTCTAGGCTGTAACCATATTCACCAAAAACAACGCCTTTCCCGTCCGCAGCCTGACGAAAAAGCGCTAGGGTCGCCAGAGGCTCTTTCCCCACTCTTACGCCAAGTTCTTGATTTATTGTTGTGACACCGCACCGTGTGCAGGGCTTAACAAGCTTCAACGTCATGTCATTTATATCAAGCGACTGGATAATGTTTTCTGCCCACGCATCCAGGCCGGATAAGACGATATTGGGTCTGAAACGATCCATAGGTAGGTGCGCGGCATTCTCATCCCGTTCGGCTATCCGGCGGTTAAGATCGTCGAGTGAGGCTGTATTGGTAAAAAGCACAGGATACCTATCGGCATAAGACACGATACCGCCTGGTGCACGTGCCTGTTTCGTCTCACGTTTCTGGTGTGGTTGTTGAAACACCAGATGCACAGGGGCTTTGAGGACGTTGCTAAACCAGCGATCAACCTCAGCTGTTGCCGCACTTGCTGCCAACGTGCTTTTCCAGACGGTCACAAGGCGGGTTTTATCCTCTGTAAAAGATGACCATGCGACATGAATGTCCGGATGGCTGGCCGCTGAGAAGATGATGCCTGTTGCATCAAGCTGACTGGTAATAGTTGCAAGGACAGCATAATTACGCTGGGAGACAAAGTTACCAGTGTCATCAACCAGCATCAGTGTGCGGTCATGCGCCAATCCGCGCCGCGTAACGTCTGATTGCTGAAGCTGGATACCGCGCGCGCCTTTAAGCGGATATATGAACAAGCTCTCTATAAACATAGTAAATTGCTATAACTTTGGGGGATAGATGTAAATAGCAATCAGGCGGGCCGGCAGGTCTAAATATAAAAATTGACGGCCAGGCCGCGCAGGGGCACCACGCTGCGGCTGATGCTGCCGCTTGCTTGACCATTCGCAGCGTAAACTTCCAGGCGTTCTTCTGCTGGCGGCATAAAAAAAGGCGTGTTGTCATTCGACCTCACCGCCTTGTCCTGAGCCGTGTTTCTCGGCACATCGTACGGACGCTCCCCGTTATATAAAACGGGCAGCATCGCGCGCGATGAGGTTTGAGTCGAAATCAGCATGGGACTTATCTTAGAGCAGGTTTTCCGGAAAACGAGTCAATTGATACAAAAACTACAGACGTATCAACAGGCCATCCGGTTTAAAGTTGGGGCATTCAGGCTGACCATCCTTACGCGTGTATCCTTTGGGGTTGGAGGCAATCCGCGTTTTTCCGCGCCTATGGTCGTCGCCTTGATGATCGTGGCCATATATCCATACATCTGGTTGGTATTCATCAATAACGGCTTGCATATTAAGCGACGCGTATGCTGGCCTTAAATAATGCCCATTATATTTGTTTTGTGGATTATTATCGGGGGCGAAATGGGAAACGACAACGCGCTTGCCTGACGCTTCCTGATTAAACCAGGCTTTAATACTGCTTTCAAACACGCGGTGGCGCGTGGTCATATTGTCGGGTGTTATCCAATGGTCTTCTGTGTTTAAGATATGCGTGTAATCGTTTATTTCTTTGCGCATTTTCTGAAGGACGTCAGGTGTTTGCTGTGACAAATCTGTCCACATTGTACCGCCAAAGAAAGAAACGCCGTCAATCTCACACTTTTCATTATCAAGGACACGCATGTGGGGCAGGTGGGTTGATGCCCAGTCCTTAAAGTTAGCCAGGGCAATATCGATCGGGTTGCTGCCGTAATATTCATGATTGCCCGGAACGAACACCACAGGCTTTTCCCAGTTCTGTAATAAATGCTGAAGATAGGAATAATAAGGGAAGGAAAAAATGTCGCCGGGCAGGATCAAAACGTCGCCCGGGCTATCATCCTTGATAATCATGCGGTTATGGGCATGAAGATGTAAATCGCTGTAGATACGTAAATCCATTTGTCTTTTTAGCATCCCTCACGGAAATTGATACAAATTTATCTAAATTGTTAACCAGTTGTTCAGGGATCGCGTGATAAAACGGTAAGTGAAGCTCCTCATTATGAAGGGGCAATAAGTTACTGTGTGGAAAGACAAAGAAGTAGGATGATAGAGACGTCTGCCAGCGTCGCGCCGTTATTGGTGCGCTTGTATGACTTCCAGCGCAGCGCGTTAAGCGATGCTGCTGCTCTGTCTCCTGATATGTACGGCGAAATTACCGATGCGGCGACCAGTTTGATAAATACCAAGCTGGCTGATCGTGATCGCGATCTGGTCACTGACGCCCTGTTGACCCTGATACAACAGGCAGAAATGGACTTACGCCAAGCGATGGCCGAACGCCTGGCGGTCATGGACAACGTGCCGATCCGCCTGATCCTGAAGTTGGCGCATGATGATGTTTGCGTTGCACGCGATATCCTGCGCCTCAGCCCTGCGTTGAACGACCTGGACCTTCTTTATATCCTGAAATCTCAAGATGCGGCTTACTGGCGTCATATTGCCGCCCGTCATCGCATGGGACCATTGGTGATTGACGCGCTGGCCGATACCCGCGACATCGACACGATGATGACGTTGGCTGAAAATACGCATATCACGCTGACACAACATGCCTTCAAAACGATTGGGAGTGTGGCACATGATGACACGCGCCTGGCGACCCCGTTACTGTCCCGCCGCGAAGTGCCCGCTGACCTGGCGCGTGCGCTGTACACTTATGTTGGACAGAAATTGCAGAGTCATTTGCAGGTGCAGTTTGGGTTCGTGGAAGCGGATTTGAACCAGACGGTTTCAGATGCGGTTCAGGATGTGACGCATTCATCCCGCATGGCTGGCATCTTGCCAAGCACGGCGATGATGCGCGCCGCTTTTGTGTTTGACAGCCGTGGCCAGTTATCAGGCGAGGTCATGCTGAAAACCCTGGCACGCGGCCAATTGGCGTCATTTGTCGCCATGCTGTCCGTTAAGGCCAATATTGCCCCGCAAACGGTATTAACCATGCTGCAGCCCGATGGTTTTGAAGGGTTGGTGGTTGTTTGTTGTGCGTTGAGTTTCACCAAGAATGAATTTATGCAGATCTATATCCTGACCCAAAAAGTGCGCAGCGTTGACGGCCGCATTAATCAGCAGCAATTGCATCGCGCCTTGCTCTATTTCGATACGTTGACCCAGGCAAAGGCCAAAACATTGCTGGCCAGTACGCACGCCACATCCGCCTGATTTAACGGGCCTTCATCAGGGCCGCGATGCCTGGCAATACCTTGCCTTCCAGCCATTCCAGAAATGCACCACCGGCTGTTGATGTGTAACTCATCCCATCTGATTGTCCAGCCATGTCCAATGCGGACACGGTATCACCACCGCCGGCCACCGCGCACAATGTGCCACTGGCGACGCGGTCTGCGATAAACGTGGCGATGGCGGTTGTACCTGCCTCAAACGGCGACGTTTCAAAGGCCCCAACCGGTCCATTCCACACCAAGGTGCGGCAAGCGGCGATTTCATCACAAAATGCCGCACGACTTTCTGGGCCGATATCAAGGATCATCAGATTGCCGGGAATACCGATAACCGGATGAATCGCTATCTGCTGATCCGCTGCCAATTCGGCTGCACACACGGCATCAACGGGCAAGACAATCCGGCAATTATTCCGCATGGCGTTGTCCATGATCTGACGCGCTGTGGCGACCATATCTGTCTCAACCAGCGATGTGCCGACACTTACGCCGCTGGCGCACAGAAACGTATTGGCCATTGCCCCGCCCAGCATCAGGATATCGACCTTGCGGGTCAGGTTGCCCAGCAAATCCAGTTTGGTGGATACTTTCGCACCGCCCACAATCGCGCCAAGTGGCCGTTCGGGTGCATCTAGAATTTGAAATAACGCATTCAACTCCTCCTGCATCAAAAGTCCGGCGGCGGCAGGCAAAAGTTTGGCCAGACCGGCGGTTGATGCATGGGCGCGATGCGCCGCAGAAAACGCGTCATTGATATAGATATCGCCGAGGGCCGCCAGGGCGGCGGTGAAACGCGGATCGTTCTTCTCCTCTCCCTCATGGAAACGAAGGTTTTCCAGCAACAGGATGTCGCCGTTACGCATGCCCTTCACCGCATTCTGGGCGATGTCGCCGATACAATCGGCGGCAAATGCGACGGGCTGGCCCCAGCTGGCGCGTAAGGCAGGCAGGATGTGACGCAGGCTTTGACTGTCATCAACGCCCTTTGGTCGGCCAAAATGCGCCATCACCACGCATTTTGCGCCACGGCTGTGCAAAGACTGGATCGTTGGCTGCAGACGATCAATGCGAGACGTGTCCATGACCTTGCCGTCCTGAACCGGCACGTTCAGATCGGCGCGCAGTAAGACAATGCGACCGCTGACGTCTAATTGATCCATCGTCAGAAAGGGGGGAAGGGGCATGCTCAGCTCCAGTTTCTAGCATTTTGTGTAGTGGCCAACAGGCGGGTACGCAATGGCGGGTCCAGCGCGGCGTGTCCCGCATCCTGCACGACGATATAGTCCGCTTCTGGCCATGCATTGTGCAGCAGGTCGGCGCTGCTGATCGGACAGACCATGTCATAGCGGCTGTGAATAATCGCTGCGGGAATGGACCGCAATTGATCAATGCCGCCAAGAAGGTCAATCGGCGCCGAGCGGAACTGGCGGAAGTAATGCAGTGTAATCAGGGCCTGCGCGGCAATCTGCGCATATTCGCCGGGAGCGGGGGCCCGTGGGATCTGCGTTTGGAAGCTGCTTAAGCTCGCTTCATACATATACCAGGCCAAACCTGCGGTACGGCGGAGGGCTGGATCGGGTGATTGCAAGCGTTGGAAATACGTGTCGATAAGCCCTTCGTCCATTTCCCGATCATTAAGAGGTGCGCAAAGGGTACGGTGAATATCAGGATAAACAGATTTGACGGTGTCGGTGAACCACGTGATTTCCTGGGCAGTGCACAGGAAAATGCCATACACGATCAGGCCCATGCATGTTTGCGGGTAAGCCTGGGCGTAAGCCAGGGCCAAACTGCTGCCCCACGATCCGCCAAACAAATGCCATTTTTTGACCCGTAAATGCACCCGTAAGGCTTCGATATCCGACACCAGATGCGGCAGGGTGTTATCGACGATACAGCCCAGCGGGCTTGATCTTCCGGCCCCACGCTGATCCAACAAAATGATACGATAATGCGCCGGGTCAAAGAAGCGTCGATGCGTCGTTGTGCATCCCGCACCTGGCCCGCCATGCAGGACGATAATCGGCACGCCATCCGGATTGCCGCATTGTTCCCAATACAATTGGTGGGTTGCATCGACGTTTAAATAACCCGAACTGTATGGCTGGATCAGCGGGTATAAGGGCGTGTCAGGGCTGCGGCGCATCTTTGCTCTCAGCTTCTGTCGGTGTTGGTGTGATTATAAGTTGCTGTAAGCCCCCGGCGACGGATTGTTTCGGGCCGAATGGTTTAACGGATGGGTCCGCAGGCGGCGCATCGGTGCGGATAAAGGTCAGCTGAGCCGGGGTTATCAGGTTGATATACGGCCCGTAATACTGCTCAACATACCCACGCACTGTTACGTCTTTGCCCACCCAGGTTTTGGGGTCGATATTCTTTTTGGCTAGCGCCTGACGCAGGCGGGTGGGCAGCCCAAGGGTTAAATCTTCCCGCCAATCCTGGCCGAAATTCACGTACAGCATCGTCTTTTGTTGTGAGACCCCGACGATTTTTCCAGTAATGACACCAACGCGGCCCGTGGCCTGGCTTGCGGTATCAGGTGTCAGGATACGGTTTTCCGGTACGGCCCATAAGCCATCGCGCCGGGCAATCGCGCCTTGCTCAAGCGTGTAGAGGGCCTCTGCCAGCTCTGGACTGGCATCGGTTGGAAACACACGCGCCTGGCCGGACTGCACCAGATTGCCTTGAATCCATATTTTATCGCTTTTATGGACGGCATGAACCAGAGACTGGCCCAGGCGGTTGACGCGATTGACGGCGGTACGGGGCAGGTACAACAGGAATGTCTTGCCTTTATAGGTCTGATTCAAATGTGCGGTCGCTGTGGCAATCCATGGCGGTGGGTCAGGGTCGTACAGGCCAGGCGCATCAATACCTGCCAGGCGATAGACAGCCTCATCCTGGCCGATAAATGTGACAGGATCAATGAATTGTCGGACCGTTACCGTATCCACCGTTTTGCGAAACGCCTTGGCATTGTCGTCGGCAAAGACCTGCGCGTAGGCTGGCGCCGTAAAAATCAACATGCCCAGAATTGCCAAAAGCAAGCGCGCGCGATACATATGTCGGTAGGAAAGCGAGTTGATCATGACCCACCATTTATTAAGCCGTTCGCACAAATTTGTCCAATTCTGTCTGGTCAGCGTCGCCGTTTTCAGTTTGATGGGGTGTGAAACCAATCAGGCGACGGGAACAAAGAAATTTACAGGCCTTATGCCGACTGAAAGTGAAGCCAAGATAGGGGCCGATGCGCACAAGCAGAATCTGGCTGACCATAACGGGGCCTATGATAATCCGCGTCTGCAGGCCTATGTGAACGAAGTGGGGCAGCGCCTGGTCAAGAATACGGAGCGCGGCGATGTGATATACACCTTCACAGTCCTGAATTCGCCTGAGGTGAACGCCTTTGCCATGCCCGGGGGATATGTGTATCTTACCCGCGGGATTGTGGGCATCATGAACAGCGAGGCCGAATTGGCTGCCGTTATGGGGCATGAGATTGGCCACGTCACCGCCCGCCATGGCGCAGAAAGATATTCACGCGGGACCGTAACCTCAATCGGGACAACGATTCTGGGCGCCGTCATTGGTGATCCAAATATCTCAACCGTGGTTCAACAAGGCGCAGGGCTGTGGCTGAAGTCTTACAGCCGCACCCAAGAAACAGAAGCGGATACGATTGGGATGCGCTATTTGGTGAATGGCGGATACGATCCGAACGCGATGCCGTCTTTCTTTTACACGATGCGGCAGGTCAGTGAGGTCAATCAGGATGCACGCGGTGGAAAAGCGGTACCAGAATTTATGCAAACCCACCCGTTAGAGGAAAAACGCGAAACAGCCACCCGCCAATTAGCAGCCGCCGCGCCGAAAAATGACCGTGTGGTCAATCGTGACCGGCATTTGGATTTGATCAGCGGCATGGTGTATGGCGATCCTGCCGAAGCGGGGTTTGTCCGGGGGAATGAATTTATTCATCCCGTTATGGGCTTTAAATATCGTATTCCTGACGGCTTTCGCACAACCAATGCAAAAGACAAGGTTATCTCGAAAAACAAGGACGGCGCCCTTGTGATCTTTGACACGGATAACAAGAAGAAAGATGAGTCTGCGGTGGATTACATGACAGAAGCGGTTTTGAAATCAGATACCTTTATCATGCCGCAAGCGATCACAATTGGCGGTATGCCCGCGGCTATTGTGGAAATTCCGGGTAAAGTCGGGGGGCAAAATGTAAAAACCCGCTTGGTGGCTGTTGAATGGGCGCCACAGAAAGTGGTGCGCTTTAAAGTGCAAATGCCCAACACAACCCCATTATCGGTCGAAGCGGCGTTGAAAGAGACGGTGTACAGCCTGCGGCGTTTGTCTGATAAGGAAAAAGAAATAAAGCCAACCCGCATCCGCATTGTGACGGCAAAGGCAGGCGACACAGCGGAGAGTCTATCGCAAGCCTTTCCATCCGATACGCCGAAAGCGCATATGTTCCTGGCACTGAATGGTATGACCCCGATGGATCAGCCAATTCCTGGCCAGCGGTACAAGATTATCGCCCCGTATTAAGGGATAAAGAAAAGGGGCAGGCCCAATCGGCTTACCCCCTTTCATCAAGAACTGTCTTAAAATTCCTACTGATAACGTGTGCTGTCCGTCGGGAAGAAATCGGAAACATTCCGCGCCCGCGCGGCCAAACTGTTATGCAGTTTTTCCATCGCGCGTTGTTCCAGCTGACGCACCCGTTCCTTACTGATGCCCAACTCTTTCCCGATCTGTTCCAGCGTTACGCCGTCTTCCTGCAAATGGCGTTCTGAGATAATAATTCTCTCACGATCAGGCAGGGTTGCCAGGGCTTCCGCCAGCCATTTGGAACGTGATTGGCTGTCGCGAATACCGATCACGATATCTTCGGGATTGGGGCGTGTATCCACCAGGAAATCCTGATATTCATCCTCGCCGTCAATACTGATTGTCGCATTTAAGGACTGATCATTGGCGCGCAGGCGGTTTTCCATTTCTTCAACATCCTTTAGCGGGACGTTTAATTCTGTGGAAATGCTGGCACGCGCTGCTTCACTCAGGTGCTTATTCCCGCCTTCACCTTCAATCCTGGCCCGCAGGCGACGGAAGTTGAAGAACAAGGATTTCTGCGCGGCGGTCGTGCCCGTCCTGACGATCGACCAGTTCCGCAGAACGTAATCCTGCATGGTTGATCGGATCCACCATGATGCGTAGGTCGAAAAACGAATGTCACGTTCAGGTTCAAAACGCGAGGATGCGTGCATCAGGCCCAGATTACCTTCCTGGATCAAATCACCCATCGGCAGGCCGTAATTCTTAAACTTGCTGGCCATCGCGATCACCAAACGCCCATAAGCATTGATAAGTTTGTGCAAGGAACGTTCATCACGGTTGTCACGCCATTGACGGGCCAGCAACTGCTCCTCCTCACGGGACAGCATAGGGGTCTTCATCGCATTCCGGATGTAACCCAAATTCGCCCGCTGTGTTGATTTGTCGTCTATATGTGCACGTCCCATAATTTTGCCTCTCTCTTGTACTAACTGTATTCGCGGGCATTTTGTTCAAGTTACAGGTGTATTTGGTTTATTTTACGGGGATTAAAAAAGGCCCCAATGAAGGGGCCTTTGTTATACGTATCTTAGCTGGTGGTTTAAGCGGCTTCGCGGCTTTCGTCATCTGCTTCGGCCAAAACATCCTTGTTCCGGTCGATGCCCATGACATCTTCCAGGCGCTTGGTTGCTTCGCCTTCGGTGATAGATTCCACAGCCGCAACTTCACGCGCCAGGCGTTCCAAAGCGGATTGGTAAATCTGACGTTCGCTGTATGACTGCTCACTGTCGTCATTGCTGCGTTTCAAATCGCGCAGGACTTCGGCAATCGCAATCGGGTCACCCGAGTTGATCTTCATTTCATATTCTTGGGCACGACGGCTCCACATCACGCGGCGAATTTTCGCGCGGCCTTTCAGGGTGCTGAGGGCATCCTGCATACGGTCGGCTGTCGAAAGTTTGCGCAGGCCAGCTGTTTTCGCTTTGAAGATCGGCACTTTTAAGCGCAGGCGTTCTTTGTCAAAGTGAATAGCATAAAGCGTAACCTGCATGCCGCTGATCGTCTGTGTTTCAATCGCTTCAATTTGGCCAACGCCATGAGCGGGATAAACAACATGATCGCCGACTGCGTACTCAAAATTATCGTTATTCGGCATCTTCTTTTCTCTCTTTCACTTGACAGACTCTTTTCATCGTGTGATGACCAGCACATCAGGCGGAATTTGTTCGTTTTTATCCGATGTCAAAAAGACATCCGCCAGAACGATGGGCATTCTTGCCTTGGCGCGCGGGGGTAAAACAGATCCGTTGTATGTGCGTGGAGATTATATATACCTGAAAAAAACCAAAAATTCAACTTTTTGTTAATATTTCACCGTAAGCCGCGCAGGGCTTAGTCCCCGTCGCCGGGTGCTGGGGAAAAGTGATCCCGATATTTGTCTTGAGTCGTTTTAAATTGCTCCGCCTCGGGTAATGGCGGTTTGGCACGGGTGATATTGGGCCATTTTGTGGCATAGTCGCGGTTAAGTTGCAGGAACGGCGTGGCTTTGGCATTCGTGTCGGGCACGATGGCTTCGATCGGGCATTCCGGTTCACATACGCCGCAATCAATGCACTCATCCGGGTGGATGACCAGCATGTTTTCGCCCTCGTAAAAACAATCGACGGGGCAAACTTCTACGCAATCCGTGTATTTACAGCGAATGCAGACATCGGTAACGACAAAGGTCATGGCTTTTCTCTTAAATACTTAAGCTGCGTGACTCAAGCGATAAATTGCATCTGGGCGTTCAGGGCGGTTGCCTGCAACACAGCCGTTGCGCCCTGGGGAATGGATTGCAGGCGTGGACCATGGCCAAATGGGGCATTCATCACCACCGGAAAATCGTAAGGCGCAATATGCTCGCGCACAATGTCTTCCAGGGTAAAGCCAAAGGGGCGGCCCGTGGCAGGCAGATCGCCAAAATCACCCAGAATCAAGCCGGCCAGGCTTTGAAACGGGATAGCCTCGCGTAATTGCCACAGCATCCGGTCGATACGGCTGGCCTGTTCATTCACATCTTCAATCGCCAGGATGCAGCCGCGCAGATCCGGCATATAGGGCGTGCCGCACAGCGCGGTCAGTAAAGACAGGGTACCCGCCAAAATGGGCGCCTGGGCTTTGCCAGGGCGCAGGACGATACAGTCACTCAGGGAATACGCGGTTGCCTGACCGGTCAGAAGGTTAAAAACGTAATCGCTGTCCGCCGCATTAAGTGTGGCCAGGCGTTGAACGGACGGTCCAAAAATGCCACGGAGGAATGGCGCATGGAGCAGGGCGGTAATATCGCTGAACCCAACCATCATATGCTGAACCGGGCCGGGACGCAGCAGGGGCAAAAGATGCGCGGTGCGGTTACCACCGGCGGCAGCCCAAATGATTTGCGGGTCAGGCATATCCAGGATGGATTGAAGGGCGACCGCCTTTTCCGCGATGGTGCCAGCCGATTGCCGGTCTTCCGCATAACATTGCGGATGAATAACCGGATTGAACCCGCGCGCGCGCAGAACGTCGCAACCGGCGGCAAACGTGTCCAGGATAATCTTGCTGGCGGGGGCCAGGATGTGAATGTTCTGGCCAGGTGCGATGGGCGGGAAGGGGAAAGAAGACATAGGCGGTATCATACGCCTTTCTGCTGGAATTTCCAGTATCGCGTGTTGCACTGCGTCGCAGAATTGGTGCGCTGCGCCACATGATTTTGTTTCACCTTAAACCCGTCTTTGTCATTCTGGAGATCTACAGGAGATGCGTATGTATTACAAAAACTTTTTAGCCGCCGTTCAACGCCCGCCAGTTGTTGCCTCGGCAACAGTATTTAATCTTGCTGCGCACGACGCGGCCACCGCTGCACGCATTGAGAAAATGCGGGTGATGGCCCAAGGCCCCAACTTGAAATAATAAGTAAATTACTACACATTACAGGTATGGAGTTTCTTATATGACCTCATGCCCCGTTATCGTGTGGTTTCGGCAGGATTTGCGCCTGCAGGACAATCCGGCGTTACAGGCCGCCCAGGCAACGGGCGCGCCCATTATTCCCCTTTATATCTGGGATGAAGACGGCTGGGGCGATTGGTGCCCCGGTGCCGCGTCGCGCGTCTGGCTGCACCATTCCTTAAAGGCGCTGAACGCCACGTTGCAAGGCAAGTTGGTGATCCGCAAAGGGCGCGCACTGGATGTTTTGTCCGCATTGCTGGATCAGACGCAGGCCAGCGCCGTTTTCTGGAATCGGTGTTACGAACCAGCGATGCGTCAACGAGATGAGGGGGTGAAAGCCTGGTTACGGGAAAAGGGTATTGCCGCCACATCCTGTAACGGTGCGTTGTTGTGGGAGCCCTGGGAAACCTTAAAGGCGGACGGCACGCCGTATCGGGTATTTACGCCATTTTACCGCAAGGGGTGCCTGCAGACGGGTGGAATACCGCGCCCGCCCGTCAAAACCACATTACCCGTTGCCTGTGACCACAGCGTTGTGTGCGGTACAGTCGATGATCTGCCGTTATTGCCATCTATTGCGTGGGACAAGGGCGTTATTGCCGAATGGACGCCAGGCGAAGCGGGCGCGCAGGCGCAGTTACAAAGCTTCCTTGAGGTGGGGTTAAAGGATTATCAGGAAGGGCGGAATATTCCAGGTAAACCTTATGTGTCCCGTCTGTCCCCTCACTTACAATGGGGTGAGATTTCACCGCAATCCGCCTGGCACGCGGCGCAGGATTACGGCCTGTTGCACGGTTTTGACGGCGCGGTTGATCGGTTCCACACCGAGCTGGCCTGGCGTGAATTTGCGCATCATCTTTTGTATCATCAGCCCCGCTTGCCCGATCATCCATTAGATGCCCGTTTTACAAACTTCCCCTGGGCAGAACCGGATCAAAAGGCACTAAGGGCGTGGCAACGTGGCATGACCGGCTATCCCCTGGTGGATGCCGGTATGCGTGAATTGTATCAGACAGGATATATGCACAACCGCGTGCGCATGGTGGTGGCCTCGTTCCTGATCAAACATCTTCTTATCCCGTGGCAAGTGGGTGCGGCCTGGTTTTGGGATTGCCTGTTTGATGCCTCTCTGGCCAACAATGCGGCCAGCTGGCAATGGGTGGCCGGATGCGGGGCAGATGCCGCCCCGTATTACCGCATTTTCAATCCTGTTACGCAAGGTGAGAAGTTTGATCCTGATGCGGCCTATATCCGCCGGTTTGTGCCGGAATTGGCGCATTATCCCAATGCCTTAATTCACACACCGTGGGCGGCGTCATTAACGGAGCAGAAACAGGCAAAATGTCTTATCGGGCAAGACTATCCGGCCCCGATCATCGATCATACAGTCGCGCGGAATCGGGCTTTGGCCGCGTTCCAGTCACTGAAGGTGCAGGATATTTCTTAAAAGGCGGGTGTGGGTGACGTCAAGCCGGGCGGTTGAGCCGCAGTGCGATCATGTGCGCCCTTTAACGTCTTGTCACAAAATGCCTGACATATTTGTGTCAGCCCATCCATGCGCGCATGCAAATCTGTCAGCGTCGCGCATCCTTGATCTGTTGCAGGGGCCAATGCGGTCAGAAATCGTGTCAGGCCGGCTGCTGTTGTCAGCGCTGCAGTTGCCGCCACATCAATGCGCGTGCCGGTCCCGATATCGGCATGGGGACTGGCCATATTTATTTTCTGAAGCGTTTCATCCATGTTTGTCACAATCATGTCCAACACGCATTCCACCCGGCCCTGTGTATTAATGGCAGTGGCCGCGCGGTCCAAATCATGGGTATCCAAATGTCCCAAGCGGGCTTGCGCCGTAATATCCAGCAGATAGTCTTGCGTAGAAAGAATGCCCTTCTTGATAATCAGCATCCCCATCATATCACCCATCGCCAGCGGATCATTGCGCACATTCAGGACATGATTCATAACGCTGTCATAAGCATCGGCGATCAGTTTCAGATCTGGCGCAGGCGGCTTGCCAACAGCGGCAGTAAGAAAATCAAAGGGCGGAATATATGTCTCAGTCATACATACACTATACGAAATAGCGAAATATAATTCCAAGATTATGAAATAACTTAATAGCTACAAAGTGTTAGGTGATAGTGCCAAAGTTACAAAGAGGCCTTGGGCGCAATGTACTCGCACAGGATGCGATCGCGCGGCGCGCTTATCTGCGCATTATTCCCTGGAGCTTTGGCCAGAATATACACAGTTGCTGCGGGTTTTCCGTTTTCAAGTACCGCCAGCTGGACCCGTTCAATCTGTTGGCCAGTTTCATTCTGGCGGCTTTCCAGCACATGTTTTAATGTACCTGGTTCGCATCGTGGATCTGTGGCGGCCACATTCGGGCAGTACACCGGACCAGGTACAAACTTATCGTTTGTGACGATGCAGTCGCCACGGTAGTGCGTTGTGTCGCCAGTGTTATTCGCGGCCGCCTCGCACAGATTAACGAAGGTAATTTTGCCATCGTTTACGACATAAGCAGGTGCTTCATACCCATTTCGCTTGGCGAATTCCGCGAAAAGTTTTTGTGATACGTAGGGGCCAGGGCAAAGTTGAGATGAGGGTGTTGACGGTCCAGAAAAGCTAGCACAGCCGGCAGTCGCAAAAAGTCCAATTAAAGCAAGGGAAGCATTTTTCATGTTGTATCTCCTTCTTGATTGACATATCTCAGTGTTTAGAGATATGTCAAGAGATAGTTATCCGACAGCTTCTTCTTTTGCTTTCTTCTTCGGTGCTTTTTTCTTGTCTGCCATCACATAGGTCGGCTTCTCGCCTTTTTCGACCGTTTGCTCTGTCACGACAACCTCAGCTACATCCAAATCCGGCAGCTCGTACATCGTATCCAGCAGCAGGTTTTCCAGGATCGACCGCAAACCACGCGCACCGGTCTTACGGGCAATGGCTTTTTTCGCAATCGCTGTCAGCGCGTCAGGTGTGAAGGTCAACTTCGCATCTTCCAGGTCGAACAGGCGTTGGTACTGTTTGCAGGTCGCATTCTTCGGCTTCGTCAGAATCTCGATCAACGCGGCTTCGTCCAAATCTTCCAGCGTCGCCAGAACCGGCAGACGGCCAACGAATTCAGGGATCAGACCAAAGCGGACCAGATCTTCTGTTTCCATCAGTTTCAGCATCTCGCCAACTTTGCGTTCATCCGGTGGGGCGACAGTCGCGCCAAAACCAATGCTGGTTTTCGCCGCGCGGGCCGCAATCACCTTATCAATTCCGGCGAATGCACCGCCGCAGATGAACAGGATGTTGGTTGTATCAACTTGCAGGAATTCCTGTTGCGGATGTTTCCGGCCACCTTGTGGCGGAACGCTGGCAACCGTGCCTTCCATCAGTTTCAGCAGGGCCTGCTGAACGCCTTCACCCGATACGTCACGGGTGATGGATGGGTTGTCACCCTTGCGGCTGATTTTATCAATCTCGTCGATATACACGATCCCGCGTTGGGCACGTTCCACGTTGTAATCGCAGTTTTGCAGCAGTTTCAGAACAATATTCTCAACGTCCTCACCAACATATCCGGCTTCGGTCAATGTTGTGGCATCGGCCATTGTGAATGGTACGTCCAGCATGCGGGCCAAAGTCTGGGCCAACAATGTTTTACCGGAACCGGTCGGGCCGACCAGCAGGATGTTGGATTTCGCCAGTTCAACATCCGCGCCTTTTTGGCCGTGTTCCAAGCGTTTGTAATGGTTGTGAACAGCAACAGCCAGAACACGCTTGGCGCGTTCCTGACCAATGACGTATTCGTCCAGGACCGCACGAATTTCTGATGGTGTCGGCACACCTTCGCCGGATTTGACCAGCTGTGTCTTGTCTTCTTCACGGATAATATCCATGCACAATTCAACGCATTCGTTACAAATGAAGACGTTTGGACCCGCAATAAGCTTGCGAACCTCGTGCTGACTTTTGCCGCAGAAGGAGCAGTACAGGGTATTTTTGCTGTCAGTATCAGCTTTGCTCATGATGGAACCTTAAGTCTAAGCATATGAATCATCCTCACTGTGCCAAGTGGCGGGCAATCTTGCAACCCCCCTAAGTTGGAAAAGTGACAGTAAAATTGATGCGGGACGACAAACATGCTTATATGTGGCCATGACGCCCCTTATTCCGCCCGCCTTACAGGATATCGAAGACGCTTTTTCTTTTCTAGAGGCGTGGGACGATAAATATGAATACCTGTTGGACCTTGCCGATCGCATGCCCCCACTGGCAGCCAGCGAAAAGACCGCGGATTATACCGTAAAGGGCTGTATGGCGCAGGTCTGGCTGGTGCCTGAGGTGCAGGGGGGGCGGCTTTATATCCGCGCCGACAGTGATGCGCAGTTGGTACGTGGCCTGATCGCCGTGTTGCGCGCCGCTTATGACGGGCAGCAGATTGCAGCCATTCCCCAGATCGATATCCGTGGCGCATTCAGCCGCATGGGGCTGGAAACGCATCTCAGCCCCAATCGCCGCAACGGTTTTTTTGCCATGGTGGGGAAGGTTAAGACGTTATCGTCCACTGGGCGGGATCAGCCGTAACCTGCTGCCCCGTCCTTAAATCCTTCACCATATGATGGGGGTTTTCGGCGTGGGGCAGGAACCAAAGGTGTGATATGCCTTTCTTTTCAGCATATTGAATCTGTTTCTTAAATTTCTGATCGCTGTGAAACACCTCGACCCGCATGTCACGCTGACGCAATTGGTGGGCCAGCTGCATGGCGGCAGGCCGCTCCGCCTCATCATTCAGGCAGATCAGGATTTGCGTCGGGCATTTCGGCCCTGGCTTAATATAGCCATAGTGGCGCAACACATCAAACAACCGCGTCAGGCCAATGGAAATTCCAACGCCTGGCAAATGCTTGTTAATATAGGTGCCAGCCAGGTCGTCGTATCGGCCGCCGGAACAGATTGAACTGGTGAATTCCGGAATATCAAGCAAACGGGTTTCGTACACAGTGCCCGTGTAATAATCCAGCCCCCGCACAATCGACAAATCGGCCTTACAGGCATGAGGTGGCAGGTGCGATAGCTGGCTTAGCACAAACGACAACTCCGTCAGGCCCTCTTCCATCTGGGTGTTTAACGGCGTGACCTGCGCAATATCCTGTACCTGAACCAGGTCCAGGATTTGGGTAACGGCAGCATCGCTTAAACCGACGTCATTACGCAATTGGGTGTGAACCGCGTCAGGGCCGATTTTCTCAATCTTATCAATTATACGCGTGGTCAGAATCGTGTCACTGACCCCTAAATGCGCCAAAAGGCCCAGCAGAATCTTCCGATTTGAAAAGCGAATCTGGAACCGCCCGATTTCCGGCAGACCGCTTAAGGCCTGGTAAATCGTTGCGGGCATTTCGGCATCAAACGACAAAGGCAGGTGATCGACATTGATCACATCAATATCGCATTGCAGGAATTCGCGCAGACGGCCCAGTTGTGGCCGTTCGCCGCGCCAGACTTTTTGCATCTGGTAGCGTTTGAACGGAAAGTCCAGGTCGTTGAAATGTTGTGCGACATACCGCGCCATCGGCACGGTTTGGTCGAAATGCAGGCCCAGGCGGTGGTTTTTATCATCCGTATCGGCCTGCAGACGGTTCAGGACATAGATTTCCTTGTCTGTTTCACCCTTGGCCAGTAACACGTCCAATTCTTCAACCGCGGGGGTTTCGATGGAGGCATAGCCAAAGCTTTCAAAGGTTTTGCGGATATGATCCAGCCAGCGCAGTTCGACGCTGCGATATTCCGGCAGGAATTCCAGGAAACCGCTGACAGGTTTGGGCTTATAAATTTGCTTTGTGTCGCTCATGCTTCCACAGATACGGATTTATCGCCTTTTTGGCAATGGTGTTTCACTTAACAGGCTTCCCAGGCGGTCGATCAGGGCCGGGCCAAGGTCATTGGCGCTCGCAATCGTCATTGCGCGGCGATAGGTCCGGTTCACATCGTGGCCAATCCCAATGGCCATAAGGGTCACGGGCGAATGATTTTCGATATATTTCACCACTTCCTGTAAATCCAGGTCCAGGAAATTGGCGGGATTTGCCGCCAGCGTCGCATCATCCAGCGGCGCGCCATCAGAAATAACGATCAGTATCTTGCGTACTTCAACCCGACGTTGCAGACGGTTATGCGCCCAGACCAGCGCCTCGCCATCAATATTTTCCTTTAACAGGCCTTCTTTCAGCATCAGGCCCAGATTCTTCCGCACGCGGCGATACGGCGTGTCCGCGTCCTTATAGATAACGTGGCGAATTTCGTTTAACCGCCCAGGATTGGCGGGGCGGCCTGCTTCTTGCCACATATCACGTGCGCGGCCGCCTTTCCAGGCGCGGGTTGTGAAGCCCAGAATCTCGCATTTCACCTGGCATCGCTCAAGCGTCCGCGCCAGAATATCGGCACACAATGCGGCAATCGTGATTGGCCGCCCGCGCATGGACCCGGAATTATCCAGCAAAAGGGTGACAACCGTATCGCGGAACGGTGCCTCGGTTTCGTATTTGTATGACAGCGGTGTCCCGGCATTGGCGATAACCCGCGCCAGTCGTGCCGGGTCGATATAGCCTTCGTCCAGGTCAAATGACCACGCACGTCGTTGCTGTGCCAATAGTTGCCGTTGCAGGCGGTTGGCCAGGCGGGAAATAACCGCTTGCATCTGGCTTAACTGCTGATCCAGCGTGGCGCGCAGGCGGGTCAATTCATCTGGCGGTGCCAGTTTTTCCGCGCTCACTTCCTCGTCGAATTGTGTGGTGTAAATACTATAGGCAAAGGAGGGGCCGTCTTGATCGATCGGCGGCGCTGAACCACTGCCTGGCATATCTTCGGCGGCAATTGCACCGGATTCCGGCGCGTGTTGCACGTCCTGTCGATCGCCGCCTGTTTGGGTTTCGTCATCTGTTGGCGTTTTCCCTTTTGACATTTCCTGGGGTGACTGGCCGCTGTCTTGCGTGTCTTTATCCTCGCCATCCTCTGGGGGCGAGGGGGGTGTTGGCGGCGGTTCGGCTGAGTCTGATGCCAAAGGCTCTGGTGCGGGCAGCGCAATATCCAGGCGGCGCAGCAAGGCTATACTGGCGCTTGCATAGTCTTTTTGCCGCGGCGCTGTCGCTGCCAAATCCGCAAGCCCGTTGGGGCCAAGACGGGCCGCCAGCCATACCTGCCATTCCGCCATGATCGGCAGGGTGGGGGCCTGACCCGCAATCGCTGACCGCGCCAGGTGATACAGGATTTCAGAAAGATGGCGATCTTCTTTTCCGGGTTGCGACGTATCAAGTCCCATGCGGGTCAGACGCTCCTGTCCTGACCGGTTCATATTAGAGGCAATACCGTGATAGTCACGCATCCCTAAACCCTCACATCGCGCCATTTCCAGGGCATCAAACACGGCGCGTGCCACATCAGGTTCCGGCGCATTTGACCGGTGCAATATCGGGTCATGATGACGCAGGCGCAAGGCTGATTGATCGGCGGCGCCGCGTAATATGGTACGTTCATCCGCAGTGACCGTGCCGGATACCATCGGCAGGCGAATGGCCGTGGCCATGGATGCAGCCATTTCAACTGGCAATCGCTGTGGCAATTCCAGACGTTCTGCCGCGCTGTACGTGACACTTAAAGTGCTTTTATCAGCCAGGGCACGCAGCGCACTGGCATTGGCTTGCTTAAAGGCCTCACTGTCCGGTTGCGCGGGCGATTGGGTCATACCTCAACGCCGAAGCAGCGTTGGTAATACTCGGCGATAATCGTATGTTCCATTTCATCGCATTTGTTCAGGAAACTGAGGCGGAACGCCATTTCACGATTGCCAAAGATGGTCGTATTTTCCGCCCAGGACAGGATCGTCCGCGGTGACATCAGACTGGAAATATCGCCATTCTTAAAACCCGTGCGGGTCAGGTTGGCCAGCTGGATCATCCGGCTGACGCTATCGCGGCCTTCGGCTGTTTGATAGGCGGGCAGCTTGGCCAGCACGATCTTTGCCTCATCCTCTGGTGCCAGGTAATTCAACAGCGCGATAATATTCCATCGGTCCAGTTGGCCCTGGTTCAATTGCTGTGTGCCATGATAGAGGCCGGTCGCATCCCCCAGCCCCACTGTGTTTGCGGTGGCAAAAAGGCGGAACGCCGTATGCGGACGGATAACTGTGTTCTGATCCAGTAATGTCAGCTTGCCTTCGGCCTCTAACACCCGCTGAATAACAAACATAACGTCAGGCCGCCCTGCGTCATATTCATCGAAAATCAACGCGACTGGGTTTTGCAAAGCCCAGGGCAGCAGGCCCGGGCGGTATTCCGTCACCTGTTTTCCGTCTTGCAAGACAATCATATCCTTACCCAACAGGTCGATGCGGCTGACATGGCTGTCCAGGTTAATGCGCAGGCAAGGCCAATTCAGGCGCGCTGCCACTTGTTCGATATGCGTCGATTTCCCCGTACCGTGATACCCCTGGATCATGACGCGGCGGTTATGCATGAAACCAGCCAGAATGGCCCTGGTCGTCGCCGGATCGAATTGGTAACTGGGATCTATATCCGGCACATGGACGTCGCGCGTGCTGAACGCCGGCACCTGCATCGGTGTGTCCAGGCCAAAAACGGTCATCGCATTGATCGTCGTATCCGGTTGCAGCGATTGTAGGTCATGTGTCCCGAATTGGATCAGCGGCGTATTGGGGGCGGGTGTGGGGCGTGTCATAAAGGGTCCGTTACAGTCAGAAGGCGGGATTAAGTTTTTTGTGATAAAGTTTCATACGCTTTATACGCCGTTTTTAAGACCGTATAAGCGATATTGATGCGTTTCAGAATTTCTTCCGCACCCTTGTCATGCGGATTACGATCTGGGTGATAGCGTTTAACCAGTTGTTTATACCGTTTTTTGATCATGTCCAAATCAACGGGCGGTTCCAGGCCCAGAACCTGCATTGCCTCCATCTCTGGCGGTAATTTGCCGCTTTTGACGGTGCTGGGGTCATGCAATTCCGGCTCTTCTTCCGTGAAATGGTATGTTTGCCACGCTTTCTTTTGCAGGCGTTCCATGCGTGCCATCGTGTCATACCGCCAGGTAGGGCGGTCGCCATGCAGGGATTTGAGAATATGTGCCTCAACTTCGTCCGGCTTCATGCCTTCGAAAAAGTCCCACTCGCGGTTGTATTCCTGAACATGTTGCAGGCAGAATTGATAGTAATCCTTGAAATCCCGTGACTTTGGCGCGCGATGTGTCGCATGAAAGCAGCAGCCCGGAAAGTTGCACAGGGGCGTGTCCTGCTCAACCGCCGCAGTCAGCTGTTCAGCAAAATCAGGGGAATTCGGTTTTAAATGAATGGTTGGCATGGCCCTTCCTATCCTTTAATTATGGGGAATACATCACCAAAAAACAAGGAGAGACACAATGCCGCGTATGACGCCCGACCAAGCCGAAGCCGCGATTCGAGACGCATTGGTCTTATCCCTGCGCCCGACCAGTTTAATCATTGAAAATGAAAGCCACCTGCATCTGGGCCACGCCGGCGATGACGGGTCGCGCGCAACGCATTTCCACGTAACTCTGGGTTGCGAGTCTTTTGCTGGACGTAATCGGGTCGAATGCCATCGTATGGTCTATAACGCCCTGGATGGTTTGATAGGAAAACCAATCCATGCCTTACGTATCGACATACAGGCGCAATAATTTATCCGCAGATAATTGCCCTTAAAATAAATCTTTAGGTTGTGCTGTTTTTTGATTCGCGCTAGGGTTGTTACAACTTGTAACACACAACCACAGTCGAATTTAGGGGGAATCATGGACGATTCATCGTCACTGGTCAGTAAGAATATCACCGTATTGGGGCGCCGCACATCTGTGCGACTGGAACCGGAAATGTGGATTGCCTTATATGATATTGCGAAGCGCGAAAATTGCACGATTCACGAGATTTGCAGCTTAATCAGCTTGCGTAAGCGCGGTGCCAGCTCGCTTACCGCGTCTATTCGGGTTTTTATGATGCTGTATTTCAAGGCGGCCGCTACCGAAGACGGTCATGGCCGTGCGGGACACGGAAATTTCGATCGGATGAAGTCTCGCGCCCGTGTTCAGGGCAGCATGATCATAACAAAATCAGGGGGAACCAAGCAGGTGAATCTGGGAAACGCGATCCCTGCACCCTATACGATACAGGCGGAACCGAGTAACCAGCGCATCATTCTGTCGCAAAATTAAGACGCATACCTGACACGTGTGGGGCAGGGGGCTGTAAGAAAGCCTTACGCCGCCTGACCCATCGCCAGATATTTCGCCCGGCGGGATGACAGTAACTGGGCACCGGTCAGACCTTGAAGGTCAGTCAGACCTTTGGCAATTTGACGCTCAACGCGTGCAATCATCTCTTCCTTCTTACGGTGGGCGCCACCCATCGGCTCTTCAATGACACCGTCAATCAGTTTCAAGGCCAGAAGGTCCTCTGCCGTTATTTTCAAGGCTGCTGCGGCATCGGCCGCATGCGCTGCGCTGCGCCACAGGATCGAGGCACAGCCTTCAGGCGAAATAACCGAATAAATAGCATGTTCCAGCATATAAACACGGTCCGCCGTGGCAATCGCAATCGCCCCGCCTGAACCGCCTTCGCCGATAATGGTCGAAATAAACGGCACATCTGTGCGCAGGCAGACATCAATGGATTTTGCAATGGCTTCTGCCTGGCCGCGTTCTTCGGCTTCAATGCCGGGATAGGCCCCGGATGTGTCAACCAACGATAAGACGGGTAGCTTGAATTGGCTGGCCATTTCCATCAGGCGTTGCGCCTTCCGGTATCCTTCGGGTTTCGCCATACCGAAATTGTGCTGTAAGCGCGTTTCGGTGTCATGGCCGCGTTCCTGGCCCATAATGACGACAGAGCGACCCTGAAAGCGGCCAAGGCCGCCAATCAATGCCTGATCTTCGCCATATCGGCGATCACCGGCCAGCGGCGTGAAATCTGTGATCATCCCTTTGATATAGTCCAGGTAATGCGGACGGTTTGGATGTCTTGCCACCTGCACCTTTTGGGCAGGGGTCAATTTGCTGTAAATTTGAACCAGCAGTTTTTCAGCCTTTTTCTGCATCCGGTCAATTTCGTCCGCAATTCCGGCGTGGTCCACGCCACTGGATTTACGCAGCTCAGCGATTTTGGCTTCTAGTTCCAGAACAGGTTTTTCAAACTCTAACATAGGGCCTCATATTTCTTACAGCATACTTCTATAGCAAAACCGACCACATGGCGCAAACCCTGATGGTCGGTTTTGGTAAAATGGGTGTGGGTGGTCAAAGACCCCCGATAATTATGACGCTTTGCGTTTACCTAAAGGATGCTTCTCGACCACTGTTTTTTGCAGGTTCTTGCCCAGCATGTGGGTATAGATCTGCGTTGTGGCGATGTCGGCATGTCCCAGCATCTTCTGAACCGCGCGCAAATCGGCGCCGTTCATCAGCAGGTGGGTGGCAAAAGCGTGACGCAGGATATGCGGGCTGACTTTGCCTTCTTCCATGTTTGCATCTTTGGCCAGGTCTTTTAACAACTGGGCGAAACGCTGACGTGTCAGGTGGCCGCTGTCAGATGTTTTGGACGGGAACAACCATGGTGCTTGTTTATCAGCTGTTTCCGGGCTGATAAACTGCTGGCGGACATCCAGATAGCGGGTGATGGCGATTTGGGCTGAACTGGACAATGGAACCATACGTTCACGCCCGCCTTTGCCCTGGATCATCAAAAACTGTTTGCCGTCACCGATCGCTGAAACAGGCAGGCCGACCAGTTCGGAAACACGCAAGCCCGTTGCGTAAATCAGCTCAAGCAAGCAAACCAGACGCTGGCTATCGGCGCCGCCTTTGCCAACAGCTGTTTTGATCAGGTGTGTAACTTCCGTCTCGGTCAGTGTTTTTGGCAGGGTGCGGCCTTGTTTCGGGCTTTCAATCGGGCCGGTCGGATCATCCTTGCGGACGTTTTCAGAGACCAGGTAGCGGTAAAACTGACGCAGCGCACTGAGGCGGCGGGCGACAGTCCGGACGGCAATCTGGTTCTGGTGTGAGCCTTTTGTGTGAATTTTTTGGGCCAGATCATCAAGATAGGCGCGCAGATCGTTCGTGCTGGCGCGGTCCAATTCAATGGACTTGCCGTTACGCAAGTATAAGGACACATCAGCCAGATCGCGCCAATAGGCCTGACGTGTGTTCAGCGCAGCGCTGCGCTCTGATGTCAACATATCTAGAAACGATTCGACCCAAGGGGACAGTTTCGGTTTCTCAAGTGGTGGACGACCTGGACGTGCCATTGTTTATACTCCTTTATCTTTTTTGTTTTCTAGAGCTAAGAGATCAGCCAAAACCTCAGAAAGGAGTTGTTGTGCCTCTTGCTCATACCCCACGCGTTTATACATCTCAACTATCAAAGCAATGACCGACGGATGATAGTCCGCGAAAGCCTTGCCCTGTAAAACAATGGTGCTGTTTACAACCACTTTTCCAGCATTATCAGAATTAAACGCTGAAATAAGTGATTTGGCAACATCTTTAGGTGGTATTACATAATTCGTAGACAATGTCAACCCTGGAATATTGTCATAATTTAGTTCCTTGCCTGGTCCTATATCCGACAGATACTTGCGCGCATCAAGGTATTGCGCGACATATCCTTGTACGTCAGGTCCACCCCACTGCACGACTTTCAGGTCACGCATCAGGTCTTCCGAATCAATCGGGGCCGCTGGAAGGCCCAAAGCTTTTTGAGCCACCTGGCCCACGATCGGCGTGGTTTGATTGGCCGCCAGCAAAAGGCGCAGGACAATCCGGCTTTGCGCCCCCGACATGTCCATCTCGGGATATAACGCTGTGATATCCTGGATAAACGGGGAAACGGCCAGCATACCGTAACTGGCGTATGCCGATGGGAAAAGGGCCAGGGCCTTGTTCAGGATGGCAATCTGCGCCGGTGTGGCCGCCGCATTCCCAAGCTGGTGTTTTAAGATCAGCAGTTTTTCCCACAGCGGCGCCTGGTCAGGCGATTTATTCTTACGGCTGGCGGCCAGAATCTTGTACTGCGTCGCCATATCGCGTTGCGGCATCAACCCGCGTTGCAGGGCCGTGGCGTACACAGCAAACCGCAGGGAATCTTCGGCTGGCGGCACGGCCAGCAGCAGGGCGATGTGACTGGACGGCAGGGGCAGCAATGTGCCTTCCACGCGTTCAACAGCAGGGTAAGCAATGCGGTTGGATAGATTGGCGGCCTGGGCCGTGACGATGTCCATACGTCCAAACTCGGCCAGGCTGATTTTCGCCGGGACCTGCTTGCTGTCCAGATATTGACGGGCGGCCTGCTGCAAAGCAGGGCTGCGCATTTGCTGGGCCTGCACCATTTCGCCAGACAGCACCATGCCGGATTTGACAGCGGTTTGTTTGGTTGGATTAGCGGTCGCGCGCAGTAAATTGGTGCAGAAAGCCTGGATGTCCGGTAATGGCGACGCTGTGCCGATCACGTTCCCCTGCACCTTAATCTCAAGGCATGTCACGGAAAAACGGCCCAGTCCCGCCATTGCGGCAAACGCGGTCGGGTAGAGATGAGCCGGGCGCTCTGCTTCCGGTATTGTGTTGTAATAGCTGACGATTTCCTCAAAGTTGCCGTTGCGCAGTAATTGTTCAAGCCGCAGTTTCAGGTAATCATCATCGTTCGGGATATCATCCATAATCTCAACGTCCACTTGGGACAGCAGCGTGTTGCGGACCAGTGAGCGTTGCAGGCGTGATACGGTATCTTTCGGCAGGGCGGTCAAAGCAGGCCGGATTTCTGCTCCCCATTCAGCATCATCCCACATGTTCGGGGGCAAGGCGCCATGCGCCTGATTGGTGATAAGGCCGTAATTCTGCCATTTTACACTGGCACGGGCGGGTGCGGCGGATGGTGCGGCAGGTGTGGTGGTGTCATCAAGGGATGCGGCAACGCTTGGATGAGCGGCATGCGGTTGATTAGTCATCATTTGAACGCCTTCCGTCAAGCCTTGTGCGGCAAAAACAGGGGAGGACAGCAACGTGGCGCAAGCCAGGGAGAAAAGGGTAAGGCGCAGGCTCATATTCAAAACTCTATTCAACTTCTGGTTGCGATGTGGGGGCAGGGGCAGCTAACGGCGCTGAAACAGGGGCAGGTGTGGGGGCCGCCGCGGCTTCGGCCGGGGGCAACGGGATATCGACGGCGAGGTCAGTTTGCGGCACGTCAACGTCCATAAAACCGAAAGCCAGCAGGCCGCCGCCAATGAGAAGAAGTGCAATGAATCCGAAGGTAAAAAGGCCACGCATGATAATTTCCCATATTGTTATTATTTATGATAAAGCAAAACCGTTGCATAATCCATAAGCTGCATTGCACAAGAAATCAACCTTAGACCGCACTTCATCTAATGGTTATACGTGTTTTATCCCAAACTTATCCACAGGGTTAATGGCTGGTCAACCAATTGATAACGGGCTGAATTTGCGCCGGGGCGAACAAAGGCGGGACATGGCCGCAGTCACTGAATGTCACCATGTCAAGTGTTGCGCCTGGCTTGCGTTTGGCCATCTCGGCCACCAATGCAACGGGCAGGATCGTCGAATATTCGCCACGCAGGACAAACGTGGGTTGCGGCGTGTTTGCCCACAAATCCCAATAATCCTGGTCGCCGATCGGTTCCCGGTCAAACCACGGGGCGATAGCCTTATCCCAGGCCAGTGTCACCTGGCCGTCTTCCAGGGTAACGGTTCGGGTGTCCAGTCGATGTTCCCAATGAAGGTCATCCATTGGCGCGTTGCGCATGGGGCCTTTGTTATTGTGAATCATGATGGCTTTCAACGTCTCGCGATCATGATAAATATGGGGCATAGTCAGGTATCGGCGGATTGCGTCCAGGTCTGTTTCATTGACGCCGCAGCCGACATCGTTCAGCACCAGTTTACGAACCGGCGATTGCGGCATCCCTGCCATATGAAGCCCCAAAAGACCGCCAAGGGAAACACCCAGCCAGTCACATCCCCCTTGCGTATCCGCGCCGATAAACCGCAAGACACAGCGTAAGTCGTGTAAGTAATGCTGGTAACGATATCCGTCCGCGGTCGTGCGGTCGCTGCACCCGCGACCAGGCAGGTCGGGGGCCAGCACACGGTATCCTGCGGCCACCAGATGCGGCGCGATAAAGTCGAAATCACGGCCCGTTCCCGTCAGGCCGTGGACGCACAGGATGGGAAAATGATCAGGATGGCCCCACTCATAAACCGCCAGGCGAACAGCCCCCGTTGCGCGTCCGGATTGCACAAAATGCGTGCGATGCGGCGCGGGATAAGGCGGGCCAGGTGTCGCGGGTTTTATTTTAACGCTCCGTGGCAGTGTTTGTATTTCTTGCCGCTGCCGCAGGGACAGGCGGAATTGCGGGGCGTGCTGGCCCAGGTCGCGGGATCTTTGGGATTGACCACGTTACGAAATGGCACGACCTTACTTTCCGTCGCCTCTGCATTTTTGTTGGCGGCAGGGTCGGCGTGGATTGCCGTTGCGGCCTCCAGTTCGGCAGCTTCGGCGGCGCGTTGCGCAGCGATCATTTTATCAAGCATCGCAGCATCAATTCGTACGTCGATACGGCTGAGGTTTTCAACCACAGCTTCACGCAAATTGTTCAACATCTGCTCAAAAAAGCCAAAGGCTTCCAGGCGGTATTCCTGAACCGGGTCGCGCTGGCCATAGGCGCGCAGGTTAATACCTGTTCGCAAATGATCCATGTTCAGCAAATGCTCTTTCCAGTGCTGGTCCAGCATCTGCAGTACCATCATTTTTTCCAGTTCAGCGAAGACCTGCTCACCCGCCGTCGCCATTTTGGCGTCCATATGGGTGTCAGAGGCCGCGCGGATACGTTCATGAATGGTGTCGGCATCAACGCCGTCTTCCTTGGCCCAATCGACAATCGGCAGGGGCAGGGACAACACGCGGGTGACTTCGACAGCCAGTCCGTCAATATCCCATTCTTCGACATATGTATGTGATGGCACATATTGGCCACACAAGCGTTCAATGACGTCGTGACGCATTTCCGTGGTCAACTGATGAACCGAAGCGGATTCCATCAATTGGCGGCGTTGCTCATAAATAATCTTACGCTGATCATTCATGATGTTATCGAATTTCAACAGGCTTTTCCGAATGTCAAAGTTGTGTCCTTCAACCCTGGCCTGCGCCTTTTCCAACGCGCGGGTCAGCATCGGGTGTTCCAATGCCTCACCATCTTTCAGGCCCAGCGCACGGCTGGACAGAACGGCTTGCAAGGTTTCAGGGGAGAAAATCCGCATCAAATCGTCTTCAGCAGACAGGAAGAAAATCGACAATCCAGGATCACCCTGGCGGCCCGAACGACCGCGTAACTGGTTATCAATGCGGCGTGACTCGTGACGTTCCGTGCCGATAACCATCAGGCCGCCGGCTTCTTTCACCTTGGCGCGATCCTGTTCCACCTGGTCAGTTAACGCCTTAATTCTTGTGACACGGGTGGCATCATCAGCATCGGCAGGGATGTCTTGCTTGATCAACATATCCAAATTGCCGCCCAACTGAATATCTGTGCCTCGGCCTGCCATGTTGGTGGCAATCGTGACCGCGCCCGGACGTCCGGCCTGAGAGATAATCGCAGCTTCCTGTTCATGATACCGTGCATTCAAAACCTGGTGCGTAATTTTGTGCTTTTTGAGTTGTTCGCTCAGTGTTTCAGACTTTTCAATAGACACGGTGCCGACCAGGACAGGCTGGCCCCGCTTTTGCGCGTCTTCGATAACCGCGATAATCGCGTTCTGCTTATCAGCAATGCTTTTGTAAATCTTGTCGTTCATATCCCGGCGCGCCACAGGCACGTTCGTGGGAATATCGACAACACCCAGATTGTAAATTTCCGCAAACTCGCCGGCCTCTGTCATCCCGGTTCCGGTCATGCCGGCCAGTTTCGGATACAGGCGGAAATAGTTCTGGAAGGTAATAGACGCCAGTGTCTGGTTTTCATTCTGGATCTGGACGTTTTCTTTTGCTTCCAGGGCCTGGTGCAGACCTTCTGAGAAGCGGCGGCCATCCATCATCCGGCCTGTGAATTCGTCAATGATGATAACCTTGTTGTCCCGTACGATATATTGCGTGTCGCGATTGAACAATTTGTGTGCGCGCAGGGCAGAGTTGATGTGGTGAACCAGTGACATGTTCTGCACGTCATATAATCCGCCGTCTTGCATCAGCTCGGCCTCGCGCAGCAGCTGTTCAACGTGTTCAACGCCGGCCTCTGTCATAACGACTGTTTTCATTTTCTCATCAAGTTCAAAATCAGCGTCGATTAAAAGCGGGATAATCTTATTCACACTGACATACAGGTCGGTCGCGGTTTCGGCGGCCCCTGAAATAATCAATGGCGTGCGAGCTTCGTCGATCAGAATCGAGTCGACTTCATCGACAATTGCGAAGTTGAAGGGCCGCTGTACCATATCGGCCAGCGTGAATTTCATGTTGTCGCGCAGGTAATCGAAACCGAATTCGTTATTCGTTCCATAGGTGATGTCGCACGCATAGGCTGTGCGGCGGGCATCATCCGACATATTGCCGATGATACAGCCGATGCTTAGGCCTAAAAATCCGTAAAGCTGTCCCATCCATTGCGCATCGCGCTGGGCCAGGTAATCATTGACAGTAATAACGTGAACGCCCTTGCCGGATAAGGCATTCAGGTACACAGCCAATGTCGCAACCAGGGTTTTCCCCTCACCAGTACGCATTTCGGCGATGCTGCCGCGATGCAGGGTAACGCCCCCGATCAACTGTACATCGAAATGGCGCATGCCCATTGTGCGTTTGGACGCTTCGCGCACAACGGCAAAAGCCTCGTGCATAATGTCATCAAGCGTTTCACCAGCCGCCAAACGCTGTTTAAATTCGTCCGTTTTGGCTTTCAGGGCAGTGTCGTCTAGGGCACTGATCTGTGCCTCTAATGCATTGATCGCAACGACGTCACGTTGCATCCGGCGTAAGGTACGCTCGTTACTTGACCCGAAGAGTGATGTGGCAAGGCGCATGAACATCGCAAAATAATCCTTATGTGTATCTGTAATCTCAGGCTTTGATATAGCTGGGGCAATTGCCTGGGTCAACAATAACCCGTGTAAATAATCACGGCGATACTTGTCAGGGGGCGGGTGGCGGTCTATGACATTTTAAGCAACGCTTTTTTATATGTAAGGAACAGATAATGGCCCGCAAAACACAGACGAAGATCACCGACAGCACAACACAGCATAATGACAATGATAACAAAGGCGTTTGGATCGTTCTTGTGATTGTTTGCCTGCTGGGTCTCGCGGTTCTGGGCTATACAACCAATGTCTTCAAAAAAGGCGAACAGACTGGCGATACGACGGTTATCAACGATACTGATAACGGTACGACAGATACCGCAATGGATGCGGATGGCATGGCAGTGGACGCTGATGCCAAGGCAAGCCTGCCGGTTGCGATCGTTAATGGCCAGACAGTGACGCATGCGGACATGGATGAATTCCTGGCCATGCTGCCACCACAGATGAAATCAGCCCCTTTGACTGAAATTTACCCTATGGTGCAGGAACAGTTGGTTGCCAACAGCATCCTGCTGCAAAAAGCGGAAACAGCTATTGCCGCCGATGATGCCGAAGTGACCAAACGGATGGAAGAGGCGCGCAAGCAAATTATCCGTGGCGTTTACCTGGAACGCGAAGTGGATAAACAAATAAATCCTGCGGACGTGCAGAAAGACTATGACGCGTTTATCGCCAAACAACCCGTCCCTGAAGAAATCAGTGCGCGCCACATCCTGGTCCCCACAGAAGCCGAAGCAAAAGACCTGATTACGAAACTGCAAGCCGGTGAAGACTTTAAAAAGCTGTCAGCGGCATTCAGCCAGGACCCCGGGACCAAAGCAACTGGCGAACTGGGTTATTTCAGCCGCGATATGATGGTGAAAGAATTTGCCGATGCGGCCTTCTCAATGGAAAAAGGCCAGATCAGCGCAAAGCCGGTTAAAACCCAATTCGGCTATCACGTCATCCAGGTTCTGGACAAGCGTACGCGCGAACTGCCGACTTTGGAGCAGATGAAGCCGACTTTAGAAGGCGAAATGCGCCGGACAGTGTTCAGTAAGATTTTGGGCGATCTGCGGAATGGTGCGGACGTACAATTGTTCGATATGAACGGTGCGAAAATTGATGCGACAACGCCTGAAGCGGCCACTATCGCCCCTGCGCCTGCGCCGACGACCTCGGATGTTCCGGCAGACGACGAAGTGATTGAACCATTGCCAGGATCGGAAGCGGCCGCCGGTATTGAAGGTAGAGCGCCTGCTGCGCCTGCCTCTCCGACGCCTGCTGAATAAGGTTATCCGTTGATGCTTATGACTGTTGTTGCTGTTGCCTTTGTGAACGGCGAGGGCGAAGTGCTGCTGGCCCAACGCCCCCCTGGCAAATTCATGGCAGGCATGTGGGAATTTCCGGGTGGGAAGATCGAAGCCGGTGAAACGCCGGAACAAGCCTTGATCCGGGAATGTCATGAAGAATTGGGCGTTGAAATAACCGCGCAGGCGTTAAAACCCTTTACCTTCATCTCGCACGCCTATCCGGAAAAAGACTTTCACCTGCTGATGCCCTTATACCTGTGCCATGAATGGGGCGGGGAGATGCAGGGAATCGAGGGCCAGAGCCTGGCCTGGGTACAGCCCGAAGACATGATTAATTATCTGGTGACACCGGCGGACCTGCCGCTGGTCGAGGCCCTGTGCGACGGAATACCGCCTGCCTGACATGCATTACGGCACCCCCCATATCGGCAGTTTTTATCACACGGGTATCGGGCAGGTTTTCACGCATATTCTGGGCGGCGATATAAAAGACCTATTGCCCCGTGATGCGGGCAGTCGCTGGGCCATTATCGGGTATCCTTTTCCTGTCCTTGCTGATCTGGCCGCAACTGGAACGTCGCCGCATTGCGTGGCAATTTCCGGACGCCTTGGCGGTGGGATATGGCCGCAATCAGGGGCAAACCGGACAGTGGTGGTGGATGAGGGGGATTGGCCGCTGGCCAGTCATTCCTTGGACGCGCTGGTTATCCTGCATGGTCTGGAGTTCGCGCCCGATCCCGCGATCTTTATGGCAGAAGCCGCACGCGTCCTGGTGGGACAAGGAACAGTTATCGTTATTGCCGCCAATCGGCGCAGCCTGTGGTCCAGCATGGAATGGTCGCCCTGGGGGCATGGCCAGCCGTTCACCGCCAATCAATTGCAAAGCCTGTTGCATGACAACGGGTTGAACATTACAGCGCATGTGCCGGCCATTTTTATTCCCCCGTTACGCTGGCGGCCCATCTGGCGTATGGCGCAGTATTTTGAACGGATTGGCCGGTTAGTGTGTCCGGCCTTGCCAGGGGTGCATATTTTCGCGGCGAAGAAGCAGACTTTGGCTGGAATCGTTATTCCGGCAAACGCCCGTCGCGGTGCAATGCAGCCTGGACGAGTGCAGTTGAGTGGTGCTCAAGCGTCTGTTCAAGAACCTGCATAAATTCCGTTAACGGCAGGCCGGGCGGAATCGGCGGCAACACCTGAAACGTCACAACACCAGGCCGCTTTAGAAACGCATGCTTGGGCCAGAATACCCCGGCATTAATGGCAATGGGTACGACTGGAACAGCGTTGTCTGTGTAAATCCTGCCGATACCGATCTTATAGGGGCGTTCTTTTGGCGTGTCATGAATATCAACGCGGGTGCCTTGCGGATAGATGGTCAAAATACGGCCTTCGCGGAAAACGGTTTTCGCGCCGCGCAACATGCTGTCTAAAGCCACACGCCCTTTGCCGCGGTCGATGGCTACGTTGCCGGAACTGGCGACGATCCAGCCCCAAATAGGGATCCAGGTCAATTCACGCTTCAAAATGATCGCCGTATCTTTAAACAGAGCATGCAGGATCAGTGTTTCATAGGCTGATTGATGCTTCATCGCGACGATATAGGGGCCGTTTGCGGGTAAATTCTCGCGCCCCGTGATCTCAAGACGCAGGCCCAGAACATGTTCCTGCACCCATAACGCCATATGTTCATAACGGATGATCGCAGCAATCAGAAAACGCCGCGGGAAGGGGATCAGCGGCAGGAAAACAAACGCCGCGCCCAAAGTCATTGTGTAAAAGATAATGTTAAAAACAACAGAACGCAGGAAAATCATAGCGCATCCTTAGACGATTTTATATCGGCCATCAAGGTATGGCGTGTCCAGCGCAGGATCAGTTTGTTGTACTCAGTCAATGCCAGCCACCAGAATTTCCGGTGCTGGGGTGTATAATCATTGGGTACAACGGCATAGGGGGTCAGATGAACCTGCGGTGCCGTCATCTTAAATTCGTACATCGCCCGCGGCATGTGATATGTGGCGGTGACCAGGATAACCGTCTGGATATGCTCATTCTTTATCCAGTCGCTGGCCTCTGTCGCATTGCCGACCGTATCGGTCGCCTGGCGGCCCAGGACAATGGCGGGATGAAATTCTTGCGCCAGCGTTAATTTCTGCTGCTCAAGCAACTGGGGCAAAGTCGCACGCGGATGAACGCCAGAGATCAGGATTTTCGGCACAATCCCTTTTTCCAGCAGGGCCAGGCCCGATTCAATACGTTGTCCGCCACCCGTCAAAACGACCGCTGCATCCGCTTTTGCTGGCAGGGTGTCGGTGTTCAGGGAAAAGATAAGCGCGGTAAACAGCACGTATCCCAACGCCCACAGCGTCGTGGCAATAACGCCGACCAGGCCAATTGTATAAAGGCTGCGTCCCATTTTATATCCAGGTGAATTCAAGTAAGGTTTGCCGGACCGCCCGCCGCGCGGCCAACGCTAATAGGCCCAGCAATGATATGGCCAGGCCAATCAGAACCAGGAAAACCGCACCAATGGCCATCGGTGTCATTGTGGGTAACAGCGGAATATCAATCGTGCCAAGCCATATCCAGGTCACGCCAATCGCCAGAACACCCACCGCAAACCCCTGTACCAGTCCGGGATACAACAAACGCAGGAAATAAGCCTGGAATTGCCCCAGGACGTAGCTGTCATTTGCGCCCATAAGATGCAGTAACTCTAGCGCCTCGCGGTGTGTTGCGACCCGCCCGCGCGCCGCGCCATGGATGGCCATCAGCAGGGCCAGGAATAAAAGGCCGAGCGAAAGAATGCCGATCATTTGAAAGGTATGCGTTAAACGCTCAAGCGGCGCAAACCAGTCGTAATGCGTGATGATCTGCGCCTGGGGCACAATCGCGCGCAGGTCTTTCAGCAATGCAGTGGTGTCTGGCTCAATATCCGGTTTGAAATCAAAGGCGACCAGGATCGGCACGCTGATTGTATTTCCCAGTTCCTGGGCATTTTCGCCGAACCAGGGCGAAATCAGGTCCAACACCTTGTCTTTCGTCATGATGTCATAGCTTTCGATTGTGCCATCACCGCTTAGACGTTTTTCAATGGCGGGCAATTTCTCAACCGCATTGGCCGGCAACTCAATGGTGGCCGATGTCAGGACATCCGCCGTCCATTCGCGCGACAGGGCGAACAGGAAAAGCGTCATGCTCGTCATAACCATGACCATAAACGTCATTAATGCGACGAAATATCGGATGAAAATATCATCGCGCAGGGCCCGTACGGGTAAAACGAAGCGGGAGGATGCAACACGCATCGACAGGGTCTTGCTCATGCCGCTGTCCCCTGAAGTGTGTCATAAGGGCTGTGCAGACAGGTCACCTGACCGTTGTGCAGATGCAGGCGCGGGTGCGGAAAACGCTGCCAGATCTGACGGTTATGGGTGGCCAGAATGATGGTTGTCCCCATTCGATGCAATTCATTGAACAGGTTTATGATCTGGTTGCCGATTTCTTCATCTAGATTCCCGGTCGGTTCATCCGCCAACAGAACGTGTGGCCGGCCGATAATGGCGCGGGCAATGGCGACGCGCTGTTGCTCCCCACCCGATAATGATTGGGGGTAAGCAGCCAGGCGACCGCCCAGTCCCACCCAATTCAGCAGTTCTTCAGTGTTCTGACGCACATCGCGTTCCGTCACATTCATAATACGCAAAGGCAGGGCGACGTTGTCGAAAATGTTCAAATGGCTTAACAGCCGGAAATCCTGGAAAACCATACCCATTTTACGGCGCAACGGGACCAGTTCGGCGCGGTTCAGTCGGTTCAGATTTTCACCGAACATTGTCATCAATCCACGGGTCGGGGCTTTTGACAGGTTAAGGAGGGAGAGCAGGGAGGTTTTGCCCGCGCCACTTTCGCCCGTCAGATAATGAAATGACCCGGGTGCGCAATGGAAACTGACATCAGACAGGACTTCTGGCCCTGTGTGATAGCGCAATCCAACGCCTTCAAATTCTATCATTGTGTTTTTGTCCCGTGTTGTCATCATACTATGGCTTGCAGTTCTGCTGCCTGCCCTATAAGTTACAGAATACGAGCAATCTAACAAGTCCGAATGATCATATATTGCCCCTCTTGTTCCACACGTTATATCGTCCCGCTGTCTGCGGTGCCGCCGATGGGACGTGCCGTGCGTTGCGCCAGCTGCGGCCACACTTGGCATGTCAGCCGGGATATGGAAGAAGAACAAGGGGATAACGATATCGCCCCCCGGGGTGATGTGCCTGGGGTCGTCTCGCATGTGGCGGCAACGCAAACACCGGGCACACATGTTTTTGGTAAAAGTCATGCTGACAAACGGCCTGCCGACGACATGCCGTTACGGGAAAAGGCATCCGCCAAGCATAACCAACCCTTACAGCTAAAAGTCACGCCGCAGATGACCGGTGCGGGGCTGGCTGTTGTCGTCTGGCTGTTATTGGCATTGGGGCTGTATGTGGCACGCGACCAATGGCTAACACCCCTGTTGCCGGAGATTATTCAGGCCGAATCGCTGCAAATGATGATTGTCGATCAGGTGACCGCGCAAAAAGATCAGCAGAAACTGAAGGTCGCAGGCGTATATCAGAATTTGACCGAAGACATGCTGCTGGTTCCGCCGTTGCGCCTGCATCTGGTTCTGGGTGACGGCAGCGAGGTCGATTTGGGTGGTGTGTCACCCCCCGAAAATATGGTGAAGGCCGAAGCAGCCGTGCCATTTGCGGCAGAATACGCGTGGGATGAAGATTTTGGCGATCCGACTGAGCTGTCTGTTCGCGTACAGTTCCTTAAGAACCCGAAGGTCGTGGATCAGTAGCCAGGTCAGGATACGTGCGCGGGAACGGGTCGTCCTTCTGCTGCTTATCTTCTGGCGGCAGGCTCTTGGGACGAATACCACAGCCTGAGATACAGGCAGCGATAAGCGTTAAAAGCAAAATCGGACGTAAGCTGTGCATCTTTGCCCTTATATTTTTTCTGTCAGTTCAGGCAGCAGGGTAAATAAATCACCCACCAATCCATAATCCGCAATCTGAAAGATCGGGGCATCTGGGTCCTTGTTGATCGCAACGATGACCTTGGAATCCTTCATGCCCGCCAAATGCTGAATCGCACCGGAAATACCGACGGCGATATACAGCTGTGGCGCAACCACTTTGCCTGTCTGGCCCACCTGATAATCATTGGGGACATAGCCAGCATCAACGGCGGCGCGTGATGCACCAATGGCCGCGCCCAGCTTGTCCGCCAGTTTTTCCAGCAATTTGAAGTTTTCAGCCGATCCCAGGCCACGACCGCCCGATACAACAACAGGGGCAGCGGTTAATTCCGGACGGGCGGAAACGGATGCTTCCATCTTCACAAACCGGCTGCTGTTGGCGGGGGCGGCTGGGATATCAGCCTTGATAACGGACGCTTTTCCACCACTGGTGGCCGCGGGGGCAAAGGCGGTGGTGCGGACAGACAATAATGTCTTCGCTGTGGTCAATTTCACGGTGGCAATCGCGTTTCCGGCATATACCGGGCGATCGTATGTATTGTTGCCATGAATGGCGATGACATCGGCCAGGGGTTGAACATCCAGTTTTGCGCCCAGACGCGGCAGGATGTTTTTGCCAAAGGCCGTGGCGGCAATAATAACGGCATCATAGCTGGCGCAAATTGGTGTCAAAACAGGTGTCATGACTTCTGCCGTAAGGTGGGTCAGTGATGCGTCATCCGCTTGAATCACTTTACTGACGCCGTTTACGCCGGTGCATTCTTGGGTCAGTGAACCGATGTTGTGACCCGCGATAATCAGGTCCACAGTGCCACCCAATTGGGTCGCGGCGGTGATCGCACATAATGTGGCAGGCTTCAGTTTTCCGTTCTCGTGTTCGGCGATAACAAGGGTATTCATGGTTAAATCACCTTTGCTTCTGTTTTAAGGGCGGCGATCAGAGCATCGACGCTCTCAACCTTGCGGCCACCTTGACGTTTTGCCGGCTCCTGAACCTTCACCAATTGCGTTTGTGGCGTCAGATCAACGCCCAAATCGGCGATTGGCAGGACCGCCAGCGGTTTTGACTTGGCTTTCATGATATTGGGCAGGGACGCATAACGTGGCGTATTCAGTCGCAAATCCGTACTGATAATGCCGGGCAGGGTGAATGACAGGGTTTCTAATCCCCCATCAACCTCACGCACCACGGTTGCGTCACGTCCGCTAAACGTCACCGCAGATGCGTATGTCGCCTGCGGCCAATCCAGCAGGGCGGCCAGCATTTGCGCGGTCTGATTGCTGTCGTCATCAATGGATTGCTTGCCTAAAATAACCAGGTCGGGCGATTCCCGTTTTACAATCTCGGCCAAAATCTTGGCGATGTGCAGTGGCTCAATCCCACCCAGGTCAATGGGGGTTTCTGTCTGCACCAATATCCCGCGATCTGCACCAATGGCCATGGCTGTGCGCAAGGTTTCCTGGGCCTGGGTTGGGCCGACGGAAATCACAATCACTTCGGTCGCCAGGCCTTTTTCCTTCAGCTTTACGGCTTCTTCGACAGCAATTTCATCAAAAGGATTCATCGCCATTTTGACGTTTTGCAAATCCACGCCTGACCCGTCTGTCTTAACGCGGATTTTGACGTTGTAATCGACGACACGTTTACAGGCGACAAGGATTTTCATGGCGAAACTCCGGCTTATTTGGCAGACAAATAGATGAAGGCAAACAACAGCAGGGCCACACCCTGCATCATGACGCGTGCTTGCATCAATTTGTTGCCGTATTTTTCATTAACAGCCCCGCCCTTGATCATAATGACCAGGCCGCTGATCAGCGACAAAAGAACAAGGAAACAGGCCAGAATCATCAGGAAAACAAGAATAGGTGTCATACAAACAGTCTATCACGTTCGTCAGGGATTTCCAGTGCGAAGAAACGCAGCGATGTAGTTAACGCTCATACCCTTAGGGGACAGGCTGAAATCGCCACGCAACGGATGATAATGGAAGCCGTCAATCGCCTGTAAATCAAGTCCCACGTTGCGGGCCATGTCACTTAACTCATGCGGTTTGATAAAAGACGACCATTGATGCGTGCCGCGCGGCACCCAACGGGTCACGTATTCTGCGCCGATAATGGCGGTCAAATAACTGATCGGCGTCCGGTTCAGGGTTGAGCAGATAAATACGCCGCCTGGGCGGACCAGTTTGGCACACAGGGCGATAAAGGCAGCCGGGTTTTTGACATGTTCGATTACTTCCAATGCTAGAACCACGTCAAATGTGCCGTGCAGGGCGTCAGATAAATCTTCAGGGGCTGCGCAGGCGTAATCAATCACCAGGTCTTGAGTGCCTGCGTGATTCTGTGCGGCACGTATGGCATTCGCGTCAGCATCAATGCCGGTCACAGTGGCATCCAGGCGGGCCAGTGGTTCGCATACTAATCCACCGCCGCATCCAATATCCAGGACGCGCAGCTTGGCCAGTGATTGCCGACCTGCATTTAGTTGCGTGGGCAGCATCCGGTGTAATGCTGACATAATGAAGGACAGGCGCAGCGGGTTTAAGCGATGCAGAGGGGAAAAGGCGCCGTCTTCCTGCCACCAGCCATGGGAATCCTTGCCGAAATGCGCGATTGTCGCATCGTCGGTTGTGCGCGGAGGGGAAGGGTGATTGTCAGATGTCATGTATTTATGTGTCACAAACGCCATGCAGCCGTCAATAACGTACAATAAGACCCTTGAGTACCGTGATAAATGTGCATAGGATAACCAAAGGCGGAATAATAAAGGGTTACGGGGATCAAAATGGCCGCAGAGACATTGAAAGTGGGCGAAATCCTGAAGCAGGCGCGTGAGGGTTACCACCTGACGCTTGAACAGGTTGAGCAAGACATCAAAATCCGGACGCGAATTCTGGATGCAATCGAACGGAATGATTTTGACTTGATCACCGGTGGAATGCCGTATGTGATTGGCCACACGCGCAGTTATGCGGAATATTTACGCCTGGATGGCGACACGATTGTCGGACACCTAAAACAAAATATGGGGGGCGTTTCACGACGTGCGCCTGAACTGATCTTTCCCGTAAACGCGCATGACAGCCCGGTGCCGCATAAGAAACTAATTTGGAGCTCGGTGGCGGTTGTGGCCTTGATTATGCTGGGCGGGACACTTATCTCGTCGTTCCAGGATGCGCCTGTAATTCCAGAAGTGCCCGCAGATCTGCGTCAGCCGCCCTTAGCACAAAATACGCCAGCCACGCCTGATGTTGATCCTGCGCTGCAGGCGGCAAATCTGGCCCCAACGGCTGCTGCCGTGACTGATGCGGGTCAAGGGATGCTACCAGCCGGCGCTATTGCTGATGGCAAACCTGTTGAGGTGACCCCGGTTACGACCCCAGCCGCAGAAAGCGTTGAGGCGAAAGCCGATGTGTCAGACGCGGCAGGCCCCCCGCCATTAGTTATGAAGGCTATTCAAGACAGCTGGATGGAAGTCCGGACCGCGGATGGTAAGGTTGTGTATTCCGGCTTGCTAAAATCCGGCAAGTCGTTGGTTTTGCGTGAAGAGCGCAATGACCTGGTCTTGACGACCGGAAATGCCGGTGGGATCGAAGTGTACGTGAATGGCCAGATCCTGCCACAACTGGGCGATGTGGGTCAGGTCCGTAAAAACATCAGCCTGGACCCAAGCCAGTTGCAAACCCGCCTGAATTAGGCGTACAAGACCCTCATCCTATTCTCAAAAAAATAAAGAAGCCCGATCCTATGTCCCTGCTTGCGAAAATTAAACCTGTCATGGCTCGGTTCGAAGAGGTCAATGCCCTTCTGGCCGAAGGCACGGCGCAAGGCGACCAGTTTGTGAAGCTGACCAAGGAATATGCCGAATTGCGGCCTGTGGTCGAGGTGGCGCAGACCTATGAAAAAGCTTTAAACGAATTCGCTGAATTGCCTTTGTTGAAATCCGATCCCGACATGGCCGACATGGCGGAGGAGGAAGAGTGGCGGTTAAAAGCCCTATTGCCGGAGCTGGAGCATCAAATCAAAGTGGCCTTGCTGCCCAAAGATGAAGATGACATGCGCAACGCCATCCTGGAAATTCGCGCTGGAACGGGCGGCGAAGAAGCGGCGCTGTTCGCGGGTAATTTATTCGCGATGTACCGTGGATACGCTGCTTTGAAGGGGTGGCGGATCGAAGTCATGGAAATGTCCGAAAGTGATTTGGGCGGGTATCGTGAGATTATCGCCGAAATCAGTGGCAATGAGGTTTTTGCGCATTTGAAATATGAATCCGGCGCCCACCGCGTTCAACGTGTTCCGGAAACCGAAGCAGGCGGGCGTATCCATACCTCGGCGGCCACAGTCGCGGTTCTGCCCGAAGCCGCAGATGTCGATGTGACGATTGATGAAAAAGACCTGCGGATCGACGTTTATCGGGCGCAAGGGTCGGGGGGCCAGCACGTTAACAAAACGGAATCAGCCGTCCGTATCACCCACATGCCAAGTGGTGTGGTCGTGGCGATCCAGGATGAAAAATCACAGAATAAGAACAAGGCGCGGGCGATGAAAATCCTGCAAACGCGGCTGTATGATATGCAGCGCAGTAAGCTGGAAGCCGAACGCTCTGCGGATCGTAAATCGCAAATCGGATCGGGCGATCGCTCGGAACGTATCCGTACTTATAATTACCCGCAGGGACGTGTGACCGATCACCGTATCAATAAAACCACCTATAACCTGAATGATGTGCTGACCGGTCCGGGCCTTGATGACTTTGTCCTGGCGTTGCGTACGGAAGATCAGGCCGCCAATCTGGCACAGCTGGGCCTGGTGTGACCAACTACAGGGCGTTACAGCAAGATTTAGCAGGTGTGTTACGCGCAACCTGTGGCGAAGATGCGGTGCGTGAGGCCCGTTATCTGGTGCAATACGTGACTGGTTGGGACGCGGCCAAACTGATTGCCTGTGGCGGCGACACAGTGTCGCAGGCGCATCGCGATGCGGTGCAATCTGTTCGGGTGCGACGGCAGGCTGGCGAACCGCTCAGCCGTATTCGCGGTACACGTGAATTTTATGGCCTGGATTTTGCCCTGAATGCCGATACGCTGGACCCGCGGGCCGACAGTGAAACCCTTATTGATGCAGCTTTTGACTGGTACAGACAACGCGGGTCAGATACCGCGCCGCGTATTCTGGATTTGGGCACTGGCACCGGCTGCTTGCTGCTGACCCTGCTGTATCATTGGCGGAAGGCAACCGGCATCGGTATTGATCGGTCGTATAATGCCGCGCTGCAGGCCCTGACGAATGCTGCGTGCTTAAACGTACAGGATAGATCGTTGTTTGTGGCCGGGGATTGGCTGGGCGCAATTGGGCCGAAGTCGCGATTCGACCTGGTCATTGCGAATCCGCCGTATATCCCGCGAAAAGATGTGGCCGGACTGGAAAATGCGGTCAAAAATTATGACCCTGTCCTGGCGTTGGATGGCGGAGAGGACGGTTTGGACCCTTATAAAACCCTTGTATATGCGCTTCCGACCCTCTTGACACCAGGTGGCGCGGGATTGTTCGAAGTGGGGATCAACCAGGCCGACGATGTGGCGGCAATGGGCGTGCAGTCTGGTGCGACTCATATACGCACTCATGCCGACTCAGGCGGAATCCAAAGGGTTGTGGATATTCGTTATGGGGATAAATACAAAAAGTCTTGAGAGATGCGTTGAGGACGCCCCGTGAATTGGGGTAGCGTCAAGTTGTTCAGGCCAATTGAAGAAAGCCTCTGATCTTTTCAAGGGAAGCCAGGCAGGCAAATATGCCGTACCTGTGATAAAACCCTTGAAAAAGAGGCTGGTCAGCCGTACAGATAGTCTGTATGGTGAAGTGTACGTTTTGCCAGAATCACGATATGAAGAAGGGTACAGTCATTATGCGTCACGTAGGAAATCACGGGGGAATGGGTCGTCGCGTACGGCATCGTGGCAGCAGCAATAGCAGCAGCCACACGCACAGCCACAGCAATCAGCGCCGCCCAAACCAGAACAACAAAAACCGTGTATTCGACAGTAACGGCCCAGACGTACGCATTCGCGGTACCGCTTACCAGATCACCGAAAAATACGCCGCTTTGGCCAAGGATGCCGCCGCCAGCGGTGATCGCGTCCTGTCTGAAAGCTATCTGCAGCACGCCGAACATTATCAGCGTATTATCAACGTGATCGCTGAAAGCGAAGCGGCATACTATGACAGTGTTGCTGCGTCCGCGGATGAATCCGAAGATACGGCCGAACAGTCCGGTGAAGGTGAAGGTGAAGATTTTGTCTTTACCCGCGCCAATGCCACTGTTTCCGCACCTGCCCCTGAGCAGGCCTTGGAACAGGCATAATCAACGCCAGTCAGGCGTTAACTGCACATCTTATTCATGAAATGACGGCATTGTTTTGCCGTCATTGTGCTATAATATCACTGGTGTAATTAGAAAAGGGTGATGGGATGCAGATTGACCGGTTATCAGACAAAACAAAGCTTTTGCTGCAAAACGCACAATCATTGGCTGCGCGCTATGGCAATCCATCGCTGGAGCCTGAGCATCTTCTTAAGGTTATGCTGGATGATTCAGACTCTAACATACTGAAGATTATTAAGAATGCTGGTGGACAAGCCGACCGTGTACGTCGGGATGTTGAACAATCTATCGCCCGTATGTCATCGGTCAGCGGGGGTGGGGCGGGACAAATCCGTATCTCACCTGATATCTCAAAAGTTCTTGATAGTGCATTGAATATAGCTGAGAAATCCGGTGACAGATATGTTACTGCCGAACGCGTGTTACAGGCAATGGTTCTGGCCCGCACCGCAACAGTGTCGGAAATTCTGGCCAATGCCGGTGTACGTGACCAGGCACTGAACCAGGCTATCAATGATATGCGAAAGGGACGTACGGCTGATAATGCCAATGCGGACAGCCAGTTTGATGCCCTTAACAAATACGCGCGTGACCTGACCGAAATGGCACGCGAGGGGAAGGTGGACCCGGTGATCGGCCGTGATGACGAAATCCGCCGCACGATTCAAGTCCTGTCGCGTCGAACCAAAAACAATCCCGTTCTGATTGGTGAGCCTGGGGTCGGTAAAACGGCGATTATCGAAGGCCTGGCGCAACGGATTATCAAGCGTGATGTGCCAGAATCGTTGCTGGATAAACGCTTGATGGCCTTGGATTTGGGGGCATTGATTGCGGGTGCGAAATATCGCGGCGAGTTTGAAGAGCGTCTGAAAGCCGTGATGGATGAGATCAAGGCGGCATCCGGCGAAATCATCCTGTTTCTGGATGAACTGCACACGCTGGTTGGCGCGGGCAAGGCCGATGGGGCGATGGATGCGTCAAACATGCTGAAACCCGCATTGTCGCGCGGTGAATTGCATATGGTCGGTGCCACGACGTTGGATGAGTATCGTCAGCACATCGAAAAAGACGCGGCTTTGGCCCGCCGGTTCCAGCCCATTTACGTGGACGAGCCGAACGTCGCCGATGCGATCTCGATCCTGCGGGGGTTAAAAGAAAAATACGAATTGCATCATGGTGTACGTATCACGGACTCGGCGATTGTCGCGGCCGCGACCCTGTCACAACGCTATATCCCTGATCGTTTCCTGCCTGACAAGGCCATTGATTTGATTGATGAAGCGGCAGCCCGATTGCGGATGCAGGTGGACAGTAAGCCTGAAGAGGTGGATGAGCTGGACCGCCGTGTCGTGCAATTGAAAATTGAACGTGAGGCGTTGAAAAAGGAAACGGACAAGGCCTCTAAAGACCGCCTGGTCAAGCTTGAGGACGAATTAAAGGGGCTGGAAGAAAAATCAGCCAGCCTGACCGCCCAATGGCAGTCTGAGAAAGACAAGCTGAACGAAGGCCAAAAGGTAAAAGAGGAGCTGGAGAAAGCCCGCCTTGCCCTGGAACAAGCGGAACGCGATGGTAATTGGACCCAGGCCGGTGAACTGAAATATGGCCGCATCCCGGATCTGGAGGCCAAGCTGAACAGCACCGCCTTTGCCCCCGCGGACACCCACGGCATGATTAACGAGCTGGTCACGGAAGACGATATCGCCAGTATCGTCAGCCGATGGACCGGCATCCCGATGGACAAAATGTTACAAGGCGAACGCGACAAGCTGCTGCACATGGAAGCCACGCTGCAGGATCGCGTGATCGGCCAGACACAGGCGGTTACGGCTGTTTCCAACGCTGTCCGCCGGTCGCGGGCCGGGTTGCAGGATCCGCGCCGGCCAATTGGGTCTTTCCTGTTTTTGGGCCCCACAGGGGTCGGGAAAACAGAACTGGCCAAGGCTTTGGCCGCGTATCTGTTTGATGATGATGCGGCGATGGTGCGCCTGGACATGTCCGAGTATATGGAGAAGCACAGCGTGTCGCGCATGATCGGTGCGCCCCCTGGCTATGTCGGTTATGAAGAGGGCGGCGCATTGACCGAGGCCGTTCGCCGCCGGCCGTATCAAGTGATCCTGCTGGACGAAGTGGAAAAAGCGCATCCCGATATTTTTAACGTCATGCTGCAGGTCTTTGATGACGGACGCCTGACGGACGGGCAGGGGCGTACGGTGGATTTCAGCAATACCGTTATTATCATGACGTCCAATTTGGGTGCCGAATACCTGGCCAATCAGGGTGAAGATGACGATGTGGAAAACGTCCGTCCGCAGGTGATGCAGGTGGTGCGGTCGGCATTCCGTCCGGAATTCCTGAACCGCCTTGACGATATCCTGCTGTTCCGTCGTCTGGGCCGCGCACATATGAGTGGCATTGTCGATATTCAGTTGGAACACCTGCGCCATTTGCTGGCCCCCCGCCATATTACGCTGGATATAACTGCGCCCGCGCGCGATTGGCTGGCGAATAAGGGGTACGACCCGATTTATGGCGCCCGGCCTTTGAAACGGGTGATTCAGGTGCATCTGCAAAACCATCTGGCGGAATTGATTCTGTCAGGGCAGGTCATGGATGGCGCCACCGTCAGCGTGGCAGCCAAAGACGATGCGTTGGTTTTCAGCATCAAGGCCGGCGCGGACACTGCGGATCCTGAGACTTCTGAGACTCCTCGCAAGAAAGCCTAACGCACCCTTTTGAAAAAGGCTTGATGTTCTCCTTATGTTCCTTTATATCGGAACAAGAGAGGAACAATGCTGCGTTGGCTGCTGCTGGATATGAATTCGTTTTTCGCAAGCTGCGAACAGCATCTTGACCCGTCCGTGCGCGGCAAGCCTGTGGGGATTGTGCCGATGATGGGGGTTGATACCACCTGTCTGCTGGCGGCGTCGGTACAGGCAAAGAAGTACGGTCTGCGCACCGGCACCCCGGTGGGGGAGGCCAAGCAAAGGTGTCCGGACCTGATCCTGCGGCCCGCGCGTCACGGCACTTATACCAGCATTCATAATCAGGTCATTGCGGCTATTGAAACCTGCCTGCCGGTTGCGACCGTCCTGTCGGTCGATGAAATGGCCTGTCGCCTGATGGGGGACGAAACCAGGCCTGAGAATGCCCGCGCCCTGGCACTACGCATCAAGGCGGCGATTGCCCGTGATCTTGGCCCGTGCCTGACCTGTTCGGTTGGGATTGCGCCCAACCTGTTCTGGGCCAAGGTCGCGTCAGATATGCAAAAACCCGACGGGCTTATTATGCTGGATGACGCAGATCTGCGGGGGGCGATCACGACGCTTAAGTTACGCGATATTATCGGGATCGGCCCCGGGATGGAGCGTCGCCTTCACCGCGCGGGGATTGTGATGGGAGAGCAGTTGTGGAACGCGTCCCTGCCAACGATCCGTAGTATATGGGGCGGCGTGCCGGGCGCGCAATTTTATGCCAAGCTTCACGGTGTTGACCTGCCGCTTACCCCCGCCAATCCCACCCGCAGCCTGGGGCATCAACATGTGTTAGAGCCGCATCTGCGCAATGCAAAGGGCGTGTGGCGCGTTGCGCGTGATTTATGCCTGAAGGCAACGGAACGGCTGCGACGTCATGGCTGGTGCTGTACCCGTATGTCCGTCGGGGTGAAGTTTAGCGGCGGTGGTGGATACTGGGACCGCAATATGACGTTTCCGGCGACGCAGGACAGCACAGAAATGGTCGCCCTGCTGCGCGCGGTATTCGCATCATGTCCGGCAACGCTGACACCCCTGCGCGTCGGTGTGACATTATACGACCTGTCGCCGTTGACAGCGGCACAACTGGATTTATGGTCGTACCGTGCGTTACCGGAACGCACGTTGTTGATGGATGCCGTTGATAACCTGAACGGCAAATATGGGCGTCGAACCGTGACATTTGGCCATCCGGCAGACTCGCCGATCGGCACCAAAACCTCAAAAATCGCGTTTCAGCGCGTGCCCGAAATGTGGGAGGTGGAGGAGGGGCGGTAAGCCACATCAAAAAGCATTTTTATAATTTTGTTGCTTTTTAGGAAAACATACGTCATAAGAGCGCCTGAGTTATCGTAAACTCTCGCTTATGCATTTTAGCCACCGCTTAGAAAATAATAACAAATCAGGCTAAAAGAAACAAAGACAGGTCGCTTCAGCGACACCATCTTTTTCGCGTTGTCGAAGAGTTTAGCTGTACTGGAAATATCCCGCTGTATGTGGTGGGACAGGTACGCAGATGCTGGCTCTTTGCGCTGGCCCTTCAAGGTGAAGGGGCAGGCATAACGACAATGCCCCATAAATCAATGGGGCGGAAAAGATGTACTATGACCAATGATATCGTAAGCGATTTCACGCAATTCAACTTGCCGGAATCTTTAATGCAGTGCCTGAACCGTATGCAGTTCAAGGCGCCAACTCCTATTCAAGCCCAAGCCATTCCGTTGGCCCTGGCCGGTCGCGACATTCTGGGTTCGGCCCAGACGGGTACTGGTAAAACAGGTGCCTTTGGGATCCCGATGATCGCCAAGCTGATCGAAGATGATTTTACTGGTGGCCTGGTCCTGACCCCGACACGTGAATTGGCGCAACAGGTTCTGGAAAGCCTGCGTCAAATGATCCCGACACGCGACATTCCAACAGCCCTGCTGATCGGTGGTGAGCCGATGCCGAAACAGTTCAAACAATTACAGGCAAAACCACGCCTGATCGTTGGAACACCGGGTCGCATTAACGATCACCTGAAACGCGGGACATTAAAACTGAACCACATCCGTTTCCTGGTTCTGGATGAAACCGACCGGATGCTGGACATGGGTTTTGGCGTACAGCTGGAAGCAATTGCGAAATTCCTGCCTGAAACACGTCAGACGATGATGTTCTCTGCCACGCTGCCACGCGAAATCGTGCGCCTGTCAGGTGCCTATCTGAATAATCCTGAACGGATTGCGGTTGGATCGACCACAGCACCGGTCAGCAAGATTACCCAGACGCTGATCAAAACCAGCGAAGGCCAGAAATACGATGTGTTGACCGAACAGCTGGCAACACGCGAAGGCTCGGTTATCATTTTCGTGAAAACGAAATGGGGCGCTGACAAACTGGCGGATAAACTGTGTGATGCAGAACACCGCGCTGACGCCCTGCACGGCGACCTGAAACAGAACCGTCGCGATCGCGTCATCAGCAACTTCCGGAACGGCAAGTTCAAGATTCTGGTTGCAACGGATGTTGCCGCCCGTGGTCTGGACATTCCGCATATTGAACACGTCATCAACTATGACCTGCCACAATGCCCCGAAGATTACATTCACCGCATTGGCCGTACGGCCCGTGCCGGTGCTGAAGGCGAGGCAATTAACCTGCTGACCCCTGGTGACAACGCCAAATGGCGCGCGATCCAACGGTTGATCGCGCCTGATGAAAAACAGGAACGCGAGCCACGCAACGACAATGACGGCGGCGGTAAACGCAATTACGGCCCGAAAAAGTCATTCGGCGGTGGCGGTAAACCATTCGGTCAACGCTCACAACGCCCATGGGATCGCGACAGCCGTCCTGAGCGTTCGGATCGTCCCGCGCAACGTCCAGACTGGTCATCAGACCGTCCAGCCCGCACAGACCGCGCTGAACGCCCTGCTTTCCGCACGGATCGTCCAGAGGGTGGTGACCGTCCAGCGCGTTTTGAACGCGATGCACGTCCTGCCTTCCGTGGCGAACGTCCACAAAACGGTGATCGCCCACAATATGGCGACCGTCCGGCGCGCACTGATCGTGCCGACCGTCCGCAATATGGTGATCGCCCGCAATTTAGCGACCGCCCTAAACGCAGTAATGATGGTGCACCACGTTTTGATGCACCACGCGGCGACCGTAAGCCGCGCGCCGACAATGACGCTTTCCCGGGTTATAACAGTGACAAGCCATCAGGCGAGAAAAAGCCGTTGGCTTTTAAAGGGTCAGATGGTTACAAAAAACCAGCCTGGGCTGAGAAAAAGCCACGCAGCAATGACGGCGGCAAACCAAGCTTTGGCGGGAAGCCAAGCTTCGGTGGTGGCTTTAAGAAAAAGCCAGCGGCAGCGGGCGGTGGCGGTAAACGCCCATTCGCAAGTCGCGGCGACTACTAAGTCGTTGTAAGGATAAAGATCAACACCCCGCCTTATAAGCGGGGTGTTTTTTATTCGACGATCGACCGGCCCATATCGTTGGCCTTGACCTTTGTGACACCCCATATATCCGCGGAATCTTTTTGCATGCCATGCCATGTATCGTTACAGGCGGTACAAAGAAGGACGATCAGAAGAAGCAACGTCATACGCATAGGTGGACCTCCTGGTAAGCGGACCCCTTTATAATGCCAGTTTCCAGCCCTTTGGCCAACGGCATTTTTATGCCGCGCTGCAATACATAATACCAATTGACATTGGGTGTCGTATTTTGCATATTTCTCGACCTAAGGGAGAATAATATGAATGCAGTCGTCGAAAATAAGCCTAAAAATATGAAAGGATGCCTGGGGGATGTTGATCCCCACGGAAATGTATGTGTCAGCCGACCCCATGGGATTATTGGCAATCGCCAACATGTCTATGTCTTACCTGAAGACACACAAGGTATCATGAGTCTGAAAGACGTTTTAGATTTGGTAAACGGCCTTAATAAGGGCAGGGATCATCATTCCCGTTACGGTATTATTTCCCCGGATAATTTAACTGCGGCAATGCAGAATGAATCGTTGCGTTCCAGTTTTACACAGGGCGCCGATCAGTATTGGGTGCGCGAACCAGGCGGTGTCTATACCCTTCCGTCTCCGGACAACCGGACTTTGGAAAATGGCAACATGGGATCCGTTCGCCTTGTTCTGATTAAATCGGCTTTTGGTCTTTAGGCTATTGAAGAACCTAAAAAAGCGGGAAGAGTATTCTTCCCGCTTTTTTCTTATCTCAAGCCTAAAGCCCGCCGCATTTCCGGGATATAATCGGTGATGAACGTTACTGGAATGCCGTTATCGCTGCAAAGTTGATGTATGTGCCGGTAATCATTGACCAGGCTTTTATCAAACGCACGTAAGTAATCCCATGTGTTGATCGCCCACCCCTGTATCGCTGCATGTGCTATTAATTCAAGGGTTATTGTGCGGGTTTCCGGATGAACATAGCTAAGCTGCGCATCCGCATGTCCTTCGTCTTTCCAAGTTGCTGCCACGTACTGCATATTCTCGATCCCGAAGGGCAAATAACGGTATTTAAGGTCGTCCCCATGATCCGCGTAAATGGGAGTGCTGACTGTCTTTTCGTTATAAAGCATCCCGTAACGCGCCTCTGGCACAAGGTGAGACATAGCCAATATGTTCGCCAGGCTGAAGGAAGAAAACAGCACACGGTTAAGCGGCACAGCACTTGCGCGTACATCACGTGCCAGATTTTCAAGGAAGCTGCCTGTTTCATAAGGCTGACCTGACCCTTGCCCGCCTTTTATTTCAATATTCATGTTAAAATCACCAATGCCGGGCGTGTATGGGGCAACTGTTTTTAACGCATCTGAGATTAATGGAACGATGCCGCGGCTATGACGGCCAGTTGCAAAGCGGGAAATCTGAGTGTAGGCCAGCGTATTCAACATTGCGTGCGGTGTGTCAGGGCCAAAGAAATGATCGGCTGGTACGACATTATGAATGATGACGACCTGACCGTCTGCCGTAGGCACGGCGTCACATTCGACGTACGCAGCGCCATTCTTTAAGGCAAGGACGATACTGTCTATGGTGTTTTCAACCGGTAACTTACCGATATCGCGATCTTGGTAAAAATCATGATCCGTACAGCCCATGCCGCGATGGCCACCGAAAATCCATTTGTTATTCGCACAAGAAGGGTTCATAAAAAATCTTACGCGATTTCATAAGGTCTTATCAAGAACGGTCATGCCTTTCACCAAGCCTCTTTCCAATATATTTGCCGTCATAACCGGGCGGGTTGTGGCTGGGCGCATCATGATGGCGGTGGAAGAAGGCGTACGCCATACGCGGTGGTTTGAAGCGCGGCCAGTGCGTGGCAATCTTGACTATGCTGCGATTTACGACTGTCGCTATCATCGCGCTTTTAACCGTGCGGCGGGCAACCGGGCATACTGGGAACAGCGGCGACAGTTTTGTGCCGCCTCAGATATTACAGAAACCCTGATACGCCTGTCTAATGAGGCGCGTGGGGCGCGCGGCGGTGCGGCAGGTAACGCTCCAACAGTTTAAACAGGAACGGATTGACGGCGATAGACAACAAGGCACCGGCCAGGATCAGGTTGTACAAGGCCTGAGGGATCATATCCATCGTCAGGGCCATGCCAGCCAGAATAAACGAAAACTCGCCGATCTGGGCCAGGCTGAGGGCGATGGTGTAGCTGATCTCTTTCGACTGTTTAAACAGCGCGGTGATGCACAGGGCCGCCAGCGTCTTACCGATAATAATAATGCCCAGGGTCAACAAGACGAATACCGGCTGTTGCAGCAGGGTCATCGGGTCAAACAACATCCCGACAGACACAAAGAACAATACGGCAAACGCATCCCGCATCGGCAGGGATTGTTCCGCTGCTTTCTGCCCGATCTCGCTTTCGCTTAACACAAGCCCTGCCAGGAACGCGCCCAGAGCGAATGACGCATCAAACACGGCATAGGCAAGATAGGCAAAGCCAAGCGCAATCGCGAGCGTGCCAAGCGTCAGCAATTCGCGCGACCGCAATTGGGCGATCAGCACCAGAACTTGCGGCAGTATCTTGCGGCCGAAAAAGATCATCAGTGTCGCAAAACCAGCAATTTTCAACATGACCATGGATACTTCGGTGATAATGGCGGTGATACTGATATCCTGGCTGCCATTCATCATCGTGGCAAATACGGGCAGCAGGACCAGCGCCAGAACCATTGCGATATCTTCAACGATCAGCCAGCCCACGGCGATCTTTCCGCTTTCCGAATTCAAGACTTTGTGTGCCTCTAGTGCGCGTAACAGCACGATGGTGCTGGCGACCGACAGGGAAAAGCCGAAAATAAGGCTGGACGACATATCAAACCCCATCGCCATCCCGACGCCAAGGCCGATAACAGTCGCGGCCGCCATTTGGAACAGGGCGCCGGGTACGGCGATATTCTTAACTTTGGAAAGGTCGGAGAGTGAGAAATGTGTGCCAACCCCGAACATCAACAGGATGATCCCGATTTCAGCCAATTGCCTGGCCAGGCCGATATCAGCGACAAAACCGGGTGTATAGGGGCCAATCATAATTCCGGCCAGCAGATAGCCGAAAATGGCGGGCAGGCGCAGCTTCTTGGCAATCAGGCCGAAAACAAAGGCGCTGCTCAGGCTGATGACAAGGGTGTTAATAAGGTTGTGTTCTTCCATCGCCGTCTGTCCTGTAGGATTGATCCAACAGGCTACACGCCAAGGGGAAAGAGGTCAACCTTGGGTGGTTATTATAGGACGCAGGGCTGGGCCTGCCGGAAATGTTTGCCCTGAACATAATCAATTGACAGCTTTGAAAGACCGGCATTGTCCATGGCTGTTTGCAACACAGCGATCTGGCCATCGTTTTTGATCCATTCGAAAACCAGCAAGGCCTCAGGACAGTGCTTCTGAACATTCTGTAACGTCGCAATTACGGGTATCATTTTGCCGGAATTAAGGGACCGTTCTAGCAAGTGCCCATCAATTTTAACAATTGGCGGCATGTCACCGGCATATCGCTTGACCAGTCGCAAGCTGTTAATCGTGTGATGACCGTTATAAGCGCCGTAATCGTCAACAGCCCAGCCAACACCCAATTTGGCAATATCTGCCATCGCTTTGCCATGCGTTTGTTTGTCCCATGATTTGTCTTCAAGCATTTCCAGAATCAAGCCTTTGCCGGGGTGTGCCGCGCGGAACAGATCAACCGCCTCGGTTAATTTCGGCAGGAAAAAACGGGATGCAACGGCATCGGCCGGAATGTTAATCGACATGTGGGAATGGTTTGGGTGGGTGCGGAAAAATTCATCCGCCGCCGACATGCCCATATAGAAGCGAAAGCGGGAATCCAGACGTTCCTTATCTGATCCAAGTGTTTTCAGAGCGCGTAACACGTCCACGGACGGGATTTGCTGGCCGTCCTGACCCATTAAAATGAAAAGAGCTTCGGCAAATTGTATCGGCACGTCAGGATGCAAGGCGTGCGCTTTTTCAAAATTAAATTTCAACCGTGGCGTGCCCTGTAAATGGGCCAGCAACGCGCTGGCAGAGATGGGAAGCGTGCCTGATTGCAACAGAGCTTTTTCTAAATCATTCGCTTTTGCGGCGTTATATTCCGCCAAAGTGGTGAAGGCCGTGCGTAAAGTCATGGCAGGACTATACCAAAGGTTGGCGCAGAACGCAAAATATAATTACATAATACTAATGGCACTAAAGGGAATATTGCGGTCCGGTCGGTGGCAATCGGCTCTCACTCGGTATATCACTATAAACTCTTAAGGGTCGATTCAATGGGGCCTTCGGTGAAGGTGAGCGAGTGTAAGTAACAGCATCCTTTAAGATTTGAAGGCCCGCGTCATGTTTTAATAAAAGCTCTATATCGTCTGCTTGGGGCTGTGGCCATTGATCCAGGCCATTTACCCAGCGATATTCAACGCCCTCAGCTGACTGACATACAAACGGCATGTCGATTTCATAAAGATACAGATGCTGATGCAGCCATATGTTTTCTTCCATGTAAACCTTATTAGCCGGCATTTCGGCAAAAGACCGGAATTTCCCTTTATACCCTGTTGCGTCTTGCAAATTCTTAAAAGTAACCGACTGTCTGTTTGCCGTGTCACTGATAACGCCATTGCTGGGCAAGCCCCAGGCTTTTTCTTCCCTACTATATGTGGCCAGATATTGTCCGGTATTGCGCGCATACAATAAAACACCCGCGCAATGAACGATGCGTGGCTCTGATGTACGATCGTTAAGCTGATTTTTGAGCGTCATCAAAGAAATCCTATCGCTTGAAAGTTTTATACTGGGTTTCTTTGGAATGCTTTTTGCTGGCGCAGATAAGCGCCGTAGCCAGGAAGGATATCCTCAGCAATCCGCTGTGACCGCACGTCTTCAGTTCCACCACCAACGCGATAGAGGGATGCGTCGCGTTTCAAACGCCCTGCGCGATAATCGGTCGTCTGGCCATTACCGCCATGCAGATAGACATTTTGTTCTGTTATCTGAGACGCAAGACGCGATGCCGCTAAAAACACGGATGCTGCGCTGGCATTTGATAAATGTTTTTCTGCGGTCGCGGCAGTCAACAGTAGATGGTTGGTCGTGCCGACCAGTTCACTGAATAAGTCGGCCAGCTTGTGGGCGACAGTCTGATTATACGCAATTGGTATACCGGATTGACGGCGTTGTGACGCATATTCCAATGCGTCATCCATCGCGGCAACGCCCAGGCCAAGTGCGCCGGCACCCAGAATCAGCCGCTCGGCGTTCAACCCCTGCATCAAAATATTACCGCCGCGGTTTACTTCGCCCAGCACGTGTGTGGCGGGCACAAAGCAATTATTGAACGATAATTCCCACGTCTCTGATCCGCGCATGCCTTCTTTCTCGATCTTGCTGACGGCCTCGAAACCCGAGGTGCCGGATTCAACCAGAAATGCGGTCAACTTTTTAGGATCTTGTTGCGTGGCGGCATATAAAACCAGAATGTCGGCTGTTACTTTTTGCCCCGCTTCATCAATGCGCCCGCCGTTGGTGATCCACATTTTGCTGCCGTTGATGATAAATCCAGGCTCGCCTGTCTTAGATGTTGGAACGGCCATTGTACGCATGGCCATCACGTCGCTTCCGGCTTCTGGTTCACTCATCGCCAATGCGCCTACGAATGCACCGCTGGCCAGTTGGGGAAGATACGCGGCCTTTTGATCAGGTGTGCCATGATGAATAATTTGATGCGCACATAACGCTTGGTCGGCCAGAAAGCTTAACCCGATGGAACCAGATGCGCGCGAGATTTGCAGGGTTGCAAGAGCGAGATGCATGTAATTCAGTCCCATTCCGCCATATTCAGCTGGGATGATCAGGCCTTTAAGGCCTTGTTCACTTAACTGATGCCATTGATCGCGGGGAAACGCGTGCGTTTCGTGGTCCAGAATATCATCCAGCGGACGTAAAACGCGCGCAGCATACTCGCCAGTATTGTCGTATGTAATGCTGGGCGATACTGTGTCAGCCAAATCCGACATGGCGTCAAGAAATGGCAGTGTTTTACGCATATGTGTGTCGAATGCTGTGGTCATAAGATATCCCTTGTTTCTATATTATGACTACTCTTGCTGACAGAGATTTGTCAACATCCTTTTATTGTTAAATCCGTTTGGTCCGCATAGGATGAGGGCAGGGTCGTGAAATGATGGTTTTATCATCGCCATATTGCTCGCAGATGCGCGCCGGCATTATACCAGGCGTGCAGCAAGCGGTTAAAGGTAACATGGTACTGGCCTTTATATCCTGCGGATATTCCGGGTGCGTTTTTACAACAAATCATGTGTCAAAAGTAAGAGCCATCAAATGTTCATCATAGTAGCTATTATCTACTTTCAAAGAACGCGGTTCTGTCCCATAAATTTCGAACCCATATTTCTGATATAATTTGATTGCAGCCGGGTTGTTAGTAACAACGGTGCAGTGGAGTTGTAAGACTTCAGACTTCGCATGAGCGATGACTGTTTCTATCAATTGATCTGCAATGCCTTGCCCGCGATGTTCCTTTCTTAGATACATGCTGAATAGATTGCCTCGGTGCTGCATTTTTCGATGAGAAAAAATGAAAAATCCGGCAACACCGACCAAAACTCCATTACTGAGAGCGCCGAATATAGTGTTTTTCGTCAAGCCTTGTTGAAAACTCTCATCGGGGTTCTGGACTTCATCCTCATATGACCCACCAAAAGCATCTGGATGGAGTTTGATGGCCTCTAATCGGATTCTTTTCCAATCTGCCCAATCATCTTTTACTAAAGTTCTAATTTCGGTACTTGATTTCATAGGGGTTTATTACTCTCTCTCAGAAGTTTCAATCTCTGACCGATAATAGCATTTAAGAATGGTTCTTAAAACGGGCTAGAGAGGAAAAAAACGCGGGAGGTCGTTAAAATAAGCGAGCATAATGATCGCAGCGTTATCAATCGGCTTAAGGCGGGCGGAGAATGTCGGGGCTTGCGGAGTATAACGTGCTGACAAGTTGTCATGGCGGTAAATGGCGGAGCCGGAGGGATTCGAACCCTCGATACATGTTACCACGTATGACGATTTAGCAAACCGTTGCCTTCAGCCTCTCGGCCACAGCTCCTAACCACTTACTGCGTGCTATCTAATCCAAATACCCCTGGTCGCGCAAGTCTTTCTGTTTAGAAAAATCCTCTTTGTGCAAAAAGAAAAAGAATGCGAGCAGTGCCAGCAGGCCAAGCGACCCTAAAGCCTTCAATAAAAAGGCGAGAGACAGCGCGTTCGTCCACATGTAAATCAGGACCAGCAGGGCCGCCAGGGCGCAAAACGCGCCGGTTAACAGCAGGGCATTGCGGTTATGATGCTGCTGCACCTCAGTTGCCAGGATAATAGCGTAACATGTCACGCCACCGACCAAACCAAGCGTGGCCAGGCATTTCAGGAATGTGTCAGGTGCGAAAGCATTGCCCCAAATCTGCATCAGGGCCAGCATCACGCCAAGGGCGACGATACCAAGCAGGGTCTGACCCATCGCGCGCATGGCCGGTTTAACCCTGCGCCGGGCGTTCAAGGACGGTCAGGAACGCTTCCTGGCTGAAGAACAGCAGGGCACGGCGTGTTTCACGCTCAACCGTCACGACGCGCCAGCCTTCCGCCGCATGTTGGTTTAGAAACGCGGTATAACGCACCGGATCAACTTTAGATTCGCCCAGAAAGATGGACCCAAACAACCCTTCACGATAGATGATGACTTTGTATTCCAGTTTCTGGGTCATCCAATATCTCCCAAATGTTTTTTCAACAGGTCGTTAATCAGGGTTGGGTTGGCTTTGCCTGCCGATTTCTTCATCACTTGGCCGACGAAAAAGCCGAATAGTTTATCCCGTCCGCCGCGATATTCCGCAACTTCGTTCGGGTTTTCGGCCAAAACAGCCACTACCAGCGCCTCAATCGCGCCGGTGTCAGTGACTTGTTTCAAGCCTTTATCTTCAACGATTTTAGCCGCATCCTGGCGCGTTGCAAACATCTCGGCGAACACATCCTTAGCAATTTTGCCAGAGATTGTGTTGTTGGCGATCAGGTCGATCAGGCCGCCCAGTTGCGCCGCCGTGATCGGGCTGGCATCCAGTTCAAGGTCCGCTTTGTTCAAGCCGCCCAAAAGTTCATTGATAACCCAGTTGGCGGCCAGTTTGGCATCACGCCCCTTTGCGACATCTTCATAATAATCGGCACGGACGCGTTCGGCAATCAACACGCCAGCGTCATAATTCGACAGGCCGTAATCGCCCATAAAACGGTGCTTTTTATCGTCGGGCAGTTCCGGCAACGTGGCCTTGATCCGCTCAACTTCAGTCATATCCAGGATCAGGGGCAGCAGGTCAGGGCAGGGGAAATACCGGTAATCATGCGCATCTTCTTTCGACCGCATCGACCGTGTTTCCATCTTATTTGGGTCCCACAGACGGGTTTCCTGATTGATCGTGCCGCCGTCTTCCAGGATTTCCAGCTGACGCTGTGCTTCATAGGCGATCGCCTGTTGCACGGCTTTGATCGAGTTGACGTTCTTAATCTCACACCGTGTGCCGTATTCCTTGGCGCCCAGGCGGCGCAGGGACAAGTTGACGTCCGCGCGCATCGATCCTTCTTCCATGTTGCCGTCGCATGTGCCCAGGTATCGCAGGATCATCCGCAATTTCGACAAATACGCACATGCCTCGTCCGCGCCGCGAATATCCGGCTCAGACACGATTTCCATCAGGGCACAGCCCGCGCGGTTCAAATCGACATATGATTTGGTCGGATGCATATCGTGGATGGATTTCCCGGCATCCTGTTCCAGGTGCAGGCGGGTAACGCCGATGGATTTTGTCACGCCGTTCGGCAGGTCAATTTCGATTATACCGGTGCCGACGATCGGATGCTGAAACTGCGAAATCTGATAACCCGTGGGCAGATCGGGGTAGAAGTAGTTCTTCCGCTCAAACACCGATGTCTGGTTGATCTGCGCTTTCAGGCCCAGGCCGGTCCGCACCGCTTGTTCAACGCAATACGCATTCAGTGTCGGCAGCATCCCGGGAAAGCCAGCATCAATAAACGACACATTGTTGTTTGGCGCGCCGCCGAAACTGGCCGAGGCGCCGGAAAACAATTTGGAATTGGCGGTGATCTGGGCGTGGACTTCCATCCCAATCACGATTTCCCAGGTGCCAGTGCGGCCTTCGATAAGCTCTGCCATAACTTCAAACTCTCACTTAAAACTGTTTAGTTGATTGCGCCTGTCATACATTTCATGGCGATGTCTTGTTGCGCTTTTTGATAGGCGGGACTGTCCAGCAGGGCGTTCATCGGATCGCCCAGTGGCTGGCCTGCTTTCATCAATGCACCCAGATTTTGCTGGGCGGATTGCGCGGTATATTTCGCCATATTTTTGGATACGCAGGGACAGATATGTGGCTGTGCGGCCAGGGCCTGGTTCGCACTGCATTCGCCCTGGATCAATTCTCGGACTGGGAATTCCATGCACGGCGCATAGACTTGTAACAGGATTTTCTGTTGCACCGCATGGCCGGCGGGCGTGGTTTGATTGGCCAGGCCCATTTCCTCGTAACTGATATTCTTCTGTACAAACATTGCGGTGCATTGGCAGAAAATATCGCGGGTTGACGCACTTAATGGCGGGTTGGACGGCGCCATCAAACACTGCTGGTAATAGGTTTGGGCAATTTGCGGCGTGATCGGCGTGCGCGTGGTTGGGGCAGGTGCTTGGGTCTGCGTCGGCTGTGCCTGCTGGGCCAGCGCCGGTACGTTGAGTGCCACCATCAAAAATACAGAAAGAATAAAACGCATCATCATGTCATGCAGCCTTTCTTAAAAGATGTGGCAGGACATCAAGCGCCGCAGCGTCTTCGATGGCCTTGGCCACGTTAAACATAGTTTGTTCGTCCCATGCCTTGGCGATAACCTGAAGGCCCAGCGGCAGGCCCTGGCTGTCCAACCCTGCTGGCACGGACATAGCGGGAAGGCCAGCCAACGATGCCGGGATCGTAAACACGTCGCACAGGTACATTTTCACGGGATCGTCTGCATTTTCACCAATCGCGAAGGCTGATTCCGGTGCTGTCGGGGCCAAGATAACGTCACAGTGTTGAAACGCCGCCGTAAAGTCGTTGGCGATCAGGCGACGCACTTTTTGCGCCTTAATGTAATACGCATCGTAATACCCGGATGACAGGGCATAGGTGCCGATCATGATCCGACGCGTGACCTCATCCCCGAAGCCTTTGGCACGTGTTTTTTCGTAAGTTTTAACCAGGTTCTCACCTTCCACCCGTACGCCATACCGCATGCCGTCATAACGGGCCAGGTTGGACGACGCTTCGGCCGGTGCAATGATGTAATAGGTTGCCACGGCGTATTGCGTGTGGGGCAGGGTGATATCGACGATCTCAGCACCCGCGGCTTTCAGCCAGGCAATGCCCTGTTCCCAAATCTTTTCAATTTCAGCCGGCATGCCGTCAACGCGGTATTCGCGGGGAATGCCCACGCGCAGGCCTTTGACATTGGCGTTCAAATTCCTGGCCCATTGTGGCACATCGCGGGCGGCAGAGGTGCTGTCCTGCGGGTCATGACCACTCATTGCCTCAAGCATCAAGGCGCCATCGGTGACAGTACGGGTAAAGCACCCAGCCTGGTCAAGGGATGATGAGAAAGCAATAATCCCAAAGCGGGAGCAGCGGCCATAGGTCGGCTTTACACCCACAATGCCACAAAAACTGCCTGGTTGACGGGTGGAGCCGCCGGTATCTGTTCCTGTTGCGCCCATCGCCATACGGGCAGCCACAGCCGCCGCCGACCCACCGGACGAACCGCCTGGGACCAGTTTGATGTCAGGCTTGCCGTCACGCTGCCACGGATTGATGACAGGGCCAAAGGCGGATGTTGTGTTCGATCCGCCCATCGCAAATTCGTCCAAATTGGCTTTACCGACCATAATGGTGCCGGAGGATTCCAGCTTTTTGGTGACTGTTGAGGAATAAGGCGGGATGAAATTATCCAGGATGCGGCTGGCGGCCGTGGTCCGTACGTCCTTTGTACAGAACAAATCTTTGACCGCGATCGGGATACCGTCCAGGGGCATGGGCTGGCCAGCGGCATAGCGTTTGTCGGCTTCCTGCGCGGCTTTCAAGGCCAGATCGGGCGTTTCGGTGATAAGCGCATTCAAATCACGGTGCGCGGCGCAGGCATCCAGATGCGCTTGCGTTAATTCAACGGCGCTGATCTCTTTCGCCTTCAATTTGGTGAGCGCATCAGCAATGGTAAGGTCGGTCAGGGACATGTTTATTCCACCACTTTCGGGACGACAAAGAAGTTCTCGGCTGATTCCGGCGCGTTCGCCAGGATGTTTGCCGCTTGGTTGCCTTCGGTAACAGTGTCTGCGCGCAATGACAGGGTGATATCGGACACGTTGGCCAGTGGCAGGACATCATCCGTATTGACGGCGGAAAGCGTGTCGATAAAGCCCAGAATGCGGGTCAGCTGGCCCGCAAAATAATCCAGGCGCCCCTCATCCATTTCCAGGCGGGCCAGGCGGGCAGCCTTGGCGACGACAGCCGTATCTAAACTCATGAAATTTGCTTTCCGTTTTTACTGTTTCTGCCTTATATCGTTAGTGCAGCATGATGCCGATGACAAGAGAAGATATAGACAATTTACTGAATAATCTGCAGCCAAATGCCCGTTTGGCGGGCCTGGATTGGGGCAGTAAAACGATTGGTGTCGCCGTGGGTGTCCCCACGCTGCGCCTTGCGACGCCGTTGCAAACGCTTACCCGCCGTAAATTACAGCAGGATATCGCTGTTCTGCGCCAGTTATGCGATAAATACGATGTCGGCGGACTGGTGGTTGGTTTGCCCCTGCACGCCAATGGCGATGCGGGCAAGCGCGCCCAATCCGTCCGGGATATCATGGACGAAGTACACCGCGCCTGGCCGGTCCCGTATGTTTTTTGGGATGAACGGTATTCGACGGCGGCGATGCACGATTTTTTAATTGAGGCAGCAGATGTGTCGCGCGGACGGCGCGATCAGGTCATTGATAAAATGGCGGCGCAATACATTCTGCAATCATTCTTTGATTGCCTGCCCGTGCATTAAGGATAAGCGTGAAGGCTGGCGCCATGGGCTTTCAGCCAGGTTTTGCCGCCAGCGTAATCAACGCACAAATCTGCACATGTGGACCAGAACGCATCGCTGTGATCCATGTGTTTTAAGTGCGCAATTTCATGCGCGACCACATAATCCAAGACATTTTCAGGCACGTACACCAGGCGGCGTGAAAAGCACAACCGACCGTCATGCCCGCAACTGCCCCAGCGCGACTTGCTGTCGCGGATTTGAATGTTGATGACGGGCCGGCCCAGCTGATCCGACTTTTGTGCGCATAAAATCCGCAGGCGTTCCAACAGCGCTTTATCAAGAAAGCGGCGCAGGCGCGGTGTAGGATCATCTAAGTTTGTTTTGATGATTAATTCGTTATTTATCAATTTGATGGATGTTCTTTTTAATGTTTCATCAAGGGTAATTGCAAGTGATGTCTTAACGCCGAGAAGAGGAATGCTTGCTCCGTTCTGGACCTTAAAATCCTGAGGCAGGCTGGCCAGATGATGCGCGATCCAGCGTTGGTTGGCCTGGACGAATTTCAGCAGGGTTGAGGCGGCTGTGCGCGGCGGATACACCAGGCGAACGCATTTACGCACGGGATCAAGCCGCAAAGCCATACGACGTGCGCGCGGATTGGGAACGGCAATAACGCCGTCCGGCAACGGAAGGGTGTTTTTGTTATCAAGCGGCTTTGGGAACCAGTTCCACATGGGGTTCGTGGTAGCGTATATTCGCAAGTTCCGCAAGTTCCGGCGCGGCCGCAGGTGCGGCCACCAAGCTGGCAAAATCATTCTGCAGCCAATGGGCGGCCGCATTCGCCCCCGCTGTCATCAAATCCTGTATAAAATGCCCGTCATTGTTCATGGCGGCTGACTCATTCCAGTGCCGCTCAGGCGTCAGTGCGATAATATGTTGACGAATGCCTGGTTGATCTTCGCGTAACTGCGCCAGGCGTTGATAGATATCTTCCATTTTCGGCTTTGTCCGGGCGGAATGTGGCCGGAAATGTGTGCACAGGCTGGTGTCTGCCAGAATATGAGGTGGCGGGGCGCATAACGGCATGGCTATGACATCCGTAATGCCACGGTCAGCCAAATCTTGAGGATCCAAGTACGGATTGGCCGCGTAACCGCCGTCATAATAGACATCTTGGCCGATTTTATAGCCGCCAAATCGCTCTAAAGCCGTGCTGGCGGCAATGGCTCCGGGCGTTAAGCTTGCGCGCCTGAAAATAACATGTTCGGGGGCTTTTCTGGCCTGTACGCGTACGGCATTCACTTGCAATTCCGTTAAGCCGTGGGCCAAGTCATGCCAATCTGGAACAAGGTCTTGAACCGTGCGGGCAATCCAACCTGGGACCGTACCGCTGGGCAGCATGGCAACACTTGATTGAAAAGCCATTTGTTCAAAAAGGGAAAGATTGGGATAGGTGCCACAGGTCATGGTGGCGCGACTAAAGCAATGGGCCAGCCGCCCAGATGATTCAATACGATCCCATAAATGCGCCAGCCCGCGTGCGGCGTTCTTCATGCTTTGTCCTGCATGAAAACCCGCCGTTTGACCCGCATTTAAATGTCCGGCCAGAATGCTGCCCTGAACCGCGCCCGCACTGGTGCCAGAAATAACATCAATTGTGATATGGCTGTTGGCCAGGCTTTGGCAGAATGCGGTGTGATGTGACAGTGCATTGACAACGCCCGCGGTGAACGCCCCCAGTACGCCGCCGCCTGGTAACGCAATACCAAGGCGGATTTTAGGGGAATTAGGAACGGCGAAGGATTGGCCCATTCCGTGATTCTGTCACACGTACGGGTGCGTTGCCTATGCGCAGTGCAGCATGAAATGATTGAATGGATCAACACCTAATTGCTTTTGCACTGTATCCAATGACACAACGAGGGGTTCCCCCGCCCGTCTGTTATGATTGACGGCATCAAAGTGGTGCTTAACGACCGTTGGAACCGTTTCTATATAACGCATAGATACATTTGCAACGCGAATAAGCTGGATATGCGGGGCTTGTTGTTGGATTAAACGTGTTTGCAAAACGGTATTACCATTATATTTCCGATTATTATTAGCTAATGACGTTAAGAAATGCGTGGGGCCATCACACTCAATGAAAATCTGATGACCTTTGTCTAAGACAGCAATATCGACGTCATGGCCCATAGAGGAAATGTGCCTTCCAGACATATCTAAACGATAGCCAGCCTTTTTAAAAGCTTCTGCCACAGTGAATTCTACCCGCGAAGGGTTGTTATCTTCTTTTGGGCAGGCGACAGGTGACGGATAGCTGAAATACTGGCACGCATCATAAACCTGCTTTTGTTGTCGCCGGATAAGTGAGGCGCCTTTCGTGTCTAATGCGGAGTCTTTTATCAGTGTTAGAAAATCAGAGCGCATAAAGTCAGGATTATTTTGATGCGCTGAAAGGGTCGCATAGGTTACAAGTGTACTGATTGTATCCGGCAGACAGAAGGTCTTTGCATGATAATCAACGGCTTTGCGCAGGGTGTCTAGCGTATTTTTGGGCGGGATCACTCCTAAGGTTGCATAGGCCCAGAGTATTTCTACTGTATCCTGCGCGCTCAACATATCGTCATTATGACACACAGCTTTGTTTAAGGTATCAATGGTTGTTACAGGGAGCACAATACCGAATGTTCCATAAGCCCAAAGAACTTTTGCGGCCTCTTGTCCATTCAATTTGCCGCAATTTGTTTTAATCATTTCGTGAAAACCCGATACATTACCAATAAGGGTTTGCAGATCCACGCGATCAAAGGGAGGCAGCGTTTTGCTGTATATAGCAAGGCGATAACAGATGACTGCTATTTCTTTGCCGGTCCATGCTTGTCCTATATTGGCTGCTAGCTGAATTTTATCGGCAAAGATCCCGCGATTATAAATACGTGCTGGTTTATCTGAGTTATTCTGGTTTTGCAGAAGCTTGAAAAAGAAGAAAAATATTTCTTTTTGCGAAATATAGGGTGGACGATCTTTGGACGTTTCTGTCCTGTGCGGTGCTTGTGAGAGAGTTTGTGCTACGGTATTGCTGCTATTATTTGTCATATGCGGAACCTACAAGCGTCATATTGATATGTCAATATTACAATTGCTGTATTCTGAATTTACGCCGTTTCTTTAAAAACAAACGTATTCGCGCGGGCAGGGGCCAGGTCGGGCGTTTCTTTCAAGTCGCGTGCCGGAATCGCATCGCATCCCTTATCTAGTTTGCGGATAAAATGGCGAACACGCGGCATGATTTCATTGCGCCAGCGACTGCCATTAAAAATACCGTAATGGCCGACCGACATTTGCAGATGATGATATTGCTTATCGGGTGCCAGATTGGCGCAGAGTTTGTGCGCCGCTGTCGTTTGGCCGGCGGCGGAAATATCGTCTAATTCGCCTTCGATCGTCAGCAGGGCGGTCCGGGTGATATCCTGTGGCCGTACATCGTGCAGATGTTCATTCACCGGATCACGCCATTTCATCTTTCCTTTCGGCAGCAAGTGCCGCTGGAAAACAACTTCGACCGTTTGCAGATAGAAATCGGCAGGCAAATCCATAACCGCCAGATATTCATCATAGAATTTACGATGAGCGTCGGCGGAACTGCCATCACCCTGGATCAGATGTTTGTAAAAATTGACATGCGATCCGACATGGCGGTCCAAATTCATCGACATAAAGCCGCCCAGCTGGATAAATCCGGGATAAACATCGCGCATCGCGCCGGGATAATACCATGGCACATTTGTGACAACCGTATTTTTAAACCAGCTGAGAGGGCGTGTTTCCGCCATCTCAGTCACCGATGTTTTGGAAATACGTGTGTCGATCGGGCCGCCCATCAGGGTCATGGACAAAGGCTGGTTCGGGTCATTGTCCGACGCCATAAGTGACACTGCCGCCATGACAGGGACAGCAGGTTGGCATACGGCAATCAGATTGGTTTTGGGGCCAAGCACCGTACAGAAATGACGCAGATAGGCGATATAGTCGTCCAGGTTAAACCGGCCAGCGGACAGCGGAATCTGGCGCGCATCGATCCAATCGGTAATGTACACATCATGGTGTGGCAGTAAGGCTTCAACGGTCCCGCGCAGCAGCGTGGCATAATGGCCAGACATCGGCGCAACGACTAAAACCCGTGGGTCATTACGTTTGGTATTACGTTTGAAATGCAAAAGATTGCCAAAGGGTTTTTCAAGAACGACCTCTTCCGTCACCGCGACAGTCTTGCCGTCGATTTCCGTTGTCGCCAGGCCAAACTCCGGCTTGCCGAAGCGGCGCGTGACGCGTTCAAACACCTCGGTTCCCGCCGCGATATTCTTACCCATCGGGGTGTGATACAGGGGATTAAAGGGATTGGACATGGCCGCACGCATCATTTCCGTCACAATACGGACGGGGGTAAGGGCGGCATGTTGTAAATCGTGCATGTGATAAAGCATGTAACCACTTTTAAAGAGAGTTTATGAAATAATTGTAAAGCATATGAGAGGGATGTCAAAGCCTCAAAAAATATGGGCTTATGTAATTTAGTTAAACTTTTATTTAACTTTGTATGAAATCATATACCTTGGACTAGTCCGGTTATTTGATTCCGGACAACAGGAGCATAAAGTGATGCATCGAACGCAAAAAGGCTTTACGTTGATCGAGATTGCAGTGGTAATTGCAATCCTTGGCGTCGTGACGGCCAGCGGTATCGCTGTGTTCAACAATTACATTCGTTCTGACAAGGCTGATAAAACTGAAATCCGCGCTGACCGTGTGCTTGACTCGTTAAGCGTGTACGCCCAGCGTTACAATCGTCTGCCTTGTCCTGCTGACCCCGCCGCGTCCGTTGCTCAGGCTGGACAGGAAAAAAACAACGGTCGCTGTTTTATCACGCAAAACGGCGCGACAACCGGATATTCAATTTCAAACGCGTCAACTGGCATTTTGCCATGGCGGGCCTTGGGATTGTCCGAAGAGGATGCCCGCGATTCCTGGGGCCGTTACTTCACGTATAAACCCGCACCGCATTTGACGATGGATACACGCGGGGCACCGACCTTCGTTTCCACATCCGGCGGCAATGCGGTCGTTCATGATGCGTGCCGCACACCGCAATGGTTTGCGCGAACCGGTTCTGTCACGTCAGGCCATGCGAACCGGCCAAAAGCGTTGTTCTGTTGTAACGCAACGCCGCCCACCACTTTTTTATCTGTAATCGCCGGTGTGCCAGGCGTCATGCCCACCAATTATCGTGACAATGCGATTGTCACAGACGTCAGCTTAAGCGGCGCAGGGTCAGAGGCAACAGTAGATAGCGCAGCCACAGTGTCCGCCAGCAACGCCTGGATCGATAAAGACGCCAGCTATTACAGTGACTTTAGTGCCACCAACCGCCAGGGATCGAACAGCACCCAGCCGGATTCACCGCAAATTCGCGCGGCTGGTATCGCTGTAACCCTTATCAGTCATGGTGTTGACGGCGGATATGCCTATAGCGGTGCGAATGAAAGCACTCGCAATGACGGACGTGCCAACGCCCTGGAAACTGCCGCGGTTCAAGAGCCACAGGCGATTGCCGGCATCGCCTATAACCCCAAAACGTCCCAAGGCTTATTGGATCGCCTGGGGAATCGTCCCAGCGCGGCGGATGATATCGTTATCAGCCTGCGGACCGACCAGGTGTACAGCCGTGTCGGGAATGCCACGTGTGCCAAGCCCACGGGCCTGATCGACCGTACAAACCCCAATACAGACAATCAATGTGAACTGACCCCTGAACTGTGCAAATGTCCGTATGACGTGTCGTCCTGTATCGCCATCTGTGACGACGATCCTGTGACCCCCACGCCGGCCTGTACCGGTACGTGTGAAAAGGCCTTTCCAACAGTCGGTGTGACCAGCTGTGCCGCGTTCTATAGTGGATACACGACGGCCACTGTGTCCGGCGTCTCTACTGGCGCAACGGGTGTGACTGTGTCATGCCCAAGTGTGGGCAGCGTGTTCATTGAATGGCAGCGTTTCAGCCGAAATTCCGTACCCCCATCAGAACTGGCCCTGTATGACGCGGCTGGGGTGCCTCAACAATGTTATCCATCTTGCGGCGCGACCACCGTTAATTGGGGTGGATCAGCCGGCACGACGTGTTCCGCACCCATTGCTGCGGGCGGTGAGGGCGACCAGACCACCGTGAACGACACTATCGGCAACGGTTACGGGAATGCGGATTACCGCTGTGTTCAAGGGGCATGGGTTCTTCAGCCAGGCTCTCAGTGCGGTTGTCCGCCTGTGTCACCGGTGACGTGGTCAAGCGGTACAGCGAATTGCAGCGGGAATGGCGGCAGTGGCCGCTCCACCCTGCCACCATTCTTCAGCACGACACCGCCAAATCCGGCATCAGGCGCGACGCCTGGCGCGGACTGGACCATCGAGGATAATACCAATGACCCACATATCGGTAACGCGGATTACTCTTGTGACCTGGAAACAGGTACCTGGATCCCGTTATGCGAAAACTGTAACTAAGGGAGCCGGGAAATGACAACACGGCACGCATATACGCCTTTGAACAGCCTGACAGGCGTTTTAGTGTTCATGCTGGCCATGATCGTATGCCAGGCGGCATTTGCCCAGGTGTGCTGTCACCGGGTGCGCTGTCCTGAATGCCCTGCCGGCCAATTTAGTACAGAGCATTATTATCAGATCGTGGCGAATGCAGGAAATTGTCCTTCTTATACGGCAACGAACCCAAATCAGGTTTTAAGATCTCAGCAACAGGTCGATATGTCTGAATGTTCGGCCTCTGCCGATTGTCCGTCCGCAACCGTGAACTGGACCGTTGGCGCTAACAGCTGTACTGCCGCCCAAGGCGTTGTGACACATGGTGACAGCGGGTCAGTGAACGATTCAACCGATCCGAATACGGGCAGTGCCACATTTTCCTGTAATAACGGAGTACGGACCGAAGAGGCGGGCGCAACGTGTAATGTCGTCGCCCCACCCTGTACGCCTGTCGATGGGGCGTGTGGTGCGACAGGAACCGCCATGCTGAACGGCGTTTGTACAACAGGGGCCTATGAAGGCTGGCGCGTGTCCGGTGGCGTTTGGGTGGAATGTACAAACCCGGTTGTCACATGCCCGGCCCAAACATTGACCTGGAACGTGTCAGGCGAGGATTGCAGTGCGGATGCGGCAACCACCAACGCCGGCCAGCTGGTCAGCCTGCGCGATAGCACGACGCCAGGCGTCGGAACGGCCAGTTACTACTGTAACGGGACTGGCAGCTGGTCTGTACAATCAGGTGCGACATGCAGTTCAGCCCCCGTTTGTAACACGCCGCCGCCGCCCTGTACTTCGCAGACGCACGTAGAGGATTAATTGAGATGACAAAGATCACACGCCAGAAACAGGTCTTCAGAAAACCAGCTACCCAAGCGGTGCTGGTTGCCGTGATTATGCTGTCGGGAACAATGTTTGCGTCTAATGCTTTTGCCAATTGTGCTGCGCAACCAGTCACCTGGTACGGTAATAATGGTGAGATTTGTCAGGGTATGACCCAGACGATGAGTGATGGCGCGCGTGACAGCCTGCAGCCTGAAATGCTCGTCACCAATACCAATCCGGGTTATGATGGCGAAGCCGCGTATCAATGCATCGGGAACGTATTAACGCAGGAAACTATCCTTCATACCCCGTCTTGCTTGGCGTCCACCCCCACATCCTGTGCAGCATCGACCATGACCTGGACCAAAGATGGCTACAGCTGCTCTGCCACGACCGCGATTGGGGCGGATGGCGGGGAAGAAGAAATAACAGACGCGACAGGTCCCGCGACCGGTAGCAATACCTATGTTTGCCAGGGGGGTGCTTTCGTTCAGAAAATGGGGGCCGTGGTAACGTGTTCCGCATCTGCGCCACCGCCACCGCCGCCGACTTGCAGCCCGCCATCGCCCCCTGTGACCGATTACTGCCTGCACACTGTCACCTCGCAGACGGATGAGGGATGCTCCATTCCAAATTGCAGCACGACGCTTTACCGCATCTCGCCAGTGACCGATCTGGCGGATTTCAGCTATTGGCAAAGCACCGGGGGCACGGTGTGCAGCGGCACGTGTAACTCACGGGCCATTACGGGACGGTCGCCCAGTGATATTGGCAATCTGCAACCCTGCAGCCCGCCACCACCTTGTTGAGGCGTAAGGATACGGACATGACGATACGACGCGCAAAACACCCTGCCTTTACCCACACAGTCCGGATCAGCCGTGTCCTGCTGGCTGTCGCGACATTTATGACTGGGACGGCCCTGTCACAACCCGCTTTTGCGCAAATATGCTGTCACACGGCGCGCTGTCCTGAATGTCCAGCTGGTCAGATGATTATTGAAGATGTGTATCGTAACGTCGCATCTGCAGCTAACTGCACACCATACACGGCATCCAATCCAAACCAGGTTCTTCAGTCGCGACAGCAAGTGGCGATGTCTTTTTGTTCCACACTGCCGAATTGTGACGCACAGACCGTCAACTGGTCCGTCGCAGGCCAGGATTGTTCGGGCAGTGCAGGGCAAACCAATGATGGCGAAAGCGAAAGCGTTGCAAACGTCACCAGTGGCGTATCGGGCGCGGCAGAATTTCAATGCGCCAATGGTGCCTTCACCCTTATTTCGGGTACATGTAATAATGTTGTCGGTGCCGGATGTGCGGCCCAGACTGTGACCTGGGATCAAGACGGTCATGTCTGTACGGCGCAATTATCGGCCCTGACGAATGGCGGTAACAGCACCGTCAATGATGCGGTAAACCCCACAACAGGATCTGCGAACTTCGTCTGTACGGACGGGGCCGTCATGGCCCAATCGGGTGCGACATGCACGGGCCCGGCCGCGCCGCCACCAACAAACAACTGCATGTCCACATCCACCAGCTGGACCGTTGGCATGAACAGCTGCACCACCAATATCCCCGATATGACGCACGGCACGGCACTGACCGTGTATGATAATGCTGCGCCGACAACCGGATCGGCGATGATGACATGCAACAATGGCATGTATTCTCGCAGTGCCGAGTCATGCGTGTCCACTTCGCCGCCAGTGTGCCCACCGCCGCCACCGCCGCCATCACCTCCTGTTGCCATCACCGCCGGATGCTTGATTGACACGCCGTGGTGGGATGTGGCGACGACGCCAGATTGCGAAACGCCTCCCAATACCTGTACTACCACTGATGCTATTGGGTTTAGCGTCGGGACGCACATCAACAGTGGCCTGGATACCTATTATTTCCAGGACCCTGAACGGTTCACGATTGCCTGGACGGGTGCTTGTACAGGGGATGCCAGTACCTGTAACGCAGTGCCGATGGTCAATGGAACACATGCGGCCACAGTCACCGTGACGGACAAACAGACAGGCGAAGTGACCGTTCGTAACGTCACCGCCCGGAAACGGACTGTTAGACGCATTAATCTCAACGAATGTCCGGAGCAATTGTGATGAAACTGAAATCCTTTATCCTGACACTTGTATGCCTGGCCGCGGCTGGATCGCCTTCACGTGTTTTCGCGGCGGACACCCATACCACCCAGGCGCTGCAAACGCGGCAAGTTGAAGATTGTCGCTGTGTTATTTGTTCAGACAGTCAGCAGACCTTGAAAAATGCCACACCTTCTTTTTGTGGTACTGCAACTGATGCCAGCGCGTTTGTTGCCAAATATGATGCGGATAAGGCCAAGAACGAGGCCCGATGCAATGTTGTTTCCGGTCCCGCTGATTCATGCCCTATGGTCAGCGCAGATGTCCCTTACCTTGGTTCCACCTGTCAGATGAGTGTGGACGGCTCTTCAACCGTGATTGAAACGTCTGACGCCAACGGCATTTCCTGTCGCCATGAAACATGCAGCGGCAATGGGTGCGTCGCACCAGGCTGGCAACAGGTCATCGCGTATAAGACGTACAACCAGATTCCTGTGACGCAAGTGCCGTTGGACCAGCGCGATCGCTATTACGCCTTTATGACCGAGATGCGGGCCGCACTGACCAAGTCACCGCGCGATGTACCTTATGTCGGGCCGCAGGATTTTTGTATGAAGTACCCAGGTCTGAACCAGCTGAACAGCACGACCTGTATCGGCCCTGGTGGACGTTTGGATATCACGTACGGAACGTCTGCTGTCACGCTTTTATACCGCAATGGCGTGACCCTGCCGGTTTCCACGGATCTGGCGTATAAGGACATGAATGCGGGGCTGATCCGCGCCATACCCTATCAACATCGCACGCATTTTAACGGGGGACGCCCATGATCCGGACGCTACTATCCGCCCTTTTGTTGGTAAGCCTGGCCGCTTTTGCCGGTCCTGCGCTGGCACAGGACGCACCTAAAACACTGGTGGACATCAAATCAGATTTCGTTCCCGTGGCGCATTGCGCGTATGACAAGGGCAACGTGCAGCTGGATGTGTTTTACGAAGATGGCGTTCATACGTTTTGTGGTGAAACAGTGCCGTCCACCACGACCGGCCATGCCGTGTTTGTACCAGTTTATACGCCCAAAACATTTGTCAGCTGGGAAGAGCATGCGTGTGCCAAAGACGGCAAGCTGCAGGTGCCAGAAGCCTATCGCGCCCGATGCGTCCTGCGGCAATATATGGTCGAGAAGGGCACATTCTGCAAACGCGATGGCGATATGGATGCGGATGGGTTTGTTGACGGCTTGAAAAACGTGCCGGTCAGCATGGCTGATATCCTTGGCGCGTTTATGATAGGCGGGCGTGGGGCGAAGGCATATGTGACCCTGAAAGGGACGGATATTGATACCGGCCTTGCGAAACCCGCTTATTGGCCCGATATCGGCAATATCGCCTTGCCATACGATGTTCACAACCCGATTGGGGTGATCGCGCGCAGCTATATGATGCCCCGCCCACATGGGACAGCAGGCGGGTCTTTGGTGGTGCATGACCGCCAGACGGACCTGTTGCGGAACACGTATCTGTCCCAGGATGATATTCGCCAGGCGGGCACACCCATTGAAATTGGACCTTGCCTTAAATAATCGGTAAAAAGTGCTTGACCAGAGGCGGTGTTGGATGTAAACCTCCGCACTGAATTCTAGGTTTAAAGATATAGAGGCACACAATGGCACGCACATGCATGGTAACAGGTAAGCAAGGTCGCTCCGGCAACAACCGCTCACACGCGGAAAACAAAACACGCCGTCGTTTTGAGCCGAACCTGCAAGTAACGTCGGTTTACAGCGAAATCCTGAAGCGTATGATTCGTCTGCGTTTGACGGCTGCTGGCCTGCGTACGCTGGACCACAATGGCGGTTTGGACGCATTTGTCATGAGCAAAGCCCCAAGCAAGCTGTCGGATGAGCTGCGCGCCATCCGTGGTCATGTGCAAGCTGCAATGGCTGCACGTCAGTCTGCTGCTTAATCTCACTGATCTTTCGGTCTTATGAGTCGTAAACGGCTGGAAAAGCCGATCACTGTTCCGTCCAGCCTGTTTTCTGAGGCTGGACGTTTTCGTTACCAGCAACTTGGTTTTGACGTGACGCACCGTTCGCCCACGTCAAAGGCCCGTATTGGCCAGCTGAAAACCCCGCACGGTACAATCGAAACACCCAATTATATCTTTTGCGGCACCAAGGGTGCCATTAAGAATCTGCATCCGCATCAAATGCGAGAGGCAGGCGCGGATATCATTCTGGGCAACACGTACCACCTGATGATTCAGCCGGGGCCTGATCTGGTAGCTGAAATGGGCGGTTTGCAGTCCTGGACCCAGTGGCAGGGCCCCATGATGACCGACAGTGGCGGATTCCAAATCTTTTCCATGGGCCATGGGTCCGTCGCAGATGAAATTAAGGGCCGTAACAGCGATAAGAATCGCGCGACGTCGCTGATTAAAATCGGGGAAGAAGGGGCCAAATTCCGGTCGTATAAAGATGGGGCCGAAATGCACCTGACGCCCGAATACTCCATCGAGATACAGCGAAAGCTGGGCGCCGACCTGATTTACCAGCTGGATGAATGCACGCCGTATCACGTTGACAAAGCCTATACCGAGCGGTCCATGTATATGAGCCAACGCTGGGGCGATCGCAGCCTGGCCGCGTTCAACCGTTTCGACGATGGGACCCAGGGCCTGTACGGCGTGACCCAGGGCGGCGTGTATCACGACCTGCGCAAGATATCCTGTGACTATATTCGCGAACGTCCATTTTTTGGGACCGCGATTGGCGGCTGCCTTGGTGGATCACGGTCGGAATTTTATGATGTGGTCAGCGTGAATGCTGAAAACGTCCACCCTGACCGTCCCGTACATTTGCTGGGCGTCGGGTATATCGAAGACGTGTTCGCCTTCGTTCGCATGGGCATCGACACGTTTGATTGCGTGTCCCCGACCCGGATTGCGCGCCATGGCTGGGCCTTGATGAAAGGCGTTCCCGACAATCGCCTGAATTTGCGGAACCAGAAATTCCGCAATGATCCGACGCCGCTGGATGAAACGTCGCCGTTGCTGGCCTCGAACAGCTACAGCAAATCGTATATCCACCATCTGTTGCGCGCCGGGGAAATGCTGGCATACCAGATTATTGCCCAGCACAACGTGGCGGTCATGACCCGCCTGATGCGTGAGGTCCGCGCGGCGATCAAATCCGATACACTGGATGCGCTGGAATCTGAATGGATTGTTGGCTTTTAATTCATCGCACTTTGCCTTAAGATAGATAAGACAGAGACGCGACCCCACATGCACCAGAACCTTGCCGCCAATGCTGCCCTCGCGCCCCAGCTTCACACCGCGTTGCAGGACTATGCCCAATGGTATAAATCCCTGATATCAGGTCTGTGCCGCGATGCCCCGCGTATCGGCGATGTCGCGCTGGTCCCGCCTGACAGCTGGGTCGCGCTTGAGCCGTACTTAAACGACATTCATCCCGCAATTGTTGAGTTGCATAAAGATTTGCTGACCGAACTGGCCAACGTAACACCGCAATTAATGGCCGGAAACGGCGTTGCGCGCGTCGATATTGCGTCAATAACAACGCGGTATATGACGTTTCAGCAATCGCTGGCGCAAATGGTGACAGACATCCTGTTCAGCGTGTCCGATATTGATTTCGTGACGTTCCTGCGACATTCACAATGGCTGGATCGCGAATGGGGACGAGAGATGGAGCGTTTGACGCGCGACGGAAAAGCGTTTTGCATTTGCCTGGTCAAATTGAAAATTCTGCCCCACCCATTGCACATTTTCGACCCGATTGCCGAACATGATCTGGCACATCTGCGCCAGGCGGCCGCCGTGATGGGCCGCTGTGTGCGCAGCTTTGATGATGTATTCTGTTTGGATGACGGTTTCTTTATTATTCTGCTGCGTCAGACCAATTATGCTGGCGGCGTGCGGTTTATACGCCGCCTTCAGGATGTCATGGTTGAAACGGGTCAGAAACGCCCCATTCCGGTGGATTTAAGTCTGTCTTGTTGCGTCGCGGAACCCGTCGTGGGTGAAACCTTGCCCCATGTCCTGACCCAAATGCGCCAGGACATGGTTAATCAAACCGAAGATGGTCAGATGATCGCGACGCGGCGCGAGATCAGCCCGCTGGTCCGCTATGTCGCATCCTTAAACACATCCGGGACGACAGGTCAGTCCTGATGGGCAATGAAATCGATCATAAAATCCTGTTCGACAGTATGCCTATTCCGCGTCTGCTAGTTCAGATGCAGGAAAAGGGGACGTATATCGTCGTCGATGCCAATCGGCGGGCCGTTGAGTATTTCAGCCGCAAGCGTGACCAGATCGTGGGCCAATCCCTGGACAGTTTCATGGATACCGAAAATGCCCGCTTGTTTGAACAGGGGTTTGAGGTCTGCATCAAGCAAAAGATGCCGGTAACGATCCAAGCCTTTCCGAATTTTCCGGGCGGCATCCGTATCCATGGTTTCTGGATCAATCCGGTTGCGACCCAGGGTGACGGGCCGGTCGATATGCTGGACATCATGGCCCAGCCGGAATTGGCGGATGAATCTGTCCTTCTGCGGGAACGCGATGATGCCGTATCGCTGATGACCTCTATCTTCGATGCGTCGGAAATCGGCATTATCGTGACAGATCGTCAGCATCGGATCGTGCGCGTCAACGACTCATTTATTCGGACGTTTGGCTGGACGCGGGATCAATTGTTGGGTGAACCGTTGCCCGATTTTATTCCCCCGGCGGATAAGGATGACGAGGTTAACCAGGGTGCTGATTTCCTGCAAAACGGAACACGTTCGACCGGGGAAACCAAGATTCTGCGCGTTGATGGATCAACGGCCAATATCCTTTATACGTCCGCCGCCCTTGAATTATCGCAGCGGCGGAAATTCCAGGTGACGACGCTGATGGATATTTCCCTGCGGAAGCAGATGGAGATTTCCCTGCGGATGTCCAAAGACCAGGCAGACGCCGCAAACCATGCAAAATCTGCGTTTCTGGCGAGTATGAGCCACGAATTACGCACCCCGCTGAATGCCATTATCGGCTTTTCCGAGATTATGATGAACGAGGCCTTTGGCCCGATTGGCACGCGCAAATATATCGAATACCTGCAAGACGTGCATCTCAGTGCCCGGCATTTGCTGGACATTATCAACGAAGTGCTGGACATGTCGAAAATTGAGGCCGGTAAGGTCGAATTGGACGAACAAACATTCGACATCGGTGAATTGCTGCAATCCGTCAGTCGGATGATGGTATCGCGGGCCTTCAGCGCGAATATCGCGCTGACCACCACCATTGTGCCTGATCTGCCGCTGTTGCGTGCCGATCCACGGTTGATCCGTCAGGTGTTGATCAACCTGGTCAGCAACGCGATTAAATTCTCGCGTAAAGGGGATACAATCGCCGTCAGTACCGATTTGTACGATGACGGTGATCTGCGGATTTGCGTGCGCGACGAAGGGATTGGTATTCCAACTGATAAGATTAAGGAAGCGCTGGAACCCTTCGGCCAGATACATGATTCCAGCGTGGCGCGGGATCAGCAGGGCACAGGCCTGGGCTTGCCGCTGGCTAAGGCGATGATTGAACTTCATGGCGGCACACTGCATCTGGAATCAGTGGAAGGCAGCGGCACGACCGTGACCCTGTACCTGCCGAAACGCCGCATGGTGTCGGAAAAGAAAGCTTTACAGGGTGCTTCCCAAAAACTTAATAAGAGTATGAAGACAAACAAAGGGGATGCATCATGATGCCACTGGAACAACGCTGTACCGAAGCGGGCCTGAAGATGACGGATCAACGCCGGACGATCCTGAAAATCCTGGACACGTCGCATGACCATCCGTCAGTTGAGGTTGTTTATGACCGCGCGAAACAAACCGACCCGTCGATCAGTATTGCCACGGTGTATCGCACCCTGGCAATGCTTGATGAAATGGACCTGATCCTGCGTCATGAATTCAAGGAAAGCTTCTCTCGCTATGAAACGAATATGGAGCATCACCACCACTTGATCGACCTGGAAACAGGCAAAGTGATTGAATTCCAGAATATGGAACTGGAAATCCTGAAAGAACGCATTGCGGCCGATTTGGGATACGATCTGGTTGACCATCGCCTGGAATTATATGGGCGCAAGCGGCCGACGGCTTAGCCAGTCTTATTCAGAATGACCGAACAAATCCCCACCCATATCTGGCTGGACAGTCAGATACGCCGCCTGTCGCTGCTGGGGCATTACGTCATGATTGTGCGGCGTGGCAACCCGTCTTCCGGCACGATTATCCTGCAATGCCGCTATCGTGACGGCACCAGCCATATTTACACCCAGACGCGCGATGCAACAGGGGAATTGGCGTGGCTGACCGCTTTATCGGGAAATGCGGTTGCGGACCGTGACGCAGATGCGTATATTCGCGACGCGATTGCGTTTGACCCGGATGCCTGGGCGGTTGAAATTGCATGGGATAATAAAGGCACAGTGCCGTTCGAAGGAAGAATCGTTTGAGTAAGTTTGAGGCCCAAATCGCGAAACGCCGCACCTTTGCCATCATCTCGCACCCCGATGCGGGTAAGACGACGCTGACGGAAAAGCTGCTGCTGTTCGGCGGGGCGATTAACCTGGCCGGAATGGTCAAAGCGAAGGGGGAACGCCGCCGCGCACGATCCGACTGGATGAAGGTTGAGCAAGAGCGCGGTATTTCCGTTGCCTCCTCTGTCATGACATTCGCGTACAAGGATTACACCTATAATTTGCTGGATACACCGGGGCACGAGGATTTCTCGGAAGATACGTATCGGACACTCAGCGCGGTCGATAGTGCCGTGATGATCCTGGATGCGGCAAAGGGGATTGAAACCCAGACTCTGAAATTGTTCGAAGTCTGCCGCCTGCGCGACATTCCGATCATGACCTTTATCAACAAAATGGACCGTGACGGGCATGACCCGTTCACCCTGATGGACGAAGTGGCGAAAAAGCTGGCGTTAGAAGTCGTTCCGGTGACCTGGCCGATTGGTATGGGGCGCGACTTCCGTGGCTGTTATGACCTGATTAACGATCAATTGATCCTGTTTGGCCGTGGCAAGGGCGATACTGTGGCGGAATCCATCGTCTGCACCGGCCTTGATGACCCGAAAATTGACGCGCATTTGAATGCGGATGTTGCCGCACAATTGCGCGAAGAAGTAGATATGGTGCGCAGCCTGTGTCCCGCCTTTGACCGTGACGCCTATCTGGCCGGATATCAGACGGCCGTGTATTTCGGCAGTGCAATGTACAATTTTGGTGTGGCTGAACTGCTGGATGCGCTTGGCCGTTTTGCGCCTGAACCACGGGCACACAAGGCGGTGCAGCGTGTCGTTGATCCGCAAGAAGATAAGGTCACGGCCTTCGTCTTTAAAATTCAGGCGAATATGGACCCCAAACACCGCGACCGCATGGCGTTTGCCCGCATCATTTCTGGGCGGTTTCAGCGCGGTATGAAGCTGTTTCACGCGCGGTCCGGTAAATCCTTGATTATCCATTCGCCCCAGCTGTTCCTGGCCCAGGATCGCGAAATGGCGGAAGAGGCATTCCCAGGCGACATTATCGGCCTGCCCAACCATGGCAATTTGCGGATCGGCGATGTGCTGACCGAAGGGGAAACGCTGACGATCACTGGAATCCCCAGTTTTGCGCCGGAACATATGCAAAAAGTATTGGCCGATGACCCGATGCGCGCGAAGCATTTGAACAACGCGCTGGAACAGCTGGCGGAAGAGGGTGTGGCCCGGATTTTCAAACCCCTGGTGGAAACAACCTGGATCGTCGGGGTGGTGGGGCCGCTGCAATTCGACGTGCTGGCTGACCGTATCCGCACCGAATACAACATTCCCGTGCATTTCGATACGACCAGCTATTATGCCGCCCGCTGGGTGCGTGGTGACGACGCGAAAATCAAAGCGTTTGTCGAGGGCAACCGCATGGCGGCCGCGCTGGATCACGATGGCGATGTCGTGTTCCTGGCGCGTAATTCATGGCACATGAGCGACGTGCAGGATAAAAACAAAGACCTGCAGTTCTGCGAGACAAAATAAGCTTGATTTCTGCGAATGATAATGACATTTAATTCGTACCTTATTGGTACGGATAGAAGATAAATTCATGTTACGCATATCAAAAATGGCAGATTACGCGATTGTGGTGCTGGCCGATCTGGCCGACGCCCCACAGGACAATGTTGCCACGAGCGTGGCTGTTGCTGCTCGTACATCCATTCCAGAACCGACAGTGGCCAAGGTGATGAAACCGATGACCAAATCCGGCTGGCTGGTCGCACAACGCGGCGCCCGGGGTGGATACAAACTGGCGCAGCCCTTGGCGGGGATTGCCGTATCTGACGTTATCACGCTGTTTGACGGGCCACTGACGCTGACCAATTGCGGTGATGATACCGATGCGCATCAGTGCAAAGTGGGCATGGCCTGCCGGGTCAGAGGCCGCTGGGCCAAGGTATCGCAGGCCTTGCATGACACGTTGCGCCAAATCAGCGTCGCCGACCTGATTGCAGAAAAAAGAGGGTAGGGCACCATGTCCGCAACAAGCGAAACAAAAGCGACAGTCGCGCAACTGGCCACATATGATGCTGGCTTTGTCACGGATATCGAGGTTGATAAGGCCCCAAAAGGGTTGAATGAAGATATCATTCGTCTGATCTCCTCGAAAAAAGAAGAGCCGGATTGGATGCTGGAATCACGGCTGAAGGCCTATCGCCACTGGCTGACCATGCCTGAACCAACCTGGGCAAAAGTGGACTTCACCCCGATTGATTATCAGGCCTATCATTATTATGCCGCGCCAAAGGGGCAAACTGGCCCGAAATCGCTGGATGAAGTCGATCCCAAACTGCTTGAAACATATGCCAAGCTGGGTATCCCATTGCGGGAGCAGGAAATGCTGGCGGGGGTCGTGCCATCATCCAGCAATGTCGCGGTGGACGCGGTGTTCGACAGCGTGTCGGTCGCCACGACGTTTAAGGAAAAGCTGAAAGAATCCGGCGTTATTTTCTGCCCTATTTCTGAGGCGATCCGCACCTATCCTGACCTGATCAAAACCTATCTCGGCTCCGTTGTGCCTTATACCGATAACAAACACGCCTGCTTGAACGCCGCTGTGTTTACCGATGGGTCTTTTGTCTATATTCCGCCGGGCGTACGGTGCCCCATGGAATTATCGACGTATTTCCGCATCAACGAACGCAATACGGGCCAGTTTGAGCGCACCCTGATCATCGTTGATAAGGGCGGGTACGTTTCTTATCTTGAAGGCTGTACCGCGCCCCAGCGCGATGAAAACCAGCTGCACGCCGCTGTTGTTGAACTGGTCGCGCAGGAAGAGGCTGAAATCAAGTATTCGACCGTTCAAAACTGGTATCCCGGTGATGAAAACGGCAAAGGCGGTATATATAATTTCGTGACCAAGCGTGGCCTGTGTGCCGGTCGGGCGTCAAAGATTTCGTGGACCCAGGTGGAAACCGGGTCGGCGATCACGTGGAAATACCCGTCTTGCATCCTGAAGGGTGACGATTCTGTCGGTGAGTTTTATTCGGTTGCCATCACCAATGGCCGGCAACAAGCGGATACCGGCACGAAGATGATCCATCTGGGCCGCCGGACCAAAAGCCGGATTATTGCCAAGGGGATCGCGGCGGGTAAGTCAGACAGCACCTATCGCGGCCTGGTGCGGATTGCGCCCGGCGCCATTGGGGCGCGTAATTTTACCCAGTGTGACTCGCTGCTGATCGGGGATCAGTGCGGCGCACACACGGTGCCATACATCGATTGCCGCAATCATACGGCGAAACTGGAACACGAAGCGACGACCAGTAAGATTTCAGAAGACCAGCTGTTTTATTGTCAACAGCGGGGACTGAATCAAGAAGCCGCCGTGGCCCTGATCGTCAATGGATTCTGCCGCGAAGTGTTGCAAAATCTGCCGATGGAATTCGCGGTCGAAGCGCAAAAGCTTGTCGCTATCTCATTAGAAGGAAGTGTAGGATAATATGCTAGAAATCAACAATTTACATGCCAGCATTGGTGACAAGCCAATCTTAAACGGCGTTAACCTGCATCTGCCTGCGGGTCAGGTACATGCGATTATGGGCCCGAACGGATCGGGCAAATCCACCCTGTCTTATGTTCTGGCTGGCCGGAATGGGTACGATGTCACGGCGGGCGAAGCGCTGCTAGGCAGTCGCAATCTGCTGGCGATGGATCCGGATGAACGCGCCGTGGCTGGTTTATTTCTGGCGTTTCAATATCCGCTGGAAATTCCCGGCGTGACGTTTTCAACCTTTCTTAAAACCGCAATTAATGCACAGCGTCAGGCGCGGGGCGAGGTGGAACTGGATGCGATGGCGATGCTGAAACTGCTGCGCAGTGTGGCAAAGGAATTGGGCGTGTCTGATGACATGTTGAAACGTGCGCTGAATACCGGGTGTTCCGGCGGTGAGAAAAAGCGGAACGAGGTTTTGCAGATGTCATTGCTGGCGCCGAAATGCGCCATTCTGGATGAGACGGACAGCGGCCTTGATATTGACGCCCTGCGCATTGTCGCGGATGGTGTAAACCGGATGCGGGCCCCGGATCGCAGCTTCCTGATCATCACGCATTACCAAAGATTGCTGGACTACATCGTCCCGGATGTTGTGCATGTGATGGCGAAAGGCCGGATTATCAAATCTGGCGGCCCCGACCTGGCGAAAGAGCTTGAAAAAACTGGCTACGCCGATGTTGCGAGCGAGGCCGCATAACATGACACAATTCGCCACTTCTGCACCGATTGTATTAAGCGACTGGCAAGCCCAGCTGGCGGCTCTGTGCGTGGGGAAAAGTTTCAAACGACTACCAACCAAGGCGGATGAGGCCTGGAAATACACGGCGCTTGAGGTCGCGTTACAGTCGATCCCCGTAAAGTCGGCCCAGATTGAGATTACCAAGACCCCTGCGTTCTCGGCTATTTCACAAGCCGACATGACCCGTTTACGCACCGCGTCAGATGCGGGTCATTATACAGCGCCATACGACCTGACGTCCATGTATTGCGACGTTTGCACGCAAAGACTGAGCTTGGATGCCTGCACCGAAATTGAACCGGTTCTGCGTCACATGAATATCCAGGGTGACGGCCTGGCGATGACCCATACGATGATCCAGGTGACCGACGGCACGCACCAAGTGCTGATTGAAACGGTGGATGCGGACGGGACCAGCTGGCTTAACCAAAGCGTGGATATTCAGGTGGGCACAGGTGCCAGCCTGTTGCACATCCGCCATTACACCGTCCCGCATGCCGCCGCCGTCATGACGCACAGCGCCCGCGTTCAGGTCGCCAAAGACGGACGTTACACCGCGCTGATTATCGCGGATCATGCCGGGTTACAGCGCAACGATATTCAAATCGATTTATTGGGTGAGGGCGCAGAAGGCCAGGCCTATGGCCTTCATCTGGCACAAGGCGATGCGCACCCTGATTTGACTGTCTTGCTGCGCCATTTGGCACCGTCCTGTCGCTCAGACCAATTTGTCCGGTCGATTATCAAGGACCGCGCGCAATCTGTGTTTCAGGGCAAAATCTATGTTGGTCAGGTAGCCCAGCAAACGGATGGATATCAGTTGTCAAACGCGATCCTGCTGTCACCTCAGGCGACGATGCAGGTCAAGCCGGAGCTGGAAATTTATGCGGATGACGTGAAATGTTCGCACGGGGCGACAACCGCGCCGATGGACGAAGATGCTTTATTCTACATGCGCAGCCGTGGGCTGCCTGAACAAACAGCACAAAAACTGGTGATGACCGCGTTTTGTGCCGAGGTGCTGGATCGTGTACCGGACGAGGCGCAGCGCGAAGTGGCGCGGGAAAGGATTGATGCATGGCTTTCAATTCATCTGTAATCCGCGCTGATTTCCCGTTCCTGGATCAACGCGATGACAACGGCATGCCGCCCTGTTTTCTGGACAGTGCCGCCAGTGCCCAGAAACCGCGTCAGGTCCTTGAAAAGATTGATGATCTGTACCGGAACAGCTATGCGAATATTCACCGTGGCCTGTATCGCCAGTCGGCGGACCTGACCGCGCTGTACGAAGCTGTGCGGATCGCCGTCGATGATTTTATCGCCGCCTATGGTCCCGACAGCGTCGTGTTTACGAAGAATACCACCGAAGCCATCAATATGATTGCCGCCAGCTGGGGCCAGACAGCGATTGCGGCCGGCGATGACATCGTCCTGACCATGCATGAACATCATGCCAATATCGTGCCGTGGCAGATTCTGGCGGGACGCCAGAATGCCGAGATTAAGGTGCTGGGTTTGAACCCTGATCTGACGCTCAATCTGGCGCAATTGCCGGCATTGTTAAGTGCGAAGACGAAACTGGTTGCGGTTGCGCATGTGTCGAATGCTTTGGGCATTATCAATCCCGTGGCTGAGATCGTCAAAATCGTCCGCAAACATGCGCCCCAGGCCAAAATCCTGATTGACGGGTCACAAGCCGTGGTCCACCAACCCGTATCCGTACGTGATCTGGACGCTGATTTCTATGTCTTTACCGGGCACAAACTGTATGCGCCGGTGGGGGCAGGGGTTGCGGTGATCCGTCCGTCTATTCTGGCCAACATGCCGCCGTACCAGGGCGGTGGCGATATGATTGATCGCGTCAGTTTCAGCGGCACCACGTTTAAATCGGGGCCAGCCAGACTTGAAGCCGGAACGCCTGACTTTATGGCCGTTATCGGCCTGGGTGAGGCGATCGCATATCTGCAAACCATTGGCATGGACCGTATTGCCGCCTATGAAACAGAACTGCGCGCGGCGGCTGATAACGCTTTGGCCACGGTGCCAGGTCTGACCCTGTGGGGGGCGGATGCGCCCCGCATCGGGATTTTCAGCTTAAGCCTGGCGCATTGCCATCCGGCCGATACCGCGATGATCCTGGATGCGCAGGGGATCGCGGTGCGCAATGGTCATCATTGCTGCCAACCCTTGATGGAAGATTTGGGCGTGACCGGCACAGTCCGTGCGTCAGGCGCGATATATACCAGCATGGACGATATCGACCGCCTGGTCGCCGGCCTGCAAAAAGCGACGGTCATGCTGACACGCAGCGGGCGCAAGGCGGCCACGTCATGATGAAACCAGTGGCCAACGAAGATATGGTGCGGAACGCCTTGGGCGACGATTACGATGACCTGGCCGAACCACCCAGTTTACAGGCCGATCGTGAACATCCTCTGTTTGGCGCGATCCGCAAGGCATTAATGGATGTTTTCGACCCGGAAATCCCGGTCAACGTGTATGAACTGGGCCTGATCTATAAAATCGAGATGACGGACATGCCGTCTGGCCAGGCCGATGTGGCGGTACTGATGACCTTGACGTCTCCGGCCTGTCCGGTGGCCCAGGAAATGCCGATTATGGTGCAGTCCGCCATCCTGCCGTTGGACGGCGTGGGCGATGTGGCGGTTGATATCGTCTGGGACCCTACCTGGGATCCCAGCAAAATGTCGGAAACGGCAAAATTACAGTTGAACATGTTTACCTAAGGACACACGATGCGCGCCTTGACCCGAAATGAGATCACGATCACGCCAGATGCGGTGAAATACCTGGAATCGGTCCGTGGTGATGCGGCGGCCATTCACCTGCGGATTGCGGCGGGGAAGGGATGCGGCGGCCATGAATATAAGATGGAACCTGTGGCAACCTGGGACGACACAGTGCCAGATTTGTACATTCAGGTCAGCGCGGACCTGCGCCTGACACTTGAACCCGCCGATCTGATGAAATTATTTGGCATGCGGATTGATTATGTGACCGACACTCTGGGCAATCGCAAGATTGAGATCACCAATCCGAATGAAAAGGGCCGCTGTGGCTGCGGCCAATCCCCCGCTTTTTAACTTCCCTGCCAGCGCTTAAAAACACAAAAGGCCGCATTGCGGCCTTTTTAGTCGATTAAGTCGTTAAACCTTAACGAGGAGCAGGCGTGCGATCCAGGCCAGCGTGGTTGTTTACGCTGCCAGCGTGGCCGATGAAGTTCATCGCTACGTTTGCTTGAGGAGCCAGGCGATCATTTTTACGTGCTATTGCTGCTGCTGTACCTTTTACCATTTTACTCTCCTCAGTTTACTGCTTCGTATTCTTTTTCGAGGTACAGATTTTGTAAAGAGCTTAAATCTGCGCCACTTTTATACGCTTTATAAAGGTCATTATGTCCAAGTTCATTTATCTTGTCAAGGACTTTCTGATGCCCATACCGGGCATAAAGCTCATCAGCGATGCGGAAACTGTGGATAACAATGTCGAAGCCTTTGGAAAAAATCAAGTTGCTGAATTCAACCGCGTTCATGGTCGCCGCATCGGGACGGCGGAAACCACAGTAGCTTTGTTCCACATCACGAATACCGCAATACAGATACATGGCCAGTAATTCAATCTGGGCCTGAAATTTCTCAGGCGCGACCAGCACCACGCTGAATTCATCCGGATTTTGATACGTGACATCGCGACCCTTAATAACGCGCGCCGAGATTTTGTAGTGGTGCATAACCTGCAGCATATAGCGGCCGGATTCGGTCTGTTGCAGGATATCTGTAACGGCCGTCAGAATCGTATCGCTGTGCGGATGGGCATAGGTGCCAACCGCCGCGCCAGTCGCATCGGTGGCAGGCGCAAAGGTGTGCGCCAGATCGGTGCCTGGTGCATTCTTTTGCGTCTCGAATCCGTCGTGTTGATGTGTCATGCGTTATTGTCCATACGGCCGTGATGTCGTGTTAAACGAAGATGCCGCCTCGGTCAAATAAGGGCGCATTTCATGAAGCGTAACAATGCCCTCTGGCGATATATGTACTGTGGCGTGCATGATCACACCATCAACATACAGAGGGCAAGCAACGGTATAGGCCGATGTCTGCGGATCAAAGGCAATGGACGGGACGGACAAAGCCAGCCCGCCGGATTCTGTGGTGCCGGAATAGGTGTGAATCTCACCTTCATCGCGCACGGTATTGGCGAAATAGAAGTCCAGATACGCCATGATATTACGTGGCGTCAGGCGCAGGCCGTCCTTGGTATTCGTTTTCAACAGCGAGTCATCGCTGCCATCCAAATAAACATAGGTTTCGCCATCAGACAGAAATTCCATCGTGAAAATGGGCAGGGACGTATAATTGGTCAGGCGATACAGGGAAAAGGTGTTGTAAAAAGGCAGGCTGGCGATCGTACCCTCACTGGCTGATGGAGAAAACAGCAGCGCTTCGGACGATGATCGCACAGCGTTGATCATCGCCTCAGTCTGCTCTTTGTCTAGTTTTTGCCAGTTATGCACGCGTGTTTCGTCCCTTATTGAATCAGTATCACATCAATCTAGTGCATTTATACAGGATTGTCACAACCCCCGCCACATTTATCGGTGCTTTTGGGCCGTTTCACGAAGGTATGCAATGGTTTGCGCGGTGGGGGCAGTTTGTAGGTGGCTTAAGGTCTGTCGCCAGGCCCGCGCGCCGCGAGACCCTTGAAACAAGCCCAGCATATGGCGTGTGACGTTGTGGGCGCGGCGTTCAGGGATTGTGACCCATTCCTGAATATAGTCCGCCATGCGGTTCAGCACGTCGGGCATGGGCAGGACGGGCGTGGCGGGCCACAAATCCTGCTGAATTTCACGCAGCAGCCACGGATTTTGGTAGGCGGCCCGGCCCAGCATCACGCTGTCAAAGACTTTCAGGTGGTCGCGTGTGGCCGCCAAACTGGCGATTCCGCCGTTTACGGCAATGGTCAGGTCCGGGTATTCCTGTTTCACGCGTGCGGCGATATCGTAACGCAGGGGTGGGACTTCCCGGTTTTCTTTCGGGCTAAGACCCTGCAGCCAGGCCTTGCGCGCATGGATGATAAAGTGGCGATTGGCGCTGCCCGCCACGATTGTGTCGATAAAACGGGTCAAGAACGGCCATTCTTCGGCGTCATCAATCGCAATGCGGCACTTGATTGTAACGGGAATATCGGTTGCATCCTGCATCGCCTGAACACAGCTGGCCACCAGGTCGGGTTCGGCCATCAGGCATGCGCCAAATCGTCCGCGCTGCACCCGATCAGACGGGCAGCCGCAGTTCAGGTTCACCTCATCATACCCCCATTGCGTCGCCAGTTTGACGCAGGCCGCAAGATCAGCAGGCTCACTGCCGCCCAATTGCAGGGCGATGGGGTGTTCCGCTGCGTCAAAATCTAAAAAGCGGGAGGGGTCGGCGTGCAGCAACGCGCCGGTCGTCACCATTTCCGTGTACAAATGAATATCGGGGGCCAGCAATCGGTGGAAATACCGACAATGGCGGTCGGTCCAATCCATCATCGGCGCAACAGACACTGGGGAAAAAGGGGCGGGCATAACGCCGCCTTTATGAAACATCTTGCGTCAAAAGCCAAGTTTTTCGATAGTGTACAGTATGAAACTGATTTTCACGCTGGTTGCCTTTTTTGTTTTACTCATGCCTGCCGTGGCTGTGGCTGAGGGGGATGCGCCAAAACCGCCTTACTTTGCCTCGTTGAACGAGGAAAAAGTGTACATGCGTTTCGGCCCTGGCAAGAATTACCCGGTCAAATGGGTGTATAGCCGCCGCGATCTGCCGGTTGAGGTCACGCATGTCTATGAATCCTGGCGCAAGGTCAAAATGCCGGATGGTGAATTCGGCTGGATCAACCAGACTTTGCTGTCTTCCGCGCGCACTGCCATTATATTGGGTAAGGGGCCACAGGTGCTGACGAAAAAAGAAGATGGCAAAAAAGTCGTTGCCCGCGTGATTCCCGGTTTGATTGTCGCCCTGCTGAAATGCTCAGCCACCGCCTGCCAGGTTGAAGCGAACGACCAAAAGGGCTGGATTTCCCGTACGGCGTTATGGGGACTTTACGCAGCCGAGCAAATCCCATAATCTGAAAAGATAGAGATTCGGTTCGGTCCCCGATCCGCGTTTCCCCGCCTTACAGTTCTGAAATAAAAAAGCTACAAACCAACACTTATCAGCCCGTTCGGGTGCGGATATTTCCATGGATTTTTCTGACGGCAAAGCGATTCTCGCGGCCCGCCTGCAAGAGCAGGTTTTTGATATCGTTGTCAACGACGGTGCCCAGGCTGGGGGATTCTCAGTGCATGATATGGTTCAGGTCCTGGCCGGGATCATGATTGAAAGCGTCTTCTTATTCGATGAACCTGATGCGGTTCTGACGGCCTCTCACACCAAACTGGAACGTCTTTTGAATGCCAGCGCGTTTGACGGCACAATGCCGGACTGGTGCCAGCTGGATCCCGCCACGCTTGACTGGCGGACCGAGCAGGGACGGTTGATCGCGCGCAACATCATTGATGAATGGCCGGACTGCCCGTTCACGTATATGGATTTCATGTTGTTCTCTTTGCATAATTTTATGGTGCAGTGGGCCGAGAATCACAATGTTCCCCGCGCAGAAGCGCTGCGATTATTACGCGAAGCCTCATTACGCGGCCTGGCGTTCGAAGTCACGGCGCAGGAATTATGTCTGGAAGTCATTGATCGCCAGATGACCGAGAAAGGCTGGACAATCGCCGATTGCCTGTGTGGTTTGTCTGGTTATGCTGGTCAGGCACTGGCCGAACTACATGAAACACTGCCCGGCGGGATGCTGAATAACGGTGATGATCCTGTTGATACCCTGATGCATGTCATGGCGCAGGAAGCCGTTCGCCTGGGCGTTCCTGCTGGTTCTGAATGGCGGCTGGGACTGGCGGCAAATGATTGTCCGGCTGATCCACCGGTTGAACTGATCCGCGGCGTTTTACCGATCGTCCAAGGGTTCTTTGGCAATATCCGTATGCATGAACCGCTGTATCGCGCTGTTGCGTGTGCAAAGGCTGCGGGACGGATGCTGGCCGTTGTTGCCAGTGGCGAAATGCCCGATATGCCCCCAATGATTGCCAAGCCGTTGGCGGCAATGGCGATGACCGAAGCCTATCGCGCGTTAAATGCCACATTCCCGCCATCTTATCCGCGCGTCAAACGGGGCGATAACGCCGCGCGATCCCGCGCTTCTGTGCATAAGATATAGAAAAGCAGTTGTCGCGCCATTGTGCTGACGATATAACCAGTCCCATGACACAGCAAAACGCACACATGACTCCGCCAATGGGTGAGGCCAAGATGAAAAACAGTTTCTCGTTCGACGATTTGATCGCCTGCGGCAACGGCACGTTATTCGGTCCTGGTAATGCACAATTGCCATTGCCGCCGATGTTGATGTTTGACCGGATCACGCAGATTGACACTGCCGGTGGCGCGTACGGCAAGGGTACTCTTGTTGCAGAGTTTGATATCAATCCTGATTTGTGGTTCTTTCAATGCCATTTCAAGGGCGATCCGGTTATGCCGGGCTGCCTGGGGCTTGATGCCATGTGGCAATTGCTGGGCTTTTACCTTGGCTGGACTGGCGCGCCGGGATCGGGCCGTGCGCTGGGCTTAGGGGAGCTGAAATTCTCAGGCCAAGTCCTGCCGGAAACCAAACTGGTCAAATATGTCCTGGATATCAAACGCGTTATCAATCGGTCGCTGATCCTGGGTATCGCGGACGGTAAGGTTCTGGCCGACGATAAGGTGATTTACGAAGCATCCGACCTGCGCGTCGGCCTGTTCGCCAATCCGCGCACACTGTAATTTAAAACATATAAAAGGGGGCAGGCATGCCATTATCAGCAGGATCACGCCGCGTCGTGGTAACCGGAATTGGGATTATTTCCTGTATCGGAAATGATCAATCAGAAGTGGGGCAAAGCCTGCGCGAAGGTAAATCCGGGATCAGCTTTTCACCGGAATATGCCGAACTGGGCTTTCGCTCGCAAGTGTATGGCAAGCCGAATATCAATTTGGACGAAAAGGTCGAACGCCGCCTGATGCGTTTTATGGGCGATGCCGCCGCGTACACCCATCTGGCGATGGAACAGGCGATTGCCGATGCCGGACTGGCCAAGGAAGATGTCAGCAACCCGCGCACCGGTGTGGTGATTGGATCCGGCGGCCCTTCGACTCGTAATCAGGTCGAAGCCGCGCAGACGGCCAAAGAAAAAACACCAAAGCGGATTGGCCCCTTCATGGTACCGCGCTGCATGTCCTCAACATGTTCGGCGACCGCTGCCACGAATTTTGAGATTAAGGGGCTCAGCTACTCAATCTCCTCAGCGTGTTCAACGTCCGCCCATTGTATTGGGAATGCGGCGGAAATGATTGCCTGGGGCAAACAGGACATTATCTTTGCCGGTGGTGCCGAAGAACTGGACTGGACCCTGTCCGCGCTGTTTGACGCAATGGGCGCGATGTCGTCCAAATACAATGACACGCCGACCAAGGCCTCACGCGCTTATGACGCTGACCGCGACGGATTTGTGATTGCCGGCGGTGGCGGAATTCTGGTGCTTGAGGAATACGAGCATGCCAAGGCCCGCGGTGCGAAGATTTATGCGGAAGTCACCGGTTATGGCGCAACATCTGATGGGTACGACATGGTCGCGCCGTCAGGTGAAGGCGCAAAACGCTGTATGCAACAAGCGATGACGACACTCGCGGCTGATCGACCCGTCACCTATATCAATACCCATGGCACCAGTACGCCCGTGGGCGACGGCGCAGAAATCGGCGCGATGAAAGAGGTGTTCGGGCCGGCCAGTGTTCCGCCGTTCAGCTCAACCAAATCAATGACTGGCCATTCCCTGGGCGCCACAGGCGTGCAGGAGGCCATTTACTGCCTGTTGATGATGCGCGATGGCTTTATCTGCCCCAGCATCAATATTGAAAACCTGGACCCAGACGCGGCCGGATTACCCGTTGTGACGCACCTGCGCGAAGGGGTGAAACATCAAACGATTCTGTCCAACTCTTTCGGCTTTGGCGGTACCAATTGCACGCTGGCTTTTAGCCGCTTAGAGGATTGAAAATGAATCAGGACGACACCAGTAAAACCTATCCCGTCTTATCTGGCGATTTGCTGAAAGGCAAACGCGGCTTAGTTATGGGCGTTGCCAATGAACATTCCATCGCCTGGGGCATGGCCCAGGGCCTTGCGGCACAGGGCGCTGAGCTGGGCTTCACCTATCAAGGCGAGTCGATCCAGAAACGCGTAACGCCCCTGGCTGAAAGCCTGGGTGGTAAGCCGTTACTGATTGACTGCGACGTTACGAACGAAACGGCCCTGGATGCGGCGTTTACCAATGTCGGGAATGCGTGGGGCAAGCTGGATTTTATCGTCCATTCCATTGCGTATTCGAACAAGGAAGAATTAAAAGGGCGATATGTCGATACGTCGCTTGAGAACTTTCTGCATACGATGCATGTCAGCTGTTATTCTTTTACGTCCGTTATGCGCCGCGCCCACACATTGATGCGCGATGGCGGATCGGCTGTCACCCTGTCTTATCACGGCGCACAAAAAGTGATGCCGAGTTACAACGTGATGGGTGTGGCCAAAGCCGCGTTGGAAGCGTCCGTCCGTTACCTGGCTGCTGATCTGGGCAGTGAAGGCGTGCGTGTGAACGCAATTTCAGCAGGGCCAATGCGAACGCTGGCTGGTTCCGTGATCGGCAGTGCGCGTAAGACTTACAAATACAATATCCTGACTGCGCCACTGGAACGCCCGGTGCAACTGGCCGAACTGGGCCACACAGGCGTTTACCTGCTGTCCGATTTGTCATCGGCAGTGACGGGAGAGGTGCATTACGTCGATTGCGGTTATAACGTCGTCGGCATGTGCCCATCCGAAAAATGGGATGGGTTGATTAATGGATAGATATTGACATATTTAAATACCGGGTATATAAACCTCACTTGAATGGAGGTGCCTATGCCCGATCGTAAAGATTTTAAAACTGTTTTGGCTGATTGCCGCAAAGCTGTTTCAAACGTAGATGATTTTCGTCAGGCTGCAGGCCGTTTGTTAGTCTTGTGTCAGGATCCTGAGATGCAGCAATTGTTGCCGGGACATGTTATCAGCAGTTGCAAATTTTTAGCATCTGACACCGAGTTAAATGATCTTATTCCAGCTGTAAAACAAGCTTATTTGGATACAGTTAGCCCATTAAGCTTTGAAGATCGTGCCTTTCTGATCGCTCAACCTGCGCTGTATGTATATGATGGACCTTTATATGACATACAGGCTAAAGTGTTTGATCAGCACTGGACTCCAGGCACACCTTAAGAAGCAATCAAGCCGTTTTTGTTTTAGCGGACGTTAAATATGGTTTCAGGTATTGGCCGGTATAACTGGCTTTGACCTTCACGATATCTTCGGGCGTACCGGTGGCCAGGATCTGGCCACCTTTATCGCCGCCTTCTGGCCCGATATCAATCACCCAATCGGCCGTTTTAATGACCTCAAGGTTATGTTCGATCACCAGCACCGTATTCCCGGTATCAACCAGGCTGTGTAGGACCTCCAGCAATTTCTTAACATCTTCGAAATGCAGGCCGGTGGTCGGTTCATCCAGAATGTACAGGGTCCGCCCGGTCGCGCGGCGCGCCAGTTCCTTGGCCAGCTTGACCCGCTGGGCCTCACCCCCCGATAACGTCGTCGCTGGCTGGCCCACCTTTATGTATCCTAGGCCGACCTGTTTCAGCGTTTCCAGTTTGTCGCGGATGCTGGGCACGGCTTTGAACAATTCGGCTGCGTCTTCAATCGGCATGTCCAAGATATCTGCGACAGATTTGTCCTTAAACCGGACTTCGAGCGTTTCACGGTTATAACGATGGCCCTGGCACGTATCGCAGGTGACGTACACATCGGGCAGGAAGTGCATCTCAATCTTAATCAGCCCATCGCCCTGGCACGCTTCGCAACGACCGCCCTTGACGTTAAAGGAAAAGCGACCTGGGCCGTAGCCGCGCGCCTTCGCCTCTGGCAGGCCCGCAAACCACTCGCGAATGGGCGTAAAGGCGCCGGTATAGGTCGCGGGGTTTGATCGCGGGGTCCGGCCAATCGGCGTTTGGTCGATATCAATGATCTTGTCGATATATTCCAGACCCGTGATGTCTTTGTGCGGGGCAGGGATGTCGCGCGTGCCTGATATCTTTTTGCTGGCCCCGACAAACAGCGTGTCAAGAATCAGGGTCGATTTTCCCGACCCAGATACGCCGGTGACACAGGTAAAAGTGCTGAGCGGGATATGGGCATCCACGTTCTTCAAATTGTTCCCCGTTGCGCCCAGGATGCTAAGCTGCGCGCTTTTCTTCCCCACCATTTTCCCCTGGCGGCGTGTGGCCGGTACCGGCACCTCACGTTTCCCAGTCAGATATTGTGCGGTCAGGGATGCTGGATTGCCCATCACCTCATCCGGTGTGCCCTGGGCCACCACGGTGCCCCCATGAACGCCTGCGCCTGGGCCCATGTCGATCAGATAGTCGGCGATGCGGATGGCATCTTCGTCATGTTCAACAACTAAAACTGTGTTGCCGATATCGCGCAAGTGTTTCAAGGTTTCCAGCAGGCGGTTATTGTCGCGTTGGTGTAGGCCGATCGACGGTTCATCAAGTACATATAACACGCCTGTCAGGCCGGACCCGATTTGGGACGCCAGGCGGATCCGCTGGCTTTCGCCGCCGGACAGCGTCGCGGATGATCGGCTTAGGTTCAAATAGTCCAGCCCGACATTGACCAGGAAGGTCAAGCGTTCGTTGATTTCTTTCAGGATGCGGGCGGCGATCGCCTGCTGCTGTGTTGTCAGTTGCGGCATTAACGCACCGAACCAGGCCTGTGCTTCGGCAATTGATAGGGCGCTGGCCACGGCGATATCACGGCCATTGACTTTGACCGCCAGGGCTTCGGGTTTCAGGCGTGCGCCGTAACAAGTGTCGCATCCGGTGCTGGATTGATATTTCTGAATCTCTTCACGGACGCTGGGGCTTTCGGTTTCTTTCAGCCGGCGTTCCAGGTTGGGAATAACGCCTTCGAACCCTTTTGTGGTTGAATAGCTGCTGTTCTCACCGCCATAGGTGAACGCGAATTTCTCTTTGTCGCTGCCGAACAGGATTGTCTGGCGCAGCGATTCCGGCAGGTCTTTCCACGGCGTGTTCACATTCGCCTTTGCCGCACGGACAATGACGGACAGCGTTTGCAGATAATAGCCGGAGAAATTCTTCGACCACGGATCAACAGCCCCCTGCGCCAGTGTTTTGGTTGGATCGGGGACGACCATGTCTGGGTCAAAATGCATCTTTACGCCCAGGCCGTCGCAATCAGGGCAGGCACCGTGCGGACTGTTGAATGAGAACAGGCGTGGTTCAATCTCTGGAATTGTGAAACCAGAGACGGGGCAGGCGAATTTCTCACTGTACACTGTCCTGTCGCCGGTATCGGCATTTTCGATGATCAGCAGGCCGTCAGCCAGCTTTAACGCTGTTTCAACGGAATCGGCCAGGCGGTTGCCCAGATCATCGCGCAGGACCAAGCGGTCAACCACGACATCGATATCGTGCTTCAGCTTTTTATCGAGCGTCGGGGACTCGTCAATCTCATACAATGTCCCGTCGATTTTAACGCGGGCGAAGCCCTTGGCACGCAAATCCTGCAATTCTTTGCGGTATTCGCCCTTCCGGCCACGGACAATCGGGGCCATGACGTATAAACGCGTGCCATCACCCATGACGCGGATGCGGTCCACCATCTGGGTGACTGTCTGGCTTTCAATCGGCAGGCCGGTCGCGGGGGAATATGGGATGCCGACACGCGCCCACAACAGGCGCATGTAATCGTAAATCTCAGTCACCGTAGCCACGGTGGAGCGCGGGTTTTTGCTGGTTGTTTTTTGCTCAATCGAAATGGCTGGCGACAGGCCTTCGATGGAATCGATATCCGGCTTTTGCATTAATTCCAGAAACTGGCGGGCATAGGCGGACAGGCTTTCAACGTAACGACGCTGGCCTTCCGCATAAATCGTGTCAAAGGCCAAAGACGATTTGCCCGATCCGGACAGGCCCGTAATCACGACCAGCTTGTCGCGTGGAATGTCCACCGATACGTTCTTCAGATTATGTTCCCGCGCCCCGCGGACAGAGATAGTTTTCAGCATGGACGTATCTTTGTTAATGTTGACTGACCTGATATATTCCGTCCGTGGAAAAAAGCAATAAAATCCCTGCAAAACTTGGTATATGTGGGATTTAGGACTTGGCCCGCATAGGTGCATCTGCTTATATGAAATCCATAAATTTAAAAAGAAATTATGGAGAGAGCGTCGTGGCAAGCAGCGTCAACAAAGTCATTCTGGTGGGCAATCTGGGCAAAGAGCCTGAAATCCGCACAATGCAGTCGGGCGACCGCGTTGCCAACCTGTCCATTGCGACATCGGAAAAGTGGAAAGACAAGGCCACGGGCGAAAGCCGGGATAAAACCGAATGGCACCGTGTTTCGATCTTTAACCAGAACCTGGTGAATCTGGTCGAACAATATACCAAAAAAGGCAGCCGCCTGTACATTGAAGGCCAATTGGAAACCCGCAAGTATCAGCAGGACGGCCAGGATAAATACACGACGGAAATCGTGCTGCGCCCATATCGGGGCGAGATCGCTCTGCTTGATCGCGCTGGTGGCGGATCATCGGGTGGTGATTATGGCGGCGGGGATGACTATGGCGCGCCTTCCGCTGGTGGCGGTAATGCCGGCCCTGGAAACTTCAGTCCGCGCAATGACATGGATGATGACATTCCATTCTAAAACAAAGGATTATATCGATGCGTTTACTTATCGCCTTAACGGCTTTCTTGCTTGTTGTTTCTGTCGGCGCCAATGCGGCGGATGACAAGCACGTTGCTTCACGCACCAAATTGGCGACCGAGATACATCAGAAAGTTGATGTGCGCGAACGCCTTTTCAAAGCGATGGATGTGTTGACTCAGTTCATGACACCAACGGAAAAGGCCAGTTTCTGGACCAAGATGAAGGTGGCAATGCCGGCTGAGAAGGTAAACGCTGTGTCCATTAAGGCAATGGCCGACACATACACAGAAGACGAGTTGAAAGCCATGCTGGCATTTTATTCTTCACCTGCCGGTAAATCAGCGGAATCTAAGCGCAGCGAGTATGAAAAGCGTGTGGGTCCTGAATTCACCAAATTGCTGGACCAGGCTGTCATTTCAACCGGTGTGTTTGCTCAGCCGCCAATGCAAAGCTTAAACCCGAAAGCCGCGCAATAACATTTTAGGCCTTAATCCATGACGACGACAGACACAACGATTCCAACGCCCATTATCTCGCCTCATGTGACGATTGAGGAGGAGATGAAAAAATCCTACCTCGATTACGCCATGAGCGTGATCGTGTCGCGCGCCTTGCCCGATGTGCGCGATGGTCTGAAACCCGTTCACCGCCGCATTTTCTATGCGATGCGGGAAGGCGGTTATACGTCTGATAAACCCTATCGTAAGTCTGCCCGTATTGTTGGGGATGTCATGGGTAAATATCACCCCCATGGTGACAGTGCGATTTACGAAGCCTTGGTACGGATGGCACAGGATTTCTCGCTGCGTCTGCCTTTGGTGGATGGTCAGGGTAACTTTGGGTCGCAGGATGGGGATCCGCCGGCAGCCATGCGTTACACCGAAGCGCGCCTGAACAAAGCCGCCGAACAATTATTGGCCGATATCGATAAGGAAACCGTCGATTTTCGCCCCAACTATGACGAATCGATGCAGGAACCGGTCGTTCTGCCGGCGCGTCTGCCGAACTTGCTGATTAACGGTGCTGGCGGGATCGCGGTCGGTATGGCCACGAATATTCCGACCCACAACGTGGGTGAGGTGATCGATGCCTGTATCGCGACCATGGATAACCCTGAGATTACCGTCGAAGAATTGATGCAGATCATTCCAGGCCCCGACTTCCCAACAGGTGGTCAGATACTGGGCCGTGGCGGCATTCGCTCTGCTTATACCACCGGGAACGGTTCCGTCCCCATGCGGGCCCGCGCAACGGTGGAAGATGGCCGCGAAAAACGCGAAGTCATTGTCATTCATGACGTGCCTTATCAGGTGAATAAAGGCCGTTTGCTGGAACGCCTGGGCGAAGTGGCGCGGGAAAAGATCGTTGAGGGGATCAGCGATATTCGCGACCTGTCAAACCGCGAAGGCGTCCGTATCGTGATTGAATTGCAGCGCAACGTTCAGGGCGATGTTGTCCTGAACCAGCTGTATAAACATACCCCGCTGCAGACCAGCTTTGCATGCAACATGGTGGCTTTGCATCACGGCCGACCCATGACATTGGTGCTGAAAGATTTTATCACCGCGTTTCTGGCTTTCCGTGAAGACGTTATTGGCCGCCGCACGCGCTTTGAATTGAACGAAGCCCGCTCCCGCGCGCATATTTTGGCGGGCCTGGCTGTGGCCGTTGCCAATATTGATGAAATTATCGCTTTGATCCGCAGTGCATCTGATCCGGCTATGGCCCGCGCGGGTTTGATGGCCCGTGATTGGCCGGCAAAAGATGTCGCGCCGATGATCGCGCTGATTGATGATCCTGATTACCTGATATCTGATGCAGGCACGTACCGCATGTCGGAGCTGCAGGTCCGCGCGATTCTTGATTTGCGTCTGCACCGTTTGACCGGGTTGGAACGCGACAAGATCGCTGGTGAATTAAGCGAGATTACCGATACGATTGCTTATCTGCTGTCGATCTTGGCCAGCCGCGCGAAAATGTTGGATGTTTTGCGCAATGAATTGCTGACCGACAAGGCTGCTTTTGCCACACCGCGCCGCACGGAAATTCTGGAAAGCGAATTTGACGCGAATATCGAAGATTTGATCCAGCGTGAAGACATGGTGGTCACCATCACCCATGGCGGGTACGTGAAACGGACGCCGCTGGCGACGTATCGTGCGCAACGCCGGGGCGGGAAGGGCCGTGCCGCGGTCAATATGAAGGAAGAGGATTTCGTTTCGGACCTGTTTATTGCCTCAACCCATACGCCGATCTTGTGCTTTACCAGCCGTGGGATCGTTCACCGAATGAAGGTGTACCAATTGCCGCTGGGTAACCCGCAATCGCGTGGTAAGGCCTTGGTCAATCTGTTGCCCTTGAATAAGGACGAAAATATCTCGGTCATCCTGCGCATGCCGGAAGACCCGACATTGATTGAACAGCTGGATATCATGTTTGCGACCTCGGAAGGGTCGGTACGCCGTAACCGCCTGGTTGATTTCAGCCGTATCCGGTCGAACGGCCTGATCGCAATGAAGCTTGAGGGCGATGAACGCCTGGTGTCTGTCAAGATTTGCCGTGGGAATGAAGATATCCTGCTGGTCAGTAAGCTGGGTAAAGCGATCCGCTTCTCGGTTGATGATGTCCGCGTGTTCGAAAGCCGGAATTCAACGGGGAACCGCGGGATCCGCCTGGGTAAGGGGGATGAGCTGATCGGCATGTCTGTCCTGAAACATGTGGATGCGACCCCTGATGAACGCAGTGCCTATCTGAAAGCCGCGAATAAGTTGCGTGGTGCGGATGAGGAGGGGGTTGAGCTGGAAGGGGATACCACTGGCGAACTGTCGGACGAGCGTTTCAAGGACATGCAGGCGCAGGAGCAATTCCTGCTGACCGCAACAGTCAAAGGGTTCGGGAAGCGGACATCCGCCTATGAATACCGCTTGACCGGTCGTGGCGGGTCTGGGATCACCAACATGACCCTGACATCCAAAAATGGCGGCGAAATTATCGCGACCTTCCCGGTTCGTGACGATCATCAATTGATGCTGGTCACCGATGCGGGGCAGACGATCCGCCTGCCGGTCCATGATATCCGCATGACGGGCCGCGCGGCCCAGGGCGTGACGCTGTTTAAGGTCGGAACGACCGAACGTGTTGTCTCTGTCGCCTGGCTGGTCGATGAAGGCGATGATGAGGCTGAAGGCATCGTGGACGGTGCAGATATGCCGGTTAATGGGGATGTCGTTCCAGATAACGGGGACGACGCGGATTAATACTTTATCGAATGTATGAAAAGCCGTGCATTGCGCGGCTTTTTTATAGCTTCAAATGCTGAGAAGCATATGCGTTCAAAGCAGGATTATCGCCACAAACGTGATCCGTAAAGTAATCATCAAACACAATGGCAAAAAAAGTACGGCGAAGTGGCTCTTCTGCTGTTTTTGCCTGGTGCGGCATCATTTCATTAAAATTAACAATGGTGTAAGGGTCGGGAGAGGTAGGATCAGTAGCCCCTAAACGGGCCTGTAGAAAATTATCGAGAATGGTACTTTGACCCTTATTTTCTTCTAAATAGGCTTTTTCAACTTCTGTTGTGCATACGGGCGTCATAAAGAACTGAGTTGGCAGAGCGTCTGAGACGCTATAAACACTGCGCCGCTTATGATTTCCGGCAATGGCGTGTTGGGTATTTAGCGTATCAAGGTGTAAATGCGGTGTAACGTTAGTTTTGCCTGGTTCCAAACTTATTTGAGAAACGTACAGCAAAGCACGCGAGCTGTTGTAATCGAAATCAACATTGTCTGCATGATCTTTGGCACATGCGTATATAAGGTCGGTAAAAGCCCGATATTGTGGGGGCAGAACAATCGGGCTGCCCGCAACTTTAATGGACCTGCCTAACGTCGTGTGATCGCTTCCGTCAACCGTAATGGTGCTGGAAAAAGCCCTGCGATCCGCCACATGCCCAACAGTCCGTAACGGCGTCGGATTTGCCAACGCGGTCCATAAATCACGAGGGGATGAAGGGACGCGGCGTTGCGTCGGGCCAATATCAATAACAATGCTATCTTTAGACATAATGTATATTGGGGTGGGTTTTACGATATGTCAATTAGTTTATCTTATAAGAAGGATAGAAGGCGGCAAATTGTTTTTCCCCTCTTAAATAAGCACTTAGAAATGCATTTTTGCATACGGTCCTGTCCGCATCACGCTCAAAAATGACCGTCAGAATACTGCGGCGGTAATCTTTGTGATGGGGGTTTGGGCGGGCGCAATGCGGGGTTGCACCGTCAATCATAACCACCTCATGCGCAGCGGGAGTGTATGGTGTAACGCCTTCACACTTGTTTGAAATACCCTCAAATATACGGTTTTGAATATCGTTCCCTGTTTCATTTTCTAATGCACGTGCGTGTGACTCATCTAATATAATAGGGGTATGGAAGAACTGTGTTGTTAAACAGGGAATATCGGACACAATTCCAATTTCGCGTGGTGTAATAGGCCCGCTTACGGCTTGCGTGATATCGCCGCAATCAATGTGAATACCATTCAAGAAGTTGGTCTGGTCTTTCATAAGATATTTATATGAATGATATAAACGCGCACACGCGGTGTTGTAATCAAGATGACCGTGATCTGCGACATTACGCGCCATTATCGCGACCGCTTCGGCTAAATGCGCATACAGGGGCGGCAGAATGATGGGGGACTCGCTAACTTTGATCGTCAATCCACGTGTTTCTGTATTGACCAAATAGGGGTGCGAGAAGGTGCCTGGATCCTGTAAATGACCCGCAATACGGAGGGGGGAAGGATTTGCCAGGGCTTGGAATAACGTGCGTGCTGGCCCGACCTTAGGTGTCGGTGGGGCGCCAATATCAATAAAAACAGGAAGATCTTTGGACATATTACCTATCCCATAAAAGAAAGGTAACGATATGTCAATTTATTATAACAATAGAGATGAAGGAGGGAAAGTGGTGGGCGATACTGGATTCGAACCGGTGACCTCTACCATGTCAAGATAGCGCTCTAACCAACTGAGCTAATCGCCCGCGCATAAGTGTGCGGTGACGGTCTTTGTAGACAACTGTGCCGTTATTGTCCAGCCTTCTTTTAGATAAAAATAACTAGACATATTCATTCGTGCGTGTGTATGGTGCCTTCAAAATAAGGAATAATCCATGACGCCACTAAACCACATTATACAAAGCGCTTTTTTGCGTGCGGAGGATGACTTGCACTTTGTGCGACGCAGCGACACGCAATGCATATCTGGCACCAATAACGCCAGTACCGCTGCCTTGGCATTAATAAAACAAAAAGCGTTGAGAGACGATCATCCGATTGATCGCTTCTTTTCTGCTGTAAGCGATGCATTTGATGCCGCAGTGGACAATATTCCACATAGTCGGGTAGTACGTAAGTCCCATGAAGGTGTTGAGATCATTAAAATAAGAGGCCTTGCGTGCTGATGAAAACACCAGAAACATCTAATCCGGCTGCTGTACTTGACGTTTGTGACGACTTTAACAGTGCCGTCAAGTATATCAAAGAAGTTACAGCGTATGATCCTTTAAGCTTCACATACGTATTTGATCCTCTATCACTGACCACCTCGAATGAGGAGGGGCAAGCCTTGTTGACTGCGTTTGCAGGACTAGGCGAGAAAAATATTGCAGCGCTTCTGCACAAAGTCGCAAAGAATATGGGGGCCGAAGTGAAGAACGTGCAAAACGGCAGAGGGACACATTTTACCTTCCCGGCGCGTCACGCATAACACGTTGTTGTATTTCATCATAATATAGACATATTGTGTTCTTATGATTATGGTATTGCCATAGATAGATGAAACACCCCTGATATAGGAAAAAGAAATGCTTACAGACGGTACCAGAGAAGTTTTAGAAACCCCAAATCCAAAAATGCTCGCTGAAGCTGCATTTAAGTCAGCATGGGAACAAGCAACGACAACTATTGCAAATGATATTGTGCGCCGGGGGTTGAGTCAGCAGTTGTCATATTCTTTTCACCCGGACAAAGAAACATTTGCCACGGGCCAGTCAGAAGATTCGGCGTGGCATTGCTGGTTATTAAATCAAGAACGAGGTGCGTCGCCTGCAAAAGCTTATGCAGTTATGCAGACTGCTGTAAATCAGGCAAATAATGCACTTTTGAGAATATATGCGTCTGGCCCAAGCGTATCATATAAGAGGGATGGAACTACTCACTACACATTTATCCCAAAGCCAACGCAATAAATAACCCCCTTGCCGTTGTGCGCCGCCACGCATAAACTGCGTGTATGACTGCACCGCGCCGCATCGGCATTTATCCTGGCACGTTTGACCCGATCACCAAGGGGCATTTGCACATCATCAAGCGCGCCAGCCGCCTGGTCGATCATTTGATCGTCGGCGTTGCGACCAATCTGCGCAAGGGGCCGTTATTTACCGACGCGGAACGCATGGCGATGGTCACCCAGGATATCAGCACGCTGCCCACCCGGCATTGCACGATCGAAGTGAAAACATTCGACAATCTTCTGGTCGATTTCGCCAAAGAGGAGAAGGCCAGTTGCATCTTCCGCGGGCTGCGCGCCGTATCAGACTTTGAATATGAATTTCAGATGACTGGCATGAATGCCAAATTAAACCCCAGCATTGAAACAGTGTTCCTGGTGGCAGCCGATAAATGGCAATTTGTTTCTTCGTCTTTTATCAAGGAAATCTGTGCCATGGGCGGGGATATCAGTGCGTTTCTGACACCCGCGACATTGACACTTTTACAGCAAAAGCTGGCGAAAAAGGCTTGACGCGCCTGTCTGATTCCAATAGATAGTGTGTCACTTCGCTGAAGGCACAAGTATGACCGTGTAGCTCAGCCGGTAGAGCACGTGACTTTTAATCATGTGGTCGTGAGTTCGATCCTCACCGCGGTCACCATTTTCCACCATTTTATTCCTCGAACTCACTC
>JAZKGA010000001.1:1026464-1241181 GCA_040386235.1 Pseudomonadota bacterium
ACAACCGCTAAAGCGGGTTGAGCCGCGTTCGATCCTCACCGCGGTCACCATTTTCCACCATTTTATTCCTCGAACTCACTCAAGGGTTTAAATTTGGCTCAACAACCGCTAAAGCGGGTTGAGCCGCGTTCGATCCTCACCGCGGTCACCATTTTCTTTCATCTTGTCTTATATTTATATCATCCGTGTTAAGCGCTTACTTAGGGCTTAATCTGGGCCTGTTGCTGGCTGTACAAAGCGGACAGGGGCAGTTCGACATCATGGATATCGAATTTGTACTTCATCCGACGATTGAATTCGCGGCCCACGCGCCATTGCTGACCCGGTACGGTTTTAAGGCGTGCTTTGATGATAACGCCCGTTTCGTTCAGGCGATCAACGCCCATCACTTCCAGTTCTTCATCAATCAGGCCTTTGAACGCTTCATCATCGCGCAATTCATGGGCAATTTCGCGTAAATAGCCGATAATCTTGTCCGTATCTTCGCGGTAAGACACGCCGACATCCATCACGTAATAACTGAAATCCTTGGTCATGTTTTCAATGACAGTGATTTCGCTGAACGGAATGGTGTGGACGTTGCCATCCACGCCGCGCAGTTGGACCTTACGGATCGTGATCTGTTCAATCACCCCGCGACGGCCGGCCAGGTGCACCACATCGCCCACCTGCATTAAATCTTCCATAATGATCGTCAGGCCGGCGATGTAATTCTTTACCATCGTTTGCGCCCCGAAACCGATCGCAATCCCGATTACCCCGGCCCCGGCCAGTAACGGCATAATGTCGATACCCAGTTCAGACAGCAGGACCAGGCCGAATAACGATCCGAAAATCACCACTGCAATATTGCGGATAATCGGAATAACCGTGCGCATCCGGTTGGTGTTCATCGAGTCTTTTTTCAGCAGCATGCCTTCGATGTAAAGATTGATTGCCTCCCACATCCCCAGCGCAAAGATCGACACGATGGTGATGTTCAGGACGTTTTTCAGCAGCTGGATCGCAAAGTCATTGCGGACGAAGCCGATATTATCAACCCCCCAAATGACAGCGTTGGTGTAAGTCAGCAGGCACAGCATGGCCACCGAGGCGGAAAAACGGATCAGGCGCGTGTACAAACGGAAACGGTTGTGTGTCAGGTTGTATTTATCGCGCAAGCGTTGGAGGCGGTTGTGAAGCCGCGTAATCGCCTTGTTAATCAAAACCCAGACACAGCCCAACACAAGGATGGACAGCAGGGTCAGGACCGCGCGCCCAATCACTGTCGTGTTCAGGTCATAGGATTGCAGGAAATCATTGTACCGTGCCAGGAAATGATCCGTGCTGGCGTTAATGCCCATGGCCTGTGACAGGGCGGCGGCCGGTGTTTCTTCTGTCGTCGCATTGGGGTCGGCGGTTGTTTCAGACAAGGTTTTCAGATTGTTGATAAAATCCGTGCGTGCCGTGTCGCTTTCCAGCGTTTTTATCAGTTCAGAGATATTATCCCGATCCACTGTCACCTGGGGTGTATCCTTTACCGCCTCCTGAGCCTGGGCAGGTAAACCCGTCAAGGCAAAATACACAAACAGGGACGTAAGAATAAGGGCAAGACGACGCAGATGCATTACAACTCCAATTTCAATGAAACAACAAGGTAGCCAGGTTTAAGGATACGCGTCAATCGTCCTTAATATCCGGTTCAACCAGGCGTGCCAGGTTATTCATGGTATCCTGCCACCCTTGATAGCACCCTTCAACCGGCATGATGTCGGGCAGATTTTCTTGCACGACAGTAAAATCAGTACCGACCGAAACGGCTTTTAAGGTAATCGTCACTGGCATTTCACCAGGCATATTCGGATCGTCGAATTTGTCGATATATCGCATCCGTTCATTCGGAACCAATTCTTTGTAAACGCCGCTAAATCCGTATTGTTTACCGGTGGTGAAGTTGGTAAAGGACATTTTATACGTCCCGCCGACTTTGACGTCCATGCTATCGACATGGCACGTAAAGCCATTAGGAGCCAGCCATTTGGTCATTGCGTCCGCATCGGTCAGGGCGCGATACACTTTTTCAGGGCTGGCCGCGAAAACGCGGTGAATGCGAATTGTATTGTCTTTGGCCATGACGCGATCCTTTCATTGGCAAACATCTGCCTTTGGAAGATAAGGCATCAAGGCCGCAAAGCAACCCTTAACGCTCGCGGAATGCCGTCTGTGTCGCCGTGTAAATCGGTTTCAGCAGGTATTGCAAGATCGTCTTGTCACCCGTGACGATGTCTGCCTGGACCGTCATGCCGGGCAGGACCATGTTGCGGGTTGAATCCTGGCCCACGTAATTGCGTTCCAGACGCACCTTGGCTTTGTAATAGGCCTCACCTTTTTCTGTCTGGAATGTAGAAGCGGAGATATTCTTTAACGCGCCTGGAATACTGCCATAGCGGGAAAAGTCATAGGCCGACACCTTCACCTTAACCGGTTGGCCGATCTGAAGATTGCCCGCATCGCTGGGGGATACGAAGGCCTCGACCATCAAATCTTCTTCAACCGGCACAATTTCCATCAGCGTTTTGCCAGGCTCGATAACCGCACCCAGCGTATGAACGCTCAATCCTTTAACGATACCGCGCACAGGGGCCTCGACGACCGTGCGATCAGACGCGCTTTTCAGCTTGGTGATCGATTTATCAATCTCGGCCAGTTCGGCTTCGGTCTGACCCAGGGTTTTCAGGGATTCCTGGCGCAGATCAGCATCCAGGGACGTGATCCGGCTTCTGATCTCACTGATCGCATCCTGGGCCTGTTTTCCCTGGCTGTTCAGCTCAGCCATCTGGCCTTTCATCGCGTTCAACTCACGCTCTGCCGTCATGACGGTCAGGCGAGAGACGGAGCCTTTGGACGCCAGTTTCTGGTTCATCGTGTATTCCTGCTGCATCAACGCCAGGTTTTTACGCATTGCGTCCTGGTTGGCCTGAATACCGCTCAGTTCTTTTTCTTTTTGCGCGACCTGATCGTTCATGACGTTGCGCTGGCTGGACCGGGATTCTTCCATACTGTGCAGGATCGCGGCCTCGTCACTCGTCAGGGGGCTGTCAGGATCGACACGACCATCGGCAAAGCGGCGCAAGCGTTCGGCCTGCAGCTTTAAGGATGTCTGGCGTGCTTCCATCTGGCCGAAATCGGCATTCGCGCTGGTATCATCCAGCTTCATCAGGATCTGGCCCTTATTGACCAGATCGCCTTCTTCGACCAGGATTTCGCGGACAATACCCCCTTCCAGGTGCTGAATGTCTTGGATATAACCACTTGGCACTACTTGGCCGTGCGCGCTGGCAACCTCTTCCACCGTCGCAAAAATCGACCACAGCACGAACGTGCCTAACAGGCTGCCAATGATAATAACACCAGTGCGCAGGACACCCGGAACACGCGATTCCTCTAGAAGAATAGACTGTGTCAGGTTGCGTGGTGCCTGGTGGTTGATCCAGTTCGGAATGGCGGCAAGATGGTTTTTCATTTACTTTTTCCCTTTTAAAACAGTCAGGACTTGATCCGGCGGCCCGGCATGGGTCAATTCGCCTTTGTGCATGACCAATAGAATATCCGCCATGCGCATGTGATCTTCACGATGGGTCACCAGCAAAACGGTTGATTTGCCGCGCAGGCCGTCGATTTTCTTGACAAACGCGTCGTCATTTTCCTTGCCAAGCGAGTACGATGCCTCGTCAAACAGCATGATCGGCGCGTCCTTTATATACGCCCGCGCCAGGTTAAGGCGTTGTTTCAGCATGAAAGAGATATTGAAGGCATTTTCCCCCTCAATCTGCGTTTCCAGGCCGTGAGGCAGCAATTGCACCTCGTCCCACGCGCATGACTCACGCAACGCCTGTTCCAGCTTTTCCTTACTGACATTAGGGTCAGAAAAGGTCAGATTTTCGCGCACCGTGCCGGGAAACAAATCGACAGATTGCGGGACGTAACATAAGGCCTCACGCAACGTGAACGGGTCAAACTGGCGAATATCGACGCCGTCGATACGGACGCTGCCATTCTGGGGCTGGTACATGCCCAGGGTCAGTTTCAAGATACTGGATTTGCCCGATCCGTTATTGCCCTTGATCGCGACGATCTGGCCTGGCTTTGCTTCAAAACTGACCCCCATCAGGGCTGGCTCTGTTTCGGCGGCATAACGCAATGACACGCGGTTAAATGTGACGGCCCCTTTCAATTTTGGCAAAGGCGGGGCAGGGGTGTTCGGATCACGTTCCGGGGCCACGTTTAACAAGCGTTGCACCTGCTTGGTGCTGGACACCAATTGTTGCAGGCGGGTGATGGAGGCACAGCAGATTTGCAGCGGCGCGATAATCCGCCAGATCAGCATCATGCTGGCGACCAGTGCGCCGACGGTAATTACCTGGTGAATAACTGCGATAACACCAAATGCAAGCGTGGCGACACCGCCCAATGTCATCAGGACATAGGATGCAGTTTCCAGCACCTGGGCGGAAAATCCGGCGCGAAAACTGGCCAGCGATGCCTGGGCGGACAAGGCGCGGTAACGCTGCCGCCAGATATCATCAAGCCCAGCCAGGCGAATGGCCTTCAACTTGGTCACGCTTTCCAGCAAAAATTCCTGACGCTGTGTTGACGCGCTGGCAGCATTGCGCGCATCGCTTTTTAACTTGCCGTCCATCGCGGCAATCAAGAGGGCATAGGCGATCATCAACGCAACGGGGATCAGGGACAACCAGCCAGCCAAAGCGATCATCGCGATCATGTAAACACCGACCAGTGGCAGCTCGAAAAACAGGACGGCCAGCGGCCCGGTAAAGAATTCGCGCACCGATTCAAAATCGCGCAGACGCGCCAGCTGGGCCGACACCGACGCACGTTCGGTGAATTGCGGCGGCAGAAACATCAGGCGTTCAAACACAGAATAACTGACGATGTGATCCAGGCGTCCGCCAAATAATGCCAGCTGTTTGGATCGGTACAGGCGCAACCCAAGTTCCGCCGTCATCGCGACAAAGACGCCAAAAACGATCAATGGCATGCCGAAGGTTGATCCTGCGGCAATGATGTGATCGTAAACGATGCGGTTGTACAGGATCGGCGCCAGGACGATCACGCCGATAATCAGGCTGATCCCCGTAATGTGTGTCAGCAGGGGGGCGAAGCGGGCATATTGTCCACGCAGGCTGGAGGAGGGGTTGGCTTGCGTGACCTTCAGGGGGCGAAAGACGAAAATGTCTTTCCGGTCAGGGGGCAGGCGATGAATGTCATCCGGCTTTTTCAGCAGATGGATATTGCCGGATGTGTCGGTATAGGCAGCGGGCAGATAGTCATTGGCGGGTCTAAGGGGTTCGTACAATGTTTCAATACTGTCATACCCCAGGCGGGCCATGGTATCGCGCAGATGCTGGAAATCCTGGATGCCGCCATACGGTATGGCGTTGTCTATCTGACGCTGTTCACCCGTCCAGGCCAGTGATTTCAAAAGCGCGTCGATGTCGTTCTTTTTCATGGTCATTATTTCATCTGGACCAGGCGCGATAGCGTCTGGCTTTGGTTCAAGTTTTCCAGCTGTAATTCCCCGTCGCGCAGGTCATAGACACGATCGGCGAAGCTCATAAGATTCTGGTCCTGACTGACGAGGATCAGAGTGCTGCGGCCTTTTAACCGGCCGATCAGACGGAATAAAAGGTTGTATCCGTCCTTGTCCAACGCACGGTCGGCATCGTCAAACAGCATGATCGCTGGTTCGCGTGCCATAACGCGAGCCAGGGCAATCCGTTGCTTAATCCCCGGCGGAATGGGGTCCGATGCCGTGTCGGTCAGCAGCGTGTGGTATCCGTGGGGCAGTTGGTCAATAACTGGGTCCAGGCCCAATTCGCGGACAGCATCCAACACACGCATCACGCTATCGTCATCCGTACGGAAACCAGTCAGGTTTTCCAGGATGGATCCTTTGAATATAGCGCCTTGTTGCGGCATGTAACCGATGACGTGACGCAGTGCCCCCAGGCTGTACTGACCCGGATCAACTGTATCCAGGCGTATGGTGCCGGATTGCGGCGTCAACAGCCCTGTCAGAAGTTGCAGCAAGGTTGATTTGCCGCTGCCCTTGCTGCCGGTAATGGCGATGGCTTCACCGGCATCCAGGGACAGCGAGATGGATTTCAGGATGGGTGCGCCAGTTTCATAGGCGAAATTGACATCCTCAAGCGTGATGTTCCCGTTGACGTGTGGCAAGGTTTCGGTACTGCGTTTTTGGATGGGCAGGGTGAACAAATGGTCGGCTTGATCACGCGCAACAGTCAAATCCTGCAACCGCAACCATGTCCCTAAAACGCGCTGGATCGGTTGAATCGCCCGCCCAGCCAGCAGGGTGCAGGCCGACAGTCCCCCCATGCTAAGATTACCCTGGATCACCATCAAGCATCCGAAACTGGCGGTAATCACCAGGGACAATTGGCCGAAAATGGCACTGAGGGTCGTTGCCGCACTGCTGGCCAAGGCGACGCGATAGCTTTGTTCGCTGACATCGTTTTGCAGTGCCTCAAACCGACGCACCAGCGGGGTTTCGATCGCCACGGCCTTGGTTGTATGGATGCCGTGCAGGACCGACACGATAAAGCTGGCTTTGCGATCATCGACAACGGCACGGGCCGCCAATGTCGTTCGCAAATGATTGCCGGCAATACGGGCGCAGACGTAAAACAGGATCAACAGCGCAATCGGCGCCAGAACCAGCATCCCGCCCAGATAGGTAATCAGGCCCAAGAAGATGAAGATAAAGGGCAGGTCGATCAGCGCAGTCATCGCCTGACCGCTGTAAAATTCCCGCAGGCGACCAAGGGCGCTGAAATTCTGCATATGCTCACCCGAGCTGATATGTTCATATCGCGTCACGTCCGACTCAATGGCCCGGTCAATCGCGGCACAACTGGCGGCATGTTCGTTGGTGGCGGTGGACCAGCCCGTCATGTAAGACCGAATAATCCGCAGGGCGGCATCCAGCACAAGCGCCGAGATAACCCCGAGTGTCAGCATCACAAGGGTGCCATAGGATTGGTGGGGAATGATCCGGTCGTAAACCTGCAACATCATGATCGGTAACGCCAGTGACAGGATATTCAGCATCAAGGCGATGCCCAGCTGTGACCGCGTTGAAAAGACGAAAATCTTTTCCTTGTGTTCATCCGGCAGCGGCAGAGGTTCCAGCAGCTGAACGATGTTGTCAAAGGAGTCCTTTGTTAAGGCCATGTATCATCCTGGTTTTATTCTTATAAAATAGTAAACCTAAAGTTGTGCCTGAACAAGGCAGGAAGCCATTGGTATGCATGTCGTGATAAAAGAGAGGTTTAGCCCGTCTGCTGGCTGAATGCGTGATCGTAATCGTTGCCGCTTGTGGCATGGGATTGCGCGTCGGCATACGCCGCATTGCCCGCACCCATGGCTGCCGCATCTGCGCCCGCACCCGCACTGTCGCCGTCACCCAACCATCCGGACGTGCTGACGTTGTTATTGGCATGATCGTCATTCATCATGAATTGCGCACCTTGCAGGATATGGACGCTGAAATCCTGATGCACGCTGGCGGTTGATCCGTTGCCTTCGCGGCTATAGGCCGTGACGCCCATGTTCAGATCGCCGACAAAGTTGCTGTGCGATACCAGCCGCAGATCGTTCAATTGATCGCCCCTGAGGGTCCAGGTCCCGTCGCCATTGTTCAATCCAGCGGACAGGTGCATGTCATTTGGCACGCCGCTGATAACAATGCTTAAAGTCTCTGACCCATCCGTATCCGTCAGGGCTGCATTGATATGCAAGCTAACATCCTGGCCACTAGTGGCCGTTGCATCCGTGGCTGTTAAAACTGGCGCATCGGCGACGGCGTTGACGTGAACCGGGATGGTTGTTGTCGTGCTGGCCGTCGCGCCTGTGCTTTCGCGCGATGTGGCTGTGACGCTAAGGTTCAGGTCGCCGCTCCAATGCAGTGGGGGCACCAGTTGCACTTGGCTTAATGCGTTTGGATTGACGCTGAATGTGCCGTTCAAATTGTCGGTCGCGCCGATTAACGTGAACCCCGCTGGCAGGCCGGAAATCGTGACCGCGCTGATCTGTTCAGACCCATCGGTATCGGTCAGGCTGATATTCAGGTTCAGGGGAATGTTTTGATCTTCATTGCCCGTCACAGGTGCTGCGGAAATCGTTGGCGCATCGGCCACTGCATTCACGTGGATTGTGCCGTTGGCGGTGCGGGTAATAGAATCCCCCTCACGCTCCGTCGATACGGCAACGATAGTATAGTTCGCGTCCCCGCTGAAATTCGCGGGCGCACGGAAACCGAGCGATCCGATTTGCGCCGCGGTCAGCGACCATGTCCCGTTGCCGTTATTGATACCTACCGTTGGCACAAACCCAGCGGTCAAATTGGTAATCATGAACGATAATGTTTCTGACCCATCGGTATCTGTCAGGGCCGAGGTGACGGTAACGGGGATGACCGCGCCGTCTTCGGTGCCTGTCGCTGCGGCCACACTTAAGGTGGGCTGGTCAGCCACACCAATGACATGAACAACGGTGGTGGCCAGGCCGACCGTCAGCAGGCTCAGCAGCCGTGCGGTGATGGTCAGGGTAAAGTCTTCATCGCTGTTTGGCGGCAGGATCAAGTTCAGGTTGTTCAACTGACCGGAAACCAGGCGGTAAGCGCCACCGCCCAGATTGGTCCCGGCGGACAGTGATGCCCCGGCGGGCAGGCCGCTGATCGTGATGTATGAAATCGCCCCAACCAGGTTCAGCAGCAGTGGCGCGTCTGTCAGTGCGACCACTGAATCCTCGTATGCGACAACGCCACCGGAGTCCAACAGGCCGCCGAGGTTGACGCCAACACCCAATGTCGTACCGACCCCGATACCGCCGATGCCAATCCCCAGGCCCAAATTCAGTTGGATGCCCAGGGCGGCATTCCCGACGCCAACGTTAAAGTTGATCGGCGCACTCAGGGCTGTGTCATTATCATTGTCGTGTGACACGGCGGTCGCGGTCATGTGTACGCGGCCTTCAAAATTGTAAGGCGAGATCAGACGCAGATTGGAAAGCTGGGCTGAGGTCAGCGTCCAGGTATTGTTGCCGTTATTAACCCCCTGGTTTAGCGCAAACCCGTCAGGCACCCCGCCGATCAAGAACGTCACGCTTTCTGATCCATCGGTATCTGTCACTGCGCCATTAACCGTGACGGCGACTTGGGTGTTTTTCGCGCCGCTGGTGTTGGCCGCGCTAACCGTTGGTGTGTCCGCTGCGGCGGTTACCGTCACGGCCATTGATGATGATGTGGTCGTGGTCGCGACACCGTCATGCGATGTGGCGGTGATCATCAGGGTGAAATCCGCGTCGCTGTTGGCTGGTGGTGTAACGTGCAGATTGGCCAGTTGCGCTGACGTTAATGTCCAGGTGCCGTTGCCGTTATTGATCCCAGCAGACAGGGTTGCGCCCGCAGGTACGCCACTGATTGTGACAGATAAGGTTTCAGACCCGTCTGTGTCGTTCAACGCCGCACTGATATTCAGGGCAATGGCTGTGTCCTCACGCCCGATCGCCGCAACGGTGCCCAGGATTGGAACATCAGCGACAGGGGTGACAGTGACACTCACAGGCACGTTGATCACCGTGTGCGTGCCGTTATTCTCGGTGGAAACGGCACTGACCTGCAATGCGATGATCCCACTGAAATTCGCAGGGGGTGTCAGGATCAAGCCCGCCAATTGGGCTGGTGACAATGACCACTGTCCGTTTCCGGCATAAAGCCCTGCGGACAGGCTGGCCCCGGCAGGCACGCCGGAGATGAGGATGCTAAGCGTCTCTGACCCATCGGTATCTGCTAACCCTGCAATGATGGTCAGAGGGATTGCGCCATCTTCCACACCCACGGCATTCAGGGCGGAGAGTGTGGGTGTGTCGGCGGCACCATCGACTGTGACGGGCAGGGATGTGCTGATTGTTGATGTCGTGCCATTTTCTGATGATGTTGCGGTGATGGTCAGGGCGAATGCACCACTGAAATTCGCGGCAGCGGTCAGGGTAAGGCCAGCCAATTGCGCTGGCGTTAAAGTCCAAGTGCCATCGCCGTTATTAATACCGGCGGACAAGGTCGCACCCGCAGGGACGCTGCCAATGACGATTGAAAGGGTTTCCGACCCGTCATTGTCGGACAGACCCGCGTTGATGTTTAACGGAATCGCAGCATCTTCCAGGCCAACAGCGGCCTGCACCGATAATGTCGGCGCATCGGCTACCCCACCAACGGATACTGGCAGATTGACAGTCGTGTTGGCCGTGGTGCCGTTTTCTGATGCGGTGGCGGTGACGCTAAGGTTCAGCGCGCCGCTAAACCCATTCGGTGGCGTAAGGGTCAGGCCGGACAGCTGCGCAGCCGTTAACGTCCACGTTCCGTTACCATTGTTGATACCGGCGGACAGGGTCGCACCCGCAGGGACGCCAGCAATTGTAATCGCCAGAATTTCTGATCCATCTGTATCAGTCAGGCCAGCACTGATATTCAGCGCAATCGCGGCATCTTCCACGCCAACCGCGGCCTGAACAGATAAGGTCGGTGCATCGGCGACACCTGCCACAGTGACGGACAGGGTAGCATTCGTGTTACTTGTGGTTCCGTTTTCTGATGATGTTGCGGCGACACTCAGGTTGAAACTGCCACTGTAATTGGCTGCAGGGGTCAATGTCAGGCCAGCCAATTGCGCTGGCGTTAAAGTCCAAGTGCCATCGCCGTTATTAATACCGGCGGACAAGGTCGCACCCGCAGGGACGCTGCCAATGACGATTGAAAGGGCTTCCGACCCGTCGTTGTCGGACAGACCCGCGTTGATGTTCAGAACAATCGCTGTGTCTTCATCACCGCTGGCGGGTTGAACTATGAGAGATGGTGCGCTGGCAACACCATCGACTGTGACGGGCAGGATGGTGCTTGTGCTGCTGCTTGTTCCATTTTCGGATGCGGTGGCAATGATGTTAAGGTTCAGCGCACCACTAAAGCCCGCCGCTGGTGTCAGAGTTAAACCAGCCAATTGCGCAGGTGTCAGCGTCCAGGTGCCATCACCATTATTGATCCCAGCGGACAGGGTCGCACCAGCAGGAATTCCAGCGATTGTAATCGACAAAATCTCTGATCCGTCATTGTCGGTCAGGGCGGCATTGATGTTCAGGGAAATCGCTTGCCCCTCATCACCGCTGGCGGGCATAACCGAGACTGTGGGTCCGTCGGGAACGCCCTGTACATTTACGTTTAGGTTGGCAGATGTGCTGGTCGTATCGCCGTTTTCACTGACGATCGCAGTGACGCTTAAGGTGTAATTGCCGCTGGCATTCGCGGGCGGTGTTAATGCCAGGCCAGCCAATTGCGCTGGTGTGAGAGTCCAGGTGCCATCACCATTATTGATCCCGGCGGACAAGGTTGCACCAGTCGGTACGTTGCCAATTACAATCGACAATGTTTCGGTGCCGTCTGGGTTCACCAGCTGAGCGTCAATCACCAGGGCAATCGCGGTATCTTCATTCCCAGCCGCTGCCTGCACCGTCAATGTGGGGGGATCATTAATGCCATCAACTGTCAGGGATAACGTCGCTTGGGTTATGGTTGTGTCGCCGCCATCGGTGGATACTGCATTGATGCTCAGGGCAAAAACCCCGCTGGCATGTGCTGGTGTCGTGATGGTCAGGCCGGACAGTTGCGCAGGCGTCAGGGTCCATGTTCCATTACCATTGTTGATACCGGCGGACAGAATGGCACCCGCAGGGACGTTGCCGATGACGATGGATAGGGTTTCAGACCCATCGTTATCGGTTAGGGCCGCAGTAATATCCAGGGCAATGGCCGTGTTTTCACCGCCGCTGGCTGGTTGAACTGTCAAGGTCGGCGCATCGGCGACACCGTCAACAGAAACGGCCAGTGTGGCGTTGGTTATGGCGTTCGTGCCGTTTTCGGACGACGTAGCCGTGACGCTGAGGTTAAAACTGCCACTGTAATTTGCAGGTGGTGTTAATGTCAGGCCGGAGAGTTGCGCGGCTGTTAAAGTCCATGTCCCATCACCATTGTTGACACCGGCGGACAGCATCGCGCCAGCAGGGACGTTGCCAATGACGATTGAAAGGGTTTCTGATCCGTCGTTGTCGGTCAAGGCGGCATTGATGTTCAGCACAATGGCGGTGTCTTCATCACCGCTGGCTGGCTGTACCGCCAGCGTCGGCGCACTGGCGACACCGTCAACAGACACAACGAGCGGTGCAGAGGTACTTGCATTTGTCCCGTTCTCGGATGAGGTGGCCGTGACACTCAGATTAATATTACCGCTATAGCCATCTGGAGGTGTTAAAGTTAAACCCGCTAGTTGCGCAGGCGTCAGGGTCCATGTCCCATCACCATTGTTGACACCGGCGGACAGAATGGCACCCGCAGGGACGTTGCCGATTGTGATTGAGAGGATCTCTGACCCATCGTTATCGGTCAGGGCGGCATTGATATTCAGCGCAATGGCTGTGTCTTCGTCACCGCTGGCAGGCTGAACTGATAATGTTGGAACGCTTGCGACGCCGTCAACAGAAACGGCTAAGGGCGCTGTTGCGCTAGCCATCGTTCCATTCTCAAAAGAAGTGGCCGTGACGCTCAGATTAATATTACCGCTAAAGCCGTCTGGGGGTGTCAGGGTCAGGCCAGCTAGTTGCGCAGGGGTTAACGTCCATGTGCCATCGCCGTTATTTACGCCAGCCGATAAAAAGGCGCCAGCAGGGACATTGCCGATTGTGATCGCCAAGGTTTCAGACCCGTCGTTGTCGGTCAAGGCGGCATTGATGTTCAACGGAATGGCGGTATCTTCGTCGCCATTTGCGGCCTGTACCGATAGCGTTGGCGTACTTGCGACACCGTCAACAGAAACCGCTAAGGGCGCTGTTGCGCTCGCCATTGTACCATTTTCAAAAGATGTGGCTGTGACGCTTAAATTGATATTGCCGCTGAAACCGTCAGGCGGGGTTAGGGTAAGACCAGCCAATTGCGCAGGTGTCAGCGTCCAGGTGCCATCACCATTATTGATCCCAGCGGACAGGGTCGCACCAGCAGGAATTCCAGCGATTGTGATCGCCAAGGTTTCAGACCCATCGTTATCGGTCAGGGCGGCGTTGATGTTCAACGGAATGGCGGTATCTTCGTCGCCATTTGCGGCCTGTACCGATAGCGTTGGCGCGCTGGCGACACCATCGACTGAGACAGGCAGATTGACGGTCGTGTTGGCTGTGGTGCCGTTTTCGGACGACGTAGCCGTGACGCTGAGGTTAATATTACCGCTAAAACCGTCGGGCGGTGTCAGGGTAAGGCCGGACAGTTGAGCAGGAGTCAGGGTCCATGTCCCATTGCCGTTATTAATACCGGCGGACAGGCTCGCACCCGCAGGGACATTGCCGATTGTGATCGCCAAGGTTTCAGACCCATCGTTATCGGTCAGGGCGGCATTGATGTTCAGCGCAATGGCGGTGTCTTCATCACCGTTGGCTGGCTGTACCGCCAGCGTCGGCGCACTGGCGACACCGTCAACAGATACAACGAGCGGTGCAGAGGTACTTGCGTTTGTGTCATTTTCTGATGAGGTGGCCGTCACGCTAAGATTGATGTTACCGCTGAAATTTGCAGCGGCGGTCAGGGTCAGACCAGCCAGTTGCGCTGGTGTGAGAGTCCAGGTGCCATCACCATTATTGATCCCAGCGGACAGTGTCGCACCAGCAGGAATTCCAGCGATTGTGATCGCCAAGGTTTCTGATCCGTCGTTGTCAGTCAGGGCGGCATTGATGTTCAACGCAATCGCGGTGTCTTCATCACCGTTCGCTGGCTGTACCGCCAGCGTCGGCGCACTGGCGACACCGTCAACAGAGACAACGAGCGGTGCAGAGGTACTTGCATTTGTACCGTTCTCGGATGAGGTGGCCGTGACGCTTAAATTGATATTGCCGCTGAAACCGTCAGGCGGGGTTAGGGTAAGGCCGGACAGTTGAGCAGGAGTCAGGGTCCATGTCCCATTGCCGTTATTAATACCGGCGGACAGGCTCGCACCCGCAGGAACGCCAGCGATTGTGATTGAAAGGATCTCTGATCCGTCATTGTCGGTCAGAGCAGCGTTGATGTTCAACGGAATGGCGGTGTCTTCGTCACCACTCGCTGGCTGCACAGACAGCGTTGGCGTGCTGGCCACGCCTTCAATCATAACGGCCGATGTATTGGTTCCCGATGATTGCAATCCATCGCGGGTGGATGTCGCAACAACGCTGAGATTAAAGTTACCGCTATAGCCATCTGGTGGTGTCAGGGTCAGGCCGGGAAGCTGGGCAGGGGTCAGTGCCCACGTGCCATTTGGTTGCAATGTTCCTGCCGATAAAATGCTGCCTGGTGGTAAATTACCGATGACGATAACCGTTGTTGCATTCGTATCGGCGGTCAGGGAAATAGCCAGGGGCAGGCCTTGGTTTTCTTCACCCGGACCATGCGAGATCTGGACCACTGGTGTATTCGGGGGGATCGGGGTTGGTGTCAGTGTGCCGTCGTCATCATTATCATCAACGGGTGGCATTTCAGGATTAGGTGGTGGGTCGCCACCGCCGCCGCTACGGGGTGTGCCTATAGATGGTCTGTTGGGAACGTCGCTGGCCTGGGTGCCACCAGAATCCCCGCCATTCGGGGCAGGGACATCCAAAACCTGACTGTCTTGCAATGCATTGGCATCAATATTTTCTTGCGGTGTTTGGGTTGGCGCAAAATTGCTGTTCGCTGGTGCCGCGTTATCAATAATGGCGGCCGCAGCCGCTGGTAATACGGGCCTGGATGCCGCGTCAATGGTGGCCAGGGGCGAGGTTGTGAATGCCTGTGCTGCGTTATCCGATTGATTGACGTTTTTGAATGTATCGGCTGTGGGGTCCAGGCTGACGTTCAAATTTTCTGCATCGATCATTTGATCATAGGCAGGGTAAGCCACACTGCCCATCAACAGGCCGGTTGTCTGAAATTCAGCACTGGGGTCGTACCCTTCATGCAGTTCGGCATCCAGCTTTTCGTCCTGAGATTTCAGCGTCTGTTTCGGAACAGCTTTTACATCTGTGTCGTCGTTTTCTGCCATCTTGAGTTGTGGTCCTTTGCAATCTGTGGTATATTTTAGTCTATAACCGAATAAGTTAACAACTTCTCAAATTCATTCCTCATCATCCTCCAGAGAGATCGACCCCATGCCTGCATCACAACAAGCCGTTTCACAAGCAATTGAAAATAAACAGAATTATTCGCCATATGGCGGGCGCGTACTGGTCGTGGAAGACGAGCCGATGAATTTAATGATCCTTTCAACATACCTGCGTGTGGCGGGATACGATGTTGAAGAGGCCGAAGACGGTCAGGCCGCGTGGGAGATGTTATCGGCGCATGACAAGTATGATCTGGTCATCACGGATAAGATCATGCCACGCATGGACGGTGTCAATCTGGCCTTGCGTATAAAGAGTGACCGCAAGTTGCGCGACATTCCGATTATCATGCAAACGGGCGCGACATCACAGGAAGATATATTGGAAGGCGTGAAGGTTGGCGTCTTTTACTACCTCGCCAAACCGTATGAAGAGGCGACGTTGACCGCGATTGTGCGGTCGGCGATTCAAGAAGGTGAACGCAAGAAAATATTCGACCGCACGATGACGACTCATCGCCTGGCACTGGCGTCGATGGCACAGGCTGAATTTCATTTCCGCACGCCGGAGGAGGCACAGAATATCAGCTTCTTGCTGGGCAGTGCGTTTCCGCGTCCTGAACTTGCCACCCCTGGCCTTTACGAATTGCTGATAAACGCCGTCGAGCACGGTAATCTGGGTATCGGCTTTGACGGTAAAAAAGAGTTGGTGAATGTCGGGGCATGGGATGAGGAAGTGAAACGCCGCCTCTCTTTGCCAGAGAATTTAAGCAAAAGAGTGTATGTGAAGTTTATCCAGGATGCCCAGAAAATCGTTATTTCTATTACCGATATGGGGGAGGGGTTCGACTGGCGGCCCTACATGGAAATCGAACCGTCCCGCGCGACCCAAGGCAGCGGACGCGGGATCGCCAAGGCCAATTTGCTGGCTTTCGATCGCGTCACGTTTTTAGGCAAGGGTAACGAAGTGCGCGTGGAAACGACCAAGAAACCTGTCTGATTAATGCAGGGCAGGCATCTCTGTTTCTGCGATTGAAACGCGATCTCGCCCCGTATTCTTGGACGTGTAAAGGGCGGCGTCGGCTGACTTTATCACCATGCCCGGCGCCGTATCAAGGTCAGGGATAACGGTGGCTACACCGAAACTGAGCGTTACAGGCCACGCAATATCCGTTGTGTCTGACAGTGTCGTCCCCCGAATGCCGGAACGGATACGTTCCAGAATTTCCAATGCTGGCTCTGCCAAACAATTGGGCAGGATCAGGAGAAACTCCTCGCCGCCAATACGACAGGCAAAGTCCTCTGTTCTCAAATTCTCGAGTAACTTTTTGGACACGGTGCGCAGGACATCGTCACCAACAGCATGGCCATATGCGTCATTCAATTTTTTAAAATGATCAATGTCACACATGACCAGGGTAATAGGGCGTTTGTAACGGCGGGCTTCCGCCCATTCTTTGTTCAAGATCATTTCCATGCCGCCGCGGTTCCACAGGCGGGTCAGCGGATCAATCATTGCCAGGCGGTTTGCTTGCTCAAGCTCGTCTTCCAGCTCTTTATTCTCATTTTCAAGAAAGGCGATTTTCAGTTCTGTTTCAGCCATGGCTGCAATATCACGCAAGGCTTGCAACTGCTCTTCGGTCATCTGACGTGGCTTGGTGTCGATTGCGCATACGGTGCCGACAGGCATACCGTCCGGGGTGTGTATAGGGCATCCTGCGTAAAAACCAACATTTAAAAGCGCGCCTGTCACGAAAGGATTATCGTGAAACCGCAAATCTTTGTGCGCATCGGGAATAAGCAACATGTCGTTTTCTTGAAAAGCATGCGTGCAGAACGCGCCGGTAAGGGGGGCATTTGTGGCATGAAGGCCCTGAACAGATTTGTAAAACTGTCGCTTGTCATCAATCAGGTTAAACAGACTGATCGGCACATCCATGACGCGGCAGATCATGCGCGTCAGTCTTTCAAAACGCTCCTCAATCGGTGTATCAAGAAGGCGGATCTTCCTTAAGGACTCCAGGCGTTGTTGCTCTTCCCCATATGGTTTTGGCTCAATCATTCCCTTTATCTCCCTGTTCCTAATATATCATCTTATCGTATGCGTTCAACCGACGAAGAAATTTAAGACTGATATGCCAGGTTGCCACCGGTACAAACGCCGATACAAACGCCGGCACAAACCGATTGTCACCTGACGTTTATCGCATACGTTTAAAAGAGCCTGAAAAGGCCCTTTTTCTATGGGGTTAGAGAAGTTTCTTGTATTTTCTACAAACTTTTCTTTGACAAATAGATGATATTATGGATATGATCCCAGCATGTAAGGGTCTCATTAGCCCAAGCATCGCGGGATTTGAAGGGGCAGCTTGCGCCGCGATACCAACGCTAAACGCGCCATGGCGAACACCACGTCTTGGTCCCTAAAGGGTAGTAAGAATTTTGGTGAGACCGTGCCATCCGACGGCATACAATAGTGTCGGGGACACCTTCTCTAAAAAGTAGAATTGTATTAGGACTGCTTGCAACCGCGTCAATGTGCGTGGCAAGCACTAACTGACTATTGTGTTTTTAAAGGAGATAAGTATGTCCGCAGCTGCATTACTAGGCGCAGGAACAGGTTTGAACGCACTTGTTAATTATTTCCACGGCAAAAAATCACTGGCACTAAACGAACGTATATTTGAACACACCCGCGCCGATCAGGCGCATCGTTTTGAAGCAGACATGGATCTGCGTCATGCTCAGCTTAATTTTACGATGGAGGAAGCCACACGCTTACGTCTGGAACGGCTGAACAATCGTAATGAAGACTTTCAAAGATCTAGATTAAAAAATCGTGATGACAGAAGTTTCTTGCGTCTTCAACATGCTTTTTCCGGCAGCCCTGAGGGTATATGGCTGCATGATCCATATACCAATGGTCATAATATTAAATCTTTGCGTGTCTTCTTTCAAAAGCCAGCCGGTGTATTGACAGCTGCTTATCCCGTTCTTGAGCAAGCGATTGTCAGTGGGGTTAAAGAATACGAACAGATTGCCCCGGATTCTCCGATTCACTTCCCAACGGGTGTATGGTCAGACAATGCACGTACAGGCAGTTGGGTGGCAACTGAATTGCATGCCTGGGATCAAGCCACCCCCACCTTGATTCTAAGAGCAAATCCACGCGGAAACAACGAATATGCGCTTGAAGCTGATATTTTTGGGTTTCCGATTGGGGATCGTAATTTTGTGCAAAATATTGGGTTTGGCATTGTTAAAAATGATCTAAATCAGGTTACAGAAGCGCTGCCGCTGCTGGCACTGGCAACAGCGGATATGTATTTTTCCTATACTTACGGCCTGATGCCCGCTCTACCGACATTACTGCCACGTTATCTTGCCAACACATCCGAAGACACATCACAAGCAGTGGACAGCATTGTCGGCTCTTATAAACGCATGGTGTTGGCACTGGCTCAGGAAACCCCGGAAATAGGCCTTTTGGCGGCCTTTAATTTAGCCGAGTCTTTGACTGCGTTGTCAGACAGAGACTATGCAGTTCGACAAATACAAGAGGTCGAAGAGGTATCAAAGTATCAGCTTCCGGACCAACCTGCATTCGTTCAAAGACTATCGGCATTATATGCAGCCGCAGGGGCAAATGAAGATGCACAGCGTTTGTTATTGGCATATCCGCCCAACCCTGAATCTGACCGTTCCTCTACCAATTATGCAACCCTGGAGAGATTCCTATGAAAATCGCACTTATTGCACCTTCCGGCGCAGGTAAAACAGCCTATTTAACAGGCTTGTATGGTGTTCTGACCCAAGACCTTAGTCACTCCCGTTACGGTATTGATACAACCGTAACAGATACACTGCTTGATAGCTTTTTGAGTGAACGATTTGATAATTTGACCGATGGTAAATTTGGCGAAGGAACAAAGGGGATTACGCCTTATCCCTTTTTATTAAGAACAGATATTATGAATCAAGCTCATGAATTGCCCGTTGAGATCATAGATTTTAAAGGCAGTAACTTACACAAAGCAGATGAGGGCGCATTAGAGGAAAAAGAAGAAACGATTGAACAATTATCTGAATGTGACGGTTTTATCGTTCTTCTGGATGGAGATACCTTTATTCAATCCGCCGCCAAACAAAATGCAAGAGGGCTGCAGAATCTGACACGCGCGCATGCGATTAACGAGGTTCTTACGACTGCGTTGGAGCGGCGCAAAGCAAGACCGGAGTCGCATTTAACATCTGCGGATGAGTATGCGTTTGGTCATGGAAAGACCCCGATTGTCTTTGCCCTGACCAAAGGAGATATGGTAGCGGAGTGGCTTAATACTGAAAACGCCGATAAAAAAATCTCAAAAACACTGAAGCAGCTGTTTGAGCAAAGGGCAGAGTCAGGGGTCGTATATGACCCATCTGAGGGCCCAATCGCCAATTTTATCCGCAGTCAGTTTCCCCGTATCATGGATGATCCAGATGTGACGACACTTCGTATGGCCGTTAGTACCTATGATAGCAAACAAGGCTATTTTGAGCCACTGAACCTTGAATACGCATTTCAGTTTGTTTTGTTTGCAGGCCTTATAAATGCCCAAGAAGAATACCAGGAACGTATGGCGGCGTGGGGAACGGAAGCAGATTCTGAATCACGTAGAGCCAGAGATTATGCAGCAGAACGGAGTAAACAACAGCATCGATTAGAAGTATATAGAAGAGGTGATATTTTTGAGCGTTTTATAGACACTGTGTTTGGGGTAAAAGGCGGAATTATAAATGCATACAATGAAGCGAATGAGAGTTACGACAGAGCCCTTTCCAGCGAACAATTTAGTTCAAGTCAACGACAAGCGTCTCGCGATCATCAGACAGACATTGATATTTTCCGCAGGATGATCTTGTCGGATGCGTTCGTTCACCGCTTATCTTTGCCGCACGAACAAAGTCATTTGTATGTTCAGGGCCTGCCCCTTGATGACCTGAAAGAGGAGTATTGGTGGCAACGCAAAGCGGTATGCGGAAAGAAAATTCTGGATCAAAGAGAAGGGCCGGTGATTTAAATGACGGAACGATTTCTATATACTAGGCTGACAGTTCTTGAGTATGATTACGGCGTTTATATACGTCCTTCCAAGCCAGTCCCGCCAATGCTTAAGGTGGTATCTTCTGATTTCCTGAAGGCTGATCGCAAATTGATTTTGTTATATGATGACGGCACTGATATTTTCTTTGGCGTGCGAGATGGCCTGTCTATAGAAGATGAAAGAGGTCGTCCTATTCTTAATTTTACTGGATACCGTGCAATATCAAGGGCAACTGTGCCATTCTTTTCTGGAATCCAGGTGCGCTTGGACCAGATCACCGCCGAAGCACTAGAATGTCATCAAAAATTGGATGCCGATCCGAAGTGTGGACCCACATTGACGCGCAGTGCCATTCAGTTCGCTGTAGGACAGCCGCAAAAGGGATGCGACTGGGATGATGCCGTTTTACAAATCAAATCATCAAAAGGACAGCCGTCCCTGGTCATGTTCAATGAGAATGGCAAAACTGTACCAATTCCGGAAAGAATTGCTTTCAAACCCGAGCCGGTGCTTGTGGAGAGAAAACCAGTCCCAGCCGTTGTAGCTGAATTTCAACAGAGGGCTCCCAACTCTGTACCGCCAATCCCGCGTGATGTCAGATATCCGCCACCTGTTCGAGAGGACAATACAAATACGTTACCATCGCGTAAACCAGATTTGTGTAACGATGGTTTTTTCCATCATATGTTCAATCCCTTTGCATATGGTAAGCAAATGTTGGGGGCTTTATTCTCGCCGCGTAAACACAAAGGCCCACGTCCTTAAGAAAAAGTAGTTCAACACCACAAAAGGAGTAAAAGATGACATCTTCAAATGATAATAATGGTAATAAAGGCTCATGGCTTGCAAAAGCCGGCGGTTTCGCAACAGGTGCGCTTGCAGGATTTCATACAGCTCTGGCCGTTGCAGAAACACAAAAACCACCATCGCCTGATACACCTACGGCGGGCCAGTCATTTCACGCCGCCGCACATACACTTTCTGGCACGCTACACATGGGCGCTGAAGGGCAGCAAGGCGGCCCCGCTAACGATGGTGAAGATCGGGTTACAGATTTCCTGGATGTCGGCACGGAAAGCCCAAATGGCGGCCCGAACAACGATCCTGACAGGGCAGAGACAGGCAGCTATGCCGATAGTTTTGATCCGCCATCAAGCCCGTTCAATCCATCGCCAGAAAGTCCTGGTGAGCCAGACGCAATAATCGGTGGCGGGCCATATATGCATTACGATGTTGGTGCAGAAAGTCCAAACGGCGGCCCTAACAACGATCCTGATTTGACGCTTTAAAAGCATTTCTGTTCGTATAATTGAAGAAATGATGGTGAGAGGGCACAGCAGATAAAGATGGCTGTGCAGTTACTTTCGATCTAACATCTCTCAGGTTTCTTAGGCTACATGAGCGTGCATATGATAGCCGGGGGTACCGGGCGCTGCAAAAGATGGTTTTGCGGTCGTCTTGTTAGGTCTTTCATCAGTTGCAAAAGCATTGTCTAGCCAGCTTGACTTTAGCGGGGTGTTGGCTGGCGTTGTGTCGGTTGGTATAAAGGCTTCTCTGTGTCTTGGTGTCATTCGTTTTTTCTGAGAAATTCTTGCAGCGTTTGCTGAACGGCCAGTGTGTAGTGCGATGAAAGCATGATATTGGGCTTTTTCGGCGAAGGACATTGCATGGGTAAGCCCTTGCTGTACATCTGGCGAAAGGTCTTTTGCGAAGTCCAAGCTTGGTAAGATTTCTGTGACATCTTCTGGTGTTAACACAGCAAAGAAATCTCCGAGTGCTAGCAGCCCTTTTTTGACTTCAACTAAATATGCCGTGTCTAGGTCATTATGATGTAAAGTATCAATTGCTTCGGTGATCGTGCTTGTAAATGCATTGAACGGGTCTTGGCCCTTTAGGCTGGCTTTTATCACGCTATACATGACCTGACCCAAGTGTCTTTGGTCTGCTGGTGTTGGGTCTTGTAATGCCATGGCACCGGTATCGTATATACTTACGGTATGTGTGTGTGGATCAATTGACAGTTGTGCCCCATGGCGATCATGATCAAATTTCTGACCAGATAAGATATTGCGAACTTCAAAAGCGATATACGCCTTAGCGAAGCTGCGCTTATAAGCAATCTGTTCAGGCGTATCCATTGGCAGGGCATTAAATGTTAGCCCGTTTGCACGGTCCATAACGATCCAATCTGCCCCTTTGGCACACCAATCCATGACGTGAAACGAAAATGTTATACCATCGGAGGTAATCGTCACATCATCATAAATGTCTTTGGCATGCCCAAGTTGACGGTGGCCCAGCGTATGATCTGTTTCGACTGCGGACATTTTAGCGGCTTGGGTAACCATTTCCTGTACCGAAGCTGTCAGTTCATCATATGCCAATGCCGAGCTGGTGCTTTTTTCTTTTAAGTCGCCAATGGTGTCGTGAATGACACGGAATCCTTTTGCAGCTTTTTCCCGTGCTTCATGACGCAGAATGCGTAAGACTTTATCGTCGCCTAATGCGACTGTTGTGTAGTATGAGGCTGATCCCAGAACATCGCCTAGATATTTATCCTTCCAGAGTGCTTGCGGAATATTCTTGGCTTTAATCCAATCGTATAATGTCCAGCGGGCGGGGATATCTGCCGTGCTCTTGAGGCCTTGTAACTCAGATTGAATATGCGTTGGTGTATTGGGATGGGACGCAATGGCTTGTCCCAGTTTGATTTCAGCGGGCCCCATGTTCTCAAGAAATAGCTTTAATGCTTTGCCAATATTTCCATGTTCGTTGCCGATATTGCGGTTGGCGACCATCATGGCTGACATGATCAGTTCGCGTTCGTAACTGCTACGTGCTTTGATGTATGAGTGCATGATATCGCGTGCATACGCGGACTCTATCGAATGATCATCAGGGGCAATAAGTGTGTCCATTGCGATATGAAAGACTTTTTCCCAAGAGGATGAAGAAGAGACATCCTGATCAAAACCTTCATTCAAATCTTCATCTGAATGGTCATGATGTATTGATGGGTTGGATGCGCTTTTTAGTATACGGGCAATCATAACTGCCCGTGCCTCTAACGGCGCGCCCCAGAAGTTTTCGTATAAGATTTTACAGTTCTCAGGCTGGGTGTGTTCAATGATGCTAGCTGTGTGTCTGGCTGTAAGATCACGTGTTCCCACCCTGGACTTAATATAACGACTTATATCATCACAATCGTCCCGCCCGCCTTTTGAATTCAGGAAGCTCAGAACTCTTTTGGCCATATCAGAGTCCTGGTCCATTTCTGCAGTCACATAGTCAATTCCGATCCCGTAAAGATAACTTTTTAGCATCTCTTTAGATCCCAATTTAATTTGGGTATGTTCCTTGATCAGTTCAGATGTTTGTTCTTGTGACAGGACAGCGTCGGATAGGCGTCGTAGCAGAATGTATTTATCTGCGGGTGCCATAGCCCCTGAGACAAAATCTTCAGCCTTTTCAATTGCTTTCCGGCGCGTATGGTTATCATCATTTTCAGCGGGGCTGAGAGCCTTTAAGTATATTGCTAAACGTTTTTTGTATTGATCAGAGCCATCATCCTGTCCTAATTGCGTCAGAACATTGTTAATGAAGATTGCAAACACACGCTCCCGTGTTTCGGGATATAAACCTCGTAACTTTTTATCCAATAACAGGAATAAACATTGATTCTTCTTTTTACCAGGAGGCAGGGCTTCAACCTTTGAGAGTAGGGTATCACTCACCTCTTTTCCGTCCAGAAAAGTACTTTTGGCGTATATAAAAGCTTTGACGTGCTCTAATGCATCTTCGGGCCAGAAGTCTGGCGCGTCGGAGAGTGTAGATAAATTCTTGAGGCGCGGCTCGTCGTTGAGCATGTCACTTAAATAGCTGGAACGTGATTTATCACGGTCGTAATATGACCCCGAGGGGTGATAAAGCGCATACAACTGGGCACATTTTGTCAGGGGACATGGGTTCCCAAGGGCTTGTTGTTCTGTCTGAATGAGAATCTGGACGATTGTTTTATCGACTGACTCTAAAAACTCTTTTTTATCTGTGGTTGCGCGTTTGATGACTGAGCGCATTGTAATCAAGGCTTCGGCTGTTTCTATAAGCGCATCAAAAGACAGATCCCGATAGTTGTCGGTGTAATTGATTGCCCGTGCCGCGAGTGGAAGCAGGTTGCTGTTTTGCATAAGGTCTTCATAGCTGGCGCGCGCGGACTCCACAACTTCGTATGGGCCGTTATTGGCAGCATCACTTGGTTGCTGAATCTGTGTGATAGCCATCGCCAGTTGGTGGATATTAATATCAGCACTTTGTTCCAGATAACGCATCGTATCAAAGATATGCAGATACCATGTGCACTTCGCTGTATCTGAGCGGTACTCAGATTTGTCTGCACTTTGAAAAAAGGCGTACAATGCATCTTTATTGGCTGCGGGTTGATAGCCATGATGATCGGCAATCCACTGCATATCCTCGGTCAATTTATAATCGCCCGATGTGACGTGTTGGCATTGCGTATCCAAAATACGCAAATGATTATAAAAATATGCGTAACGCTCATGTCCAAAAAGGGACAAGAAAACATCCTTCTTATCGTTAACGACGTAGCGAGCGAGTTGATCTTTTTGTTCCTGATTGAGTGCCTTCAGACTCCAATTTCCTTGGCGGGAAAAGATACCAAATAACAGGTTATAGAGAAGGGTTTCACTTGTGTCGTATGCATTGTTTTGCACGCGTTGCTGACGACAGAGCTGGTAAAAGACTTCCTGCTCTTCTTGTGTATCATTTTCCGCTTTTTCACTCGCGTGTAATGCGTCACGGGCTGCGTTAACTTGACTTTCTAAGGTCTCTTTTTCTGTCTTTAAGGTAAGGAATATGTCGGCAATATTATCAAGAGCATTTAGGATGCTATCAAATACGCGCTCCCGTGCTGTTTGCTTTGCGTGCAGCACTCTCTCCTTATAATCTGGGCCAAAATGCTCTTGGAATATCGGATTGTCAAAATGCAGCAGTTCATCGGCGTAGCTGTAATACGCACGGCCAGAATAATCTGTTTCGCGACCTGGCATTGGCTGAGCTTTATGGTGATTTAATGGAATAAGTGAGGCTGCATTCTCAACATCATTATGTGTGCTGGGCAAGGTATTGAATAAGAAAATCAGGTCGTAAACACATTTTGCCGCAAGGGAATAATCATCGAAATTAGTGTTATTCGGTGCGCGGGCGAAGAAATCCGCTCGTGTGATATGGGCAACCTCATCGCACTTGGTTGAGATGAGTGTTTCTTCCCCCTCAAAATACGAACGAACATAGTCATAGGCCTGTAGGACAAGGCTATGCTGAGTGATATAGTCCACTTGGTATTTGGGGACCCCCGTTAGATGTCCGTCATGCGGGGTGATAATGTAGTAATGGCCATTACCAAGTCTGACGTATGGTGCGTTGTACAATAGTCTGAAGTCTACAATGCCGTTTCTGTCTAATAGCTCTATAACTCTATTTCTTGCATCTTCATTCTCTTGGGCAATAGCGATTAAATTATCCCAGGGAAGAGGGGTGGTAACTGTATCACGGTATACAGCAGTATTTGGTCGTAAATAATCATACGAATGTCCCTCAAATGCACTGAGGTTCTCAAGTGTGTCTTCTTTATCTGCGCTGCGACCAGCTGCATGCTGGATAAAGTTCATGGCTGTGTGTAGAGCATCAAGTTCGTTATTTATTTGCAGAAAGGTCTCTGCATTATTTGCTGTTCTAATCAGACCATTTTTCTCTTTAATTCGCTGTTCTAAGACGGGTTGGGTAGTCGACGCCTTCATAAACGCCTCGTAACACTCGCGGCGATTGTGGGCGGAATATACACTTACAATCGCGTCCCGCATTTGCTCGTCAGAGAGGGTCACTTCAATTACATGGTAGAAGTAGCTGTAAAGAATGCTGGCTGCTGAAAGATAATTCAAATCTCTCTTTGCGGGGCAGCCATTTTCATAAATGTGTGCAAAAGCCTGGTCCTGCAGATAGATACATGAGCTAAGCAATGAATTAGGGTTTTCAATCTGTGTGATAATGTTTTCCGTTAAACGGGCAATCTTTTGTTGGTATTTCTTATCAATGACTTTGCCACCAAAGTAGTCTGTGTAGCCGTCATCAATACATTTCTGAATATCTTTTTTGCGATCTTGCTCCATGTAAAATTCAGGATCGTATTCATCGTATGACGAAGGTGTTTCCATCAAGGTGCGGAAGTAGTCAGCAGCCGGCATTGCAGGTACTGCAATATGGTCCACACAGTCGATGAGGAGTTTCAGCTGCTCTTCCGGCGTCTTTTCTTGATATCCATGCGCCTGAAGATAGGCACTGACTGGATCAGTGTAATGCGCGTTGAAGAGTGTTTTATCAAAAGATGTTGGCTGACGCGCGTCTATCAGATGTGAGAGTCGTGTGAGAGAGGCGGAAATCCCTGCCGTTCTATTACTGTCTGTCATATGGACATCAAAAATCTCAGACCAATTGATACCTCTATCCTTCAGGTCCTCTCGTGTGCGATGGGTCCTCTTATTCTCTGCCTTTGCTTTCCGCAATTGGTTTTGGGAATATGCATGAATCTTTTCGGTAATGACCATGGCTTGTTTGGGATCGCCACCTTCATCATAAATTAAGTCGACGGCATGCAGGTCTGCCATTTCTTCTTCGCCTTTAGAATTATTGGCGATGCCATACCGTCGCATTAACATGTGGGTCAGCTCATGCCCTAACACAAAGTCAAGTTGATCACGATTGTCGATCAGATCAACCAGGCCACGCGTTATACAAATAACAGGCGTAGGGAAGGGGTTGCGTGTAAAAACAACGGTTTCATGGTCTTCCCGTTGCGGTATGTTTTTTTCGTTAAAAACAGGAGCAAAGAAAGCGTTTGGCTCGTCAGTGTCCGATAATACAAAGGTGACGGGGGATTGGGTAAAGTCGATATGCCGGCCAACGAGGGCCTTTGCACGACTTTCCAAGAAACCATGAATGCGTTGCCCGGCCACAGAATAAGGGTCAACAATGCTGTGCATTGTTACTAAATCTTGATCGATTAACCGTCCACGCATTAGGCTGCTCCTGATGCTATGTAAATAACATGAGTAGGCGTGAAAGTCCATAATATTATGTATATTTATGCCTGTGGGTTTGTATGACCATATACGGTCAAAACCGCGCGGATTGCGGGCCTCGCGGGGGTATTTCTCTCTGAGTATGGGGAAGGGTGATGTAGATGGCTGTGGTGCCACATATAGGGTGTCCATGACCTTGCTCTCTGTCAACACGATAAGCGTGCATATGGGAAATGGAGTTCGAATCCCCCCGATCTCCTTGCAAAACCGGTTTGTAGGGGATTTTCGTGATTTAGTGGAACTTGAGATTGCTGAGCAGCTCAGCACTGGCGGTTTTCTAGTGTTTTGATGGGGAAATTCCCTAAACCCACTCCAAGGGTTTTTTTCAATCTGCAGGGAATTATTTATCGTTTTAAGGATATTTACTATCGTAAGGTGTCCTTTAAGCGGCATGCCGTCGGTGGTGTTATCTCCTCCATCCAGATTTCGTCAGCCCGAAAAGCTGTGCAGGCCCGACATAGTTTGACGGTTGGGCGATATAATAGATGGAACTCTGAGGAAAAAGATCGTCGTCATACTGTGATTTATCTTCTTCATCAGGCAGAATGAAAATGTTGGCAAATGGTTTACCGTATATCCAACATAAGACCGCTGCCGGAAAGCATTCAGTATCTGGCGGGATGGGCATTTTGACGGTATGATTTTGCGCAATACAGGAAAACGGTAAGGCTTTTCGGAGGGATATGTTGAACGGTATATATTTAAAGCCTTAGAATACAGAGTAAATTAAAGGTAATTTAAAAATTATGAAAGAGTCCATTAAAAAAGTTTTAGCAAAAAAGTCGCCGCAAAAAGCAGCTGACATAGCTAAGGCGTTGGGTGCAACCCGCAAGGAAGTGAATTCTTTCCTTCATAAGAATACAGACTCATTCGCCAAGGATGATGATTTTCAATGGTCAGAAATTACAGGCAATGAACTAACTGTCAATTTACAGCCTAAAAATTGGATCGACTGTAAATCGCTAGAAGACTCTCTGGTTTCGGCAGGGTCGCCTCTCGATTCAGCATGCAATTATATTACTTTTATTATACCAGAGAAAAGTGCGATTTTGCTTGAAGCATCAGCTCGCTTACTCGCTCTGTGCAATCAACTTGTTCATGCTGGAAAGAAAGTTAAGCTCGACTTTTCAGTATGCAAACAAACCCTCACTTATTTGGATCGTGTCGGTGTACTGACACAGTTGCACGATGATATTAGTGTGGTTCCTGCGAAGCCGAAAGAAGCGAGAGCATTAAAATTTGCTGGGAAATCTGATGCACTTGTAGAGGTTGGAAGCATTGATCCAGCCAAAGCAAACAAAGAAATCATTATCAAATTGACCAAGACATTTGTGAACCTTGCAGGTGAGGGCTACGAGACCGTTGCATTTACAATTTTTTCTGAACTGGTGGGCAATGTCAGCGAGCATAGCCAGACCCCAATTCCTGGGTTTGCCGCACTTCAAGTTTACAGCGCGAACCGGAAACATATTCAGACAATCGTTTCAGACAGCGGCCTCGGCATTTCGAAAACTCTTAGGCCGTCTTTGAAAAGTCACTACCCTTCGCTTCATCGGCAATATCATACCGAAAGCCTTTCATCCGATGTTGCACTTGTCATAGAAGCGATTAGCCAAGGGGAAATTAGCCGCTTCGGTGCCGGTCGCGGACTAGGTTTCAAAAGCACGACTAAGCAAGCCATGAAGTTTGATGCGAAGCTATCCATACGTCAGGAAACATTCTCAATAATGCTACAGTTCGAGAATGGGGAGATTTCTGATGTCAAAAAATTTACAGATCTTGTGAAAATCAATGGAACCCACATTTGTTTTGATTTTTATGTTGATTAAACTTTTGTTCACCTGTTTATGAGTATAATATCTGGTGTATCTGCTTAAATTAAGGAAATGGAACAGAATCAAATGCTGATTCAGCTGCTCGACTATCTTCAAGACTCCTATCCCTACGGCAACGACGAAGGCCGAAGAATTTTTTCCCAGATGCAGGACTTAATTGCGAAGCATCCGGATGAAAAGATTTTTGGTATTTCTTTGAAAGGTGTTCAAGTCACTGACGCCTCCTTTCCTCGTGAAAGTATCGTTTCCCTTGCAAAAATGTATAAGGGCGAAAAGGGTTTTTATCTCTGTGATTTCGCTTCGCAGGATTTGTTAGATAATTGGAGCTATGCGGCTCAGGCAAAAGTACAACCAATAATTATAAAAAAAGGAAAGGGCTATGAACTCATAGGCCCGCCTGTGACCGACACTTCAAAAGCGCTCCTAGATATTGTCATGAAAGAAGGCACGGTCACGACCTCAGTGATCGCCGAAGAACTTAATGTCTCGCCGCAAAATGCAAGCGCAAAGATGAAGAAGCTGCTGGACCTGGGTCTCGTCCTGGCTAGCAAAGAAGCCGCTGAGTCTGGCGGTTTGGAGTTTGTCTTCACCGCCATCAAATAAATCTGTTAAAACTGCTTGCATTAATCAGATTGATGCTGTATACTTGATTATAGATGAAGGAAGCAGCCGCTTCTTTTTATTTATAATCTGGTAAAACCGCTTAACTTAAGGAGAATCACAATGGGTTCACGCAAATCAAACGAAACAACTAGCGCCAAAGCGGCTTCCGCCGCTGCCCGCGTCCTGAGTAATCCAAAATCATCCAAAGACGCCAAGAGCGCCGCAGCATCGGCACTCACCCAGCGTCCAAACAAGAAATAAGACAGGGAGGAAAGCATGTCTGAAGAAATTGATGAAATTGAGGTCATCGACCTTGAAGAATACGCGGGATCTAACCACCCGCTGCCAAAACATGTCCACTATTACAAGATCCGCATTGATGACGAGAAGATCCTGGTCAAATCGCCTATCAAAGCAGAAGAAGTCTTGATCGCGGTAGACTTGGAGCCAGAAGATTATCAACTGGTGCAGGTGTTCAAGGATGGGCGTGAGGTTGAACTCGATCCCGACCATGAAATTGATCTTCGTGCTGACGGCGTGGAGCGTTTCAAAGCTCTGCTGCTGCAAAGCACGGTAATCACGGTGAATGCCCGCCCCAAAACTGTCACAGAAAAGCGGCTTTCATTCATGGAGGTCGTTGCTCTGGCCTTCAATCCTGTTCCAACCGGCGATAACTGGGTCTTCACTGTCACTTATTACAATGGCCCCAAGAAAAATCCGGAAGGGTCTATGGTCAAAGGCGACAAAGTAAAAATCAAAAAAGGGATGGTTTTCAATGTCACAGCAACTGATAAATCGTAATCACGACCTCAAACGTCTACGCGACGACGGCTATGAAATCGACATTGTGTCCGGTCACCTTGTCATGCGAAACGTGCCGTACATCAACGCCGAAAAGCAGGTGTTATACGGTACACTCGTGTCTGAGCTTTCGCTGAGCGGCGACCTTACGGTCACACCGCAAACGCATGTCATCAGCTTCACCGGTGGATATCCCTGTGATGCCGATGGAAAACGCCTTGATAAGATCGTCAACAGCGAAAGCACGAACAAACTGGCAGAGGGGCTGACAGTCAACTATAGCTTTTCGAGTAAGCCGGTCGCTGGCTATAAAGACTATTATGATAAAATGACCACGTACGAAAAAATTCTATCCAGCGCGGCTCAGGCTATTGACCCGTCCGCCTCGGCAAAGAATTTCGCCGTGGTCGCATCCGCCGAAGCAGATTCGCCGTTTCAATACATAGACACAGCATCAAGCCGTGCCGAAATTGGGGCCGTGAGCAATAAATTAAAAATGCGTAAGGTGGCCATCATCGGTCTGGGCGGCTCGGGGTCTTATGTTTTGGATCTTCTTGCAAAAACGCCCATACAGGAAATTCACCTGTTTGACGGCGATTGGTTCTATCAGCACAACGCATTTCGCGTACCTGGTGCAGCCTCGCTCGAAACGCTTCGTCAACGCCTAAAAAAGGTTGACTACATGCACGGCATCTATTCTCAGATGCATCGTGGCATCGTTCCACACCCTTATAAGGTCGTGCTGGAAAACATCGAAGAACTTGCAGATATGGATTTTGTCTTTATCTGCATCGATGATGGCCCCTCCAGAAAAATGGTCGTCGCAAAGCTTGAGGAATTTGGCATCGCTTTTATTGACGTCGGCATGGGCGTCTATCTTATCGATGAAAAGCTTGGTGGGCAGGTTCGCGTTACCAGCAGCACAGATATGATGCGTGACCATATTCATGCCAAAGAACGTATCCCCTTCGGCGCAGCGGACGGCAATAATGAATACAACAAAAATATTCAGATTGCCGACCTTAACTGCCTAAACGCGACGATGGCGGTGATTAAGTGGAAAAAACTTCTTACTTTTTACCATGACTTTGGTCACGAGCATCACAGTGTCTACACCGTTGACGGAAACCGCCTTACGAATGATGATAAATCATGAACATGAAAATCTCACAATTCCGGCATGAATTCGTCGAGTTCGTGCCTGAACGGATCGAAGATGGCGTTGTATATGTTTCGATACCCTATGCAACAGCTATTCATCGTTGCGCCTGTGGCTGTGGTCACGAGGTCGTTACGCCACTAAGCCCGACGGATTGGAGGGTCATTTTTGACGGAAAATCCGTATCTCTTGATCCATCAATTGGTAACTGGAGCTTTGACTGTCAGTCTCATTATTTTATTCGCAAAAATCGCGTTTTATGGTGTGAGAAATGGTCGAAAGAACGTATTGATCTGGGCCGTGCTCACGATAATGATAGCAAAGACAGCTACTATAAATCAGGGGTCTCTCAAACCAATGATAAACGACCTGCTGTTAAGCCAGCCAGGCTGACCGCTTCGGGGGCAAATGGTATTCTAAATAGAATTCGTAATCTCTGGTCATTCTAAGAATAATGTGCTGAACATTAAGAATTTTACAACTGAGATAGCCGGGTATTCCAGCCCATAAATCCTCATTCTTAGTCGTGTGGCGAAAAGGGCATCTGGCACCAAGGTCTCGGATTGCAGGCCCCATGGGGGTATTTCTCTCTGAGTATGGGGAGGGGAGATGTAGATGGCTGGGGCGGCTGGATTCGAACCAACGAATGGCGGTACCAAAAACCGCTGCCTTACCGCTTGGCGACGCCCCAACGTATCTGTTGTGTGGGGCATGGTTTAACGATATTTCATCCATTTTGCAAGGGGAATTATGCACCCCTGTGGACAGTTTTAGCATTATCACCTGTTCTATTTTACAAAATACTTGCCCGTAGCGTAGGCTTTGGTCTATGACATTGACAGGCAACATGGTGGGATAAACAATGGCACCTCATTCGAAACAAACAATTGCGGATCTTGCGGCGCGCCTGTCCCGCCTGTCTGAACCTGACCATGACAACGATGCCGACTCTTTCGACATGGATGAGGACGAGGAGGCACCTTTGAGTGACCTGGAACGCCGCGCTTTGCGGGATGCGTCACCGGACGTCCGTCGCCGTATCCTGCCACGTATCAGTGATATGCCTGAGAACATCAAACCTTCTGCCAATATTTCAGCCCCGCCGACCCGTGTGCAGGCCGCCCCGGCATCCAACCAGGGGAAAAACCCACCCATTCAGTTGCGATCAACGCCACCGGTGACCTCGGCCCCCGTCAATCCCGCCGATTTGGATCCACAGCATCGCGAACGCCTGGTCAAGCTGTTGATGGATGTCAATGACCGCCTGCGCCGCAGTGAGACGGAGCGTGATTTATTGTGGCGCGAATTGGAAACCACCCGCCGCCTGGTTGATGATATCAACGATAAATCCACCCGGTTTGATAAACAAAGCCAGCTGTTGCAAACCAACCTGATCCGTCGCGACAAACTGGCCGAGGAATTAATCCGTCGTAACCAGGATATTCAGAATCAGCAAAAGATTCTGGCCGGACAGGTTGAAGATGCTGTTGGACGCACACAAGCCCTGGAAAGCCGTATCGACCTGACGGACACCACATCCACCAGTCTGCTGGTCAAAATCAATGATCTTTTGGGGGACAGCGTGAAATTGTCGCGCCGCCTCGATCAGGTCACGTATGATAAAACCCGATTGTTGCGAAAAATTGAGGGGGTCGAAGATACGTTATTGCAGACCCAGGACACGCTGCGCGCCCGCGCTTTGGTCCTGCTGACGGATCAGACGACAGCGTCCCGCACACGATTGCCCCAATCCGATGCGATGGCTGCGCAGGCAGACCCAGATACACAAGAACCATGGATAAATCGCCTGGCCAATGTCGCGCACCAGATGACGCAGCGTCCTGTGTTGCTGATTGCGGCGTTTGTGGCACTTGGCCTGCTGGTTGGCTGGATGTTAAGTGGCGTACAATGGCCGCAATCAGGCACGCTGTCCTCTTTGATACCGTCCCGTAACGCCCCCTCTGCACCTGTGCCTGCGATGACCCAGGCGCAATTGTGGCAAGTGATGCGGGCGGAAGAGGCCGCAGAGGCCGGTAAAGTCTCAACCCTTGTCGCACCGTTGATCACGCCCGATCCCACTTTGCCTGCAGAAGTTAAGGGAATGGAGCGTCAGGCGTTTACAGGCGCGGCAGAGGCGCAACATGACCTGGCTGCGCTTTACACCGCTGGCCACAGCGGCGTGTCCCAGGATTTTGGCCGCGCCATTGACTGGTTCACTTTGGCCGCCCGTCGTGGCGTTGCGAATGCACGTTACAACCTTGGGGTTTTGTATCAAAATGGATCAGGTGGAACACCTGACGCGACCAAGGCTGTGCAATACTACCGATCTGCTGCTTTTCTGGGTCACCCTGAGGCACTGTATAACCTTGGTATTCTGGCCTTAGCGGGTGAGGGGATGACCGCGTCATCGCAACGCGCTGCGCTGTATTTTAATCGTGCGGCCAGTCTGGGACTGGTTGAGGCTGCTTACAGTCTGGGCGGTATGATGGAAAAAAGCGGGTCTCAGGCCGGTCAGGATACAGCGATTTTCTGGTATAAACTGGCAGCCGATGCCGGAAGTCCCGATGCCGTGGCGGCATTGGACGCACTGGCAAACCGCCTGTCGCTGAAATCCAGCGATATTATGACGCGGTACAATCAGATCGCCCCCCAATATCCAGAAGCCGCGGCCGCATTGGGACCGCAGGCGGTTCGTAACGCAACACCTGCTGCTGCGCCGGTGGTTGCTCAGAAACCGCCGCCTATTCGTGTGGCATCACCCGAAGCGCCCGTTACTGTGACAGATCAATCCGTTGCGATCGTCGCGCAAATCCAGGAACAACTGGCGCGCCAGAATTTGTATATTGGCGAGGCGGATGGCCAGGTGTCCGTTCCGTTGGCTGAAGCCATCACAACCTATCAACGCCAGAATAACCTGGACATTGACGGAAGGCCGAGTGAAGACCTGTTGGTCCATATGCTGGCCCGTGAGTTTTCCTTGGGCGTTGACCCTGCAAAAACCTTGGCGCAATAGCTGCAACCCGCTTGCATCATCGGCTTTATTTGTTACAGTACGTCTTGTGTGGGCCTGTAGCTCAGCTGGTTAGAGCGGTCCGCTCATAACGGATTGGTCGCTGGTTCAAGTCCAGCCGGGCCCACCATTAAAGGGGAAGATGCCATGTCACAAAAAACAGTAGCTTTGTTTGTTGGCGGATGGTCCGCCGAACGCGATGTATCCTTGAAAAAAGGCCGCGCGGTTGAAAAGGCGTTAAAAGACAACGGATACAATGTGCGCGTTATTGACGTGACGCGCGATGTGCAGGCCTTAATCCGCAACTTAACCCCGCGTCCCGATGTCGTGTTTAACAACCTGCACGGAACCGGTGGCGAAGACGGGGTAATCCAGGGTCTGCTGGAAATTCTTCAAATCCCCTATACGCATTCAAGCGTCGCGGCGTCGGCCGTCGGGATGAATAAACCCTTGGCCAAATCCGTGGCTGCCAGCGTCGGCGTGCCCAGTGCCGAAGGTGTTGTCGTGACGCGTGCGCAGGCCTTAAGCGGCCAAGTCATGTCGCCGCCCTATGTGATAAAACCACCATGTGAAGGATCGTCAGTCGGCGTAACCATCATTCATAATCTGGAACAGCAATCGGCCCTGGCGGAAACGCTTACCCCTGCTGATACGGATCACGTGTTGGTTGAGCGGTATATTCCAGGGAAAGAATTGACTGTCGCCGTCCTGGACGGGAAGGCACAGGCGGTCACGGAAATCATTTCCCATACCCAGTTTTTCGATTACGAAGCCAAGTATGTGGACACGACAACCGAATACGTCATGCCGGCACAGGTTCCGGCGATCGTCACGCGGGCCGCAATGGATTACGCCGCGCGGGTATACACCGCGCTGGGCTGTACCGGTCTGGCCCGCTGTGACTTCCGCTATGATGACAGCCAGGCGGATGCAACCGGTCTTTATTTCCTTGAGATTAATACACAGCCTGGCCTGACCCCAGATTCAATCGGCCCGTCCCAGGTCGTTTATAACGGTATGTCATTCAATGATTTGTGTGCGCATCTGGTTGAAACGGCCCGCTGTCACGGGGGCGGGGACGCAAGCGTTACAACGACGGCAGAGGCCAAAGCCCATAATCCTGCGGTCGCGCCGTATGCTGCCTGACCCACGCTGCTAAATCCGGGTTATCGTCGAACAGGAATGGCCGCGCTTTTTGCCTGGCCTTCGCGGACTGAATCGGGCAATCCGGCGCAATATGGGCGGATAAAACAGTGCGTGGCGTTGGGCCAGTGGCCAGCGGCACATAGTGTGGGTCGGACACATCCATCACATAGATACGATAGGCGTCCGTTTGAACGAAATGCGACGTATCGATTTTCTGGCCTAACATTTTTTGGAACATATAGGCCTTATTGCGGACGTCATCACAGAATATTTGTTTTTCGGCGTCCGTAAACGCCACAGCATGCGGATATATGCGGGCGGTCAGGTGCGGCACATCTGAAACCAGATAAATAACATCCTGCTCGCGCCCCCGCATGGCTGCGTCAAAGTTGTATATATCGGTATGTAAAGTGCCATTTAGGTTCGTTTCGCCGCACTTTAGGACTTTTTGAGATGCGAAAAGGCACATGCGGGCCGCGTCGAAATCATGGGTTGGGTTCGCACAATATTGCACCACCATTTGCCCGACTGCGGCGGTAAACTGGGAAAGAAGCGGCGGGATGATCAACGGGGAACCAGCGGTTTTAATCGCCATGTTGCGGATCGTTATTCCGCCGCGAACCGGCATGATCGGCTTGGAAAACAGGGCAGGGTCGGCGACAACGCCAGCATCGTATATGCCCCGATCAATGGCCAGTCTTTCAAACAGGCCTTTTGGTGTTGTCATGATTTATCTCGGCCCGGCATAATGGCCCGTGAAAGGCTCTGAGCGTCGCTTAATCGCAGGCGCGATAGAGCTATTCCGGACCATGAAATCGTATAAAGGTTTATTGTTAGGCAGGGCGGCTTTGCAGGTCGGTTTCCATTCCCTTTCAAAATCGACGATCAATACGGCGCGACGTGTGGTTTCGTGAACCAGGCGTGCATTGTGCGGGCTGCATTCATGGAAAGCAATGATTTCGCCCACGGCGGGATAAAAACGCTTTCCTTTCTGACACGCATTCGCGATGGCGTCTTCTGTGGCCTTTCGCCAATCGTCGCGGGGGCGCGTCAGGATGTCTTGTTTATCAAGCAGCATAGGACCGGTGAAAAAGCAGGTTGTGTAAAGCGCAGGGGTGGACACGATATAACTGCTGCAACGGGGATATCTATTTCCAATCAGTGTATCAAAATCTCGGGTATCTATATGTATCTGTTGACTGGATCCTAAATTGGTTTTTCCGCGAACGACCTCGCTGACGGAATAATTCAATGATGCGTGGCAATCTGCATAATGAAAGTCGGGATTCTGCGCCTGTGAATGTGCCATGATTGTTATGGCTTCTCGCAAATGCGCCAAATGCGCTGGCAGAAAGATGGGTGTACCTGCTGCTTTTATCGGAAGATCAAAAATGTTGTATGTTTCCAGATAATTTCCATGCAGTTTATCCGGTTTGGCCAGTTTACCGATAGAAGCAAAAAGTGGTTCGGGTGAGGCCAGCGTCTGAAAGATATCCCGCGGTGACGCAAAACCCTTTATTGATGCGGGGGCAGTATCGGCCACATCAATAATAACGCCGTCTGTCATATTACCATCGGCCATCGTTAGATGCGCGGGTCGGTCGGTTGAGGACAGGAGAAGTTAAGCGTTATAAAGTCATGTAACCTACCGTCCCCAAGCACAGGCGCAGCGGCACCCCAGGCTGTCAATTCATCGCGCCGCACGATGTTCCCCGCATTCTGGAGCACGGCATCGCCCGGATTGCGGGTGCAGTATTTGTGAATGGCTATTTCAATATTTCTGCTATTTAGTCTATCGTTTCCAATCGTTGCAAGGTGATCACGATCAACGGCACAATGATGGAAGGCCAAAGACAAAGTACCAGCGTCGTGCAACATATAGCTTATAACACGTTCCTGTATGCCCTTACTCGCCTCTAATAGGCCGCTATCTGTTCTAAATCCGCGGTAATCGGTAATCTCGTACGGCTCCGTCCCTTTTTTCTTGGTGTATTGTGATGCGGGCCAAAACGCGCGCTGCCATAACAAAGTGCATTTTGTTTGATCATACGGCATTGTAGGGTCGGCGGCTTGTATATCCACGACTTTCTCAATCAAAGGCAACAAAGCTGCGTAATTCTCGGGCAATAACAAAGGTAAGCCCACTCTTTTCAATGTGGCCCCATGCGTAACATTTCCCATGCCGTTCCTTGGCAGGCCAGCCAGGCTGGCAAGGTCAAACTGCCCGACAATGCCGGTCACGTTTGGCCTTTGCGCTGCATTTCTTAGATACCGGAATTCAGGCACGAAAGGGCCTGCATGAGCGGCCACAGCGTTAGGTTCAACGATGATACAATTCTGGTCGGATGTGGGGCATAGGTCTGACATGGACCAGATCCTACTGAAACCATCAGAATATGTCAATCAGTTTTCGTGATGCAGCAGGTCCGGTACATCTGACAGGACGCTCGTAAACCCATGACCCAACAGGTCTTGTGCCGTTACCGCGTTATTGATTACAGCTGCGATCAGGGGCAGGCCAGTATCAACAAAACCGTCGCGCATTGCATCGGGCATTGCCTTGATGTTCAGGATTAAGGCGCCAGGTTTCAGATATGCGACGATCTCCGGCCAATTATCGGGGGCCACGTGGTCAAATATAATCGCGCGTGGATATTCCGGCGCCATATCCATTGCGATCTCCAGAATGGCCGGTGACCGGCTGGCGATCAGGATTTGCGACGGGTCGTCAACCACGCGGCTGATCACATCCAGGGCTGCTTCGGCCAGGTGGGAGTCCTTGCCCTGGGTGGGGCGTAATTCGATCAAAAGACCGACATTGCGGTTGATACATTCATCCAGCACCTCAGCCAGCGTTGGAATGCTCAGGCCCGCAAAATGATCCGAATGCCAACTGCCAGCCTCTAACGCATTGATGTCGTCATACGCCGTCTCACTGACATGACCGTGACCGTTGGTGGTCCGGTCCAGCGTTTCATCTGCCATCAAAATCGCCACACCATCTTTGGTCATGCGCACTGTGCATGACACGAATTGCGCCCCGGCATGGATGGCAACCACCACGGATTCCATGGTGTTTTCGGGCGCAAGGCCCGCGGCGCCACGGTGGGCAATAAGAGAGGGCAGGGAAGAGGTCATAATGTTCGTATCCTTATAATAAAAGAGGGGCCGATTGCCCGGCCCCTCAAGAAATTAGCAGAAAAGATTACGCAGCGTTTTCGTCGCGTTCTTTTTTCTCAGGTTTCGCGATCTCAATGATTTCGCCAGTTTCCTGGTTGACGCGTTTCAGCGACAATTTAATCTTGCCACGATCGTCAAAGCCCAGCAGCAGAACCTTAACCAACTGGCCTTCGCTGATCACATCTGTTGTTTTGGCGACGCGGTGGTCAGCCAGTTCCGAGATGTGGACCAGGCCGTCACGGCTGCCCATAAAGTTCACGAATGCGCCGAATTCAACGATCTTGACGACCTTGCCTTCGTAAACAGTGTTCACTTCTGGCTCATCCGTAATCGCGCGGATGCGTTGGATCGCTTTTTCAATAGCGTTCACATCAACGGCGGCAATTTTGATTGTACCGTCATCGCCGATATCAATCTTGGTGCCTGTCGTTTCGACAATCTCGCGGATGACCTTACCACCAGTACCGATAACTTCACGGATCTTGTCGGTCGGGATTTGCAGGACGGCCATTTGCGGGGCGTTCTCGCTGATCTCCGAACGCGCGGATGACATGGCTTTCGCCATTTCACCCAGGATGTGAATACGGCCTTGTTGTGCTTGTTTCAGCGCAATCTTCATAATCTCCTCAGTGATTGAGGTGATTTTGATGTCCATCTGCAGGGCGGTAACGCCATCGCATGTCCCGGCAACTTTAAAATCCATATCGCCCAGGTGATCTTCATCGCCCAGGATGTCTGACAGAACGGCAAATTCTTTGCCTTCCTTGATCAGGCCCATGGCGATACCGGCCACTGGACGTGGCAAAGGAACGCCTGAATCCATCAGGGACAGGGATGTGCCGCACACGGTGGCCATTGAGGATGAACCGTTTGATTCCGTCACTTCTGACACAACACGCAATGTGTATGGGAAGTCTGCGCCAGTCGGCAGCAGAGGGCGCAAAGCACGCCATGCCAACTTGCCGTGACCGACTTCGCGGCGGCCAGGGGAACCCATACGGCCAGTTTCACCGACTGAGTATGGAGGGAAGTTGTAGTTCAGCATAAAGCGTTCGCGGTATTCACCTTCGATCGCGTCGATCATCTGTTCATCCTGACCGGTGCCCAGTGTGGTGACAACCAACGCCTGAGTTTCGCCGCGGGTAAACAGGGCCGAGCCATGAACGCGTGGCAAAACGCCAACTTCACAGACAATCGGACGGATGTCGGTTGTGGTCCGGCCATCAATACGGCCACCGGTTTTCAGGATCTGGGTCCGGACGATGTCCGCTTCCAGGGCCTTGAACTGGGCAACAACTTTTTCTTTGGAAATCGTGTCGCTGACGAATTTGGCAACAGCTGCGTCTTTGATGACTTTCAGTTTTGCCTGACGGTCTTTTTTAACGCGCTCTTTGTACGCTTCATTCAGGTCTTTTTCGTAGGCTTTCTTCAGGTCAGCGGATAAAGCAACGATTTCAGTCGGTGTTTCGGTCACATCCCATGGCTCTTTCGCGGCCATTTCGGCCAGGCCGATAATTGCGTCAATAACAGGTTGGAAACCGTTCCAGCCGAACATAACCGCGCCCAGCATGACATCTTCCGACAATTCTTTGGCTTCTGATTCAACCATCAGAATGCCTTCGTTTGTCCCGGCAACAATCAGGTCCAGATTGCTTTTCTCGGACTGCGTTGTGGTTGGGTTCAGAATGTACTGGCCATCAACGTATCCAACGCGGGTTGCGCCAATCGGGCCCATGAAAGGAACGCCTGACAGCGTCAATGCGGCTGAACAGCCGATCAAAGCGACGATATCCGGGTTGTTTTCAACGTCGGTGGACAGAACAGTCGCGATAACCTGCACTTCGTTGTAGAAGCCTTCAGGGAACAGCGGGCGGATTGGACGGTCGATCAGGCGGGACACCAGTGTCTCGCGCTCAGTCGGGCGGCCTTCACGTTTGAAGAAACCGCCAGGAATGCGGCCCGCGGCATAGAATTTTTCTTGGTAATGAACGGTCAAAGGGAAGAAATCCTGACCTTCTTTGACGGATTTTGCGCCGACAACGGTACACAAAACGGTTGTGCCGCCATAAGTCGCGACAACAGCTGCGTCAGCCTGACGTGCGATTTTACCGGTTTCCAGTGTGAACGGACGACCCGCAAAATCAAACTCTTTACGATATACTTTAAACATTTATTTTATCCTTTTGATAAATATGGTTTTAATAAACCACGAGTACCGGCGTCGGGGGAAAGAGGCATCGGTGGACAGTGGACGACACATCCAATGATTTGGGAAAGATATGTCTTCAACCGTCAACCGTTGCGTCTTGTAAAAAGACGCCATTCCGCATGGTCACGTTTGCATCGCATATTTCGCCTGCGAAGTCAAAACTTAATGCGGTTTACAGAAGTGACTGGCCGCTCATTTCGGCTGCAATCGGCAAATTAAGGAGGGTCAGCAAGGTCGGGGCCACATCGGCCAGTGACCCGTTACGCAAGTGGACTGGGCGCGGCCCGACATACACACACGGGACCGGGTTGGTCGAATGCGTGGTGCAGGGCTTGCCATCCCGGATCATCTCTTCGATGTTACCGTGATCGGCGATGATTATGGCCTGGCCACCGGCGGCCTGCAGGGCGGGTATAATGCGAGACAAGGCAGCGTCAACCGCCTCCATTGCCGCCATCGCAGCCGCCATATTACCGCAATGGCCCACCATGTCGCCATTGGCGATGTTCAGGGCGATAAAATCATGCGCGCCGCTTTCAATCGCCGCGACCACTTTATCAGTTAAAAGCGGCAGGGACATTTCCGGTTTCTCATCATACGACGTGACCTCTTTTGGTGATGCGATCATCAATCGGTCTTCGCCCGGGAACGGCGTTTCGCGGCCGCCACCAAGGTAATAGGTGACGTGGGGATATTTCTCGGTCTCCGCCGCGCGCAACTGTGTCATGCCGGATTTCGCGACAATTTCGCCGATGGTGTTGGTAAGGTCTTTGGCGGTATAAACTGCATCGACATCCAGGTCGAACGCATCATCATAAGATGTCATAGACGTCAGGGCACATGTTTTAATAGGTGTGTAAGCCACGCCATCCATCGCCTGACCGATCAGCATTGATGTAATTTGGCGCATGCGGTCGGCGCGGAAGTTGAACAGGAATACGGCATCCCCGTCCTGCAGGCGTGGGTCAAGTCCGGTCGGGACGGGCAGGACACTCGCGGGAATAAATTCATCGGACAGAGATTGGTCATATGCATCCGTAAACGCGGCCTTGAATCCGGCGAAAGTCGTGCCATGTGCTTGTGTCAGCAGGTTCCAGGCAGGCAGGACACGTTCCCATCGCTTATCACGGTCCATGGCGTAAAACCGGCCGATAATGCTGGCCAGATGTACGTTCTGAAGCGGCGCAATCGTCGCCATAAACCTTTCGAAATAGTCCAGGCCGCCCTGGGCATCTGTATCGCGGCCATCTGTAATGGCGTGCAGGAAAACGGGCTTGCCTAATGTGTTCAGGGTGTGGCAAAGGGCAATCGCATGGTCGCCATGGCTGTGTACGCCACCATCGGATATCAGGCCAACGATGTGAATAGCGCGTGCGTGCGGGCATTTCTGCATAAAGGCGCGAATTTCAGGGCGGGTGGCAAAGCTGCCTGCGGCAATATCCTCGTTAATCCGCTCAAGGGATTGTTTCAGCACCCGGCCACTGCCGATCGTTAAATGGCCGACCTCGGAATTTCCCATCTGCCCCACGGGCAGGCCGACGAATGGGCCATCAGTTCGCAATTCGGACCGTGGACATGTTTCAAATAGCTTGTCGAGAAAAGGCGTGTTGGCGCGCGTAACGGCATTGCCGGGCCCATCAGGCGCCAGGCCGACACCATCCAGAATACACAGCATGACAGTTTTCTTAAGCGACATGGTTCAATCCTTTGCAACCCCGCAAGCTTACGTGTGCGCTCACCGCACTGCAATATGAAATCCTTATTGACAAAAAAATGAAGAGCGTGTATTTCATTTACGTAATAATTTTATGGAGAAAAATATGCGCGAAGAAAACCATCTTTCACTACCACTTATTCAAGACTGGGTGAGGGCTGTTTCTGGTGCATTTCATAACGAAAATCGTGTCGCGTGTCGCGCGTTGGCGTTGAATAGTAAATTGGAAAGAATACGCATCAGAATGGATCATCAGACTATTATGGATAGAATGCCAGATAAGTACCGTTTAATATGCATGCACTATCAATTTACACAAGGACAAACAACAGGCGCGGCCAGTACACTATTAGATAACGTCGAGCGCGCTTTCAAACATTATTTAAAATAAAATTATTTTTTAGTTAGACACCTGGCAATATAGCATAACAACCAAACACGAGAGTTTTAAGAACATGCATAAAAACACCATGCTGGAACAATTGAATATTATTTCTCAGTCCCTGCAAGCCGTCCTGGATGTTAATACAGGTCGCGCAGGCGAGAGAGACCATTATCGCCTACACGGATTTGCCGTAGCGGCAGCAACCGTTTGCGGTCACGCGTTTGAAACAACGATGAGGGATGTCAGCAATTTGCAAACTTATCTGTCCCTAGCACCCATAAATGACTGCACCATCGATTCATCCGTTCAACAAAGATTAGATGATGCATTTAAGGCGTGGGTTAACACGCCTGCGCGCCCGCTCCAAATAATGGAGGCCGCAAATCAATACACGGCAGCTTTACGTCAGGCCCTTGATATCACCCTTTTTGATTTGGAAGATGCTGTGGTGTCTGTGCCAACGCAAAATCGCGTGCTATCCCCGCAACTGACGGCTGCCTGATAAAGACAAATATGAAAAGGAAAAGCGAAATGAACGAACCGATGACATTAAGTGCCATTAAGCAAAAAGTATCAGAGATCCGCATCAGCTTCGGTGCGGAAGACGCGGTTCACAAGCTGGCCGCGACGCTGTACGAGTCTTTGCATGCTATTCAGTATGGTATGGATCACCATGGGATCTTGAAAGAAATTCCATGTGGTAAAAAAAGTGACCTGCACAACCTGGCTGCTGCGTTTGATGATGTTAAAGGGTGCATGGAAGATTATGGCTATAGTCGTAATGCTGCCCTGGCATATTTAGATAGTGTTCAGAAAATGTTTGCGCCGCAGATTGGTCTTTTGAATGCAGACAAACAGCCAGTCAAAGCGGCACCCAGCCCTGTTTTTCACCATCCTGTTTGATAAGAGATTAACCCCAAAAGAAAACCCCGCTTGTGGCGGGGTTTTTTGTATTCTGTGTGGTGTAAGTAAGATTACTTACGGATGCTGAGGCGCTCAATCAGAACCTGATAGCGTTTTTCTTCAACGCCTTTCAGGTAGTCCAGCAGCTTACGGCGCTTGGCAACCATCATCAACAAACCACGGCGGGAGTGTACGTCCTGCTTGTGCTGTTGCAAGTGGGTGGACAGGCTGTTGATCCGTTCGGTCAGAAGTGCGATTTGCACCTCTGGTGATCCTGTATCTGTAGCATCGTTTTGGTAAGCTTTAACGATTTCCTGCTTTTTCTCTGGGGCAAGCGACATCGATTTTCTCCAATTTTAGAGGTTAAACAAACGAAGCGGTTTCAACACGCAACCGGTGATCTCCACAAGTCCCACTTCCATGCCGTTGCACAGGGCAAGGGCGGTGGTCGTGATATCGGGGCCGACTGGAATACCTGCGTTTTGTAAACGCTGGACATCAAGGCGGCTGACACAGGTAACGGTCAAGCCGTTTCGCAGACGAACTGCTTCTTGTGGGTTAAGGGCGAGAGCCGGGATATCGTCCAGCACCGTCCGCACCGCAAGCAGACCATCCAACAAGGAATGGTTATCTGGGTTTTGTGTGAAAATGTCCAGTGAAATCGCATCGTCTTTGGTAAAGCCGCCGACGCGCGTGCGTTCCAGCGTGCAAATCGTGCCGTAACATCCAAGATCACGGCCCAGATCGCGGGCCAGCGACCGCACATACGTGCCTTTGCCGCAATCAATCGTGAAGACGGTTTGGCGTTTCTCTGCGTCATGGCTGACAATCTCAAACCGCGTGACGGTCACATCACGGGCTTTTAAGTCGGGCAGCTGGCCTGCACGGGCCAGGTCATAGGCCCGTTGACCATTGACCTTAATCGCGGAAAACAGCGGGGGAATCTGTGAGATAACGCCTATATAAAAAGGCAGTCGGGTGTTTATAGCGTCCAGGGCAGGGGCAAGGGCATCAGATTTGGCAATGATGTCGCCCATAATGTCGTCCGTATTGCGTTCTTCGCCCCATTGGACGGTGAAAATATACGTTTTGGCGCGGTCCTGCATAAACGGGACGGTTTTGGTTGCCTCGCCAAAAGCCAAAGGCAGAATGCCGCACGCCAGGGGATCAAGCGTGCCCGCGTGACCTGCTTTTTCCGCATTCAAGGCGCGTTTAACCGCTGCCAATGCCTGCGTGCTGGTTATTCCAGAGGGCTTATAAAGGTTGATCCAGCCATCGACCTTGTCACGGCGCGCCATTACTGGTCGATCTGGTGCAACAGATGGGTAATGCGTTCGGCGTTGTCGAACGTTTCATCAGCTTTAAAGTAAACGCGGGGTGTGAATTTCAGGCGCATCTTACGGCCGATATCTTTTTGAAATACGGCTGCGGCATCGTTCAGCGCTGGCAAAAGATCGTCCATATTCCGCCCGCCAAGCGCAACGATATACGCCGTAGCGTGTTTCAGATCAGGCGAGGCGCGGACTTCGGTTACGGTCACGGTCGAAGCCGCATCCATCAGAAGAATATCATGGAAACGGCCCTTTTGCAGGGTTTCGCACATGACGTGCTTCAATTCCTCACCCACGCGCAGCTGTCGCTGTGACCGGTCTTCGGTATTGGACGGTGGACGCATGTGTCTTAGGCCAGTGTACGGGTTTCCGAAACCACGTCGAAGCATTCGATGATGTCGCCATCGCGGACATCTTCGTAATTCTCGAACGCCATCCCGCATTCCATGCCTTCGCGCACGTCTTTCACTTCGTCTTTGAAGCGTTTCAGTGTCTTCAGCATGCCCTCATGGATGACCACATCGTCACGCAGCAAGCGGACTTTCGAACCGCGCTTAACCGAGCCGTTAGTGACCATACAGCCAGCAACTTTCCCGACTTTGGTAATATTGAACACCTGGCGGACTTGTGCCTGGCCCAGATATTCTTCACGCACAGTCGGAGCCAGCATCCCGCCAAGGATCGCCCGCATATCATCAATAATGTTATAGATGATGTTGTAGTAACGAATATCGACACCATCGCGTTTGGCCAGTTCCCGCGCCTGGGCATTCGCCCGCACGTTGAAACCGATGATAATCGCGCCTGACGCCTTGGCCAGGGTCACGTCGGATTCGGTAATACCACCCACGCCGGAATGCAGAACACGCAATTCAAGTTCTGTGTTGTCTTGGGTAATCTTGGTCAATGCACCGGCAATCGCCTCAACCGATCCATGCACGTCGGCTTTCGCGATAATCGGCAATTGCTTGCGGCTGCCGTCACGGGCTTGCTTCAGCAACTGGTCGAATGTCTGTGTATTGCTTGCGGCCGTCGTATCGCGGCGTTTACGCTGACGATAATCAACGATTTCACGGGCTTTCGCGTCGCTTTCAACAACGACCATACGATCGCCAGCCTGCGGCGTACCGCTTAGGCCCAGAACCTCAACCGGCTGACCAGGAACAGCAGACACGATGGACTCGCCACGGTCATTCATCAGGGCGCGAACGCGGCCTGATTCAGAACCGACCACGAAGATGTCCCCAACGCGCAAGGTACCTTTTTCCACCAGGACAGTCGCGACAGACCCGCGGCCTTGTTCCAGCTTAGCCTCAACCACGGTACCAACAGCATCGCGGTTCGGATTGGCTTTCAGGTCCAGAATTTCGGATTGCAGCAGGATCGCTTCTTCCAGTTTGTCCAGATTAATACGTTTCTTGGCCGACACTTCGATACACAGGGTTTCGCCGCCCATTTCCTCAACCATCACTTCGTGCTGCAACAGATCCTGCTTCACTTTTAAAGGATTGGCATCTGGCAGATCGATTTTATTAACGGCCACGATGATCGGCACATTTGCGGCGCGCGCGTGGCGAATAGCCTCAATCGTTTGTGGCATGATACTGTCATTCGCCGCGACAACCAGAACAACGATGTCTGTGACGTTCGCGCCACGGGCCCGCATTTCGGTAAAGGCCGCGTGACCTGGTGTATCCAGGAACGTGATTTTCTGGCCCGATGGGCGCGTGATCTGGTAGGCGCCGATGTGCTGCGTAATACCGCCAGCTTCGCCCGACACAACATCTGTCTGGCGCAAAGCGTCCAGCAACGAAGTTTTACCATGGTCAACGTGACCCATAATTGTCACAACCGGTGGGCGGGTCATCAGGTTGGTATCGTTGTCGATATCGCCCTCAATGCCTTCTTCCACATCACCTTCGGTGACGCGTTTGGCTTTGTGGCCAAATTCGCTGATAACCAGTTCAGCGGTATCAGCGTCAATCGGCTGGTTAATCGTGGACATGACGCCCATGCGCATCAGGCATTTAATAACATCAACGCCGCGTTCCGCCATACGGTTCGCCAATTCTTGAACCGTAATGGTTTCAGGCAGGATAACGTCACGGGTAATTTTGACCTGTGCGTCCTGCATACCCATGCTGGCCCGTGCTTTTGCCCGGGCGCGTTTGATAGCGGCCAGCGATGCTGTGCGGTCTGCGCGTTCGTAATCTTCGTTTAAAACCTGCGTAACAGTCAGGCGACGGAAACTGTCGCTTGTGTCTTCTTCTTCACCTGTACGGCGCGTTGCGCTGGCGCGTTTCAGGCGTTCACGCATCGTTTCTTCTTCACCCGGGCGAACACCGCCAGGACCGCGAGGCGGGCCAGCACCAGCCGGACGACGTGCGCCCAGCGTGGCTTGTGCCTGACCAATTGTACGGGCACCGCCCATACCGCCAGTACGGGCCGCAGGGCCAGCATTGTTGCGGGCTGTTGCTTCGTGTGCCTTGCGGGTTGCAGCTGCTTTGGCTGTTTCTTCCGCTTCGATCCGCTCCATCTCTTCCACTTCAGCCTCACGCGCGTTTTTGGCGCGCGGCGGGGCTGCAGGGGTTGTTGCGGCAGCGGCGGTAGCAGCAGCCAGTTCGGCAGTGCGGCGTTTTTCTTCTTCTTCCTTCTGGGCCAGCGATGCCAGGCCAATCGGTTGATAGGGCTGTTTATGTGACGGCAACGGACGATTGCTTTCGGCTTCGCGTGCGCGCTGCAATGCGCGTAAACGGGCTTCTTTTTCATCGTTTGACGTTGTGTCTTCCACCGGCGTGTTTGAACGCACCGGAGAGGCAACAGGGGCCACCGCCGGACTTTCACCTTCGCCATGGCGACGCGCGCGGCGAACTTCGACAGCAATACCGCCACGACCAGGGTTTAACGCCTGTTTCGCTTTGGTTGCGCCGGAGCCGGAGAGGGAGAGGGTTTTTCCTGCGCCCAGGCTCAGCGTTTTTTTGCCGTCCGTGTTTTGTTCGTCACTCATACTTCACCATATTTCTTTTGTACTACTATACGTCATTATTGCGGCAGGTTTTAAGCGTCCTTGGTCTCTTCAGACTCTTCAAACCAATGGGCCCGCGCTTTCATGATCAAATCATTCGCTTCACTTAGCGTCATTTGATCTTTGCCCAGCATTTCCAACAGCTCATCCGCTGCCAGATCGGCCAGGTCGTCGCGGGTTTTAATCCCGTTCTCGCCCATTTTCAGCACGATGTTCGACTTGATGCCGTCCAACGAAATCAGATCGTCATTGATGCCCAGGTCTTTCTGACGATCGGACAGTTCCTGGGCCATACTGGCCAGGAATGCGCGTGCCCGCGCTTGCAGCTCTTCCGATACTTCTTCGGTAAAGCCTTCGATGCGGTTCAGTTCAGCAACAGGGGTTTCAATAATGTCTTCGATACTGACAAAACCTTCAGCGACCAGCAAGTGTGCGATAACATCGTCCACATCCAGGCCTTGCATGAACAATTCGGTCCGTACTTTTGTTTCTTGTTGGCGGCGTTCAGATTCTTCAGCCTCAGTCAGGATATCAATATCCCAGCCGACCAGCATCGATGCCAGGCGCACGTTCTGACCGCGACGGCCGATAGCCAGACTTAACTGGTCGTCCGGCACGACAACGTCGATGCGGTTTGCATCTTCGTCCAGAACCACTTTTGCGACATTGGCAGGGGCCAAGGCGTTAACCACGAACACGGCCAGGTCAGGTGACCATGGCACGATGTCCACTTTTTCACCTTGCAGCTCACCCACCACAGCCTGAACACGGCTGCCGCGCATGCCGACGCAAGCGCCGACAGGGTCAATGTTTCCATCACGGGCAAAAACAGCAATTTTCGCGCGTGAACCAGGGTCGCGAGCGACACTCTTGATCTCAATCACGCCATCATAGATTTCTGGCACTTCCTGAGTGAACAGCTTGGCCATAAAGCCAGGGTGCGTGCGCGACAGGAAAATTTGCGGGCCGCGACCTTCGCGGCGGACGTCATAGATATAGGCGCGGATACGGTCGCCATTTTTGTAAAATTCGCGTGGCAGAGCCTCATCCCGGCGCAGGATCGCTTCGGAGCGGCCCAAATCGACGGTGATATTGCCGTATTCAACCCGTTTGACGGTCCCATTGATGATTTCGCCAACGCGGTCTTTGAATTCTTCGTACTGGCGCGCACGCTCTGCTTCACGCAGGGATTGCATGATGACCTGTTTCGCGGTTTGCGCGGCAATGCGGCCGTAATCCAGTGGTGGCAGGTTATCAACCAGGATGTCGCCCAGAACAGCGTCTGTTTTCTCGCGCTTGGCCTGTTCAATCGTGATTTGCGATACTTCGTTCTCAATCGCTTCTTTTTCCATGACGGTGCGGAAACGCTTCAGTTCCAAATGCCCGTTTTTGCGGTCAATGAAAGCGCGGATGTCATGCTCATGGCCGTATTTCGACCGGCCCGCTTTTTCAATTGCCTCTTCCATCGCGACCAGGACGATTTCCCGGTCAATGTTTTTCTCACGTGCGACTGCGTCGGCAACTTGAAGCCATTCATTCGTTTGCATATCTACTCCGCCTCATCCTTTAATGGGTTTATGTGGGGTTGGTCATTTAATTGGTCGTTGTCCTGTGTTTCATCGCGCGGGGGCCAGCCATTTTTGGTGGCGGCAATCAACGCGTCGGTCATCGCCAGTTTGGCACGGGTGATGTTGTGCAGTGGGATGCTGGCCGGACCTTGTTCGGTTGCCACCATCACCTGGTCTGCTTCGATCCCACCCAGAACACCGGTAAAGCGGCGTTGGCCTGCTTCGTTGGGTTCGGTGCATTCGATTTTGCAATCCAGGCCTTTATATTTGTCAAAGTCCTGCGCCGTGATTAACGGGCGGTCGATACCAGGCGAGGTGACTTCCAGTCGATAGGCATCGCTGATGAAGTCAGCAACGTCCAGAACGGGCGACAGCATCCGGGAAATCAAGGAACAGGCCTCAATCCCCAATTTGCCTGTGGCGGGGTCCTCGGCCATGATTTGCAGGTTGGTCGCGCGGCCAACGCCTGAGATATTGACCTGCACCAAGGCATAGCCCAGATCCTGAACCACCGGGGCGGCCAGGTCGGCAATTTTTTGTTCAAGTACGGCGTTCGTCACGTTTAAAGTATCTCTATTCCAGCAGTTCTTGGGGCGGGTCTTTTGAACCCACCATAAAACAGAAATGATTTGTTTTAGGATTATTGTGCCTTTTTACGCGCTTGCCGATGCTTTGGCAAGTGTTTTATTGCGCTGAAAAACAAGGTAGGCCATTGGCCGCTCGGCTTCCAGCCCTTTGCGTTCGTACTTTGTCGTGACCCAGTCGGCAGGGGGCTTGTGGGGGGCGGTGCGTGATGCCTCAACCCATGTGAAATCAGGGTGGTCAAGCGCGTGGTCGCGCATCCAGTCGGCCAGATCAACCACGTCACTGGTCATCGTCAACAGGCCGCCAGGTTTTAGCTTCTGGGCGAATAAATCCAGGGTTTCAGTATTGATCAAGCGCCGCTTATGATGGCGTACCTTTGGCCAGGGATCGGGATTCAGAACGTAAATACCGTCAAGCGAGAAGTCGGCAAGGGTGCGCAGCAGGGGAATGCCGTCTTCCATCCAGATGCGAATGGCGGGATCGATATAATCGACAATCTTTTTGCACAGATTGGCGACGCCGTTTTCAAAGGGTTCGGCGACAATATAAGCTCGGTTCGGATGGCGGGGCAGCATTTCCGACACAAACGTCCCATCACCAAAACCGATTTCAAACCAGACACTGTCCGGCTTTTGCGTGAACAGGGTGTGCGGCTCAACCGCGCCCGACTGTGTCACAATATCAGGTGTAATCCCGCGTACAGCCATAACAGCGTCAAAGGCCTCACGCTGGCCACCACGAAAGGCGCGCATCCGACGGCGGCCAAAAAAGAAGCGGTTTTTGGGATCGAAGACATACATGCGGTTTTAATGCCGTGCATAATGTAGGAACGCAAGTAAAAATGCATTGACATAAGGAATACGGTGGTTCATTTTGCTGACAGATTTAGGAGAAGTTGTCATGAGCACTGAAACACTGGGCAAAAGTTTTGCGGATGCCGTTATCGCTGAAAAGCCGTTGCCAGTTACAATAAGATGTAATCGTGGTTTAAATAGCATAATAGCGCCTGTTATCGTGCATTGCGTGCCTCAAGACTATTTGTCGGACTCGGAAAATTGCTATTATGCAGATCCAAATGTGGTACAAAAAGCAGTCTATAACTTTTTATCTGGCATAGATGCACAATCAGCGACAAGTAACATCATTAATTATGCTATAAATTCGGCCTTTGGTAATGAGGCAAGAGAGTTCATAAGATTCAGGGCTCAAACAAATGCCACAAACCTTCATGTGCCGTGGCTGCGCATCCACAATGAAGATAAAATGCTGCAACAACTACCCTGTGGAATAGAAGACATTGGTATTGCCCTCAAAACTGCCGGCGCGCTTTACGAGGCAACATTAAAACCAGAATTCTCACAGCAAGAAAGAGACAGTGTTTTAAGGTTATTAGAAGATTATGGCTATAAGGTTGAAGATATAATACCTAAACCATCATTTTGGCGCAGAATATTTGGATAATTACCCAATCTCTTTTTGCAGCACGGCCACCAGGTCGGTTTTTTCCCAGGTGAAATGCCCCTGATCGCTAGGTGTCCGGCCAAAATGGCCATAGGCGGCGGTAGGCGCATAAATCGGACGGTTCAGGCCCAGATGCTGGCGAATGCCGCGTGGACGTAAATCCATAATGTCCTGCATCGTTTTTGCCAGGACTGTTTCGCTGACTTTTCCGGTGCCATGGGTGTTGATATACAGTGACATCGGGTGTGCCACGCCAATCGCGTAGGACAGCTGGATGGTGCATGTGTCGGCATAACCGGCCGCCACGATATTCTTGGCCAGGTAACGCGCGGCATAGGCCGCCGACCGGTCCACCTTGGTTGGATCCTTGCCAGAAAATGCGCCGCCGCCATGCGGGCAAGCGCCGCCATAGGTATCAACGATAATCTTCCGCCCCGTCAGGCCCGAATCGCCCACCGGTCCACCGATTACAAACCGGCCTGTCGGGTTCACAAAAAATGTTTCCTCAGGGCACATCCACCCTTCCGGCAGGATATTCAGCACGTGGCTGCGCACCAGTTCCCGTACATCGTCCTCACGCGCGTCTTCTGTGTGCTGGGTCGATACAACGATATGCGTGGCACCAACCGGCTTGCCGTTACGGTATTCCAGCGTAACCTGGGCCTTCGCATCGGGGCCAAGCAGCCGAGTCTGGCCCGTGTGGCGTGCGGCGGCCAAGGACTGCATGATCGCGTGCGAATAATGAATGGGGGCGGGCATCAGGACATCGGTTTCGCGGCTGGCATACCCAAACATAATGCCCTGATCGCCTGCGCCTTCTTCCTTTTCGTCCGTCGCATCAACACCGACGGCAATATCGGCGGATTGGGCGTGCAGGCGGATATCAACCTGGGCGGTGCGGTGGCTGAAACCATCCTGGTCATAACCGATGCGGCGGATGGTATCGCGGGCGACCTGTTCAATCACGTCATTTGTAATGCTGCTGGGGCCGCGCGTTTCACCCAACAGGCAGACAAAATCAGTGGTAACGCATGTTTCACACGCAACCCGGGCCTCAGGCGCCTGTGATAAATAAAGGTCCAGCACCGCATCGGATATCTGGTCACAGATTTTATCGGGATGACCTTCTGAAACGGACTCGCTCGTAAACACATAATCTTTTAGCATGGTAATAGTCACGTCCCCTCGGCGAATCTGAATGTCAGATAAGGATAGAAGCGTGGGGAAGGGCTGGCAATGACTTATTCGTCGCCTTTATTATCGTCAGCTGGTGCGCTTAAAGAAGCCGCCATCTGCTTGGCAAAACGCAGGAACTCTTTTTGCATTTTGGGGTTCTTGATGGATTGAAACGCGCGAACAAGGTCCAGCGTATCCCGTTCGGTTGTCCAGCTGCCCGGGGTAAAGGCATTCGCCGATGCGGTGCGTTCAAAGCCGCCAAAATTTTCCTGAGCCTGATCACTCAGGCCATATGCCACATTTTCATCCGGTGTCAGGCCGGTTAACTGACGGAAGCCGGAAAAGAAATAAGCGATTGGAACATCAAGAATGCGTGAGAATTCGTACAGGCGACTGGCACTGACGCGATTGCGGCCGCTTTCATACTTTTGTATCTGTTGAAACGTGATACCGGTCTGTTTCGCCAATTGGTCCTGCGGCACGGATAACAGCATGCGCCGTTCGCGCAGGCGACTGCCCACGTGAATATCAATCGGGTGCGGCTGGTCTGCCCCTCTAGTTATGACTTTATCCTGCATTATCGTAGTCCGTTTACTGCTCATTCGTAAAATAGAACACCATCATACGGATGTGTTCAAGCTGCATTCGCATCGATCTTCTTTTTTACCTGTATTCTGGTCGCGAACATATACATAACAATAAGCGATGTAAAGAAAAACAAATTCCTATGCTGGGTATAGGGGGTTGCGGGGAGTGCCAGGGGCAGTGTTACCCGCAAAACCCCTATTGTATTCAAGGGTTGCGCCGCCTGAATACGACCGTATGGGTCGATCATGGCCGATATGCCGGTATTGGCGGCGCGGGCCGCAGGAAGGCCTTCTTCAATCGCGCGGGCGCGGGTAATCGCCAGGTGCTGGTACGGCCCGGTTGACCGTCCGTACCACGAATCATTCGTGCTGTTGGCCAGCCAGGTGGGGCGATCTGTTTCGTCCACGATCTGCCCTGGAAAAATCACTTCATAGCACACCAGTGCGCTGAAAGGTGGAATGCCGTTGCCAAGACGCAAGGTGCGTGGGCCTGGCCCTGCGGCAAACCCGGAAAACCCGACAATGGGGCCAAGCGGTATGTAATCTTCGAACGGCATATATTCGCCAAAAGGCACCAAATGCGCCTTATCGAAATAATCGAGCGTGTCCAGCCTGTCGTTCCAGGCAATCATGCTGTTGTAATACGCATCTTTGCCTGTTTCCCGATTATTTTCCACGCGTAACATGCCGGTCAGCAGCGTTGCGCGGCCTGCACCGTATCCTGCCAACATCCCTTTCACGGAAGCGATGGCCTCAGTCGTTCCCAACATTCGGCCATTCACGGCAGTTTCGGGCCATAACAAGACATGGCGGCCTGTCTCAGCCTGACCAGGCGCGGCGGCTGATAAGGTTAAAAGCGTCTTCAGATGCTGGCCGTACAACGCGGAATCCCATTTCTCGGCCTGGCTGATATTCGGTTGAACGATATGGACCGTGACGGGCAGGGCAGGCGTGGCCAGACTGTTTGTCTGACTGGCTATCAGGCGCCACACGCCGCCGGCAAAGACAATGGCCAGAATAAGGGCTAGCGCCGCCGCCGCTGTGGCTGCTGTACGGTGTTTCAGGACAAACAAAACGGGCAGTGTGGCCACCAAAAGCGTCAGCAGGCTTAAGCCATACGGGCCGATAAGTGCCAGGCTTTGCGCAACAGGTAACAGGCCAATCCAGGTATAGGCTGGCAGATTCCACGGAAAGCCGCTGAACAAAAACGCGCGGAGGTATTCCATCGCCCCCAACAGGGCGGAAAGATACAGCCATTCCTGCCACAGCACGGCATCAGGGTATTTCAGACGAAACCGTCGGTACAAAAGGCCGACACAGCCGAAATAGGCGGCAAAAAGCATCGGTAAAAACAACAAGGCAAGGGGATAAGCCCAGATGTAAGGGTTGCCAGGCACCAGTAAAGCATTCGCGACCCAGTACAAACCCGCAAGGTGATAGCCAAAGCCGACATATGCGGCACGCCAGAATGCCTGGCGGCCTGTTGTCGCATCACGTAAGGCCAGAAACAGGACAGTAAACGGCACAGTCAGTGCAGGCACGATATAAAAGGGTGGCATGGCCAGCGCGCCAACGGCACCCGCCAGGATCAGGAACCACCATCGGTGCAAGATATGAAACATGACTCGCTTTTTAAGCGTCTTAAGGCAAACGCGCAATCCGTAATCGGGTAATGCGGCGGCCATCAGAATCAAGGGCTGTAAAATGCAGGCCATTAACCGGGTGCAGGATATCTTCGCCAGCCTCTGGAATCCGACCCGCCAGTGTGGCGACCAATCCGCCCAGCGTGTCATATTCCATGCGCTCCTCGTCGGAAAACACGTTGCCGAATGCGTCTTCAAAATCTGTCAGCAACGTATGACCGTGAACGATACACGTCCCGTCCTGGTTCAACACGATTTTAGCGTCGCTGTCTTGTGAATCATATTCGTCGTTTACTTCGCCGACAATCGATTCCAGAACGTCGCCAAGGGTGACAAGTCCGTCAATTCCGCCATATTCATCAACCACCAGCACCATGTGACGGCGCTTTTGGCGCATGATTTGCAACAAGTCGATCAAGTTCATGGCCATCGACACAATCGGCACGTCGCATAACAACGAGCGTAAAACGACAGGTTCACCGCGGGCCAAGCAAGCCAGGATGTCTTTAATATGCACAGTTCCGACGATATTATCCAAACGGCCTTCGTAAACCGGCAGGCGGCTGTGCTGTTCTTCTGCCAGGCTGGCCAGAACGTCTTCTTGTGTCGCATTGACGTCCAGCGCGATAATGTGCGCGCGGGGCAGCATAATTTCAGCAACCGTGACATCAGGCAGTTTCAAGGCATTGGCCAGAATATCCCGTTCGTCCGTCAGGTCGGGGTCGTTTTCAGGAACGGCGTCGATATGTTCGATGTAATCGGTGATCGCCTCACGCAATTGTTCCTGCTGGTTTTGCGGGCGGGTAATCTGGCGCAGCCAGTGCATAAAGGCGCGGGGATTCTTTCGACTTCGGTCATCATCATCGGTGTGGGAAGACGGGGGGATATCAGACATGCGGCGTGATACCCGGACAGCGGATGTATTCATAATAACGGACCATATCACAGTTCCTCATGAATCAAGTAAGGATTTTTTATATTTAATGTTGCCAAGATACGTATCTCCAGCGCTTCCATAAGTTCCGCGTCCGCGTCATCAATATGGTCATAGCCGAACAGATGCAAAAAGCTGTGAACGAATAAATGCGTTGCGTGGTCGGCCAAAGCCACATCGCCATCGCTGGCTTCGCGGGCCAGCGTGTCATAAGACATCGCGATATCGCCGATGTAATGCTCGCCATCCTTGGGCACTTCAAACGCGTCAAATTGCGGGAAGGACAACACGTTTGTCGGCTTGTCCTTTGCCCGGAAATCCGCGTTCAATCCCTGAATAGTCGCGTCGTCACATACGATAACGCTGCATTCCGCCACCAGGTCTTTATACGCAGGCAGTGCATCCAGCGTGGCTTTTTCTGCGCGGACCAACAGGGCGTCCCAATCCAGGCCGCAAGTTTCTGCCGCCTTGTGTGTTATGTTGATGTCAATCACGTGCTTTGTCTTTTGCGTATGCGTCCAGAATACGTCCGACCAGCGGGTGACGCACCACATCGCCTGTATTGAATTGCACAAAACTAATTTCATTGAGGTCGTTTAGAATGCGTTTGGCGTGTGTCAGGCCCGATTCAACACGGACATCCAGATCGCATTGTTCCGGGTCGCCCGTGATAAACATCACGCTGTTTTTCCCCATGCGGGTCAAGACCATTTTCATTTGCGTGGCTGTTAAGTTTTGCGCCTCGTCCACAATAATGGCCGCGTTACTAAGGGTTCGGCCACGCATAAACGCCACAGGGGCAATTTCAATCGATCGGTCGGTCATGGTCGCTTGCCGCGTGCCGTCGGGCATGATGCCCATATACTTGCTGTATTGTTCAACGCCCATGCATTCGCGCAACGCGTCATAAACAGGCTGCATATACGGATCGACCTTGTCTTTTTGATCGCCGGGCAGGAACCCTAATTTCTCACCAGCTTCAACCGCAGGACGTGTGATAATAATGCGCTTTACGACGCCTTTTTCAAACAGTTCAACCGCTTTGGCGACGGCCAAAAAGGTTTTCCCCGTTCCCGCCGGACCAACACCGAAAACCATCGGACGGCTGCTTAATGCCGCCAGATAGTGAATCTGTGTTTTCGTGCGGGCCTCGATAAAGCCTTTTTTTAGTTGAAAGCCCTGGCGCGTTTCACTGCCTGCGTCATCTTCGGCCACAGGGGCTGGCGTTGTCGATGTGCGGTCAAAAGCGGGATTGTTGTACAGCTTCACTTCGCCCTCTAGAACGTCCAATGTGATCTCTTCATTCCTTTTTGCGCGTTTGGCCAGGTTGCCAATGATATGCAGGGCCATTTGGGTGCCGAATTCACCACCACTGACGCGCACTTCGTTCCCGCGAATATCAATCTCGGTCTTTGTTGCGTTTTGCAGATGGCTAAGGATTTCGTTCAATGGACCGCAAACGGATTGTGCGATGCGGTTGCTTTCAAGGGTGATAGACTGTGCAGCGTTCGTCAAATTTGTACCTCTTATAATCAGTATAGCACATATATAGGCCATTCGCCATTATTGGACCACTATTTCGCCCCACATTGAATTTGTATGCGCCTGTGTGACCCGTACGGCTTCGATATGGCCGATCAGGCGCGGGTTACCCGGAACATTAATGCCCTGATTATAAGGTGTTCGACCGTGCAACGCGCCATCTTCGCGGCGCACCCGTTCAAACAGAACCGGCATCACCTGACCCATATGGGCGACGTTAAAATCGTTCTGCTGCTGGAACAGCACATTTTGCAGTTCTTGCAGGCGCGCGGCTTTGATCTTCTCAGGCAGCATCGGTGCCATGGCCGCAGCCGGAGTACCTGGGCGCGGCGAATATTTGAATGAAAAAGCAGAGGAAAAACCGACCTGGCGCACCAACGCAAGCGTAGACTCGAAATCGGTCTCTGTTTCGCCGGGAAAACCGATAATGAAATCGGATGACAGGGCAATATCAGGTCGCGCTGTCCGCAGGCGGGCAATAATATCGACATATTCCGCCGCCGTATGCTTGCGGTTCATTGCCTTTAAAATTGCATCCGATCCGCTTTGCACCGGCAAATGCAGAAACGGCATGACCTTTGACAGATCGCGATGGGCGGCGATCAAATCGTCGTCCATGTCGCGTGGATGTGAGGTTGTGTAACGGATGCGCTCCAGCCCATTGATATCCTGTAACGCAGCCATCAGGCGGGCGAGGGACCAGACGGCGCCATCGGGGCCAAGGCCGTGATAAGCATTGACGTTCTGGCCCAGCAACGTGATCTCTTTTATGCCACCGGTTTCGATCAGGCGCGTGATTTCATCAAGAATAGACTGTACAGGGCGCGAGTATTCCGCCCCGCGGGTATAGGGGACGACGCAAAATGTGCAAAACTTGTCGCAGCCTTCCTGGACCGACACGAATGCCGTTGCGGCATCGGTTTGACGATCGTCGGGCAACAGGTCGAATTTGGCTTCGGCCGGGAAATCGGTGTTGATAATGCGCGTTTCGTTGCCGCCCTGTAATCGCACGACCATTTCCGCCAGGGTGTGATAAGTCTGGGGTCCAAACACCATATCAACATAAGGCGCGCGGGTGGTTATCACGTCGCCTTCCGCCTGCGCCACACAGCCGGCAACGCCGATGATCGCGCGCTTGCCATTTACTTTGGCTTTGTCTTTGTGTTTTTTAAGGCGACCGAGGTCAGAGAAGACTTTTTCCGTCGCTTTTTCGCGAATATGACAGGTGTTCAGAATCATCATGTCGGCATCATCGGCCGCATCCGTCGTCTGATAGCCCAGCGGGCGCAGAACATCGGCAATGCGCTGGCTGTCGTACACATTCATCTGGCAGCCATAGGTTTTGATAAACAGCTTTTTACTGGCGTTATCGCTCACTTTGCAATCCTTCTTCTTGACCGCACGTTAAACCATGAATAATGCTGAAGGGGCAAGAGAAAGATACATGACGACACGCAATATATTACTGTGCCTGGGCCTGTTAACGCCGTCCGATATGGACCGGCTGGCCACCAAGTTTGAGATCGTGAAACTGTGGGAACAGCCCGATCCCGAAGCCTTCCTGCATCAAAAAGGCCCTGAAATTCGCGCGATCCTGTCGCGCTTTAACGGTATTCATGTGACCCGCGTGATGATGGAAGCGATGCCAAACCTGGAAATAATCACCCAGTTTGGTGCGGGCGTTGATAATATTGATCTGGCCGCGGCAACGGACCGGCAAATCCTTGTGACAAATACGCCCGATGAGCCGACGGCCGCCACCGCCGATCTGGCCATGACGTTAATCTTGACACTTTTACGCCGCGTGGTTGAAGCGGATGCGTTTGTGCGGTCTGGCCGCTGGATGTCTGACACGTTCGGCTTTGGGACGGATGTGGGTGGCAAGCGCCTGGGCATCGTCGGGATGGGACGGCTGGGCCAGGCGATCGCCAAGCGGGCCGCGGCGTTTGACATGCAGATTGCGTATCATGGCCCCCGCGAAAAAGCGGATATCACCTATCCCTATTATGCCGACATTACCCGTCTGGCGATAAACAGTGATATTCTGGTCCTGTCGTGTCCCGGCGGAAACGAAACACGGAATCTGGTTGGGGAAAAGGTCTTGAAGGCATTGGGCCCATCTGGCTTTTTGGTGAATGTTGCGCGGGGCAGTGTCGTCGATTTTGCGGCATTGGAGCAGGCCTTGGATCAAAACCTGATTGCGGGGGCGGCGTTGGATGTTTATCCGGCTGAACCCTGTTTGCCGGATGCACTGGTGCCACGTGATAATGTTGTCCTGGTGCCGCATATCGGCGGGCGGACCCACGAAACCCGCGATAAGATGAGCGCACGGGTCCTGGAAAACTTAATGGCTTATGCCCAGGGTAAAAAGGGTCTTGATCTTGTTAAGATGTAAGATAAAATTCTTTATTTATAGTGCTGTTTTCACTTTTATTTTCATGGGTATAAATGTGGTTCATGCAGCCTGCTATACCCAACGGGAGGCTGAGGCTGAGCAGGGGATTCGTATTCATTCTGAATTAATGGTGATCGCGTTGAATTGCCGCCACATGGCGCCGCAGCCGGATTTATACGCACAGTATCAACGCCTAACAGCCACCAATGCAGCGGTTTTTGCTGGATACGAGGCTGACCTGCTGGCCTTTTACACCCGCATGGGAGAAAACAGTCCGGAAGGGGAGCTGCACAGCCTGCGCACCCATTTCGCCAATGAACTGGCGACGCGTGCGGCACGGGTTCGACCTGACCTTTTCTGTGGTCGGTACGCGGCACGAATTCCACGCGCAGCAAGCTTTACCCAGGATCAGATGCGCGCCTGGGCATCCAGTCTGCAAACCGGTTACACCCTGACACATCAGGTCTGTAAAACTTCGGCAAAACCCTAGGAATACCCTAGACAAATCACGGCAAAACCGTGACAATCACGACGCTATGCCAAAAACCAAATTCTGCCAGGGCATTTCGGATATTTCCGACTCGTATCGCGCCTTCCTGATTGATCAGTGGGGAACCCTGCATGATGGGCATAAGGTGAATGAGGCTGCGTTGACGGCCCTGAAAGAACTGCGTGGGCGGCAAAAAACGGTTTACCTGATCGCCAACGCCCCCGTCCGTGAACGCGAAAACAAAGACCTGCTGAAACGCATGGGCATCGGCCCGACCCTGTATGACGCGATTATCACGCCGGCGGAAGTATTGGCGCAAGAGTTGAAGACCCGGAATGCCGCCCCGTTTCAAGGGATGGGAAGCAAGGTCTTTTGCTTTAATCAAAACGGACTGCAACCATATCTGGAATCCTGCGGCCTAACGGTTGTCGCAACGATGGACGATGCGGATTTTGCGTTAATCACGGGTACTGACCGCCTGCTGAAACCCGCCCCAGCGTGGGAGGAGGAATTGCGTGCGGCTTTGCGTCGGTCCTTGCGTTTGGTTTCCGTGACGCCCGAAGCATCAGCGTTGATGATGATGGATTACATGATGGGCGTGGGCCAGATTCTCAAGCGTTATGCTGAAATGGGCGGGATCGTCGTGCATGTCGGTAAACCGTATAAGCATATTTTCCAGTATTGCCTGAACAAACTTGCGGCGCAGGACATTTTCCCGGCCCAGACCGTCATGATTGGCGACCATATGGGGCAGGATGTTTTTGGCGCGGCGCAATTGGGCCTGGACACCTGCCTGTTGCGTGCCGGCAGTCATTGGGGTGCGTTTCGCAATGCTAAAACCCTGGCCGAAACGGATCGCATCTTACAGGGCTTAATCCTGCAATTCGGGAATGTCGTCCCCACTTACCTTATCGACACTTTTGTCTGGGGCCGCGTTCTGCCCGACCGCAAACACCGCAAGCGTCGTGAATTGACACCGCGTCGTGGTCGCCGTGTGCGCCGTACGGACGGATCAGCAGAGACAGGCACAACCGGGTCCCATGACGTCTGATCGCATACCTCCTGCTAAGACCTCAATGCGTATGCTGGGTCAATTGGTCGCGAAATACGTGAAGCCGTATTGGCGTGAGATGGCACTGGCCGTTCTGTGCATTGTTATTTCCGCCTTGGCCACGGCCGGTTTTGCACGCCTGTTGCAGCCGGTGATGGATACGGCCCTTATCGGGGTTCAGAAAAACCCTGATACGGTCAATTCAGTATATCCGCTGGCTTTCGCCATCCTTGGCTGTTTCGTTTTAAACGGCTTTGCGACTTATGCCCATGTCATCATGCTGAACAAAGTCAGTCAGGGCGTGGTCGCGAGTATTCAGCGTGAGGTGTTCGCCCATTTCATCCATCTTGATCTGGCTTTTTTCATGCGGCAGCCAAGTGCCGATCTGGTATCCCGCGTGACCAACGACGTTAACATGATGCGCATGGCAATGGTCGAAAGCCTGACGAATGTCGGGAAGAACGTCCTGACGCTGATCCTGCTGGTCGCGGTGATGATTAATCAGGATTGGACGCTGTCACTGATTGCGCTGGTGATCTTTCCGGTTACGATTTTCTTTATTGCCAAGGTCGGTCGGCGCATTCGCAAATTGTCGAAGACGATTCAGGCCGAAACCGCCATCTTGATGTCCGTTCTAACCCAGATTTTCCAGGGCATTCGTCAGGTGCAGGCCTATGGCATGGAAGAAGCCGAGAAAACGCGCGCAGGCGTTGCAGTTACGACAGTGCGCGAATTAAACACCAAGGCTGTCCGCGTCGGCAATTTGACCACCCCTTTAAATGAAACATTGGTCGGCCTGGTCATTGCCTCTGTCATCGTTTACGGCAGTCACAAGATCGCGGCAGGGTCGTTGACGCCGGGCGGGCTGGCCTCGTTTATCGCTGCGTTTGCCCTGGCGTATGAGCCGATGAAACGTCTGGCGAAACTCAATAACTCATTTCAAATGGGAATGGGCGCTGCTGATCGCGTGATGGCCATGTTTGCCTTGCAACCGGCCGTGACCGACCGGGCATATGCGATACCGTTACAGACCCGTAAAATTGCGGTTGGATTTGAGAATGTCAGCTTTGCGTACACTGATGCGGATAACAGCAAGATACCAGCACTGACAGATGTCAGCTTTACAATGCAGCCGGGAACAGTCACCGCCCTGGTCGGCGCATCGGGCAGTGGAAAAACAACCCTGATGAACCTGTTGCCGCGTTTCTTTGAACAACAGCAAGGCCGCATTACCTTTAATGGTACGGATATTCAGGATGTGACGCTGACAAGTTTGCGGGCGCACATGGCATTGGTGTCCCAGGACGTCACTATATTTGATGATACGGTTTGGGCCAATATTGCGTATGGCAATATGCACGCGGCACAAGAAGACATTATGGCCGCGGCGCGGGCTGCGGCTGCGGATGAATTTATCCGGGCGCTGCCACAGGGTTATAACACAAAACTGGGCGAAGACGGCGTGCGTCTGTCGGGTGGGCAGCGGCAACGCCTGGCCATCGCGCGGGCCATAATTCGGGATGCTCCGCTGTTGCTGCTGGACGAGGCGACATCCGCGCTGGACAACACATCGGAACGCGCCATTCAAAAAAGCCTTGAGACGTTAGAAAAAGGGCGCACAACCCTGGTTATCGCCCACCGCCTGTCAACCGTTCAGAACGCAGACCAGATACTGGTCCTGGATCACGGACGTATCGTTGAACGTGGCACCCATGCCTCTTTAATGCAGAAAAACGGCATGTATCGTCAGATGCACAGCACCACGCTTATTTCAGATACCGCAACAGACGAAGGAAAACCGTCATGAAAAGCACCATTATATGGATCGTCATTCTGGCCGTGATTGCCCTTGGGCTTTTTGCCTGGGACAGCCAACGCCAGTGGCAGCCACAAACCCAGGCCCAGGTTACCTTGCGTCAGGTCGATCTGCGGATTGAAACCCAGGCGGGGCAGAAGCATATGATACGCACCGAAATTGCGGATACCGCACAGTCGGTCAGCACCGGTATGATGTATCGCACGTCGATGCCGGCCGGGACGGGCATGTTGTTCGTGCTCCCGCAACCAAGCGATGTGCAGTTCTGGATGAAAAACACGCTAGTGCCGCTGGATATGGTTTTTATCGATGAAAACCGCGTGATCCAGAAGATCCATGCGAATGCGATACCGCATGACGAGACGCTTATCCCCGCGGGTGGGCTGGTCAGCTATGTCCTGGAAATACCAAGCGGCAGTGCGGCGGAAATGGGAATTTCAGTGGGCGATAAGATTTTCTATTAGCCATCGCGCAATCCCTCTTGCAAAGGGAATGAAAAGTGGACTATAACAAGCCCCACACCGTCGGAGTGTAGCGCAGTCTGGTAGCGCATCTGCTTTGGGAGCAGAGGGCCGCAAGTTCGAATCTTGTCACTCCGACCATTTTCCCTCGCACAATTCATTGAATATCTATACGCTCCGCATCATGGGCGATTCCAAGGATAGCGACACGCTTTTACTTGATCTGCTGCGCCAGGCGCGGGCAGGGGACGAACGTGCCTATGCGGCGTTCCTGCAAGGTATTACGCCGCTTATTCGCATGATGCTGGGGACAGCCATTGTCCAGTCGCAACGGGATGATGTGGTGCAAGATATCCTGTTATCCGTTCATCGTGCTTTGCCAACCTATGATGCCGGGCGGGCTTTACGGCCTTGGCTGAATGCGATTGTTAATTACCGGAAGCTGGATGCCCTGCGCCAGGTATATAAATCACGCGCTGAACAGCCCGCTGATATCGAAGCGTCGCACGCCCACCGCCTGGTCATCAATCCGGCCACCACGGCGGGTGAGTTGAAAGATATCAAAAGCGCGCTAGATAAATTAGGAGTAAAACAACGCCGGATACTGGAGTTGTTGCGCTTTCAAGGCCTGAGTATAGACGAAACAGCCAAAGCCATGGGCGTATCCGCAAATGACGTTAAAATATCTGCGCATCGCGCGACTGCAAAACTGAGGGAGATGCTCGGTGTCCAATAAAGAGATTAATGATTTGATCAAGGGGCTGGCCAGTTGCCCGTCCGCTGTGCCCAAATCAATAGGGTGTCCGACCTGGCGCGGTATTGTGATTTTCATGGCGACGGTGTTGTTCATGCTGTTGGTTGTGGCGATTCATGGCCTGCGTGGGGATATGCTGCCACTGTTTAACGGTATGTGCCAGATTGCGTTATTGGTCGCGGCGTTGACGGGATTATCGGCCTTTGTCGCATCGACACATTTGATGGCGCCCGATTGTTACGGAAGACGCTGGCTGGTGGCATTGCCGTTTGTTTTGTTCGGTGTTTTGGTCACCTTCGCTGTTGCCGGTTACTGGCACTATCCGATGGATGTGTGGCATTTCCATTGGGACATCGTTTATAAATGCTGGATCAATTTCTGGCTGTTCAGCTTTGTGCCGCTTGCCTTTGTGATTTACAAGGCGCGCAAAGGCGCAACGATCTATCCTGCGCAACTGGCGTTCCTGCAATCCCTGGGGGTTGGCGCAGTGGGCTGGATCGGTCAGCGTCTGACATGCAATATGGAAGCGCCGCAATACGTGTATTTGATCCAATGGCTGCCCATTTTGCTTGTGGGCACGCTGATGGGAGTATTTGCGCGACGCCTCTATCGCTGGTAAATCATTAGGGGAAGATTAACCGTTGCCCTCTATAAAGGATAACCATGCACGTCCGCATTTACCGCCCGTCGAAAACCACCATGCAATCTGGTCGCGCCAAAATCAATCTGTGGCTGTTAGAGGCTGAAACCGTATCGTCACGTGCGCCTGACCCGTTAATGGGGTGGGTGACCGCCGCAGATACGCTGGATGAAATTAAGATGAAGTTCCCGGATTGCGAGACTGCGGTTGCCTATGCCCAGAAACAGGGATGGCAATATACGGTTTTGCCGGTACAGGCGCGCAAAGTCGTGCCTCGCAATTACGCCGATAATTTTAAAACCTGAGAGCGTTTCTTTCAGACCCCGTAGCTCAACTGGATAGAGCAATTGCCTTCTAAGCAGTCGGTTGCAGGTTCAAGTCCTGCCGGGGTCGCCATCATTCATTCACCGATAAAAAAAGTCCGGAGGTCTTTTAAAGGACGCTCCGGACAAACGGTAGTAATAGAGGGTGTGTAATAAAGTCATCTTACACCCCGATTGATCCCCAGCAAGAAAAAACAGGCAGCCCACAAAGTATCAGTGGTTTAATGAATTATATCAGTGCTCTGTCATGCGTTCTTAAGGCGACAACTTTGTCGCATTCGCGCCATAATCCTTAAGGGGTTTGCAGCGCGGGCGAGGGATTTAAGTCGGGAAAAATAAGATAGGTTTTTTGATCAAAGGCATATTTGCGCGGGTCTAAGGCCCAGGCAAGAATATCAATGCCCCCTTGGGTATGCAGGATATGCGGTCTTTCATCCGTTGTATCGCGAGGCAGCTGGATGGAAAAATGCTTGTTATCATTAAATTGCCGGACTCTGATATCAGAACCCGGTAAGGCGAATTTTGCACATAAATCATAAAACCTTTCCGGATTGTTGTTTTTGACCAGAAATAAATGGTGCGTTTCTGCCAGGGCAATTAAGTCCGGTGACGGGGATACGGTGATCACATTGCAATGAATGGGTCTGTCTATACCGCGGTCCTGGTCGAAGGCGTGAAGGGCTGCCGCACGGTGACTGCCGCCATAATTCCTAAACCATTGCCGTCCATCCCAGCCCTGACGAATAACGTCTGCATGTTCATCCTGCCGCGCGATACAATCATCTCGACCCGCGAAAATGGTATTGGCCAGTGTGGCGGCTGCAGCTTCGTCGGCAATCGGGCGTGCTACCCTCATCGCATTAAAATCACCGCACGGGCTTTTTGAATGGGTGCAGCCATACATGTCTTTCAGGGACAGTATCTCAATTGTATGTTGCTCTGAGAAAAGGGGGATTCCCGTTCTGGTCCTGTGGCCCAGGCAATTTTTAATCAGGAACTGTATCTGGTGAAAAGGAATGCCATTCGATGCCCGTACAAACATATCCGAGCTGGGCGGGCCGATACCCGCGTCACGCCACAGCTGCATTTTATCATCCTGGGCGTTGGATGCAAAAAGGGTGCGTAGGAAATCAAACATTGCCATAGGGATGAAGTATAGGGCGGGAAAGTTTCCAAATAATTTCTAGCCGCGCATGACGGGCAATAAAAAAACGCCCCGAAGGGCGTTCTTCTGAAGAAAGTTATTTTGAGCCGCCGGGGCTTGGCAGGCGAATAAAACCTCCGTCAACACCAACAACGTCATGACCCGCAGCCTGGGCATAGCCCCGTGATTCGTCTGCTTGCTTGATCCCCGGCTCAGGTCTCGCGGGAAGGCGAAATGCTGTGACCGTGCTTGGGGGCGTGTTTGTGGTTACAGGGCGTGCAGGGTTTTCAGCAGGCATAACCTGTGGATGTACATATTGTACGCGTTGTGCGCCAATGGCATCTAAATAGGCGATTGTTTCTTTAGCAGTGTGGTAACAAGCCTCGCCGTCACCTGTTTCACTGACCGGACGTGCGGCGCGGTTGACGGACACCACATAGTGGTCCCCTTGGGCATGCTGAATGTTAATCCCGCTTAATGCGCCAATACCGTCGCGTTGCAACATGTCCTGGGCCTGACGGACGCCACCTGGGCAGCGGATCGCATATTGATAGGTGTGATTATTGGCCGGAGGGGCCATTTGAACCGCCATGGTCGGGCGCGTTGCGCCTGATTGACGCAGAGCAACTGTAAAGGCATCAACATGGGGCAGGATCGTATCAACAATTCTCTCTACGGCTCCGCCACGAAGATTTAAGTCATCCATCCAGTAGCCAGCTTCTCTTTGCAAAGCGTTAACCGTGCTGTTAATAGCGTTCACAAAACCTGATTTTAACCGTTTAAACATTGTATGCTCCTGCTCAAATTCTTACGTGTGCTGACACTATCATAGATTCGTCAGATTATGCAAATTAATTCTTTGTTAAGACTCGTCACACACTTCTAAGCATATAAATAGGCTGTGGCAAGGCATTTTGGTAGGGGCGCTGGTGAAAAATCAAGCCAATCTGGCGTCGGCACGGAAAGAGCACCCGCATCGGTGAAAACAGCACTCAGTTTATCACACACTGCAGGATCGGTATTGGCAGGACAGTGGACCAGAAAATGGGCCGGCCTGAACAGCATGTCGCATATATCACCCTCTTGGAACTGATGAATATACTCACCATCCGTGCGGGTGAAAGAAAGTTTGTTATGCGACTTTTCCGACAACAAATAAACAACGGGTTCAGGTGTGGCGGGGGATGCAGCGGAGCCATTTATATTTTTCATCGCGACCAGAAAAACATCCGGGTTTGCCGCCCACACGAACCAAGTATGCAAGGATGAAGGCGCGGCGACATCTGTGATGTGCTCTTTATAAAAGGCTTCAACGCCGGATCGCGGCTTTCCCATCACGGCGTCTTCAAAATCCCAATCAGCGTAAGAAGGTGTAAGCATGGCGTCCTTTAACGGAATGTTGGGCACTGTGACTGTATCCACGCACGGGCTTCGTCCGCGGTTAGGGAATCCTGCGGTTTAAGCGGGGCCAGCAAAAACACATGCCGCGCTAAGGCCGTTATATCGTTTCTCTTCTCCTCCGGCACTTCCATGATTGATGCCCAGATACGCATCAGTGGGGAGTCCGGGGAGGGTTTCCCGCGATGCGCCAGCTCATGCAAAAGCGTTTGGAAGTCGCGCAGGCTGTTCATCGATTTCATAGCGACGTGGCGACCAGTGGCAAATGCGATAGCATAGGTTTCACTGTCAAACGGGCCATGGAAAGCTTCATCTACCTTCTGGATAGTGGCCCAAGCCAAAGCATGGTCGCTGACCGTTGCCAGGTTAAGGCGCGGATCCAGTTGGCCGTGAACGCCCACAATGTTGTAGAGACATTCGTCACTTACTTTCTGGGTCAGGTCTCGGTTGTCGGAACTGGGCGGCGTGTGATCGGCAACCCAACCGTTAAGGGTGTGGGGCCCGAATGTTGGCGTGTCATATGTGGCGATGTCGGCATCGAGCTGGTCGTCCAGGTACGTGATAAAACTTGGTGTAAGCAGGGTGTGGAGTACTGACCCCGGTTTAGGGGATCGCCGCCACGCTTCTGTCAGGGCCTGCGTCCAGTCATGCAGTACATCGTAAGCGTGTTGCGACACCGCATTAATGGATAGTTTTTCCTGTATCGCAGTGTTATTCAGGTTCCAATGCACACAGGCTGTACGCGATAGGATAAAGTCTTTTAAGGTCGTATCGTCGATATCCTTTGACAAGAAATTGGCAGCTTGTCCAAATGGGGCCGCCAGTAATTTCTCTGTGGCCTTTTGTGTGTTTGACGCGTCTCCGTCCATAATGGCTCCCCCCGTATTATGAATACGGGGATATGTTAAACAGAAAAGGTATTCTGTCAAGATGTCGTAACGTGTTTCAAAGATTTGATCTTGTGATATATCGCGTTTAGACTGGTTTTGTCTTAACCGCAGAAAGGTTCAACGCATGCGTGTCCGCGGGAATACCGTGCTTATCCCCACGGATGTGTACGACAGCTATTGGACCTTTGCCACCAAGCGGCAGGCGATGTTTATAAGCCGTGTACATGGGGCGCCCGCGCCCTGGACATCCGATCCGATCCTGGCCAATCATCGTTTTACCAATGCGTATCGCGCGTCTGACCGCGTCAGCCAGTATTTAATCCGAAATGTTATTTATGCTGGCCCGCAAACCGCCGAAGATGTTTTCTTCCGCACCATGCTGTTCAAGATATTTAACAAGATTGAGACGTGGGAAACCCTGATCGCCCATATGGGCGAGGTGAAGTATGCAGGTTTTGATTATGGCCGCGCCGCGCAAATCCTGGATGCGCAGATGCAGGATGGAAAGGCGATTTATTCCGCCGCGTATATTATGCCGCAACCACGGTTTAACCAGCCGTCCAAACACCGCAATCATTTATGCCTGCTGGAATATGCGATGCGGGAAGGGATGCCGCATAAAATCGCCGTGGCGAATTCCTTGGAACAGGTTTATCGCCTGCTGCTGTCCCTGCCATCGTTTGGGCGGTTCCTGTCGTTTCAAATGGCGATTGATCTGAATTACAGCGAGATGATTGATTTTTCGGAGATGGATTTTGTGGTGGCGGGCCCCGGCGCGCAACGCGGTATCCAGAAATGCTTTGTGGCTGGTCACGGATTGTCGGATCAGGAGGTTATCCAGGTCATGGCCGATCGCGCCGATCAGGAATTTGAACGGCTGGGACTGAATTTTCAATCTTTGTGGGGGCGGCCCTTGCAGCTGATTGACTGCCAGAACCTGTTTTGCGAGGTGGATAAATATGCCCGCGTCGCGTATCCGCATCTAGGAAATGGGGCCGAACGGACCAGGATTAAGCAGAAATACACGAAACCGTTGGGCCGCTTGCCGCAATGGTACCCGCCCAAATGGCGTATCAATGATAAGCTTGAAAAATGGCTCCCCGAGTAGGATTCGAACCTACGACCAATCGATTAACAGTCGATTGCTCTACCGCTGAGCTATCGAGGAATGCTCAAAAAAATACAACGTCACATCAAAAACCAGAATCGGCATTGAAAGTCAATTCCGTTTTGGTCTTCTTGTTAAAAAACCGTTTCCACATCTGGAGGCACGAGCCGGAATCGAACCGGCGTGCGAGCTTTTGCAGAGCTCTGCCTAACCACTCGGCCATCGCGCCCCTTTTGTGTGCAGTGTCATTAGCATGACTTCTGCCAAGTCGCAACCCTCTTTGCAAGTACTTTCGCCACTGGTCAAAGGTCTTATTATTCGGTATGTAAAGGGGCAGGAGACACCAGATGCAAAATCCCGATATCGCCTTGGCCCGCCACAGCATGATTAAATGCCAGCTTGAGCCGAACGGCGTGATAAATGCCGCCATATTACACGCCTTTGACAGCAGTCCGCGCCACGATTGTGTGCCAGATGCGATGCGCCTTGCCGCTTACGCCGATGCAGACATTAATTTGGGGGAGGGGCGTAGCCTGGTTGCGCCGATGACCCTGGCCAAACTGTTGCAAGCGGCTATGCCGCGCCTGGAAGACACCGCACTGGTGATCGGCGGCAATACGGGGTACAGCGCGTTGATCCTGTCACAGCTGGTCGGCAATTTGTACATGCTGGAAGACAATGCGGAATTTCTGGCGCGGGCTGAGGCCTTGTTACAGGCCAATGACACGGCCGCTGACGTTATCCTGGCCCAGGGGCCATTAAGCGACGGTCTGCCCCGTCATGCGCCGTACAGTTTAATTGTGCTGGATGGCGCGGTGCCTTGCGTGCCGCAGCACGTGCTGGCCCAGCTGACAGAGTCCGGTCGTTTGGTGGGTGTTGAGGGGCAATCGGCGGTCTTGTACCAAAAAACAGGGGGCGATGCGTATTCACGCCGCGTTTTATTTGACATCACGACAAAAATATTGCCAGGCGGCTGGAAAGCCGAAAGATTTGCGTTATAGTCCTCTGAACATGAAATGGTCCACCTTTCCCCTTATCGTCCTTACGGGCATCTTGCTGCTGCCTTCACCTGTTCAAGCGAATGAGGCGGTGGCGCAAGCAGAAGCTGTCGCCAAAAAAAGCATTGATGATGTAGCGGCCCTGCTGCGGATGGGGAATACGGGCGGGGTCAGTACGACATTGCTGGACACGTTGCAAAAAGCCTATGTCGCAAATCCGGAAATTCAGGCTGCGGCCAAAAACGTCGCCTCTGTTAAAGAAAACCTGGCGATTGCCGATGCGAATTTCCGCCCGAAATTGGATGGAAACGCCGATGCCACCTATACGCATATCGAAAGCGAAGGCGGCGAAGACGACGGGATCGATTTTGACCGGGATGGCAGTAATCTGAGCAAGACCGCAGGTGTCGAAGCCAGCCAAGCGCTGTATCGCGGGGGACGCAGCCTGGCTGAGCAGAAGCAGGCGAAATTCGAGATTGCCGCCGCTGTGGCTGAACAAAAACAAACGATTCAGACCGTCTTGGCACAGGCCGTTTCTGTCCATGTCGATGCGATCCGCCAAAATGCCGTTCTGGTTCTGACGCAACAAAATGTTGCGCGTCTGGCAAAACAGCTGGACGTGGCAAAACTGCGATTTGATGTGGGTGAATTAACCCGCACCGACGTGGCGCAAGCCGAGGCGCGTTACAGTGCCGCAGTTGCCGAACAAACGCGGGCGCAGGCCGATTTACGCACAGCGCAAGGCAATTACCGCCGCGTGGTGGGGCAGGAGCCGGTGAATTTAAGCTTCCCCGCGCCATACGCTGGCCTGCCATCGGGATTTGCCGAAGCACAAGGCATCATGCGGGAATACCATCCGGCGTTACAGCAAGCGTATTTCAGGACCAATGCCGCTGCCTATCAGGTCAGGCGCGTGGTCGGTGCAACCCTGCCGACAATCGGTGTGCAGGCGGGCATGAACCGTACCTACGATCCTGTATCCAGCAACAGCGATCATGAAACCGTATCAACGGCGGCGCTTGTTGCCTCAATTCCCCTTTATGCCGGTGGTGCGAACATTGCCCGCATTCGTCAGTCAAAGGCCGATGCGGCGCGCCTGCAACAAAACGAACGCGCGACGTTGGATCGCCTGGATAACGACCTGCGCACAGCGTGGGAATCATACAGTGCAACGCGGTCGCAAATGGCCGCACGTGAAAGCCAGCTGGCCGCGGCATCGTTGGCCCGGACCAGTATTGAGCTGGAAAACCAGGTTGGCCAACGCACAGTCATTGATGTACTGGATGCCGAACAGGATTATTTGCAGGCGCAGATCGATCTGGTGACGACACAACGCGACAGCGTGGTGAACAGCTATGACCTGGCCGCCGCCATCGGTATCATGCATCCGGTCACGCTGGGGGTTGCGCCAGACTTTCCCGAAGCCGGCAAAATTATTCGCAATTGATCACGCACAGATTTTATCGGTATGTGACGAATGCGGCTTTGACAATACTGCAACTCTGGGTCAAAGTAAGACCAGACAAACCCATATATATGATGATGCGTACGTAAAGCATGGCCAAAGACACTGACGCACAGCAAGACCCGTCGATCGAAGAAATCCTGGCCTCGATCCGCCAGATTATCTCTGATGACGAAACTGCGCCCGAAACGACCTCCGCACCTGAAAATGTTCTGGATGCGGACGCGAACGCGAATGATGACGCGGATGCGGCTGCGCACGACGCTGTTCTGGACCTGACCGAAGATATGCAGGCCGATACGACCTTTGCCGATGCGCTGAACGCCATAAATGATGACGAAACACCCGCTGAATCTGGCGCGATGCAGGACTATGACGTGTCTTTCCGCGATGATGATACTGCTGCGCCGGCCACTGCGGCTGCTGTTGGCGGAACCGCAGATGATATAGATGCCTTTCTGGCTGACATGAAAAAACAAGAAGGACACGCCATGACCAATAGTGTTGAAGAAGCTGCTGACCCGTCATCTGCCCTGTTCGATGCGACGGCGGCCAATGCCACGCGCGATGCGTTCGTCCGCCTGACTGAAAACGTCGCCCTGTCGCGCCGTCCGGTCGATGATGGTGCATTGACATTGGAAGATGTCGTGAAAGATTTACTGCGTCCCATGCTGCGTCAATGGATCAACGAAAACGTGCCTGCGATTGTTGAGGCATTGGTGGAAAAGGAACTGGACAAATTGTCCCGCCGTGCTGTGGCCGAATAGGTCCAGACATCTTTTCCCACACCGCCTATTTTTCTCCGGATAACACCAACAGACCACAAGGATCGTACGATGCTTGATAAAACCTTTGAACATAACGCTATTGAACAATCGCATTACGCCTTGTGGGAACAGACAGGCGCGTTTCGCGCACATGCCGACAGCGTTAAAACGCCGCACACGATTATGATGCCACCCCCGAATGTGACGGGCACCTTGCATATCGGCCATGCCTTGACCAACACGTTGCAGGACATTCTGACCCGCTATCATCGTATGGCTGGCCGTGACGCGCTGTGGCTGCCTGGCACCGACCACGCCGGTATTGCGACGCAGATGGTTGTCGAACGCCAGCTGGATGCCAAGGGGTTGAAACGCCGTGATATGGGCCGGACGGCGTTCCTGGACAAAGTCTGGGAATGGAAGGCGGAATCAGGCGGGACGATTATTCGCCAGCTGCGCCGCCTGGGCTGTACCCCCGATTGGACCCGCGAACGCTTCACGATGGATGAGGGGTTGAGCAAGGCTGTGCGTCATGCCTTCGTACAGATGCACCGTGACGGCCTTATTTACCGGGACAAACGCCTGGTTAACTGGGACCCCAAACTGCACACCGCGCTGTCGGATATCGAAGTGGTGCAAAAAGAGAATAAGGGCCACATGTGGCACATCCGCTATCCGATTGAGGGGCAGGAAGAACGCTTTATCACGATTGCCACCACGCGTCCGGAAACGATGCTGGGGGATACGGCGATTGTCGTGAACCCGGATGATGAACGGTACCAGGATTTGGTCGGCAAGTTTGCCGTCCTGCCGATTGTGGATCGTCTTATCCCGATTATCGCCGACAGTTATGTGGATAAGGAATTCGGGTCCGGCGCGATGAAGGTCACACCCGCACACGATTTTAACGACTTTGAACTGGGTAAGCGTCATGGGTTAGAGGTCATTAATATCTTTGATCTCAATGCCCATATTAACGACAACGCCCCGGCGGAATATCGCGGCCTTGACCGGTATGCAGCGCGTAAGAAAGTGTTGCATGAGCTTGAGGCGCAAGACCTTTTGGCCAGCGTCGAAGACGTCACGAATACCTTGCCGTTCGGTGACCGGTCCGATGTGGTGATTGAACCGTATCTGATGGATCAGTGGTATTGCGATGCGCCCAAGCTGGCGGTCGAAGCCATCAAAGCCGTGGAAGATGGCCGCACCGAATTCGTGCCCAAGAACTGGGAAAACACGTATTTTGAATGGATGCGGAATATCCAGCCATGGTGTATCAGTCGCCAGTTATGGTGGGGGCATCAAATCCCCGCGTGGTTTGGCCCAGAAGGCAGCATCTTTGTTGCCGAAACGGAAGAGGAAGCCTACACCCAGGCCCGCGCGCAATTCGGTCAGGCCGTAAAGCTGACGCAAGACGACGATGTGCTGGATACCTGGTTTTCATCGGGGCTGTGGCCATTTTCAACGCTTGGCTGGCCAGACAAAACGCCTGAACTGGCGCGGTACTATCCGGGTGATGTGCTGATTACCGGCTTTGATATCATTTTCTTTTGGGTTGCCCGGATGATGATGATGGGTCTGTACTTTATGAAAGAGGTCCCGTTCCGCAAAGTCTATCTGCACGCGCTGGTCCGCGATGCAAAGGGACAGAAAATGTCCAAATCCAAGGGCAATGTGATTGACCCGTTGGATATCGTTGAGAAATACGGGGCGGATGCCCTGCGTTTCACGATCACAGCAATGGCGGCCCAGGGGCGCGACATTCGCATGTCCGAGGACCGGATCGAAGGCTATCGCAACTTTGCGACAAAACTTTGGAATGCGGCACGGTATTGCCAGATGAATGGATGCCTGCCACGCGGCGATGTTGATCCATATGCGGCGAAGCATACGCTGAACCGCTGGATCGTCGGCGCGGTGGCGCAGGCGCAGCGTGATATGGCGACGGCGTTTGAAACATTCCGGTTTAACGAGGCCGCGAATATCGCCTATCAATTTACCTGGGGCACATTCTGCGACTGGTATCTGGAATTCACGAAGCCGTTATTGACGGGTGAGGGGACCGACCCTGCCCTGAAACAGGAAACGCGCGACATTACCGGCTGGGTGCTGGATCAAATCCTGTTGATGCTGAATCCTATTATGCCATTTATTACTGAGGAGTTGTACGAATCCCTGGCACCGCGTGATGCTAAACGCCTGTTGACCAGCCAGTGGCCACGTTTTGATGCCAAAACAGTGGACCAGGCAGCGGAAAAGGATGTTGAGCAACTGATTAAAGTCATTACGGCCATTCGATCAGTCCGGGCCGATATGAACGTGCCAGCAGGGGCGCAGATACCGTTATGTATCAGCACCTCGCAAAGTGATGCCGCCGATTGGCTGGACCGCTATCACGATATCCTAAACCGGATGGCGCGCCTGGAGTCGAGCGTACTGGCGCCAGCAGCGCCAAAAGGCGCGGTGCAGACGATTGTGGCAGGGATGACACTGGCCATACCGGTTGCGGCCTATATCGATTTGGATAAGGAGCGTGAGCGCCTGCGTAAGGAAATCGGCAAACTGTCAGATAATCTGACGCGGATTGAGGATAAGCTGAAGAACGATAACTTCGTTCAAAATGCCCCAGCCGAGATTCTGGCAGAACAAAAATCCCGCCAGGCGGAAATGACGACGCTGATCGCCAAATTCACCCAGGCCCTGGATCAACTGGAAGCCGCGTAAGACAAGAAAAAACCGGCTGAAAAGCCGGTTTCTTTAGGTCCAAAAGTCAGACTAAGCGGATTTCTGCTCGTCGTCTGATGATTTTGTGCCCATGAAGTTACCGTATTTGGATTCGAACTTCTTGATTTTTTCTTTTTGCACGATCTGGACTTCGCCACCGCGCCAAGCTGGGTGCGACAGGCTGTCAACGTCCAGGCGCATAACATCGCCTTGTTTGCCCCATGTGGTGCGGGCTTGGAATTCCGTGCCGTCCGTTTGAACGATCGTCACGAAATGGTAATCTGGGTGGCCTTCTGCTTTCATGGCATTCTTCCTTCTAAAAATCTAAGACCCGCATATAACAGGCATGGGGGAACAATTGCAAGTGGTTTTTATCGCCTTTATCCGGCTATTGTGCGACCTGAGGATCCCAGATCGGCAAATGCCTCACCCATCCGGTCCACAATTCCCTTTTCCCCGGCGCGCAGCCATTGGCGTGGGTCATATTGCTTCTTATATGGCGTGTGCGTATCAGGATCGATTTGACACTGAAACGCCCGGGCATTTTCGGCCACATAGGCCCCGACAGGTGCAGAAAAAGCAAATTGCGTATCGGTGTCGATATTCATTTTGAAAACACCATAGCGTAAAGATTCGGCAATATGCGCCTTATCAGACCCCGATCCGCCATGGAAAACCAGATCCAGCGGATTGGCCACTGTGCCACGCTGTGCCGCAATCAGGCTTTGCGTGTTTTTCAGGATATCAGGGCGCAGTTTAACATTCCCCGGCGCATACACGCCATGCACATTCCCAAACGACGCAGCGACCGAGAAATGGCCGATAGATGCCAATTGGTCATAGGCACACAAAACGTCTTCGGGTTGGGTGTACAGGCGGGCATTGTCAATATCATCCGATCCCACGCCGTCTTCTTCGCCGCCGGTGACGCCCAATTCAATCTCAAGGCTCATGTCAATCGCAGCCAGGCGTTTCAGGAACGGCAGGCACGTCGCCACGTTCTCTTCCAGGCTTTCTTCCGACAGGTCGATCATATGTGAGGAGAAGAGGGGGCGCCCCGTCGTGCGATACAAATTCTCGCTGTATTGGACCAGTGCATCGACCCAGGGCAGCAATTTGCGGTTGGCATGATCTGTGTGCAGGACAACGCATACGCCGTAAATCTGGGCCATCATATGCACATGGCTGGCTGCGGAAATGGCCCCCAGAACCTTGGCTTGATGCGCGTCAGGGCAGCCCTTGCCGGCATAAAACTCGGCCCCGCCATTCGACAACTGGATAATCACGTCGGATTTATGCTTGGCCGCGGCCTCTAACACCGCATTGATCGAATTGGTACCGACCACATTCACGGCAGGCAGGGCATATTGCCCTGCCTTACACGCGTTGATCAGCGCCCGGTAGTCTTTACCTGTTACAACACCCGGTTTTATCATGATGCGTATCCTGATTTGTGCATTACTGACGCCGTGTCCAGCATGCGGTTCGAGAATCCCCATTCATTGTCATACCACGTCATAACCCGGACCAGCGTTCCGTCGATGACCTTGGTTTCATTCAGGGCGAAGATCGACGAATGCGGATCGTGGTTAAAATCGGTGGAGACCAGCGGCGCGCGGTAACAATCCAGAATGCCTTTTAACTTGCCCTTTGCCGCGGTTTCAATCGCCTGGGTAATCTCGTCAACCGTGGTGGCGCGGGTTGCCACAAAATTGAAATCGACCAGCGACACATTCGGGGTCGGCACGCGAATGGCAACGCCGTCCAGCTTGCCTTTCAGGTCCGGCAGGACCTTACCCACGGCCTTTGCCGCACCCGTTGATGTCGGGATCATATTCAGGGCAGCAGCGCGGGCGCGGTGCAGATCGCTGTGCATGGTATCCACGATCCGTTGATCGCCGGTGTAGCTGTGAATCGTGGTCATGAATCCATGTACAATCCCGATTGATTGGTGCAGGACATGCGCGACCGGGGCCAGGCAATTGGTGGTGCAGGACGCGTTCGACACAACCGTGTGTTCACGTTTTACCTGATCCGAATTCACACCGTAAACAACTGTGATATCTTCGTCCGTTGCGGGGGCTGAAATCAGAACTTTCTTCGCGCCGCCGACAAAATGCTTCGCCGCATCGGCCTTGCTGGTGAAACGTCCGGAACATTCGAACACGATATCAACACCATAATCCGCCCATTTAATCTGGCTGGGGTCGGCCAACGCGGTACAGGCGATTGTGTCATCGCCAATACGTAAGGTGGTGCCGTCTGCGGTCGCCTTAAAGGGGAAGCGGCCATGTACGGAGTCGTAAGTCAGCAGATGCGCGTGCGTATCCACATCCGCCAGGTCATTGATGGCGACGACTTTCATATCTGTGCGGCCAGATTCATAAAGCGCACGAAGAACCAGGCGGCCAATCCGGCCAAATCCATTAATGCCTATTTTTAACATGTACTCTCCTTTTGCTTTTGCAAGCGCTGTAAAACCTGGTCAACCAGTGCGTCGGCGGTAATGCCGAAATGGTCGTAAAGCTCTTCAGCCGGGGCGGACTCGCCGAACCCTGTCATGCCGATAAACACGCCATGCGGGCCGATCAGCGCGTCCCAGCTTTGACGAATGCCAGCCTCAATGGCTACCTTTAGCGATTGATTGCACGCCAGGGCCCCAACGGCTTCTTTATTTTCCAGCAAGCGGTCCAGGCATGGCACCGACACAACGCGGACAGCAATGCCTTTGTTGCGCAATTTTGCCGCCCCATTCATCGCAATCGCGACTTCGGACCCAGTGGCGAAAATGGTGACTTTTCGGTCAGCCGTATCGTCCCAGTCGGACAGGATATAGCCACCTTGGGCCGTTTTGTTTTCCACCGTAGCATCACTGCGCAAAGTTGGCAGGTTCTGACGGCTTAAGGCCATCACCACAGGTGTTTTAGGCGTGGCAATTGCCAGTTGCCAGCATTCCGCCGTTTCAACGCCGTCACAGGGGCGATAAACGTGTAAATTCGGAATGGCGCGCAGGGCGGACAAATGTTCAACTGGCTGATGTGTCGGCCCGTCTTCGCCCAACCCGATCGAGTCATGAGTCATGACGTGAATAACGCGTAACTGCATCAAGGCCGCCAGCCGCAGGGACGGGCGGCAATAATCGGCAAAGCACAAAAACGTGCCGCCATAGGGAATAATGCCACCATGTAGAGCCAGGCCGTTCATTGCGGCGGCCATGCCATGTTCGCGCACGCCATAATGGATGTATTGGCCGTTATACGCCGTGTCCGCAGAAATCACTGCCGGGCCTTTGATCTTGGTATTGTTTGATCCGGTCAAATCCGCCGATCCGCCGATCAATGCAGGCAGCGCGGGGATCAGGCTTTCCAGCACGCGGCCAGAACTGGCGCGGGTAGCCATGTTGGGGCTGTCGCTGACAAAGTCCTGCTTCACCTTCACGATCACGTCAGTGATATCGGAGGCGTTATTTATGTCGCCTGTCCAGGAGCGGGCCTCAGCATCATGGCGGGCGCCAGCGTGCCGCCAGGCAGCCAAAATATCATCCGGAATAACAAAAGCACCATGCGGCCATCCCAGGGCCTGACGCGCACCAATAATTTCCTCAGCCCCCAAAGGTGAGCCATGGGACGACGATGTGCCCGCCTTGGTTGGTGCGCCAAATCCGATCGTGGTTTTGCAGGCGATCAATGTGGGGCGGTCTGAATCCTGCGCGGCTGTTAAGGCGGCGCGAATACTGTTCATATCGTGACCGTCGGCCTGCAATGTGTGCCAGCCATAGGCGCGATAGCGGGCAGGTACATCTTCGGTAAAGGACAGATGTGTCGGCCCGTCAATGGAAATGCCGTTATCGTCCCATAACACAATCAGGTTCTTCAGGCGCAAATGACCGGCCAGCGCACCGGATTCATGGCTGACACCTTCCTGAAGATCGCCATCAGAGGCAATAACGTATGTCTTGTGATCCAGGATGGCGTCACCAAAGCGCGCATTCTGAATGCGTTCCGCTAGGGCAAAGCCAGTGGCGGTGGCAATCCCCTGACCCAGCGGGCCGGTCGTCATTTCAATGCCCGCCTGGGGGGCATATTCGGGATGGCCCGCGGTCAATGCGCCACGCTGGCGGAAATTCTTGATCTGGTCCAAAGACATGGCCTTATAGCCAGTCAGATACGACAAGGCATACAGCAGCATCGACCCATGCCCGGCCGACAGGATGAAACGGTCACGATTGGGCCAATCGGGGCGTGCGGGTGAAAACCGCAGGAATTCAGTGAACAGGACGGTCGCGACATCGGCCATGCCCATCGGCATGCCTGGATGACCGCTATTGGCCTTTTGTACGGCGTCCATGGCCAGGGCACGAATGGCGTTCGCCATGTCTTTAAGCGGTGTCTGCTGCATATAGTCAAGGATACTGTGTTCGTTTACCAGGTCAAGTGCCTGTAAGGTCAGGGTTGATAACTTTGCAAAAAGGATTGACGCCTGTTTGCCGGGTTTGTTACCCCTTAATAACAATGAATGGTAAGACGATCCTTGAAACGCTGAAGCGACTGGACGAGACTTTGTCCGTCATGGAAAAATCGATGGTTAGCCTTGAAAAGCTGGCCTTCGCCCAGCAACGCGATCTGTTCGGGGGCTGGATTTCCGGCGATACACCCGCGCATATACAAGATGCATCAGATGATGCGACCGTCACATCCGCTGCTGATACTGCCTTGTTAAACATCAAACTGGATGCGGCAATTGGTCGTATCCAACAGATTTTGCATGAGGCAGCATAAGATGGCCGAAGTGAATGTCCGCATTAATAATCAAAGTTATGCCATCAGTTGCGATGATGGCCAGGAACAACATGTCTTGAAACTGGCGCGTCAGGTTGATGCGAAGGTTCAGGAAATCCGACAGGCAAGCGGCGCAAGCGACGCAAACCACTTGTTGGTATTGGCGGCCATTATTACCGCCAATGATTTGCACGATGTTCAGCCGCACGTGGCAGATTTGAAAAAACACATCAAGGCGCAGGACGATGCGTTGCGCCAGGCTGCAAGCGATATTGCGGTATTGCAGGCGCAGGTACAATCATCCGATAACGATCACCCTTATGACCTGCCCCAGACAGCGATTACCGAAGAACAGCTTCAAAAAGTGGGAGAGCATATCACCCATTTGTCCGACCGCGTTGTCGCACTGGCCAACCGTATAAAAGCCTTGGCTTAATGTGTTCTAATCCTATATAATTATAAAGGTGAGGGGCTGCGCAATACGTGCATTTACTAATCCCGGAGGCCGATATCATTCGCTATGGGAACTGTCCCTGACGAAACCTTGGTTTTGTTATATGGTGCCCACCTGTTTTACAGGGCCACGCGCGGATGGATTCAGTGCGACGGTTGGGTGGCTCCTCACTTTTCTTATACATCCTCGGATTTTTCATGTCTCTGTCATCCCCTGATATCACTGCGGCGAAGCAGGATTTGCGTGAAACAGCCTTGCAATTGCGGGCTGGATTACGCGCCACGGCTGATGATGAAGACTGTATTGCGTCTCAGCTACTCAACTTGCGGCAGAATTGGGCAGGGCATATTGTCGCCGGATACTGGCCGATCCGTGGTGAATTTTCACCCTTAGCGGCCATGCTGGCTGTCTCAGGGCAGGGGGCGCAGCTGGCGTTACCCGTTGTTGATAAAGACGCCCATCACATGATTTTTGGTGTCTGGGGCGGTGGGGCGCTGATGGACGGGCCATATGGGACTAAACAGCCGCCAGAACCTGTGACTGCCTGTATTCCTGATATTATCCTGTGCCCCTTGCTGGCGTTTGATCGTCGCGGCAATCGCCTGGGATATGGCGGCGGATATTACGACGCCGCGATTAAGGCGGCGCGTCAGGCAAAAAATGCAAAAGTTTATGGCGTCGCCTTTGGCGAACAGGCCGTTTTGTTCCCGTTGCCGATCGAAAGCTTTGACGAAAAGATGGATGCTGTTATAACGCCAGAACGAATTATACCGTTCGAATAATGACGTTTGGTGACGTTTAGATAAGTGATGAATGCATGCGCATAGTATTTGTTGGCGATGTTTTTGGACGCAGCGGGCGTGATGGCCTGTTGCGGCATTTGCCTGAAATTAAGGCCCGTCTTAACCCGGACGTTGTGATCGTGAATGGTGAGAACAGCGCCAACGGCTCTGGCATTACCGCCAAAATTTGCGAAGAGTTTTACGCGACGGGCGTGGATGTGATCACCACTGGCAACCATATCTGGGCCCAGCGTGAAATCCTGACCTATATCGACAAAGATAAAAACCTGCTGCGGCCCATCAATTACGCAGACAAATCGCCTGGCAACGGCCATGTCGTCAAGCGTCTGGCCGATGGTCGCACGATTATGATTGCCAACGCCATGGGCCGTGTCGATATGAAGATTCCGCTAGATGACCCATTTTCGGGTATGGATCGCTTGCTGCAGGGTAATCGCCTTGGGCAGAATCTGAACGCTATTTTTGTTGATTTTCATGCCGAAGCGACATCTGAGAAAATGGCGATGGGTCATTATTTGGACGGGCGTGTATCCTGTGTTGTCGGTACCCACACCCATGTACCGACAGCGGACGCACAGATTTTGCCAGGTGGCACAGCCTATCAAACTGATGCCGGCATGGTCGGCGATTTTGACAGTGTGATTGGCTCGCAAAAAGATCAGCCGATTTTCCGTTTTTTACGCGGCATGTCGCTGGAACGGTTTCAACCGGCGACGGGCGAAGCCACATTATGCGGCGTTTATGTCACAACCAATGACCGGACCGGCCTGGCCACATCCATCGCGCCGATCCGCATGGGCGGCCGCTTGTCCCCTTACTTACCTGAAAGAAAAGAAAGCGAGTAACGGTCATGGCTGGCCATTCCAAATTCAAGAATATTATGCACCGCAAAGGCGCACAGGACGCGAAACGCGCCAAGATTTACACCAAGATCGGGCGTGAAATCACGATATCGGTCAAGACTTCCGGCCCGGATGCCGGTTCTAATCCCCGCTTGCGGGCGGCGATTATCAATGCCCGCGCCTCTAACATGCCGAATGACCGCATTAAGCGGGCGATGGATGCGGGGCTGGGCAGTGCCGACAGCGATAATTATGTCGAGGTCCGCTATGAGGGCTATGGGCCCGGCGGTGTTGCGATTATCGTTGATACGCTGACCGACAATAAAAACCGGACGGCGGGCGATGTCCGCGCGGCCTTCAGCAAGTATGACGGCAATCTGGGCGAAACCAATTCGGTGAATTTCATGTTCGACCGGGTGGGTGAAATTCTGTACCCGTTAACCGTTGGGTCGTTTGATGCGGTGTTTGAAGCAGCGGTTGAGGCTGGGGCCGATGATTGCGCTGAAGACGAGGCACATTTCATCATCACGACATCGCCGAATGCATTGGGTGCAGTGCGTGATGCGTTACATGCCAAGCTGGGCGATGCGGAAAAAACGGGCATGATCTGGCGACCTTTGACGCCTGCGCCTGTGACGGATGAAGACATTGCCAAAACCCTGATGAAATTGATCGACGTCCTTGAGGATAACGACGATGTTCAAGAGGTCACGACGAATTTGGAAATGGATGAACAACTCCTCGCAAAACTTGGCGCTTCCAGCTAATCTGAGGGTATGAAGATTCTTGGTATCGACCCGGGGCTTCAGCATACGGGCTGGGGCATTATTGAAAGCGAAGGCAATCGCCTGATTTTTATCGCCGCCGGAACCATCGATACGGATCCGAAGCGCAGCCTGCCGGATCGCCTGGTGCAAATTGATGAAGGCCTGTGCGCCGTGATTGCCGATCATCAACCGGTTGAAGCAGGACTGGAAGAAACATTCATGAACAATAATCCGGCATCTGCCTTGAAACTGGGGTTGGCCCGCGGTGTCGCGATGGTTGTTCCCGCCCGTCTGGGTGTGAAGGTCAGCGGATATGCCGCAAACCTGGTCAAGAAATCCGTTGTCGGCGCGGGACATGCCGATAAAACCCAGGTGCAGATGATGATTAAAACGCTATTGCCGCAATCGGGTAAATTGGGGGCGGATGCCGCCGATGCACTTGCTATTGCGATCTGTCACGCTCATCATCGCGCCAGTGCGGCACGTGTCGCAACGGCATTAGAAAAAGAAAAGGATCGTCGCCATGCTGGCTAAACTCGCAGGCATTATCGACAGTTTTGAGGCCAACGCCGTGATTGTGATGGTCGGGGGCATGGGCGTGCGCGTCCTGGCGCCGTCACGTACCCTGCAAACGCTGGGTCAGCCGGGCGATGCGGTCCAGATGGTCACGGAACTTGTGGTGCGTGAAGACTCGCTGACTCTTTACGGCTTTAAAACCGCGACGGAATTACAGTGGTTTCGTTTGTTGACGTCGGTGCAGGGCGTTGGCCCGCGCAGTGGCCTGGCCATCCTGTCGGTATGCCCACCGGATCAGCTGCAGCTGGCTATCGCGGCCCAGGATAAATCAATGATTACGCAAGCCGAAGGCGTCGGGCCAAAACTGGCCGTACGGATTATGACGGAATTAAAAGGCAAAACGGTTTTGGGCGGCGCAACGGGCCAGAATGGTGCAGGCGACGTGTCGCCATCGGTTGCGCATACAGGTGATGAAGGTGGCGCAATTCAGGATACGATTTCGGCTTTGGCCAATTTGGGATATGGACGCAGTGAGGCCCACGCGGCGGCGGTGAATGTCTTTGCCGCACATCCTGGTGCGGATGCCAGCACGCTTATCCGCCTGGCGTTAAAGGAAATGGGCAAGGCCCGCGGAACGGGAACATAGGTTATGACTGCACAACAATCTGCCATTCTGACCGCCACGCCTGCTGACGACGATAAAATCCTGGAGCAATCGTTGCGGCCACAAAATCTGTCCGGATTTATTGGCCAGCCGCATTTGCGCGAAAACCTGCGCGTGTTTATCAGCGCGGCCAAAACGCGCAATCGCCCATTGGATCACGTTTTGCTGCATGGCCCGCCGGGCCTGGGTAAAACCACGCTGGCCCAGATCATTGCAAAGGAAATGGGCGTTGGCCTGCGCGCGACTTCTGGCCCGGTCTTAAGCAAGGCGGGCGACCTGGCGGCGATCCTTACGAATCTAGAAGAAAACGATGTCCTTTTTATTGACGAGATTCACCGCCTGGCACCTGCGGTGGAAGAGGTATTGTATCCGGCGATGGAAGACCGGAAACTGGACCTGATTATCGGGGAAGGGCCGGCGGCGCGCTCTGTCCAAATCGACCTGCCACCTTTTACGCTTGTTGGCGCGACCACGCGCAGCGGCCTGCTGACCAATCCTTTGCGCGATCGGTTCGGCATTCCCCTGCGGCTTGAGTTCTATCCGGCCGATGAATTGGCCCTGATTGTTGCCCGCACCGCGCGGCTGTTGCACGTGGATATCAGCGACGATGGCGCCATGGAAATTGCCCGCCGCGCCCGTGGCACACCGCGTATTGCAGGACGTCTGACCCGGCGTGTGGCCGATTTTGCCGCGGTGGAATCCTCACCTCGTATTGACAAACTTGTGGCTGATAAGGCGCTGCGTCGCTTGGATATTGATGCGGCGGGGCTGGACAGTATGGACCGGCGGTATTTGCGCTGCATGTACGATCACTATAATGGCGGCCCGGTCGGAATTGACACGCTGGCCGCGTTCTTGTCCGAACAACGCGACGTGTTGGAAGATGTCATCGAGCCGTATTTGTTGCAGCAGGGCCTGGTGGCCCGCACACCGCGTGGGCGGATGCTGGTAAAGGATGGATACGTCGCCCTGGGCCTGACCCCACCAAGCCAGGCGGATATTTTACCTTTATTGGACAGCGACAATGCATAGCCTGCCGATACGCGTTTATTACGAAGATACAGACGCGGGCGGGATCGTCTATTACGCGAATTACCTGAAATTCTGTGAGCGTGGCCGCACGGAATTCTTACGCGCCCATGCCATTTCTAATTCTGCTTTGATGGCCGAAGACGGCAAGATGTTCGTCGTACGGAATGTGGCGTGCCATTACAAGCGTCCTGCCTATCTGGATGACATGCTGGAATTACAGACAAGTATTGATAAAATCGGCAAAAGCTCTATTGTCATGCATCAAGTTGTGGCACGTGAGTCCCAGGTTATTTTCGATGCAGTCATTACATTGGTCTGCGTTGATAAAACAGGGAAACCGGCGGCTCTTCCCGCCAGTATTCGCAACACCATAACACCTCAGACACAAGACTAAGCATAAGGATCGTAAGTATGGAAGGTAACGCAGTCGAAGCCGCCGCCCTGGCAGGAACAGCCATTCATGACATGAGCGCATGGGGCATGTTCATGCAGGCGGATTTGATCGTCAAAGCGGTGATCTTGTCGCTTGTTTCCGCGTCCGTCTGGACCTGGACCGTTATCATTTCCAAACGCATGACATTGCTGAAACTAAACCGTCGTGCAGACCGGTTTGAAGAAGCGTTCTGGTCCGGTGAACCGTTGGACAAGTTGTATCTGCGCGTGAAGAAAAGCCAAAAAGACCCGTTATTGAACACCTTTACCGCCGGAATGGAAGAATGGCAGCAGGGCGTCGCTGGTGGTTTGCCGTCTTCGGAGTCCTTACACGCCTCCCTGAAACAACGGATCGAACGGGCCATGAATTTGGCGATTGGACGAGAGATGACGCAGCTGGAACGCGGCATGACCTTCCTGGCATCCTGCGGATCGACGGCCACCTTTATTGGTTTGTTCGGGACGGTCTGGGGGATTATGCGTGCCTTTATCGGGATTGCAGGATCAAATGACACATCCCTGGCCGTTGTTGCGCCTGGGATTGCCGAAGCTTTATTTGCGACAGCCATCGGCCTGGTCGCGGCCATTCCCGCCGTCTTGGCCTATAACATTTTCTCAACCGCATTAAACCGTTATGCCGACCGCCTGGACGCCTTTATTGTCGAATTTATGGCGATCCTGTCGCGTCACATGGATAAACGCGAAGATCCTGGCGCGGCCACGACCGGCGATCGCAAGGTGGCATAATGGGCATGTCTTCTGGTTCATCAGGCGGCGGACGACGGCGCGGGCGGCGTTTCGGCGGGCATGTGTCTGAGATTAACGTGACGCCGTTTGTCGATGTGATGCTGGTGCTGCTGGTTATCTTTATGGTGACTGCGCCGATGCTGACTGCCGGTGTTCAGGTCGATTTGCCGCAATCTGCCGCTGGTGCGGTTCAGGATAAAGACAACAAGCCGATTGAGATTTCAGTACGCAAGAACGGCGATATTTTTATCGGTGAAACACAGGTCGGCGCAGAAAAAATGATCACGATCCTGTCCAATATCACCAATAATGATTTTGATCGTCGCATTTTCCTGCGCGCAGATAAAACGCTGGATTACGGCACGGTGATGCGTTTGATCGGTGATGTGAACAAGGCCGGATATGGCAAAGTCGCCCTTATCTCAGATTCAAAACGATAGGCACGTTATCAGATAATGGCAAAGCCGACCCGTCACGATCCCTCGGATCACGAAAATGAAAACTGGAAACGCGCCAAGCGTATTTCTATCAGCATTCATCTGGGCGTTATCATCCTGATTATCTTTGGCCTGCCGTTCCTGCCTGACCGTGAATACGACACACCCATTCCGGTTGGGATTGAAGTGATGGATGTCAGCGAGATTGCGCAGACAAATGTGCCCGAAGCCTCCAGTCGCAAGGCGGAAAAACCGGAAAAAGAAAAGCCGCCGGAACCGGTTAAGCCGCAGGTAACAGAACCGCCAAAGCCGAAGGTCGAAGACAAGCCGAAACCTGCGCCTGAAAAGCCGAAAGAAGAAACCCCGACACCGCCGCCGGTGGATGACCTGGCCGACGTAAAAGAAGAAAAGCCAAAGGAAAAACCGAAAGACAAGCCGAAACCCGCGCCTGAAAAGCCGAAAGAGGAGAAGCCGAAAGACGAACCCGACGAAACGCAGGAAACGGATTTTGAATCAGTGCTGAAGAACTTGACGCCGGAAACGCCGACCACTGACGCACCGGCCGAAAAAGATGTTGAGACGGACGCACCACCCGCAGAAGAAGCCGCGGCAGGGGCCTTGTCCGACCGTTTGACGATGAGTGAGATGGATGCCCTGCGCCAGCAATTAAGCCGGTGCTGGAGTATTACGGCAGGTGCCGAAAACGCCGAAGACCTGGTGATTGAAATCCGTATGCAGGTCAGTGCCGAACGGATCGTGCAATCTGCCGAAGTGGTCGATCTGGGCCGTTATGCCGCTGACACGTATTTCCGCGCCGCTGCGGACAGTGCGCTGCGCGCCGTCAGAAACCCGCTATGCAGTCCGTTGGAGTTACCCGAAGGAAAGCACGATCAGTGGAAATCACTGAAAGTTAGGTTTGACCCGCGGGAGATGCTGTAGGATAGTGTGCAATCGTTTCTTTCGACTTAAGTAGTATAACGACGTTTAAAATAGAATGAGGTTTACCAATGCGTTTTCATATCCTGCCATGCCTGATGATGCTCCTCCTGCTTGCTGCGCCTGTGCGGGCCGAGGTCAGTGTTGACGTTAATCGTGGCACGATTGAACCGATCCCTATTGCGATCCCTGCTTTTACCGGCACTTCGGCACTGGCGACAGATGTACCGGCCATTGTAACGGCCAACCTGGTCAATTCCGGACTGTTCAAGGCGATTGATAAGAATTCGTTTATTCAAGACTCTGCCTCTTTGGTCCAGTCGCCCCGTTTTGCCGAATGGCGCGCGATCAACACCCAGGCCTTGGTGGCCGGCACGGTTACGGCCTTGCCAGATGGACGCCAGCGCGTTGAATTCCGCCTGTGGGACGTATTCTCACAGAAACAATTGGTTGGTATGGCCTATACCACCAGCGACAAGAACTGGCGGCGTATTGCCCATATCATTTCCGACGATATTTATAAGCGTTTGACGGGTGAGGGAGCTTATTTTGACAGCCGCATCGTGTACGTTGCCGAAACAGGGCCGTTGAAATCGCGCACCAAACGTCTGGCTATTATGGATCAGGATGGCTTTAACAATCAATATCTGACGGATGGCGCGGATCTGGTCCTGACTCCGCGTTTTTCACCCAGCACGCAAATGATCGCATATATGTCCTATAAGGGCGGCAAGCCACGGGTTTACATCTATGATTTGAACACGGGTCGTCAGGAAGTCCTGGGCGATTTCCCCGGTATGACGTTCGCGCCGCGCTTCTCACCTGATGGTAAAAGAGTTGTGATGTCACTGGCCCGCAATGGTAATACCGACATTTACGTCATGGATTTACGGAGCAAAAATCCGCAGCAGTTGACGACATCCTCAGGCATTGATACTGCACCTTGCTTCTCGCCCGACGGAAAAAACATCGTGTTTGAATCCGACCGTGGCGGTACACAGCAATTGTACACGATGCGCGCGGATGGCAGCGATCAGAAACGTATTACATTCGGCAAGGGGCGTTATGCCGGGCCGGTCTGGTCCCCCCGTGGCGACACAATCGCATTTACACGGATGAATCAGGGGAATTTCTATATCGGTGTGGTCCGTCCGGATGGCAGCGGTGAACGTATGATCACCAGTGCCTATCACGTCGAAGGTCCGACATGGTCGCCAAATGGCCGGGTTCTGTCGTATTTCAAAGATGCGCCAGGAAATGGTGGGGCGACCGCTGCGCGGCTGTACACGATCGACATTACCGGCTTTAACGAGCGTCCGTTGAAAACACCGACGGAAGCATCCGATCCGGCCTGGTCACCGCTGAACCCTTAAATGTAAGATGATTTAGGATTGCAGATCTTTGAACAAGCCATAGACGTGTTCATAGACTGCACGTTTGAACGGCACAATTAAATCGATTGTTTCGGCTAAATCGACCCAGCGATAATCTACGAATTCAGCGGGCTGCTGTGCGTTCAAATTAATATCTGCATCGGTTCCCGTAAACCGCATCGCGACCCAGGTTTGTTCCTGCCCGCGATAGCGTTTATTAATATGCGGGTTCTCAATCATTGAATCGGTGAAGGTATAGGAAATGGTGTGTGGGGCAATGCGCAGGATATGTGCCTTGGTAATCCCTGTTTCTTCAAACAGCTCACGATGCGCCGTTGTTGTAGCATCTTCACCGTCGTCGATACCACCTTGTGGCATTTGCCAGAAAAATTCGTGAGGCGTGGCCTGCTCAGGCGAATGAACACGCTTTCCGATGAACACCTTTCCATCGTTGTTAAACACGACAATCCCGACACAGCCGCGCAACGGCAAATGCGCATATGTATCAGAGTGATTAGGGGGCGTGAGCGGGGGCAAGGTCATTGTTGGAAGGGGCCGTGTTTGGGGGTGTTGTGGGTGTGACGGGTGTTGCGATACTGGGGGACGTAACAGGGGCTGCGGCTTCTTTGACAAAAGCGCTGAGGGGCGTGATTGCAATCTTTTGCGTTTTGACCATATCCCCCAAAACATTGACGGACAGGCGCGACAGGGGCAGCGTTACAACACGCGTACCACTTTTCTGGTTGCTAAGGATATAGGCGGTCAACGCTTCTGGCGTTGTATCTGACGGCGCTGTCACAGGGGGCAGGGCGGCCACAGCCAGGCCGCGTTCCCCTGCAATGGCGTTCGCCGCCTGATCAGGCAATGATGCGGGGATCAGCAGGCCGACATAATCACGCCCGCGCCCCATGGCGTTTAGAAACTGGGTCTGCATCGCGGGATTGGCTGCGCCAGGATCAATGGCATACGGGCCGGCATCCTGTAACGCCGTGCTGTCAGCAATCGGCGCATCCAGCCAGATTTCGTGGCCTTTGCTGCGCGCATTGTCCAGAACGGCAATCATATCATTGCCGATATAAGGTGTTAGGCCCAGGGTGACGCCGGGGGGCAGTGCATCAATGGCCGCGCGCGACTGGGTGGTGGACAGGCCGAAACCGGTTAAGATGACTGCCATTTGCGGTACGTTGGCGGGCGCGGCAATCGCGGCTGCTTTAAACGTGCTATATGCCGTAACACCATCCCCACGTCGCATGGGCAAAGGGCCATGTTCCGTTTGCGTATATATCTCGCTGCTGACAGCCGCAACTGGATCGGCCACAGGCACCGCCGCATGTGCTGGCGCAGGCGCAACAGCATCAACAGGTTTTTCTGCGCTATGTGTTGGCAAAACAGCTTTGGCCGCCGTGCGGGCAGACTGCGTCGTCTTGGCCTGGGATGCCGCATGGCTGTCCGGTGTGGTGACTGAGAAGACGAAGGCGCTGTCGCCAGACAACACGGCACGTTCGGCGCGGATATTGATGACATAAACACCGATTAACAACGCCGTGACAACAATCAACGCCGCCAGAACACTGCCAGCCATACGCATATCAGGGTGCATATGGACTGGGATTGTGTCAAAGGGGCGTTTGATATCCATGACGTTATTTTTTCTTTGTCGTTGCAGGTGCGGATTGAGGTTCTAAGGCCGCTGCTGCGCGTTCTTCTTTGCTTAGGCTGTCTTTAACCGCCACCTCAGGCTTCTTATCCCATGCACCGGTGATGGCCAGGCCACGCAACAGATCAACCGCCCGCTGTAATTGCAGGTCAGATTTACTGGCTTCTTCACCGATTTGCTTGGATTTTTCTTTCTCCAGCTTCTCTTCCTGTTTTTTACGCACCCATGGCAAAATTGATGGCTTTTCTTCCTCAATCTTGTTCACTTCCGGCTCTTTATCCGTATTGATCAGGGCATGTGCCAGGTCGGCTTCCTTGATATTGCCTTTATCTTCGACCGTTTCAATGCGGCCTTCGACAACTTCGATATCTGGAACGATCCCTTTACCCTGGATTGAGCGCCCTGACGGCGTGTAATACCGCGCGGTGGTCAGGCGGATTGCGCCATTGCCCTGAACCGGGATAACGGTTTGAACCGACCCCTTACCAAAGGAAGTGGTGCCCAGCACGATTGCGCGTTTGTGATCTTGCAACGCCCCTGCGACAATTTCGGACGCCGAAGCGGACCCGCCATTGATCAAAACGATCACCGGCAAGCCGTTGGTCAGATCACCAGGTGTCGCGTTGTCACGCTTGGTGTCTTCTGCCTTACGGCCACGGGTTGAAACAATCTCGCCGCGTTCCAGGAACATATCAGCGACCGAGATCGCCTGATCCAGCAACCCACCAGGGTTATTCCGCAGGTCCAGCACATAGCCGATCAGGTTATCGCCTTTTTGTTTTTGAATATCCGCAATTGCGTCTTCCAGTTCGGCATCGGTGTATTGGTTAAAGGTCGTGACACGGATGTAACCGACATCCTTGCTGGCCCCTTCAATGTTGTGTTTAACCGGACGAATGCGGATCACATCGCGTTTCAGGGTCAGTTCAATCGGATCGTTCACCCCTTCGCGGCGTACGGTGATTTCAATGGGCGCGCCAACGCGGCCGCGCATTTTCTCAACCGCTTCGGACAGTGTCAGTCCGATAACAGGCTTGCCATCCAGATGCGTGATATAATCGCCAGCCTTAATGCCCGCGCGATAGGCAGGGGTGTCGTCAATAGGCGACACAACCTTCACCAGGCCATCTTCCATTGTGACTTCGATTCCCAGGCCGCCGAATTCGCCGCTGGTCTGAATCTTCATGTCTTTAAAATCTGTTTCCGTCAGGTAGGAGGAGTGGGCATCCAACGACACCAGCATTCCGTTTACCGCCGCTTCGATCAATTCCTTGTCTGTGACATCTTCGACATATTGACCCCGCACCCGTTCAAAAATATCGCCGAACAAGTCCAGTTGGCGATAAATCTCATTCGGGTCTTCGACCTTTTTGGCGGGAGAGGCAGTCTCAACCGCATCTTCGGCTTTGGTGCCCCCCTTATCCTGGGCCCAGGCAGGCGCAAATGCCAAAGCGATCAAGACAGAAACAAGGGAAAAGCGGGAAAGAAATGTCATAGAAATATACCAGCCGGGTTTGAGTGTTATTTGGTGTTATTAATACAGACGTTGCATGTGAGTGGCAGGATCAACAGCTTCCCCATTATGGCGTATTTCAAAATACGCCGTGGGGGTTGAGCTGCTGGTCGAAAGGGTCCCTAACGGTTCCCCTGCCACCACATGACTGCCGACCACTGTAGCAATTTTATCCAGTCCTGCAACTAGGCTATGATAGCCATTTTTATGTTCGATCAAAACAATCTTGCCGTAATTTTGGAATGCGCCTGTATAACGGACTGTTCCCTTGGCGGGCGTGGTCACTGTGCCACCCGGTACGCCCTTTATATGCATGCCTTGGGCCGGTGCGCCCAGCGTGTCGTTTTCCCCATAGGCTATGGCGATTTTACCCGTCACAGGCAAACGGCCTTTATAGGCCGATCGGCTGCTGCGTCCTGGTGAAAGATTTTGTAACGCGGCCGACGCCATTTGCCGCAAGCCAGGGCCAGCGTCTTCTGCTTGTGCGATCTGCTGTTTTGCACGGTCTTTTAAGGCTTGTTGCTGCGCAACGCGCAGGCGTCGATTTTTCTCCTCAAGCTTTGCGATCAGATCTTTTAAATCCTTGGCCTTACTGGACAATGTGGCGACGGAGTCCGCCTGGACCGTGTACGCCTGTTCCATCTGCGCCCGCTGCTTGTCACGTTCTTTCAACAGCAGGGTCATTGTTTGCCGCTGCTCGGTCAATGACTGGGTCGCCATGACCAGTTTCGCCTGTTCCTGTCGCAGCGCATCCTGATTCTCGGCGAGGGTTTTCAGTCGGTCCTGCAAACCCGCAGCTTTTTGATGCAAATGCGGCATAACGGCATGCAGGGCGGTCAAGCCAAGCATTACCTCACGCGTTTGATTGGGATTGGCCATCCAAACCGCATCAGGTGCCAGGCGCATTTGCAGATACCCATTAACGGCTTGTTGCAGGAACAGCCGATCTTTATGCAGGTCTTGCATAACCTGCACTTGTTCGCGTGACAGCTTGTCCACATTCTGACGCAGGCGCAGGGCGTCTTTCTCGCGGTCCTGGACACGACCGGCAATGTCACTCAGGTGATTCTGCAGCTTTTCCGCGTCCTTCGACTCTTGTGCCATTTTATCGGCCAGTGCTTTTTGCTTTTTCGTTTCGGCGGCCAATTGGCTGTCGATCTCGTTCAGGCTGGTTTTCTTTGGCGGTGGAATGGGCGGATTGGCGGTGGCGTGAGGCGACAAACCTGTCATCATCAGGGCCAGCAAGGCAAAAAGAAGAGTGTATCTAGCCATCGCGATGATAAGGGTGGTTTGCCAGGATTTGTTGAGATCGGTATAATTGCTCAACCACCATAACGCGAACAAGCTGGTGTGGCCATGTCATTCGTCCGAAACTTAACAATAAATTTGCTTCACGCCGCAATGGGTCCAGCAATCCGTCCGCGCCGCCAATCGCGATTTGTAAGTGCGGTGTGCCATTTTGTTGCAATGTAGAAATGCGGCCAGCCATTTCAGAGGAGCTAAGGGACTGCCCCCGTTCATCTAAAACCCAGAAAGTCGCGTGTGCTGTACGCCATTCGCGAATCCGCCGGTCTTCGTCGATCTGACGCAGGCTGGCGTCTGTTTTCTTACTTTCGTACTCGTGAACGGCAATCGGCCAGGCCATGCGGCGCAAATAATCCTGAACCAGTTCCTGTTGCGGGCCCTGTTTCAGCCGGCCCATGCACAGGATATCGACCTTCATCAGTGATGATGTTCGGTATTGGCCGTTACGGTCAAATGAGGCGTGTTGGGGCCAGCACTGTTACGGTCGCGCCACATGCGTTCAATGTTGTAAAATGTCCGGACTTCGGGGCGGAACAGATGCACGATGATATCGCCCAGATCCACGACAATCCAATCGCCCGTTTGGCCGCCTTCCATGCGGACCAGCGTATGGCCGGATTCAAGGCATTGTTCGCGTATCTTGTCAGCCATCGACATGACCTGGCGGGATGAGCGTCCAGTGCTGACGATCATGTAATCGGTAATATAATCTTCGGCTTGCAGATCAATAATCTCAGTCTCTTCACCCTTCATGTCGTCGATGGTGGCAAGGACCAGAGATTTGAGTGTTTCAGTGGGAATTGTTTTGTATGCGGGTGCAGCCGTGGCAACGGCTTGGATCGTTTTAGGGGTCAAGTGGGTAACATCTCCTTTTCTTATATTCATTGTATCTTACTCCGCCCCGTCGATGCAATCCCGCTGACGTGACCTGTCACGCGCGCGTATTTGGGTCGAGCTGATGTCATGCAGCGGCGTTCGGCGGATCCAGGATATGCCGGGTGTCAGGGGGACACAGCCAGGGGTGTTTAAATGAGTGTGGGGCAGGGTATTCAGGCGGCCAACAGCCTGACGCGTAACCAGTTGCTGAGCCGGTGGTCGCGCAATGATGGCCAGCGGCATGATGTTCAGTAAATGGCGCCAGCGACACCAGCGACGCAATTGTGCCGCCAGGTCAAACCCACCGATAAAAATGAAGTCAGTTCGGGGATAGCGCCGCTTCAGACCATCGGCCAGTGCTGCGGTGCTGGTCGTCCCAAGCCGTTTCTCGATATCAGTCACGATAATGCGTGGATGGTGCACAAATTTCTGGGATTGCGCCAGCCGATCCGGAAAAGTATGGCGGTCATGCGGTTTCAGGGAATGGCCAGGACTGACACACCACCAGATAGCATCCAGTTTCAGCCAGCGCAGGGCGCAGGTGGCCAGGAACACATGGCCGTAATGCGGAGGATTAAAAGTACCGCCAAGCAACCCAATTCGTCGTCCGGACCAACGGGCAGAGTCGTATAAATTGGGCGGGGTGAAAAGAGGACGGGTCAAGCCGCCCGTGCCTTCGCCTTTTTCACGGTGTCAGGCAGGGAATCAATGGTGGCTTTCACCAGCTGTGCATGGGTCTTTTCAGTGACCGCCTGGGCCACGACCTGCTCAGCAGACTGCATAACCAGTGTTGCGGCATAAGACTGAAGATCGGATTTTGCATCTTCCTGCATCCGTTGCAGGCGTGTGGCCAACTGGCTTTCCCGGCGGGCGATATCAGCATCCAGATCACTGGCGGCTTTGCTGATAAGGGCGGCGGCATCTTCCTTGGCTTGTTTCAGGATGCGGCTGACGTCGTTGCCAGCCTGTTGTTCGCGCTGGCGTGCGTCTTGCAGCAATTGCGTGGCTTCCAGCCGGGCCTGTTCGGCGGCGGCCAGTTCATCACGAATGCGGGCGATTTTGTCATCCAGCGCGGTTGTCACAGACGTGCGGCCAAATTTATAGGCCATCAAACAGAAGATGATAAAGGATATCAGGACATAGAACGTCGCATCCCCCAAAGGGCCAGTGTGCCCATGCGCATCCGCGTGAGCGTCAGCGCCCGTGTGCGATGTTTCTTGCAGCGTTTCAATGGCCGGGGTGGTGGCCGGAATTGTATCTTGTGGCAGCGGCGATGCAGTTTCGTCCATTATGCGGCCTCAGGCTTTTCTTGCAGCAGTGTCTGCACATCATTGGCCGCCAGTTTGATGCCGGCGGTTTTACCAAGAACGTCAACAACCAGGCCAGCGACGTCTTGCGTCATGTCCGACTGTGCTTTCTTGGCTGTTTTGTCGATTGTTCTTTGCAGGGCCAGGATATCGGCTTCGGCTTTGTCGCGGAACGACTGATACCGTTGTGCCGTTGTGGCTTCTATTTCTTTGCCAGCCGCAGCGATAATTGCGATCGCTTCGTTTTGGGCTTGTTGCGCGCTTTTCTGCGCGGCGTCTTGTGCCGTGGCGGCTTGCTGGGCCATTGCTTCTGCTTGTTGCAGGTCGCTTTCCAGCTTTTGCCTGCGGGCCGTCATTGTCGCACTTATGCGCGGCAGGATCAGCCCGGCGAACACGACGAACATAATGGCAAAGGTGATGACCAGCCAGAAAACCTGGCTGGCATACCATGTCGGGTCAAATTGTGGCAGCCCACCACTCTCCGCATTCGCAGGGGCAGGCAGAACAAAGCTGCCAGCAACAAACAAAGATAAAGCGCGGTGGGACAATGTCACGGTGATAGCCTTATGCAAACACCAGGTACAACGCGATAACCAGGGCGAAAATCGCCAAAGCTTCGGTCAGGGCGAAGGTCAAAAAGAACTTCTTGTCCAGCAATTCAGCGGCGCCAGGGTTGCGGCCAATCGCTTCGTTGTAGGATGAGAAGATCATGCCAAGGCCAATACCAACGCCAAACAATGGCAGAAGGGCAATCGCACCAGCGAGAAGTTTTACAGCTTCGAGTTCCATGTTAAGTTCCCTTTATTCAATTCATTTATGGGTTAATCCCGCCCGTCTCCCCACCATAGGGCGACAAGCGAACCTGTTTTCTTCCTTAATGGTCCAGATGCACGGTATCTTTCAGATAAATGCAGCTAAGGACAGCAAACACATAGGCTTGCAGGAAGGCAATCAAAAATTCAAAACCGATTAACACACTGTTGAACAGCAGGGGCACAATCGCCGCCACACCGGTAAATCCACCCAGCGCGATAAAGGTGACGCAAAAACCTGAAAACACTTTCAGCATGACGTGGCCGGCCATCATGTTGGCGAACAAACGAACCGCAAGCGTGACTGGACGGATAAAAAAGGAAATCAGTTCAATCGCCAGGATCAGAGGAGTCAGCCACAGCGGTACGCCCGGCGGCAAAAAGATGCTTAAGAAATGCAGACCATGGCGGGCGAAACCAAACGCCAGGACACAGGCAAAGACCATCAGGCCCAGCGTCAATGTCACGCTTAAATGCGATGTATAGGTGAATGAATAGGGGATCATGCCCAGGGCGTTACCCAGGAACACGACCACGAATAAGGTAAAGATAAACGGGAAGTATTTCTCGCCGCCCGAACCGATATTGTCCCGCACCATTGTGTGGACGAATCCGTACACGCCTTCGCATGCGGCCTGAAGACGGCCTGGAACCATAAGCTGGCGACGGCTGCCCGCCCACAAAAGCAATGACGATGCAACAACGCCAATCACCATCCACAAAGCGGAGTTGGTGAAAGACACGTCAAGACCCGCGAGATTCAAGGGAATCAGCGGCTTAATCTCAAACTGGGCAATCGGGTTGGCCATGATGAATGGTCACTTTCGATGTGGTCTGGTCAGGTGTTACAAAAAACAATCGTTTACGGTGCTGCTTTTAGCGTTTTTCAAGCCTTATTGCAAGGGCGATGATGCGCCTGGCAATGTTAATTTATACAGGTTCCAGAATGCGATGATAACACCCACTAAAACGCCGGCAATCATCCCGATCGGCGCACTGTCCAGCCATGTGTCGATCAACCAGCCGAACAAGCCACCGCCCAGCATGGACCCAACGAATTCCGTACCGGCACGAATGCCGATCTGCAAATTATTGGCCTGGTCCGTCGGGCCGGTTTCAGGGATGGGGCGTGTGTCATCCTCCAGGCCCGCTTGGTGCTTCTGGACCGCGATTCGGTCCTGCAAAGCCTTAATCGTGGCGTCTTTGTCTTCAGGCTGCATTTTGGAAACCGAAAGTTGATTGCAGGTTCAGGGACAGCAGTTGCGATACGCCGCGTTCGGCCATCGTCACGCCATACAGGCGATGCATCCGCGCCATCGTCAGACGGTGGTGAGTGACGATCAGGAAACGAGTCTGTGTCGTCGCGGCAATGTGTTCCAAAACGTTGCAGACGCGATCGACGTTGGCATCGTCCAAAGGCGCGTCAATTTCATCCAGGACGCAAAGCGGGGCGGGATTGGTCAGGAACATCGCGAAAATCAGTGCGATCGCGGTCAAGGTTTGTTCACCACCGGAAAGAAGGGACATAGATTGCAGCGATTTGCCCGGCGGCTGGGCAAAAATTTCAAGCCCCGCAGCCAGCGGATCGTCGCCCTCCGTCAAGGCTAAGCGCGCCTGGCCGCCACCGAATAGCTGGGTGAACAGTGTCTCGAAATGGCCATTGATGATGTGAAAGCTTTTGCTTAACCGCTCGCGTGCTTCGCTGTTCAGTTTATTGACGGCGGTGCGCAGTTCTTGCACGGCCTGGGTCAGGTCCTGGGATTCCTGGATCAGCTTTTCAAGCGTCTCTGCGGTCTTGGTATATTCATCTTCGGCCAGCAGGTTGACGGGGCCAAGCCCGTCGCGCGCGCGTTGCAATTGATCTCGTTCTTTGGTCAATGTCGCTAGATTCAGTAAATCAAGCGCGTAGGAAGCGGCAAGAATAAGTGGCGATTGATCAAAATCCTGTTCAATTTTTTCGTTCCACTCAGCTTTACGTTGGGTCGCGATTTCTACCCGTTCGCCCAGGCGCGCGCTGTTTTCCCGTGCCTGCATCAATGCTGCCTGCGCGGTTTTCAGCAGGGCATTGAGGTCGGCGTATTCTTTATCCTGGCCCTGAACATCGTCATGCAGTGTGGCAGCAAGCGTATCCTGCGCCGCGATTTTTTCATCCAGTTTTGTAATTGCCTCGGCCAGCGCATCGGGCTTGGATGTGGCAGATTGCAAGCGTTCCTGCGCAGCATCTTGCCGTTCTTGTAATTTCTGTAGCTGTTCGCGGGCGCGGATCAGGCGGTTTTGAATGCTGACGCGTTCATCTCCAATCGCCTGTACGCGTGCCTGATATCTTTTGCCATCATTTACCAATAGATCGCGGTAACTGATCGCGCTTTGCAGATTTTCCTGTGCCGCGCGCAAGGCGTCTTGCGCGTCTTGCACCTTGGTGGCCAGGGCGGTGTCTTGGGTGCTGTCCTGCAATGTCACCAGCCGATCTTTCATCGCCCCCATCTGCGTCTCAAGTGTTTTGATATCGTCCTGCAACAGGGCTTGCGCCGCTTGCTTTGCATTCCGGTCCGCGACAGATTGGGCATGCTGGTTTTTCAGCGATTGCAGCGATTGCGACGCATCGCGCAGGGCGGCTTCCTGGCTTAACCGCATTTCACGTTGTGTCGTTAAATCCTGCTCGGCTTTCGCCACATCCTGTTCCAGGGCCGCGACATGTGTCTCTGCGGCACTCAAGGCTTCACGCAGGGCAGGGGCGGTGTCATCCAATGCCTGCAACCGGTTTTTCTGGGTCAGCAGAACCGACGCGGCATCGGCCTGGGTGCGGCGTGAGGCATAACCATCCCAACGCCAGACATGCCCCTCTTTATTCACCAAGATCTGACCGATTTGCAGTTGCGGCAGTAAGGTGGCCACATCCTTCGTATCTTCAACCACGCCGATCAGGCTTAAGGCACGAGCCAGGGCCTGCGGGGCGACAACAAGGTCGCCCATGGGGGTTACGCCGGCTGGCCACGCGTTAAATTCAGGTGAATGACCCAAATCCGCCCAGCCATGATCGCCCTTATTGCTGACAGGGGCCTGCAATGCCTCACCCAAGGCGCGCGCCAGGGCGGTGGCATAGCCGTCCCGCACCTGCATATCGGCGACAACGGCCTTTAAACGACCAGAAGGGGGTTGAGATGCGGACTCAACAATTGGCCGTAAGGATTTGATTTCGATTTCAACTTTATCAAGGTCTTCTCGTGCCGATTTCCGGGTCGTCAAAGAGGCTTCTAACGCCACACGTGCTGTTTTCACGCGGTTAAAGGCATCCTGCTCAGCCTTCACTGCGGCGGCGATGGCCGCTTCGTATGTCGTGACCTGGGTGGACAGCGCGTCCATACGCTCGGTGTCTGCGGGCGCCAGGGTTGTCTCTAATTCATTGGTCAATGTCTGCAGACGGTCTTGATAGCTGCGCAGGCGTTGGTCTTCGCGGGCCAAGGTTGCTTCGGCATCCGCGCGGGCGCTGTGCTGACGTGTCTGATCCTGCAACGCGTTTTGTAACGTGGATTCAAGGGCGGTGGTGCTGGTCCGCAGGGCCGCCACGTCGGTTTCAGCTTGTTCCTGAACGGCATTGCCTTTTGCCAGCTTGTCCTGCAGTGACTCTGCTTCGCCGGCCAAATGCGTCAGTGTCTCTTCCAACTCAGCTTGCAGGGCTGTTTCATGCGACACATCGTTTTGCAGCTGGGTCAGCATCGTCGTTAAATCTGCCGTTTCTTGCGCCGTTCTTTCCGCGTCTGTCACGTATTGCTGACGGGTTTGACGCATGGATTGCAATGCGGCTTTTGCCTCGGCCAGCGCTATCTGCTGTGGTTTGGCTTTTGCGGCCAGATCGTCGGCCTGTTGACTGTATTGTGTGACCGCCAGCAGGGAGGCGGCAGTTTCGGTTTCAGCCGTGCTGTATGCGTTATGCACGTCCGTCGCGGCCTGAACAGCGTCCTGCCACTGCAACAAGCTGATCTGCAAATCTGCTTCACGGATTTGTACGTTTAATTCCTTATAGCGGGTCGCCTGGCGGGCCTGGCGGCGCAATGTGCTGGCCTGATTTTCCAGGCGCTCGATCATCTCTTGCAGCTTGGTTACGTTTTCTTCGGCCGCGCGCAGGCGTTGTTCCGCCTCTTGCCTGCGACTGTACAGCCCCGACACGCCTGCAGCTTCTTCCAGCAACGCCCTGCGGTCTGACGGCTTGGCATTGATAATACTGGTCACCCGGCCTTGACCCACCATCGCCGCCGATGATGCGCCGGATGTCAAATCTGCAAACAAAACCTGCACATCACGGGCGCGGACGGATCGGCCATTGATCGTGTAATTCGACCCCTGGTCGCGGTCGATCCGGCGGACAATTTCAATTTCGGGAACGGATGTATAGGGGGCAGGGGCGTTGCCGGACGCGTTGTTCAGGACAATCGCGACTTCGGCATGATTACGGCCAGGGCGTTTGGTTGTGCCACTGAAAATGACATCGTCCATCTGGTCACCGCGCAGGTGACGCGCGTTGTTCGCACCCATGACCCAGCGCAGGCCCTCAACCAAATTGGATTTGCCGCAACCATTCGGCCCGACGATCCCCGTCAGGCCAGGCTGGATATCCAATTCGGTTCGGTCCACGAATGACTTAAAGCCATTCAGGCGCAAGCGATGAAAAGTAACCATAAAACCCTTGTTACGCTTATGTCAGCGTTATTCAACTGTCGCAGGGGTTGATGCTTCGGCTGTGCCACCTTCGGCTGCCTGAACTTCGGTTGCGATGATTTTCAGGAACTCAGCCGTCGGATATTGACCTGGAACCATCTTCGCATTTCCGCCCGTGACGAATATAAAACTTGGCGTTGCACGAACCTGATATGTTGCATCGGCATATTGCACATCGGCAATCAGCTTGGCCTTCAAATCGGCATCAGCCAGGCAGGCATCAAACGCTGCGTTGTCCAGGCCGGCCAGGGCTGTCGTTTGTTTCAGGTATTCGCGATAATTGGCTTCGAACGCCCATTTGTTCTGATCGCGATAGAATAATTCCCGCACGCCATCAGCCTTATCATCCGGTAAGCAGCGCAGCAGCATGGCGGCATCCAGGGCCGGTGCATTCAATGGGAAATCACGCTTTTCATAGGCGATCTTGTTCGTATCGATAAACTGTTTTTTGACTTCTGGCAGCGTTTGCAGCGTGTAACCAGCGCAGTGTGAACAGGTCAATGAGGTGTATTCGATAACCCGTAATTTAGCATCAGGGTTGCCATAGACGCGCGCAGGCAGTTTGTTGGCATTGGCCAGATCAACCGGCTGGTTCGTTGCCGCGCCGGATGTCCCCACGCCTGGGTTCGATTGGAATGTTTTGGTCGGAACAACACCGGCATCCTGGGCCGAGGTGGTGGTGGTTTCAGTGGCTTCGGGCGCAGGTGTTGCCTTCATTTTATAAGCGTAATATCCGCCAGCTGCAGCCAGTAAGATGGCCAGGACTAATATGATGCTTATCGTCGGTGATGTTTTGCCGTTTTTTGACATTGTCTGTCTCCTTGTTTCCACCACTGGCATAGCAGGTTTAAGGCAGTAAAAGCAATGCTATCGCGCAGGTATCAACAGCAAATCCACACGATCGACAGGCGACGCGTTTGTTTCGCTGCCCATCGCCCGCACATCAATGCGTTCAGGGGCTACGCCCTCGGCTTTTAAATGGTCACGAATACCCAATGCGCGGTTCAGGGACACGCGCCGCGCACTGCTCATCCCCTCATCCACCGCGGTGGCATAGGCGACGATTTGCAGGCGTGATGTGGGGTCCTGTTGCAGCCCGACAATAATATCCTGGGCCAAGACTGTTTTCTGGTTCGGCACCATGTCGGCCGCGCCAGGGGCAAAGATCAACTGTGCTGCCAAATCCTTGCTGGTGGACGTGTCAACGCGTGGCGGGGCGATATCAGGAATTTCGATAGGCTGTCCGGTCGAAGAAATAATCTGGGTCGGCACAGTTGCGGAGGGTGCCGGACGCGCCAAAGGCGGCGGCGACACAATGGGTGCAGCAGGCGGTGCGATAGCAACAGGCTGTGGCACCACAGGTTCCTTAATAACCGGGGCAACAGGCACGGCCATCGCAGGTTCAACAGGCGCCGCAGGCTTTGGCTTCTCAACCTGTTTTTCAATAGGTTTTTCAGGCGGCTTTTCAGCTGGTTTCTCAACCGCTTTTGCGGGTGTCGGCGTCAAGGCCATCGGGGTCATATCCGGTTTTGGCACCAGATTTGTCGCGCCTTCGGTTTTTAATACAGGCATTGGCGGCGGCGGCGCTTTGTTATCGATACCATTTAAGGCATCGGTCAGCGGTCTGGTCGCTGGGCGTTGTTCAGGTGGTGGGGCCGGGCGCGGAGCCTGAACCACAATCGGGGCGGCGGGTGGCGGCGGGGCAGGCAAAGGCGGCAATGTGGTCTCAGAGACGCTTTCCTGCGCATCTGGATCACCAAACATATCAGGGGGGACATAGCCGGAAGACGCCTGCGCATATCCTGCAACAGGCCAGATCAGGGCCAGGCAGGCCAATGCTGATTTAAGAAAGGTGGTCATCCGCATGGCATCAGCATATCAGGATTGTCACCGTGCGCTACTAGGCTTGAAGGATTTTTAACAGGGCTTGATCGACTGCGCCATTGGCAGCCATACCGTTTCCGCTGGTCACCGGGTCTTTGTTTTTGGCATCCAGGCTGTGGACAAACCCGCCAGCCTCGCGGACCAGGATAACGCCAGCGGCATAATCCCACGATTTGTATTGGGTGTGAACGCAGGCTTCTAAACGGCCAGCGGCGACATAGGCCAGGTCGAGGGCACAGCTGCGGAAGCTGCACAAATTTACGGCGTTGTCCTGTAATTTACGCAGGGTCTGGCTTTGATCGGCATAGGTTTTGAATGCCGCACTTGGCAAGTTTACGCCAACACGCGAAACGGCAATATCTTTCCGGCCAGACACACGCAGGCGGCGTTTGCGCATAAATGCGCCGCTGCCACGCTCGGCGTGAAATAGCTCATCCTTCGTCGCATCGTAAATAACGCCAGCAACTGGCTCACCGTTGCGCAGCAGGCCGATGGAAATCGCCCAGTGTGGAATGCCGTGCAGGAAGTTGTCAGTGCCGTCCAGCGGGTCGATACAGAATGTGTATTCGCCGTCTTCGCCCTTCACAACACCGCTTTCTTCCATGATAAAGCCGAAAGAGGGGCGGGCGCGGGACAACTCTTTGTAAATGATTTCTTCGGCACGCCGATCAGCGGCAGAAACGAAATCATGCGGACCCTTAACCGATACCTGTAAATTATCAACCTCGTTATAATCGCGCAAAAGCGACCGCGCCGCTTTTTCCGCAGCGCCAACCATGACATTGATATTTGACGAGGTAATGGCCATCAGATTAATCTTTCGCTTTTTCGACGTATGAACTGTCTTCCGTCTTAACGACGATGCGTGAGCCGACATCAACATGTGGTGGAACCATCACCCGCACGCCGCCATCGACTTTTGCCGGCTTGTAAGAGGAAGACGCAGTCTGCCCTTTCACAACCGGTTCGCATTCCAAAACGCTGACGATCACCTGAGGTGGCAATGTGACATTCAGTGGCTGGCCTTCATAGGTTTCCACAGTTACTTTCATGCCGTCCTGCAGGAATGCCGCAGGATCGCCGATAATGTTGGCGGCAATCGACATCTGCTCAAAATTCTCCACATTCATGAAAATGTGGTTGTTATCTTCGGGGTACAGATAGGTATATTCATCCTGTTCCAATGACACACGTTCCACAACTTCCTGAGTCCGGAAACGGACGCTGTCCTTATTGCCGGTTTTCAGGTCGCGCATGTCAATCTGGATCACCGATGCGCCTTTGCCAGGCTGCATGATTTCGTGTTTCATCACGGCGCATAATTTGCCGTTATATTCCACAACGTGACCGGATCGCAGGGTTATCGCACTTACTTTCATATCTGCACCTATTGCATTGGTTTATCTGTTTTATTCTGTTTATCCGTGCGCATTATGACCGCTTTACCAAGGCGGTTAAGGCACGCGGCAAGATCAGGATCATCAATCCCGCTCAGCGCCTTTGATAAACGCTGATTTTGGGATTCCGTCAAGGGGGCGGATGGGGGCGAAGGCGAATTTTTCACGATCGGCGCCACATGTCCGGCAACGATTTTCAACTTTGTCACAAATGTGTGACCCATGACGCGGGCAATACGCGACAGGATTAAATCCTGCTGGTAATGCAGGGCGGTTGAAAAAGCGGGGTCAGCACTGATATGCAGCGTTGCCTGCTTGTCCTTATCCTTGCCGCTGACTTTCAATGTATGTGGCTGGCATGTATGGGCCAGTTCAGGGCCGACAATCTCATCCCAGCTTTCCAGCAGGCGCCCCAGCATGACCAGTCGTTTTCCGGTCGCCGTCGCGGCAACCTTGCGAATACTGGCACTGACTGGACGTAAGGGCTGATACATACTACAACCCTTACCATGCCCTATACCGAATTGGTAGATATCCTTCACAACTGGTATGCCGCGTCGCGCCGGCAGGCTTTGCCCTGGCGTGCCCCGCCCCAGCATTTAAACGATCCTTACCACGTCTGGCTGTCAGAAATTATGTTACAGCAGACGACTGTAAAAGCCGTTATCCCGTATTTCTTGAAGTTCACCCACGCATGGCCGCGCATTGAAGATTTGGCGGCTGCGCCGTTGGAAGATGTCCTGGATAACTGGGCGGGTCTGGGATACTACGCGCGTGCCCGTAACCTGCACAAATGCGCGCAATATGTCGTGGCCAATCATGGCGGACGGTTCCCGGAAGCATATGACGCGCTGCTGACCTTACCCGGTATAGGCCCGTACACAGCCGGGGCGATTGCAACAATTGCCTTTGGCCGCCCGGCGCCCGTTATGGATGGGAATATCGAGCGTATTGTCGCTCGCCTGTTCTGCATTCAAGAGATGTTGCCGGCGGCCAAACCGATTTACCGATCCCATGTGGAACAGATTTTCGCAAATGATATCCAGCATCCAGGCGATATCGCCCAGGCCCTGATGGATATTGGCGCGACCATCTGCACGCCGACTGCGCCGCAATGTATGCTGTGCCCTTTGCGTTTGCATTGCTGTGCCGCAGATGCAGGCACGATGAACACCTATCCACGTAAGGCGGCGAAAGCCCCAGTGCCTGAAAAGCACGCCTATGTCTATATTGTTCGGAATGCGCATGGCCAGATCGCAGCGGAAAGACGGGCGGCCAAGGGCTTGCTTGGCGGCATGCTGGGCCTGCCGACCAGCGATTGGGTCACGATCGATCAACCTTTACCTGATTTAGAACCAGGCGAGGGCGAGGTGGCCCAGGTCCGGCACGTCTTCACCCATTTTGCCCTGACATTGCATATTGTTGCGGCAGATGCGCATCCAGCCCCCGCGAATGTGGTATGGATGACGATGTCGGCGGATACGTATAAAAAGTTTCCGACATTGTTCGCGAAAGTTATAAGATTAATTGCATGAGAATCTTCATCCTGACCCTGTTGTCCCTGTTTGTATTCAATCTGCCGGCCATGGCCCAGACCGAAACATATGTCCCGACCACCTGGACAAACCTGGCCCGGGCCATCTGGCATTTTGACGGTGCGGACGCTGCCGCTGTTCCCGCAATCGATACGATGCTACGGATTACCGAATGCGGTATTGTGAAGAAATATGCGACCGATGACTTTGCCTGGAATGACATTCGCAGCAGCATGCGTAAGGTGATTGCGACCGGGAAATCGCGCTGGCCAGCCACCGTGCGGTTTACCCAGGCGGTGAATTTAGAGGCGTATGATTTCGCGTCCTTTTCATTCCCGATCACGGCCGACACCGATTGGGACAAGGTGACGCGGATGCAGATCGCCGCCAATGATATTCGCCAGGAAAATGCTTGCAGCCTAGACATCAAAGACAGTGATCTGAAGTTGTTGCCAAGTGCCGCCAGCGTCCGCCTGGATCAAGCCTTTACGTTAAAAACAGTGGGCGTGTTAAAAGAAGTGGCGGAGAAATTCGTCGCGCAATACCCTCAAATGAACGGGGTACGCAGGGCGTATGTCACGTTTTATGTGACGCTCGATGATCTGCTTGAAATCCGTGACAACGGGAATGACCCATACCAACCGTATATGGCCGAATTCCGTGGCCGTATCGACAAGATTGAGGTCCACGCGGATTTACAGCGGCAAAAGCCGTTGTTTATTCCCGCCATGCCACCACGGCATTCAGGCTATTGATCTGGATTTATTGATAGGTTTGCGGGCCGGTGATCGTCGCCGGTTGGGCCGTGACAACTTCACGCATTTTCTGACGCAGTTTATCCAGCGGGAAACGACGTCCATTTTCCTTGTAATGCCAGTATGTCCATCCGTTGCACGAAGGCGCACCTTGCAGGGTTGCACCAACCTTGTGGATTGACCCGCGAATGCTTTCGCCCAGGGCGGCGGCGGCGATCAAACTGCCATCCGCACCGACCTTGGCCGTGAATTTGTTCGTATGATCGGATAATTCTGTGCCGGCCTTAATCAAACCGTGTTCCAGCAGCCAGCCGAACGGAATGCGCGCTTCTTCACGTTTTCCGGTTGTGGCTTTCATCAATTCTGTATCGTTGCCAAAGGCGATCGCATCGATCCGGGCCTTGGCGGCGGCGGCATATGTTTTGTCTTGTTCAATGCCCACGAAATGACGGCCCAGTTGCTTTGCGACGGCGCCAGTGGTTCCAGTGCCAAAGAAGGGGTCAAGAACCACGTCGCCTGGTTGGGTACACGCCATTAAAACACGATATAGCAGGGCTTCGGGTTTTTGGGTGGGGTGCAGCTTGTTACCCTCAGTGTTCGTCAGACGTTCGCCGCCGGTGCATAACGGCAGCATCCAGTCGGACCGCATTTGAATATCGTCGTTAAAAATCTTCATCGCGTCGTAATTGAAGCGATATTTGCTGGCCTTGTCTTTTGCGGCCCAGATCAGGGTTTCATGGGCATTGGTAAAACGCTTGCCACGGAAATTCGGCATTGGGTTGTTCTTGCGCCAGATTACGTCATTCAACATCCAGTATCCCAGATCCTGTAACGCAGTTCCCAGGCGGAAAATGTTATGATAGCTGCCAATCACCCAGATGGCCCCGTTGGGCTTCAGAACGCGGCGGCATTCCGCCAGCCAGGCACGTGAAAACGTGTCATAGGCGGCAAAGGAGTCAAACTGGTCCCAAGCATCGTCAACGGCATCGACCATCGAATTGTCGGGACGGTGCAATGATCCTTGCAATTGCAGGTTATAAGGCGGGTCGGCGAACACCAAATCAACCGACGCATCGGGCAGTTGACGCAGGATGTCCAGGCAATCGCCCTGCAAGATCCGGTCTTTGATATTATCTGTGGATAAGTTTACAGGACGCGAAGGCATGGCGATGTTTTCCGTTGGTTATAACCGAATCATCGCTGATTTGCCGAATCACGTCAATGAAAAATGTAGATTCATCTAAGTGACTCAATATCTTGTGGAATCTATCCACAACAGACTCAACATCTAGTCTTTGGCGATCAAAGCCCGGATGGGCGCATAGCTGTGGCGGTGATGCGGGGTGGGCCCGAGACGCGCTAACGCTTTTTGATGAGCAGGAACGCCATACCCCGCATTCGTGGCCCAGCCGTAATCAGGGTGGTCGTCGTGCAAACGGGCCATCAGGGCATCGCGCGCCACTTTTGCGATTATGGCTGCTGCTGCGATAGAAACGCTGATGCTGTCGCCCTTAATAATGGAAAGCGCAGGGCAGGGCAGATTTGGGTTTTCCCGCCCGTCGATCAGGGCGACGACGGGGTGACAGCCATATTGCGCGCACATGGCGTCAAAGGCGCGGCGCATCGCCAGATGGGTGGCCTGGCGGATATTGATGCTGTCAATCTCAGCGACGCTTGCAGACCCGATACCGTGCAGGCAATGCGCCTGAATAACGGTGGCCAGCGCTTCACGTTTGGCTTTGATTAAGACCTTGCTGTCATTGACTTCGGTTAACAGGCCACGCGCCGCCTGGGGAACGATGACGCAGGCAGCCATAACTGGCCCCGCCCAAGGGCCTCGGCCAACCTCATCAATCCCGCAAACAGAGCCGTTATATCGGTCTTCGTATTGGAAATCAGGTCTGTGGGGGCGCAAGGGATTTGCTCGCGATTTCGAAGATATCTTTCGCAAGGTTGGGCTGCGCCAGAATGTCCTGCAAGACACTCTCCATCAACGCTTGACGATCTGGCGCGTAACGCCGCCATTCACGCAATGGGTTCAGCATGCGCGCACCCACCTGCGGATTGGTCGCATTCAATGCCTTAATCAATTCACCCAACAGGCGATAACCATCACCTGATGCATGATGGAACCCGTTCATATTGTTCATCGCAAACGCGCTGTATAATGCCCGGAAGCGGTTGGGGTTTTTCAACGTCATGGCTTCATGCCCCGCAAGGGCGCGAATATCCGCCAGAATGGTCGGGCGATTGGCAGCAGCCTGTACGCTGAACCATTTATCAATCACCAGCGCATGATCACTGTAACGTGTGTAGAAATCCTGTAACGCCCCTGTGCGTGCGGGGCTGTCAGTATCCGCCAGGACGGACAGGGCTACCATACGATCGGTCATATTGCTGGCATTCGCATATTGCGTGGCCGCGCGGGCGATACCGGCTTCTGCGTCTGCCAGGTACAGGTAACGCAGCGCCAGGTTGGACAGGGCACGCTTGGCGATCGACAGCGTATCAACGCGGTAATCGCCGTGTGGTGCGGTATCATACAGTTTGGCAAAGCGGGCGGTATGCGCCGCCGCCAGCGTCTTCATGATCCGCAGGCGCGTTGCGTGAATCTCAGTCGGGTGTACCACTGATTGCGCCTGGGCAATAATGCTGCTGTCCGGCAAAGGCAACATGCGCGCCAACAGGGTTATATCTTGATCTTCGCGTGCCGCGTGATCCAGCAGAACGCTATACATGGCGATAAAATCGGGATCAACAGGCGTTTCGGCACCACTGGCCAGCAGGCGGTTGCATTCAATCATCGCCAGCGATTGCATCGCATCCCAGCGATTAAATCCATCCGTATCGTGGATAATCAGGTGGCGTAAATCAGCCGGCGTTAAATCTGTATCCAGTTTAACCGGCGCAGAAAAACGGCGCAGCAGGGATGGTACAGGCCGTTCAGTCACCCCTTTGAAGGTGAAATCTTGGGCCGTTTTATCCAGAACCAGAACCTGCTCTTCGCCGATCATTGCACCGTTCTGGCCAAACAAGGCTGTCGTCACGGGAATAACCATCGGTTTCTTGTCCTGTTGGCCTGGCGTTGCGGGTGTTGATTGCGCCATATGCAGCGTATAGGTTTGCGCGGTCGCGTCGTAATCGCCACGGATGGTTACAGTTGGCGTCCCGGCCTGGGAATACCACAGCTTCATCTGCGTCATGTCATAACCGGATGCTTTTTCCAGGCTGGCGACAAAATCGTCGCAAGTCGCGGCCTGGCCCTGATATGTATCAAAGTACAGATCTGTTCCCTTGCGATAGGCTTGCGGTCCAATCAGTGTCTGCATCATGCGGATCACTTCCGCACCTTTTTCATAGACGGTCATGGTATAGAAATTATTGATTTCAATGTAATTATCAGGGCGGATCGGGTGCGCTAACGGCCCATTGTCTTCCGGGAATTGATGGCGACGCAGCATGGCCACATCGTCAATGCGCTGCACGGCGGTGGAATGCTGCTCGGCGCAGAATTCCTGTTCGCGCAGTACCGTAAAACCTTCTTTCAGCGACAACTGGAACCAGTCGCGGCAAGTCACCAGATTCCCTGACCAGTTGTGGAAATACTCATGGCCCACAACGGCCTCAACCCGCAAAAAATCTGCATCTGTCGCCAAGTCTTTATCAGCCAGGATGGCTGAGGTGTTAAAAATGTTCAGGGATGTGTTTTCCATCCCGCCCATATTAAAATCACTGACGGCCAGAATATTGAAGCGGTCCAGATGGTATTCACGTCCATAGACGTCCTCATCCCACTTCATTGATCGTTTCAGGCTGTCCATCGCGTGATAGCATTGGGTTTCATCACCTGGCCGCACATAGATGCGCAGATCGACCTTGCGCCCTGACCGTGTCAGAAATTCATCACGGATATGTACCAATGGCCCGGCGACAAGCGCGAACAGATAGCATGGCTTGGGGAATGGGTCGTTCCACAGGACGAAATGACGGCCATCCGGCAAATCGCCTTCGGCCTCTAAATTCCCGTTGGACAGCAGGACAGGATAGGCGGCTTTGTCCGTCTCAATCCGCACCTTGAATGCAGCCAGGACGTCCGGGCGATCCAGGTAATAGGTGATGCGGCGGAATCCTTCGGCCTCGCACTGCGTACACAACGTGCCGTTTGAGGCGTAAAGACCTTCAAGCGCGGTGTTCTTATCCGGATAAATGGTATTGTGAATGACCAGCGTGGCTTGCGCGCCAATCGGGGCGTGAATTGTCAGGAATTTATCATCCAGGTCGTAATCCGTGCCCTGCATCAGGTCGCGGCCATCAAGGATCACACGATGCAATATCTGATCTTCGCCATGAAGAACCAGCGCGTCAGTGGGATGTTGTCGTTTCAGGGATAATGTGGCGGTGACATCGGTGCGGTCGGCATACACCTGGAACAGCAGGGCGGTATCGCTAATCAGAAATGCAGGCGGGGTATAGTCCTTAAGGTAAATCGTCTTGGGTGTATCGGTCCGCATCTTTTGGTAGTCCTTGCTGTCTTGTCTCTTCAATAATTTTTGCCAGTGCAAAGTTTAGCGTTTGAACGCCCGTCCCCGCAACCCCAGATACAAGATATGGCTTTATTTTTGTTTTTTTGAAGAAGGTTTTGGCGATGTCTTCGGATAATTCCTGGCCCAGCGCATCAATTTTGTTCAACGCCACGATCTCAGGCTTGTCCGCCAGCTCCTCGGCATAGTTTTCCAGCTCATGCCGGACAGTTTTATATGCGGCCACCGGATCGTCCTGCGTAATGTCAATCAGGTGCAGCAGCACCGCGCTGCGCTCAACATGCCCTAGGAAACGTGTGCCCAGGCCGTGGCCCTCACTGGCCCCTTCGATTAATCCGGGAATGTCAGCCAGAACGAAACTGCCGTCACCGACCTTCACCACGCCCAGATTGGGGTGCAGGGTGGTGAAAGGATAGTCAGCAATCTTGGGCTTGGCAGCAGAACACGCCGCCAGAAACGTCGATTTACCGGCGTTGGGCATCCCAATCACACCGGCGTCGGCGATTAATTTAAGGCGCAGCCACAACGCGCGTTCTTCGCCCGGCCAGCCTGGCGTTGATTTGCGAGGGGCCTGGTTGGTCGCCGTTTTGTAATGGGCATTCCCAAAACCGCCATCGCCACCGCGCAGATACAGGAATTCTTCGCCGTCCACCTGCATATCGCGCAGGACAGTTTCTTGATCTTCATCAAGTATTTCAGTGCCAACCGGCACGCGGATAATCATATTCTGGCCGTGCGATCCAAACCGGTCGCGTCCGGCGCCAGGCTGGCCATTCTCGGCCCGGAAATGCTGGGTGTAACGGAAATCGATCAGGGTGTTTAAATTGGCCTGTGCGACAAAGATAACATCGCCGCCTTTGCCACCGTTTCCACCGTTCGGACCGCCATATTCCACGTATTTCTCACGGTGAAAGCTGACACTGCCTGTGCCGCCATTACCGCTTCTTACGTAGATTTTTGCCTGGTCCAGAAATTTCATCGTATAAAAAAGCGCGGCGTTTAAGGCCGCGCTCCTTCAAATTTGGGGTTGGGCGTGACTTATTCAGCAGCCTGAGCCACCACACCATCGTTCGCAGGGACGATGTTGATGACGGGACGGTTGTTGCGTGTGCGTGTGAACAGCACGTTGCCGGAGATCAGTGCAAAGATCGTGTGATCTTTGCCCAGGCCAGCATTTGTGCCTTTCATGTAACGTGTGCCGCGTTGGCGCACGATGATGCTGCCCGCAGTGACGAATTCGCCGCCGTAAGCTTTGACGCCAAGGCGCTGCGCATTTGAATCGCGACCGTTACGGGAACTACCGCCTGCTTTTTTATGTGCCATGTTAAAATCCTTTTATAATCTGTTGTTTCAATATGCGTTTATTAAGCCGCGCTGATTGCCGTGATGCGCAAAACAGTCATGTTCTGGCGGTGGCCGTTTTTGCGGCGCGAATTCTGGCGACGACGCTTTTTGAAAATAATAACTTTGTCATTGCGGTCTTGCTTGACGATTTCTGCGGTGACTTTCGCCCCCGAAACCAGCGGGCTGCCCAGCGTGGTTGTTTTGTCATCGCCGATCAGCAGGACCTGATCCAGGGTGATTTTGTCACCCTCGTTGGCTTCCAGTTTTTCGACGCGGATTTTGTCGTTGGTCTGCACCTTATATTGTTTTCCGCCTGTACGTATAATCGCAAACATTGTTCTGCTGCCTTTTTATTTGTTTAGTGAGTGATGCCATTTAACCCATTTTGAATCAAATGACCACGGCTTATACCGCTATCTGGGGATAAGAGTCAATTGTTTTAGATTCCGCGGCTTGCTTGCGTAAGTCTAAGTGCGTGAAAGGGGCGTTCTGACATATCCGTTCGCCTCTTATTTCTTCATGCACGCGGCCAGTTTGCTTTTGGCCTCTGCGCCGCCGTGCATTTCCAATTCGGCAACGGCCTTACCGTTCATAGTCACCTTGAAAGTGTCCTTGTCCAGCATGTTATCAACAAGCAGGGGCATGGTCGGGACGGCAAACAATACGGCACCGAAATCGGCATCAAGCGGCATGTTCATAACATTCGTTGTTTGCGGTGTGCTGCTGGCCTGTTCCAGGGTCGCTTGCACTTTTCCGGGTGTACTTGGGCTTGGGATATCAGGGCCAATGAAGATAATCGATGCCATAGTTTCGCCCTGTGTCGGCCCCAATACAAGAAGGGTGACGCCCTTGCGCATGAAAAGCGCGGCACAGGGAAGGCCGGGTGGCGGGTTCTTAATCTCACTGCCCGGATACATCCATTCGCCGTTCAAATAGGCGGCGCGGCGCGGGTCGGCCATCAAGGCCTCTTGATTCTTAGAAATGGCCGTCAGCATACCGGACATGCCACTGACCATGTCATTTGCTGCTTCCATCGGCGGGTACGTAGATGAGTCATAGTAATATGGCTCTTCCTCCTCATAATACTCTTCGCCTTGTGGCGGGGTCGCCGCAATATCCATCATGTTCTGGTGATGCTGCATATTCATCTGGCAAATATTGGGAAGGTCGGAACAGGCTTGTGCCATCGATACCGCGCCTAAAGTTGCGATAAATGTAAATGCGGATAATGTGTAACGCAAATAAGCCATAATGATTGTCCTGTCTGGAATTTAGCGTTTCATACAGGTTGTCAGTTGGTTTTTAGCCGCCAGACCACCCGTCCATTCAATTTCTGCCACGGATTTCCCATTCATAATGACATCAAAGGTTTCTTTTTCATACATATTATCCGTCAGCAATTGCATCGTTGGGACGTAAAAAATCAAGGATCCAAAAGAGGCGTTAAACGGCATGTGTACGGCCGTCGTATTTTGTGCCGGTCCACCCGATTGTTTCAAGGAAACGGGTACTTTGTTATTAGCCGTGGTCGGCGGAATATCTGGACTGAAGAACATCATGGATGCTGATTTCTCACCCTTTGGCGGACCTAATAAAGCCAGCCCGACGCTGCGACGGGTAAACAAAGCGGAGCAGATCATATCGGCAGGGCGAGGATTCAACTCACTGCCTGGATACACCCATTTCCCTGCCAGGAATTCCGGCTTTTGCGCCTCAACCATCATCGCTTTGTAATCGGCTGCCATGGCCTGAACAATCGCTTTTGCTGAACTGACTTGTTCCGCCATCCCGTCGTCATAAACGTGGGTCGGCTCATAAGGCGCACCGGCACCATACTCTGCGTTTTGATTTTGCGTGTTCTGAAGCGCGCGTTCCCCTTCCATGCGATCTTCATCAGCGCGGCGCTGGGCTGCCATTGCGCAGATATTGGGCAAATCAGCGCAGGCCGATACAGCCTGAGGCAAAAGGAAAGAGGCAAAAGCGACAAAAGCCGTAACTAAGACATAGTGTTTCATGCAAACCTCACCATGCCTAGACATGGCGGGTGAAGGCATAAAAGTCAAGCCGCGTTATAACACATTGTGGCTAAGTTAAGGGTTGGGGTCGGGGCCGGAATTCGAACCAGCCTGTCGGTAATCATCCACTCATTTTCTGGTGCCGATAACAGTGTTGCAATTGTCTTGTGCAGGTGCAGGCGTTTGGCGTGAGTATGACGAATATTGTGTACGTTCCGGTCTTTCATGCCAACACTTTCACGAAAGCGTGTGTGGTGAATATCCGGGAAACTATCAGGATTAAGTTGATCGTCATGAAGTAAGATCAAACGATATTTGTTCTCATGCGTATTTGCCTCAGCCACCAATACTGGAAAAATTTTCAACTCCGGGGGACGCGAATGAGAGTCTTGAAAATAATGCCGTGGATCTTGAAACAGCTCGCTGACCTTATCAATCAAACCCTTTTTCAGAATAGTCATGATGGCGTCGAAACGTGCGGGGTCATCTATGATATTTTTTAGGTGCATCAAGACAAGCGGGTTGCCCTGGGTGCATGATTGCCGCGCTTCTTGAAGGCATTTGCTGATCTCTGCCTCAAATTCATTGGGGATCAGTTCACTGAACGGCATTTCCTGCCGCCACGTACGTATTTCTTGATCGATGAACGGGCGGCGGGTCCTGATATTCGTTTCGCCAGACTGCCAATAAAATGTGCTGTCAATCGTTACCGTGGCGGTGGACACATGACCGGTTTGCAGTTGCTGTGCGGCACGCCGCGCCTGCCAGTTCCTGTATGCCCAAGTAGCAGCACCCCCCAGAAGCGCGCCAAAGGCCGCTTCTGCAAATTCTGACGTAAGACTAAATTCAAACATGAATATTTATTAACATAATGCACTGATCTGGTCAAGAAAGAACCAATGCAAGAAGGAACCAATGATTAAATGAGCAGTTCGTTATGCATCACCCCCACAAAGGAGTAACCCATGAACGACAAATCACTTGAGACACTTTTCTACGATCATCTGAAGGACATTTATTACGCTGAGAAGCAGATCCTGAAGTCATTGCCGAAGATGTCAGCTGCTGCACAGTGCGAAGAATTGACAGCTGCTTTTGATAAGCACCAGGCTGAAACGGAAGTGCAGATCGAACGTCTGGAACAGGTTTTCCGCTTGATGGGCAAAACGCCCGAAGGCAAACAGTGCCCAGCCATTGACGGTATCCTGAAAGAAGGCGAAGAGATCATGAAAGAGTTCAAAGGCGTTCCCGCTTTGGATGCTGGCTTAATCGCGTCGGCCCAAGCTGTTGAACACTATGAAATCACACGATACGGCACATTGAAATCCTGGGCGGAATGCCTGGGCATGGATGATGCCGCAAGCCTGCTGTCAGACACGCTGGATGAAGAATCGCAAACCGATGAGGATCTGACATCATTGGCTGACTCTCATATTAACGACAAAGCGCTTCCACTCGCCGCGTAATTGCAGCAGTGGTAAGAATGGGCCCCAGGGATGTAACCATCCTTGGGGCTTTTTCATGATATAAAAGAGATGAAGATGACCCAATGCGAAGCATTTCCCCCTTTGGTTGGCCATGCGCCACACACGCTGATACTGGGCAGTATGCCGGGTGTAAAATCTTTGCAGGAAAACCGTTATTACGCCCATCCGCAAAATCAGTTCTGGCGGTTGATAGGCGATATCTTTGATATCCCTCTGCCATTACCCTATGACACACGCGTGATGAAGCTGACGGGGCAGGGGATTGCCGTATGGGATGTCCTGAAAACATGTGAAAGGGCAGGCAGTTTGGATTCCGCGATCCGTAATCCGGTCACGAATGATTTCGCTACATTCTTTGCGCGATATCCGAGCATCCAAACGGTGATCTTTAATAATGCGACCGCCGAAACATTATATCGCCGCTATGTGTTGCCAACACTCGCTGACAATAATGTGACATATCACCGCCTGCCATCACCCAGCCCGGCTTATGCGGCGATGCCGTACTCCGATAAATTAGCGTGCTGGAAAAATGTCTTCGGATAAATTCTGTCAAGGGCACCATTGTGGCGCATCACCGTTTTCGATGCGCTTCCGCCAGGTGTCAGGCAGTTGAAATCTGAGAGAGTGTCCTAAAAGGGCACGTCTATTATCTTGGGCTGCAGGCGTGGCAATATGTGGTGTCATTCCATCAAAAAGGACAAATTCCCAAGGATCAGGCTTCACAATACGCGCACCTAATCCCACCGCAGCGTCCATAAACTCTGCGCGAAAAGTCCCAGTAAAGCCCGATACATCGGCAATTCCATATGAAGTCAGGATGGAAAACATTTCTGGATGTGATGTCAGATCAATAAACTGCGCAGGATCACTGGAAACACACAGAAGACGGGCCGTTACGATATTGTTCGTGAGGTCGTCAAAGGCGCTTTTCTTGTCTGCATGCAAACAAGAGGTAAACATAGTGTCCCCAGACATCACATAACGAGAGTGAAGATGCATATGTGCGGCTGATAGATATTTGCCGCCCCACGCCTCAAAAATCTCAACGAGTTTATCGCTTATAGTGTCTAATTCCAGTGGGCATTGGCAAGAGACTGTTGCCGTGGCGTCATCTACCGTTTGTCTCATGTCTTCATTAAGGCTTAGCAAGCACGTTGCGGGTATACCATGTGCTGTCAGAAGAGTTGTCATGGGATATGCAATACAAAATGATAGAAATTATGTCAACCATTTTACGATAGTCATGTTATAAAGAAGTTCATATGGCTTCGTCTCCGCACTCCATTCCTACATAAAAAAACCGCCACGTGGGCGGTCTTTTTATAAATGGCGGAAGGGGTGGGATTCGAACCCACGGAGGGCTCGCACCCTCGCTAGTTTTCAAGACTAGTGCCTTAAACCGCTCGGCCACCCTTCCGCTTGGTCGTATTCGCTAGCAGAGTTTTTTGTTCACGACAAGATATAATCACAGATAATGTGTGATCATGTAATGCAGGCCCCAAATGGGAAGGGCAACATGCAGAAGGGCCAAGGCCATTCCCGCCCACAGCCATACCCCATCGCGTTCTGCCTGGCCGATGCCCAGTAATATAACGGCGACCGACGCCAGCGTATTTCCGAACGGAATAGGGGCCAGGATAATAATGGACATCAGCATAATGGCCCAATTCACGATGCCGGATGGCACGCCGGACGGGCGGGCCTTCAGGAATTTAGCGCTGGCATAGTAAAGGCGACGGGTCTTATTTACGCCTTTGGTAATATGGCGCGCTGGCATTCGTGTGCGGCCGATCTTGGCGGGCAGGCGCACACCGTTATACCCACGGATAATCGCCCACGATACGGCCACCATAACACTGCCAAACACCGTGGACTGGCCGGGCAGGGGGGACAGAACAATCGTCAGGATCGCCAGGAAGATTTGCAGGACGATAAATCCATCGCGGCCGAACAGGTCCAGCATTTCCTGCACCGTTAAAGTTTTGCGCGCGGTCGCCAGGCGCGACAGGCGGCGCATATCGGTGCTTAAGGATGTGTGGTCATCTGTCCCGGTGGATAAAAAAGGCGGTTTATCTGTCATTTCGTCCTATGGCATGGCATAACGTGTCGCAGGATGCAAGTTGTTATACCCTTCCTGATTGCCGCTTTCCTTTGGATTGGCGGCATGTCACCGGCCCACGCCGAAAGCTTTGACGCGTTCTGTCGGCACCTGATTGCGCAGGCGCCGCAATATGGCCTAAGTGGCGATTTTGTTGGCAATCAACTGGACGGCGTCGGCCCCCATAAACGGATTATCGAACTTGATCGCGCCCAATCGGGCCAGCATGGGCAGTCCCGTCGCCTGACCTGGCTGGAATACAGCACAAAAATAGTCACGCCAACACGCATTCGTCAGGGGCGTGCGATGATGGCTGAACATCATACTTTGTTAAACCAGGTTTCCGCCCGATATGGCGTGCCGCCACAATATATCGTGGCATTATGGGGACTTGAGACCAGCTATGGCCAGAATACCGGCGGGTTCGACGTTATCCAGGCTTTGACCACGCTGGCATGGGAAGGACGCCGCCGCCAGATGTTCACCGACGAATTGATGAAGGCGATGAAAATTCTGAAGGACGGCCACATCGTCCGTGCGCATTTTAAAGGGTCCTGGGCAGGCGCAATGGGACAAAATCAATTCATGCCGTCTTCTTTCTTCCGCTATGCGGTTGATTGGACGGGCGATGGTCATCGGGATATATGGCGTTCCAAGGGGGATGTCTTTGCATCAACCGCTCATTACCTGAAGCAAGAGGGGTGGAACAGTGCGATTCGCTGGGGGCGGGAAGTCCGCCTTACGCGGGCCATTCCAACGTCCTTGACCGGGCTGGATACACAGAAATCTTTACAGTTTTGGGCAGATTATGGCGTAATTGCGGCAGATGGAAAGCCTTTACCCATTGAAAACATTCAATCTTCACTCTTGATTCCTGACGGACTGGACGGGCCGGTTTTTTTAGTCTATGACAACTTCCGAACGATAATGAAATGGAACAGATCGACAAATTTTGCCCTTAGCGTCGGACACTTGGCAGACGCGCTTGCAAACACAAACTGACGATCCTTAAAACGACAAGACATATCCTTTAAAAAATCCCCGACATGATATCCCCCTATTTAACGCGCCTTGCACTGCGCGCTTCCCTTAGCATCCGCCACGTAACCCGTGTCGCAGTGATGGCGTTTCTGGCCGTCAGCCTGACCTCGTGCGCTGAGATTGAGCTGGGCAGTCATTTGTGGAAAGAAACCCCGGGCTATGGCCAGTCAGGTAATTTCAAGGTTGGCAAACCGTACACAATCGACGGCAAGACATACGTGCCGGAAGAACGCTACAATCACTCAGAAAGTGGGATCGCGTCCTGGTACGGACCTGGCTTTCACGGCAAACGCACCGCGAACGGCGAGATGTATAACAGCGGCGAATTAACCGCCGCCCACCGTACGTTGCAAATGCCATCTTTGGCGCGTGTGACCAACCTTGAAAACGGCCGGTCGATCGTGGTCCGCATTAACGACCGTGGCCCATTCTCACGCGGTCGCGTGATGGATGTGTCGGAACGGGCTGCGGAACTGCTTGGCTTTAAGAACAAGGGGACCGCCCGCATTAAAATTGACGTGCTGGCGGATGAAAGCCGTCAGATCGCCTCAGCCGCCAAAGCGGGTCGCGATGTAAAAGGATACGAAGTGGCCTTAAACAGCCGTACAGCCGATACGCCGCGTGCGGTGCCGGTCACAGCCGTGTCCGCAGAACCTGTGCCAGGTCCAGCGGGCGGCAGCGTTATCGCAGCCGTGGAAACAACCGGACGGTTACCTGAAGACGAGCATCCGCCCCCTGGTGGATATCCTGGCGGCACCCCTCAGGCCGGTGCCATTCGCGGTCACATGACACAGGGGTTATTTTACCCCGATCAGACAGTCAGCATGAAACCTGTAAGCCCCACGGACCTGTACGTCCAGGTCGGGGCTTTCGGCGATTCAGGGAACGCACAACGGGCGGAAGAGCGGCTCAGCGGTTTCGGCAATGCCTTTGTTATGCCCGTGCAAGCTGCGGGCAAAACGCTGTATCGGGTCCGTATCGGTCCTGTCGCAACTGTGGACCAAGCAGATATTCTGTTGGGTAGGGTGGTTGACACTGGCTTCCGAGATGCCATTCTGATTGTTGACCAACACTAAATCTTGTTAACACATGTTAGGAATACGCATCATGCTGAAGACCATTCGGCAAAAACTCTGTTTTGCTATGATTCTTGCCGGCCTTAGTGCGGGTGCTGTCGCCCCCACATGGGCATTGGATGCCGCGACGATAAAGGCGCAACAGGCAATCGTTGTCGATTATGAAACCGGCAATATCCTGTTAAGTAAGAATGAAAACGATCGGATGCCAACGTCCAGCATGAGTAAGGTCTTAACGATGTACGTCGTGTTTAAGGCCATGAAAAACGGACAGTTGCAGATGGATCAGACGTTGCCGGTCAGCGAGAATGCCTGGCGGATGCAGGGCTCTAAAATGTTCGTTACCCTGGGATCCCAGGTGCCGGTTCAAGACCTGATTCGTGGCGTGATTGTCCAATCGGGAAATGACGCGACGATCGTTCTGGCCGAAGGGCTGGCGGGCAGTGAACAGGCCTTCGCCTCTTTGATGAATGACGAAGCCAAACGCCTGGGAATGCAAAATTCGCATTTTATGAATGCGTCCGGGTGGCCTGATGAGAACCATTATTCGACCGCGAAAGACCTGGCTAAGCTGGGATGGGGCATTATTCACGATTTCCCGGATTTGTATCAGATCTATTCGGAAAAAGAATACACGTACAACAATATCAAGCAGGGCAATCGTAACCCGTTGCTGTATGCCAATGTCGGCGGCGATGGCATTAAAACCGGCCATACCGAAGCGGCCGGTTACGGCCTGATCGGGTCGGGCAAAGGTCCGGATGGCCGTCGCGTGGTATTTGTCGTGAATGGCTATGCCAGTATGAATGACCGGTTTGAAGAGACGCCACGCATTCTGGACTGGGCGTTGAAGAATTTCACGAACCAGCGGGTGTTTACCGCAGGCAAACCGCTGACCGATGCCCGGGTGGTTTTCGGCCACACGGAAAAAGTCTCGTTAAGTGTCGCAAGTGACCTGGTGATGACGTTGCCGCGTTTCCAGACGGGTAAGGTCAAGATGACCGCCACATACAAATCCCCTTTGGTTGCGCCGTTAAAAGCGGGGCAGGAAGTCGGGGTGGTCACCCTGGATGCGCCTGGCTTGCCATCACGTAAGGTTCCCTTGATCGTGACGCAGGACGTGGATCAGCAAAACATCTTCAGCCGTGCTATCGCCAAGGTGATGGTTCGCTTTGTCGGGCTGTAAGAATGGCCGGCGTGTTCATCAGCTTTGAAGGCGGAGAAGGGGCAGGTAAAACCACCCAGATCAAACGTATTGCCGAGGCCCTGACCGCACAGGGTCACGAGGTTGTTACAACCCGTGAACCCGGCGGAACGCCAGAGGGCGATAAAGTCCGCAGCCTGCTGGTCAACAGTGACGGCGGCAATTGGTCGCCAGAAGCCGAAGTTATGCTGTTTTTCGTGTCACGGGCCATGCATGTGCGCGACCTGATTATCCCTGCATTGAATGCGGGCAAGATCATCCTGTGTGATCGCTTTACCGACAGTACACGCGTGTATCAATGTGCCGGACGTGGCCTGGGTCGTGCGGGCATTGAACAGGTGAAAGAATTCAGTATTGGCATGCTGGAACCCGATTTAACATTGATTATGGACCTGCCGGTCAGTGCCGGATTGGCGCGCGCAAAATCACGTGCATCAAGCAACGTAGCGGTCGGCAAAGCGGCAGAAGACCGTTTTGAGAATGTCGATATCGCGTTTCACGAGCGGCTGCGCCACGGCTATCTTGACCTGGCTGCGGAATATCCCAATCGCTGCAAGGTCATCAACGTCGATACCGATTTGGATACAGTCACTGTGCGCTTGCTATCGACCATTACCACTTATCTTGCCACGCGTGATACACATCTGGCGGTTGGGTGATGTTTGACGGGTTTGAGGATGACGGCGACGTCCCTGACTTAAACACGGCACATACTGTGCCCGCATCTGCACCGCTTACCTCTTTTGGCACGCCGCGCACCACATTTTTTCTGCGTGGGCATGAAGACGTTGAACAAAACCTGCTGCAACGTGCCGTTGAAAATCGCCTGCCTCAGGCCTTGCTTATTACTGGTCCCGAAGGCGTTGGAAAGGCGACGTTGGCTTTTCGACTGGCGCGTTTTTTGCTGTCTGGCCGTGGTCAGGCGGCGGAAGACGCAGGCCCCAGCCTGTTTGGCGATGATCCATTACCCGCCGTTCTTCCGACCACGCTGGACGTGCCTGCGGATGATCCAGCCGTACACCTGATCACCGCGACGGCCCATCCTGATTTGATGGTGATTGAGCGTGAGGTGAATGCCGAGAAGGGGACGCAAAAGGCCAGCATCGGTGCCGGACAAATTCGCGGCATTGCCGATCTGCTGCATCTGCGCCCCGCAACCGAAAATGGTTGGCGCGTTATTATTATTGACGATGCCGACACGATGACGATTGAGGCACAAAACAGCCTGTTAAAAATGTTGGAGGAGCCACCGCCACGTACCTTAATCATGCTGATTGCGCATCGACAGGGCCAGCTGCTTCCGACCATTTATTCGCGTGTGCAGAAAGTCCGAATGGATCATATATCACGCGAAGATTGCCTTTCTGTCCTGACCCATGATGGGAACTGGTCGCAAATTTCGACCGAAATGCAGAATATATGCATCATTTTGGGCAACAGGACGCCCGGACAGATTTTGCGTTTATTACCGGTTATTCAGGCGGACGGCTTATCATTATTGCTGGATGACATGCAGAAATTTGATCACAATCCACCAGCCCACATGCCAACGCTGATTGAGCGAGCAGGGGGACAGCAGGGCGCAGATATGCCAATGTACACGCTGTTTGAACGCCTGTTGTTACGCATGGCGCATCTGGCAACCGTTCAGGGACACCATAACAGCCGACCTGCCGCGAACCTGCCGCCAGTCCTGCAGACAATGTATGACCGCCTGCGACAACGGCAGACACCGGGGTCTTTACTCAAAACCTATGACCAACTGGACAGCGTGTTTTCCAAAACGCGCCAGCAAAACCTGGATCGCCGGGCCAGTGTCGCCACGGCTCTTTCCATCTGGCGCGGAAACGGTTAAAACAAAGCCATGTGGATCGACTCGCACACGCATTTGAACAACGCCAAACTGGCCGAATATGGCACTGTCAGCCAGGTTGTCGCGGCAGCTAATCAGGCTGGCGTGCAAGGCATACTGACCATCAATTGCCGCATGCGTGATGAATTTCCTGAAGTGGTCGGTATTGCCAACGCGCACCGCAATGTGTGGTGCAGCTTGGGCACGCACCCGCATGATGCTGGGAATGCTCAGGAAAAAACGGTGACGACCCAGGATATCATCGACTTGGTCAACCAGAACAAAAAGGTTATCGGGCTGGGTGAAACGGGTCTGGATTACTTTTACACGCACAGCACGCCGGAAGATCAGGCGACATCGTTCCGCAAGCATATCCATGCGGCGATCGCATGCGACCTGCCGTTAATCATCCACGCACGCGATGCGGATCAGGATACAATTCAGATATTAAGAGAAGAGGGGGCGGGCGTAAACCCACGCCTGCGCGGTGTTATGCACTGCTTCTCCAGCACACGGTGGATGGCGGAACAAGCCCTGGATATCGGTTTTTATATTAGCCTGTCCGGTATCGTCACTTTTCCGAAAAGCACGGATCTGCAAAGTATAGCGCGCGATGTGCCGGTTGATCGGTTGCTGGTTGAAACCGACGCGCCGTATCTGGCGCCTATGCCCCATCGTGGCAAAACAAACCAGCCGGCGCTTGTAACACATACAGGCGCCTATGTCGCGGACCTTAAGGGGATGAGCGTGTCAGCCATGGCGGCGCAAACCACGCAGAACTTCTTCACCCTGTTTAATCGGGCGAAGGACGCATGAGCGGCCGTAACGGCGGCGAGATTGTCATCCTGGGATGCAGTGGATCCGGCGGCGTGCCGCGCAGCGGGAACGACTGGGGGATTTGTGATCCAGCCAATCCGAAAAACCGCCGGACCCGGCCCAGCATACTGATCCGCAGCGGTCACAGCAGCGTTGTGATCGACAGTGGCCCTGATTTCCGCGAACAAACCTGCCGCGAAAACATCACACGTATTGACGCGCTAATCTTCACGCATGTTCATACTGACCATACGGCTGGCATCGACGATATTCGCCCATATTGGGAAAATCAGGGATTGAAGGATGCTGGCGAAGGCTTCCCGATATTTGCGGATCAGGTCAGCCTGGACGACCTGCACCACCGATTTAATTATTTGTTCAGCAGCCGCAGCACGTTGTATCCACGTCGCCTGCACCCTCATGTGATACGTGATGACCAGATGGGGCAAGAATTGTCTGTCACCGCTGATTTAAGCGTTATTCCATTCATTCAGATTCACGGTAATAATCAAAGGTCATTGGGGTTTCGGATCGGGAATGTGGGATACAGCACAGATATGACAGACCTGGATGCCGCGGCCATTAACGTTTTGCAAGGTATTGATACCTGGGTTGCCGATGGGAATAATTATTATCAGGAGAAATCCTATGTTCATGCAAATAAAGAAACACTGCTGCGGTTGCAAGCGCAGATCAAGCCGAAGCAGATTTTCCTGACGCATCTGGATCATAAATTGGATTACGCGCAGATGAGAGCTGATTTACCTGATGGCTTTGCGCCAGCTTATGATGGATTAGTTATTCCGTTTAAAGTGGATTAGCGCGGATGAAATAACCTGTATTAAGGCATTCCCCCGCGCCACCACATCTATTAATTTACATAATATATATTATAACTCTTTTATCCTGCGCCAGTCTAAACATTATAAACCAGAATACCGTATTGTTTGTTGTGATCATAGCTCGCATCATCAGATACTTTTGTGGAACCATCATGTTTATTAAGGTGCTGGCGCAATTTACCACTCTCAACATCTGCCGTAACAATGTAAATATCCTGGTTATCAAACCGGTGCTTTAAAGTTTGGAGCGAGATATTGGTATTGGATTCGGTCATCAGCTTATGCACTTCCGCAGATGTTGCTAAGCGCAGCTTCGCATCTTGGATTTGATTTGGCTCAATACCCAGATTAACCGTTTCCAGATAATATTCTCTCAGTTCAAACTGCAATAATTTTGCAATGCTGGCCAACGAGCCAGACTGGTTATTAAAATAGCGCTTAAATTCGAACACCGGATTTACAGGGTATCTCAGGCCAGGATCAATAGCCTCTTCATTTCCGGTACTGCCAGGCAATGCTGTCGTTATGAATGTCATTTTATGTTCCTTCTAATTTTCTAATGGATATACATACGATATTATGTAATGTCAATAACTTTATTGCGATAACATATTCGTGATTGTTAAGATAAAGCGTTTCATCGTCGCGAAGAGTTATGATATGTAGTTTTCATGAAAACTGTTGACCACACAAACCCAATGATTTCCGCTCTTGATCTGCGTAAGCGCGCCACAGAAATCGGCTTTGAATACGCGACTCTTCTGGATGTCTGCGATAATATTGCCGATGAATTGAATGAGTTACGGGACGCATTAGCACGCAATAATCCTCAACACATTCAAGAAGAGATTGGCGATGTCTTGTTCGCAGCCGTCAATATTGCTTATCGGTGTGGCGTTTGCCCATCCGAAAGCTTGGCATACAGCAATGAAAAGTTTAAGGCGCGTTTTGATCTGCTGGTGAAAGAGATAGCGTCTCGTGGAGTTCAACAATCACAGCTTTCTTTGGCCGACATGCACCCTATCTGGCGTGAAATCAAACAGAAGAGCTAAGCGTCGTTACAATATAAAGACCTGTATTGCCCCCACGCTTTATTATCCATCTGGCAGATAATAATCGTGCTGCCGTCATCTTGGGGCTGTGTTTCCAGGATGTGTGCGTTTTGGTACAGCCAGGCAAGGGCCTTTCCCTCCCCCGCCGGGATTGTGATGTTTAATGTATGACGTTCACCGCCCAGCGTCGTGATAATCTGTGACTGCAGGGTGTCAATCCCCTGCCCGGTCAGCGCGGAAACGGGTACGGCCGGATGGCCACTAAATGTCGTGTCCAGGCCGTCATCCGCCATTTTACCGTCAGGCAGCATATCGCATTTATTCAAGACCTCAATAATCCGCGTATCCGTCTCGTAATCAATACCAAGATCCTTTAAGACGCCGATCACTTCCAGACGCTGAGACAGCGTATCGCTGGCTGACACGTCGCACACATGCAGAATGACATCGGCATCGACTACCTGTTCCAGCGTGCCACGAAAGGCCGCGATCAACTGGGTCGGCAGATCAGCGATAAACCCGACGGTATCAGACAGAATAATTGTCTGTTTGTTCGGTAATTCCAGGCGGCGAAGGGTCGGGTCCAGGGTTGCGAACAGCATGTCTTTCGCCAGGACCTGCGCCCCCGTCAAACGGTTGAACAGCGTTGATTTCCCGGCATTGGTATAGCCAACAAGTGCAACGACCGGAAATGGTATTTTGGCGCGTTGGTCACGGCCAAGCCCCCGTGTGCGGCGCACCTCTTCCAATTGCTTTTTCAGCTTGGTGATCCGCTGGGTAATCAAACGACGGTCAATTTCCAACTGTGTTTCCCCAGGCCCGCCCAGGAAACCCGCACCGCCGCGTTGGCGTTCAAGGTGGGTCCAGGATTTGACCAGGCGTGATTTTTGATAGGATAAGGCAGCCAGATCGACCTGAATTTTCCCTTCGGCCGTTTGGGCGCGAGCGCCAAAGATTTCCAGGATAAGGCCGGTTCGGTCGATCACCTTGACGTTCCAGGCACGTTCCAGGTTACGCTGCTGCCCCGGTGTCAGGCTGTGATTAAAAATGATGACATCCGGCCGGTCGTCAGGAGTCCCATTTATCATGGTATCAATGATTTCAACTTGCCCCTTCCCCAAAAAGGTAGAGGGGCGCAGTGTATTGACACGCAAGCTGTACGTCTGATGTACGTCCAGATTGATGGCTTCGGCCAGACCTTCAATCTCCGCAACCTGATCTGATTGCGCACGTACGCTCTGTCCAGGCTCAGATGCGCCTGGCAGAATAGGATGTATTATCAGGCAGTTGCCTGTATTCATTGATATCTTATCTTAATCTTGTTTTTCTTCGGCTTCATGCATGCTCATCGGGCCGTTTGGCATGATGGTTGAGATCGCATGCTTGTAAACCAGCTGAACATGGCTTTCACGTCGCAGCAACATCGAGAAGTTATCGAACCATGTCACCACACCTTGCAGCTTTACGCCGTTCACCAAGAAGACGGTGACGGATATCTTTTCTTTGCGAATTTTGTTTAAGAAAACGTCCTGAACGTTTTGTGCCTTATCAGACATAAGATTCCCCTTGTTATTCCTGTTTTTATAATGGGTTATGTATTGGATATATTGTATTTACCGATATGGGGCAAGTTTAAAAGGTGCTGTATGGCCACCTTAATCTGTCCACCACAGCGTATGACGCAGCGCATTGTGAAGATCAGGCAGGCTGTCATATTGCAAACCATCCGCGGGCGCGTCCACGCGGTGACCAATAACAATCATGAACAATCCCGCGTTTTCCGCCATCTGCACATCCGTTATCGTATCGCCGATATACCAGATATTACGCGCGACAGGCGGGTCAATCTGCATTTCCGCCAACGCCATCAGGGCCGGATCTGCAGCCGGTTTATCCCGCGTGGCACGTCCAGCCCCCACAACGGACAGAAAGATATCGCCCCAGCCGTAATGTGCGACGTCGTTTACCAGTCCCGCATGGGTCTTGTTACTGACCAGGCCCATCGGCATGCCCGCTTGTTGCAAGCCACGCAGCAATTCGTTGCACCCCAGCGCGACCGCCATACCGTCATAATCCTGGCGCGCCAGTTCTTCATTCAAGATCGTCAATGCCTGGGGCGCACGGTCGCCAAACAAACGCGGATAAAGCACGCGTGAGGATGAATGCATGTAATAGATAAAGGTTTCCGCATCCCACGCCGCCTCGCCCATTCTTATACGTACACGGTTATGCAGGTTTAACAGCCATTGAAAACTGTCAATCAATGTGCCGTCCAGATCAAACAGGATGGCATCAGGACGGGTCACGGGCAACGTGGTCATTCTTCGGGCTCTTCACCGTTTAAAAAGCGCATTTTACGGTGCAGGGCCGATCGCTCCATCCCGATAAACTTCGCTGTTTGCGACACGTTGCCTTGGAACCGTAGTAATTGCGCGCGCAGATAATCCTGCTCAAACCGTTCACGGGCATCACGCAACGGCAGGGCCAACACATCCGGGTTTGTCGTGTTGTCATTGCCAGCATCTTCTTTCGTTTTAGCATTAAAGACTTTTGGCAAGATTCTGGCATACAAAGGAAAAGTGAGATCGTCATGATGCATAATCGCGACCCATTCCGCACAGTTACGCACCTCGCGCAGGTTGCCTGGCCACTGATATGATTGCAGTTGTGTCAGGCAATCAGGGGCCAGCATTTTCTCAGCTTCCCCCTCAGGCACCACATCGCGCCCCAATTGCTGCGCCAGGAACGATAAAAACAGGTCAGGAACGTCGATAATCCTGTCACGTAAGGAAGGCAGGGCGATGGGCACGACATTCAGGCGATAGTACAAATCAGCCTTGAACCGGCCTTTCTCAATCAAGACTTCTAAATCATGTGATGTGGCGGAGATCAGCCGTACCTGTGCATTGTCTTGCAATATTTTCAGCAGGCGTGATTGCAGATCGGGGGAGAAATCAGCAACCTCGTCGATATATAACGTCCCCTCGCCCACCTGTTCAAAGGCGTTGACCAGCACATCTTCCTGCTCAGCAGTCTTGACCGCATGGGGTTGGAAGGCAACAAACGGCGACGTGGCCCGTGCTGACTTTTGATGGATCAGGCGCGCCACCGTTTCCTTGCCCGTACCGGCTTCACCCGTCAGCAGAACACGGCTGGAAGACGCGGCCACCTTGGAAATCACGGCACGTACACTTTGAATGGCTGCCGAATGCCCTACCAAATCCGGTATATCGCGCGCCCCGTTCCGTTCAACCGCCCGGCGCAGTGTCGCATTTTCCTGGCGCAATTTATGGGTTTCGGCCGCACGTGACACCATCAACAGCAGGCGTTCTGTCTTAAAAGGCTTTTCAATGAAGTCATAGGCCCCGTTCCGAATAGCCTGTACCGCCATTTCAATCGTGCCATGGCCACTGATCATAATGATCGGCAGGTCAGGATGTTGGGGGTGTATTTCGTCCAGGAACCCCATTCCATCCTGGGATTTATCCTTCAGCCAGATATCAAGGATCATCACGTCCGGCACACGGTCGGTTATGACCGTACGTGCGTCTTCCACACTGCCGGCCTGATGCGTTACATACCCTTCATCATTCAATATGCCGGCAATCAGGTTGCGGATGTCCGGCTCATCATCCACGATCAGAATATGGCGTTGTTTCGCGGTTACCATTTATGCATCTGCCTCTTTATATGTGGGCATTATCAGGGTGACATGCGCGCCTGGCAACACGGATTTGCCCTGCACCGCTTTTTGCACAGAATGAGGCCCCAGAATAAGCGTTCCGCCATGATCTTCGATAATCTTTTTGACGATAGCCAGACCAAGGCCCGTTCCACGCGTTTTGTGCGTCACATACGGCTCTAGCAACGACTCAATGGCGACATTCTGTGGAAAGCCAGGGCCATTATCGTTGATAACGATAACCAGTTTATCCTGATGATTGGCCAAATGGATGGCAATTTTCGGCTTATTCTGGTCTTTCAGGGCCTCCATCGCGTTTTTGATGATATTGGTCAGGGCCTGACGCATTTGCCCCGCATCGGCATGCAGTTTCGGCATGATGGCGTTGGGTGGTGTATGCGTCTGTATATCAACGTCAGGAAAGGCTTGCCCCTGTAATGTCACAATTCCGTTCAATAGGTTTTGCGCATCGACGACATCTTTACGGGGTTGCGCCATGCGGGCGAACTGGGCAAATTCGGTAACCATCTGGCCGATATCTTCGACGTGTTTGATGATCGTGTGGATACAATCGCGGAAAATCGCGCGGCCATCTTCGGGAATAAGGTCGGCGTATTTACGGTTCAGCCGTTCAGCCGACAGCTGAATTGGCGTCAAAGGATTACGGATTTCATGGGCAATGCGGCGGGCGACCTCGCCCCACGCTGTGGCCCTTTGGGCGGTTTTCAGGTCTGTAATATCATCGAAAGTCACAATGATGCTGTGGCCTGCGTCACCTTCACTCATTAACGTGCCTTGCATCAACACCGCGCGCTGGCGGCCATCGGCGCGCAGCATCACCATTTCGGTTTTCTGGGTTGTTATGGTTTCCAACGCATAATCCGGAAAGAATTTAGCCATATTCTGACCCACAATAGTCTTTTCAGCCCTGCCGATAATCTCAGCCGCCGCCACGTTGCAATGGGTGATAGCCCCGTCTTCAGACAGCCCCAGAACGCCTGAGGACACGCCGCTGAGAATCGCTTCAATCAAGCGGCGGCGGGCGTCCATTTCCCGGTTGGCGGCAATCAGGGTGTTACGCTGTGCCGCGATCTGATCGGTCATACGGTTAAACGCCTTGGCCAGGCTGACGAATTCATCGGCATATCCTGTTTCAGGCAGGCGTGCGGTCAAATCCCCTTCCCGTACGCGTCCTGCAACGGCAATCAGCCCTTCAATTGGCGATATCAGGCGTTCTGACAGCGTCAGTCCAAACCACAATGCGATCAGCAGCAGCAGCAGCGCGACAACGGCAAACAACGCCATCAGCGTCCGCTTGATCTGATCGGCGAATTGTTCAAGCTGGTCATATTTTTCGGCGGCTTCCTGGGTCACCAGAACGCGGCCCAGCACGTTGGCATCGATTAATCGCCCGACAAACAAATAGGCATCAGGCAGGCTGCGCAGCTTCACCAGGGCCTGTATCCGGTCATCACCCCCGGCCTCACCCGTAAACAACACAACCTCGCCGCCCTGCGCCCGATCGATCGCTTCCTGTGGCACGTCGTTGGCTGTAAGGCTGAACGTCATTTCGGATTGCCCCAGTATCTTGCGCTCAGCTTCTGTAAAGACCAGTGCCTCAGTCAGGTTACGCAAGCTGGCCTGAGTATTCACAAACCGGCTGAACTCGTCCCCCTCAGACAATAACAGGCCGGCCTGACGATCCAAATCATTCGCCATGGCCAGAATATCGGCGCGAATAACCTGTTGATGCTCACGTAAATAAGAATCAGCGACGATACGGCTTTCGGCAATCGCTGTCTTCACCTGGTCGGAAAACCAGGTCTGCAGCCCGTAATGGAAAAACAGGAGTGAGAATATCGTGACCAAGAGAGTTGGCACCATAACAAGCGCACCAACAAGACCGGCGGTTTGAATATGCAGGCTGGATCCCGCAAACCCCTGACGATGTTGACGGAACAAGCGCCAGATATGCTGGCCCACCAATGTTCCCAGGCCTGCCAGAATCGTCAAATCCACGATAAACAAGATGTTTAAGGTCGCAATTGTGTCCTTTTCCGGCGACAGATTGGACAGGATGGCATAGGTATAGCCCCCCGCAACAAACCCGGCAGCCAACAAAATCGCGACCATCACCCGACGGACGGACAAAGCTCGCCCCAGGGATTTGCGCAACTGAAAGAATGAGAAGGCTGTATTCATGCTGGACACTCTTCCATTAACACCGCATCATCAGGGAATTGCAAGCCTGATTGTAACGCCCATCCTCGATTTAGAATGACCGATAACGATTCACTGCCACGACCGCCCTTCCCCCTGAACCACCCGGCCACATGGATTGCCACCTGGGGCGGTGCAGGATTTTTAAGACCTGGGCCGGGAACCTGGGGCACAGTTTTTGCGACACCCGTTGCGCTTGCCATCATTACCACGGGCGGAACGCTGGCGTTGGCGATTGCCACGCTTTTCATCATTCTGGCTGGCGTGTGGTCAACCACCGTGCTGCAACACCGTCTTGGTATTGCCGATGACGGCCGGATCGTCATTGACGAAGTTGCGGGGATTTCTATCGCCCTGCTGATGATCCCCCTTACGCCATGGACGATTATTGCGGCGATTGTGCTGTTCCGGATGCTGGATATTCTGAAGCCAGGCCCTATTGGCTGGCTGGACCGCAACATAAAAGGCGCCTGGGGCGTTATTGCCGATGATCTTTTGGCAGGGTTTGTCACGGGGCTGATGATTGCAGGATTTATGTATGTCGTCCTCTGACCTCGCTAAAGCTGTTTACCAAGCCTTGCTGGCCAAGCATATGACTCTGGCGGTCGCGGAATCGTGTACGGGCGGTATGCTGGGCGCAGCGATGACCGACCTGCCTGGCGTGTCTGCTGTGTTTCGTGGCGGCGTGATCGCCTATCATAACGATGTGAAACAGAGCGTCCTGAACGTGCCCGCCGTGCAGATGGCGAACAATGGCGCAGTTAGCGAATTATGCGCAAAATCGATGGCGCGGAATGTTGCGAACATGACGCAAAGCAGCCTGGGTGTTAGCCTGACAGGAATTGCGGGGCCAGAGGGCGGAACAGTGGATAAGCCGGTCGGATTGGTCTATATCGGCCTTTCACATGCCGGACATACACACGTACACACGCATTATTTCGCCGGCGACAGAAAAGCGGTTAGACAGCAGGCAGTTGCGGCCGCGTTGGTCCACATCATCCAATTATTGCATGCCGTATAGATGCTTGGCGCGGGCTTCGAATGCGCCCACCATTCGTTGGATTGCCTCATGAAAGAACATCGACATGAACCCTTGGAAGAAGGCGTTCTTTAATTCAAAATCCACATAGAAGTCAATCAGGCATCCCCCATCTTGGGGAATAAAGCGCCAGTGATTGGATAAATGCTTTAACGGGCCTTGCAGATAGGCCACATGAATGCTGTCTGGCGCGACGGCTTCGACACGGCAGGCAATGCGTTCACGGATCAGTTTATAGCCGATGACAAGGTCTGCGAAGAAAACCGTCTCACTTTCACGTCGGGTGGTCCGGCAAGCGGTGCACCAGGGCAAAAATTCCGGGTATTTGTCAACATCCGCGACCAAGCTGAAAAGCTGCGCCTGCGTGTAAGGCAGAAATTTCTGTTCTGCGTAGGTGGGCATGACAGGGGATTATTCGGCGGCGATTTGGGCAGCCCGCGCCGCGCGCAGACGTTCAAAATCATCCCCGGCATGATAGGATGAGCGGGTTAATGGGGAGGCAGACACCATCAAAAAGCCCTTGGCTCGCGCTAATGCTTCCAGGTCCTTAAACTCGTCAGGTGTCCAGAATCTTTCCACCGCCGCATGTTTTGGCGTTGGTTGCAGGTATTGGCCGATAGTTAGGAAATCAACATCCGCGGCCCGCAGATCATCCATGACCTGGCCAATTTCTTCGCGGCTTTCGCCAAAACCGACCATCAGGCCGGATTTTGTAAAGATTGTCGGATCGACTTCCTTCACCCGGGCCAACAGGCGCAAGGAGGTATAGTAACGTGCGCCGGGACGAATGGTGGGATACAGGCGCGGCACGGTCTCAAGATTATGGTTGAACACGTCCGGGCGTGCATGGGCCACGACATCGACCGCGCCATCCTTGCCCTTAAAATCAGGCGTCAAAATCTCAATCGTCGTCTGGGGAGATTTAAAGCGGATCGCCCCGATTGTTTTCACAAAATGCGCGGCACCGCCATCAGCAACATCATCACGGTCAACGGATGTAATCACAACATGCTTCAAGCCCATTTTCTGAACGCCGACGCCAACGCGTAAGGGTTCCATTTTATCCAGGGCTTCCGGTGGTTTTCCCGTGGCGATATTGCAGAATGAGCATGCACGCGTGCAGACCTCGCCCATAATCATAAACGTCGCATGCTGTTTTTCCCAGCATTCTCCGATATTGGGGCAACCCGCCTCTTCACACACGGTGTTCAGTTTTAATCCATGAACCGTCTTGCGCGTTTCATTGTAAACCGGACCCGTGGGTGCCTTGACGCGAATCCAGTCCGGCTTACGCCCCATCGGCCGGTCAGCATTTTTCTGCTTTTCCGGGTGGCGCTTGGCGCGGTCAAGAAGGTCTGGGTTAAACGTCATATAAAATACGTGGTCCTAAAAATGGATGGCCTTGCCGTAAGCCGACAGGACACTTTCATGCATCATTTCAGATAAAGTCGGATGCGGGAAGATGGTATGCATCAATTCCGCCTCGGTCGTTTCCATGGTTTTGGCAATCACATAGCCCTGGATCAGCTCCGTCACCTCGGCCCCGATCATGTGCGCGCCTAACAAAGCGCCGGTTTTGGCGTCAAAGATAGTTTTAACCAGGCCCTCAGGCTCACCCAAAGCAATAGCCTTACCGTTCCCCATAAAGGGAAACCGCCCGACCTTGATGTCATGGCCCGCCGCTTTGGCTTTGGCTTCGGTCAGCCCGACGCTCGCCACTTGTGGCATTGAATACGTACAGCCTGGGATCAATGTTTTATCCATCGGATGGACATGTGGCAGACCGGCGATTTTCTCAACACAGATAATCCCTTCATGTGACGCCTTATGCGCCAGCCATGGGCCGCCTGTTACATCACCGATGGCATACACGCCCGGTTCATCTGTTTGCAGCCATTGATTGGTCACGATGTGGCCGCGATCCGTCTTGACCTTCGTTTTATCCAGGCCCAGATTTTCCGTGTTGGCCACGATCCCGACCGCCATAATAACGCGGTCAAAGCTGTGCGTTGTGGTTTTACCCGCCACTTCGATATGCGCGGTGACGCTGTCCTTACCCTTATCCAATTTGGCGACCTTGGCATTGGTGATGATTTTCATGCCGTGCTTTTCAAACTGTTTTTGCGCCAAAGCTGAAATTTCTTCGTCTTCGGCAGGCAGGATGCGGTCGATCACTTCAACAACCGTGACATCAACCCCCATTGCGCGATAAAAGGACGCGAACTCAATACCAATCGCACCACTGCCGACAACCAGCAGGGATTTTGGCATGGATGTGGGCGTCATCGCTTCACGATACGTCCATACCAGTTTGCCGTCTGCTTCCAATCCCGGCAAGGTTCGTGCGCGGGCACCGGTTGCAATAATGATATGTTTGGCGGTGATCGTTTCCTGCGTTTTATCCGCTTTTGTCACCCCGATTTGTCCCTTGCCCTGCAAGGCGGCAAAGCCGTCGATAATCGTCACTTTGTTCTTTTTCAGCAGGTGGCCAATGCCCCCCGACAATTGTTTCGCGACGGTGCGGGAACGGGCGACGATCTTTTCAAGATTTGGCTTTATGCTGCCCTGAATTTCAATACCATAGGCATCGGCGTGTTGTGCCAGATGCATGATTTCGGCGGAACGCAACAATGCTTTCGTCGGAATACAACCCCAGTTCAGGCAGATACCGCCCAGATGTGTGCCTTCAATAACCACGGCCTTCAGGCCCAGCTGTGCCGCGCGAATAGCCGCGACATACCCGCCAGGGCCGGCACCGATTACCGCAACATCAAATGTCTGTGTCATATTTTATCTCACACTTCTGCAAAAAGCAGGATCGGATTTTCAATGTTGCGCTTGAAGAATTGTAGGAATTCCGCACCAACTGCTCCATCAACCGCACGATGATCAACCGACAAGGTGCAGGTCATCACAGTACCGACGGCCAGCTGGCCATTACGCACAACCGGTTTTTCAATCCCTGCCCCGACTGCCAGAATGCAGGCCTGGGGCGGATTGATGATCGCGCCAAAATGGCTGATCCCATACATGCCGAGGTTGGAGATTGAGAATGTGCCGCCTTGAAATTCTTCCGGCTTCAGCTTCCCATCGCGGGCGCGGCCCGCCAGGTCTTTCATGCTGGATGATATCTGGGCGAGAGTCTTAGTTTCCGCAGCCTTGATAATCGGCGTAATCAAGCCGTTCGGCGTGGCAACGGCCACCGAAATATCGGCATGGTCGTACTGCAAGATCGCGGCATCCGTCCAGGCGACATTCGCCGCCGGATAGGATTTCAGCGCCATCGCCACTGCCTTGATAACGAAATCGTTGACCGACAGCTTGTACGCACCTTTGGCAGCGTCATTCAGCATTGCGCGGGCACGCAGCAGCGCGTCAATCTCGCAATCCACGCTTAGATAGAAATGCGGGACAGTCTGTTTGGACTCGCTTAAGCGATTGGCGATAACCTTACGGATATTGCTGTTGGGTTGTGCGGTATAGGACATGCCAAGCAAGTCGGCCAGTTGACGTGCGTCAGGGCCAGCAGATGCAGAACGCGCAATGCTTTGGCCACCCGGCTGGACCGTTTCAACATCTTTGCGCACCACACGGCCATGCGGGCCAGTGCCGCGCACTGTTTTCAAATCAATACCGCGTTGCGCGGCAACCCGACGCGCCAACGGCGTCGCGAACACACGCGCCCCGCTTTGCGTCGATACAGGGGCAGCAGCAGGCGCAGACGCAGTTTTCACAGCAAGGACAGGCGCATCATTTGTGGCTTTCGCCACTGGTGCAGCGGCAGGAGCCTTAGCCAGATCGGCGGCCCCTTCCCCAGCTTCCAGCAAAATCGCAATCGGCGTGTTGACCGCGACATTGGCGGTGCCGGCCGCAATTAAAATCTTGCCGATTGTGCCAGCATCAACCGCTTCGACTTCCATCGTGGCTTTATCGGTTTCGATTTCAGCAAGCACGTCACCCGGCTTAACCTTATCGCCTTCGTTTTTCAGCCATTTCGCAAGCGTCCCTTCGGTCATCGTCGGGGACAAGGCGGGCATCAGGATATTTACAGGCATCGTTATCGTCCTTTTATGATCTGTAGCACGCCTTCTTGGCCGCCGCGACGATTTGATCAATCTGCGGCAGGGCAAGGCGTTCCAAATTGGCGGCGTACGGCAACGGCACATCCATCGCACACACACGGGTCACTGGCGCATCCAGGTAATCAAAGGCATGTTCGTTGACCAAGGCAGCAATTTCCGCACTGATCCCCGCGAATGGCCAGCCTTCTTCGATACAGACAATGCGATTTGTTTTCTTGACCGATTCCAGGATCGTATGACGGTCCAGCGGGCGAATGGTACGCAGGTTGATAACCTCAGCGTCAATGCCCTCTTCCGCCAGTTGTTTGGCCGCTTCCATCGCTTTGCCAACCATGATTGAGAAAGCCACCAGCGTTACATCACTGCCGCTGCGCTCGATTTTCGCGCGGCCGATCGGGATCACGTAATCTTCATCAACCGGGACTTCAAACGTCTGGCCGTACATGATTTCATTTTCCAAAACGACAACCGGGTTCGGGTCGCGCATCGCGGCTTTCAGCAAGCCTTTGGCATCTGCCGCCGACCATGGTGAAACCACTTTCAGGCCCGGGATATGCCCGTACCAGCTGGCATAACATTGCGAATGTTGCGCCCCAACGCGGGAGGCCGCGCCGTTCGGACCACGGAACACAATCGGGCACCCCAATTGACCGCCTGCCATGTACAACGTCTTGGCCGCCGAATTGATGATATGATCAATCGCCTGCATCGCAAAATTCATCGTCATAAATTCAACAACCGGTTTTAAGCCTTCAAACGCTGACCCAACCGCCAGACCGGCAAAGCCGTGTTCGGTGATCGGTGTGTCAATAATACGTCTTGGGCCGAATTCCTGCAACAGGCCTTGCGTGACCTTATACGCGCCCTGGTATTCCGCGACCTCTTCACCCATCACATAATACGCATCGTCGCGGCGCATTTCTTCCGCCATCGCGTCACGCAGCGCTTCGCGTACTGTCTGCGCTTTCGTGTCCTGCATAAACTTGGCTTCATCAAATGGCGGCGGCGGGATAATCACGCCTTGCGCATACAGGATATCACGATCCGTCACGGCCTGGCCTTCGGGCTGATCGCCCACTGCGGTCGCAATTACGGTATTAGATGCCGGCGCACTTGGCGGCACACAAGGGATATTCCCGATCATGCATGCACCTTCTTGGGACACATTGGTATTTGCAGCCAAAGCCTGGACATCTTCGCCCACCTCTGCCAATACGGCGATCACGGTGTTCACGGCAACATTTTGCGTGCCTGCGCCAATAACGATCTTGGCCAGGATACCGCTATCGACCGCTTCGACTTCCATCGTCGCCTTGTCGGTTTCGATTTCAGCAAGCACGTCGCCGGGCTTGACCTTATCGCCTTCATTCTTCAACCATTTGGCAAGGTTCCCTTCGGTCATCGTCGGGGACAGGGCTGGCATTAATATATTCGTTGGCATTGTCTTGCTTCCTTCAACCTTACACTCAGGCTTCATTCACCGGGACCAGAATATCGGTCCACAATTCGGATTCGTCAGGCAACGGGCTATCCGTCGCAAATTGCGCCGCATCGGTCACGATCTCTTTGATCTCTTTTTCCACGACATCAAAGGCAGATTCAGCCACGCCGAATTCTTCCATCATCATGCGGCGGACGCGTTCGATCGGATCTTTTTCATCCTTATATGTGGCCACTTCTTCTTTGGTCCGGTATTTGCCCGGATCAGACATAGAATGGCCGCGATAGCGGTATGTCATGACTTCAAGAATCATCGGGCCGTTGCCATCGCGAATGGAGTCAAACGCCTGACGCGCCGCGGCCTGAACCGCCAGCACATCCATACCGTCCACACGCTCACCCGGAATATCAAAGCCTGCCCCCCGGCGATAGAATTCGCCAGCAGCATGGCGCGACACGCTGGTCCCCATCCCGTATTGGTTGTTTTCAACGATGTACAGGGCCGGCAATTTCCACAGGCTGGCCATGTTGTAACATTCTGCAACCTGGCCCTGGTTCGCTGCGCCATCGCCCATATAGCTGATCGCGACGCCGCCATCATTCTTGTATTTATGCGCAAAAGCCAGGCCGGTGCCCAGGGCCGTGCTGGCCCCGACGATACCATGCCCGCCATAGAATTTCTTTTCGCGAGAGAACATGTGCATCGACCCGCCTTTACCGGCAGAATATCCGCCGCTGCGGCCTGTCAATTCGGCCATAACGCCACGTGCGGACATGCCGCAAGCCAGCATGTGCCCGTGGTCGCGATAGGTGGTGATAACCGTGTCCTGCGGCAACTGAACCGACTGAATCCCGGTGACGACAGCTTCCTGGCCGATATACAGGTGGCAGAAACCACCAATCAGGCCCATGCCGTACAACTGGCCCGCTTTTTCTTCAAAGCGCCGGATCAACAGCATATCGCGATATAATTTCTTCAGTTCATCCACGGTCGGTGTGTGAACATTGGATAGGGTTTTAGATTTGGCTTTGCTGGCTGCGGCCATACGGAACACTCCTGTTTTGCAATGGCTTGATTTAGCCCATTTTCGGAGGTGAATAAAGCAAAAGCCTTGCTGCACCGCGCAAAAGATTGGCGGTTAGAATGTTGTGCCTTCGGGCAGAACATCGTTTTCCCCCGCGTAACGGTAGCCCAGCGTGATTTTCGCCTGTTCTTCCAGCATATCTGCATTTACCTGGCCAGGACGCATCATCGTCACCTTGTGCGCCATTTGCCCTTGACCGTCGCGCAGTTGCGTCAGGTCAGCCTTGGTGGTGGCAATCATGTTATTCAGGCTAAGAAGGCGCAGGTAACTGCGCTCTCCGGATACCAGGTGATAGCAAAAATAAAAGCAAAGGCACAAACCGACCAACGCCGCAAAATGCTGGCGCACAGTCATATATTTCTGCCATAAGCGTTTCATTGGAAGCTGGACCTGCGTAGAATTTGGGGCAACAGACGTGCTGAACAGCACTCAGCTAGTGAACACGTCTGCTGTGGATAAGTCAAGTCCTGTATCTGTCCAACGCGCGGGAATAGACCGCAGTTTCGCCTAATTCTTCCTCAATCCGCAACAGCTGATTGTATTTCGCGACACGGTCTGATCGGCACAAAGAGCCTGTCTTGATCTGGCCCGCATTAATCGCAACAGCAATATCAGCGATTGTGGCGTCTTCCGTTTCACCGGACCGGTGTGAAATGATCGTGCCCATCCCGGCGCGTTTGGCCATTTCAATGGTTTCCAGTGATTCAGACAACGTGCCGATCTGGTTGACCTTGACCAAAATTGCATTCGCAGATTTTTCCGAAATACCGCGGCTTAGGCGTTTGGGATTTGTGACAAACAAATCATCACCGACCAATTGTACCTTTTGGCCCAGGCGGGCTGTAATAGCGTTCCAGCCATCCCAGTCATCTTCCGCCAGACCGTCTTCAATCGACAGAATCGGGTAATTGGCAACCAAGTCGGCATAATAATCGATCATTTGCGCGGTACTTAACACCTTGTTCTCACCTGATAAATGGTAGGCACCGTCTTTGTAGAATTCAGTGGCCGCAGGGTCCAGTGCCAGGGCAATATCCTTGCCTGGTTTGTATCCTGCCTTCTCAATCGCTTTCACAACGTAATCAAGAGCTTCGCGGGCCGAACTGATATTCGGTGCGAAACCGCCCTCATCCCCCACATTGGTGTTCAGGCCCGCGTCATGCAGTTGGCGTTTCAGGGCGTGAAACACTTCCGTTCCCATTTGCAACGCTTCTGAGAAACTGTCTGCACCCACTGGCACAATCATAAATTCTTGAAAATCAATCGGGTTGTCGGCGTGTTTGCCGCCATTCATGATGTTCATCAACGGGATCGGCAATTCGCGCGAAAACACGCCGCCGATATGGCGATACAAAGGCAGACCCAATTCTTCTGCCGCGGCCTTTGCAGTCGCCAGCGAAACGCCAAGGATCGCATTCGCGCCGAGCTTGCCTTTATTGTCCGATGCATCCATTTCCAGCAGGATCTGGTCAACCGTCAGCTGGTCAGCCGCATCCATGCCCACGATAGCTTCGTGCAATACGCTGTTGACGTTCTCAACCGCTTTTAAAACGCCTTTGCCGCCATAGCGTTTCTGGTCGCCATCACGCAATTCAACCGCTTCGTGTGCGCCTGTCGATGCGCCGGATGGCACAGCCGCGCGGCCACGGGCCCCGCTTTCCAGCGTGACGTCAACCTCAATGGTCGGGTTGCCGCGGCTGTCCAGAATTTCGCGGGCAAAAACATCTAAGATAATCGTCATGGTAAAGCTTTCCTTCGGTTAGAAACTGTAATTCTTAACAACGGCATCTATCGTCTTCAGCCGTTCCAGCAAAGCGGCCATATCGGTCAGCTTTACCATGTTCGGGCCATCAGACGGCGCGTTATCGGGGTCTTGGTGCGCTTCCATAAACAATCCGGCAACACCGACGGCCACCGCCGCGCGGGCCAAAACCGGCACCATTGTGCGGTCACCACCGGTTGACGTGCCGTTACCGCCCGGCTGCTGCACCGAATGGGTCGCATCGAAAACAACAGGGTATTCCGTTTGGGCCATAATCGGCAATGACCGCATATCGACGACCAGAGTGTTATAGCCAAAACTGGCACCGCGTTCACACAACAAGATGTTGTCGTTGCCCGTGCTGGCCAACTTGGCAGCAACGTTCTTCATATCCCAAGGTGCCAGGAATTGCCCCTTTTTGACATGGATCGCGCGTCCGGTTTGACCAGCGGCCAGCAACAAATCTGTCTGACGGCACAAAAACGCAGGAATTTGCAGGATATCGACCGCCTGGGCCACGGTTTCGCATTGATCCGCTTCGTGAATATCCGTCACCATCGGCACACCGTAATGCGCCCGCAATTCGGTAAAGATCGCCAGGGCGTTATCCAGGCCGACACCGCGTGCGCCCTTGATCGACGTGCGGTTCGCCTTGTCAAAAGACGATTTGTAAATAAACGGAATTTTCAGTTTGTCCGCAATCTCTTTTAACGCGCCGCACATGTCAAATGCGTGCTGCCGTGATTCCAGAACACATGGCCCTGTCATCAGGGAAAAAGGCGCGGTGTTATTGAATGAGACCTGTGGGGATATTTGGACAGTTTTCATGGTTCTTATACTCCTTCTAAATCAGGCGTGATTGGCGCAGTGTCGCCGCAATAAACGATGTGAATAAGGGGTGTGGTGCAAATGGCCGCGACTTTAATTCCGGATGATACTGCACCCCGACGAACCAAGGGTGATCTGGAATTTCGACGATTTCCGGCAAGGCCCCATCAGGCGACATGCCTGAGAATAACAGGCCGCCGGCCTCCAGTCGATCTTTGTAAGCTGCGTTGACTTCGTACCGATGGCGGTGGCGTTCAGAAATGGTCGTGGTGCCGTATATCTGCGCCGCCAGGCTGCCTGGTTTCAACGCGGCAGGATAGGCGCCCAGGCGCATTGAACCGCCCAGATCGGTGTCCTGAGTACGCGTTTCGTTATTATCGTCCTTTTGCCATTCGGTCATCAGGGCCACAACGGGCGTAGCTGTCGGGCCGAATTCTGTCGAATTTGCATCCTGCCAGCCGCACAGATTACGGGCGGCTTCAACCACCGCCATCTGCATGCCGAAACAGATACCAAAATATGGAATTTTGCGGGTGCGCGCAATTTGGACGGCGCGAATTTTCCCCTCTGCACCGCGCTGCCCGAATCCGCCCGGGACCAGAATGCCATGTACGTCATTCAGGACATCAGGAACTGCATCGGTTTTCTCAAAAATCTCAGCATCCACGAAGACCAATTCAACGGCTGTGTCGTTGGCCACGCCGCCGTGAATAAGGGCTTCGTTCAGCGATTTATAACTGTCGGCCAGCGACGTATATTTCCCGACAACAGCAATGCGGACACGATTCTTTGGGGCATGCAGCGTTTTGGAAATACGATCCCACCGGCTTAAGTCGGGTTCGGTACTATCCAGGCCGAAATGCGCAATTACCTGATCATCCAGGCCTGCCGCGTGGTATGTCAGCGGCACGTCATAAATGGATTTCACATCCAATGCCGGAATAACCGCTTTTTCCGGCAGGTTGCAGAACAGCGCGATTTTCCGCAGCTCGTCCCGTTCAATTTCCCGATCCGCGCGGCACAGCAGAATGTCCTGGCGAATACCGTAACTCATTAATTCTTTGACTGAATGCTGGGTCGGCTTGGTCTTTAATTCGCCAGCCGCCGCAATATAGGGCAACAGCGTCATGTGAATAAACAGGACGCGCCCCTGCCCCAGTTCATAGGCAATCTGGCGGATCGCCTCTAGAAACGGGAGGGATTCAATATCGCCGACCGTGCCACCGATCTCGCACAGGACAAAATCCGCACTGCTGTCCTTAGCGCGGACGAAATCCTTAATCTCGTTGGTAATGTGGGGGATGACCTGAATGGTCGCGCCCAGGTAATCGCCACGGCGCTCTTTGGCTAAAACATTGGTGTAAATACGACCAGTTGTGATGTTGTCGTCTTTGGTCGCCGCGCGATCGGTAAAGCGTTCATAATGCCCCAGATCCAGATCGGTTTCCGCACCGTCATCGGTGACGAACACCTCGCCATGCTGATATGGGCTCATCGTCCCTGGATCGACATTCAAATACGGGTCCAGCTTGCATAGGCGCACGCTGTATCCCCGCGCCTGAAGCAATGCGCCAAGCGCAGCGGCGCCAAGGCCTTTTCCAAGAGAGGAAACGACCCCGCCAGTAATGAAAATATAGCGTGTCATCAATCAGCGACGGGGGCCGAAGGCTGTGATTGCGGTGCGGATGGTGCGACAGGCGTTACGGGCGCAGATGTTTCTGTTCCGGAATCAACGGGCGGCACGGCTGGTTTTGCCTCCTCCTGCTCAATCGCTTGCAGGATATCGCTGGTCCCTGCGTGATCCTTGGCCACGATGGCCAGCAGCAGGTTCGAGGCGAAAAACAGAGCCGCCAGGATTGTCGTCGCTTTTGTCATGACATTTCCGGCCGATTGCGCCGAAGCGAAATTGCCAAGGCCGCCCGAAGCATTCACCAGGCCACCGCCTTCTGCACGTTGCAGCAGGATGGTGACGATTAACGCCAGGGTAATAATCAGGTGAATGACCAGCAGTACGTGTTCCATAAACGATAAATCCTTATTCTTTTTGCTTTTTGGCGGTGGCCAGCACTTGGCCGATAACAACGAACGCATCAGCATCCAGTGACGCGCCACCAACCAGAAATCCGTCAATGCCGGGCATTTGCGCCAGGCTGGCTGCATTCCCTGCATTCACCGATCCGCCGTATAAGATACGCATCTTACTCCACTCTGCAAGGTTTTCTTGCAAATAATGCCGGATATTGCTGTGCATCGTTTCGGCATCTTCGGGTGTTGCCGTTAAACCGGTTCCGATGGCCCAGATCGGTTCATACGCCAGGGTCGTTTGATCCACGCGAATATGGGGTAAAAGGGCTGCGATTTGTTGCAGGACATGGGCGGATGCCTGCCCTTCTGCGCGCTGACTTTGCGTTTCGCCGACGCACAAAATAACCTGTAAACCGGCCTCATAGGCTTGTAAAAGCTTTGCCGTCAGGATCGTCGCATCTTCGCCATGGTGCTGACGCCGTTCGGAATGACCGATAATCACCACGCCGCAGCCGATATCGCGGATCATGCTGGCCGACACATCACCGGTACGCGCGCCATTGGCCGTGACGGCGCAATCCTGCGCACCCAGGACTATATCAACGCTTTCCTGTACCAGCGTCCTGCCAACAGCTTCAAGATAGACAAAAGGGGGGCAAATGATCCGGTCGATCGTGTCTTCCAGACTTAAGGGGCGGGACAATGATTTGACCAAATGGACTGCCTGGTCGTACGTACCGTTCATTTTCCAGTTGCCAGCCAGCATGGGGCGGCGAAATGTCTGTGTATTGTCACCCATGCAATGGCGAATATCACCTGTGGGCAAGTGGCGCAAGTGCATATTGCCATTCACAACATTCTGCCCCTATAGTCGTCCGCAGATTAATCGAGAAGGATATAGTATGTTGCAATCCATGCGCAAAGGCGCGTTTTCCAAGGTGTTTATGGGCTTATTGCTGCTGGGCGGCGTTGGATTGGCTGTGATGGACTGGCAAGGTGCCTATACTGGCGGCAACCTGGGCGGCACGGATGTCGCGCGGATCGGCGACAATCGTGTGACTATGCAAGATTTTGATCGTACGGTGCGTCAAAACCTGCAAACGGCCAAAATTGATCCTCAACAGGCTTACGCATCTGGCCTTGTCTCTCATATCCTGAACCAGCTTATGACGGGTCAGATGTTGGCCCTTGGCGCCCACGAAGCCGGTATCACGATTGGGGAGCAGCAATTGGCAGGCCAACTGCGCGAAATGCTGAAACCGATTACCCAATCGGGTGCCAGCACGCGCGACGCATTAAATACTCTGGTCCGGGCATCGGGCAGTTCGGAAAAAGCCTTGTTTGCCGAGATCAAGCAACGTGAAGCCAGCCGTTTGCTGGCGGATCCCTTGGGCGGCGTGACCGCTTTTGTGCCCGAAAGCATGGCCTTGGATATGGCGCGTATCAGTCAGGAAACCCGCCGCGTCAACATCCTTGTTCTGCCGCACACCAGCATCACAACGGTTAAAGCACCATCTGAAGAGCAGCTGACAACATATTACGAAACCATCAAAAACAAGTATCAGATTCCTGAAAAACGTGAGGCGCAGCTGGTTATTCTGGATGCCTCGGCGATGCGCGACAGATTGAACATCCCCGAAGCAGATATTGCTGCTTTTTACGCGGACAACCAATCCAGCTTCGCCGTTGAAAGCAAGCGCATGATTGCCCAGATTGTTACACCTGACAAAGCAGCACTTGATAAGGCGCAAGCAAGCATCAAAGCTGGCAACACGCTTGAACAAGCCGCAGCCGCAGCGGGCATTTCGAATGCTTATCAAGCCCCCGCTGCGTACAGTGAAACCGCCCTGCCCGCCGAATTGGCGACGCCGGCCTTTGCAGCCAAGGCAGGTGAAATTCTTCCCCCCGTGCAATCGCCGCTGGGCTGGCACATCCTGGAAGTCACCGATATTGTCAGCGAAGGGCACAAGCCTTTGGCCGACGTCCGGACCCAGATTGTGCAGCAACTGTCAGAAGACAGAATGGCGACGCAATTATCGGATACGGCCAACACCTTGGATGATGCGCTGGCAGGCGGTGCAACCCTGGCTGAGGCGTTAAAAGGCTTGCCTGCCCAGATCACGCCAATCTCAAGCGTCACACGGCAAAGCGTTTCGTCAGTTGGCGCTCTTAAGACGTTGCCAACAACCGATCAGGCCCAGGTTGCCGACGCGTTGTTCACACTGGAAGAAGGGGAGACAGCACCATTATTCCCGCTTTCAGATGGCCGCTATGCCACAATACGGATCGAGAAAGTCACGCCCGCTGTTGTTCCGGCTTTAAGCGAAAAACGGGATGATGTCGCAGTTGAATGGCAGAAATCGCAGCGGCAACTGGTTAATCTGACCCAGGCTCAGCAAATGCTGACCGACCTGAAAACCAAAAAGGCGTCTTTGGCCGATTTGGCAAAAACCCGGGGCGTCAGCATCCAATCCGTGACCTTGACACCAGGGGGCAACGCTCCTGCCCCGCTCTCACCCCAGACACGCGACCAGGTCAAGAATGTCACGCTGGGTGATACAGCACTTATCAGCGAGGTTGACGCCGTTTTAATCGCTCAGGTAGATGCCGTAACCTATCCGCCAAAGGGGCAGATCACCCCACAGGCAACAGCGGATATGTCATCGGCGGCGCGTGACACGTTCCAGACGAACGTTTTCGATACGTTGATGCAACATATCTCTGGCACCGCGAATGTACGCGTTAATCAGCGGTTGTTGGAACGGACATATGGACGGGCAGCGGATCCGCAGCAACCGTAAAGACTGCGCTTAACGGCACAATCTCAAACCGCGCGCGATCATAACGCGCCAGCCAGGAACGCAGTGCCTTGATCGTTGCCGGGCGCGGATGACCAATGGCAATGGCCACACCTTTGTGCGCGGCGATCTGTTCCATGGATTTTAAGGCCTGGTCCACCGCTTCTTCTGTCGGGATATGATCCAGAAACAAATCCCGTGCCAGGTACGGCACACCATGCGCCAGGGCGGCTTCACGCGCCTGTGAGGTCTGGGTCGTAACGGAATCCAGAAACACCATGCCCTTCGCCGCCAGAACCTGCATCACCATATCCATCACCCCACGATCCGCTGTGGCCGCACTGCCCATATGGTTGTTCATGGCCTTGATATCGCCCATTTTCGCCAATGTGTCGTGCATGATGCCTGTTACGTCTTCGGCTGTCATGGCGGGTGTGATGGCATTTGGGCCAGGATTCTCGTGCCCCACGGGCTGCATCGGCATGTGCAGCATCACCTGGTGCCCTTTTAACCGCGCCTCATCCATTTGCTGTTGCAAATTATCCGCATAGGGCAGATAGGCCAATGTCAGGGCTGCATCCATCTGTACCACGTCACGCGACCAGGTCCGCGCCATGCCCATATCGTCGATCACGATCACAATGCGCGCCTTCGGCGACTCACCCTGCACCACAGGCGCAGGGATCGGGGCTGATTCTGGCACCGCAGGTGGCTTGTCAGGTATGGACGGCTTCACGGCTTCGGGCGGCGGCGGCGTAACCAGGGGGGCTGGTGCTACATCCGGCAAGGGCGGCGTGATCGGCACCAGAAAGGGGCGTAAGGCGATATCAACGCCGACACCGACCATACAGGCCATAATGACGTAGATCAGCCCGGTCCGGCATAATTCTTTCAAGACATCGCGTATAAACATGCCACAGGCTATGCGGCTTCACGGCCCAGAGCAAGCGGCATGCTGGAAAAAATTCATCATGGCGTTTGACAGGCAGGGAAAAATATGAGAGAACAAAAGAAGAATAAAAAGGGGTCATATGATGTTAACGCAGAAACAACGCGATTTGCTTGCCTATATCAACGCCCAGGTGAATGACACGGATGTGCCGCCCTCTTTCGATGAGATGAAAGAGGCCTTGGGCCTAAAATCCAAATCCGGCATTCATCGCCTGATTAACGGACTGGTCGAACGCGGCTATCTTGAACGCTTGCCCAACCGCGCGCGGGCCTTGCATATCAAACGCCTGCCCGATGGATTGCGCGGGGGGGATGTTGTTCCAATGCCTGTTATGCCGAATATAGGCCGTGCCGCCGATATTTTCGCCACACCTGTCAGTGGGGTTCAACCTATTCCACTTTATGGCCGCATCGCCGCCGGCACACCGATTGAAGCCATCCGCCACGAAGGGGCCTATTTCGATGCCCCTATGAACATGCTGGGCAATGGCGACTACTACGCCCTGCAGGTTGACGGACAATCAATGATCAATGCTGGTATTCATGACCGCGATATCGTGATTATCAAACGTGCCACGCAGGCCCATAATAATCAGATTGTTGTCGCCCTGGTCAACCAGGCGGAAGTAACCTTAAAACGTCTGCAAAAAGAAGGCGCGACGGTCAGCCTGGTGCCTGAGAACGACGATTTCCCGGTACAGACTTATCCCGCGACAGCCATTGAGATTCAAGGGGTTCTGGCGGCCCTGGTGCGCCAGTATCACTACGCATCCCGCCTGGCATAAACTTTCCATTCACGCGTATTCAAGGCTGCGCCAGGCCTTATTCTAACAGGGTGGATACGCCCTTCCCTGTTCTTGCGCCCCAGATGGATTTTTCATGGCTGTTTGCAACAATGGCCGACAGCACCACGACTGGCGTTGCCATTCTTGCCGGCACTGAATCGGGTATTATCCAGACGTTATACATCAACACGCCAGCCTGCCAAATGTTCGGTTATACCCCGCATGCGAAGATGGACGATATATCTGTCACGCTGTTGCGCCTGCCGGACGTGGCACAGGCGTTAAACGCGGCGATTCCCTATCGCTGTGAGGTTGAACCAGATCCAAACGCCGCTGTACCATGCTGGGTTGATTTGACGATCATGCCCGTACGGAATATGGGCGACCCGACCCTGTATTTTACCGTCACCTTGCATAACATCACCGCACATAAACGCGCTGAAGATGCTTTGCGCCGCGAGAAGGAAACTGCGGAAAAAGAAGTTATTGAACGCAAGCGGATCGAAGCCCAGGTGCAAACCTATGCCGATAAACTGGAACTGTTGCGTTTCGATGCGCTGGAAGCCAAAGAAAAAGCCGAAGCCGCGAATAAAGCCAAAACGGAATTCCTGGCCAATATGTCGCATGAACTGCGCACGCCGATGAATGGCATTATCGGTCTGTCCGACTTGCTGTGCGGTATGCAACTGGCACCCGAACAGATGGAATTTGTCAGGGCGATTAACGGATCATCGCGCAGCCTTTTGACGTTACTGAATGATATTCTCGATATCTCAAAAATCGAAGCGGGTGAGCTGGTGTTAGAAAAAGCACCGTATGACCTGCACAGCCTGATCCAGCAGACAATCGACTTGCTGCGTCCGATTGCCAGTCAGAAAGGCATCGTTCTTGATGTCGTTTTAGAGTCGGATTTACCGCAACGGATTGAGGGGGATGCCACCCGCCTGCAACAAATCCTTAATAACTTGATCGGCAATGCGCTGAAATTCACGGAAGCCGGCTATGTTCGTTTGTCGGTCAATATCACCATAGTTGATGACGATACATCCGTGTTGCATATACACGTTGAAGACACTGGAATCGGCATTCCCAAACATAAACATGATCTGATTTTCAACAAATTTACCCAGGCCGACACATCAACCACGCGGCGGTATGGCGGCACGGGGCTGGGCCTGACCATCGTGCGTGAAGTGGTTGCGTTGATGGGCGGGCATATCAGCCTGCAAAGCGTCGTCGGCCAGGGCAGCACTTTTTCCCTTGATATTCCTGTGACCATCACCTCCTCGGCGCCATCTATCACCGCGACGCAGCCCGCCCGATCACGGGCGGCGATTGATACAGGATGCCGGGTTTTGATTGTTGATGACCATCCTGTCAACCTGCTGTTACTGCGCAATATGCTGAAGAAAATAGGGTTTCAACAGATTGATGAAGCCGAAAATGGTCGTCAGGCAACCGATATGTACAAAGCTTATCCCTATAAGCTGATCCTGATGGATTGCCAGATGCCAGAGATGGACGGGTTCGAAGCCTGCATTGCCATTCGTAGCATGGAAGAAAACAGTGGCCCGGCCAAGCTGATCGCCGTCACCGCCGATGCGATGAAAGGCGCACGCGAAAAATGCCTGGCCAGTGGCATGAATGATTATATCAGCAAGCCGATTGCGTTTGAGTCGTTGCACGTGATTCTCAGTGCGTGGATTCCCGCGGCAGACACAGGGGCGGAGACAGGGGAGTCAGACCCCACTGTACTATTCCGTCCAGCGGTTGAGCAACACGAACAAAACGACGTAATTGACTGGACCCGCTTGCGCCTTTTCACCGATGGCGATGCCGCGATGAAACGTAAACTGGCGACATTGTTTATCACGCATGCCACAGACTCCATCAACATGATGCGCGATTCAATTGCGGGTGATGCGGCCACCGCGCTTGCCTGGAAAAATGCCGCGCATAAATTGAAAGGGTCCGCAGCCAATCTGGGCGCGAATACTCTGTCACACGTATGTGCGCAGGCTGAATACGCCCACACCGCAAACGCGTCTGTGCGCCAAGCGGCTTTCGATCGGCTGTCTGCGGCCTATAACCAAGTCTGTGAAGCCTTAATAATGAAGTTAAAAGACGAAAACATACCATTGTAATCAAAAGGTTTTATTAACATTCGTCTGGTGAAATAGAATGCGGAGGATTTGACGCATGGATGATCAGCGCGCCTTTCACGGCCATGACCTGGACCTACACCAGACCTCTGCCGCGTGGCTTGGCCTGGGGGCGCTGGATGCGATGCGGGTGCTGTTGATCGAAGATGACCCATTGACGCGTTGGATGGTCCGGTGCGCCCTGAAAGACGAATGTCGCTTGCTGACCGCCGCCTGCGCCAACCAGGCTTTCAGCGTTTGCCAATCATATCGCCCTGATGTTGTTTTTTTGGATATGCACCTGCCGGACAAAAACGGCGACGTTGTGCTGCAATGGATCATGCGGAATGATCCCGGTGTCCGCGTGATTATTTTCAGCGGGACGGTAAATGAAACGTCCCTGGCCCACGCCCTGGAATCGGGCGCACACGGCTTTATCCCAAAACCCTTCGTGAAACAGGATTTCATGCATTACATCCACGGCGAAGGCGTGGTGACTTAACAATATGAAAGTGTGTGGTAATTGGCGTCCCCTACGGGATTCGAACCCGTGTCGCGTCCGTGAAAGGGACGTGTCCTAGGCCTCTAGACGAAGGGGACGTTCAGAAGCGCTTGCGCAGGCCGTTTTTATACTCAATCCATTCGGGATTGCAAGCGCAATTTTAGTGCTTGTGAAACAAAAGCTGATGCAGTCCCCAGGTAATCAGGCCGATCGCCAGGGCGATCATATAGCGTTGCCCGCGGTGGGCCTTGGTTTCCGGGTGATCGTGCTGCAAAATATAGCGGTGCCCAATAAATTCACCAATCATCGCGCCGCCAATGGCAAAGGCGAATTCCAGTGGCGGGTTATGCCGCAACAAGGGCAACCCGACAGAGGCCGCCACCGCCGTCAACAGGCAACACGGCATGTGTTCGATCAGCAAAGCCAACGATCGGCTTTTGATCACGGCCCAGCGGCGGCTGAAGGTCATTGGTGAGTGTGTCGAGTGGTGCGGCATGCCAGAGATACACATAAGTGACAGCCGGGCTTTAACGCAAGGAGTTTCTGCGCCATGCTGACCAGATGGACGAATCATCCGATACACCGCCCCTGCCCCAGAAGAACCTGATGACCCCAGAAGGGCATGCAGCCCTGGCGGCCGAATATCATCACCTGTGGCACATTGAGCGCCCCCGAATCGTTGAGATTGTCAGCTGGGCCGCCAGCAACGGCGACCGGTCGGAAAACGGCGATTACCTTTACAACAAAAAGAAATTACGTGAGATCGACCGCCGCGTCCGCTATCTGACCAAGCAATTGGATACAGCCGAGATTGTGGACCCACGGCGACAACAAGGCGTGGATCGCGTGTTCTTTGGCGCGACAGTCACCTATCTGCGCGAATCCGGCGCGTCCGTAACGGTCAAACTGGTCGGCGTGGATGAGGCAGATGTGGCGCAAAACAAAATAAACTGGCAATCACCCGTGGGGGGCGCCTTGTGGCGCAAGGCCGAAGGCGACATCGCCCGCGTGAAGACCGACGCGGGCGAGGAAGATCTAGAAATTGTAAGGATTATCTATTTGGTCCCTTGCTTGACGCATTAACGTATTGCTCCATACACTTATCACCGTACCTTTGAACCTGGCCTGCATTCAGCTTGTTACAATCAACGCCAGATACGGCTGATGTCGTGGCTGGTTTATTGCCCCAGGCTTCATTCCACACTTGAGCAGCGGCATCTTTAACCGGCTTAAAGTCTGCCGCCATTGCTTTGAATTGTCCCGTCAGATACCCTGCGGGATTGTCCATCAGGTCAGGGATTGGTGGCTGGGCCTGTGTTGTATCTGGTGCATCTGGCATTACGCGTCTCCTGTACTTTTTAAAACCTTAAGCACAGCATAGCGTGAAAGTGTTTATATTATGTTAATCTGTAATGCGAAACAGTGCATTACATTGCCCTGATTGTGAATACAGCGCACTCGCACCGGGGCCTGTGGCGCACAATGCGCCAACATCCTGGCCAAATCCTAACACGTTTCCGGTAAACGGCATGCCGTCATCTATCTTTTTATCCAGGCGCTCCATCACATGCGATAACCACACGGCATTGTCGGCGTAATTATTACCGTCAACCTGCGCGCTTGCGGCCTGCATTAAATAATGCCCACTGCGCGCGGGCTCTGCCGTGCCGATTTTAATGCCCAGTCCGGTGGCGTTGTAAAGAACGTGGTACACACCGCCGCCAGCAGCGGCAGGATGGCTTTGGCCCGCGTCAATACTGGTTGGTTCAGGCACGGTTTTGTGTAATATCTCAGCTGCGGCCAGCTGGGCCCACGCACTGCTGTTCTCGGTGTCCGGAAATGTCGAGGTACCTTTGAAAATGCTGCTCATCGGTGTTGGATTATCAATGGCCACGCCGATGATGCCGTTACCGTTGCCACTACGGCTGCATATCACGCCGTCGCAATTGTTCAGGGTGGTGTCCGGCGTCATCAAATCGCCTGGATAGGCATAGTAGTTATTGCGGAACACCATGATCGCCTTGCGCAGGTCGTCCTGTGCCGTGATGGCCGCAGTGACCTGCCCACCGCTGAGTAATTCCTTGCCGCGCAAGAAGCCAGCGACCAGCAAGCCAATCACCAGCATAACAATTGCCAGTTCCACAAGTGTATAGCCGCGCATTGTATTTCTTTGCATTCAATCATCATATCACAATGGCAGCCCTACAGGAACACTCTGTTCAGTCCTGTATGGCCGTGTTACTGTCTCTTTTATTGAAAAACGAGGTTAAGCGTGGACTTTCAAACCACTTTATTGCGCGAGAAATTTATCATCAGTGACGCGGACAGCACACCGACCAAGTCACATGCGCTTATCGCCGCCAGCAATCGGATTGTCCTGTCCCTGCCCGGCCTGGATGTGAATGCCGCGCCCGAAACCTATGTCGTCCGCACCAATACAATGCACAGCTGCGTCCGCTTAAGCGCCAAGGTGATGCAGACTTATGAGATGGACGGTCCACTGACCAGCCGCGCGCACCTGTACGACTGGAAAACATCCTGGGCGGGTGTGCAGCAGGAGTATGATAAACTGCACGCCGCGCACAGTTGGGCCGTGATATATCGCGACGGCGAAATCCTGTTCACCACAGGCGGCCATAACCCGTTCCTGGACGTGGTGGAAAGCTGTGACATCAAGAATAAGGGCCGTTACGAACAATCCTTAAAAATGGCCGAAAGCGCCTTTGCCCGACTGGGGAAATCTGTCAAAATTGAATATGATGGCGGCGTGGCACTTGTCGTTAATTTACAAGGGCATTCTTGCCGTTGTGGCGTTATTATCCGCGCACCGGAGCGCAAAACCTCGTTTAACTTTCTGGTGGACACGAAAGACGGCATGGATATGTCTGTCGCCCAAACATTGACGATGGCCGCAAATTATCTTGAGGGGATTGAGTTGTCCTACCGCATTGGCGCGATTACTGAGCGCATGAGCAAAAGCACGATAACAGCCACCAGTATCGAAGAAAAAGAAGCCGAAACCGCCCTGCGCCGCATCGGCAAGCTGAACAATGCCATCAAGGTGTTCGAACAGACGCATCAGGTGCGTTACCGCCCTGAGCCGCCCTCATTCGACGCACTGATTAAACAGGCTCAGGCCTATACCAGCACCCGCACTTAAGCCTACGCAATCATGCTGCGCAGGACGTATTGTAGAATACCGCCGTTTTTGAAGTATTCGATTTCATCCAGCGTATCAATGCGGCACTGAACCGTCACCTTATCAACCACACCGTCGGCACGTCGAATGGTCAGTATCAGGTCACATTGCGGCCGCAGGCCAGCCTCGACCCCGACCAGATCCAGGACTTCATCGCCCTTCAATTTCAGGCTGGCACGTGTCATGCCGTCCTTAAATTGCAGGGGCAGAACGCCCATTCCGACCAGGTTCGACCGGTGGATACGCTCAAAGCTTTCGGCCAAGACAGCACGAACACCCAGCAATAATGTGCCTTTGGCCGCCCAATCGCGCGATGACCCCGTGCCGTATTCTTTACCCGCGATGACAAACAGCGGTGTTTGTTCCGCCATGTATTTCATTGCAGCGTCGTAAATCGGCATATCCAATTCGCTGGGCATATGGCGCGTATAACCGCCTTCAATGTGCGGGACCATTTCGTTCTTGATGCGGATATTGGCAAACGTGCCGCGCATCATCACTTCGTGGTTACCGCGTCGTGCGCCGTACGAGTTAAAGTCGATCACGCCGACATCATTCTCCATCAGGTATTCCCCAGCTGGCGAGACCTTCTTGATCGATCCGGCGGGCGAAATGTGGTCAGTGGTGATCGAGTCGCCAAGGATCGCCAGAATACGAGCATTATGCACGTCGCTGACCGGCTGTGGCGCCCGGTTCATATTCACGAAATAAGGTGGGTTTTTCACATAGGTTGAATTATCTTCCCACGCATAAGTCTCACTCGCCGCTGTGCTGGCCAAAGCCTGCCATTCCGGCGGTCCTTTGAACACGTCGGCATAGCGATCTTTAAACATTTGCGGTGTCAGGCACGATTCAATCGTGTCTTGGATTTCCTTATTGCTTGGCCAGATATCGCGCAGATAGACAGGCTGTCCGTCCGTGCCAATGCCCAATGGTTCATTCAACAGATCAATTGTCATTGACCCGGCCAAAGCATAGGCCACGCATAGTGGTGGCGAGGCCAGATAATTGGCCTTAACATGCGGGTTAATCCGACCTTCAAAGTTTCGGTTACCAGACAGAACAGCAGCCACGGTCAAATCACCGACCTCAACCGCCTTGGCGATTGGATCAGGCAGCGGGCCAGAGTTACCGATACATGTGGTACAGCCATAGCCAACCAGGTTGAAGCCCAGCGCATCCAGGTCTTTCGACAGGTCTGCTTTGTTCAAATAATCGGTTACAACCTGTGATCCAGGTGCCAGGGATGTTTTCACCCATGGCTTGGTCTTCAGACCCTTTTGAACCGCATTACGGGCCAGAAGACCGGCCGCAACCAGAACGGATGGGTTTGACGTGTTGGTACAGCTGGTAATCGCCGCAATAACCACGTCACCGCTTTTCAGGCTGTAATCAGCACCGGCAACAGGATATGGTTTTGCATTCGTGCCCATGCTGGCAAAGCTGGCTTTCGCATCAGACAATAAAACGCGATCCTGCGGCCGTTTCGGACCTGCCAGTGACGATTCAACAAACGACATGTCCAATTCCAGCGTGTCGGTAAACACAGGGTCTGGCGACGATGCATCGCGCCACATCCCCTGCTTCTTCGCGTATTCTTCAACCAGCTTCACACGCGCCGGTTCGCGGCAGGTAAAGGCCAGATAGCGGATTGTTTCAGCATCAATCGGGAAGAAACCACATGTCGCGCCGTATTCTGGCGCCATGTTGGCAATCGTGGCACGATCCGCCAGCGTCAAGGCATCCAGGCCAGGGCCATAGAATTCAACAAATTTGTTTACAACGCCATGTGCGCGCAACATCTGCGTGACCATTAAAACCAGATCGGTCGCTGTTGTGCCTTCTTTCAATTTGCCGGTCAGTTTGAAACCGATGACTTCGGGAATCAGCATGGAAACAGGCTGGCCCAGCATGGCGGCTTCCGCCTCAATGCCGCCAACGCCCCAGCCCAGGACACCCAGGCCGTTGACCATGGTTGTGTGCGAATCTGTACCGACCAGCGTATCCGGATACGCCACTTGCGTGCCTGGCTTGCCTTCATCTTCTTCGACCCAGACGGTTTGCGCCAGGTATTCCACGTTCACCTGATGGCAGATACCTGTACCTGGTGGCACAACGCGGAAATTGCGGAACGCGCTTTGGCCCCAGCGTAGGAATTTGTAACGCTCTGCATTCCGCGAAAATTCTAACTCAACGTTTTGTTGAAACGCCACACCATTGCCGAAGGCATCAACCATGACGGAATGGTCGATAACCAGATCAACAGCAGTCAGCGGGTTAATTTGTTGCGGATTACCACCCAGGGCGGTCATCGCCTCACGCATTGCGGCCAAATCAACAACGGCAGGCACGCCGGTAAAATCCTGCATCAGAACACGCGCGGGACGATAGGCAATTTCACGTGTGGACTGGCGCGTTTCCTGCCAATCAATAATGGCTTTAATATCATCCGTATTGACGGTGCGATTATCTTCCCAGCGCAGCAGGTTTTCCAGCAGGACTTTTAACGAATATGGCAGGCGACTGATATCGCCATATGCCGCAGCGGCGACATTGATATCAAAATAATCGTATGATTTGCCGTCGATTGCCAGTGTTTTGCGTGATTGCAATGTGTCGTGACCAGTGCGTGTCATGGGGTGTAACCTCGTAAATGAATGAAAAGAAGCGATATGCTTCCAGCGCATGGTATCATGCCCGCCAAAAGATAAAAGAGGGTTAACAGAGTCTCACGAATAGAATATTCTGAAACCACAGAACAAAGGAGCCTATTAATGGCCATTGAATACAGTGATATTGTAGATGCGGATGACAACGTGATTGGTCGCATGACACGTAAAGACGCCTATGCGGGCAAACACATGATACGCATCGTTTATGTATTTGTGATTGACCCTGAAACAGGGAATGTCGGTCTTGCCAAACGCGCCGGAACTGTTTCTTTCTGCCCCCTGCACTATGGATCGACCGCTTCTGGACATGTGGAAGCTGGTGAGGATTGGGATTATGCAGCCCAAAGAGAGACCGAAGAAGAAATCGGTTTAACAGGTGCACCATTACATCTTGTGTCAAGACAGCCGGGAACTGATCCACGAAACGGCCTGACATTTATCGAAGGTATATACATGGTTTCGGCAAAACCCTCTGACCTAGTGCCATATGCGGCAGAGGTTGACAGCATTATTTTTATGCCTCCCGAAGATTTGCGTGCATTCGTTAAAAATAACCCGTGCCATCCACGGCTGGCGGAACAGATTGATATTCTTCTTCATGCCATTGCACAGCCTACCGCACCTGCGTTTTCAAAACTGGCGCCTTGATATTGGCAAGCAGGCATCTAAGTTGAAATCAACCACTCTTTAACACCCAAAGGATATTTAGCATGTCGATAAAACTGTATTACGCGCCTGGCGTTTGCTCCCTCTCCCCTCATATTGTTTTGAATGAGGCCAACATTCCATACACGCTGGAAAAAGTGAACCTGAAAACCAAGGAAACCGAAACCGGCCGCAATTATTTCCAGATTTCCGAAAAGGGGTCAGTCCCAGCCATTGAGTTGGAAGACGGCAACCTGCTGACTGAAGGCCCGGCGATCGTGCAATATCTGGCCGACCAGGCACCAGGCGCACAGCTGGCACCACCGAATGGCACGATGGAACGGGCCCGGTTGCAGGAATGGCTGAATTACATTTCAACTGAACTTCACAAAGGGCATGGCCCCCTGTTCCACGCGGACAAAGCCGGCGAACAGGCCAAGGCGTATTATCTGGAACAGTTGAAAAACAAATACACATGGCTGGATGGTAAACTGGCAGAACGCGATTACCTGATGGGCAGCCAATTCAGTGTGGCGGATGCTTATCTTTTCACCGTCTTGCGCTGGCTCAGTAACTTCAACGTTGATCTGAATACCTGGCCGCACCTGGCCGCATATCAGGCCCGCATTGCAGCACGCCCCGCGGTTCAACGTGCCATGGCAGCCGAAGGATTGCTGGATCAGCAAGCCGCTGCCTAAATATAACGGCGCATATAAAAAGCGGGAAAAGAGAAATCTTAGCCCGCTTTTTTATTGCGTAAAACCTCTCTTGGCATTATGTCATGTATATGGATAATACCCAAGACCCGACCGAAGATGATTTTGGCGATATAGAAGACCTTGCCATTCAATTTAATGTCGCTGCCTACTGCGACGACATTAAAGACATCGAGGTTTGCATGGCCCGCGAAGACTTACTTATGCGCATGCTTAGCAAGAAATCCGACATATTGGCCGAATATTTATGGTTGGTGGGATGTGGATTTGAAGCAGCAATATTTTCCCAGTCTGACGATAATGACACTGGATTGGTTACCGTCGAAATTGACGTGGAAATTACCAAACACAATAAGAAGGTTGACGTTGCAACCTTCAAGATCTGGGAAGATTTAGAATGCCTTTCCGATTGCAATCCGCAGCGTATCTACCGAACATCTATTGATGATAAAATTATCGTCATTGACAAAGATAAAGATGAATTAGAATGCGATGTGGCTGAATTCTTACTTGAGAAATTCACTTTTCATTGTTTTAGCATGTTGAATTTGGAAGATCAGGCTTCTTTCTTGAAAAGGGAGCAGGATTATGACGCCTACTTAAACCGTCATCAACCGTCCGCCAAACCGAACTAAAGGTTACCTCACATGATGCCCCCTGTCGAAGTTCATGCTGTATCAGATTACCCTCGGGGCGTATCGCTTGATGACCTTTGCCAGCGTTTCAATCAGCGGGCCTGCCAGGATATCTGTTCCCCCGACAGGCACAAGGCGGAAATACGTGTCCAACTTCTAAAAGACATTGTGAATGCAGAATGCGAACAGTGGCGCGATGCATTCAGACTGATGGGATATCAATCAAAGTCTGGTTTCTCCGTCAGCGATAAAGAGTTAGACGCAGGCAAGATTTGCCTTCTATATACGCTTGTTTACGGCCCTCCTGGCGCCCCCGGGCGATACAGCCTGGACTTTATTGTGGAAGAAGAACATGTGCAGAATAGCGCCGAAGACACATACAGTATGTACAAAACGTCTGCCGATTGTGATGCGGTTTGTGTCACCAATGACCAAGCCATGCCCGCAGACTTCTTAGTCGATAAATTGCAGGCTGTAATTAAAAGATCACTGCCTTCAGATCCTTGGAATCGTCACAAGATAGAAGCACAGGTGAACCTGTTAGGCGCCATGCATTACGAGCAAGACGCACGCTACACCTTGAACTAAAGCTGTCGCCACGGACGCGGTTTGACACCGGCGGGCAACAATTCCGTCTTCCATCCCTTCCCGACCATGACCGGTCCGATACGCTTCAAATAGTATCGATCTAATTGCTTCTCCGTACAGGCACGCCCAAGTGATGAGGCACTTATCACAATGTCCGCCCATTGGCATTCTTCGGCTGCCGCATGGGGCTGGTTAACAATTGATATGCTTTGGCCATCACTGGCGTTCAATCGACACGCAGCTTTATCGCATGTGACTACACCTGCTTTTTTCGCTTGGGATAATGACATCACATTGTCAGGGGGAATCGCCAGCAGGCTCTGCCATTGTTCCCGCACGAACACGTCCTGGCGCAGGCCCGGCACAATCCAGACATCCTGGTCCGTTTTCACCATCCACAGCTTACCCGGCGGATAAACCAGCAAGGACGGTAGTGGCCGCATTGGCCACAACATGATACTGAACAGGCAACAGGCCACGCCGAAAATCTGGCCCGTGCGCCGACCGATGCATAAAAAGAAAACGCCGCATAACGCCACGATCAGCGCCGCCAGGCTGCCTTGCGCCGTGTGAAACACAGGGTATGGCAGATGCGCCGTCGCTGCCGCAGCCATGTTAATCCAATGCACACTGGACCCCATCAAGGCAATTGGGCCATCGGCCAGCCCAAAAGGCAGCGCGACAAATGCCACAATGACCAGCGGCATGGTGATAAAAGTCAAGATCGGTGTTGCGGCGGCATTGGCCAGCGCGCCGTAAAGCGGCAATTGCTGAAAATGATACAAGATCAAAGGCGCAGTCGCGATAGTGGCGATCATCCCGGTCATAATCATCCCGCCGCCCCACAAGATACTAAATCGGATGAAAGGCGGCCATCCCGCCATCCAGGTCGGCCAGATATCCCGCACCTGCTCATAAAGGGCAATCAACGCAAATACAGCTAGAAACGAGAGCTGGAAGCCGATATTCGTCAGTGATTCCGGCAAGAAGATCAGCAGGGTCAACGCGGCAAGCGCAAGGGTACGCAGCGACAACGCTACACGATCCAGCATAACAGCCAGTAATATCAGGCCGGTCATCATCATCGCCCGCCACGCGGGTAAAAGAGGGCCAATCATCAGGATATAGGTAAGCGTCGCCAGCAATGCGATCATCGCCGCAATCTTTTTCACTGGCCAATGCAATCCAATAAACGGCAGTAACACCAGGGCCAACCGCACCATGAAAAACACCGCCCCGGCGATCATCCCGATATGCATCCCTGAAACTGACAGGATGTGGACCAGGCCGCTGGCACGATAATCGTCCATGATGCTTTCCGTGATGCCGGTCTGCGCCCCCGTCATCATGGCAATAACAATCCCTGCCTGATCGGGTGGCAATGCCTTTTCAACACGTGATTGGATGGATGTCCGGACATGGCCGAACCAGGCCAGAAAGCTGTCAGGTTGGACGTCCTTAATCACGGTGATGGGCAGCGGCGAAAATCCGACCGCCCCCATTTGTTGCAGGTAATAATGCCGCTGGAAATCATAGCTGGTCGCCGTTGCGGGCAAGGACGGCGGATGCAGCATGGCGCGGACCATGATCCGCTGGCCCAATGATAGCGGGGCATCGCCGGGTCGTTTTAAAGTAATACGAACTTTGTGGGGGGTTTGATCGGGTGGAACGTCTTCAATGCTCACCTGGTCCATGACAATACGGGCCGCCGTGCCTGAAATCGGGTCCAACTGAGTGATCGTGCCGCGCACCTCGCGCCATCCTGTTTCCTTCCGCAAGATGGGCGCATCAAGTGTGGCAACGCGCAATTTGGCCAGGCACACACCGGATATGGCCCAAAGGGCTGCGATCAAAAGAACATGCATGATGGCTTGCGACGAAAAACGCGCCGATACGATCGTGATGCCCAACAGCGTCATAAAGGCGATGATAATAGGCGGCCAGTCGGGTTCCAGGCGTAAATTAAAATAGAAAGCGATACCGGTGCCAAGGGCCAGTGGCAGCCACAATAACGGCTGCACCATCCACCGTCCGGCGATATCTTCGACGGCGATTGCGACTTTCTTGATAAAACCCTCTTTTACCATCCTCTCACTCATGCCATAAAAAGAGCATGATTGTTACACGTTTTCCGCCCTCGCCCACTGGATTCATGCATATCGGCACCGCCCGCACTGCGCTATATAACTGGCTGTATGCGCGAAAGCATGGCGGCAAGATGCTGTTCCGGATCGAAGACACGGACCGTGCGCGCCATTCCGAAGACGCCGTACAGGCGATTATTGACGGTATGCGCTGGCTTGGCCTTGACTGGGATGGTGAGGTTGTATCGCAATTCACACGTCAGGATCGCCATGCCGCTGTGGCGCGTGAATTGCTGGCCGCCGGAAAAGCCTATGAATGCTATTGCACACCAGAAGAATTGGAGCAGATGCGGGCTGAGGCCATGGCGCAAGGCAAGCCATCCATGTATGACCGCCGCTGGCGTGACCGCAACGGCGCAGATGCGCCCCAGGGCGTTAAGCCGGTTATTCGGATCAAAGCCCCATTGACCGGTGCGACAACTGTTCACGACTCTGTCCAGGGTGATGTGACGGTTGAGAATACCCAGCTGGACGATTTTGTCCTGCTGCGCAGTGACGGCACACCCACCTATATGCTGGCGGTCGTGGTCGATGATCACGACATGGGCGTCACCCACGTTATTCGCGGCGATGACCATCTGAATAACACCTTCCGGCAACAGGTAATCATTGATGCGATGGGCTGGCCCTTGCCCACCTATGCCCATATCCCTTTAATTCTTGGCCCTGACGGCGCAAAAATGTCGAAACGCCACGGCGCGACCAGCGTGTTCGATTACAGAGGCAAAGGATACCTGCCCGAAGCCATGTGCAATTACCTGATGCGCCTGGGCTGGAGCCACGGGGATGCTGAAATCTTTGACCGTGCGCAAGCCCTGGAATGGTTTGACCTGGATGGCATTCACAAAAGTCCGGCACGCTTTGATTTCGATAAATTGGACCACATCAACGCGCATTACATCCGCCTGGCCGATGCCGAACGTCTGGCTGATTTGATTTTATCCATGTGGCCGTCGATGGGTCTGAGAGCGACCGACGCATCACGTGGTCAGTTATTGGCATTGATGCCGGAATTGCAGCAACGCGCCAAAACTGTTTTGCAAATGGCCCAGGAAAGCGCATTTTTGGCCAAGACTGTGCCGTATGATTTGGACGATAAAGCGCGGGAGATTCTGGCGGCACCTGATGCAAAAATTGTTTTGACAGCCTTGCGCGATGCGCTGCAATCCCTGCCCGCTTTTACGCGTGAGGAGATTGAGGCCGCGTGCAAGCGCATTGCCGACACGCTGGCCGATGGCAAATTGGGTAAGATTGGAATGCCATTGCGTGCAGCCCTGACCGGCGCCGGAACATCGCCAACTATTTTCCTGGCCGCAGCCGTTCTGGGCCGCGATTCTTGCATTGCGCGTCTTAACGATATGTTAGGACGCCTGCCGTAAGGTCTCACCATCGCTTGCAGCTTTCTTGCATTGCGGTATCATAAGAATAACGGCAAAGGAGCGCGCGCATTATGGCTGATACATCTGGGAAAAGCTTTACCCTGACTGATAACCAATCCGGCAAAAGTTGGGACTTTCCTGTGCTGGAAGGCAATTTAGGACCGCAGGTTATTGATATTCGTACCCTGTACGAAGAAACAGATGCCTTTACATTTGACCCTAGCTTTACCTCGACCGCGTCATGCCAATCGAAAATTACATTCATTGATGGCGATAAGGGTATCCTGCTGCATCGCGGTTACGACATTAAGGATCTGGCGGAAAAAAGCACGTTTCTAGAGGTGTGTTACCTGTTGATGTGTGGTGAATTGCCGGACGAATCCCAGATGGCTAAATTCACAAATGACATCACCTATCACACCATGGTGCATGAACAGTTGCAGTTTTTCTTCCGCGGTTTTCGTCGTGACGCACACCCGATGGCCATCATGTGTGGCGTGGTTGGCGCACTGGCTGCGTTCTATCATGACTCGCTGGATATCACTGATCCCAAGCAACGTGAGATTTCTGCACACCGCCTGATCGCAAAGATACCAACGCTTGCAGCAATGGCCTATAAATATTCTGTCGGCCAGCCCTTTATGTATCCACGCAATGATTTAAGCTTTGCCGAGAACTTTTTATATATGTGTTTCGCCGTCCCAAGCGAGCCGTATAAAGTTAATCCGGTGCTGGCCGATGCGATGGATAAAATCCTGATCCTGCATGCGGATCATGAACAAAATGCATCAACCTCGACTGTTCGGATTGCCGGATCGTCTCAGGCAAATCCGTTTGCCTGTATCGCTGCTGGCATCGCCTCCCTTTGGGGTCCGGCGCATGGCGGCGCGAACCAGGCGGTGCTGGAAATGCTGGAAGATATCGGCAGCGTCGAAAATATACCGGCCTATATCGAAGGTGTGAAGAATAAGCAGCGTCGCCTGATGGGCTTTGGTCACCGTGTTTACAAGAACTTTGACCCGCGCGCCACCGTGATGCGCGATTCCTGTCACCAGGTTCTGAAAGAACTGGGCATCAACGATCCCTTGCTGAACATCGCGATGGAGCTTGAGAAAATCGCGATCAGCGATCCTTACTTTGCTGAACGTAAATTGTATCCGAACGTCGATTTCTACTCCGGCATTATCCTGCGCGCCATGGGCTTTTCAACCAATATGTTTACCGTGCTGTTCGCCGTCGCACGGACGGTCGGCTGGGTATCGCAATGGATGGAAATGATCAGCGAGCAAGGCCACCGTATCAGCCGACCGCGCCAATTGTACACGGGCGCGAAGCAGCGTCCTTATACAGACATCAAAAAACGCTAAGCATACGAACTTCGCAAAAACGCCCCAAACAGGGCGTTTTTTTAGTGCGTGGGATTGCCACCTTGGACAATTGCTTCAACCGCGGCACTGGCGGCGGTAAAACCGCGCGGAGCTTGTAATTGCGCACGGACATTGCGGAAGGCCTGTAATTGATTGGCTTGCGCCTGACCGTCCTTCAATAATTCGATCATCGCACTTGCCATCATTTCAGGCTGTGAATCGTTCTGCAAAAACTCTGGCACCACAGGCGCGTCCTGCAGGATATTCACCAGATGTGCATACCGCACCTGGATCATCCGTTTGGCCACTTGCCACGTCAGCGGGTTCAGGCGATAGGTGATGATGTGCGGGACCTCAAGCATTGCCAGTTCCAGGCCAATCGTGCCGGAAACGGCAATCGCCGCATCACATGCGCCCATCGCCATATATTTATCCGATTGATCGGTCAGAACATGGGAATAGGCAGGAATGCGGGCGCACAGGGCGCGCACGTCTTTTTCAATCCACGGCAACGTCGGCACAATAAAATGCAGGCCCGGAAATTCCATCGCCAGCAGCTGTGCCGCCTCGACAATCTGGTTACCGACGCGGCGTATTTCCCCGATCCGACTGCCACACAACAGGCCAACAATCGGGCCGCCACGAATGCCCAAGCGCGCCACAACGTCATTCTTGCCGCGGGGCAACGGCTGTAGGCGTTCAGTCACCGGATGACCAACAAAATCCGCACGCATAGGCGTGTTCGCGAAATAAGGAGGTTCAAATGGCAACAGGCATAGCAATTGATCAATCACCTGCCCCCATTTTTGCGCACGGCCGGGACGCCAGGCCCAGACGCTGGGCGCAACCATATGCACGTGCCGTGTTTTAAGGCGGCCGTTTTTCTGAATCTGGCGATGCACGCGCTGGGTAAAATCAGGATTGTCGATACTTAAAACCAGGTCCGGCTGGAACGCTTCGATCGCGGAAACCGTCTGTTGCAGGCGATACAGAATACGTGGCATGGCAGGGATGATTTCCGCAAGGCCCATCACGCTCAACTGCTCCATCGGGAACAAGCTTTGCGGCAGGCCGTTTTGCTTCATATCATCGCCGCCGATACCGGCGATAATGATGTCCGGAAAACGCTCTTTTATCGCGGCCAGCAGGCTGCCACCCAGGCGGTCGCCCGATGCTTCACCCGCAATAACAAACAGCTTCTTCATCGTACCCGTCGCCAAACTTATTAAATCGCAGGGATTTCATGGTCGCTGAGACCATATATGAACAAGCCCGCTTGATCGGCCATTTGCACCACTTCTTCCGGCGCGACGCACAGGCTGTGACCCGCTTCGACCGCAATTCCGGACAGTTTCAGGCTGATAGCCTGGCGCACAGTTTGCGGTCCGATGGTAGGAAGATCAATTGCACGTTCCTGCTGCGGCTTAGCCAGTTTGACCAGCACGCCGCCCTGTGCCTGACGTTTCAGAACAGTGGTGCGAGAGATAAGAGCGTCTGTGCCTTCGGCCGCTTCAACCGACAACACATTACCGCCTTCGACAATAACGGCCTGGCCAATATCCAGGCGGCCCAACGTGCGCGCGACTTTGGCGCCATATCGAATATCAACCCAGTCGGCATTGCTTGGCATGACTTTCCCCAGGTTACCTGGCGGTGTCAACAAATCGGGCAGGAAATTTTGAATGCCGCGAACGGTAAACCCATGACTGCTCAGCATATCTTTCACGGCGCGCAACAGCGTATCGTCGCCCAAATTCACACCACGGACAGACAGCAAAAGGCGTAGCCCCTGCCAATCCGGCCAAAGGGACCACAGGTTAGGGCGAGGAATCGCCCCGCACAGCACGATATCAGGTGCCTGGAATCGGCGTAAAGCCTTCAAAATCTTGCTGACTTCGCCCAAGCGCACCCAGACATGCTCAACACCGACAACGGTATCGACAGGGGTAATCCCCTGAAAGGCAATAACAAATGGAATGCTGTTCGCATCATGCGCGGCGCGGATTAAGGCTCGTGGCAATGCGCCCTGGCCGGCAATAATGCCGATCCGTGCAGGCCATGTTGGCAATGCAGGCAGGTTTGCGGGATAAGAGGCAGAATCGGATAAGGCGTGCGACATGCTAACGCTTATACACCATTCTTTGACGCAGGGCCACAGATTGGAAAGCGGTCGCGGGTGCGGGCGAAATCAACGATTTCTTGAATGCGCGGCGATTCCTTGTAATCATTGGCGATCCGGTCCAGTCGGGCATCAAACGTCCCTTCCCCGGCGAACAGCGTCTCTACAACCTTTTGCATTTCACGCACCTGGGTCTTATCAAACCCGTTCCGTTCAAGGCCGATCAGGTTTAAGCCGGCCAGGCTGGCGCGCTCTCCCTTCACACGGCCAAAAGGAATGATATCGTTATCAACGCCGCTCATCCCGCCGACCATGGCGAATTTGCCGATGCGAATAAATTGATGAACCGCAGCCAGGCCACCGATCAAGGCATGATCGCCCACCACAACGTGGCCGCCAAGCGTGGCGTTGTTGGCCATGATAACATGATCGCCAATGACGCAATCATGGGCGATATGAACGCCCACCATAAACAGGCAGTTATCGCCAACTTTGGTCAGCAACCCGCCGCCCGCTGTCCCGATATGCATCGTGACGTGTTCACGAATGCGGTTATTCACACCGATAACCAGGCGACCCGCTTCACCACCATATTTTAAATCCTGGGGCGCGACGCCCAAAACGGCAAACGGGTAAATTTCAGTACCACTGCCGATCTCGGTATGGCCTTCGACGACAACATGACTTTTCAACGTAACATTATCGCCGATCACGACATGCGGGCCAACGATACAATATGGGCCGATACTGATATTCTGACCAAGTGTGGCCTCAGGGGCGATAATGGCGGTGGGGTGAATCATGGGTAAAGTATCCTTTCGCCTTCTTGTACGACACTTGTCATACGGGCGTCATCTCACAGGGGCGTACACATTGTTACAGAAAACAGATGAAAACCGGGGTCAGGCTGGCTTATCGACGATCATCGCGCTGAAAGTTGCCTCGGCGCACAAGACATCGCCGACTTTGGCCTCGCCCTTGAATTTCCAGACCATCCCGCGAGAGCGTTCTTTGGTGACATGAATGTACAATTGATCGCCAGGCGTCACCGGCTTACGGAATCGGGCCTCGTCAATCGTCATGAAATATACCAGGCGGTTATCTGATTCCATGCCCATTGAATGCATCACCAGAATACCAGCCGTTTGCGCCATAGCCTCAATAATCAGGACACCGGGCATAACAGGTGCGCCAGGGAAATGCCCCGTAAAATGAGGTTCATTCATCGTGACGTTTTTAAGACCGACGGCACTTTCATCCTTCACCAAAGCGACAATACGATCCACCAGTAACAACGGATACCGGTGCGGCAGCAGTTTCAGGATACGTTGAATATCAATTGTCTCAGTCATCTTTCCCTCTTTTCCGCGTCAGGCGCGTCAATGTCGCGACCTGGCGCATGTATTGTTTAATCGGCATGGCGGGTGATCCCATCACATCCGACTTTGGCGGAATATCCCGCATCACACCCGATTGCGCCGCAACGCGGACACCGCTGCCAATCTTCAGATGGCCGGCAATACCCGCCTGGCCCGCCAGGACGACAAAATCGCCCAACACCGTACTGCCCGCAATCCCAACCTGAGACACGATGACGCACCCGCGGCCCAGACGAACATTGTGACCGATCTGAACCAGATTATCGATCCAGCATCCCGCGCCAATATGCGTATCACCAATCGCGCCGCGATCAATTGCCGTATTCGCGCCAATCTCAACCCCGTCTTCAATCACAACACGGCCCAATTGCGGAACCTTGATATGCCCCGCCGGATCAATCGCAAAACCAAACCCGTCCTGGCCAATCCGCACGCCGGGGTACAAGCGCACATGATTGCCGATAACGGTATGGGACACCGTTGCGTTCGCGCCGATGATACAGCCGTCGCCCAGAACCACACCGCGTCCAATCACTGTATTTGCACCGATCCAGCAATTTGCACCGATCTGCGCACCGGACTCGATAACTGCCCCGGCCTCAATCGTCGTGCCGACACCAATAACGGCATCATCCGCCACGTGGCTGGCGGCATGAATTGTCGCTGCAGGTTTGACGCCTGGATAAAAGATTTGCGCCGTTAAGGCATAGGCCTTGTACGGTTGTGGCGTGACGATAGCCAGCGTGCCCGCAGGGACCTCGTCCGCATAATCAGGATGTACAAAACACGCCCCGGCCCGTGTGGACCGCAACGCATCGCGATATTTGATGTTGTCAAAAAACGTGACCTGATCCGGTCCCGCGTCTTCCAATCTGCCGATATCAACAAAAGATGGCGCGCTTTCAACCAGCGGGTCCAGCCGTGCAGCCTTATATATCTGCGCCAGCGTAAACGGACCCGCCCGGTCAAAAAAACGTGTGTCAGCCATTACTTTTTCTTAGCAGGCGACGTGGATATTTCAGAAACGGTTTTGTTCACATCAGCCAGAACCTTAGCGGTAATATCCAATTTCTGTGCGGCAATAACAACACTGTCACTGCTTAAAACCAGATCGATTTTCTCAGCTTCGGCTATCTTGGCGATGATTTTCAACATTTCTTCGCGCAGATCGCGATCAGCAGCCAGCCAAGCACCGTCCAATTCCGCCTTTTGCTTATTCAGTTTTTCATTGGTGCTGATGAATTCCTTTTCCAGGTCTTTCACTTTCACCTTGAAGTCTTCTGGCTTCAGCTTGGCTTTCTCTTTGACCAAAGTTTGTTGCTTGGTTCGCAAGTCTTTTTCTTTGGCGATCAATTCCTTACGCAGCGCGTCGCGTTTGGCCGCCAGTTTCTGCTTGGCTTTCGTGGCTGCTGTTGATCCGTCGATCACGCGATTGTAATTCACCACAGCAATTTTAAGCGGCGCATCGGCCGCCACGGCGGTCAGCGGGGTAATGGCCACAGCAGCCATAACAGTTAACACGGCAAAAAGGCGCAGGTTTTTAAGCATCGTAATTCTCCATTTCCTAAAGTTGATTATGTGTATCAGAATTGGGTGCCGAAACTAAAGCGGAAAGATTGCTCAACATCGTAATCTTCCTTCATATACGGCTTCGCATAGTCGATACGAAGCGGGCCCATAGGCGAGCGCCAGGACAAGCCAACCCCAGCCGACGCCCGCAGTGACGATTCGTCAGCCACGTCAGACCCTTCAAGGCTATCCGGTTTCCACAAAGACCCGAAATCGGTAAAGACATAGCCAGCAATCCCGTATTCTTCTGGCAAACCGATCGGCATCCGCAATTCAGCCGAACCGCGATAATAGCGGTTACCGCCCAACGCATCATCGGTTAACAGATCGCGTGGACCAATACCTGACGAGTCAAAGCCGCGCAGCGTATTGCCACCAATAAAGAAGCGTTCATTGATTGACACCGCCTCATCTCCATACCCTTCGACAAGCCCGGCTTCCAGCAATCCGCTTAAGATCCAGTTGTCGGCAATCGGATAAAAGACTGTGTTACCGATCTTGGTATTAAAGTATTGAGAATCGCCGCCCAGACCCGAAATCTCGTTTTCCAGCCAGAATGTGTAGCCTTCGGTCGGGAACAGCGTACTGTCCAAATCTGTATAGCTGAGGCGTTGGTTCACGGCCGACGTTACGCGGTTGCCTTCCTGATCACGAATGTAACGTGATGCATCACTGTCAACATTGGTAATTTCATTTCGCTCAAGACGATAGCCGAATGCCTGGCGCCATTTTTCACTTAAGGGGAATGAGAGTTTCAAACCGGCCCCCGACCGTTTCTGGTCATACGAGCTTTCGTCCTGCAAATCACGGGTGATATGGAATGCATCAACTGTTGCGGCCAGATCACGGTCCATAAAGTACGGTTCAGTCACCGATACGTCGAACTCCGTTTTCTCACCCGACAGGGTCGTCGCCAAAACCACGTCCTGCCCCTTACCCAGGAAGTTACGTTCACGCAGGCGGAAATCAGCCAACGGACCTTCACTGGTTGAGAATCCAGCACCAACGGACAATTCACCCGTTGATTTCTCCTCAACATCAATTTCGACAACCCGTTTATCAGGTGCGGAGCCAGGAACGGATTTAACGTCAACCTTTTCAAAATAGTCCAGATCGCGCAGATCACGTTCAGATTTGGCCATATCTGATTTGATATAGGCGTCACTTTCGGCTGCGCGTATTTCGCGGCGGATAACCTTATCCTCGGTCCGCATGTTACCTTTGATATCAACGCGCTCAACAAACACTTTCGCTGTTTCTGCCAAGCGATAGATGATGTCGATTGTCTTGTCTTCAGGATGACGCTGTACATCAGGGGTCACAGATACGAAATATATCTGGTCCTTCTCGTTCAGTTTTTCGGTCATTTCCTCAATTGTATCTTCCACGGCATCCGCATCGTACCAATCGCCTGGCACCAGCGTCAGGCTGCCACGCAACGTATTGGCGTCAAAGTTACGCAGTCCGGATTGAATATCAATTTTGCCGACTTTATAGCGAGGACCTTCATCCACGGTCAAAGTCAGATAAAAATCATCCCGGCTTTCGGACAGTTCAGCCACAGCCGACAGAATGCGGAAATCGGCATAGCCTTCGGACAAATAGAACCGCCGCAGCAATTCCTGGTCGTAGTTGAAACGGTCGCCGTCATAACGGTCATTATTGTTTAAGAAGCGATACCATCGGCTTTCTTTGGTGGCCAGTTCACCGCGCAATGTGTCGTCGTTGAACCGTTTATTGCCGACAAACCGGATACTGCGAATTTCTGTGATATCGCCTTCGGTGATTTCAAACACCAAATTCACGCGATTCTGATCAAGCTTGATAATCTTGGGCGAAATAACAACGGAAAAACGGCCATTCTTGCGATAGACATCGTAAAGGCGCGCGACATCGTTTTGTACTTTGGTTCGTGTAAACACCATCCGGGGCCGCAAGGATATTTCGGTGGTTAATTCCGCATCCTCCAGGGCGTCGTTGCCTTCAAACGCAATCTCGCTGATAATCGGGTTTTCCACGACGGCGACCGTAATGACCCCTGCACTTTCCGTGACCTGAACGTCGGCAAATAATTCCGTTGCAAACAGGTCTTTCAACGCCTGGTCAATCGTATCGACCGTAATCGGATCGCCCGCTTTCATTTGAAGATAGGAAAGGACGGTGGTCGGCTCAATACGCTGGTTACCAGTCACGCGGATATCGCGCACCGTGTCTGCGGCATAGGCCGTCGCCATCGTTAAGAAAACGAGGCCAAGGGACAGGCAAAACAGATAAAAGGTGCGAAGACTCATCGGCGACATAATTTTTCCGTAAACACGATACACATAGATGGATTAAAGTACCAACTGCAAAATATCATTCAAATTGCTAAAGACCATCAAAGCCACAAGAATCACCAACCCGCCACGGAAAGCGTATTCCAGCGCGCGGTCCGATAACGGCTTGCCGCGGGCAGCCTCAATCCCATAAAACACAAGGTGACCGCCATCCAGCATGGGAATGGGGAACAGGTTAATCAAGCCCAGATTAATAGACAACATGGCCATAAAGCTGAACAAAGCGATCATCCCCTGCTCGGCCATATCCCCCGCAACCGCGCCGATCCGGATAATCCCGCCCAGTTCGGTTGGGTTACGAACGCCCATGATCATCTGCTGAATCGCGAACAGCGTGTTCTTGATGCTGGACCATGTGACCTTCGCCCCCTGGGCAATCGCCCCCACCGGGCTGTAAACGACCTTGTTGTCATTCGGGCTGGCTGCCAGCATCAAGCCGGTTTTTGTCGGGTCCTGTGCCGCAGTGGTGGTCAAATCGACATTCTTGTCCTGGGGCGGGTTGATCAAGACATCCGTCTTGCCGCCATCTGCCTTGGACAAGGTAATCTTGAACGGCGCACCGAATTTGTTTTTCAGCATAGCAGCTGTTTTGCTGATATCCGCCTCATCCGTGTCTTGGCCAGCAACACCGCGAATAGATGCCAGGCCGATCCCATTGCTGGGGCCATAAATGCCCACTAAGCCGCGCTCATGCGTGAAGCCGAAACGATCTTCAATTTCCTGCCGAACCGGTGTAACTGTTACGGTCTGTTGCGCGCCGTTACGATCAATCAGCATTTGCAATGGCGTATCAAGGGCAATCGCGACCTTTTCACGCACATCTTCAAACTGACTGATAGCCACGCCATCAATGGCAACGATACGATCCTGTGGTTGTAATCCAGCGACATCGGCGGCACCACCAATTTCAACAGCCGCCACAATCGGGGCCGACACCGGGCGCCCCAGCGTGGCAAACAAAACCGACAGAATCAGGATAGCGAACAGGAAGTTGACAGCAGGCCCAGCAAAAACGATCAATGACCGCTGCCACACTGGCTTGGCAAAAAAGGCCTGTGACTTTTCGTTTGCGTTCATATGCTGGCCGTTGACGATATCACTGGACCCTGCACTGGCTGGATCCGTATCGCCGAACATTTTCACGTACCCGCCCAAAGGGATCAGGGCAAAGCGCCAGCGTGTGCCGCTTTTGTCGTTCCAGCCGAACAATTCTTTGCCAAAGCCGATCGAAAACGTCTCAATTTTCACGCCACACATTTTCGCGACGATGTAGTGGCCCCATTCATGAACGAAAACCAGAATGCTTAAAACGACCAAAAAGGTCACACCGTACATCCATACGTTGCCGGCCATGACTTGTAATAGGTCTAATAATTCGCTCATTCTTCGTTCTTTCCTTCAGATTCTGGGCACATAATGATGGTTTAAGCCGCCAGTGTAAAGCTTATGATGATAAGATAGGCCAACCCAGCCAGAAGCAAAGCATCAATACGGTCCAGCACCCCGCCATGACCTGGCAAAATAGTGCCGGTATCCTTCACGCCAACCTTGCGCTTCATCGCTGATATCAGAATATCGCCAGCCTGGCCGCACGCCCCTAGCCCCGCTCCGATCAGGATGTGCAGGCGTTGGTCAATATACGCCGTGTCTGGCAGTGTCAAAAAGGTCGTATAAAGCCACACCGTGACCGCAGGCCCAACCATCGCCCCAAGCAAGCCGGCATATGTTTTGTTCGGACTTAAAACCGGCGCCATTTTCGGCCCACCAATTGTCTTCCCGAACGCATAACCAAAACTGTCAGACATCCAGATCATTAGCAGCAGCAGGATAGCGTAATCGCGGCCATAATGAATGCCAAGGCGGGCAATGGCCAGAAAACAGGCGGCCAGATACAGAATCCCAACAACAGTCACAATACCGCGCACCGGTGTGGGCGGCAGGCGTAATGACATGCCGGTCCATTCCCACGCACTGACCAACAGCATCACAAGCAAAAAGACCAGAAATGGCACACCGCCATAAAACCACAAGGCAAAGGTGACAGGGCCGAAAATCAACGCGGTTATCAGGCGTTGCATCAACGAAGGCGAAACAACCAGCGTCATTTGACCGCCCCAAACCGGCGATCACGTTTGGCAAATTCCCCTATGACCGCCGCTAAATGATCCCGATCAAAGTCAGGCCACAGGACAGGGGAAAAGACGAACTCCGCGTACGCACACTGCCACAACAGGAAATTACTGATCCGCTGCTCACCCGAACTGCGCACCAAAATATCCGGTTCAGGCAGATCAGGCGTCAGCAGTTTAGCAGGAAACGCCGCGGCAAAGGCGGCCTTATCAGGCATCTGACCCGCCGCGACACAGTCTTGTGCCATGGCATAGGCAGCTTGCGTGATTTCCTGCCGCCCGCCGTAATTCAGGGCGATGGTCAAATGCAGCGCGGTATTGTCGCGTGTCAAAGCCTCAGCCTTTTCGATTAATGTGACAATATCACGGTCCAGCCCGTCTCGGTCGCCAATCATCCGCAAACGCACGCCATCTTGATGCAGCGTCTTGGTTTCCATCTGTAAATACATCCGTAACAGGCCCATTAATTCCTGGACCTCATCCTTTGGACGCGACCAGTTTTCCGCACTGAACCCAAATAACGTCAGATAGGAAATACCCATGTCGCGCGACGCACGCACGACGCGTTTTGTGGCTTCAATTCCCTGGCGATGGCCAGCCGTACGCGGCAGCCCCCGGGCTTTTGCCCAGCGACCGTTGCCATCCATAATAATGGCAATATGCTGCGGTGTTACAAATGACATGGGATGGGCGTGTGGCGATAGAATTGCTTAAACCTTCATGATGTCGGTTTCTTTGTCCGCCAAAAGTTTGTCCACGCGCGCAATCACTTCGTCGGTCAGTTTTTGTACATCTTCGGACAAGCGTTTCAGCTCGTCTTCTGTGATCTGCTTACCTTTTTCCATCGTTTTCAGTGTTTCCATGCCGTCGCGACGGATATTGCGGATCGCGATGCGGGTTTGTTCGGCGTATTTGCCGGCAACCTTGGTCATTTCGGCGCGCCGTTCCTGGTTTAATTCAGGGATCGGCACACGAATCATCGTGCCTTCCGCTTGGGGGTTAAGGCCAAGGCCGGACTCGCGGATTGCTTTTTCGACCGCTTTGCTCATGCTCGCGTCCCAAACCTGCACAACCAGCAGGCGGGATTCCGGCACGCTGACTGAACCGACTTGGTTCAGCGGCATCTTGCTGCCATACGCATCAACCATGACGGGTTCCAGCATATTGACCGACGCACGGCCCGTACGCAGGCCTGAGAATTCTTTTTCCAGATTGGTATAAGCGCCATCCATACGTTGACGCAGGTCCTTGATATCAAATGCCATGTCTTATGCTCCTTATCTTTCTTTTACGCCTGTGTCGCGTGATTGCCAACGATTGTGTACGTCCCCTGCCCCTGCATGACACGGGCAAAATTACCGACTTCGCGGACATTAAAAATCATCACAGGCACATTATTCTCGCGGGTCAGGGAAATGGCGGTCGCGTCCATAACGCGCAAATCCTTGGTCAGAACGTCCATATAACTGACATGCGTGTAACGCGTCGCGGTTGGATCAACATGCGGATCGGCTGTGTAAACGCCGTCCACTTTCGTGCCCTTGGCCAACAGATCGCACCCCATTTCAGACGCCCGCAACGCTGCGGCCGTATCAGAGGTAAAGTAAGGATTACCAGTACCAGCCGCAAAAATCACCACGCGGCCTTTTTCCATGTGACGAGTCGCCCGACGGCGAATGTAAGGCTCACACACCTGGTCCATCTGAATCGCCGATTGCACCCGTGTGCGAATGCCTATATTTTCCAATGCGTTTTGCAGGCACAAGGCATTAATAACAATCCCCAACATGCCCATATGATCGGCTGTGGTACGATCCATGCCGCTGGCCGCGCCTGATACGCCGCGGAATATGTTCCCGGCGCCTAAGACAACGCAAACCTGAATGCCCATATCAATGACCTGGCGGATATCGTCAGCCACACGATCCACTGTTGCGGGGTCCAGGCCGAATTCCCGCTGGCCCATTAATACTTCACCCGACAGCTTTAACAGGACGCGGCGATAGCGAGGGGCTGCAGATGTGTGATCAGTTTTCGTCATGTGAAACCCTTATGAATACGTGCATTTGTTATACCATAGACGGTCAAGATGAAAAGCACCGCAAAGAAAAAGCCCACATCCAAAAGATGCGGGCTTTTATAATCGATTATAGAACCAGGATTAACCAGCAGCCGTCGCAGCCACTTCCGCCGCGAAATCAACTTCCTCTTTTTCAATCCCATCGCCCACCAGGTAACGGGCAAATCCAGCCAGTTTGACCGGTGTGCCGAAATCTTTCGACGCGGCTTCGACCACTTGTGTGATTGTCCGTTCGCCGTCCATGATGAACACTTGTTCCGTCAGGCAGATTTCTTCGTAATATTTGCGCATACGGCCCTCAATCATTTTCTCAATGATCTCAGCCGGCTTGCCGCTGTCTTTGGTCTGTTCGCGGAAGATCGCTTTTTCGCGCTCAACGCTGTCAGCAGAAACGGTTGAACGGTCCAGGCATTCAGGGTTTGCAGCCGCGATGTGCATCGCAATCTGTTTGCCCAGTGTGTGCAGCTGTTCAACCGGTGCGGCAGATTCCAACGCCACCAGAACGCCGATTTTACCCAGGTTGGGCACAACCGCGTTATGGACATAGGATGCAACAACACCCTGGCCGACGCTTAATTTCTGGAACCGGCGCAAAGACATGTTTTCGCCGATCGTTGCGATCATCGCGGTCAGCGTTTCCTGAACCGTTTTGCCGCCCATAGGCGCATCAGCCAAAGCGGCCGTGTCATTCGCAACGGTCAGGCCAAGGTTGGCCACGTCACGCACAAAACCCTGGAAGGTTTCGTTACGGGCGACGAAATCTGTTTCCGAGTTAACCTCGACCACCGCGCCTGTCGTGCCTTTGGCATCAACAGCAACGGCAACCAGGCCTTCGGCGGCCGTACGGCCAGATTTCTTAGCAGCTTTTGCCAGACCTTTGGCGCGCAGCCAATCCAGCGCAGCATCCATATTGCCGTCATTGGCCAGCAAGGCAGCTTTCGCATCCATCATACCGGCGCCTGACTTTTCGCGCATGTCTTTTACCATTGACGCTGTAATGTCAACCATCTTCATTCTCCTTCAATAGTTTAGAGCGTATTTTGAATGTAAAAAGTGAATTAACCGGCCGCAACCGCTTTGGCTTCACCAGCATCAGCATCAGCCGCGGCAACCGCAGCATCAACATTCGCTTTTTCTTTTTTCAACTCAACAGCTTCGCCAGCGTCTTTACCAGACTGGCTCATGCCGACTTGTAAGCCGTCAAGAACCGCACCAACAACCAGATCACAATACAATTCGATTGCACGCTGTGCATCGTCATTGCCCGGGATCGGGAATGTCACGCCAGCAGGATCCGAGTTGCTGTCCAGAATAGCCACAACCGGAATATTCAGGTTGCCCGCTTCTTGAATCGCAATGTCTTCTTTGTTGGTGTCGATAATGAACATGATGTCCGGCAGGCCGCCCATGTCTTTAATACCACCAATAGATTTGTTCAGATTGTCGCGTTCGCGGCTGATCATCAGCATTTCTTTTTTGTTACGGCGTGGGCCGGTAGCAGAGTGACCATCCGAAGCCAGGATCAGTTCCAGTTCACGCAGGCGTGCAATGGATTGCGACACTGTTTTCCAGTTCGTCAACATCCCGCCCAACCAGCGGTGATTAACGTAGTACTGGCCGCAACGCTGTGCAGCGTCGGCAATGCGATCTTGGGCTTGGCGCTTCGTTCCAACGAACAGAACGCGGCCACCGCGTGACGCGACATCGCGCAAGGCACGCAAAGCAGCTTCCAGCATCGGTGATGTTTGTTGCAAATCGATAATGTGAACGCCGTTACGAACGCCGAAAATGTATTGACGCATTTTTGGGTTCCAGCGACGCGCGTGGTGACCGAAATGGACCCCGGCTTCGAGTAATTGGCGCATTGAGAATTCTGGCATCGGCATATGTGATCTCCTTTTTATCCGGTTATACCTCTACGGACCTTTATGGTTGTTGCCAACCACACCGTTGGGAAAATGCCAAGTAACGCCGCACAACCCGATTCCGTATGTGAATTTGATGATGTAGATACGGGGGTTTGGGACGGATTGCAAGCAAAAAAGCGCCAAACAGGGCTTGGCTTACTTTTTAATGCTCGTGAAGATCAGTAACACCCGCCACCTGGCGCAAGGCCTGGCATACCGAGGGGGAAATAGCCCAGCTGCCTGGCAATTTGATTGTGACGCTGTGGGTATCGGTCCGCACCGCGACCTGAACGCCCACTGGCCCCTGGCCGGTCAAAGGTACAAGGACTTTTTGCAGTCCCGGCACCGCACCCGCATCGGTAATCGCGATCGTGATATCGCGTAAAGAACGCTGTGCCACATCGTCCATGGGCTTAATATCCTGGGCCAGCATTCGCAGCTGGTCATCGCGCATTTCGGCATCAACGCTTAACAGGATACTGCTTCCCTCCTCTAACATCTCGCGGCAACGGGTCAGAAGATCGGAAAACAGCATAACTTCAAACGCGCCGGTGGCATCAGACAGTTGCAGGATCCCGAACTTATTGCCTTTGGCCGAAATCTTTTCCTGCTTTTTTAGAATGACCGCCGCCATCGTAAAGCGCGATGAGGGGCTGGTCTGCATTTTGTCCTCAAGCTCAGCCCGCAAGGTGACATTCAGGCGCTGCAACAAGGCCTGCTTGCTGTCCAGCGGGTGCGCGGACAGGTAAAACCCGACCGCTTCGAATTCATATCCAAGCTTCGTAAAGTTATCCCAGTCAGCACTGGGTACCAAAGGCGGCAAGGTCGGAGGGCCGGATTCTGGCCCACCACCGAACAGGTTTTCCTGGCCGCTGTCACGCTCGGCTGCCAGGCGGCCAATATGGCCCATTACCACCTCGCCACTGGCGTGCAGCTGGGCGCGATTGGGATGCAAGCTGTCGAACGCGCCGGACGTGACCAGTGCCTCCCACATCCTTTTATTCATCGCCTTGGTATCAATGCGTCCCAGGAAGTCGGCCAGGCACGCAAACGGCCCATTCGCCTGCCGTTCATCCACGATGGATTGCATTGCGGCACTTCCCACGCCTTTCAAAGCAGAAAGGGCGTAACGTATGGCATCGCCTTCGACTGTGAAATCCACTTCTGACGCATTGATGTCGGGCGTCAGGATTTTGATGTCCATGCTGTCCAGCTCTTGCTTGAACACTGCCAGCTTGTCCGTATTCCCCTTATCCAGCGTCATGGTTGCCGCCATAAAGGCCACGGAATAGTTGGCTTTTAACCACGCGGTTTGATATGCGATTAATGCATAAGCGGCGGCATGGGATTTGTTGAAACCGTAATCCGCAAACTTTTCCATTTGATTAAAAATCGCGCTGGCCTGATCGGCAGGAACTTGATTATGGGTCGCGGCGCCTTCAATAAACCGTTCACGCTGCGCATCCATTTCAGCTTTAATCTTCTTCCCCATGGCACGGCGCAGTAAGTCGGCGTTGGCCAATGTATAACCTGCAAGGACGCGTGCTGCTTTCATGACTTGTTCTTGATAGATCATGATCCCGAATGTTTCTTCGGAAACCGGTTTCAAGACAGGATGCAGGTAATCCGGTTCTTCTCGACCTTCTTTTACAGCGATATATTTGGGGATATTGTCCATGGGACCGGGTCGGTAAAGCGCGACCAGCGCGATGATATCCTCAAACCGTGTAGGGCGAAGCTTTTTCAACGTATCGCGCATCCCGCCGGATTCCAGTTGGAAGACCCCAACCCCCGCGCCGGATGATAACAGATCGAAGGTCTTTTGGTCATCAAACGGGATTTTCAGCATGTCATGCTCTTCACCCGTTTGTTTCCTGATCAAATCAAGGGCGGTTTTAATAACAGTCAGTGTTTTTAAACCCAGAAAGTCGTATTTCACCAGTCCGGCTTTTTCAACGAACTTCATGTTAAACTGCGTCACCGGCATCGGTGATCGTGGATCACGATAAACCGGGATCAAATCGGCCAATGGACGGTCGGCGATAACCACACCCGCGGCGTGGGTTGATGCATGGCGATACAAACCCTCTAATTGCAAGGCAACGCCGATCAGGCGGCCATATGTCGCATCGCTGTCCCGCAAGGTCCGCAGCTCCATATCGCCTTCCAGCGCCTCGGCCAGTGTGACCGGATGCGCAGGATTATTGGGGATCATCTTGGCGATACGATCCACCGCACCATACGACATTTGCAAGACGCGGCCCACATCGCGCAACACGGCCCGCGCCTGCAGTTTCCCGAAGGTAATGATCTGTGCCACACGATCTACGCCATATCGTTTTTGAACATAGGTAATCACCTCGTCCCGTCTGTCCTGACAGAAATCGACGTCGAAATCCGGCATCGACACCCGGTCGGGGTTCAGAAAACGCTCAAACAACAGACCCAGCTTGATCGGGTCCAAGTCGGTAATTTGTAATGACCAGGCCGCAAGCGACCCTGCGCCCGATCCCCGCCCCGGCCCCACCGGAACGTCCTGTTCCTTAGCCCAGCGGATAAAGTCGGACACGATCAGGAAATAGCCTGGGAAACCCATCTGAATAATCGTATTTAACTCAAAATCCAGCCGGTCCTGATAGTCCTTTTCCGTCTTGTCCCGCTGTGCCGCGTCCATCTCGGGTGTTAAAACGTAATTATCAAGACGCCAGCGCAACCCCTCTGCCGCCTGCACTTTTAATTCTTCAATTTCCGTCCGGCCACCCTCGGTCGCAAATGGCGGCAGGATCGGGTCAACAACCTTCAAAAGGTAATGGCATCGCTTGGCAATCTGAACCGTATTTTCAATGGCCTCAGGCAAATCGGCGAACAGCGCGACCATCTCATCTTCCGATTTGAAGTAATGATGGGGGGTGACCTTGCGGCGATCCACCTCGCTGATATAACGGCCCTGGGCGATACACAGTAACGCATCATGCGCTTCGTACATGTCCTTTGTCGCGAAATAACAGTCATTGGTTGCGACAATTGGAATGTTGCGGGCATAAGCAAGATCAAGCAGCGCAGGCTCGACCTGGGCCTCATGCGGCCATCCATGACGTTGCAGTTCGATATACAGACGGTCGCCAAAGGCCGATTGCAGGCTGTCTAACATCCGTTCAGCCTGCTCGGATTGTCCATGCAGGATCGATTTCGCGATGATCCCGCCACTGCCGCCCGTCAGGCAGATAATGCCATCCGCACAAGCACAGATATCATCCAAGCCAAACGCAACCTCTTTGCCAGCCTCGTCAGCCATATAGGCTTTGTTGATCAAACGGCACATATTGCGATATCCCGTTTCAGATTGGGCCAACAGCACCAACTGACCCGCAGATTGCGCAACATCTATCTGCACACCCAGGATAGGCTGCACACCCGCACTGGTGGCTTCCAGGGCGAATTCCATCGCGCCAAACATGTTATTGGTATCGGTAATCGCCAACGCCGGCATATGCTTTTTACCGCATAACTTGACCAAATCTTTGACGTGAACAGCCCCTTCGGCAAGCGAATAGGCAGAATGCGTGTGCAAATGGATAAAACGCGGCGCAGGGTGCGTGGGCGTTGTGTCTTCGCTCATCCCACTATTCCGCGTACACCGCGCCGCGGCGCAACACCAAACGGCGATCCATGCGCGCGGCCAGGTCCATATTGTGCGTGGCGATTAAGGCGGAAATACCCGCCTGTTTTACCCGCGACTGTAACATCGCAAACACTTCGGCTGACGTTTCGGGGTCCAGGTTGCCGGTTGGTTCATCAGCCAGCAACAGGCTGGGGTTATTGGCCAAAGCGCGGCAGATGGCCACGCGTTGCTGCTCTCCGCCCGACAGGCGCGCGGGACGGTGATCCAGACGATGGCCCAACCCCACACCGCGCAGCAATTCAGCCGCATGATCACGCGCGTCGCGCATTGACTTGCCCGTAATTAACTGTGGCAGGACGACATTTTCCAGCGCATCAAATTCAGGCTGCAAATAATGGAATTGATAAATAAAACCCAGCTTTTGCCGCCGCATCGTCGTGCGCGCCGCATCGTCCAGTGCCGCAACATCCTGCCCATCAAAGCGCAACGTGCCGGTGCTGGGCGTATCCAGAAGACCAAGGATATGGAGCAGTGTGGACTTACCCGCGCCGCTTGGGCCAACCAGCGCGACCATTTCGCCGGGATAGAGGTTACAGGTGATATCCTGCAAAACCTGCAAATCATTATCGCCCTGATGATATGTTTTGGTGACGCCGACGGCTTCCAGCAATGGTGCAGATTTATTCATAGCGCAATGCCTCAACCGGATTTAAACGCGCGGCCCGCCAGGCAGGGTACAAAGTCGCCAGGATCGAAATTACCAGTGCCATGCCGATCACCGTCATCACCTCAGACCACGCGATAATCGCTGGCAATTGCGACAGGAAATACACCTCGGCTGAAAACAGTTCGGTGCCGCTCAACTTTTGTAACGCCTGACGAATACCTTCGATATTCACGGCAAACGCAATCCCCAGCATCGCCCCGAAAAATGTTCCAAGAAAGCCAATGCTGGCACCGGTCAGTATGAAGATTTTCAGCATCGATTGCCGCGTGGCACCCATCGTCCGCAATATCGCGATATCGCGTGATTTGTCTTTCACCAGCATTATCATGGATGAAATAATGTTGAACGCTGCAACCAGGATAATCATCGTCAGGATCAGGAACATAACGTTTCTTTCGACCTCTAACGCATTCACGAACGAACTGTTGGCATCACGCCAGTCATACACGACGTAATTGTTGCTGAGGCGTGCGACGACGTCCTGCTTCACCTGTTCCAGATCGGCGATATCAGCGGAAATAATCTCAAGCCCGCTGACGGTATTGGGGCCGAATTGGAAAAAGCCTTGCGCGGTTGCAAGCGGCATAAAAACGAAGTTGTTGTTGTATTCAAACATGCCGACATCAAAAACCAGCGCCACCGAGAAACTCTGGCTGCGTGGCATTGTCCCGAACGGCGTGCTTTTCCCGCGGGGGGACAGGATCGTGATGTAATCACCCACCTGAACCTTTAAACGCTCCGCCAGCTTGACACCAATCGCCACGCCCTCTTCTGCGAAGTCATTGGTATCGCCATCAATCAGTCCGGTGGACAGGACGGGTTTCACGCGCAAATTTTCCTGACTGATCCCCCGCACGACCACACCGGTCGCGACGCCATTGGCAGTCAGCAGGCCTTGTCCTTCCACCTGCGGTGAAATCTGGATAACGCCCTGCACATTCCCCAACTGATCGGCGATACGTGTGTAATCCTGCAGCGGTGCACCGCGCGCATAGACATTCAAATGCCCGTTCAGGCCCAAAATACGATCAAATAATTCAGCGCGGAATCCGTTCATCACCGACATAACGATAATCAAAGTCGCAACGCCCAGCATGATGCCGGTAAACGAAAAGGCGGCGATAACCGACACAAACCCCTCCGCCTTACGGGCGCGCAGGTATCGAAAAGCCAGCATGCGTTCAAACGGGCTGAACATTACTCTGCCACTCTTTCCCGCGTTATCGCGTCTGGGCGAATAACCATCGGCGCGGCGTGCCCCTGGTTACGGCAGAAATGCATTGATTGCTGGGTTAAATCCTGACCATTCCAGAACACGCGCCCATCGGGGCGCAGGTGCAATGGCGGCAATGGCGTTTCCATTTCCAGCCCCGTGGTGTTGATATTCAACCGACGCGCCAGATCGACACTGAGCGGGATTTCCTGAATAGTCTTCAGGAAATTAAAGTCCTGCGACGTTTGCACATCTGCCGCAATAACCGGCTTACCTTTTACATCAACGCCGGGGCGATACGCGACATCATTGCCCGGCACATGGCTGACCATATCGCGGCACAGCTGCACATCAACGGTGACGTCTTCGGCCCAGCTGGGAAAAGCCATGAACAAAGCAAGCGTGAAGATCAGGTATTTCATGAGGGATGCTCCACCTTATCCATCGCGCGCATCGCATCGGCCTTGGCCTGAAAATCAATCGCCTTATCGCCAATCGCCAGAACAATAACGCCCCAGATCACACAGCTGATAACCGTTGTGATGATGAATTTACGGCCCATACGCGGGTTTTCGGGCGCACTGCCCGCCTCACCCACTTTGTTCACGCCAAACGTATTGCCGAACGGCAGCACCGTGAATAACACGGTCCACCAAACGCACAGAAAAATAACCAGACCGGAAAACCACGCCATTGTGCCACCTTCCCTTTATACTTTCGTGTACATGACATGCACGGTGATTTTAGGCTTGAATCCGAAGCTTTTTTGTACTGTTCCACGCAACGCGCTGGTCAAAATCTCGGCAACCGCAGTCGGATCCTGCAATTCTTTTTCCCGCATATCTGCCAGGATGTCTTCGACCTCGATCGCCATATCGGAATCAAAGCTGTCTTCACCCAGTGCGTTCGGATCAACGATACCTACGCTGGTTACATGTGGATCAGCGGCCAATTGGCCACGGCGGTTTAAGACCAGCGACACATGCATCGCGCCGGTGAATTGCAATTTACGGCGTTGCTGCAAACCTTTATGCGTGGTCGAAACAACGCGTGATGGCTCAACCGCCAGGGTGCCTGTGGGTACCGTGGTTATGATTTCCGGATTGCCCGGGGCCAGTTTAATAACACTGCCATTATGCGGCACGACCACATGTTTAACGCCCATTTCGCGGGCGACATTTGCATGATCTTCCAACTGGGCGCGTTCACCATGGACGGGAATGACAATGTGTGGCCGGACCCAACCGAACATCTCTTTGATTTCATCGCGATATGGGTGACCAGACGCGTAAATAATATGACGTGAGGTATCGGGATTGATAACCTTTACCTGCGCCGATAACAGGTTATTCACCACCTGGTTAATCTCAACTTCATTCCCTGGAATAACGCGGGCTGAAAATATAACAGTATCGCCTTTGCTTAATCGCACGCCCTTCATTTCCCCACGCGCAATACGTGATAATGCCGCGTTCGTTTCGCCTTGGGATCCCGTCAAGACCAGGACCACTTTTGACGGGCCGCGTGCGTACGCTTCTTCCTGGGTGATAAAATTATTGATATCCAGCATATAGCCGCATTGCTTCGCCACCGATAACATCCGGTGCAGTGACCGCCCGATCAGGACGCAGGATCGTCCAACTGTTTTGGCTGCCTGAGCAATAGAGTGCAGGCGTCCCACATTCGATGCCATGATGGTGACGGCAATCCTGCCCTCAATCTCACGGAACTGTTCGGCAATGCCGGCTTCGACGGTTTTCTCGCTGTTCCGTACGCTGGAAATACCGGCATTCGTCGAGTCGCCGACATAGGCCAAAATCCCCTCATCCCCGTACGCTTGCAATTGTTCATGCGCAGTTACATCGCCAAAGGCGGGCGCAGGATCAAGATGCCAATCGCCAGAATGCAAGACGTTGCCCAGCGCAGTACGAATGCGTAAAGCTGCGGAATCCGGTGTCGAATGCGCCACATGGATAAAATCGACCCCAAACGGGTCCAGGTCAACCGATGCACCCGCAGCCACAACATGAATATGCATGTGCGTGATGCCCATCTCAGCGTTCTTTGTCTTCAATAATTCCGCCGTGAACCGGGTGCAATACACGTGCGGCTTGCCCAGGCGTTCCCACAGCCGTGGCACCGCGCCCAGGTGATCTTCATGCGCATGGGTGACAATCAAGCCGACGATCTTGTCTTTTCGTGCCTCGGCAAATTGCGGGTCCGGCAGGGTAATATCAACCAGGGGCAAAGAATGATCGGCAAAACCAATCCCGCAATCAACGATCAACCATTGGTCATTCAACCCATACAGGTTGAAATTAACGCCGTACTGCTCCGCCCCGCCCAGTGGGACAAGGTAAAGTGTATCGGCATTCGGGGTAAAATTATCTGTGGTCATATGGGTTGTTTATGGCGCAAATGCCCATGAATGACAAGTTAAAGCTGGGGGTTACGGCATTTCGTCCGCAGCCTGAATAATCTCACCCGCCGTCATTTCAGTGATAGTTCCGTCTGACAGGCGCAGGCATAAGTTGCCGCTGGGGGACAGGTCGATAAAAGTCCCCGTAACCGGGGCTTCACCCGCCACACGACGAAACTGAATCACATCATGCAATCGCCAGGCGCGGGCCAGCCAGGCATCGCGGATCGGTGCAATACCGTGTTCCTCGTACACCTGCAACTGTATTGCCAGTGCAGCCAGAAATGCGTCCCGCACATCTGTGACACTGACAGTCTGATCGGTATAGGCCGCAATACCGGCGCGCCCTGATGGCGGGTTCATGACGTTAATGCCAACACCAACCACCAAACCCGCACAGCGGTGGCCGTCCCATTGTGCCTCGATTAAAATACCGGACAATTTCTGGTCCTGGACCAAGACATCATTGGGCCATTTCAACTGTACGGCCACGCCGTTTCTGACAAACGTCTGCACCGCCTGGGCCACCGCAACCGCCGTGAGTAACGCATAGTCCCCCACCGCATGATGCGCTGCAGGACGTAAAAGCAGACTGAGATATAGATTGCCTTTTGGTGCTTGCCACGCATTGCCCAACCTGCCACGGCCCGATTGCATTTCATCGGCAGTCACGACATAGCCCGCGGACCTGCCGTCACGCAACGCAATTAACGCTGTGTCTTGCGTCGTTTCAAGCACTGCAAAAGAATGAATGTCCCAGATCAAGGGTGTTTAACCGAACAACGCCGCCGCTGCACGATCCGTCATCACCAGCAACCATGACGGAGCAATCAGCAAGGCCATCACGAACAGTGCTGAGAACAGCATCAACGCGCGACTGCCCACACATGGCACGGCAACCAGCGACTGGGCTGGCGGCGCTTCAAAGAACATCACCTGAATAACGCGCAGGTAGTAATAAGCCGCGACCACAGATGCCAGAACCGCTAAAACCGCCAGGCCCATATACCCGGCACTTAAGACGGCGTTTATGATAACAACCTTACTTAAGAACCCGGCCAAGGGCGGAATCCCGGCAATCGAAAACATCATGATCGCGATAATATAGGCCTGAAACGGATGCGTTTTTGACAGGCCTGACAAATCGTTGATCGCCGTAATCTCATTCCCATCCGCATGTGACAAGGACAAAATCGCCGCAAAAGTCCCGACCGTCATCACCATGTAAATGACCAGATACACAAGCATCGCCGAGACGCCAGTGGCACTGCCGACCAACAGGCCCAACAGGATAAAACCGATATTTCCGATAGAGGAGTAGGCGAGCAGGCGTTTTATGTTACGCTGTCCAATCCCGGCAAACGCGGCCCAGATCAGAGAGGCCGCAGCGATAAACACGATGATTTGTGACCATGCACCGTCCTGGGTGGTCAATGGGCCCAACAGGATATTGGTTAAGGCCGCCATGGCCGCCACTTTTGGCACCAGCGCGAAAAACGCGGTGGTCAAGGTCGGCGATCCTTCATACACATCCGGCGTCCACATATGGAACGGAACGGCTGAAATCTTGAAGGCCAGGCCAGCCATCACAAACACGACGCCCATCATAACACCGGGGTTCAGGGCGCCCAACGCAGCCAGGCCTGGATACGAAATCGTCCCGCTAAAGCCATAAATCAGTGAAATCCCGAACAGCAATAAACCGGACGATAAAGCCCCCAGGACAAAGTATTTCAGACCCGCTTCCGCCGATCGGATATCATCGCGACGGAACGCAGCCAACACGTACAAAGCCAGGGATTGTAATTCAAGGCCAACATATAGTGTCAGGAAGTCATTGGCCGATACCATCAAAAACATGCCGCAGGCGGACAGGATCAGCAGGATCGGATACTCAAACCGGTTCATCGCCGCCTGGGTCCGCGCGATGCCCATATGCAGCATCAGTGTTGCGGCAACCCCGCCCAATATCAGGTATTTCACAAAGCGCGAGAATTCTGTTTGCAGGAACTGGCCATTGGCGGCCACCAACGCTCCCTCACCTATTGCGTGCGGCTGCTGCCAGCATAACGCGCCGACAACGGCGCAGGTAATAATCCCCAGAAACGCAATATGCCGCGCGCCGCCATTACCCCACACCGCGCCCATCACCACAAATAACAGGGCGGATAGGGCCAGCGTGACCTCAGGCCATAATGGCATCAAGGCCGCAAAATCAAATGGGACAGGCGTTGCGATGGTCGGTGTCATTGGGTGGCAGCCTCTTTGGCGGTATCGGACGTTGCAACGGGCGCGACAGGCACACGTTTTGCATCATACAGTTGAAGGGTGCGGGCAACGGATGGCTCGGTCCGCGACAGAATGTAATTCGGCGCAATACCAAAGATAAGAACCAGGACAACCAGGGGGGCAAGTATCGCGTATTCCCGCGCATTCACGTCCGGCATCTTTGCTGCTGCCGGGTTCGTTTGCGTCCCGAAAATAACCCGGCGATACAGCAAAAGCATGTATGCGGCGCCAAGAACAACGCCCAACGCGGCCACGGTTCCATACACCGTATGGGCCTTAAACGCCCCAAGCAGCGCCAGGAATTCACCGACAAATCCGGATGTCGCGGGCAGGCCAACCGATCCCAGCATCAAGATCATAAAGATGGTCGCATAACGTGGCATATTCTTGACGATGCCACCGTATTGCCCGATCTCACGCGTGTGCAGACGATCATAAACAACACCAACGCACAAGAACAGCGCACCGGAAATCAGGCCGTGGCTGATCATTTGAAACACAGCCCCCTGCATCCCTTCGATATTCAGGGCAAAAATCCCGAGCGTGACAAAACCCATATGCGCAACGGACGAATACGCAATCAGCTTTTTCATGTCTTCCTGTACCAGCGCAACCAGCGAGGTATAGATGATCGCGATGACGCTTAAAGCCATGATAAATGGCACAAAGGCCTCGGTCGCATCCGGGAACATCGGCACGGAAAAACGTAAGAACCCGTACCCGCCCATTTTCAACAATACGCCAGCCAGGATGACCGAGCCTGCGGTCGGGGCTTCGACATGCGCATCGGGTAACCAGGTATGCACCGGCCACATCGGCATTTTCACGGCGAATGAAGCGAAGAATGCAAGGAAAAGCCATGTCTGCACATTGGGCAAGAAGCGGTATTGCATCAATGTCGGAATGTCCGTCGTCCCGGCTTGCTGATGCATGTATAACAACGCAACCAGCATCAGGACGGACCCTAGCAGAGTGTACAAAAAGAATTTAAACGCCGAATAAACACGACGTGCGCCGCCCCACACCCCAATGATGATAAACATCGGGATCAAAACGCCTTCGAAAAACACATAAAACAAGACGGCGTCCAACGCGGCAAACGTGCCGATCATCAACGCTTCAAGGATCAGGAACGCAATCATGTATTCACGGACGCGCACCGTAATACTGCGCCAGCTGGCCATGATACAAAGTGGTGTCAACAGGGCTGATAAGGCCACGAAAAACAGGCTGATCCCGTCAATCCCCACATGGTATGTTAAGCCCAGTGCGGGGAACCACACATGTTTCTCAACAAACTGAAAGTCGGCAGATGCAGGATCAAACTGCATCAACATGTACACAGCAAGCACCGCGGTCACAAGTGTGACATACATCGCCATATTACGCGCCCGTGCGGCGACGCTTTCCGTGCTGCCGCGCAACGCGGCAAGGCCAGCAGCGCCCAGCAAGGGCAATCCAATCATCAGGGATAAAATCGGCATCATCATCTTACACTTTCACCTTATCCCATACCCAGCAATGACCCACGAAATGCCAGCCATAACAACAAGGTGATAACACCTGCAACCATGACAAAGGCGTACTGGGACACAAAACCACTTTGAAACGCGGACAGCCATGTGCCGATACGTTTCGACACGCTGGCAACCCCGTTCGGCCCGTACCCGTCAATCAGGTCACGGTCGCCGTACAGCCAAAATGCCTGGCCAATGCGTTGCGCGGTCTTAACGAAAAGCGCGTCGTATAACTCGTCAAAATACCATTTGTTATAGAACAGGCGGTGCAACGGACGGAACGCGCGAACGGTTTTCTCGGGCAAATCTTTTTGCCAAATATAGTAAACATAGGCGACAATGATGCCCATGATGGCGACAAAAATGGGCAACAGCTTGACCCAGGATGGAACATGATGGGCCGCAGTGACCGTATCATTTTCCGGCAATACGAACAGGGAGTGGCCCCAGAAGACCGCGCGTTGGGCCACATCGCCGACAAAGTCATGATAGAAATAGGTGCCGGCCAATAACGCGCCAGCCGCCAGGACGAAAAGTGGTGCCAGCATGATCCATGGTGATTCATGCGCATGATCGTGCGTGTGATGATCGCCGCGTGGCTTGCCGTGGAAGGTCATCAGGATCAGGCGCCAGCTGTAAAACGCTGTCATGACCGCCGCGGCAATCCCCATCCAGAACGCGAATAAACCGAAACCTGTATGGTCGGCATACACTGTCTCAAGGATCATATCCTTTGAATAATAGCCTGCGAAAAATGGAATCCCGGCCAGTGCCAATGATCCGATCCACATCAGGGCATACGTGATCGGGATTTTCTTCCACAATCCGCCCATATTGCGCATGTCTTGTTCGTGGTGCATGGCATGGATAACCGACCCTGCGCCTAAGAACAGCAAGGCTTTAAAGAACGCGTGGGTCATCAGATGGAAGATCGCCGCGCTGTATGCGGACACACCCAGCGCAAAGAACATATAACCCAGCTGCGACATCGTGGAATACGCGATCACGCGCTTGATATCAAATTGCGTCAGGCCGATCGTGGCGGCGACAAACGCGGTTAAAGCCCCCAGAACACAGACGACTTGTAACGCATCCGGCGCATATTCATACAAGGGCGAAAACCGGGCGATCAGGAACACGCCAGCCGTAACCATCGTGGCCGCATGAATCAGGGCGGACACAGGGGTCGGGCCTTCCATCGCGTCTGGCAGCCATGTGTGCAATCCCAGCTGGGCAGACTTACCCACCGCGCCGATAAACAGCAGCAGGCCGATAACGGTCAAGCCATGCAACTGATATCCCCAGATGCTGATCATCTCGTCCGCCTTGGCCGGAGCCTGAGCAAAGATATCGGCAAAATTGATCGAGTCAAACAGGACAAACGTGGCAAAAATACCCAATGCCAACCCCAGATCCCCAACGCGGTTAATGATAAACGCTTTGATCGCTGCGGCATTCGCGCTGTCTTTGTAGTTGTAGAAACCGATCAGCAGATATGAGGCAACGCCGACCCCTTCCCAGCCAAAGAAAAGCTGTAACAGGTTGTCGGACGTCACTAGCATCAACATGGCAAACGTAAACAGGCTCAGATACGCCATAAACCGGCCCTTGTGCGGGTCGTCCTGCATGTAACCGACGGAATAAACATGAACGCATGCTGACACAATGTTGACCACGCACATCATCACGACGGCCAGCTGGTCCAAGCGCAAAGCCCACTGGACCTTGAACGTCCCAACCGTGATCCAATCCATGACGTGCAGGATCATTGGCGATTGCCCATGAACAACATCAACGAACAGGAAAAGTGTGGCAATCGCGGCCCCGATCACGCCCACACAGGTCACAATCTGACATCCCGCAGGGCGCAGATACCGACCAAACAACCCTGCCAGGACAAAGGCCACCAAAGGCGCAAAAACGGCAATATACGGTATCATGTCAGCCCTTTAGGTGTGAGACGTCCTCGACAGCGATTGATCCCTGTCGGCGGAAGAAAATAACGAGAATGGCCAGGCCGATTGCAGCCTCAGCCGCAGCAACGGTCAGCGTGAACATGGTGAATATCTGGCCCGTTAAGTCGCCCAAATGCGCAGAAAACGTAACAAAGTTGATATTAACAGCCAGCAGCATCAGCTCAATCGACATCAAAATAATGATGATATTACGGCGGTTCAGAAAAATGCCGAAGACGCCGATCGTGAACAGAATGGCCGCCAGGGTCAGGTAATGCGCGATACCGATCTCAAGCATCTAATGACACTCCTTTTCCTGTTGGCACCTGGCGAACGGACATCGATTCATCAATCGTCCGCGCCACTTGCGCGTCAACTTTCTGGCGACGAACGCCCGAACGCTCGCGCAACGTCAGGACAATTGCCCCGATCATGGCGACCAGCAGGATCAAGCCCGATGCCTGAAACGCCAGTGCGTAATGCGTGTAAAGAACCAGACCGATTTGCGCGGTGTTTGTTACATTTTCCGCCATTGGCATTGATGCCGGTAAGGCGGGTGCTTGCCACGCCCCATACAGAACCACCAATTCCGAAAGCAAAACCGCCCCCAGTATCAGCCCAAGGGGGGTATAGCCCAACGCCCCTTTTCGCAATTCGGCAAAATTGATATCCAGCATCATCACCACAAACAGGAACAGCACGGCCACCGCCCCGACATAAACAATCACCAGGATCATCGCGACGAATTCAGCCCCCAGCAGGATAAAAAGTCCCGCCGCGTTAAAGAACGCGAGGATCAAAAACAGAACGGAATGGACAGGATTGCGCGCGGTGATGACCATCAGGGCACTGAGGGTCAAAATGGTGGCAAACATATAAAAAGTAAAAGCGGCGATCATGGCTGGATATGTCCCCTGCAGCTTATGGATACGGTCCCTTTTTTACCGCGCACGGACACGTGCGGCAAGGGATGCCCGCATCTATTTGCGATTTGTCCACTCTTGTGAAATATCATCGTCATTCTGGGGGGCCTAACGATACGGGCTTTCGGCGATCAGGTTGGCTGCCAGCTGCGCCTCCCACCGGTCACCGTTGGCCAGCAATTTGGCCTTGTCGTAGTATAATTCTTCGCGCGTTTCAGTCGCGAATTCAAAATTCGGGCCTTCGACAATCGCATCGACCGGGCAGGCTTCCTGGCACAGGCCGCAATAGATGCACTTGGTCATATCAATATCATACCGCGTCGTGCGGCGTGATCCGTCCATGCGCGGCTCGGACTCGATGGTAATGGCCAATGCCGGGCAAATTGCTTCGCACAATTTACAGGCAATGCAGCGTTCCTCGCCGTTCGGATAGCGACGTAAGGCGTGTTCGCCACGAAAACGTGTCGAAATCGGCCCTTTTTCAAACGGGTAATTTAACGTCACGCGCGGCATCACGAACATGTATTTTAAGGTCAGCGCCATGCCGCTGACAATCTCACGCAGCAGCAGGCTATCAAACAGGCGAAACAGGAACGGTGTTTTCATCTTATCCTCTATGGCAATGCGTCCATCATTAACAGCGTACCTGCAACGACGACGACCCAAATCAAACTTAACGGCAGGAAAACCTTCCACCCCAACCGCATTAACTGATCATACCGATAACGCGGGAATGTCGCGCGCGCCCAGATAAAAAAGAACAGTACGGCTGCGATTTTCAACGCGAACCAAATGGCGCCCGGTATAACGGCAAGGGCCGCAATCCCGAAGGGCGGCAACCACCCGCCAAGGAACAGCACGGCCGTCATCGCCGACATCAGGATCATGTTGGCGTATTCACCAAGGAAAAATAAGGCAAAGGTGAATGCCGAATATTCAACCATAAACCCACCTGATAATTCGGACTCCCCCTCTGGTAAATCGAAAGGTGACCGGTTGGTTTCCGCGAGGATTGAGACCAGGAAAACGACCAGCATGGGCAACAACAGGATTTGCACCCACCATGGCCGTGGCACGGTTATAATGTCGCTTAAATTCATCGATCCGACGCATAACAGGACACACACGATGACCAGTCCCATGGACACTTCGTAAGACACCATCTGTGACGCTGACCGCATCCCGCCCAGGAATGCATAGCGCGAATTGGACGCCCATCCGGCCATGATCACGCCGTAAACACCCAAGGATGAAATCGCAAACAGGTATAAAATTCCAACATTCAAATCGGCGATCGCCCATCCGGCTTGGATCGGAATAACAGCCCAGGCGACAAGAGCCAGGGTAAAAGTCAACATCGGGGCCAGATAGAACACAGGGCTGTTAGCCTGGGTCGGCACAATTGTTTCTTTCGACAGCAATTTAATACCGTCGGCAATCGGTTGTAACAGACCAAGCGGGCCAACCGTGTTCGGCCCCTGGCGGCGTTGCATCGCACCCATGACTTTCCGTTCGGCGTAGGTCATGTACGCAACCGCAACCAGCAGGACAATAACGGTCAGCAGGATATGGCCGACGATCAATGCCAGCGGCCATAATGTAGTTTGGAAAAAGGGGCTTGTCATCATCTCGGTCATGACTTACTCCGCCGCCTGTAAGGCTGTAGAAGACATGCCGAACCGTTCGGAACATGCGGCCATCGTCGCCGATGCACGTGTAATCACATTAGTGCGATAGAAATCGGTAACAGGCGACAGCAATTGTGCCGTCCCTTCAACAGCGCCCGCCTGCCCGAAAGGCCCCCAAGCCGCTGGTGTAATCACATCAAATTGCAGCAGATGCGGGTAATCCCGGCCCAGCCGTTGACGCAATTGCGCCTGTGTCACGTATGGCAGTGGCTGATCTAAATTATCGGACACCGCACGGATAATCCGCCAGTCTTCGTGGGCAAGATGCGGCGGCGCAACGGCGCGTTTTGCCAGTTGCGGACGACCTTCCATATTCACGTATAACGCGTCTTTTTCGGTGTATGCCGCACCCGGCAGGATAACATCCGCGCGTTGTGCGCCGATATCGCCGTGATGACCTTGATAAATAACAGTCGCCGCCTGTGGAATGGCCGCCAGCAATTCCGGCGAGTCAGATCCCAACAGATACACGCATTCCATAGACGACATGTCAAGCGGTTCAGCCGCGGTAAAACCGATATCCAGCGCACCAACGCGGCTGGCGGCGTGATGCAGGATATTAAACCCGTTCCAGCCATCGCGCACCAGCTTTAAGGTGTCGGCCAGCTGACGCAAATACGCATGAATGGCCAAACCATCGGGACGGGCAAAAACCCCGGCACCCACAATCATAACCGGCCGTTCCGCTTTTTTGAACGCAGTTATAAAATCGCTGCGGCCTTTTACCAGTTTGTCTAAATCGCCAAATGTCGCCCCTAGATGCGTGACCGGATAGGTCAGGTCAATTTGTGGGCCAATAACGCCCACCGGCATTTTGCGTGCCCGCCAGGCTTTACGAATGCGTGCGTTCACCAGGGTCGCTTCCCATTTCGGATTGGTGCCGATCAACAGAACAGCGTCTGCGTTTTCAAGGCCCGTAATAGTGGTGTTAAACAGATAACCCGCGCGATGTGACGCATCGAACTGCGCACCTTCATCACGGCATTCCAGGGCGGTGACGCCCAGCGATTGCATGACGTCTTTCAACGCGACCATGGAATCGACATCCGCCAATGGCCCAACGAATGCAGAAATCTTATCAGACGGCGTCGTGGACAGGCAGTGCCCAGCGCGTTGAAGAGCCTCCTCCCATGTTGATTCACGCAAAGGCCCTGTGCGGGTGTCGCGTACATATGGGCGATCCAGGCGGCTGTTCTTCAGGCCATCATATGCGTAGCGTGAGCGGTCGTTCAACCATTCTTCATTCACATCTTCATGCAGACGCGGCTGAATCCGCAGGACCTCATTACCACGTGCATCAATGCGAATATTGCATCCAACGGCGTCATGAACATCAATTGATTCCGTCTTCCGCAATTCCCACGGACGGGCCTTAAATTCATAGGGGGCGGAGGTCAGCGCGCCAACCGGGCACACATCAACCAGATTACCCGACAATTCACTTTCGATGGCTTTGCCCACAAACGTCCCAATTTCGACGTCCTCGCCACGGTTCAAAAGACCCAGTGCCGGAACCCCTGCAATCTCTTCCCCAAACCGGATACAACGCGTGCAGTGAATGCAGCGAGTCATAACCGTCTTCACTAATGGGCCAAGATCTTTGTCTTTTGTCGCGCGTTTGTCTTCATGATAGCGCGAGCGGTCAAAGCCGTAACCGACAGCCTGATCCTGCAAATCACATTCCCCCCCCTGGTCACAAATCGGGCAATCCAGCGGGTGGTTGATCAACAGCATTTCCATCACGCCCTTACGCGCTTTTTGGATCATTCCGCTGTTGGTCGTTATTTCCATGTTGTCGCCGCACGCCATGGCACAGGATGCAACCGGTTTCGGCGCGCCCTTTACCTCAACCAGGCACATACGGCAATTGGCAGGAACCGACAGACGGTCATGATAGCAAAAGCGCGGGACTTCATAACCCAGCAATTCCGCCGCCTGTAAAATCGATGTGCCTGGTGGCACTTCAATTTCCGTTCCGTTGATCGTCAGCTTTGGCATGGTGTATCCTGTATCTTCTTTTCAGTTACGCGACGCGCGCCGTTTGACGGTAAGCGAGAATCCGCCGCTCCATCTCTGGACGGAAATGGCGGATCAACCCCTGGATTGGCCAGGCAGATGCATCACCATGCGCACAGATCGTGTGGCCTTCAACTTCCTTGGTGATGTCCAACAGCATATCAATTTCTTCGAGTGTGGCATTGCCAGTCACCATGCGGCGCATCGTCCGCCACATCCAGCCAGTGCCTTCGCGGCACGGCGTACACTGACCGCACGATTCATGCATATAAAAGTATGACAGGCGCGCAATGGCATAAACGATATCGGTCGATTTATCCATCACAATAACGCCCGCCGTTCCCAATGCGGACTGCACCGCGCGCAACGAGTCAAAATCCATCGCCACCGTGTCGCAAATCTCACGCGGGATCAGCGGTGAAGACGATCCGCCAGGAATAATGGCCAGCAGATTGTCCCAACCACCGCGGACGCCGCCCGCATGTTTTTCAATCAATTCTTTCAGCGGAATGCCCATTGTTTCTTCAACATTACAGGGCTGATTGACGTGACCGGAAATACAGAACAATTTTGTGCCTGTATTCTTTTCATCACGGCCAAACCCTTTGAACCAGGCACCGCCACGGCGCAGGATGGTCGGGGCAACGGCAATCGTCTCAACATTATTTACGGTTGTCGGGCATCCATACAAACCAGCCATCGCCGGAAATGGTGGCTTATTACGTGGCTGCCCCTTCTTCCCTTCCAGGCTTTCGATCAGTGCGGTTTCTTCACCACAGATATAGGCACCGCCGCCGCGATGCAGGTACACATCAAAATCCCAGCCGGACCCTGCCGCATTTTTGCCGAGCAGGCCTGCGTCATACGCCTCGGCAATCGCCTGAACAACGACCGAGCCTTCGTTATAAAATTCGCCACGGATATAGATATACGCGGCATGTGCGTTCATCGCAAAACCGGCGATTAATGCGCCTTCCAGCAACTTATGCGGATCATGACGCAAAATATCGCGGTCCTTGCACGTGCCAGGTTCGGATTCATCCGCGTTGATCACCAGATAATGCGGACGGCCATCTGACGCTTTCGGCATAAACGACCATTTCATGCCAGTCGGAAAGCCAGCACCACCACGTCCGCGCAGGCCTGACAATTTCATTTCTTCAATGATCCAGTCGCGGCCCTTGCCGATGATATCCTTGGTATTATCCCAGTCACCGCGTTTGCGCGCAGCGGTTAACCCAGAGGGTTCCCAGCCATAAAGATTTGTGAAAATGCGGTCTTTGTCCTGTAACATGTCTTTAAATCCTTCAGCCCGCACGGTCCAGCAATGTGGTTGGACCAGACAGGGCCTGCGACCCTTTACGCCCCCGCTGCGATCCGACAGAAACGCGACGTCCGTCTTGCAGATCGTCCAGCAGGATCACGATATTTTCTGGTGTCAAATCTTCGTAATAATCGTCGTTCACCTGGATCATCGGCCCGTTCACGCAAGCTCCCAGGCATTCCACTTCTATCAGTGTGAACATGTTATCAGGCGTCGTCTGGCCCATGTGAATGCCCAGATGGCTTTCCGCCGCGGCCAGAATCTTCGACGATCCGCACAGCCAGCAGGGCGTGGTGGTACAAAATTGCACCAGATATTTACCGACAGGGGCCAGGTTGTACATCGAATAGAACGTCGCGACTTCGTACACCTTGATCGGGTCAACGCCGCAAATACGGGCAATGTCATCCATCGCCGCGCGCGGGATCCAACCACCAAAAGGCGGTGACGCTTTGGCCCCAACAGTGGCGACCTGACGTTGCGCCAGATCCAGCAACGGCATAATGCCGGAACGTGCACGATCATCGGGATAACGGGCCAATATCGCCTGCACTTGTTTTTGGTCCGCAAAGGTAAAGCTGGCCGGCTGATAATCTGCATTCAGGTCAAAAGGTTTTTTCATCTCATATTTCCTAGCGATCAATCTCACCAAACACAATGTCCATCGACCCGATAATGGTGACGGCATCGGCCAGCATGTGGCCCTTACTCATAAAATCCAGACCCTGTAAATGCAGGAACCCAGGCGCGCGAATGCGGCAGCGATAGGGTTTATTGGTCCCGTCCGCGACCAGATATACGCCAAATTCGCCTTTGGGGGCTTCGACCGCCGCGTATGTTTCCCCAGCAGGCACGTGATAACCCTCGGTAAATAGTTTGAAGTGATGAATTAACGCTTCCATCGACCGTTTCATTTCGGCGCGCGGCGGTGGACTGACCTTATAATCGCTGGTCTTAAACGGCCCATCCGGCATCTGTTTCAAGCATTGCTGCATGATCCGCAACGACTGACGCATTTCTTCCATGCGGATAAGGTAACGCGCATAAGAATCACCCGTCTTGCCAACAGGGACATCAAAATCCATTTTCGCATAGACGTCATAGGGCTGCGACTTACGCAAATCCCACGCAACGTTCGACGCGCGCAGCATGGGGCCGGTAAAGCCCCATCTCAGCGCTTCTTCCGTCGTCACAACACCGATATCAACCGTTCGCTGCTTGAAAATCCGGTTGTTGGTCAGCAATGTATCAATGTCAGCCAGGCATTTCGGCAGTTCTTCGGTCCATTCCCACATGTCGTCAACCAAGCCGTGCGGCAGGTCAAACGCCACGCCGCCGGGACGAAAATAATTGGCGTGAAGGCGTGCGCCACACACGCGGTCGTAAAACTCCATCCCCTTCTCCCGCTCTTCAAACCCCCATAAGGCCGGGGTAATCGCGCCGACATCCAAGGCAAAAGTGGTGATGTTCAGAATATGGTTCAGAATCCGGCCCAGTTCGCAGAACAGCACGCGGATATACTGCGCTCTTTCCGGTGCAGTGATACCCAGCAAGCGTTCAGTGGCCAGGGCAAACGCATGTTCCTGGTTCATCGGCGCAACATAGTCCAGGCGGTCGAAATACGGCACGGCCTGGGTGTATGTTTTGTGTTCGATCAGCTTTTCCGTCCCACGGTGCAGCAGGCCGATATGCGGGTCGGCACGCTCAACAACCTCACCTTCCAGTTCTAAAACCAGGCGCAGAACGCCGTGGGCCGCCGGATGCTGTGGCCCGAAATTCATCGTGTACGGTTTGATCTGCGTTTCAGCGGCAAGATCGATCATGGCATCTGCTGTACTGCTCATCATTTATTCCTTCACAGCCGTGCTGGTGGCCTGCCAGCCATAGGCGGGACGAACGGCTTTTTCATCGCCGGGCAACTGCACATCCGTCATGGCTTCCCACGGACTTAAGTAGTCAAAGGCGCGGAAGTCCTGGGTCAATTGAACGGGTTCATACACAACGCGCTGTTGCGCCGGATCGTATCGCAGTTCGACGTAACCGGTCAGCGGGAAATCCTTCCGCAACGGGTGGCCGTCAAAGCCATAATCGGTTAAAATACGGCGATGATCCGGATGGTCAGCGAAAAATATGCCGAACATGTCCCATACCTCACGCTCCAGCCAATTGGCGGCGGCAAAGACGCTGACAACCGATGGTACCGGCGTCGCCTCATCCGTCCGCAGCTTAACGCGCAAACGGTGATTTTTGGTCAGGGACAGCAGATTGTAAATAACCGTGAACCGATCAATATCGGCGGGCGTATCCATGGCCGTCACGTCAATCAATTGCTGGCACTGCGTTTTCTTATCATCACGCAACAGACGCAATACGTTGACAATATCGGCCGCATCGACCCACAGAACCAAGCCATCTTGCACCTGTTCCGTAATCGTAATTTTGCCTTTTGTGATTTTCTGGCAATGTATCGCCAGTTTCTCAAGCGCGGTTGCCGCAGGAATTGCCAGTGTGTCGCTTGTGTCCGTCATGTCAAACCTTACCGAATGATCCGCGTGTCTTCACGCTGAATCTTGCGTTGCAATTGCAGTAACCCATAGACCAAAGCTTCGGCCGTGGGGGGACAGCCCGGCACATAAATATCAACCGGCACAATGCGGTCACACCCGCGCACGACGGAGTATGAGTAATGGTAATAGCCGCCGCCATTGGCGCATGACCCCATCGAAACCACCCACCGTGGCTCAGGCATTTGATCGTAAACGCGACGCAGGGCAGGCGCCATTTTATTGGTCAAGGTGCCAGCCACGATCATCACATCTGATTGGCGCGGGCTGGGGCGCGGGATCATTCCAAAGCGATCCAGATCGTACCGGCTCATGTACGCGTGGATCATTTCAACGGCACAACACGCCAGGCCAAATGTCATCGGCCATAACGACCCTGTCCGCGCCCAATCGAACAGTTTATCGGCAGAGGTCAGCAGAAACCCCTTCTCCTTCACATGCGCGGCAATCGCGGCGGGCACGATATCCTGGGACAAGGCAGGTGACGACACGGGCGACAGAGCCGGCAATTCAGTCGTCAGCGGCGCGTGCGGGGCAATTAATGTGTGGCGGTCATGTGACATGTACGTATCCTATTCCCAATCAAGGGCGCCCTTTTTCCATTCATAAACAAAACCAACGGTCAGAACGCTTAAAAACGCAACCATCGACCAAAAGCCGTACAGACCGATATCACCCAACGTGATGGCCCACGGAAACAAAAAGGCGATTTCCAGGTCAAAAATAATGAACAAGATAGCCACAAGATAGAATCGCACATCGAATTTGGTGCGTGCATCGTCAAACGCATCGAATCCGCATTCGTAAGGTGCCAGTTTCTGGGCATCCGGCGCGCGCTTGGACACGATCAGGGATGCGGCAACCATCAGGATGCTCAGGCCAAACGCAATGGCCAGAAAAACCAGAATGGGGAAATACGCTGATAAAAGGTCTGCTGAAGCAATCATGTGTTCAATCCTTGCGCCGCAGAATGGCAGATATCGCGAAAAAGGTGAAGGGGGTCACAGACTTGTACACCGTATTTATCATGATTATTTATTATACTTTGGGCATTGCCTTGAAATGGCAAAGCCGCCAGGCATAACACCGGCGGCTTTGACCCAATTCAAAAAATCCTGGCGCGAGTGACGGGACTTGAACCCGCGACCTCCTGCGTGACAGGCAGGCGCTCTAACCAACTGAGCTACACCCGCGTATCCTATGGATTTCAGGCTGCCATTTCTGACAGGGCTTCTACATAGTCTATCTTAAGCGACTCTGCAACACCTTTATGCGTAACTTTTCCATGACAGACATTCAGGCCCGGCATGAACCCGGGAACATCGCGCAAAGCCTGCTTCCAGCCTTTGTTTGCCAAGGAAACGGCGTACGGCAAAACAGCCTGATTCAACGCCAAGGCGGATGACAAAGGCACCGCGCCCGGCATATTCGCAACGCAATAATGGGTGATTCCATCAACCTCGTACACCGGATCGGCATGAGTGGTCGCGCGCGACGTTTCAAAACACCCGCCCTGGTCAATCGCGATATCCACCAGAACCGTGCCTTTGCGCATCAGTTTCAGCATATCACGACTGATCAAGCGTGGTGCGGATGCACCAGGGATCAGAACCGCCCCAATCACGATATCGGCGTCGGGCAACAATTGTTCGATTGCATCCTGGGTGGAATACAACACTTCAGCCCTGCCCGCGAAATAATCATCCAGGAAGCGCAGGCGATCGGGCGAACGATCCAGAATGGTCACGCGGGCTTCCATCCCCACGGCCATACGTGCGGCGTTAAACCCGGATACACCGCCGCCCAGAACAACGACATGCGCCGATGGCACGCCCGGCACGCCGCCGATCAACCGGCCAATGCCGCCCAGATGCTTTTGCAAATAATGCGCGCCGACCTGCGTTGATAACCGCCCGGCAATCTCGGACATCGGGGCCAGTAACGGCAATGACCGTCCATCCAGACCCGTAACAGTTTCATAGGCAATGGCGATACAGCCTGACTCGATCAATGCCTTGGCCTGAATTGGGTCAGGTGCCAGGTGCAGATAGGTGAACAGGATCTGGCCGGGACGCAGCATGGCGCACTCGCTGGGCTGTGGCTCCTTAACCTTCACGATCATATCGTTCATCGCGAAAATCGTTGTCGCATCCGGGGCAATGGATGCACCCGCGGTGCGGTAATGATCGTCGGTAAACCCGATCCCTTGCCCCGCACCGGTTTCCACCATCACTGTGTGGCCGTGCGCGACCAGTTCCTTGACCGATGCAGGCACCAGGCCAACGCGATGTTCTTGTTTTTTGATTTCCTTGGGGCAACCGATTTTCATGCGCGTCTCTCTATCGTCATATTAGGATGAAGGGTATGTAACGATAGCGCAAAAAAATGGGCAATGCACGCTGCACTGCCCAATAAGGTAAACCCGTTCACACTGACAAGACTGCTACTTATAAACCTTTGAAAACTGCTGGGCTGGTAATACCTGCCGCTTGTTGCTCTGGTGTCACATCGGGGGAAGCCGCAAAATGCGTCCCCGGGCCATCCACATCACAACTGAATGATCGTGTTCCACTGAACTGAATGCCACCATCATTTTTACTGTTAAACATAAAAGCACGCGCCATTGGTCACCTCACGCTTCAATAATAGGCGATAAAGGTAAACAGAGGATTAAGAAAAGATCAGAACATCCGAGGGGAAAATGGTGCGCGGTGAGAGGATTGAACTCCCGGCCCACTCGGTGTAAACGAGTTGCTCTACCGCTGAGCTAACCGCGCACTAGGTGGACGTTATTACAGATTTTATAACGGCGTGCAAGTGCAAAAACCGATAATTTAACCAGGCCGCAATGCTGGCGCGTTTACGCGTCCTTCAGCCCCCTTGGTCTGCACACCGCACGCGCGCAACATATGCTTGATATCAATTGGGCCATATGCGCCGGTAAACAGCTCATTGGCTTCGACTGATCCACCTGCGGCTAAAACACCTTTCAGAATTTGCCCTGCATGCTTGTCTCCCAATTCGGCAAAACTGGCGTAAGCCTGGGCATCCAGAACACTGGCCCACAAATAGGCATAGTACCCTGCGCTATAACCCGTTCCGCTTGACCATAAATGCGGAAATCGTGTCAGAGGATAAGGAATAACCAGCGGCGAAATATCCGCATCTATCGTTTCCCGCGCCTCAATTTCCGCCAGCGTGCCATGACGTCGTGCCGGATCAGTATGCATCGCCAGGTCATACTGACAATTCTGGACAACCTTTAACCGGTCTCTGGCCGCGCTAAATGTATTATATTCTTTAATCCGTTTCAGCAGTTCCAACGGGCATGGCTCTCCCGTTTCGTGATGCCGCAGAAAACCGTGCATAAATGCGGTATCGCCGATAAAGTTTTCCAAGACCTGCGAAGGCAATTCGACAAAATCGCGCTGCACATTCGTGCCACGAATAATATTGGCCTCATATCCCTGCCCTAACAAATCATGCGTAGCGTGGCCCTTTTCATGGATTAATGTCGCTAGGTCGCCTAAACTGATAGTCGATACGCCTGGTGCCAAATTCATATGAATGCCGACAATGCAGGGGATAGAAGGTGATACCGTATCATTAACAGTCCGATAAGCGCATTCCCAGGCCCCACCTATTTTCTGCCCATCGCGCTTAAATAGATCTGCCATAAAGATGCCGCGCAATTCACCTGTTTGCGTATCATAAACGCGATAGGCTGAGACATCCTTATGCGGTACGGGCACATCCGCAGCCGGATCATAGCGAAGGCCATACAGATTGCTGATATGGCCCAAGATTCCTTCTAAAATAGTGGGAATCTGCAAATAGGGTTCCAAGGCCTGAACATCAATTCCGAATTTTTCCTGCTTGTACTGCCCAGTCCAATAATCAACATCCCAGGCTTTTAGCTCGCCATCATGGCCTTTTTCATTGGCGTACTCGGTAACCAGCGCCACTTCATTTTGATAGTGGGGCAGAAGATGATCCGTGACCGCGTCCAGAAACGTGTTCAGATTTTCTAAACTGCCGATCATGCGATTGCGCAACACGTAATCCGCATGCGACTTATATCCCAATATTTGCGCCCGCTCGGCTCTCAAAGCCGCGATTTGATGGATAGCCGGCTCTGTCACATGCGGCGCAACTGTACCGATTGTGTTTTGCGCAAGGTATAACGCTTCCCGCGTGGTGCGGCAGGCACATTTCTGTAAAAGTCCTTCAACAACCGTACGATCAGTTGGCACAATCAGATAGCCTGACTCATAGCCTGCTTCCTTTGCCTGCTGACGGCACCCTTCAATCCGCACATCTTCTAGGCCTTCCAGCTCTTGAATAGTTTGAATGTGAACTGAGGCGGCCATTGTGGCTTCACGCAAGGTGACGCCAAAACCCATTTTCGTCAAATCATTGAGTTGAAGATCAATATGCTTGAGTTGCGCCTGCTGATCAGGAGCAAGCCCAACGCCTAGATCTTCAAATTGGTCTCCCAGCTTAGCCAGAATACGTTGGCGCTCCGGCGATAATGTCTCTGATCCTGCGGCAACGGCTTTGAATGCTTCATAGAAGACAGGATTTTGTAAAACATCTGCCTCTAGCGTGATTAATTCACCAGTCATTCTTTTGTCCATCTCCTCCATTTCTGGGGTAATGGCGACAACTGTATGAGAGGTAAGCTGAGCAATGACATTCTCAACTTTATCCATTGCCTGTAGATAAGGCAGAATTGTATTCTCATAGGTGGGTAAGCCATCTTGCGTCAGGAGGCGCGCAAATTCCTCTTGGAACACCAGCTTGGCTTCTTGAAAGGCCTGGCAATAATCGCTAGGCGTTATGCGCTGAAAATCGGGGACTTGTTCTTTACCTACCAGTAAATTGTAACGCTGCAAATACGGAACCATGTCTCACCTTTTAAGTCATTGTGTACATAATTCGTATCAGGCTCTTTAGACATAAGCAATCACATTCCAAACGGGACCAATTGATTTTCCAGCTTAGGCGCGGGCGCATCAACGTTGATCCCGATCCGTTTCAGGAAGTGGGTTTCATCAACGGGACCGAACAGGCGGTTGAACATTGCCCCGGCCTCCTCCGCTGCGCCTTTTTGCATCATTTCGATCAAGCGTTCCTGGCCGTCCTGCGGATTGGCCTGCACCGCTGCCGTTGCCTGGGAATTCAGCACATCGCTCCATAAATATGAGTAGTATCCGACGGCATAACCCGTCGGCATAAACCACAAATGATCAAAGCGTGTCAGCGGATACGGACGCACCAGCGGGGTCAATTCGGCGGACAGCTCCTCTCGCTTCATAATCTCTTCAAACGTGCCCGCGCGGCGTTCAGGCGTTGAATGCATCGCCAAATCATACTGGCTGTTTTGAATCAATCGCAGGCGACTTTGGGAAAAGCCGAAATACATATAGCCGTTCAGATTCTCCAGCAATTCCGGCGGGCACGGCGCACCGGTTTCATGATGGCGCAGAAACTGGCTCATAAACGCTTTATCGCGCGTCACATTCTCTATCACCTGTGACGGCATTTCCAGGAAATCGCCCTGAACATTTATGCCGCGCAGCATGTTGGCTTCCTGGCGCTGGCTTAGGATACTGTGGACGACGTGCCCGGTTTCATGGAACAATGTCTGGGTATTGGCCAAATCAATGATGCCTGTGTTCGGCAGGTTCATTTGCAGGCCCATAATCGGTGTCGCCCCCTCCTCAGCATACCGGTAATCTTCCATGCGGGTCAGGCCTGATTTCTGGCCAGGCCGGGCATACAGGTCCATCATGGCGATGCTGATCAATTCGCCGCTGGTCTGATCAAATACGCGATAAGCCATCACGTCGTCATGCGGCACAGGAATGTCCAGGCCGCGTTCAAACCGTAAACCGTACATATCGCCCAGATTATTCAGCATGCCCGGAACAGTTTTATCAGCGTGCAGATATGGTTCCAACGCCTTCATGTCCATATTATATGTCGTTTGCTTGTATTGCGCTGTCCAGTAATCAATATCCCATGGCTGTATCGGGCCAACGTGGCCGTTCTTTGCGGCAAAATCCGCGACAATCTCAACGTCTTTCCGGTATTGAGGCAGCAGATGTGCCGCCATTCTTTCTTCAAATGCGTTTAAGTCGGTCACGTTTGTAATCATGCGGTTGCGCAGAACGTAATCAGCATATGTATCAAAGCCGAGTAATTGCGCGCGTTCCGCCCGTAATTCGGCCATCTCTTTAATAATCTCGGTCGTCACATGTGGCGGCGTGGCCCCCATGGCATTAACGGCTTTGAACAGGCGTTCACGCGTTTGCGGGTCTTTGCACACGCTTAACAACGTATCAACCTGAAGACGGTCAGGAACAATCAGAAAACCGCTTGTATGACCTTGATCCAAGGCATGCTGTGCATATTTCTGAATTTGCAGCGGATCAACGCCCTCAAGCTGGGCTGCGTCTTCGATGTAAACGGCCAAGGATAGGCGAGACGCCCCCAATGTCGCGTTAAAGTCCGCTGATTTCTCAAACAGGGTCGTGTCAATTTCCTTGATCCGCGCCTGCGTTTTCGAATCTGTGGCCATGCCATCTTGCCGTACCGTACCGGCATTTATAAACTCGTCTTCCAGCTTTTCCAGAATGCGCCGACGTGCAGGAGATAATTGCGTGGCCGATTCCTGTACCGCCTGAAACCGCGTGTGTAAAAGCCCGTCCTGCATGGTCTGTGTGTTCAGTCCGGCATAGTTGACCGAAATCTCCTTAACCATCGCAACCATTTCAGGCGTGTTGTGCGCGCGCTGATGAGAGCCGGCCAGCTTGGTTACGTTTTCAAGTTTATCCAGCGCCCGCAGAAACGGCAGAATAGTATTGTCGTAGGTTGGGGCTTCGCCATTTTCGCGGACAGCTTTTAAAACAGCCTGGAAATCAGCGACTTGGTCACTATAGGCCTGGCGATAGTCGTCAGGCGTGATGCGGCGGAAATCCGGCACCTGTTCCGGTCCCACCAATAATCCACGTTTCAGTAAATAATCCGCCATTGGAATTAATCATTATCCCAATAGTCTTAATAAAAAGCATATAACAGTATGTATTTTATGCAATGCGAAACCAAAGCGCAGTGTGTCACCCACGACATCTGACATCCCCTCAAGGATTTCCCCCGTTGTACTCCCAACAATGCGCGCCGGTTAACATGCAGCGGCGCAGGCAATAAAAAACCGGCATGCGAGGCATACCGGTTTTCTGAAGTATAAAAAAAGCTGAAAACTTATTTGTTAACAGCGTCTTTCAGTTCTTTGCCTGCTTTGAATTTTGGTTGCTTCGAAGCAGCAATTTTGATTTTTTCGCCTGTGCGTGGGTTACGGCCAGTTGTCGCAGCGCGCTGTGCAACTGCAAATGTGCCAAAGCCTACCAGACGTACTTCGTCGCCTTTTTTCAGAGCGGATTTAATCGCATCTGTCATGGCTTCCAGGCACGCTTGTGCTTTTGTTTTTGAAACATCAGCTTTTTTAGCAACAGCATCAATCAGGTCAGACTTGTTCATTGGGTATCCCCTTATGTCTAGAGTTACCGCGGCTTCATTTTTCACAAAGGCCCATGCCTCAGGATAGAATGAAGACACGTGCACATTCCTCTGTATCTGTTGCAGTGCAACGTATTACAACGAAATGTACGACTCATTTTATACCCCTGTTTTCAAGGGCGATCAATGATGAATTACGCCTTCCACCTTATTTTCCGCTGTTTCTGGGGGTAAATCGACCTTTTTCTTGACAGAATCCGTCAGAATCGGGGTCGGCAGGGTGGTCAAAGCAAGAGTCAGCACTTCCTCAATCGTATTCACGGGACGAATCGTCAGCGCTTTTTTGATGTTCGCAGGGATGTCCGCCAGGTCTTTGGCGTTATCTTGCGGGATCAAAACGGTGGTGATCCCTGCCCGCAATGCGCCCATCAGCTTCTCTTTCAATCCGCCGATTTCGGTAACGTAACCGCGCAAATTCACCTCACCCGTCATCGCCACGTCGCGGCGAACCGGAATCCCGGTCAGGCTAGAGATAATGCCAGTAACCATCGCCGCGCCAGCGGATGGACCATCTTTGGGAATGGCCCCTTCGGGGACGTGAACGTGAATCTGCGTTTCTTTCAAAATCTCATAATCAATCCCGAACGCCGCAGCGCGGGATTTCACCAGCATCTCCGCAACTGTGATCGACTCTTTCATCACATCTTTCAAATTACCCGTTGTCGTGACCTTACCGTCCTTACCAGGGACTGTGACCGCCTCAATCGACAGCAAATCACCGCCAGATTCAGTGTAGGCCAGGCCGTTTACGACCCCTACCCGATCCTGGGCATCCATCCCGCCATAGCGATAGCGACGCACACCGGCAAATTTCTCAAGATTACGGGGCGTGACCGAGATTCCGCCACGCTTCTTCATCAGGATTTCTTTCAACGCTTTGCGGCTGATATTCGCAATCTCACGTTCCAGGTTACGGACGCCCGCCTCACGCGTGTAATAACGGATCAGGTCCAGGATTGCGGCATCACTGATTTTCAGCTCATCCCGCTTCAACCCGGCGGCTTTCATTTGTTTATTCAACAAATGCCGTTTCACGATCTCCAGCTTTTCATCTTCCATGTACCCTGACAGGCGGATGACTTCCATCCGGTCCATCAGCGCCTGCGGCATATTCATCGCATTCGCGGTACAGATAAACATGACATTCGACAGGTCGTAATCGATCTCTAAATAATGATCGTTGAATGTCGCGTTTTGTTCAGGGTCCAGCACCTCAAGCAACGCCGAACTTGGGTCACCACGCCAATCAGCGCCCAGCTTATCAATCTCATCCAACAGGAAAAGCGGATTATTGACCTTGGCCTTCTTCATGCCCTGGACAATCTTACCCGGCATCGACCCGATATACGTCCGGCGATGGCCGCGAATCTCGCTTTCATCCCGCACCCCGCCCAGCGACATGCGCACGAAATTGCGGTTGGTGGCTTTGGCAATCGATTGACCAAGCGAGGTTTTACCAACACCAGGAGGGCCAACCAGGCACAAGATAGGCCCGCGCACCTTATCCGTCCGCGTTTGAACAGCAAGATATTCCAAAATGCGTTCTTTGACCTTTTCCAGGCCGTAATGATCCTTGTCCAGGACGGCTTTTGCTTCGCGCAAATCCTTCTTCACCCGGCTGAATTTCTTCCACGGCACGGACAGCATCCAGTCCAGGTAATTGCGCACCACAGTAGCCTCAGCCGACATTGGCGGCATCCCGCGCAGTTTTTTCAACTCGGATCGTGCTTTTTCCTGTGCCTCTTTGGACATGCGGGCCTTGGTGATACGGTCATCCAGTTCCGTCAGTTCATCAATGCCGTCAGTATCGCCCAGCTCTTTCTGGATCGCTTTCATCTGTTCGTTCAGATAGTACTCACGCTGGGTTTTCTCCATCTGCTTTTTCACACGGCCACGGATGCGTTTTTCAACTTGCAGGACCCCGATCTCACCTTCCATATAATTATAGATGGCTTCCAGGCGTTCTGCCGTGTCCGGCTGCTCAAGAATTTTTTGTTTTTCTTCCAGTTTCAGCGTCAAATGCGCCGCAATGGTATCCGCCGTTTTCGACGGGTCTTTCAATTGGTGAATTGATACCAAAACTTCCGGGGGAATCTTCTTGTTCAGTTTGATATACTCTTCGAACTGTGCCACCACGGCCTTAGCCAGGACATGCAATTCGTCAGTCACGTCAGCAGGGTCAGCCAGTGGGCCCAGCACTGCGGTTAACAACGTGTCTTCCGGCAAGTAAGATTCAACCGAAACGCGCTCGCCCCCCTCAACCAGAACTTTTACTGTCCCGTCAGGCAGTTTCAACAATTGCAGGATCGTTCCAATTGTTCCGACCTTATACAGGTCATCGCCAGCAGGATCGTCCACGTTCGGGGATGTCTGGGTAACCAGCAGAATACGCTTGTCCCCACCCATGACCCGGTCCAGTGCGTTCACCGATTTCTCGCGCCCCACGAATAATGGCACAATCATATGCGGAAACACTACAATATCGCGCAGTGGCAAGACAGGGCAAACTAAACTGGGCGTATCTTTAAAAGCACCGAACATCTTTATTCCTTCAGTCATACGTGATCTTACACGGGATCATCACCCGTGTCATCCAAGATGAGGACGCATGGTATAAAGTGAAATGGTTAACAATTTGCGGATATCAAGACCCAGCAATTATTTTGCGACTGGAATCTCATCCCGACTGGAGACGACATGGTCGATCAGGCCGAATTTCAGCGCCTCATCCGGCGACATGAAATTGTCGCGCTCCATGGCCTCTTCAATCACTTTCAGCTTCTGATCGCAATGCTTGACATACAAGCCGTTCAGCAAGGTACGCAGTTTCAGGATTTCACGCGCCTGGATTTCGATATCCGTCGCCTGGCCGCGCGCACCACCTGAAGGTTGATGGATCATGATGCGGGAATTCGGCAAAGCGTAACGCTTTTTAGGCGCGCCAGCCATCAACAGCAGTGAGCCGGCTGAACACGCCTGACCGATACAAACGGTTGCAACGTCCGGCTTGATGTATTGCATTGTGTCGTACATCGCAAGACCCGCAGTCACAACACCGCCGGGTGAGTTGATGTAAAACGAGATGTCCTTGTTCGGATTTTCCGATTCAAGGAACAGCAGCTGGGCACAGATCAGCGACGACACCTGGTCGTTCACTTCGCCAGTTAAAAAGATGATGCGTTCCTTCAGCAGGCGGGAGTAAATGTCATACGCCCGTTCACCGCGGTTGGTCTGCTCGATTACCGTGGGAACCAGGTAGTTGTTAAAGACATCCATCGGGTCGCGTTCGCTCATAATCATCACTCTCTTGTCATCATTGATTCAAATCAGTGCATCAGCGTATCGCGCCGTTGCCTGCACCGCAAGTCCCCCCACACGAAAAGTACGCAAGAAAAAGGCCCCACAGTGGGGGCCTTTCCAAATCCTTATTTCTTTTTCGCCGCTGGCTTCTTCTCAGCCTTTTTACCTTTGGCCAGGGCCAGAAGATCTTCATCTTCTTCTGCTGTCAGTTCTTCAACCGACACCGCCTTTTCGCTTACCTTGGCTTCCGACAGGATATAGTCGATGACTTTATCTTCATAAATCGGAGCGCGCAGAGATTCGATAACCTGAGGGTTTTTCTGATAATACTCGAACACCTGGCGTTCTTGACCTTGATAGCGCATCGCCTCATTCACCACAGCCTTGTGCAGTTCGTCCTGAGTCACTTCGATTTTCTGTGACTTTCCGACTTCGGCCAGGACCAGGCCCAAACGCACGCGACGTTCAGCCAGTGAAAGCAAGGCTGCTTTTTCTTCGTCCGTTACCGGCTTGCCTTCGGCTTTACGCTCTTGCTCAACCTGAGATACGACGAATTGATGCTCACTTTTCACCATATTTGGCGGCAGTGGGAAATCATACGCATCATCAAAAACGTCCAATAAAGCACGTTTCAGCTTCATGCGTGTGACGCCGCTGTATTCACCAGCGATATCTTTTTCCACCGCGTCTTTTAACGCTGCTTCATCCGCCATGTTGAATTTCTTGGCGACTGAATCCAGCGTCGTTGCACGCTCTTCATACACTGCCTTGATATCCACATGGAACATGGCTTCTTTACCAGCCAGTTCTTTCGCGCCGTAATCTTTGGGGAATGTCACATCGACGTGGCAATGCGCGCCTGCTTTTTTGCCGACCAACTGATCTTCAAAACCAGGGATCATCTGACCTGTGCCTAGCTTGATCTGCATATCGTGGCCGGACATGCCAGGGACAGTTTCGCCTTCTTTTGTCTGACCGTGGAAATCAACGCTGATCGTGTCGCCTTTTTTGGTGGCGCGATCTTCGGTGACCAGTTCCAGTTCGGCGTTGCCTTCCAGGATACGGGTCAGGCGCTCATCAATTGTTTTCTTCTCAACCTTGGCTACCAGCTTCTCAACGCTGATTTTTTTCAGGTCAATCAGGTCGAATTGCGGCATGACATCAATCGTCAATGTGTAATTCAAGGGTTGGCCTTCTTCAAACTTATCAACCTTGATTTCAGGCTGGCCAGCTGGCTTCAGCTTCTTGTCATCCATCGCTTTTTGCGAGAACTGATTGACGGCCTTATTGATCACATCGCTTAGGATCATGCGGCCATATTTCTGACGCAGGATCGGCATTGGCACTTTACCAGGGCGGAAACCAGCGATTTTGACAGTTTTGCCAACTTCGACCAGTTCGGATTCGATGATGGCATCGATCTCTTTTTCCGTGACTTTGATTTCCAGCGTGTGCTGCAGACCGCTTTCTTTGTGATTAAGAACTTGCATCAATCTTTTCCTTTTATATGTATCCGTTCAAAAACCCTTGCATGGTGCGGGTGGAGGGACTCGAACCCCCACGGCAAAGCCGCTGGTACCTAAAACCAGTGCGTCTACCAATTCCGCCACACCCGCACTGCATGCAATAGGGATTTGTTGCAGGTTTTGTAACTGAAAAATCCAGCCCCGCCAAGGGAAAAGTACGTATGTCCCCAACCCATTATACGCGCTGATACGATATATTTTTGAAAGATGGGGCGACTGATGGGGATCGAACCCCGCCCAACCCGCTTTGCGGT
>JAZKGA010000001.1:1241281-1458158 GCA_040386235.1 Pseudomonadota bacterium
GGGTTCGACTAAAATTTACGTTTGAAAGATGGGGCGACTGATGGGGATCGAACCCCGCCCAACCCGCTTTGCGGTTGTTGGGCTTATCTAAACCCTGAGTGGGTTCGACTAAAATTTACGTTTGAAAGATGGGGCGACTGATGGGGATCGAACCCACGACAACTCGGACCACAACCGAGGGCTCTACCACTGAGCTACAGCCGCCACATAAGAGAATGTGAAGCGATATATGCCGTATCTTATGTCGCTTGTCCAGACTTAAAAATAGCTGTGCAGAAATGTTTTTGTGCCCTGCCCAAACTGGCGGCTCTCGGCGATACTAAAGCAACAGGAGCAACCCGCATGGCCACATCCCTTCCCGCTGCAATCGATAAACTGATCAAGGCGCATAACATCGTTTATGTCAGCCTGATTTTCACTGACCTGCGCGGCAGGTTGCAACAGTTACAGCAACATATCTCGACAATCACCGCCGATACGCTGGCCGAAGGCTTTTATATTGATGGATCGTCCCTGCCCGGCTGGAAGGCGATTAATGAATCCGACATGTTGCTGCGCCCTGACCTGAACAAAATGGTTGTTGACCCGTTTGCCGCCCAGGCCACCTTAAAAGTATTTTGCGACGTGCATGACCCCGTCACCAATGCCCCGTATGCCCGTGATCCGCGCAGTATCGCCAAGGCGGCGCAGGATTACCTGACACGGACCAAGATTGCTGATACGGCCTATTTCGGTCCTGAGGCTGAGTTCTTTTTATTCGACGACGTCAAATATAACGTCGGGATGCATGATGTCAGCTTTTCCGTGAATGGCGATGAAAGTCCAGCCAATACCGGTAAAACACTGACCCAGGGCAATCTGGCACACCGCCCACGCGTTAAGGGCGGGTATTTCCCCGATGCGCCGTTAGATCAGGCCGTGGATATTCGCGCGGAAATGGTGACAATCCTGGCTGGGCTGGGCGTCGCGGTTGAGAAGCATCATCATGAAGTTGCGCCATGCCAGCATGAGCTGGGCATCCGTTATTCCACCCTGGTCGATTGCGCCGACAATATGCAGCTATACAAACATGTGGTGAAGAACGTGGCCCGCGCCTATGGCAAAACCGCGACCTTTATGCCCAAGCCGATTTTTGGTGATAACGGGTCGGGAATGCATGTGCACCAATCCCTGTGGCATAAGGACAAGCCGCTGTTTGCCGGTAAGGAATATGCGGGCCTGTCCCAAACCTGCCTGTATTATATCGGTGGGATTATCAAACATGCCAAGGCCCTGAACGCCATTACAAACCCGACGACAAACAGTTACAAACGCCTAGTGCCGGGGTATGAGGCACCTGTTCTGCTCGCTTATTCTTCGCGCAACCGATCTGCTTCCTGCCGGATTCCCCATGCGACATCAAGTTCCGCGCGGCGGGTTGAGGTCCGTTTTCCGGACCCGCTGGCCAATCCGTATCTGGCGTTTTCCGCCTTGCTGATGGCGGGTCTTGACGGTATTCGGAATAAAATTGATCCGGGTGAGGCCATTGATAAGAATTTATACGATCTGCCAGACCGCGAATTGCGCCGGATTCCGACCGTATGCGGGTCGTTGCGGGATGCGTTGAGTGCCCTGCGTCGCGATCACGCATTCCTGTTGGAAGGTGACGTATTCAGCAAGGATTTCATCGACAGCTATATCGCCATACGGATGGAAGAGGTCATGGCCTATGAAACCATGCCTCACCCCATTGAATATGAGATGTATTACGCAGATTGAAAATCTGTCCATAAACGTCAGGCCATTGCGTTTTTATTTGGCATTTGTGGGTAAAACCGGGCATATTTCCCGCCAATGTCCGATTTATTTCAAGCCAATGCGGCAAAGGCCGCCCACAGCAACGCTTATGATGCCAGCACGATCGAAGTGCTGGAGGGCCTGGAACCCGTTCGTCGCCGTCCTGGCATGTATATCGGCGGGACCGATGCGCGCGCCCTGCACCACCTGGCTGCGGAAATTCTGGATAACGCGATGGATGAGGCCGTGGCCGGCCATGCCGATACCATATCCATCACCCTGCACGCGGGCAACCGCGTTACCGTACGTGATAATGGTCGCGGCATTCCCGTCGATCCCCACCCGAAATTTCCTGATAAATCGGCGTTAGAGGTTATTCTGACGACACTGCATTCGGGCGGTAAGTTCAATGATAAGGCCTATGCCACATCGGGCGGTCTGCACGGCGTGGGTATGTCTGTCGTGAACGCGCTGTCTGATGACATGCAGGTGACGATACATCGTCAAGGCAACACGTACACCCAATCTTACAGCCGGGGCCTGCCACTGGCACCTATCCGTAAAGGCCCGGGAACAAAAGGCCAAACGGGATCGGCGATCAGCTTTCATCCAGACACCCAGATTTTCGGCGACGACCTGACTTTTTCCGCCAAGACATTGTATGAAATGGCACGCAGCAAAGCCTATCTGCATCGCGGCCTGACCGTCGATTGGACCTGGGAGGATGCCACTGGAAATGAGGCAACACCAACCGTACCAAAACATGATGTTATAAAGTTTCACAATGGCTTACAGGACTTTATTGAGACGGAGGTTGAGCAAGACGCGCGCCTGCCGATCCCTCTTTTTTCCGAAGTGATTACCTTCAGCGGCAAACACGGCAAAATTGATTTGGCTTGCGCCTGGCTGCAGGAACCTGAGGGCTGGATACGCACCTATTGTAATACGGTCCCGACACCACAGGGGGGCACGCATGAAACAGGATTGCGTAACGCCCTATTGAAATCCGTGCGCCACTATGCGGACCTGACGAATAACAAGAAAGCGGCCATTATTACGGCTGACGATATCATGGCGCATCTGGCGTGCATGGCATCGGTGTTTATTCCGCAGCCGCAGTTTCAGGGCCAGACGAAAGAAAGACTGACCTCGCCAGAAGCCACGCGCCTGGTGGAAAACGCCACGAAAGATGCGTTCGACCACTTCCTGACCGGTCATCCTGATAATGCGAATTTGCTGCTGCAAACCATGATTGAGCGTGCCGAAGCACGGGAAAGAATGCGCGATGAAAAGGCGATGCAGCGTAAAACAGCCACGCGCCGCTTGCGCCTGCCAGGCAAACTGGCTGATTGCGCGCGATCAACCGCCTTGGGCACAGAAGTATTTTTGGTTGAGGGCGATTCCGCTGGCGGGTCCGCCAAACAGGCACGGGATCGTGAAACGCAGGCTGTTCTGCCGTTGCGCGGTAAAATCCTGAACGTCGCCGCTGCGTCGGCTGACAAGATCCGCAATAACCAAGAGATTCAGGATTTGATCCTCGCCCTTGGCTGCGGCGTTGGGCGCGATTGCAAGGCGGAAAATTTACGCTACGAACGCGTTGTGATTATGACCGATGCTGATGTTGACGGCGCGCATATTTCGTCACTTCTGATCGCCTTTTTCTACACGCAAATGCGGCCGCTGGTGGCCGCTGGGCATCTCTATTTGGCACAGCCCCCCTTGTACCGTTTGGCAGTTGGGCCAACCTATGCCTATGCCCGGGATGATGCGCACAAAGACCATTTGATGCAAACAATGTTCAAAGGTAAAACAAAAGTAGAAATAAGTCGTTTCAAGGGCTTGGGCGAAATGCCTGCCAGACAACTTAAAGACACAACCATGTCCCCCCTATCGCGTACCCTGATCCGCGTTACTCTGGAATGGGCCGCTGTCGTCGAAGCGGAACTGGTACAAGAACCTCTTACCGAGACGCAAGCCACCGCAGCCTTGGATGATCTGGTCGATCGTTTAATGGGCAAGAACGCCGAAGCACGTTTTAACTTTATTCAAGAGAATGCCAGCTTTGCCAAGGATATCGATATTTGATCCGGCGGTTACTTTTACTGATCCTCCTTCTTCTCACCGCTACGGCTGGCGGCATATACCTGATGCGCGACACGGCGGTGCCGCTGATTATCGCCAAAGCTATTGGCATTTTTACAGGTCACAATGATGTGAAAATCGGCGGGGCGACGTTCGATCGCAAAACCCAAACGCTGCAATTGCGCGATGTCGAAATCGCTCCGGGACATGTGGTCGGCACCTTGCATTTATCCCGTGCACAGATAACGATCGCTGACACCACCCTGAATATGACGTTGTCACAGGATAACGGTGTCTGGGTTATCAAACTGGATCAATCCGATTACGCCCTGCCACTGGCCTTTAAGGATACGGGTATGCCGGCCCCCGTCTGGCCCGCCGTGATATGCAAGAACGTAAAGGCCAATGTGACGACGCCATATGGGTTGGTAACAGCTGTGGCAAATGGCACTTTCGCGCACAAGGCCTGGGTTGGCGATATCGCGGCGCAAAGCATCAGCCTGGAATATCAGGATACGATTATCGCCGGCCTGACGGTGCAAGCCAATGCGACTGCGGATAATAACTGGCAGGGCGATTTTGCCATCGCGACACTGACGCAAGGACAAACACCGCTGACCAACATGCGTGGTCGCTTCACGGATGTGCCGGGCAAGCCGCACGTGACATTGACCGGCACACTTAATACCTCCTTTGATTTCAGCGCCGACAGCATTATTGACATGGCTGGCCCGGTCCTGGCCGATATCCATATCCTGAACGCCAGAAATGACGTCGGGCATATCCGGTTGAATGCGGATTGGAAAAAGCCGAACACGGCCACGATGACAGTGGCCAACCTATCTTTACGGACCCTGCCGACCTTGACGGGCTGGGAAGGATTACGCGCCGATGGGCGTTTATCCGGACGCTTTGTTCTGGCGCAATCCCCGAACAAAGACGGCTGGCGCATCACCAGCGGCCAGTTAAAGGGCGGCCAGGGTGGCTTTATCGCCTATGCGCCTGCCACCTATCCTGGATTTCTGGGCGGTGAAGATGAACGTCTGGCGGCGGTGCGCGAGATTCTGAAGCAGCTGAACATTGACGATATCGTTGTCACCGCATCTGGCGATTTGTCGGACGACATGAAACTGGGCCTGTCTTTAAAGGGCCGCAATCCGGATTACAGCCCCCGTCCCGTCCATTTAAACCTGAATTTTGAGGGCACTTTGTGGCCAGTGGCCCAGAGCATCTTGCGCCCCCTCTCTTTGATCCCTAATATCACTGATGAAAAGGATACCACACAATGATATCACGCCTTACCCTGATACCCGTGATCGCCGCAATAGCGCTGGCGACCGGTTGCAACCCGACAGTCAAGCTGGAAGCCCCGGACAAGCCAATTGAAATCAATATGAATGTCAAAATTCAGCAAGATGTCCGCGTCCGCGTCGATAAGGACGTTGATAAAGCCATTGCCGCCAACCCCGACCTGTTCGGTCTGAAATAAGGAGATTACCCTATGACACTTCGTTCAATTGCTTTGATGCTGTGCGCCCTGATCCTGATTCCTGTGGGCAGTGCCCATGCCATGACGCTGGCTGATGCCAAGCAACAGGGCGTGGTGGGCGAAAAAGCCGACGGCCTGGTCGGCGCGATCAACCCGCCTGCCCCCGCATCGGTCCAAGCCGTGATCAGTGAGACAAATAACGGACGCTTGTCCCTGTATCGTGAACAAGCCGCGGCGCAGGGTGTCACCTTGTCCCAATATCAGGCCGTGGCAGGGGCGAAACTGATCGCCAAAACGCCAACGGGCCAATATGTGGATACAGGCAGCGGCTGGCAGAAGAAGTAATCTTCTGCGCCCCTCAAAAGTCATTCGTAAGATTTAGGGATATTCGCAGGAATCGAACGTAATGCGTCCGAACGATTTATCGCCGGCCGCAACGGTAAAGCGGTATTCGCGGTCCCCTGACACGATAACGTGTTGCAGGGGCAAAACGCCTTGCTTGGTTTCCTTGCGACCATCGACGGTCTGAAACACCAGTGTCACGGGCTTCGCCGTATCAAACCAGGCCTCTGGCTGGCCGGCGGCATTGATGGCCGACATGCCGCGTCCGGTAACGCGCAGGCCCGATTCAGCAATCGCAACCTGTGCATCCGGTCCTTTATACGCCGGGGTCATCACAACAAAGCGTTTTGTCACCGGATCAACACAATTGCGCGGCGGTCTGGCGGAACGGATCACCAAAGCCAGGCGTTCAGGCGCCAGGCCAGCCTCCAATTGCTTGCGTGTTAAATCAACCAGGTCACGCAAAGGTCCATCGGCCGGATAGACGCTGCTCATTTGAATATTCAGCTGCTCATACCGCATTTGTGCGGCCTGTGCTTCGGCCCGCAGGGCCGTCAGGTCTTCCTGCATCTCCTGCACCTGCGTCTGCTGTGCCTGGGTTTGCTTGGCATATGATTTCAACTGTGCCGCCGCATATTGCCGACCAACCCACAGGCCCAGCATGAACAGGATCACGATACCGGCCAACATCGCAAACATCTGCACCGTCTGGCGACGGGCGCGTTCTTGATATCGTCCACTGGGGTCATAGGCATATTGCATGGCGGATAGTCATAGCCTGTCTTCATCCCAGGCGCAAGATGCAGGGTAATCAGTCTTCGCGTGTATCGTACATACTGATAGTTGATTCCGAGCCGAATTCGCCCAGGTTCTTAAGGCCGACGCGCAGGAAGAATTCCGTGTCACTTTCGCCGGTTTCAGGCACGGTCAGTGTGCGTTCGCCGGTCAGGGACAAGGTTAAACATTGGCCCAGGTAATCCAATCCCATTAAGGCTTTCCGCAGGCCCTCGTCTTCGCCAAAATCATAAATACCGCCGACGCGCATCCGCCAGTCTTCGGCCAATTTGAAACTGGCAAGCGAGCTGACCTGTTCGCGACTGTCGGTCAGTTCTGTGCCACCCAAAGCACGCGCGTATAAATATGTTGTGTTCAAAATGACAGGATCAGTGTTAATCGTGGCATCAAATTCATGACGCTTGACCTGACCACTGCCGGCATCAGCCTGGAATTTATAGAACATCATCACGTCATCCATATAACGGCCGGAAATCTGACCCACCAGATCTGATTTTCGATCTTCCAGGCCCGATCCTGGCGGGAACAGCGGATTGTCATCAAAGCGATAGCTTTGCCCCAGAAACACTTCGCCCAGGCTGCCATTCGCGTCATAATAACCGGTACGGACACCATATGTGGCGTGGGTGGAATCCTCAATCCGGTCCAGGCCGGGAAAACGATTGGGTTCAAACAAATTGCTGATATCGATTTGCGCGTCCTGGCTGTCTTCATTCGGGATATCTTCGTCGTCCAAGTCGGGCGACAGCGTTAAAGAGGCCATCGGCTCAATACGTAACGCGCCGGTTTCCATCGTCTTTTCAAATGGCATCCGGCTTTCCAACGTCGTGCTGGCATAGGCGCGACCAACCATGTCCGTTGTTTCTTCGTCTGCGGGCAAACCTTCGTCATCCACGATGTAACCATCGCCGCGAACGGATGCAGTCAACGTATTGACCAGGCCAAAATCGCTAATATGCTGCCCTTCCCATCCCAATTCCTGGCTAAGGCGGAACACATCCTGGGCTGCTTCGCCTGAACGATAAAGGCCTAAGAATGACGTGTTGCTGTTCCACCGTCCGCCCAATGTATCGTTCGGTTCACCGATAAAGGACATTTCAAATTCAGGAACAATGTTAGGCTGGTCAATCTGATCCGCATTCACGCGAATATCCTGGAACGCAAGGGCGCGCACGGCCGTGTAATCACGGCCTGAAAAGCGTTCGGCGTATATCTCGTTCTCCAGAACCCGTTCTGACGAAATATCGTATTGGCGCAGATATTGATCGTCAGAGGCTAACTCCATATCGAAACCAGCCCGCCATTTGTCGTCGATATTCCAGACACCGTCTGCAAAGATATGACCACGCGCCTGGCTGCCTTTTGTTATGACCTCTCCATCACTGCGTGCGGGACGTTCAGAGTGGGTAAAACTGGTTTGCGCCTGAACCATTGCATTATCGAACCGCTTCCGCAGGTCAAGCGTGCCCAACGGGGTTTCTTCAGTAAACACGCGCGCACCCACGGTCGCATCCGCAGTCGGGGATATGGCGATGTAATAATGGTTTTCCACGGAAAATCCCAAATCACTGCTTAATGCAAAAGACGGGGTTAAGAAGCCGCTTTTCTGTTTTTCCTGTCCATCGGGGTGAGAGAAATAAGGCGTGTAAAGAACCGGCACCCCGCCCAGTTCAAATGTCGCGTTTTCATAGCTGATAGATTTGTCTGCATTGTCATGCGTGACTTTATCCGCTTTTAACTGCCATAAAGGTGGCTTAGATGGATCCAGCTTACACGGCTCACACGGCGTATAACTGGCTTCCTGCATCACAATTTTCGTTCCGCCTTCGCGCTGCCCCGATTTGGCGGAAAAGCGCGACCCGTCGGCCAGCGTGGATCGCAGCGTGGCCACAAATCCGTCCTTCAAATCATCCGTGAATTCGACCTTCTCGGCAAAATGAACATCGCCATTAGTTTCGGTCAGGACCACATCACCTTCGGCCAGAACCACATCCTGGACCAGGTTGTAAGTGACGCGCTGGGCCGTCACGATTTTGCCGGCCTGTTCAAAACTGACATTCCCAGCAGCAACGACTTGCTGGCTGGCATCGTCATATGTCAGATGATCGGCTGTAAAATTAACGGCTGGGTCAGCATTATTTCCGTTACCAGGCATAGCCCACGCCGCAGACGCACACAGGCAACTGACCATGACGGACAGGCAAAGAAAACGCGTGTGGGAAAAAGTTTTAGGCATCATCAGGCGGGGGTATCATAGAAACTTCCTCATCATCCGGTAAAAACCCCGATGTGGCAAGCCTATTTCCGCATAAAGCCGGGAAGGTCGGTGCCGAATCCAACCACATCACTGTCCGGCACATCATCACGATACCGCGGCCGAGTCACATCGCGCTTTTCCATCGCCTGTAACGGACGGCGATCCGTTTGGGCCGGGCGGCGCTCACGTGACTCAACCACAGTGGGTTCAGGCGAACGCGAAGGACGGTCTGAAGACGGACGCTCAGGACGTTTTGAAGAGGAAGATGATGATGATGTGCGGGGTGCAGATCGCTCACTTTTACCAGCTGATGGGGCATCTGTGGATGAGGATCCTGCCCCCGAAACGGTCACGCATGGAATTTCCCGCTGAATGCGCGCAACAATAGCGGCCAGGAATTTATCGTCGGTATCGGTTACAAACATCCAGGTGGCGCCGCTTTTACCTGCACGGCCTGTCCGGCCAATACGGTGAACATAGTCATCGGCGTGTATGGGCACGTCGTAATTGAAGACATGACTGACGTCTTGAACGTCCAGTCCGCGCGCCGCGACATCAGAACAGACCAACAGTGATACAGTGCCGTTTTTGAAATCAGCAAGCATCTCATTTCGCTTTGCCTGAACCATATCCCCATGTAATCCACCAGCAGAAAAACCTTTGTCTTTCAGAAATTTAGCCAGTGTGGCCACATCGCGCTTGCGATTACAAAAGATGAATGCGCTTTTGACATTTTCCTGCTTAATCAAAGCCTGTAACAACGCGTTTTTGTTTCGTGTCGTCGTCTTGACCATTTTCTGATCAACGGTAATGGCCGTGGATGCAGCCGCGCTGACTGATATTTCGCGAGGGTGTTGCAGGAATTTATCCGACAATTTGCGAATTTCAGGTGCCATGGTGGCCGAGAATAACAAGGTCTGGCGCGTCGTGGGAATAAGGCTGATAATACGTTCAATATCCGGGATGAAACCCATATCCAGCATCCGGTCCGCTTCGTCGATCACCAGGATTTTAATATCCGACAGCAGAATTTTTCCGCGTTCAAACAAGTCCAGCAAACGGCCAGGTGTTGCGATAAGAACATCCACCCCGCGTTCCAGAATTTTCAATTGATCCGCCATCGATTCACCGCCGACAAGCAACGCTTTGGACAGCGTTACATGCTTGCCATACTTATCGAAATTTTCAGCAACCTGCGCCGCTAATTCGCGGGTCGGTTCTAACACCAGCGAGCGTGGCATGCGGACGCGCGCCCGGCCACCCGCCAGAATTTCAATCATCGGCAGTGTAAAGCTGGCGGTTTTTCCGGTCCCTGTTTGGGCAATGCCAACCACATCCTGCGAGCGTAAAACGATCGGTATCGCTTTTGCTTGAATGGGAGTAGCCTGGGTGTACCCTGTCTCGGCAATCGCCTTTAAGACGGGTTCGGAAAGACCTAAGGATTCAAAAGTGACGGCTTCTGTTTCCGTCTGTATATCTATCATGGCGTTGATTGGTATAGAATTTTATGGGGCAGGTCAAGAATTGCTTTCAGACCATTATACCTGGGTGTACGTGTCTAAATCTTGCTTTCACACACACGTGGTTTTATAGTCAGCGCATGCACCCCGAAACGATCCGCGACCACATCCTGCGCCAGGCCAGCGCCTATCACCCTCTGGCGAATATTTTGCAGGCACGCTGCATTGATATCCCCCCTTCGACAATGCCCAGTGCAGCCGATTACCTGACCCGCGCGATTACGGGCCAGCAATTGTCGGTCAAGGCCGCATCCACAATCTGGGGGCGTGTTCAAGCAGCGGCCGGAACGACGCCCTTCGCCGATTATTTCGTGCCGGACAATACCGAGATTTTACGCGCCTGCGGCTTGTCTTACAGCAAGATTAAGGCGGCCAGCGCCGTTCAGGCCTTTTTCCGCGAACACGCCTTAAGCGACGCACACTTAGCGGAGATGAGCGCGTCAGAGCGCGCAAAGATGCTGTGCCAGATATGGGGTATCGGCCAATGGACCTGTGACATGATGTCGTTGTTTTACTTCCGTGACCCTGATGTATGGGCGCTGGGTGATGGTGGATTGCTGCGCGCGGTGGGAATCATGACCGACACGCCAAAGCCAACGGTCACGCACATGGTGGATTTCGCCGCACCATTTGCGCCGTATCGCGGATATCTTAGCCTGTATTTGTGGCGGATACTGGATAATGCGCCTGACCCGTCGCATTAACGGCCTTGATCATATCCTTAATCACCACATCCACCTTATCAACACCTTGCCAGTGATTGATGCGGAATTCAGCCAGGACATGATATAAATCATCCGGGCTGGCCGCCATCATCGCCTGACCCAATGGGCTGCTAAGCGCACGCCAGGCAATGCCCTTGAACGACGATCCACCCTGCCAATCACTTAAGAAACAGCGAACGTGATCTTTGCCCACCACACCCGCATTACGAATACGGACGCTTTGAATAATGAATTGCGGTTCGGGATGATCGACGCCGAAGGGGCCCACGGCATCTTCCAGCAACTTCACAGCCGCCACCTGAACCGCCTTTAAGGTCACGATCCCATCGGCGATTTCTTCGTTGCCGATCGCCACCGCGCCGCCGGCCACTTGCTGGGCCGCGTGTTCGGATAAAAAGCTGCGCAGCGCTGTTTCCGAGTCCGGTGCAAAAGTGAAACCACCCGCCATCGCATGGCCGCCCCCTTTTACCAGGTGTCCGGCGTGACGCGCCGCAATCAGGGCGGAGGCCATGTTAACGCCCGCCACAGACCGTCCCGATCCACGGCCTTCCATCTCGCTGTTCATTCCTGGCAGAAAGGTCGCGACGCAGGCGGGCTTGCCAAACTTCTCTTTCAATTGGCCGGCCACAAGGCCGTTCAGGCCGACATGCCAATCAGGGTCCGATACGAAAATCAGATTGTGCGTGTCCAGGCCGTTATCGGCGACCTTGCGGACGGCGGAGGCCAGCATTTCTGCCTGCAAAGACCGGCGGCGGTCGTTACAATCCTCTAACACCCAGGCGATCCGTGTGGCTTCTTCCGGGTCGTCACAGGCCAGCAGGCGCGCGCCCAGATCCGACTGATGCACGCGACTGCCTGCATTGATACGAGGGCCGAGGGTAAAGCCAGCCAGTTCCGGGCTTGGTGTCGCTTTTTGCCCCGCAACGTCGCACAGGGCCTTCAGGCCGATATTTTTCCACTGCGCCATCTGAATAAATCCGGCCTTGGTCAACAAACGGTTCGGGCCAGTCATCGGCACCATGTCGCAAACGGTCCCCAGTGCGACCAGGTCCAACATGTCTTTTAACACTGGTTCGGCGCGGCCATTGACAAAATACTCCCGTTGCCGCAACGCGCGGTTGATCGCAATACAGGCCATAAAACAGACGCCACAGGCCGCCAGCATCCGCAGGTTGCTGCTGTCATCCTGGCGTTTGGGATTGATGACAAAGGCCGCATCGGGCAACGTTGCCTCTGCTTCATGATGATCGAAAATCACGACATCGATCCCGGCCTGTTTGGCCTGAGCCAGCACGTCAAACGCCGTTGTTCCGCAATCCGCCATCAGGACAAGCGTCGCCCCCTGCCCCTTCAAAGTCATCATGGCATTGATGTTCGGGCCGTATCCCTCTGCCTGACGATCCGGAATATACAGGGCGGGTTCGGGTGCGCCCAACTGGCGCAGAAAACGTGTCAGGATCGCCGCAGATGTCGCGCCATCGACATCAAAGTCAGCAAAAATACCGATGTGACGGCCCGCAATGATCGCATCGGCCACATATCCAGCCATTGCGTCCATATCACGCAAGGCAGATGGATTTGGTAAATCAGTCGCCAGGCGGGGATTCAGGAAAGACAGCGCGCCATCGGCGGCAATTGATCGTGCGGCCAGCATATGCGCAACCACTTCCGGCACCCCATGCACCCGCACCATGCGGGCAATGACGTCATTATCCGCCGGCGCAATGGCCCAGCGGTTTTTCAGCAAAGAGTGGTCAAAAACAGGAAAGGTCATAGCGGAATCATCTGCATTCACCATGCCGGAAAAAGGAAACGTATTACAAGGAAGAAGTGGGACCAATCATTACGTGTCGTCAAAAAAGCATTGACTTTATGGAAACAGATCTTATTATCCGTAACACAAAGAATTAGGAGCCCAAACATCATATCAGCCGTAGCACATGAAAATCCCCATTTGTATCAAGAGTGGGAACAGCGCCTGTTGTCACAGCCGCATTGGGTTTACATTGCCACGAGTAATAATACTGGCGCTCATACAAAAATGACTTCAGAAGATGAAATCAACCAGTTTATGGATAAACAAGCTAAAGACACTTCAGGAAACTTACCTCAATTTGACAAGGAAAGTGCTCTACTGCGCGCATACAATGATCTTTGCCGTGGCCAGATAGAATATCTTAAAGACGAGGCAGCTGATTGCATTCATCGTGGCATACAAGAACGAAACGAAACAATTGAAACTTTAAAATATCCACGCGCTGGCTGTTACCTTTTTACGGCCACAGCGTTCGGATTTGGTGCTTTGTGTTTCCGCGAAAATACCGGCGAAAGATTAGCCGAGAAACAAGACGCTGCAAAAGCCGAGGCACAATCCGAACTGTATTTACACGCCACGCAAACGTGCCATGCGCAAGCGCAGGCTGAGATTGATAAAACGTTAGAAAAGGCGATTGCAAAAACAACCAGCGGCCAACCTGCCAGCTTTGTTTTTAATGGTGAGGCTTATAACCAGAAACACCTGACTTGCGTACAGGCCACGGTGAACAATGCCCCGCCCGCTGATGTCCCGGACACTTCAATAGCATATGTGGGCACCGGCGCTTTATTGGCTGTTGGCTTATTGGGTGCTTATTGGTGCCGCGCCATGGAAAAACATGTCAAAGAAGCAGGTCAAGAGCGCACGGCTTTAAGGGTGGCCGATGAAGTACGTCAAAACCTGCTGCTTTATAAAAAAGATCAATTGCAGGCACTAAATGCAGCTTAAATTCTTAACATACGCAGGATCAGCCTTACAGATTCAACACGCCACGAACCAATCGGAAGCATAAAATGGCACATACATTAGAACACTCTGATAAATCCGATCGAGAATATTGGGCGAGAACATTGCTACAACACAGATTCCGTGTGACATGCGGAAGTGTAGAGCTCCGTTCCGAAGTAGAAGGCCACCCACTCTCTTACTCTGTCACAGGTCATATTCAACGCGGCAAAGATATCCAGCGCCTAATCCTTCCCTTCAAACCACACATAACTCTTGAAAAAGCAGCCGCCCTTGTTCATAGAGGCAAGAGAGACTTATACCAAGAACAAATCAATTATTTGGATGGTCACGCGGCCGTAGATTTACAAGGTAGTATCGAAACGACCACACAAAAACTGGCAGAACTGAAGAAATTGGAGATGGTGCCTGTTATAGGCATTGCCGCATTTGGAGGGATGGCTACTTATTTTATCTATCGCAATACGGATGAAAATGTAGCGACACGTCAAGCACAGCTTCATGCGACATTGCAGACAGAAGCGCGCCAGCAAGCGCCTGCAACCTGCCATGCACAACTTGGAAAGATTGAAAGAACGGCACTTGATGTAGCGATTGCAACAACACGCAACGATCCAAACGTACAATACACGTTTAATGGAACGACCTATACAACTGCCTATCAAGAATGCGTTACGTCCTTGCAACAAAAAGCAGCGGATATGCCCCTGCCTGATGCAAAAGACAATGTTTTTGCAGGCATCGGCCTGTCACTTGCTTTTGCCTGTATCGCTGGCTATGCCGGCTTTAAACTGTTGAAATCAACGCGAGAGGCAGCTCAAGAGCTCAGTGACATAAAACTGGGCGAGCACATGCGGCAGAAGCTTCTGGCAGCGAAACAAAGGCACCTAAAAACGCTTGAGGCACATCGCCCCAGCACCATTTAACGCAGCGGATAGATTGTAACGCCTGGTTTGGCGGGTGCAGGTCCAGCACGCTGGCTTTGCTGAATCGCATCCATCTTGGCATTCAATGCAGGTGTGGAATAGGTACGATACCCGTACATATCGCGGGTTACACGTCCCGTATCCTGACAATGGCAGGCAGTCAGGGTCAGGGCAAGGACACTAAGAGCAATCATCTGTTTCATACGTATAAGATTAAGCTTCTTGTGACAAAAGTGCAATCTGGTTATAGTCCGGCCCATGTCCGACCCGTCTTCCAAGAAACAAAATCCGCCCAGCGCGCCAATTGATCCGGTGGCGTTTGGCCGGAAATGGGCGGAACTGGCGGAACATGCGATCCCCGCGGTGCAAGCCGCATTAGCCCGGTTGAAGCAGGAAAGCCCGACCAAAAACGCCTTTGACCCCATGAATGTGCGTCAGGCGATGCTGGATACCTGGTATTACTGGGCAAAGCAACCGGACAAGCTGAACCAGTGGCAGGTGGATTATTTCCAGGCCTGTATCGACATCACGCAACAGAATATCGTCAAATTCATGGGCCAGGACACCCCGGATGCCCCCGTTATTACGCCGGACAAAAGCGACCGACGGTTCCGCGATCCGGCCTGGACCGACAATGCCGCATTTGATACGTTGAAACAGCTTTACCTGCTGACCGGACGCACACTGCACGCAATGGTCTCAGAAACCCAGAATATCAATGGTGATGACCGTCAACGGCTGGATTTCGCGTTAAAGCAATGGATCGATGCATTATCGCCCAGCAATTTTGCCCTGACAAATCCCGAAGTCCTGCGCCTTACCCTTGAAACCGGCGGCCAGAACCTGCTGCACGGCATGGAGAACATGGTCGAGGATGTCAAGCGCGGCAACGGCACCTTGAAAATCGCCAAGACGGATTACAACGCCTTTAAAATCGGTCACAACCTGGCAATGACGCCGGGTGATGTCATCTTCCGCAACGATCTGTTTGAATTGATCCAATATACGCCAACCACGCCGCAGGTGGATGCTCTGCCCGTCCTGATCGTGCCGCCATGGATTAACAAATATTACATCCTGGACATGCGCCCCGATAATTCCTTTATCAAATGGGCGGTGGATCAGGGCCTGACAGTCTATGTCATGAGCTGGGTAAATCCGACTGCCAAGCTGGCCCGCAAATCTTTTGATGATTACGTGCAGGAAGGCCTGTTACAGGCCGCCGCACAGATCCGTGCCACAGGAAATGTGAAACAGATGCATGTCGTTGGGTATTGTATCGGCGGCACACTGCTGGCCACCACTTTGGCCTATGCGGAACGGACGCATCAGGCCGACCAATTCGCATCCGCAACTTTCCTGACCACCTTGATTGATTTCCGCCACGCGGGTGAATTGCGCCTGTTCACGGATAAAGAGCAGATTGAGATGCTGGAACGCGTCATGGCGGAAAAGGGCGTTTTGGATGCCGGGACGTTACAAAATACGTTCAGCCTGTTGCGCGCCAATGACCTGATCTGGTCCTTCGTGGTCAATAATTACCTGATGGGGCGTGAACCGTTCCCGTTCGATCTTCTGTACTGGAACGACGACTCCACCAATATGCCCGCCGCGATGCACAGCTATTACCTGCGCAACATGTACCTGGACAATCAACTAGCAAAGCCAGATGCATTGAACGTGTCCGGCACCCCGATCGATGTGCGGCGCATTCGCACCCCGTCCTATTTCCTGTCGGCAAAAGAGGATCATATCGCCCCGTGGCTCGCGACCTATGAAGGCGCGAAGTTATTAAGCGCAGATGTTCATTTTGTCCTGTCAGGATCGGGTCACGTGGCCGGCGTGGTCAACCCACCCATGGCGCAGAAATATCATTACTGGGATTTAAGCACCACGCCGCATGCCGGTAACGACACATTGGAAAACATGACGCCCATTCAGGGATCATGGTGGCCGCATTGGCGCGCCTGGCTGCGTCAGATCAATTCAACACAAGTCACCGCAAGGATCACGCCCGTATCGTTGGCCCCCGCCCCCGGCACGTATGTTCAGAAAAAGGCCACAGAATAATGGAAAACACACCGCTGACCGCACATGTCGAATCCCTGGGTGCCACTGGCGATGGCGTTGTGCGGATAAATGACGCCAAGGTCTTTGTACCCAATGCCCTGCCAGGCGAAACTGTCACCTTTGCCAAACCAAACGGCCCAGGAAAAGTGACGGTTTTCAACGCCGATCGCGCTGTCCCTCCCTGCCCCCATTTTGGGGCGTGTGGCGGCTGTGTCGCGCAACACATGACTGCCGCACTGTATCAGGATTGGAAGCAGGCAACAGCCCGCACAACCATCACGCGCGAAATCCCGGAACCGACATCCTGGCACAATCCCGTATTCGTGCCCGATCACACACGCCGGCGCGTAACCCTGGCCGCATTCCGGACCAGCAAGACCAATTTTTCCCTGGGCTTTCACGCCCGCCGCGACACGGCGGTGATTGATATCGCGACCTGCGTTATCATGCATCCAGACCTGCTGCGCTTTATATTGGCCGCTAAACCACATCTAGCCGCCCTTTTGCCGTTTCAAAAAGCAGCGGATATTCAGGTGCAAATGGTCGAAAACGGCTTTGACGTTCTGGTCACCGGCCCGGTGGGGCCGAAGGGTCGCCCGGATATGGATGTTCATCATGCGGTAATGGACCTGGCGCAGGCTATGCCTGATCTGGCCCGGATCGCCTGGCGCGCGCGGGATCGCGATGCACCGGAAATACTGCTGGCTCCCCGCGTGCCTTTGGTTCAATTCGAAGGGCTGACGATCGCCCTGCCTGTGGGCGCGTTTTTGCAGCCCTCTCAAGCAGGTGAAATCGCATTACGCCAGGCGATTGCCCAGGCGGTTGCGACACATGCCGCCACTGCCAGCAAGGCCCTGGATTTGTTCTGCGGCTGTGGAACCTTAACGCCCGCATTATTAAGTGTGCCATATGTTCAGGCGTATGATAGCGATCATGGCGTGATCGCCGCATTGCAGGGTGCAAGTAAATCTATTCCCCGCCTGCATGTGGACAGACGCGATTTATTCCGCCAGCCCATGAGCGCAAAAGAATTATCCGCATTCGACATCGTGTTGATGGACCCCGCCCGTGCCGGTGCCCTGGATCAATGCGCAAACCTGGCCAAATCAACCGTCGGCCTGATCATTTATGTGTCGTGCAACCCTGCCACGTTTGCCCGCGACGCCGCAGCGTTAATTCAGGGTGGATACACATTCGCCAATGCGCAATTGATCGATCAATTCACCTACAGCGCGCATACGGAAGTCGTGGGTATTTTCGCACGCGGTACGAAAAAGTAATTGCATACAGGCGGACATGAAATTATACGTAACGTATGAATGCTCGTATCGCTCCTGTTCACATCTTTGACGCCGCCTTCAGCCTTGTGGCAGAATTTGATCGCAGACGTTTAGGACGTCTGGTGGTGCATCCCGAGACGTTCATGGATGACGATGACACTGCCGTTCTACTTGGAACGGTTTTTGCTGGCACGCATGAAACAAGACCCTTAGCGCCATCAGCCCTTACAGGTCGCGCCAAAGAGTCGCTGCATGGATTGCTGACCCCTCATCAATCAGGATCTGATAAATCCAGGTCACGCCAACAAGCTTTGGAAAGAGAGGCGGAGGCATTGGTAGATTTTGACAAAGCTGTTCTTGTTGCACGTCCGGCGCATGCAAACGCCAAACGGGCAGCCGTTTATATGGCTGAGATGGTAAATGACCACAAAAATAAAGCAAACGGCTACCGCAAGAACACCCATCGGGTCATAAGGCAGTCGGCATGGCCGAAAGGTGTCATTGCGCATCAAAAGAAACAAGGTGCGGCAAGCAAAGTTATCGTTGATTTCAACTTTAATAACTTGCCACACTCACTGACATACCAGTCCGGAGGTGCAAATGCGCAAAACCGCTTTATTGCGGATATATTAACGCTAGCGTCCGAAGATATGCGGTTTTGTGTGGCGATGATCGATAGCAAGCCACAAATCGTGCATGATTTAACCAAGCTTAAATTACGCTGATTTCAAAGACCCCGGATTAAAGACCAGGTGCGCCGCTGCCGGCATTGCTGCCTTTATTGAATTTACCAAGGTTGCCCAGCAGCTGCTGCATAACCGTCACTTCGTTACCGCCGGTCTGAGTCTGGCGATCAACAATGTCCACTGCCTCACGCTTATTATCAATAGGGGTGACGTCCTGAACCACGCCATCCGCATTAAATGTCACGCGAATGACTTTTTCATTGGCAACTTTCGGATCAAGAACCGCGCGTTTTTCCATTCGCTGGCCAATGTAATACCAGGTGTTTTCGTCAAACGGCGCAATCGTGGTCGGGGATCCCAGTTTCTGCGCCACATCCGCTTTGGTATCAACCAATGGGGTGACGGTCGCGACCTGGTAATCCTCAAGCATATTGCCATGGGTTGAGACGACGGGCGCACAGCCGGTGGCCAGCAACACGGCACTTAAACAGCAGGATGTGAAAAAAAGTGGTAAACGCATAGAAATGACTCTATATCCTGTCTGAAGAATGAAAGGAAGATGTATGTTGCATTGGTGGCAAAATCGCCAACAGCGAATGGCTGCGGCACAATCCCTATACGCACTGACGGTTGCGGCGGCGCGACGCCCTGCATTATACGCGCAATACGGCATCCCCGATACGTTTGATGGCCGTTTTGATTCGTTGCTGGTTCATGCCGCGCCGGTTTTCACCCGGTTAAAGGATTGCGATACTCCCGATTCTGACGCTCTGGCGCAAAAATATTTCGATGTGATTTTCAAACATATGGAGATTTCACTGCGGGAAATTGGCGTCGGCGACCTCGGCGTGCCAAAACACGTTAAAAAGATGATGGCGGCGGCCCAGGGCCGTTGCCTGGCTTATGCGAATGCCTTGCGGACGCATGATACAGCAGACCTGCAAATCGCCATGAACAAGAACATTTTTGCGACTGCGCCGGTTACAGACATGCAATTAACGGCCCTGTCCGATATGATTCTGACCACCTACACCCATCTTTCAGCCCTGGATTTTGCCACGATGCAACAGGCTGATTTCACATTTTCTGCCCCCGGAGAGACACAATGGCCAAAAGCAGCGTAAAAGACACGACACTCCCACCATCACATCCGGTCGAATGGTCGGTTCCGATTGATGTTGATAAGGTCAGCAGCACGCCCCTGCCCCTGTCCATCAGCCCATCAGACAGCGAGCGCTCCGCGGTCGCAAGACGCCTGGGCGTGACCGAAGTGAATGATCTGAAAGCAGAAATTGTCCTGGTGAATATGATCGGATCACACCTGATTCAGGTGAATGGCACATTGTCTGCAACCATTACCCAAAGTTGCGTTGTCACGCTGCAACCGATTGAAACGCACATTCGCGATGAATTTGAAACATGGTTCGCCGATGCGGCACAAGCCATCCCCTATGCCCGCGCCAAGCAAGATGTGCAGCGCAAGGCATCAGGCCAGGAAATTGAGATATTGAACGAAAAAGACGATCCTGAGTCGATTGTAAACGGTAAGATCGATATCGGAGAGTTGGTCGTGCAGTACCTGTCACTCAGCATCGATCCGTACCCGCACGCGCCAGAAGTGGATGATGACCGGCCCGAGACAATCAGCGCGGGGACTGAGATAAGCCCGTTCGCCGCCCTTGCCGCCCTTCGTCCTAAAAACGGCAGCAGCGAATAAAGAGCTTGCATTCCGATTTTGGTGCGTTTATACGTGCCCTACACATAAATATAGACTTTTATAAGAATAAGGTGCTGCTATGGCTGTCCCAAAGAAGAAAACATCAAAATCACGCCGCGGTATGCGTCGCTCCCATGATAGTCTGACGACTTTCAACTGGATCGAAGACGCCAAAACTGGCGAAGCTGTGCGCCCGCACCATGTTGACCTGAAAACCGGCATGTATCGCGGTCGCCAAGTCCTTGCGACGCGTGACTAATCAATCACTGCCAAATTATGCGGCGGGCGTGGCTTACAGCTGACGCCCGTTTTCTCATGTTTCAGGGGCGCCACACGGCATGACACACTCACCAATAACCATTGCCCTTGATGTCATGGGTGGCGATTTAGGCCCCAATGCCGTTATCCCCGGCGCGGCCCTGGCGCTTGCAGCGCGCCCCAGCCTCCGGTTCTTGTTGGTTGGTGACGAATCAGTCATTCAACCCGCCTTGCAGAATCATCCTGACCTGGCCCGCGTCAGCGACATCATCCACACAACACAGGTTATCAGCGGCGAAGATAAAATCGCCCAGGCGTTGCGCAATGGCCGCCACTCGTCCATGCGCATGGCGATTGACTGCGTTGCCGACAACCGCGCCGCGGCCATTGTGTCGTCCGGGAATACCGGCGCCTTAATGGCGACAGCCAAAATGGTCTTGAAATGCATACCGGGGATTCATCGCCCCGCTATTGCCAGCCAGATGCCAACCCAGAAAGGAAGCCGCGTTATCATGCTGGACCTGGGTGCAAACCTGGCTTGCGACGCTGAAATGCTGGTGCAATTCGCGATTCTGGGAACGGTTTTCGCGCGTGAGATTTTTGGCCTGGATCGCCCAAGTGTCGGCATTCTGAATGTCGGGTCCGAAGAAATGAAGGGGCATGAGGAAGTGCGTGCCGCAGCAAGTATCATGAGCCAGATTAAATTCCCTGGCCGTTTCCATGGCTTTATTGAGGGGAACGATATTGCCCTGGGCACTGTGGATGTGGTGGTGACCGACGGCTTTACCGGTAACGTGGCACTGAAAACCGCAGAAGGCATCGGCAAGATGGCGCAGTCCTATATGAAGGACGCGTTCAAATCATCGCCTTTGGCCATGTTTGGCGCGCTGTTCGCTGCCCGCGCCTTGAAAAAGATGAAGGACCGCATTGACCCGCGTTTGTATAATGGCGGCCTGATGCTTGGCCTGAACGGTATTTGTGTCAAAAGCCACGGCAGCACGGATGCAGTTGGGTTTTCCAGCGCCATTATAGTGGCCGCAGACATGGCCAGCCATGGCTATAATAAACGCGTAGGCGCGGCGATTGCCAATGTCATGACCCAGGAAAGTTTCGTCGCCGCTCAAATGGCTGCAACGGCGGAATAAGAGCATGAGCACCCATATTCGCGCCGTTATCACTGGCACTGGGTCCTACCTTCCCGCCGCCCCCGTTACCAATGACGATCTGGCCAAAATTGTCGATACGTCGGATGAATGGATCGCGCAGCGCAGCGGGATCCGTACCCGCCATTTTGCCAAAGACGAAACAACGGCCCAAATGGCCATTCACGCCGCACAAAAAGCTATGGCTGCCGCCGATTTACGCGGGGAAGACATTGGCGCAATTATCGTGGCAACCACAACCCCTGACACAACATTCCCGGCCACGGCCGCGCATGTGCAACACGCCGTGGGCGCCCCTGGCTGTATCGCCTTTGACGTTCAGGCGGTGTGCAGTGGTTTTGTGTATGCCCTGGCTTTGGCCGACAACTTTATCCGCCTTGGTCAGGCAAAACACGTTTTGGTTATCGGCGCGGAACGCATGTCGAACTTGCTGGATTGGTCCGATCGGACCACCTGCGTTCTGTTCGGCGATGGCGCAGGCGCAGTGGTGCTGTCCGCCCATAGGGGCACGGGCGACATGACCGATCGCGGCGTTCTGGCCAGCTGCCTGCATGCCGATGGCAAACATCGCGATATCTTGTACACCACCGGTGGGCCGGGCACGAACGGCGAAAGCGGCAAGATCGTGATGCAAGGGAAGGATGTTTTCAAACAGGCCGTGACCTTGATGGCCGAAGTTGTCACTGAAATCCTGAGCCAGTCTGGTGTGAGCGCACAGGCCATCGACTGGCTGGTTCCCCACCAGGCGAATTTGCGGATTATTGAAGCAACGGCGACCAAACTGGGCCTGCCTATGGATAAAGTCGTTGTGACCGTTGACCGTCACGGCAATACGTCCGCCGCGTCCATCCCGCTGGCCCTTGATGTGGCCTATCGCGACGGGCGGATTAAGCCGGGCCAATTGGTACTGCTTGAGGCATTGGGCGGCGGCCTGACCTGGGGCGCAGCCCTGCTTCGCGCGTAATTACCATCTTAGAATTTATCCCCAAGCCCTTGAAAAAATGCGTTAAACCATTTGACGCACACGTCCGTTTTCACTAAATAAGATATATAAGGAAAAATAAGCATGACACCCAAAACAATTACACGCGCAGATATCGCTGAGACTCTTTATAACGAGCTGGGCCTGTCGCGGGTGGAATCCTCCGAATTGGTGGATGCAGTTTTGGATGAAATTGCCGATGCCCTGGTCCGTGCAGATACTGTAAAAATCTCCTCGTTTGGCAGCTTTTCGACACGCCAGAAATCACAGCGTATCGGCCGGAATCCAAAAACAGGTGTGGAAGTACCGATTACACCGCGACGTGTCCTGTCATTCCGGGCAAGTCACGTGTTGAAGGATCGGATGAATGGGAAAACACCAAATGCCACAAAGCGCGATAACTGATATCAACCCACATAAATCCCACGACGCTTTTCGTACGATCAGCGAAGTCAGTCATGAATTGGGCGTTGCCCAGCATGTCCTGCGCTTTTGGGAAACCAAATTCGCCCAAATTCGTCCGATGAAGCGCGCCGGCGGACGCCGGTATTACCGCCCCGAGGATGTCGCGCTGCTGCAACGGATTCATCAGTTGCTCTATGCCGAAGGTTATACGATTCCAGGTGCGCAAAAGGCACTGAAGGGCGTAAATAAGACGGGCCTGCGCGCCGCTGCGGCAAACCTGTCCGTCGCAGATATGATGACGTCTGAGGGCAATGTATCTGCACAATCCTCTGCCCCCACCACCAAAACCATCGAATACCGTCTGAACACATCGCAGAAAAAACGGCTGGAAGCCGCTTTGGCTGATTTGATTGAGATGAAAGCCCTTCTCTCCCCGCCTGAGAATTAAGAATTGCGCAGCCGCATCAGGCATGGTACGACACACACCATCCTAAGTATCTGGTTAAATAAGTCGGAGTGTGGCGCAGCCTGGTAGCGCACTTGCATGGGGTGCAAGGGGCCGCAAGTTCAAATCTTGTCACTCCGACCATTATTTTAACACTGCCAAATCACAAGAATAACATTGACATAAATGTAAAGAATGGCCTAAATCTTCTTTCATGGGACATTGGTCAGACACTGTTACGCGCGATTTAAAAATCGGACCTCTGGATGTTATTTTTCCAGATGAGGGCCTGCCCTTTACTTTCGCTGACTCAGCCAATCCGGCTCTGCCCCGTCAACTGACGCAAATCCTGAAAGTCGGTGAAAAGCTGACTCTTCTGTTTGATCGAGAATTCACGCATGGGTTTAAGCCTGAGGCAGTTCCCAAACACTGGTTGAATGTCCGACAGAAATACCAGCGGTCACCCGAAAATGGCTTTCGTCGCGCGGCAGTTTTTCTGAACACGTATGCCCGCAAAATGTCGCCTGAAGATCCTGCGCGTACTTTGGTTATGACCTTTGCCAATGCAGCCGTGTCCGCCCATTACGCGCATCGTGCCGCCCGTATTTGCCTGGACGGAAACAGTGCCGCACTGGAATCGTTCATTCTCGGCGAATATACCGCTGATCGCTTGCAGAATGATGCCGCGTCGCGTTTGCTGGCGATCTATCCTCGGGATGAAGCGGCCTTGGCACAATTACGGCAGGACCATGTTGCGCTGTGGACACAGAAACTGTCACCCCTTTTAAGCGCGCGTGTCCATGGCCTCAGTTAGCATTCCTTTTCGGCGACAGGCAGCCCCTTCCCCCCGCAAAAACAGCGCCCGCAAACTGTATGAAGTTCAACAGCGCGGGCAGCACATCATCGACTTTCTAGAAGATCAGGTGAACGGCGGTTTTGGCCCAGACTCGTTGTATTTCATGCCTAAATACTTGAAGCAGCGCGTATTGGCGTCAGATTTCGATCAGGGCCTGGATTCCTTGATGGCTTTTCATCTTAAGACGTTTGCCGCCAGTGTTGAACGCCTGCCTCAAGATGATCTGCGCCAGCAGTGTCACAGCCTGATGCCCCTTTTTGCCAATGCACAACGGACATTGCACGCCCAGGCATTACAGCTGACGTCCCATTCGGTATCTCAGGCTTATTTGGAACGCACGTGTGATCCTGCGTATTGTTTGACGCCTTTTCTTGCTCCTGCCTCTTCAAACATGCCATCTATGCCAAGCCTGAAACCGGAATGGGATGCGGTCACAGATGATATTGTACAGCGCATCACCCTGTTACAGCCACCGCGTAAACATGCTGCAAGACAAAGCCGACCCAACAATCCGCCCCCTGTCGCAATAACATCAAGACGTGACCATATGTAAATTATATTGCATCCAATCCTTACATGCATTATAGAAACCTTATGTCAAAAGATACACCCACACATCATTTCCCTGCTGCTGCATCTTGTGAACCTGTGCCAAAGGTGGATACCAGGCCTGGCTATCCTGACTACCTTAAAGGCCTTCATGCCTTGCATACTGCTGGCGCGTTAATGGTTGAGACCTTCCGCACCAGAAGCACACAACTGATAGGAAATATCAGTCAAAATGCACCTTTCCTTAGCCCTGAAACCCACGAACTTGAAGCAAAGCGGATGCAGGAAAAAGTCACGGGTTTTATGAACGCGTATCACGCACTGGATACGTATGTTCGGGATGGCTGGGGGTTACAGCCACAATGCACGTCCTTTGCCAACACAGTATCTTGCACGCATGCCCTCCTCCTGCAATCTGGCAGGATATCTGATACAGACTCACACACTAAGCGCATCCCCCTTCTTTACAGTGATTTTCGCCGCTACATTCACCAAATCCGCGATGGCGGTATTGAAACGTCACTTTGTTTTCAGTTGGGTGAGGTGCAGCAGATGCAATCATGGGTTCTTGCAGGCTGGTATGCCGACCATCAGGGGAAATATGGCCCGAACACGTGTCTTCCAGGCGCAGGATTGGGACACAGCATCGACAATGTGTATATGACCATCCAAAAGCGTCACAAGTCCTCTTTATACCTTACGCCATAATGCATACAAAAAAGGCGGCCCGCAAAGGCCGCCTTCTTCTGAAATACTGTCTGAAGACTTATTTGCCGTCAGAGAACATCCGGTACACCAGGCTGGCCAGAATGGCGCCTGCCAATGGGGCAACCCAGAACAGCCACAGCTGATCCATCGCCCATCCATCGGCAAACAGCGCCGTTCCCAATGACCGTGCAGGGTTAACAGATGTCGCAGAAACAGGCAGAGACACCAGGTGAATCGCCGTCAATGTCAAACCGATAGCCAATGGCGCGAAACCGTTCGCCACGACGTTGCTGGTCGTCCCCAAGATCACGATAACCAGCAAGGCTGTCATGATGATTTCTGTCATTAAGACAGCCTGCATTGAATAGCCGCCCGGCGAATGCTCGGCAAAACCATTTGATGCGAAACCGCCCACGGCGAAATCAGGCGCACCTGATGCAATCATGAACAATGCACCGGCACCCACAGCGGCACCCACACATTGGGCCAGAATGTAAGGCACAACATCTTTGGCGTCGAAACGGCCGCTGACCCACAGGCCAACAGTCACAGCAGGGTTTAGGTGACATCCAGAAATCGGGCCAACTGTATAAGCCATAGCAACCAGTGTTAGACCGAATGCCAGGGCGACACCCAGCATACCGACGCCACCCGCGCCCGCGGCCATAATGGCGACACCACATCCAACAAGCACAAGAAATAATGTTCCAAGCATTTCTGCCATTAAACGTTGCATTAGAAACTCCTTTGGTCAGGTTTTGTTTTATTATCAGTGAGAACGGTCAAGAATATGACCTGATAAACAGGGTACAGGATTATGCAGACCCGCCAAGCACATCTTATGCTGCGCCGCAACGCAAGCTCTTGATTTATAATGTTTTTGTATATGCATTGCAGCACATATGGTATCTGGATACCCTATATACCTAACCCGTTGTTTTTGCGTATATTGATGCTATGGTGCCGATACGTTTTCTCTTGCAAGCTTGATTTTATTGGCTTATACAGACGCATATTTTGCAACAAAAATTGGATACAACCATGAAAACCTATTCGGCGAAAGCCAACGAGATTGAAAAGAAATGGCTCCTGGTGGATGCGGAAGGCCTGATTCTGGGCCGTCTGGCGTCTGTCCTTGCCATGTACCTGCGCGGCAAGCACAAGCCAAGCTTCACCCCCCACATGGATACAGGCGATAACATCGTCGTTATCAATGCCGCGAAAGTCCGCCTGACGGGCCGCAAGCGTGAACAAAGCGAATTCCATTGGCACACCGGCTATGCTGGCGGTATCAAAACCCGCACCAAGGGTGAATTGCTGGATGGCCGCTTCCCTGAGCGCGTGCTGGAAAAAGCCGTTGAACGGATGCTGCCTAGCGGCCCACTGGGTCGTCAGGTCTTGAAAAACCTGCGCGTTTTCCCGGGCGCTGAGCACACACATGAAGCACAACAACCAGAAATCCTGGATGTTGCCGGCATGAACACCAAGAACAAGAGAGACTAATCATCATGTCCGTTACCGCACTCAATGATTTGAAAAATCTGAACACCGACACACCTGTCGCCGCCAATACCCAGGATGCAGCACCAGCACCCCGCGTAAAAAAGGTTGATGCCCAAGGGCGCGCATATGGCACTGGCCGTCGTAAGGAATCATCGGCACGCGTTTGGGTAAAACCAGGCCGCGGCAAGATTGTCGTAAATGGCAAAGATCAGGAAATCTATTTCGGTCGCAAGACCCACCTGCTGATCCTGAACCAGCCTTTCTTGACCACCAATCAGGTGAACCAGTTTGACGTTATGTGCACAGTCGAAGGCGGCGGTTTGTCCGGCCAGGCTGGCGCGATCCGTCACGGTATCTCACGCGCACTTGAAAACTTTGATCCGGAAATGCGTCCAGCGTTGAAAGCCGCTGGCATGCTGACCCGCGACAGCCGTGCCGTCGAACGTAAGAAATACGGCTTGCATAAAGCCCGTCGTTCCAAGCAGTGGGTCAAGCGTTAAGCTTCCCTCCCTTCTGCTACCAACACAAAAACCCGCCCACCGGCGGGTTTTTTATTGCAGCGAAGGTCAAAGAAACTTACCGTTAAATGAACGAGGATAATATGTCGATGTTCTTACAAGCCCTATGCGGTATCTTCATTTTTATTCTGATTGCATGGCTATGCTCAGAAAGACGTCGCGCCTTCCCCGTTCGTATGACTGCTATCAGTCTTGCTTTGCAATTTGTTATTGCCATACTTCTACTAATCGTGCCCGGTGTTTCGTCGCTTTTGCAATCACTGGGGAATGGCTTCATGATCCTAAGTGATGCCGCGCTTGAAGGCACCAAGTTTGCATTTGGATATATTGGTGGGGCTGAACCTCCGTTTGAAGTTAAATATCCGCAAAACAACTTTAGTTTAATGTTTCAGGTCATTCCCGTTGTCTTTATTACCGGTGCAGTTTCAACCCTGCTGTGGCATTACGGTATCTTACAACGCATTATTGGGGCACTGGCGAAAGTCTTTGAAAAGACAATGGGCATCTCTGGCTCTGCCGCATTTGCAGCAACCGCAGATATTTTCTTCTCAATGAGTGAGGCGATTACAATGATCCGCCCCATGATTGCATCCCTCTCCCGCAGTGATTTATTGATAATCGCGACAACGGGTATGACCACCATTGCCAGTTCCATGTTTGTTATTTATGCGAATATGCTGGATAGCCACGTACCGAATGCGATGGTTCATGTTTTGACCGCCAGCTTTATACACGTGCCGGCTGGTATTTTACTCGCGCAAATTATTATTCCGCCGGATAAGGCAGCTTTGGGATTGCAGCAACCCACGCAACTACCTGCAGAAGATTATCATGGCCCATTAGATGCTTTCTTTAGTGGTGCGATGAAAAGTCTAGCTATTTGGCTGAATATTATGGTGGTTCTTATTACCGCGATTGCAGGAATTTACATTATTGACCAGATTCTGTCTTTGCTACCGTTCATTGATGGCAAGCCTATTACACTCAGCCTGCTGCTGGGGTGGGTTTTTGCCCCTGTTGCCTTACTGATCGGTATTCCGCCGGCAGATGTGATGGTAAGCGGCAGCTTGATTGGTATCAAGGCTGTCGTGAACGAGTTTGCTGCCCTCGCCGAACTTAATCGTATGCCAGAAGGAACCATATCGCCGATAAGTGGTGTAATCTTAAGTTACGTTTTGGTCAGCTTTTCAAACCCTGGGACAGCCGCGATCATGATTGGCGTGTTTACTGCCTTCGCACCAGAGCGCAAAAAAGACATCGTTCACATATGTACATTATCCATGCTAACCGGTCTGCTGGCCACATGTATGACAGGCAGTGTTATCGCTATTCTTATTAGTCTGGGTATTGTTGTTTAGCTATATTTAGGTGTTGCATTGTCAGAATATAGGCGTAAATATGACAACATTATGATACCCCTGGTCACGCCCAAGCAACTGTCTTTCGCCCGCCAACAGCTTGTCAAACCGTTACGCGGCCAATGGACATGTCACAGAATGAATGCGGCGTCGCTGCAGGAAATAGCAACGTACTTTCTTTATAAAATGAGCCTGATGGATCAGGATATAGATACGCGCATGAATGAAGATACAACGGCCAGACTAAGGTATGTCTTCAACACGCTTCAACGCGATCACAGCCCGCATCTAACGGCATTCCAGACGGCCTTTTATAGCGAAACACGACGTGAGTTAGAGGTTCCGCCACAAGAGCTTAGCCGCCGCGCCAGACGAAATGTGCATGGTACTACTGTCGGCGTATTGATGCCGGATCACCAGGATCGCTGCGGCCCCTCCTTGGCGTTTTTTGGGGCAGCTGTAAATACTTTGGTGCCTTATCGGTCGTTAGACAAGGCAGATCGCGTTGTGTTGGAAGGCCTTATGATCCGGACACGCATCCAGTTTGACCCTAAACTCGCTGCATCAGTCGCTATCATAAAAGAGTGTATGATGGATAATGTCCCCTTGGTGGCAGCGTCTGCTGAAAACCACACCGCCAAGATTTACCGCTTCCCTGCTGCCGCCCGTCAGGCACAACTGGATTAGGAATATGTTTTACTTGCATTTCTGTCGCTAGCTGTATTACATGCAACATTATGAAAACATTCTTCGCAAAGCCAGAGGATATTATTGCCGCTAAATCCCAGCTGATCTGGAGGCAAGGTCATGGGGTCGATATCAACTTTTCCCCCATACATGTGAACGCCATATCCTTGCAATCTGCCGCCGCGCAGTATTTGCAGCTGCATCAGCAATTCTCCATGCGTAATATACTGGCTTTTGATAAGGCCATTTTGGCCGCAGAAAAGAACTATTATCAGACTTTGCAGGTTGTTCCTTTACAAAGATGCAAAGCCCTTTTTGTAGAGCATGCCCTTAATATGCCTGTTATTTATCAGCATATGTGTCATGAAGACGTTTATGCTGTGACAGGATTCAAAATAGAGGCGATGTTGAAACGGCTGGCGGATCCGGACGGCGTAAACCCTGCCGGCACGCTGCGTCAGGAATTCCGCCATGCGACCGGCAATGACATGATGTTGGATGCAAGCACCCTTTACCAGCTTGTAAATACGTCTGCACAGCCCTTCCGTGTTGCAATTGTGCAGCAAGGGCAGCATGATTTGCAAGCAAGCTGCCTGGATGTCATTTCACGCGTTATCGAGACCATTATCCAGATAGATAAAAAACAGACATTGCGTACATGTAAAGAAGATATGCTTGAACAAGCACACAGAATCGACGCTTTCAATCATTATGCCGCGATGTGCAAATCTATCAGCGACACTTTAATACCGTTACCCGCGGTACCGCATAGCACCGTTCTGCATTTTCCATCTTGTAAGAAGGGCCTGCCTGTGGCCTGTGTGACATGACTATGGCACTCGCTCTTTTAACCCCCTCTGACTTTATGCCGATAGCAAATTCTGAAGGCGTGCAATCGTTTCATGTGTCCTTGGTGGCCCTGAAAACGCAAATGACACGCATTACAGATATCCTCGACACCCATCATCGTGCCAATCGATATTTGGCAGACCAGTTTGATGACGCCCGCGCCCAAGATCGCCGTATATATGGCCTCAGCGTTGCGTTTAACAGCAACGATATCACCGCGTTCCTGAAACGTGTCTATACCGACAACCAGGATGTTTTCCATGATTTGGCGGCGTATGTGCATCGCGCAGAATGTATTGCCCATATCAAGCACTATACGCGCGAAATAACCTCGCCCCACAGTCTTGATATATGGAACAAAGTTGTTGTTCCTCATACCAGTGCTTTGGTCCAATCCGGGTTGGATGATGATATGGACGGCTTTTTACTGGGGCAAGAATCCGTCACAGAGGCTTTGGGTCAGGGTCATGGAAACCTTATCATGGCGATTGCTTGCCCTGTATCCGAAAAGCCCCATATCCACCAGCGTCACTTATCAGAATCCGCGCAGTTCTTAACCCATTATTGTGCGAGCCTGATAGATATCCTTCAATTCTCCTGCCAGGACCGCTATGGGGATGACGCCGTATTAAAGGACAGTGCGGCTGACGCTTTTCATGACATGCGACAGATCATTGCGCGTTTCGGCCAAGAAATAAGCATGCAGACCGCGATAAAAGATATTCCAGACACCCTATCAAATGTCGTTCCATTCCCCATTAAAGGCAGGCAGCCATGCGCTTCGCCTACCTGACCGAAAGCGACCTTAAGGTCTTAAACACTCGCCTTGCCCAATATCCAGATGTGCCGGCACCGCGCGTGTGTTTCCTGGAACCGCGTGCCCTGCGCGCCCAGGCACAAGACCTGCTGGATCATCTGGCAAAGGTTTATGCCCAGTTTATCGCAGACGCTCATCAGCAACTGCCAGACGTTCAGAAACAGGACAAACGGCGCAATCGTTTAAGCGGCCATTTCACGCCCGGTATGCCTGCATTTTTTCAGCGATTATATAATGATGATATAGTGACCTATAGCCAGCTGATGCCTTCTGTTCATTTCGGATTGGCCTTACGCCACATGATCCATGGCGCGGCGCCATTGCTCTCTCCCCTACCAACACCTATTTATGAGCGTGTGGTACCGCCTTTAAGCCAGGCTTTACTGAAAACCGGTGGCAGACGTAACCAGGATATAGATGTTATACGGAATATTCCTGTGATTGCCCGGATGCACATGTATGAATCATCTGATTACATGCTTATCGTCGCAAGGGATCAGGAAACAAACCGCTTTAAGGCAGCAGAAAATGCCGAACATGCCCATCATTTTGTAACGGCTTATTGTAAACTTCTGTTGAAGGGGCATACGCACACTATATTGCCCGAATACACACAGGTTAATAACAGATTTGCCAGTGACATCCAGGCAGTGGTGACCACATTCTACAACGAAATAAACTATTACACGCGAAAATACGCCGAGAATGCCACCAACGCCGCCTTCCCTGTGCCTTCAGGCCAGGTTGTTGCGTTTCGTCCCCGCTAGGCGTAACCTGCCACAATGATCAAACCACTTATCCTGCCCTACAAAGGCATTATGCCGCGGATTCACCCCTCCTGCTTCATTGCTGAGAATGCAGTGATTATCGGCGATGTTCAGATTGGGCCGGACAGCAACATATGGTACGGCTGTGTCCTGCGCGGCGACGTCAACAATATCACTATCGGTACCCGTACGAATATCCAAGATGGCACTGTGATTCACGTTTCATCGACATCGCAAGGTTCTTATATTGGTGACGATGTCACAATCGGGCATATGGCCTTGATCCATGCCTGCACAATCGGCGATCGCGTTCTGGTCGGCATGAAAGCCTGTATTATGGATGACGCCCAGGTGGCCGATGAATCCATGGTTGCCGCCTGTGCCCTTGTTCCTCCTCGTAAATCCGTTCCGACACGTGAATTATGGGCTGGTCAACCAGCCCGCCTGATGCGCGCCCTGACCGACGACGACATCGCCCATATCATGCATTCCGCCACGCATTACGTGGATCTGGCCACCGCCCACAAAAAATACTGATACGCCACGCACAAAAAAGCCCGCTTTACAGCGGGCTTTTCCGTATTCTAATCAGGCTTATGCGCCGATGATAAATTTCGCAACAACTGCAACCAACAAAATGGCCACGATATTCGCGATTTTGATCAACGGGTTAATGGCTGGGCCAGACGTATCTTTGTAAGGGTCGCCAACCGTGTCGCCGGTAACAGCTGCTTTGTGTGCATCTGAACCTTTGCCGCCGAAATGGCCTTCTTCAATATACTTTTTGGCATTGTCCCAAGCACCGCCGCCGGATGTCATGGAAATCGCAACGAACAAGCCCGTCACAATCGTCCCCATCAACAAGGCGCCCAATGCGCGGAAGCCGGCCTCGTACCCGCCCAATGCCGACATGGCAAAGAACAGGACAACAGGCACAACCACGGGCAACAGGGATGGGATTACCATTTCGCGGATCGCTGATTTTGTCAGGATGGCAACACAGCGACCGTAATCCGGCTTGCCTTTGCCTGTCATGATACCAGGGATTTCGCGGAACTGACGCCGTACCTCAACCACCACGGAACCCGCCGCGCGGCCAACAGCCGTCATCGTCAAGCCGCCGAACAGGTAAGGCAACATACCCCCGATAAACAAACCGATCACCACATACGGATCTTGCAGCGGGAAGCTGATATCCGCAAATTGTGGCAGATAGTGCTTGATCTCTTCGGTGTATGCCGCAAACAGAACCAACGCGGCCAGACCGGCAGAACCGATTGCATAGCCTTTGGTTACAGCCTTGGTCGTGTTACCGACGGCATCCAGCGTGTCAGTTGTCGCCCGAACGGATTTATTCAATCCGGCCATTTCGGCGATACCACCCGCATTATCCGTTACCGGACCGAACGCATCCAGTGCAACGATCATCCCGGCCAATGCCAGCATGGTTGTCGCAGCCAGGGCAATTCCGTACAGGCCAGCGAACATGCCGGCCAGGAAGATCCCGGCGCAGATGACGATAACTGGCAAGGCAGTGGATTCCATCGATACAGCCAGACCCTGGATCACGTTTGTACCGTGACCAGTTTGCGAGGCTTCAGCGATAGACCGAACCGGACGGCCTTCGGATCCCGTGTAATACTCGGTAATCCAGACCAACAAGCCCGTTACGCCCAAACCGACCAGCGCACAATGGAACAGGTCACGACCCGTAATCATTGTACCATTGGCCAATTCCATCGTTCCGTCAAAACCGATCAGCTTGTGCAGCGTCAGGGCAACCAGGCCCAGCGATATCACACCTGTAACGACCAGACCCTTATACAAGGCCCCCATGACAGAGTTGTTGGAACCCAGCTTGACGAAGAACGTACCGACGATGGACGCGATGATACAGACAGCACCAATCATCAGCGGCAGCAGCATGCTGAGCTGTTGTGCGCCTGCGGCAAACACGCTGAAACCGATCAGCATCGTGGCGACCAGCGTCACGGCATAGGTTTCGAACAAATCTGCGGCCATACCGGCACAGTCGCCCACGTTGTCGCCCACGTTATCGGCAATCACGCCGGGGTTGCGGGGATCATCTTCCGGAATCCCGGCCTCAACCTTACCGACCATGTCGGCACCGACATCCGCACCCTTGGTGAAGATACCGCCGCCAAGACGAGCGAAAATCGAAATTAGGGACGCACCAAAGCCAAGGCCGATCAGGGCCTCAAGCACTGTACGATCCGCAAAGGCGAAGTGTTTCAGCCCGAAATAATAACCAGCAACGCCCAGCAGGCCTAAACCCACCACCAGCATGCCGGTGATTGCACCGGATTGGAAAGACACGTCCAACGCCTTTTGCAGCGATACAGTCGCGGCTTGGGTCGTCCGGACGTTGGCGCGCACAGAAACGTGCATACCGATAAAACCGGACAGGCCAGAGCAGACCGCGCCAATCAAGAAGCCAACAGCAACGTGCCAGCCCAGCAAGGCATAAAGCCCCAGGCCAACGACGATGCCAACGCCGGCAATGGTTATATATTGCGTTTTCAGGTAAGCGTTGGCGCCCTCCTGGATCGCACGTGCGATCTCCTGCATCTTCGCATTTCCGGTCGAGAGTTTCATGATCCCCCCGGTTGCGAGCAGACCATAAAGTAACGCCAAACCGGCGCAACTTAATATGATCAAGCTGTTCACATCCATACTAAAACCTCATTCATTCTTTTGTTGTGCATACGAAAGCGACAGCCGCAACGCATACGATTGCAAAAGGATGCACCAAGTCCCCCACCCTGACAAGCCCGCACGCAAGGTTTTCCCGCACGATAAAAAAGGCAGCCGGGTGGCTGCCTTTTCTTTTTGCGGGGGTCAAATACTCTAAATCGGGTTTTGCTGGACGTGTTGTAACAGCACGCCGCTGACCACACCTTCACCCAAGACTGCCACCGTGGCTTTTTCCAGGCGTTGTTTCAAGTAATTGACCTGGATAACACCGTCCGGCATCGCGGCCTTGCGGCCCAGCACACCATACATATCCTGGATATACGCATCCGTCAGGCGGGGTGACAGGCGTTTCACATTCTCAGCCGTGTGGGCGTCCGGCACCTCTAACGACACCATGATCCGCACCATCTGTGACACGCCGCCTTTATCCACCACCGGCAACATCAGGGGCGCCAACGCCACGAATTCCGTCGTTGCGGCGTCACCATGTTCGCCTTCGGCTTTCGCATCTGTTTTGGCCGCTGCTTCTCCGTGCGCATCAACGGCGGCCACAGCAGGCTTGTTCAGCACCGTGTAAACCCCGAATCCACCACCCAGGAGCAGCGCCAAAGCGCTGCATATCGTAACGATTTTTTTCATACCCACGCCCAATTGTCTTTATGACTTTTATTGTTGCATCGCCGCATAAATGCGCATCGACAATATTTATCTTATGACAACAATGTTAACGGGGCATTACAATTAGATAAAGGTTTATCGAATACCGCAAACATAGTGGCGGCATGGCCCTTTATGGCGGACACTTTTTTTGCACACAACGAGTAAAAGCCACGCCAGCCGCGCGGTAATGTGGGTGGGATGCGTTAAAGATATGAGAATATCTGCGGGCTGCGTGGCCAAAGTGGTGACGCATTCTATTTTCCTGTTTTAGATAGAATTAGCGGCAAAACCTTTGCGTGGGCGTTTGCCGCCTTTGGGTGCGTGGGGATCATGGCCACGGAATGGGTTGTGATCAGCGGGTTGATTCCGATTGGAAACGGCAGAGACGTTAAAAGCAAAACCAGGCCCATTGCGCGATTGAACGGTGTAAACCGACAAGCATGAGCGTTGGACAACAGCAACGAGAGCCAAAGCAGCAACTAAAGATGAAGAACGGCGTAGCATTTTATCTTCCTTGTTATGGAAGATACGCTAGCAGACGCGCAAATAGACTTTCAATCAGATTCGGACAGCTTTATAGATTTTATCCAGAACCGCGTTCACCAACCGGTGTTCGGAGCCACCGTAAAAAGCCATGATAACGGCAATGTAATCCGCAATGATGATCGGCCCGTCCGTATCGGTATCGGTCAGTAATTCCGCCGTTCCGCATAACAACGTGGCCTGCATCAGGTCATCGACCTTCCGCGATCCTTCTTCACCCGACTGAGCCGGCATTTGCGCGTCAATCAATTCCTGCAGCTGGCCCCGGCGATTCTCAACGGTCCGCAGCGTACGCGTAAACATGTCCGCATCGGGCGGCAGCAAAGTTTCGCCGTCCAATTCCATACTGGCATGATGTGCCAGGAATTCCGGGATGATGTCTTCCATGACCTTGTCCGTGGTCAATAACTGATAAGCGGCTTGCACGGCAGCCAGGCGGGTCGCACTTGCACGAGCTTTTTTCGATCCGGTCGAATGGGTTGCGGCGGCTTTTGTCATTCTGAATATCCTGTGTTCAATAAGACACAGGATATGCCCGTTTCCCGCCAAAAAGGCAAGGCGTTATCACCAGATTGTATGTAACGCCTTATTTAAGAAGATAGTTGAGGAAATAAGGATCTAATGTACCCATACCATCTGTAATATCTTTAACTGCTTTGGCATGACTCTTAAGGTAGATATCATCCTGACCCAAGTAACGATAGTGACTTTCAGGGCCAGACCAAACGCACTTCATATCTTTATAATCTCCGTCACATAAAGCCTGATCCTGCGGCAAGCGCGCCAACAGTGTATATGGGACCGTGTAAACAGTGCGCATGCCACCTTCAACATACGAAACCTCTGCCAGATAATGCCCATGTCGTTTGTCGGCCTCCGCAGAATAATAAAGTGTGACTGTAGGCTCTATACTGGTCACATTAAAATCGCCGTTCGACAGACTGGTCACCTTAAAATCGTCGTTCATCTTACATTCTCCAGCATTTTATAAATTGCAGGCGTATATTACACAATCATAGCAATATGTCAATCATTGGCTGCGGATGATAATTGCTTCTGCGCTTCCTGCAATTCAGCGATAAAGGCGTTAAAATCCTGCGCATGGCTGAAGTTCTTATAGACAGACGCATACCGCACATATCCAACAGCGTCGATATGGATCAGGGCCTGCATCGCCAATTCGCCGATCAGGTCGGTTGTAACCTCCGTTTCCCCCGACGATTCCAGCTGACGCACAATACCATTGATTGCCTTGTCCATTTGCTCTTCGGCCACCTGGCGGCGGCGCAGGGCAACGCGGAACGATCGCGCCAGCTTTTCCCGTTCAAACGGCTCACGCCGTCCGTCATGTTTGGCCACGCTTAATTCGCGCAATTGAATGCGTTCAAACGTCGTAAACCGTCCCCCACAGGATGGGCATGACCGCCGGCGGCGGATCGCCGTCCCGTCATCCGAGGGGCGCGAGTCTTTTACGACGCTTTCTTCATGTCCGCAAAATGGGCAATGCATGTCTTATCCAAACGCGTCAGTGTAAATGGGATATTGTGTACACAGTTCTTTCACCGCGATGACCGTGCGTGCCTCAGCCGCAGCAATGGTGGCTTCGTCACCTGTTTTCAGGGCATCCAGCACATCGGCGATCCAGTTCCCGATTTGCGTAAACTGCCCTGTGCCAAAACCACGAGTCGTACCGGCGGGCGATCCCAGCCGGATACCGCTGGTCGTCATCGCCTTTTGCGGGTCATTCGGAACCGTGTTGCGGTTGCAGTTTAAATGCGCGCGCCCCAGCGACTCCTGCGCCTGTTTTCCTGTCACGTTCGTACCGCGCAGATCAATCAGCATCACATGCGTATCTGTGCCACCGGACATGATCGCATAGCCGCGATCCTGTAAGGTGCTGGCCAGCATGCGGGCGTTATCAATCACTGCACGCGCGTATTCGCGGAATTGCGGTTGTAACGCCTGGCCGAACGCGACCGCTTTGGCGGCAATAACATGCATCAGCGGCCCGCCCTGAAGCCCCGGAAATACGGCTGAATTAATCGGTTTGGTGAACTTCTCGTCATTCCACAAAATCATGCCGCCGCGTGGGCCGCGCAATGTTTTATGGGTGGTGGTCGTAACCACATCGCAATGTTCGCAAGGGTTGGGCATCGCCCCACCGACAATCAGGCCGGCGTAGTGAGCGATATCCGCCAGCAGGTATGATCCAACGGCATCGGCAATCCGGCGCATACGCGCCCAGTCAATCACGCGGGAATACGCCGACGCGCCACAGACCAGCATGGCCGGACGGTGTTGCTGCGCCACGCGCTCAACCTCATCATAATCAATATAACCGTCGGGGTTGACGCCGTAATGATGCACATCAAACCATTTGCCCGAAATATTCACAGGCGATCCGTGGGTTAAATGGCCGCCATGATCCAAAGCCAGCGATACGATCGTTGATCCGGGTTGCAGCAAAGCCAGGTAAACCGCCTGATTGGCCTGCGACCCCGAATGCGGCTGCACATTCGCAAAATGGCAGTTGAACATGGCTTTCGCCCGGGCAATCGCCAGTTCTTCAACCTTATCGACATTCTCACAGCCACCGTAATAGCGTTTTTGCGGATAGCCTTCGGCGTATTTATTGGTCATGACCCCGCCCTGGGCCTGTAAAACCGCGCGCGATGTCAGGTTTTCAGACGCGATCAGCTCAATCACCTCACCCTGGCGGGTCAGTTCGTCTTGAATCGCGGCGAACACAGCGGTATCGGCCGTATCCAGGCGATCCTGAAAGAAATGAGCCCGCGTGGCGGCGTCTTGTGTGGTCATATCGCTGTCTCCTCAATTTTCTGAATCCGGCGGATGTGTCGGTCTTCGCCGGAAAAAGGCGTAGCCAGAAAAGTTTTAACGATATCTGTGGCGACTTCGGACCCGATCAGGCGCCCGCCAAGGACCAGGACATTCGCATCATTATGCTGCCGCGCCAGGCGGGCGGTTGTGACGTCTGCGCACAAGGCCGCGCGAATACCGGATATGCGGTTCGCGGCAATACTGATCCCTACCCCAGTGCCGCAGATCAGCACGCCGCATTTGGCTGCGCCCTTGGTAATCTGGTGACAAAGACGATGCGCGATATCGGGATAATCACTGGCGGCATCCGATGTCACGCCGCAATCGTCCCATGCAATACCGTCCATCGCCAATAACGTGGTTTTCAGAGCGAAACCGCCGTGGTCGCTGCCGATAAGAATTTTATCTGTCATTCTCTTTTAGATAGGGGGAAAAACGCGTCGGCGCAATCGTCATCACGCAATTATGCCCCGTTTCTTCAGAACAAATGTCAGGCGTTGCAGGCCGGCCTGCCTGCACATGGCTTCACTTGCCGTGGCAGGCATCGGCAGGTGAATTTCGGTCATTGTCGCGACATCCACAGCAGTGACGCGCAGCATGGTGCCGGCGCGGGCTATTTCAAAGATGATCTCACGGTCTTTCAGTGTCGGGTAATTCATGCCACACTATATTATCTGATAAACGCCAGCATGACAGGTGCCAAAATGACGACCGCCGCGACAAAAACCGCTTTTCAATGGGATGACCCTCTTTCACTGACCAGTGAATTGAGCGACGAAGAACGCATGATTGCCGATACAGCCCACGATTTCGCTCAGAACCGCCTGCTGCCTGGCATTATCATGGCGAACCGGCATGAGGTGTTTGACATCAATCTGATGCAGGAAATGGGCGCGCTGGGCCTGCTTGGTCCATCCTTATCCGGCTATGGCTGCGCTGGCGTATCCGAGGTGTCCTATGGCTTGATCGCGCGGGAGTTGGAGCGGGTCGATTCGTCCTATCGTTCCGCCTTTTCGGTTCAATCATCATTGGTCATGTACCCGATTCACACCTTTGGGTCCGAAGCGCAAAAGCAGCAATACCTGCCTGGCCTGGCAAAAGGCGAATTGATTGGCTGTTTCGGCCTGACTGAACCGGATGGCGGGTCCGATCCAGGGGCGATGAAAACCCGCGCCAGAAAGGTCAGCGGCGGTTACAAAGTATCAGGCAACAAACAATGGATCACGAATTCGCCCGTCGCTGATGTGTTTATTATCTGGGCCAAGGATGACGACGATCAGATTATCGGCCTGATCCTGGAAAAAGGCATGGAAGGTCTGAGCGCCCCGAAAATTGAGGGCAAATTCTCCCTGCGCGCCTCAATAACCGGGGGGATCATGATGGACGAGGTGTTTGTACCTGACGATAACCGCCTGCCATTGGCAATGGGTTTAAAAGGCCCCTTCTCATGCCTTAACAAGGCGCGATACGGCATTTCCTGGGGCGTTCTGGGGGCTGCTGAGGCCTGCTGGCATCAGGCACGCGCCTATACGATGGACCGTATTATCTTTGGCAAACCATTGGCGGCCCAGCAGCTGATCCAGAAAAAACTGGCTGATATGCAGACGGAAATCACCCTTGGTTTACAAGGCGTGTATCGCCTGGGTCAATTGATGGATCAAAAGCGTGCCGCGCCTGAGATGATCTCTCTGCTGAAACGCAACAATTGCGGCAAAGCGCTGGATATTGCGCGGATGGCGCGCGACATGCTGGGGGGGAATGGCATTTCGGATGAATATCATGTCATTCGCCATATGCTGAACCTGGAAGCAGTTAATACGTATGAAGGCACGCATGACATCCATGCCTTGATCCTGGGGCGGTCACAGACAGGCATTCAGGCCTTTCAATAGTTTTCATAATTATGTTTGACGGCATGTCGGGTTTCTGGTAAAAGAGTCTTCAAGCAAGGGGGACTCCTGATGTCTTTAAGAAACGTATTTTTAAGCACTGCATTGACCGCCTCCAGCCTGTTGACGGGCTGCGCCACAACCATTGGCGGCGCAAATGTCACTTATCAGCCACCAGTTGACATGGTCGGAAATGCACGCGGGGTCGTTACCCCTGGTCGCGCCCGATACATCTTTACCCATGTGGAAAACGCCAATCAGGGTGCATTCGGCGGGTGTGGCGCGGTGGCAATTTTCAATCACGCCAATAGCGGCAGTTTCGCCAGCACCGATTACGTCTCTCTTCGTCCAAAACAGGTTGAAAATCTGATAGAAGGCCGACCTGCTCGTCATGGCCTTTTCGTGCCGTTACATTTGTCGCAATTCAATCCTCAGGATCTTGAACGCGCCCTCGTCGCCGTTACGGTTCAGGCGCAAAACAACGCTAAAAATCCTCTTTGCCTTGGTTACAACTAATCGTCTTTTTTGAAAGGTCCGATCACATGTTCATGCAAAAAATTATCACGCCGATCACACTGGGTTTTATGATGGCCGTCTCTGCCAACGCCGAAGCCCGCGATCCGCAATATGCCTATCGGGATATTGTGTATGATGGATATATGTTCAATTCGAATGGCTGTTTCCCAAAAGCCCGTTTTGGCCGCGAGAAATTGGGATTAGATGAATTGGAAACCCTGAAAGACACAGGCGTTTTGCCAGGCACCAAAGTGTCCCTGGCGACAATATTTGGCGAAGACGTGCCACATGATGATGCAAAAGAACGTATCGCAGATATTCAAATGGAACTGGCAAGGGCCTATCGCACGTTGAAAAATCGCTCTGACTGCAAATTAAAGCAATAGGCGTTAATCAAAATCCTCAAGCGAGGCAAGGCCAGAGAAGCTGGTCTGTGATGACCAGAACCGTTCCAGAAGCTTCAGCGTCTGCAACGTCTGGTTCAACCGCACTTCGCCCAGATCAGAAACGTCCAGCTTGCTGAGATGTTTTGAAAGCATCTCAGACACAATTTTGTGTAGTTTCTTGCCCTTGTCGGACAGTTTCACGCGGATCGAGCGTTTATCATGAACCGAGCGTTCCTGAACAATATAGCCGTTCTCAACCATCTTCTTCACATTATAAGACACGTTGGACCCCAGGTAATATCCGCGCAGGGTCAGTTCGCCGACCGTTAAGTCGTCATGACCGATATTATAAAGGATCATTGCCTGGACGTTGTTGATGTCCTGCATGTTCTGGCGGTCCAGCTCGGTCTTCACCACATCCAGGAAATAGCGGTGCAACCGCTCAACCAATTGGATAACATCATAATAAACTGCGCTCACGGTACCATACCTTTTGTTAAATTAGCTTCACAGCATACAATATGATGCCTTAGCACGACGTTAACAGCAAGGTGTGACTTTGCATCTTGTCAGATCGGCTTGCATCACGGATAATGCCCCGTAATCATAACCGTTTCCGGGGTGTTTTCGCAGCATGAAATTCGTTGGTATTCTTCTCGTCTTCGTCGCCACTATTGGCGGGTTCTTCGTCTCTGGCGGGAAAATGAAGGTCATTACCGGCATCATCCTGCCATCCATGCTGGGTGAGGTCACGATTATCATGGGCCTGGCCATTGCCGCTTTTATCATTTCCAATTCGATGCACGCCATCAAACATACATTATCGTATTTTGGCGCGCTGGCGAAACCTGCCGCCTACAGCAAGAACGATTACATGGAGTTGCTGTCCATGCTTTTTTCGGTGTTCAAGCTGGCACGGACCAAGGGTTGGCTGGCACTTGAGGCACATATCGAGAATCCTGATTCGTCCACGCTGTTCGCTAATTTCCCCAGCTTTGCGCACAATCACCACGCACTGGTATTCTTGTGTGACTATTTGCGCATCATCTCGCTGGGCAACGACAACCCGCATCAATTAGAAGCGTTGATGGATGAGGAAATTGAAACCATCGCGCATCACCATGAACACCCCAGCCATGCGATTCAAAGTATGGCCGACGGGATTCCCGCCCTGGGTATTGTTGCGGCCGTTTTGGGCGTTATTAAAACCATGGCGTCGATTTCCGAACCGCCCGAGGTACTGGGTAAACTGATCGGGGGGGCACTGGTTGGAACTTTCCTTGGCGTCTGGTTCGCTTATGCCTTCGTTGGTCCGATTGCCAACGCGATGAAGGACCGTGCTTCGACCGAAATCATGTATTACAAATGCATCAAGGTCGGCGTGCTGTCCTTCCTGTCCGGCGCTGCCCCACAGGTCGCCGTCGAATTTGCCCGCAAATTCTTGCCACACGATATTCAGCCAAGTTTTACCGAATTGGAAAATCGCCTGAACGAGCTGCCAGCGCCAGGATAACTGACCATGGCCAAAAATCCCGAAAACGCTGGCAAAAAAGAACAGCCGATCATCATCAAAAAGATCAAGAAAGGTGGTGGCGGCCACCATGGCGGCGCGTGGAAAGTTGCGTATGCCGACTTTGTGACGGCGATGATGGCATTCTTCCTGTTGCTGTGGTTGTTAAACGTCACAACCGAAGAACAAAAAAACGCGATTTCCAACTATTTCGATCCAACCGCGCCCCAGGTGTCACGCAATGAAAGCGGTGCCGGTGGCGTGATGGGTGGCCTGTCAGTCGCCGAAGAAGGCGCGATGACCACCAATTTGCAGGCCCCCGCGCCACCCCCGCCCAATCCACAGGCGCCGCAGCCGCTGCAACCCAAACAATCCGCCGAACACACGCCGGAACAGCAATTGCGCGACGAATTGAAGCGGCGCGAAGAAAAGCGCTTTTCAGATGTGAAAAAGGCAATTGAGAACGCCGTAAAGAACAATCCGGATATGAAGGATTTGCTGAAGAACTTGAAAATCGATATGACGGACGAAGGCCTGCGTATTCAAATCGTGGATCAGGACGGTGAGCCGATGTTCCCCAGCGGATCGGCGCAAATGTATGCCAAGACACGCAACCTGATGACCTTGGTGGCCCGCACGATTGCCACGATGCCCAACAACATTTCCGTGCGCGGTCATACTGACTCGGTACGCTATGCGCGGGGCGGCAATTACACGAACTGGGAATTGTCAGCCGATCGCGCGAATGCCAGCCGCCGCGTGCTGTTGGGGGCCGGGATTGCTGAGGCGCGTTTGGCCAATGTGGTGGGAAAAGCCGCAACCGAACCCTTGATTACCAATAATCCAAAGGATTCCCAGAACCGGCGTATTTCGATTATCCTGCTGCGCCAGAACAATGACGCGGCTGTCAGTGCGGCCACAGCAGCCTCTTCGGCCACTGGCACGGCTCCCTCCTCTTTATCCACGCTGTCCGACACACCAGATGTGCCAGCAGAACCTGATCGCCTGACGATCACGCCAAGCGAGGGCAAGGTTAAATTTCCTTAAAACTGACGATTTAAATGAATTATTAGAACCGGTTATTCAGCGGGAAACCAGTCGGCGGCATCTTGCCCGCACCCGCACGGTTACCCAGCCATGGCACGATTTCCGTGGCCCGGCTGACCTTGCCGTCCTTGGTACGCCATGTCAGGCCATCAGCCTGTGCAAAGGTCTTTATGTCGCCCATGCTGCCGTCTTTATAGCGTTGCAGGATAACGCCTTTCCCCTTCGTCATCACGGGGGTTTCTTCCAGTTTGAAGCACAGCAATTTCCGGTTCTGGCCAATAATGGCGACCATGTTGTGCGCGACAGACAACGGCAGGCAGGCTTGCAGGCGATGCGGGTCATCCACGCCCATCACAGCGCGGCCATTTTTGGTTTGCGCCAGGCAATCTTCGGCCTTCACGACAAACCCACGGCCTTCACTGCTGGCCAGTAAAAAACGCTGGGCCGGATCATATGGCATGATCGTCACAATCGCGGCATCCTGTGGCAGGTCGATTTGCAAGCGCAACGGCTCACCAAATCCGCGCCCGGAAGGCAGTTTATCGCAGCCAAGCGCATAGAACCGGCCCTGCGAAGATACCAGCAACAGTTTGTCCGTCGTCATGACCTCAGCCGCATGGACGAAACTGTCACCTTCCTTGTATTTGATATCATCGGCATTCAGGCCGTGGCCTTTCAGGGCACGAATCCAGCCTTTTTCCGACAGGACAACGGTCACAGGCTCACGCTCAATCAACGCTTCTTGAAGGTTGAGCGCGACCGCGGGTGGCGCGTCGGCAATCGTTGTGCGACGGCGACCCAGCGGTGTGCCTTGCGCGTACTCTTTGGCGATTTGCATGACTTCCGCGCGAATGGCTTTCCATTGCAGGGCCTCAGACGCGACGATTGCCTGAAGGTTTTCCTGTTCATTCGCCAGCGTATCGTATTCGCGTTTGATTTCCATTTCCTCAAGCTTACGCAATGCGCGCAGGCGCATGTTCAGAATCGCTTCGGCCTGCATGTCAGTCAGGCCAAACGTGTCAGCCAGAACCTGTTTCACTTCGTCTTCTTCGCGGATAATGCGGATCACTTCGTCCAGGTTTAAATAAGCGATACGATAACCGGCCAGAATTTCCAGACGGCGGGCCAGTTCACCCAGACGATGGTGACTGACGCGCAGCAAGACATCCTGGCGATGGTTTAACCACGCACGCAACACATCGGGCAGTGCCATAACGCGCGGAACGCGGCCACCTTCGTCCAGCACGTTCATGTTCAACGAAAAGCGGGTTTCCAAATCGCAATGGTGGAACAATGCCTCCATCAACAAGGCTGGATCGACGTTGCGATTCTTGGGCACCAGGATCAGGCGGATATCTTCGGTACTTTCATCGCGCACATCGTCCAGCAACGGGATTTTCTTGGTCGTGATCAAATCAGCGATTTGTTCAACCAGTTTTGATTTCTGCACCTGATAAGGGATTTCAGTGACCACAATCTGGTACAGGCCTTGTTTCAGGTCTTCCTGTTCCCAGCGGGCGCGCACGCGCATGGACCCGCGTCCGGTGGCATATGCCTGGCGCAGGACGGTGGCATTTTCAACCAGCACGCCGCCGGTTGGAAAATCTGGTGCCGGCATAACAGCCAGAATATCATCCAGGCTGGGCGATTTATCAATCAGCAGCAGCAAGGCCTGGCAAATCTCTGCGACATTGTGCGGCGGGATGTTGGTCGCCATCCCGACGGCAATCCCGCTGGACCCGTTAGCCAGCAGGTTTGGAAACGCCGCAGGCATAACGGTGGGTTCCAGCGTTTCACCATCATAAGTGGGGCGCATGTCGGCAGCATCGCGGTCAATATCCTGCAACAGGCGGATCGCTGTGGGCGTCAGCTTGGCTTCGGTATATCGCATGGCGGCAGCGTTATCGCCGTCAATATTTCCAAAATTCCCCTGGCCATCAACCAAGGGGTAGCGAACGGCGAAATCCTGGGCCAGGCGGACCAGTGCGTCATAAACGGATTGATCGCCATGCGGGTGAAACTTACCGATAACGTCACCGACCACCCGTGCCGATTTCTTCGGCCCCAGTTCGGGCATCAGGCGCAATTGGTACATCGCATATAACAGGCGACGGTGGACGGGCTTTAACCCATCGCGCACGTCGGGCAAAGACCGCGACGTAATTGTTGATAAGGCATAGGCCAGATACCGTTCGGACAGCAACGCCGCAAGGGGTTGCTCAATCACCGACTGATGCGGTGGCGTGGGGTCACGCGGGTCTTTCGATTTCGTCGCCATGGCCTTCTTTCAAAGCACAGAGTTCAGCCAAACGCAAGCGCGACGCAGGAATACCTTTATGATGATGCACAAAAACCCACTTATCCAGAAAATAACCGGTCAGGTCCAGGCCCATCGCGATGTCTGCCGCTTCGCCCGCCCGGCTTAAATCAGGGTCGGATTTTAGGAATTCCGGTAACGGCAACAGGCGCGGTGCCAAATCCCCGGCCCCTTTCACCGACACGCCGCGCCCGGTTTTCGGACTGACATACGCAATATTGCCTTCGGTTCCCAGCACGGCGCAGCGCGATAAATCCAGGGCAAACCCCACCTCTCGCAGCAAGGCCAGTTCCCAGACAATATAACTGATGGCCCAGGTCGGCTGCGGCAAAGCGACCAGCAATTGCATTAATCCATCAAACAACGCGCGGTTTGCATGACGTTCAGGCAGGACTTCATGACACAAATGACAAGCTGATTGCAGGGCCGTCAGGCGGACCCGGTCATGCAGAATGCTGGCTGCCACACCGCGGTCTGCCTCAAACCGGAAACTGCCCATCTGATCTTTTAAACGCGCCTGCCAGTACACACGGCCTGATGCGCCCAGGTCAAGGCCGCCTTGCTCTCTTAACTTGCTTAAACCATGAATATAGCCGGCATGCGCGCCGTAATGGGGGGTTAAGACGTTCAGAATTGCGCCACCCTCGCCATGCGGTCGGACGCCAAGGACAATGGCTTCATCGTCCCAGCTCTGCATGGGATTTACCAGGTCCGGAACGAACCGGAATCCATGTGTACGAAATCGGATGACGGGTAATATCCAACGCCACCGGCATGCAGGCGTTTGGCGACATCGCGCAACTTGCTGCTGTCAACATCGGCCAGACGGGCGTCAATCGCACGTCCGGACATGTGCAGGGATCCCTTTGCAACGCCTTCGGTGGAATTCCGCAACATGCTGTTCGTTTTTGGCGAACGATAGCCGGATAACACTTTGTAAGGATAGCGGGAACCAGTAACACGATGAACAACAGACACGATATCGACAACACGCGGATCAATCGGGAATATATCGCCGGTGCGGTGGTCGCGCAGAACGTGGTTGATCTCGGCAAACGCTTCGGGCAGGTAACGGTTACCGACACGGTAAACACCGGAATAGCGTTCCCAGGTGTGGTTGTTCCAGAAAGAGATTCGGTAAACATCATCCCGCGTGCTGGCCAGCACAGGGACAACATTCAGGCTGTTTAACAAAACGGCGGTGGACAGGGCCGTCACCCCTTGCAACACATTGCGGCGTGTCAGAGGCGTTGAGGTCAGTTCTTCCAGTTTTTCAATCATGGCAATCCATTAATAAGTTGTACGAAAGGTGTTGATAGCAAAGTCGGAAGGCAGAGAAAAGAGGGTGTGACGCGCCGCCAGATGCGGACATTCACAAAACTACGCCATATCAATGCATTCCGCAAGTATTCACAGGTGTAAAAGTGGTTCCGGCCCGCCATATTCTTGCCGCAGTTGCACCCAATACTCTACAAAGACGGGTATTTCCCGCTGGTTTTCAACGCCTGAATCAACCGCTGATCCAGATCGTAAATATCGTCGCCCATTACCAGCTGCCCGCCCTCGCCCGGCCAGATCGTCTGATACAGCAGGTACACCGGCACACGATTCGTAGCCGGCACGTCGCGCATCTTTCCCGATGCAATAAGGGTCGCCAGCGAGTCTTTCACCCAGCCCGGATTATCGCGCAGAATGAATTCGGCAATCACTGCCGGTTCCTGCATCCGGACACAGCCCGATGATTGCATCCGCCCATCCCGACCGAACATTTCCGGCGCGTTGGTATCATGCAGATACACGTCATACGGGTTTGGCATCAGCAATCGAATTTGACCCAGCGCGTTGTTCGCGCCCGACTTCTGCACGAAACGATAGGTTTTCAGGGCCTCTTCATCCACATCCTGCCAATCCACGTTTTCCGGGGATACGGCAATCACCTCGCCCGTCGCAGTGGTTTGATGAATCGTGATGTTCTTATTCTCCAGGGAAAATGGATTTTCCTTTAATTTCGGCAGGTAATCTTCCCTTTTGATTGTCATCGGCATGGTCCAGGTGGGATTCAACCTGACGCCTGTTACAGTCGTGGCAAACACAGGGGTTGGACGATCAGGACGCCCGACAACCACACTCATTTCCGCCGCGACCTTGCCATCTTCAATGGCCCACAACCGCATTGCGGGTATGTTGACGATCAGGACCTTGCCTGTCTTAGCCTGCGCCTCAATCCACCGCATCCATTCCAGATTGGCGATCACCTGATCCATCCGTTGGCGGGGCGTCATGTTCATCATCCGCACAGTCCGTACGCCGACAATCCCGTCAGGGGTCAGGCCGTGCTCCTTTTGAAACAACTGAACCGCGCGTGCCAGTTTGTCATCATATAACGCCGGGGCCTGGTTGTTCGGCACATCCAGCCGGGCACGCAACGCCGGCACCATCGGGCTGGCGTCACCCACCTGCAGGCGCTGCATGTATGGCACACTTGGCAAAGCCTCACTGCGCGCCACTTGCGCTGCCATGTCTTTCAATTTCTTTTGCAGCAACTTGTATGTTTTGCCCTTCGGCGTCACATCTTCCATCAAATCCGAGGCGTCTTTGCGTTTTAACAGGGTCGCCAGAATCAAATCCGCTGACGGCGCTGTATTCCAGAACTTTCCGACCAATTTCAGACGCGACGGGGCAATCCTTGGGGCGGTCACGTCGCGGATATATTGGATGACGGCCGTGGTCATCAACACGTCATAACTGGTCCAATCTTTGGCCTCACGCGCTGCAGCAATCGCTTTGACCTTATAGTTATCAGGATTCAGGCCTTGCCAGACCGTATCGGCCAGAATGCGTTCGACCTGTTTTGCGTCGCTGGTTTGATGCCCTGCCTTGCTCCACCAAATTGGCTGGGATTTATAAAACGCAATAAGCGATGGCTTATACGGGCCAGCGTGGCGCGTGATAGATGTCGCCATTTCAGGGCTGGCCACGGCTGATGCCGTCAAGCCCGCGAAAAGAAGAATGAATAGAATCAATCGCATAGTATAAAGTCCCCAATCATTGCATAAACGCCATGACTGGCCGGCTTTTGCTTTTCCACGAATGATTTAGGACAAAGCATGCGGCCGTCAATTGTCATTATTGCGCCTCGTTTAAAGGGCAAGGGGCGGAAACCTGGTCACAGAAATAAGCGTCATTACTGGCCTTTTGATGAATGGCCGGATCCGGGACAAAGAACGTACGCGGCGCACCGGTCTTGTTCATCACGGCCAGGCGGTTTAACCGTTTGTTATAACAAACCGTATCACCGTCGCGCTGGGTTCCACAGACAGTGTCATGGGCTGGATCGTGAAGCAGAGTATGGGCGGCGGCGATATAGTCGCCCGCTGTTTTGTATCCCATGCCGATACCGTGTTTTTCAAAATGACGCAGGGCGTTCTGGCCCGCGGACATGTCCGCTGTACTGGTCCAGATCGGCGTTTCTTTCCCCTGCCATTCCGTTTCCAAGGCCCGCAACGTGCCTTCACGTGCCATATACGGCTGCAAAACGCCCAGCCAGATAATGAACATGAAAATCAGCCCGACCAAAGCAGGCCCCAGCACACGATCCATGATCCGCCAGTTAAGTGTGGGCAGGCGCATCATACAGCGTGGCTTCTGGCTGCGTCGCCCTGTACGCCTTCGTCAATAGCCTGGCGCACATCAGCCACGTTATCCAAGTAAGGCACAATCGTGTTGCGTCCCCCCGTTCCCGTTACCACCAACATGCCATAGCCAAGAGCCATGCCCACCGGCGTGCGGAAAATCTCTACGCTTTCAATTTGTTCCAGACGCAATTGCACGCTTTCCGTCATGAAAATTCCCTGACGGATATGCACCCGCTGGTTTGTCACAACAACAATTGTGACCAGCCGTCGCATATACGCGATTACAAACATCAAAATCGCGACCATAAGTAAAAAGCCGCCCAAATTCGGGTGAACGACCACTGCGATCAATAGGCTTAAAATCGCGACGGCCACCGTGGGCCAATAAATCCCCAGGCCAATGCGTCCTTGGGACAAAATTGTCTCGTCCGGCTTTAATGACAGATCCTGTTCTGCGTGCGATTTTGATTTTATCATTTTTGCCCTCTTTATCTTTTAAATGGATTGACGTTCAGCCTGCCCGGCCTGTTTGGCACGTTCAATGGCTTTGCGGAAATTAATAGGCGCGGCGATGGGCGGCAAAATAACCTCACCAACCCCCATCCCACGGATAGCCAACTGGCCGTAATCCAGGATGCGCCCCCAGAAGCTTTGTAAGACATTTACAGACTCGATCCGATCAATCGACATTTCGCCGACATACCGCGCCACCAATCCGCGTTTGTAGATCAGTCGGTTATTGGTGATCGCAATTTCCGTTGTAACTTTCGTCACCATCAAATGCGCGTATCGCAGCAATCCAAACATGAACATCAGGAAGGATAGCATTTTAACCACCGCCGGAACCGCCCGCACCTGATCCAGCGCACTTGATCCCACGGGTGCGGCGGGTGGCAGAAACGGTAAAGCGACGTTGTTCTGAAGCCAGATCGTGCCGACCACGACCAGAACAGCCAGCAAAAGGCCGAACACGATGCTTAAAATCGATTTGACGTCGTAAATCCAATGAAAATGGCCGATATAAAATAACTGCTCATCCGGCCCAAGTGATTGTTGCACATACAGCATATTATTGACCGTCCCCTAAGCAAATTCCGATGCCCCGTGCCGTGGCAACCAGGCTGCCCTGCATATCCACGCGCTGCGTCACACCTATCGCATCTTGAACCGGCACATCAATGACGCGGCCATTGGACCAGCCGACCATGCGACCGCTTTTTCCTTGGTGCACCAGATCAACGGCATGGGCGCCAAAGGCCGTCGCCAGCAGTCGGTCACGATGCGTGGGCTCAGTCCCGCGCTGCATATGCCCCAGCGTGATCGCGCGTGCTTCCCATCCCATTTCTGCTGTTATGCGTGTTGCGATTTGATCGCCGATACCGCCATAACGCTTGTGCCCGTTTGGATCGATCCGTTCTGCTTTGTCGCCAGCCGCCGTATTGACCGCCTCGGAAACGACGACCAAAGCGTGTTTACGACCTTTAGCCCTTATCGCTTGCAGTTTAGCGACAATATGTTTGAAATCATACGGCAATTCTGGAATCAGAATAACATCTGCGCCACCGGCGATCCCTGAGGCCAAGGCGATATGTCCCGCATCACGGCCCATGACCTCAAGCACCATCACGCGATCATGACTGGCCGCCGTTGGACGCAGGCGATCCAGTGCTTCGGTCGCAACTGCGACAGCACTGTCAAAGCCGATGGCGGCCTCGGTCCCTACAACGTCGTTATCAATCGTTTTAGGGACAAATACTGCATTCCACCCGCCTATATCCGCCATACGTCCCAACAGACCAAAACTGCCATCTCCGCCAATCATCACCATCGCCGTAATGCCATGTGCTTTAATTGCGTCAAAAATTGTGTGCGCATAGGGCGTCACACTACCATCTTTTTCAGTCATATACTTACCGGGCATGCTTCGATTAGAGGCACCCAGCATTGTTCCGCCCATCTGCAACAAGCCCACGGGCAAATTTTCGGGCGTCATGTTGTCATGGATTTCAGGCGGATTTTCGACGATACCGTGTAAGCCGCGGTGCAGGCCAATCACTTTATGCCCCAATTCAGCTGCCCGCATAACAACAGCACGGATAGCCGCGTTTAATCCGGCGCAATCCCCGCCAGTGGTAACAAGTCCAATTGTGTGCTGCATTGAATGATTCCAAAGTTGTGTTGTAAAAAATTTACACGTATGCGCAAAATTTTGCTAGTATATGTCTTTAATTCGCACACAAGACCGATATAGAAAATGGCCGAAGACGAAGACGACCTGCGTGAACGCTTGGCGGAAGTTGAGCAAAAACACCGTGATCTAGATGTGATCCTGGACAAGATATTGCATGTCCAGCCCATTGATTTTTTGCAACTGACCCGCCTAAAAAAAGAAAAACTGTCCCTGAAGGATCAAATTCAACGGATCCGCAGCCAGCTTGTCCCCGATATTATCGCTTAATAGAAAGACTTAAGATCATGATCAAAAAGCAGATGACCAGCCCGGCCGCCATCCGCGTGGAAACCGATTCCTTTGGCCCTATCAATGTTGATGCCAGCCGTTATTGGGGGGCGCAAACGCAACGGTCTTTGCAGAATTTCAAAATCGGCGGCGAAACAATGCCCGCGCCCCTTGTCCGCGCCCTTGGCATCATAAAAAAAAGCGCGGCGCAAGCCAATCGTGACCTGGCCGGCCTTGACGCCAAACTGGCAGAAGCGATTTGCCGCGCGGCGGATGAAGTGATTGACGGCACGCTGATGGAAGAATTTCCGCTGGTGGTATGGCAGACGGGTTCTGGCACCCAGACCAACATGAACGCGAATGAGGTTATTTCCAACCGCGCGATTGAATTATTGAACGGCGAGATGGGCAGCAAAACCCCGGTCCACCCGAATGACCATGTCAACATGGGCCAATCGTCCAATGACACCTTCCCGACCGCGATGCACATTGCGGCGGGTGAGCAGATTATTCACGAATTGATCCCTGCCCTGCGCCACCTGCACCACGCCCTGGCACAAAAGGCAGAGGCGTTTAAGAACATCGTCAAGATCGGCCGCACACATTTACAAGATGCCACGCCCCTGACGCTGGGTCAGGAATTTTCTGGTTACGTGACACAGATCGCATTCGGGATCGCCCGGGTGGAGTCGTGCCTGCCGCGCCTGTACCTGTTGGCCCAGGGGGGGACAGCGGTTGGTACTGGCATTAACTGTAAGGCCGGCTTTGCCGAAGCCTTCGCAGGCCATGTTGCCCACATTACCGATCTGCCTTTCGTGACCGCGCCGAATAAATTCGAGGCACTGGCCAGCCACGACACGATGGTTGAGGTATCGGGCGTGCTGAACGTCCTGGCGACATCGCTGATGAAAATTGCCAACGATATTCGCCTGCTGGGATCTGGCCCACGTTGCGGTATTGGTGAGATTAAACTTCCGGAAAATGAGCCTGGATCGTCAATCATGCCAGGCAAGGTCAATCCAACGCAGTGCGAAGCCATGACAATGGTTTGCGCCCAAGTCATGGGCAATAACATGGCCGTGACAATTGGCGGAAGTAACGGCCATTTCGAACTGAACGTCTTCAAACCTGTGATCATTTATAACGTGCTGCAATCCATCCGCCTGATCGCCGATGCGTGTAACAGCTTTACCGATAATTGCGTGGTGGGAATTGTGGCGGACGAACAACGCATTCATAAACTGGTTCATGAAAGCCTGATGCTGGTTACCGCGCTGAACCCGCATATCGGGTACGACAACGCGGCCAAGATCGCGAAGAAGGCCCATGCAGAAGGCACATCACTGAAACAGGCGGGGATTGACCTGGGCCTGTTAAGTGCCGCGCAATTCGATAAATGGATTAACCCGGCCGACATGGTAAAACCAAACGATTGATTTGTATAAGAATAGAAAGAATAGACAGCTGGATAAAAAAGCATTATTCTTTCCTTCATGCAAAAATCGCACCACCAGCACCATTACGGAATCTCAGCCTTCGTTGACGATTTCCTGGCTTTGGCTGATAGCGGCGTGTTCCACCAGGCCGCCAAAACACGCCATTTATCCCAACCCGCTTTCAGCCGCAGGATCCAGCAACTGGAAAAACTGATGGGCGTGCAGCTATTTGATCGCAGCGCGACCCCTGTTATTTTAACCCGCGCCGGTAACCGGTTCTTAAGCCACGCGCACCGTTTGCAAATCCAGCTACAACAGGCTGTTAACGACGCGCGTGCCACCGCGACCGCGTTGATCGACCCCGTCCGCATCGTGACGACGCATACATTGGCCATTTCTTATTTCCCCGAATGGTGGCGTGAAGTCGTGCGCCTGTATCCGCAGGCCCATGCGCGCCTGCTGGGACAACGGGCCGAAGCGTGCCTGCAGGATGTACGCGACGGCACGGCGTCTTTCGCCCTGCTGCACTGTACTGGCAGTGATATCTGGCAAAAAGCCGAAGATATTTCCGTCGCGCGTCTGGCCAGCGACCGCCTGTTACCCCTTGTCGCGCCACGATACAATACGCCGCCCTTAAAATACCTGGCCTATGCGCCGGACACCAGCTTTGCCGTTTGGACCGAACAATTGCTGTCCGGCCCGATTGAACAAGTTGAAACCCAATCACCCGTTTTTGAAAGCCCTGCCTGCGAAGTCTTAAAGGCGATGGCGTTGGCCGGTTTTGGCATGACCTATCTTCCCGAACGCCTGGCCAGTGATGATCTGGCAGCGGGTTATCTGCAACAGGTCAGCGGTGGATTGCCCATGTTGATGCTTGATATCGTGTTGGTTCGCAGCAAGCGCAGCCAGCTGCCGAAAGCGGAAGAAGATTTATGGGCCCAGATGCAGACGCGTTAGATGACGCGCCTTTAATGGCCGCGTTATCAGCCAAGGGGCGCAAGCGTTCGGTGCTGATCGCCGGTCACGCCACATCCATCACACTTGAAGACCCATTTTGGGATGCGCTGAAATCTTTGGCACGGGCCAAAGGTGTCACCCTGCCCCGCTTAATTGAAGACATAGACGAAAGGCGCGGAACAAACCTGTCCAGCGCCTTACGTCTTTATGTTTTATACCATTTAGAACAGCGACCGTAACAACTCTTCCGCCGCTTTCTCAGGCGTCGGGGCCGTTGCAGGCTGCGATGCCGGGGCGGTGGTGTCACCAGGCATTGCAGGGTCTGCTGGTGTCGGTTGCTGCGTCGCTGACGAACCACCACCCAGCAAGCCGCCAAGCCCTTTTTTCTCAAGGAAATTATCCAGCTTTTTGGTCAGCTTGCGTTTCAGGTAATCCTGAACCGCCGTTTCGGCCACGGACCGGACAGGTTTATCAATCGGGCCACGGAACACCATATTCAGTTTCGGTGCATCCGCAGGGTCTTTGATAATCACTTCGGTTTTGATGTCCATGTACCAGTTGGGCAAATTCACGTCGCCCGTTATATCAAACCGTGTCAGCGTACTGTCAAGATAGACGGGTGACATGGTCACAATGCCGGATTTAATCGGCATCGTCGCCTGCAACACATCGAAACGTGTCGCGCCGCCATTCAAGGTGGAATTCAAGACACCCGTAATCGCCGACATCGCATTAAAGTCGCCGGCAAAACTGGCTGCCAGTTTTTGAATATCGACACCTTTGATAACGATGTTACGTCCCTGTGCCTTTAATTCACCGTCAAGGGCGCGAACCAGGGCAGACTGGCTGTTCCCCGTTGTTTCCACATCAAAACGGAAGCTGTCAATCGTCCCTTGCAGAACAGAATTTGGCCGTTTCTGTAACGCAGCCAGCAATGCCTCAGCCTGTACGTTCTGTGCGCCACCCGACCATTCGGTGGCCACGCTGCCACCTGTTTGTGACAAACGGCCTTTCAGATCAATCGACCCACCAAACAGGCCCGCTTGCAGTGACGGGATTGTTAACGTCCCATCGCGCATCATGACCTTGGTTTTGGCATTATCCAGACGCCATTGGCCTTGGGTGATCGACCGTGCCGACAGGTCAAGATCAAGGATCGCGCTATTCAGGAAATCGAGTTTCATAGGGGCATTTGACCACCGCCCGCCACCTGATTTCGCCGCGCCCGCACTGCTGCCTGCGCCTGCAGTCCCGCTGGATTTCGTATCGCCAGGCAATTGCAGTTCATTCAGGGCCACACGGCCTGTAATCGCCGGCACGCTGCCCGATTGATCAACAGTAATCGCAGCGCTGTCCACCTGGATCGGACCGATTTTACCGGACAGGCTGTTCACCGTAATCTTCTTATCCGCCAGGGCCAGGCCGGCACGCATATCAACAGATGATTGCAGATACGCATCACCGCTGAAGGCCGGATCGACGATCTGGATCGCCTTTACCAGATTGGGGTGTTGCAGACCGAACGTCACGTTGCTGAGCGTCACCTTCCCTGGTAAGCCTGCGGCTTGACCGCGGGCGTTGACTTTCGCCGCCAGGGCGGTGGCGTTTCCGTCAAACACCAGATTATTCAGGCTACCCTTAACCGTACCGGTGAAAGATGCAGCGCCGATCTTGGTTTTCAATTCCGGTGCTTTCTGGCCGAACGCGGCCATCAAAGCCTCAACATCCCCAGTCTGGCCTGAGGCTGTCACATCAAGTCCGGATAAGGTTTGCGTATCGCCGACTACCCCGCTGGCCTGCAATTGCGTGTTGGCGACGGTTTTACCCGACAGGCGGGTAATGGTCATCCGGTTGCCTTGCGCAACCAATGCCGCTGTAACATCCGTGACATCTTTACCCTGAACGCGCAGCGCACCGATTGTCAGGTCCGTTTGCAGATTAATTGGCAGGCTGAAACCCAGTTGCGGGGGCACGCCTTTGGCCGCATTCGTCGCAGCCTCTATTTTCGCTTTCGGCCCTGCCGCATCCTGCCCAAGTTTGGTCAGCGCATCGACGTCCAATCGGTCGATCGTCCCGCGTAAAATCACACTCGGTTTTGCCGCAACGGTGGTCGCAGGCGTGTATTGCCCCGTTACATCCAGCGTGGTGTCAGTGGCCTGAATTTGCGCGCGTTGAATAATAGTTGCACCATTATCAGCCGTGTTGGCGACCAGTTTGATATTGCTGCCAGCCAGTAAACCGGTCACGCCTTTATCAGATGTCTTGGTATCGCTTTTTAAATCCACCGCGTATTGCTTGGGCGCATCGCCTTTCAATCCGTTCACGGCAATCATGCCCGTCCATTCAACGCCAGCGGCACCCAATTTCGCATCCTGCACACGCAGGGCGTTTTCATCCATTTTAACACGACCGCTTAACGATAGTGATTTATTCAGATCAGCCGGAATCTTGACCTCTGCCCCCTGAATAGCTGTCAATAATTCCGCCAGATTGGCCGCATCAAGGTCCAAATCCCCTTCGATTTGCATGACTGGCTTGGTCTGAATTACGCCTTCATAGGCAATAGTGCCGGCGTTTTCGCCAACCGTAACCTGGCCCTGTACCGGGGTTGCATGGCCTTCGCGGCCCAATTCACCCGTTTTCAGATCGACCGCCAGCTTGGTAACATCGTTCAAAACCATGTCGCCTTTTAAGGCAAACGGCCCGTCCAAAGACTCGGCCCGCCCTTGAATAGCAGGCAGGTCCAGCACTTGCGTTTTACCTGTTGCGGCATCCTTGATTGTCATCCGTCCGTCCGTGATGCGCAGATCATCCAGCGATATTTTGGCTGGTTTTTCAGGTGCTGCGTTGGCCGCCATGGCTTCTGGTGCCGGATCGTCTTTCGCCGCCGCGATCACTTCCCAGTTGCCCTGGCCATTCGCATCTTTTTCCAGTGTAATCACCGGGGTATCAAACACCAGGCTGTCAACATCAATGGTTTTACTCAGCAACGGCAGCAAGGCAACCCGCACATCAACCTGACCGAAATGTGCCAGCGGACTGCCCGCATTCGTCACCGTCACGTCGCTTAAGGTAACGTGTGGCAGTGGCAGCAGCGAAACGCCGAATGCCCCGTTGAAAGTAACGTCGTATCCCGTTTTTTCTTTTACCAGCGTCGCAATCTGCGGCTTGTATCGATCCAGGTCCAGCTGGCTTAAGACAATCGACGCCACCGCGATCAACGCGATAAAACCAACAACAAGAACGATCAGTATTTTTTTCATCTGGCCAGACCCTCAATAACGAATAAAACGAATATAAATGTGCACATATATCTAGGCTGTTTACATACGGATGAAAAGCCCTTCTGTTACCATTGCGACAGAATGTTTCGCATTTTATTTAAATTGGTAACACTCTATTCACCATTGCCTGCTTAAGATGCCAAGCGTGGGGGAGACACATATGTTGCATCAGAAAACATTACAATCCGTTTTGTGGACAACGCTGCAGGTCATGCCGCAAACATGCTTTGTTTGGCAGAGTGCTGAAATCATCGGCGACGCCGCATGCCAAACCTTGGGGTTAATGGGCGGAATGCAACGCTTTGCCCGCAAATCTCTGCACGATCTTATTCATCCGCAAGACATGCCCGCCACCTTATGGGCCTTACACAGCTTCTGCCCACAGCCGGACAACGGCGCATTGACCCTGCAATACCGCCTGCGCCAGGAAAATGGTCATTATAAGCAGGTGATTGAAACAGTCAGTCACCAGCAAAACGGTCAGATATTATCGCGCCTGACTCTGGCGGATGCGAACACAGCACACACAGACACACACCTGCCTGCCCTGCCCGTTTTTCAGACGGCGGATATGCAGAACACGCCTTTGGAAACCTTCCTGTCCGCCTGGCGCGACAATCGCCTGACCCTGGCCTATCAGCCCGTCATTGATGCCCGTACCGGCCAGGCAGCTTTTTACGAATGCCTGACCCGCCTGCAAACGACAGACGGCAATATTTTACCGGCCAGTACGTTTATCAAGATCGCCGAAACCCACGGCCTGACGCGTTTGATCGACACAGCGTGCCTGCGCCTGGCCATCCGCAATTTGCAAGAAACGCGTGATTTACACCTGTCGATCAACGTCGCCACCGCGACCTTTGTTGATCCTGAATGGCTGCATATCATTATCGACAGCTGCAACGCTGATAAGACGCTGGCGGCACGCCTGATTGTCGAGGTAACCGAACATGACCTGATGCAGGATATCGCCCACACGGTGCAGACGTTAAACCGCCTGCGCGACCTTGGCCTGCGGATCGCCATGGATGATTTCGGTGCGGGTCAGACAGCCCTGCGCCACTTGCTGCAATTGCCGATCTCTATCCTGAAATTCGATCGCAGTTTCATCAGTCAGATGCGCGAAGATCAATCGAACCTGTTCCTGACAACACTGCAAAATCTAGCACATGGCCTGGGGCTGACAACCGTCGCCGAAGGTGCAGAAAGCCTGTCGGACATTGCCCGGTTACAGTCATTGGGAATTGATATGATCCAAGGATATGCGGTGGGCATGCCGTCCCTGCAACGCCTCTGGGTGCGCGATACCAGCACACCACTTCATAAAAAACGGGCTTAGTCTTTATCGCCAGGCTTTTTCGGCACATTACCTTGCGTGAATGCCGCCATGGCCTTCATCGCGTTTTCCATCATCAAGATGTTTTGCTTGTTCAGCTCTTCTAACGCTTGGATCGGGAAAATACCGCCGAATGACTTGCTGATCTGATCGCGCATCTTTTCCTGATTGGCATGGAAATGATCCATTGATTGTTCCAGGTAATTCGGCAAGACGCCCTGCATTTTATCACCGTAAAAACCGATGATCTGCTTCAGGAAATTGACCGGCAGCATATCGTTGCCGTTATTTTCCTTTTCGACGATGATTTGAGTTAAAACCTGCTTGGTCAGGTCTTCGCCCGTCTTGGCATCCTGAACCACGAAATCATGGCCTTCTTTGACCATTTCGTACAGGTCTTCGAGGGTGACATAGCTGCTGCGTCCTGTGTCATACAACCGCCGATTGGCGTATTTCTTAACGATTGTCGGCTGATCTGGACGTTTACGCGCCATAATTCACTCTCCATTACGTGTGTGTACAACATTGATTATGCACAAATTCAGGTTGCTGCATAGACGGAAAAAGTCTCATGATACCGCATGCCCAACGCTGTTTTGACTCACCGCACCCTGCACGCGCCTTTGCTGATGCAATTGGCGGCCCATAAAATGCAGATGGGCCAAATACCAATGCATGATCTTCCCGCAATTCTGGCAGGCATTCAACGCTACGCACGCGCAGATGCCACCCTGCCTGCTGCCGCTTTAACCCCTGTATGGCAGGATGGCCCCGTCCGGTTATTGCGCCTGGCGGGCACCCATGCGGACAAAAAACCAGTCGTGATTATCCCGTCCATCATTAACGGCGCGGCAATCTTCGATCTTTTGCCGGGTCGGTCGTTTCTACGGTGGCTGCACACACACACGGGCCGAGATGTTTACGTTCTTGATTGGGGTGATTTAACCACCGCGACGCCCCCGCCAGAAACCATTCAGGACTTGGTGGATACCTATCTGCGCCCAGTCGTGTCCAGCCTGTCAGATAGGATGCCGCACATTTTGGGCTATTGCCTGGGCGGCGTGTTTGCATTGACCGCGGCCCTTAAGGCGGAGCAAGCCGCAAGCCTGACCTTGCTGGCCACCCCGTTTGATACCGAGGACCCGCAAGACGATATCGCCCCGCATATTCGCGGGTGGGCAACATTGCTGGATACGCTGTTATTTACCAATCCCAATGTTCCGGCTGGCTGGCTGTACAGCTTTTTTGCCGCCCTGCCCCAGGCCAACACGCCTGAGAAATTCGCCGCCATTGCCGCGCTGGCGGATGATGATCCTTTATTGCTGCACTTCCTGGCGGTTGAAGATTGGACACAGTATGCCCCGCCTGTCCCCGGCCTTCTGCTGCGTGACTGCCTGGCCCAGATTTATCGGCACAACACATTGCCACACAGGGACTTGCCTGCTTTGCTGCCGCTGCCGACTCATATCATCACCCCCGTCCGCGACAGGATCGTGCCACCCGTTTGCGCCGCCAAATTGCATGCCGCAATACCCCACGGCACGTTATTCCAGCCCGATTGCGGCCATGTCGGCGCGATGGCAGGCCGCGCAGGCCCTGATATCGTCTGGCCGGCTATCGCAAAATGGTGGGATTCCTGCGACGCAGCATAACGTCCCCCTTGAAGCCAACAGGGATTTCAGCGATAACGCAAGCATATCCAAGCCACAGGAGCCCCTAATGTCCGCACCATCACCTGACTCTATCGTTATTGTCGCCGCCCGCCGCACAGCCATCGGCAGTTTTCTGGGCGGTTTCGCCGACACGCCCGCGCACATCCTTGGCGCCCGCGTTATTGATGCGGTCCTGAAAGACAGTGACGTTGATCCCAAAGACGTCGATGATGTGATCCTGGGCCAAGTTTTAACGGCTGGCTGCGGCCAGAACCCAGCCCGTCAGGCGGCGATTGCCGCAGGCATTCCAGCCGAACGGACAGCGATGACAATTAACCAGGTCTGCGGATCGGGTTTGCGCAGCCTGGCCCTGGGCGTCCAAGCCATCGCCAGCGGTGACAGCCACATCGTGATTGCGGGCGGGCAGGAGAATATGAGCCTGTCGCCGCATCTGGCACATTTGCGCAGCGGCACAAAGATGGGCAATGCAACCATGACAGACAGTATGGTCCATGACGGGTTGTGGGATATTTTTAACGGCTATCACATGGGTATTACGGCGGAAAACATAGCCAGCCAGTTTAATATCGACCGCGCGGCCCAGGATTCCTTGGCCGCCACGTCCCAGCAACGCGCCGAAGCAGCAATGAATGAGGGCCGGTTCACGACTGAAATCGTGCCGGTGACGATCAAGCAGAGAAAACAGGACACGACCATCGATCACGATGAATTTCCCCGGGCTGGCGTTACAGCAGAGGCCCTGGCGGCCCTGCGTCCAGCATTTAAGCCGGATGGCACGGTGACAGCCGGTAACGCGTCCGGCATCAATGACGGCGCCGCGGCAGTTGTATTGATGACGTGGGCCCAGGCACAAAAACGTGGCCTGAAACCCCTGGCCCGGATCGTCAGCTGGGCAACGGCGGGCGTTGATCCGGCGATCATGGGTACTGGCCCGATTCCGGCCAGCCGTAAGGCGTTGGAAAAAGCGGGATGGACTGTCAGCGATCTTGATCTGATTGAGTCGAATGAAGCGTTTGCGGCCCAGGCCTGCTGCGTTTCCCAGCAACTGAATTTTCCAGCCGACAAGGTCAACGTCAACGGCGGTGCCATCGCGCTGGGTCATCCGATTGGCGCATCCGGAACACGCGTTGCTGTTACCCTGCTGCATGAAATGATCCGTCGTGATGCCAAAAAAGGCCTGGCGACACTGTGTATTGGCGGCGGCATGGGCATTGCCATGTGTTTTGCGCGCGATCTGTAAGAAAAAAAGGAAAGAAAAGAGATGACCACCCAACGCATTGCACTTGTCACCGGCGGCACACGCGGTATCGGCCTGGCGATTGTTCAGACCCTTACCGACGCAGGATATCGCGTGGCCACGCTGTATCACGGAAATGACGAAGCGGCCAAATCATGCCACGCGCAAACGGGTGCCGCGACTTATAAGGTTGATGTCGGTGATTTCGCGGCGGTGCAAACCACATGTGAACAGATTGCCGCCGATCTGGGCCCGATTGATATCCTGGTCAACAATGCTGGTATAACACGCGATGCCGTGCTGCATAAAATGACAGAAGCGCATTGGCATGACGTGATGCAAACCAATTTAGGGTCCTGCTTTAACACATGCCGCGCGGTTATTGGCGGTATGCGCGAACGTGGGTTTGGCCGGATTGTGAATATCAGTTCGATTAATGGGCAAAAGGGCCAGTTCGGCCAGACGAATTATGCCGCTGCCAAAGCCGGCATGATCGGTTTCACCAAATCCCTGGCGCTGGAAAGCGCGGGTAAAGGCATTACAGTCAACGTCATTGCGCCTGGTTATATTGCGACGGACATGACCGCGCAGATGCGCCCGGAAGTCCTGGAGTCTATTGTGCGCCAAATCCCCGCGACACGTATGGGCAAGCCAGAAGAAATTGCCGCCCTTATCCTTTATCTGGTATCAGATGCGGCGGCGTTTATGACGGGGGAAACCCTGGCTATCAATGGCGGCCAGTATATGAGTTAAGCGCAATGAAAAATGCGTGCGTTAGAAGTGCGGGCGAATATGTTGCAAAGCACTTACAACACTGGCCACGCCAAGGGCAACGCCGCTGAATATCCCTTTAAAAGATGGCCGTGGTGTCACAGGTTCCTGCGGCTGTTTTAAATAGCAATCAGCAGGGAATTGATAGGAAATGCCTTTGAACGGCGTATTTAAATCAGTCATCTCATCCTCATTCTCGTGATTATGTTATATACCATCGCATGCTCCTTGTAAATGATTATGTGAAGTATAGGCGCGTATGTCTTGTTGGTTATGTATAAAATCCCGTGAATTTGATTGAATACTCAGCAGAAATTATTTAGGATGCACGCATTCTTAACCCTTACAAAGAAGGCCTGTGTCACTCGGAATGGCAAGATCACAGCGCGCCCAGTCTTTGTTTAAAAACAGCGCGGCCGCGCCCGTGGTCGTTAAGGTTGATGGTGGCCAATCGCCGCAGGCTCCTGCCACCCACGATCACGAAGGCGTTTCACCGTTTCTGTCATTGCCCGAAGTGTCATCCAACGCCTTACGACGGGGCTGGTTTATGGGGTCGCACCTGCTGTTGCCCCCCGGTGCAACAATTGCCGATATCGGATGCCGGACGGGTGATCAGGCCTATACAATCGCCGCATTGCACCCTGAATGGAATATCGTCGGGATTGACCTGGATGCCGATACGCTGGATCAGGCGCGCCAGACGTATGCCCGCGACAATCTGCGCTTTTCCCGCCAGAACGCCTGGTCGCTTGAGGCCGAAGATAGCAGTTTCGATGCGGTCATTAATGCCTTTACGTTGCATGAGATTTATTCAAACACCAATTTGAACGACAGGATCGTGACCCGCACCCTGGCCGAACATGTCCGCGTTTTGCGCCAGGACGGCTACCTTCTGCTGCACGATTACGTTTTGCCGTCGGCCGCCGCTTATGTACTGATGGAATTCCCGGTCACAGGCGCGACGGGGCAGACGGTTGATGCGATGTCCGAGGCTGACCTGCTCGTTTACTTTTCCCGCGCGGCCCGCGTAGGTCAGCATGGGGCCATCACCGGATTTTATCTGGAAGAACTGCCGCCGCATTTCCCGCATACCCGCCTGTTCCGTCTGCCTTACAAATGGGCGTATGAATTCATGTTGCGGAAGGACGACCGCGCGGATTTCACGGCCAATCTGGCAAAGGAATACGCGTTTTACACCGAATGGGATTACCGGCGTGAGTTACGGTCGCTGGGCTTGCGGATCGTGTATTCCAGCCCGCATTGGGATGAAAGCTTTATCAACGAATGTTGCGAGGGGCGGTTCCGCCTGTACCGCGAGGATGGCTCACCTCTGGCTTTCCCGCCCACATCGCAAATTATCCTGGCTCAGAAAATAGACAACCCGCGGTCTGTGGCCCTGCAGGAATTGCGCAACACCGGCGACCGCCCAAGTACGATCAGCATTCAGGCGATGCGGAATGATGTGACGGGCCACATCACCGATATTGCCAGCCGGCAACAGGAACTGGCGGAAATCATTCCATTCCGGCTGACCGAAGATGGGCGCTTGAAAGTCTATTTACTGGACGGTATGCCGCGCGGCCTGGTGAATGCTGTGCCGCGTTCGGGACGGAATCTGGACGGGCGCATATGGTCTGGCCATATGGTGGAACCGCTCAGTCTCGACTCTGGCGCACTAGAGTCACTGACCGCCTTGAACGCCAAACAATTGGTCCACCAGTGTCAAAGCAATTACGGCCTGACCCCGTCGGAATACGATATGTGGATGGACGCGCCGCCCCTGTTCCCTGACCCTTCATCGCTGGACGAACGCGTCATCACACGTTACCTGCGCGTCAATACTGTGTCTGCCCCGAACCAGTTGGTCACACAACGCATGGCGGACACTGACGGTTTCGTGAACCCCAGCCATTTACGCGAATATGATGCCCAGGCCGTTCTGGATGCGATCAGCGTCGGCCTGATCCCCAATGCCCGACTGGAAATCCAGGTCACCTATCTATGCCGCTTGTTGAACGTCGCGACCAGCACGTGGGCGGACTCCCCGCTGTTGCTGGGTGAAAGCACAAAGACCGCAAGCACCACAGCAGGCACCATTCTGTCACACATGGCGGAAAAAGACGGACGCTTCAAAGCTATCAAAGGGACAGCAAACACAATTCGCTCGGTGCAATCCTTGTTTATTGAAGAGGGTCAGGATGATAATGGCGGTATTAACGGCCTGGCGGCCCGCCCGCTGGACTTCGTTGTGCCAGAAGAACAAACAATTAACACCGCAATTATCCTGCCCCTCAGCAAGAATGTGAACGGCGAAGTCATGGCCGACGTTATCGTCGAACATCTGCCCGTGCCGCAACGCTATAAAGGCAACGGATTAACGGTGCGTGCGCCCAGCCTGCCTTTGCCGCGCGAAGTACAATCGCTGGAGGACGCACGGAAGTACATCGCGGAGAAATTCGAGGTTGATATCAAGCACGTGACCCGCATGGGTGAAAGTTATTTTACCCATATCGGCATGACGCCCCACCGCGTCTATCCGTTTGCAATTACCGACAGTCGCGGCCATTATTCCAGCCCTGGGAGCGGCGTGACGGGCCTGCATCGTATGAAATGGGCCGATTTCTGGACCCTGAATTGGTATGATTGCGATACATCCCTGATAACAACCATGGGCCGCTTGGCCAAGCGTATGCCCAATCATAACAGTGATATCCGCTGCGCCTTTTCGCAACCGCGAACGCAGGAAAACGCCCAGGCCTTAAGCCTGAATGGATCCTATGTTCAGCGGTCCGCCGCCCCCAAACCGGCGCCCATGATAAACATGAAAAAGGACCGTGCCCCGCGCACGCCTTAACCCTTCCCGTGACTATTCCTCTTATTTTTGATCGTCCTGCCATGACGCGCTATCGCACGCGCCGTGCCGAAAGCCTGCCACAATCGCGCTTTCTGATCGATCACGCGGTTGACAGCCTGGTTGATCGCCTACGCATAATTCAGCGTCCCCTGCCGCATCTGGTTATCGTGGGTGGGCGCCTGACATGCGCCCAACTTCAGGCGATACGTGACGCGGCACGTGCCACGCATATCACGGTGATTGACGACGTGCCGGCCTATCTGGCCCCGCACACAGCGGCCGGAACGTCTTGCATTCTGGCCCGCAGCAGCGAATGGCCGATTGCTACGCGTAGCGTGGATTGCGTCGTGTCCCTGATGGACCTGCATACCGCCAACGACGTGGTCGGCGCGTTGGCCCAAATACAGATCAGCTTGAAGGCTGACGGCCTGGTTCTGGGTGCCCTGTTCGGCGGCGACACGCTGTTTGAATTACGCGCCAGTTTGATGCAGGCGGATATGGACATACGCGGCGGCATTCGCCCTCGTATTTCCCCGATGCTGGATAAGCTGGCATTAGGGGATTTATTGCGGCGGGCCAATTTTGCCCTGCCCGTCGTGGACTCTGACGTCATGACAATATCGTATCGCAGCTTTTCGCGTTTATTGAATGATCTGCGCAATATGGGCGAAGCCAACATGCTGCACACCCGCCTGCGCGGCCTGACGCCCCCCCGTGTTTTACAAACGGCCAGCACCCTTTATCAAAACGCGTACGCACAGGACGACGGCTTGCTGGCGGCCACGTTTGAGATACTGTATTTCATCGGCTGGACACCACACAGCACACAACAAAAACCGCTGCCACGCGGCAGCGGCCAGGTATCATTAGCTGATATCCTTTAAATAAGTGCTTTATTCCGCAGCGGGTTCGCTGGCCGGTGCTTCAGGCTTTGGCGTGTCTGCCGCAGCACGGCCACGGCCAAAACGTCGTTCCAACGTCACAGTTTTAGGACCAGCAGCCGGAGCCTGTGGTGCATTTTGCTGTGCCGATTGCTGTGGCTGTTCCTGACGCGGTTGCTCAGAACGGGGTTGCTCTTGACGGCGCGGGGCGTGATTGCCATCGCGGTTCTGCGATTGATTGCCGTCGCGATTCTGATGTCCGCCACGATTGTTATGCTGATGACGGCCACCGCCCTGCTGGCCGCGCTGCGGCATCGGCTGGACATTGTCATCTTCGTCTTCGTCATACCCACCGGTGATAAAGCCAGGCAGGCTGTCATCATGCGTGCGACGCTGTGCCGACCGGTGTGGTGGCACGGGGATCGGGCGTTGGGACATTTCCTCACGCTCACTGGCACCCAATTCAATTTCCAGGCGGGCGCACACCTTGCGCAATTCATGAACGGCTTCGGCCATCGTTTCACGCGCAGCTTTGTCGCGTTTTGATTTGTTCCAGATACCATAGGCGCTTAGGCAGTTGTCAGCCATTTCGCGTAAGCGTGTTTCAATTTCATCCATGGTATTATTCCTGTGTTCGAGTTGTTCGGAGTGTGGCGCAAATACACCCCACGGTCAAGGATTACTGGGCCGTCCAGCCACCATCGATTGAGATTTCGGTACCTGTGATTTGTGACGCAGCATCACTGCATAAGAACAATGCCAGCTGGCCGATCTGATCCGGTGTCGCGAAATCGCCGCTGGGCTGTTTCTCAAGCACCAGTTTGGATTTGGCGGCATTGGCATCCAGATTATCATGTGCAGCCAGCGCATCAATCTGCTGTTGCACCAGTGGTGTCAGGACCCAGCCAGGGCAAATGCAGTTCGACGTCACACCCGTACCGGCGTATTCCAGCGCGGTGACTTTGTTAAAGCCAACCAGGCCATGTTTGGCGGCGACATAGGCCGATTTACGGGCCGACGCGACCTTTCCATGTGCTGATGAAATATTGATGATCCGGCCCCATTTCTTGGCCTGCATGGCCGGTGCGGCGGCTTTCACCAATTGAAATGGCGCAGTAAGCATCAAAGAAAGGATCAAGTCCCACTTGTCATCAGGAAATTCGGCAATCGGCGCGACATGCTGGATGCCTGCATTATTCACCAGAATGTCGCATCCGCCCAGTTCATCATGCGTTGCCCGGACCAGATCCCTGGCCCCGGCAGACGTCGATAAATCCGCCGCGGAAAATCCGGCCCGCACGCCATACGCAGTCACCTTTTGAATCGCAGCGTCAGCCGCAGCCGCGTCGGGCAAGCCGTTTAACATGATATCCGCACCAGCCTGCGCAAGCGCGAGGGCAATGCCCAATCCGATGCCGCTGGTCGATCCGGTGACCAGTGCCACTTTGCCTTTTAACGACATTTTACTCTCCTTTTTTTCCGAATATAGCGGCCGCAGCCTGTGCATGTGATGTCTTACGCGTTATTTCCGCCTGCACCCGCGTGATTTCAACCTGCATCGCAGTGATGTAGGTTTCAAGCTCATCCATCGACAACTTATCTAAAGACTGTGGCGTAAAAAGCGTGGGTTTAGGCCGGGGCAAATTGTCGTCGAACATCGTCATAACCTGTGGGGCTTGTCTTCCTGTTTTAATCACAATACGCTTCCCCCTATGACGCATCAACCGCAAATCATGACCGCGATGGCCCTTATCAACGACACATACGTCGCTGAAAACCGTGCCATGCCCGTCCCTGGACCCGGCCAGGTCTTAATTGCCGTGAAGGCCGCCGGGTTGAACCGCGCCGACCTGCTGCAACGCCGCGGTCTGTATCCGCCGCCTGCGGGCGCGTCAGACATTCTGGGGCTTGAGGTCAGTGGTACTATCCAGGCCTGCGGCCCCGATTGCGGGCGTTGGGGTGTGGGCGATGCTGTTTGCGCCCTGCTGCCTGGTGGGGGGTATGCCACACATGCGCTGGCGCACATCTCTTGCGTCCTGCCAAAACCCGCGCCTTATTCATGGGAAGAAGCCGCCGGCTTGCCTGAGGCATTGTACACCGTCTGGAACAACGTGTTTGTCCGCGGGAAATTGCAGGCCGGCAACACGTTTTTGATCACGGGGGGCAGCAGCGGCATCGGAACACTGGCCATCCAAATGGCCAAACACATTGCGGAGGCTCAGGTCATCGCCCTGTGCCGCGCGGACAAGGCCGCGCAGGTTGCCGCGCTGGGCGCCGATATCATTCGTGATTACCGGGATGCAGGATGTTACCAAGATTTGCCCATGGTTGATGTCGTTCTGGATATGGCAGGTGGCCCTGCGATCCAACAGCACATTGCCCTGATGAACGCGGACGCGCGACACATCAATATCGCCTATATGGGTGGCAAAATGGCAGAATTTGATATCGCGATGGTGATGCGCAAACGCCTGACCCTGACCGGATCAACCCTGCGCGGTCGGCCCACGCACGAAGTTCAGGATTTACGCGACGGGATCATGACGCATGTCTGGCCACATATCGAAGCAGGTCGCATCACGCCGATTGTTCATCAGGTTTTTGACTTACAGAATTGTAATGCGGCGCAAAACGCGATGGCGAACGGCGATCATGTCGGTAAAATTGTCCTGAAAATTCCCTGAATAATACTGGAAATTTACGCCATGTCTGTTATAATAATGCTATTCCAGACAGTCTGATAACACTGTCAGTTGGTTTAGATGTCTAAACCCACTCAAGAAAGTTTTGAAAAAACGGAGCGTAAAAATGGCCGAAATTGACCTGACAAAACCCCTGATGCCAAAAGCCAAAGCCCTGTGGCTGTATGATAATTCGACGTTATCATTTAACCAGATCGCCAGCTTTACCGGCTTGGAAGTAATCGAAGTTCAGGCCTTGGTTGATGAAGATGTGGGCAAGGGTATCCAGCCGATATCGCCCATCGATTCCAACGAATTAACCCGTGAAGAAATTGAACGCTGTGAAAAGGATGGCAAGGCTGTCCCCAGAATGCGTCGTGGCGAAGACCTGCCGAACCTGCAGGTGCGTGCCAAAGGGCCGCGTTACACGCCTGTGTCCAAACGTGCGGACAAGCCAAGCGCCATTGCGTTCATCTTGAAAAACCGCCCGGAAATAACCGACGCGCAAATCTGCAAACTGATCGGTACAACAAAGCCGACCATTGATGCCGTGCGTGACCGGACCCATACAACGAGTTCGACATTAAAGCCGCAACATCCGGCGGAGCTGATGCTGTGCAGCTATCAGGAATACCAATTGGCCAGCCGCAAGGCATTGATTGCAGTTGGTAAGGACCCTGATGAAGAAGATCGCAAGCAACAAGAAGCTGCGGCGGCTGATAACCGTTTTGACGATGAAGGCAATTATGGCCAGCAATCGACAGGCAATAGCGCAAGCAGTTTTGACTTCTCAAACTTCTTGAAAGCCAAAAGCTAAAGCTAACAACCTTTAACAGGTCGCAAACGCAAAAGCCGCCCACTGGGCGGCTTTTTTATGCGCGGTATATATTTTATTGCATCAAGGCTGTTACCAGCGCGTCCCGCTCGTCCATTGCGTCGGCCATCGCCATCGGCGTTCCTTCCAGAACCACGACAGTCATCACGCCATCTTTCGCATGGAATAACAGGGAGGAGGCAGCCCCCTTCCCCTGGCCATTGATACACGCGACATCATGGGCCTGGGTCTGGCCACCTGCGGCAAATTCCGGCGCCTCGGCACGATCAGCGGCAAATTGCCCGACACAGCCGGATTTAAATCGGGCCAACGTGGCATCAACTTTTGACTGGAAATCACCTTTGCTTGTTAACGGAAACTGCTCCGTCATCCCTTTGTGGTTTTCGGCGGTCCAGCGGAACAATTTTGTGCCGTCTTGACGTGCATTCACGGCCGTCACCTGGCCCGCCAGCGCGATGTCCGCGCGGCGCAACAATGTCGCAATATCATTGGCCTGCCAGTAATGCAATGTCGGTGCAGACGGCAGCGGGATCGGACGCGCAATGGGTTTCACCAAAGCCACAGGTGCTTTGACAGGTGGTTCAGCCCGAATGACCGGCAACGGCGCCGCTTTTACCGCAGCAGGCGGCGGTGCGGCCGCTTCAAAAAACACGTCTTCATCCATCGCCATCGCAACTGGGGCGGGCGGCGGTGCATTGCGTGGCATAACAGCAGCACGGCGCCCAGCAGGCGTCGTGGCAGGTTTGCCACCTGACCACACACTATTCCCATCGCCACTGAAGAAGTCAGAAATGACATTGCCACCCGATCGCACCGGCGCATCTTCCGCCGTCATGCGTTGTTCAAGCCGGGTGATCTGCTGTTCCATCTGTTTCAGGCGCACATTGTCCACGGTCGCGTTAACGCTTGGGTCAACAATCATTTCTTCCAGCGCCCGTTTTTCACGCGCATGGTCTTCCTGCTGTTGCTTTAATGCCAGGCCAAGGCGGCGGATTTCTTTCTGCGCTTCATCGTATTGCCGATCAGGCGCGGCTGTTACGACAGGTTTGGTGTCTGATGCAATCGGAACAATAACGTCCACCGGCTTGTCTTCGCGACGTGCTGGCTGCATATTGGCCGTCAGGTCCACGACACCTTTTTCGATCCGCTGCACTTTTGTTAACACAGGGGGCGTTTGCGCCAGGACTTTCGGCTGTGCCGGTGGTTGTTTTAACAACGGCGGCAGAGGGTTTTCGACAATCTGGCCAACGTTCTTCGGCACGTTTTGCGGCACAACTGGCGCCGGTGCGGACGGGGCTTTTACAACCTGTGCAATCTTTACAGCAGGCGCAAGAGCAGCAGCAGGGGGCGCAGCAGGTACAGGTGTCGTTGGCGCGTTCAGTGCCGTCAGGCAGGTTTCAAGCTTTGGCAAATCCTTCGCGAATTCCGCCGTATGAATTTTAAAAAGCTCGTCCCCGATCCGCAATTCCAACGTCTTTGCCGTGGCCAGCGCATTTTCAAACGTGGCATCCTGGCCCATTTGCAGGCGCAGGACAGACTCAGATTTCGGGGTGATCTTGAATGACTTTTTCACACTGCCGGCCACGATTTGTACCGGGGTTTCTTGCCCCTTCATCAGGCGTTTCCCCTGGAAATCGACAGCCAGTGCGCGTTCGCCTTTGGCATTACGGGCAAAATTCATCACCACGTTGTCCATGTATTTCTGTGTCAGCGTGCAGTAAGGCAGTGGGGATTTGTTCGATGACAGCTGCCAGCCTGTTTGCGCGTCCAGCGACGTGGTCCCTTTCGCCACTGCGTGGGCGGGGATCAAGCCGGCCAATAACAAACCGGCCACACTCAGGCGAAATAGCGTAAAAACAACAGACATGCGGGGACTTTAGGCGACTGTCCGACACCTGGCAAGTAGCGTTGCGGCGGTATCGGTAACTTGTCCACGCCCCTTAATCGTCGTCGGACAGGCGGTGGGCCAGCGTGGCCTCTAGGAATCGGTCCAGGTCACCGTCAAGCACAGCGGCAGCGTCCGTATTCTCAACCTCCGTCCGCAGGTCTTTCACCATCTGGTAAGGATGCAGGACGTAAGAGCGGATTTGATGCCCCCAGCCGATTTCGGTTTTTTCATCATACGCGGCAGCATTTTTGGCTTCGCGCTTTTGGATTTCCAGTTCATATAGTTTCGCGCGCAACATGTCCCACGCAAATGCACGGTTTGAATGCTGTGACCGTTCGGTCTGACAGGCCACAACAACACCCGTGGGCATGTGGGTCAGCCGCACAGCACTGTCTGTTTTATTCACGTGCTGACCACCCGCCCCGCCGGATCGATAGGTATCGGTGCGCACGTCTTTTTCCTGGATATCAATCTCAATCCGGTCATCAATAACCGGTGAAATGGAAACGGAGGAAAAGCTGGTATGCCTACGCGCATTAGAATCGTACGGGGAAATACGCACCAGGCGATGGACGCCGCTTTCGCCTTTTAACCAGCCATAGGCCTGTGCCCCGTTTACGCGGATCGTCGCGGATTTCAACCCTGCGCCTTCCCCGTCGGTGCGGCTTAGGACCTGAATGGTATAACCATGCTGTTCTGCCCAGCGCACATACATCCGCAGCAGCATTTCAGCCCAGTCGCAGGCTTCTGTCCCGCCAGCGCCAGAGTTGACCTCTAAAAACGCATCGTTATCGTCCACTTCGCCCGATAACAGGCTGCGCAGCTGCATTTTGTGCGCATCGCTTTGTAAGGCGGTCAAAGTCGCCATGGCTTCAGACACCAGCCCAGGCTCGTTTTCCGCTTCTGCCAATGCGATTAAATCTATCGTATTTTGCAGGTCGTTTTCAACGCGTCGCACGGAACCAAGTTTCGTGTCCAGGCGGTTGCGTTCCTGCATCAAGGCCTGCGCCTTTTCAGGATTATCCCATAAATTGGGCGCTTCTGAGAGGGCGTTTAGCTCTTCAAGGCGAAGGCTGGCGACATCCCAGTCAAAGATGCCTCCGGACCAGGGTTAATGCGGCACGGATAGCGCTAACGATTGCGTGAGCCTGTGCGTCCATATGCATCCCCTGTCGTCAAAAAGTCGTCATAAAAAATGAAGCGCGTTGGCGCGAATTGATATTACGCCGCCAATGACTGGCTGTCGATAATTTCCGCAGCTACGTCGTTCACAAAAAACGCAATAACTTCTTGAATATCTTCAGGCGTTTGCGGCTGTGCTGACAGCAGGTTCTGGTAACGAGTCATCATATCGCCTGAAACTATGGCACCGGTACCGGTCAATTCGGCGGCGTATTTTTCCGATGCGCTGACCTGCATGTCCTGCGCCAGGTTAAAATACCCCAGCAAGGCCACGCCTTCGCCCATAATACAGACAGGCTTGCCCGCCGCCAAAAAGCCGCCGATAAAGCGTCTTGTATGGGCCGTCAGCTTTAATTTCTCCATTGAACGTGCGCCTGATGGCACAACCAGAATGTCGTATTCCGCAGCCAACGCCTTATTCAGCGGTGTATCGACCGCGAAGTTAAGGCCCCAGCCAGTGCCGGACCAGCTGTTCACCAAACCGCTTTCACTCGAAACCGTCCGCACAGAAGCACCAACGTTCATTAATGCGCGTTGTGCGGTTGTGACCTCACCTTCCATGAACCCATTGGCAACAAGAATGGCTGCGCGGCGGCGGGAAAGCGATTTTACGGTCATGGAAACTCCTTCGAGAGTGGTGTGGCGGTTATGCAGCACGATGGGACAAACCGAATCTTTTTGTTATGACAACGGGTTCCCTTGCGGCGCACAATAAATGCCGTATGTGACCTCCTAAAGTCAACCAAATTCTGGGTTATTTTTGGATTTATGCGAAGAGATATTTGGGATTTACGGTTGACAAAGTTAGGCTAAGCTAAATATATTATCCGATGCTAAAATATATATTACACTCTTTTGCCTTGATAAGCCTTGCTTTATGCGTCCTTCCCAGTACGGCACACGCCAAGAAAATGAAAGTTGTGACCAGCTTTACAATTATCGCCGACATGGCCCGTAATGTCGCAGGCGACGCGGCAATCGTTGAGTCCATTACCAAAGCGGGCGCAGAGATTCATGACTATCAACCAACGCCGCGCGACATTCTGCGGGCCAGGGGGGCGGATTTAATCCTGTGGAATGGCTTGAACCTTGAACGCTGGTTTGAACGGTTTATGCGCGACATGGATAATGCGCAAAGCATCGTTATCTCAGACGGAATTACCCCTCTTTCTATTTATCAAGGCCCCTATAGTGGCAAGCCAAATCCCCATGCCTGGATGTCCACGACCAACGCGTTGATCTATGTTGAAAACATCCGCGCCGCCTTTGCCGCCGCCGATCCCGCCAACGCCGTGACCTATAACAAAAACGCGGCGGCTTATAGCCAAAAGATAAAAACCCTGCGCGCCCGGTTACATGCCAGAATTGCAAAAATACCCTCGAATAAACGTATCCTTGTCACCAGCGAAGGCGCGTTTACGTATCTGACGCATGATATGGGATTCCAGGAATACTTCCTGTGGCCCATCAACGCGGATCAGCAGGGCAGCCCGCAACAGGTCAAAGCCGTCATCGACATCATGCGACAGAAAGACATTCCGGCTATTTTCAGTGAAAGTACGATTTCCGACAAACCTGCCCGCCAGGTGGCAAATGAAACACGTGCCGTGTATGGCGGCGTTTTGTACGTTGACTCGCTTAGCCAGGCAGATGGCCCTGTACCGACCTATCTTGATTTATTACAAACAACCACCGACACCATTATTGCCGGTATTCAGAAAGGCATGAAATCCCATGCAAAATAACGTCCCCGCCGTCCAGATGGATCATGTCAGCGTCGTTTATCCCAACGGCCAAAAGGCGATTTTCGACATCACCGTACGTTTGGACCCAGGCCAGATATGCGGCGTTGTTGGCATGAATGGCGCGGGTAAATCCACTTTATTCAAAGCCATGATGGGGTTTGTCACACCGTCAAACGGCACAATTCTGATTCAAGGCGACACGGTACAAAAAGCATTGCAGAAAAACGTCATCGCCTATGTCCCGCAGTCGGAAAATGTCGATTGGAATTTCCCGGTCCTGGTCGAAGATGTTGTGATGATGGGACGTTACGGCCATATGGGTTTTATGCGCAATCCATCGCAGCGTGACCGTGATATCGTCACCGAAAGCCTGACCCGCGTTGGCCTGGTTGATTTTCGCAAACGCCAGATTGGCGAGTTAAGCGGCGGTCAGAAGAAACGCGTTTTCGTCGCGCGCGCTTTGGCCCAACAGGGGCAAATCATGTTCCTGGACGAACCGTTCACCGGCGTTGATATAAAAACAGAAGATGCGTTGACCAGCCTGTTCCACAAGCTGGCCAAGGAAGGGCAGTTGATCGTCGTGTCCACCCACAATCTGGGCAGCGTGCCCAATTTCTGCGACACGGTTATGTTGATCAACCAGCGTCTGCTGGCCTTCGGCCCGATTGAAACGACCTATACGCAGAATAATCTGGCCAGTGCCTTTGGTGGCATGTTGCGTCGCCATCACCTGATCGGTAGCGACCTGCATGATGATGCTGACGATCGTGCACTGACGGTTCTGACCGATGATGAACGTCCTTTGGTCATGTATGGCGAAGTGGGCAGGGACAAGATCGTCCCTGCGGGCACCCGCAAAAAAGGCGACACAGCACATGATTGATACGCTGCTTGAGCCTTTGAATTACGCCTATATGCTGAAAGCCATCGGTATTTGCGCCCTGGTCGGTGCGGTATGCGCCTTTCTGTCGTGCTTCCTGATCTTGAAAGGATGGTCCTTGATGGGCGATGCCTTGGCCCATGCAATTGTGCCGGGCGTGGCGCTTGCTTATCTGCTGGCCCTTCCCTATGCCGTGGGTGCTTTTTTCGCCGGATTGCTGGCGGCCTTAAGCATGACATTGGTTCGACAACGGACCGCCCTGCGTGAAGATGCGGTGATCGGCCTGGTATTCACCAGCTTCTTTGCCGTCGGCTTGCTGCTGGCGTCCATCAACCCAATGGCGGTAAATGTGCAAAGCATTATCCTGGGCAATATTCTTGCTATTTCCGACGCGGACACTGTCCAGGTCATCGTGATTTCCATTATCTGCCTGGGCGTTCTGGGCCTGAAATGGAAAGACCTGACCGCGTCGTTCTTTGATGAAAATCACGCGCGCACCATCGGCCTGCCAGTCAGGGGGTTAAGCATATTGTTTTTCACACTGTTAAGCGCAGCGGCCGTGACTGCTCTGCAAACCGTCGGTGCCTGCCTGGTCATTGCGATGATCGTGACGCCTGGCGCCACTGCCTATCTGTTAACCGATCGATTCGGGCGGCTGATCTGGCTGTCCGTTGCGATTGGCGCAGGCAGCAGTGCAGTTGGCGCGTATGCCAGCTATTTCCTGGATGCCAATCCCGGCGGGTTGATCGTGTGCTTGCAAACCGTCCTGTTCTTAATCGCTGTCATAGTGGCCCCTAAACACGGCTTGATATCATCCCGCGCCCGGCAACGACGGGAAAGTGAGGCATAATGGATCAGATATACTCTCTGTTGCTTGAACCATTGACCCACGGCTTTATGCAGCGCGCCTTGTTTATGGCGACAATTATCGGCGTCGTCTGTGCGATATTTTCGTGCTTCCTGATCCTGAAGGGCTGGTCCTTGATGGGTGATGCGGTGTCGCATGCGGTTCTGCCCGGCTTGGCCCTTGCTTATATTGCCGGCCTGCCTTTGGCAATCGGGGCGTTTGTCGCGGGCATCGTCTGCGCACTGTCCACCGGATACCTGAAAAATAATACGCGGGTCAAAGAAGATGCGGTTATGGGGATTGTCTTTTCAGGGATGTTCGCCCTTGGCCTTGTTCTGATGACCTATATCAAGTCAGACATTCACCTGTTGCATGTTCTGTTCGGCAACGTCCTGGGCATTACCCCTGAAGACATGATTCAAACCGCTTTGATCGCCGGTATGTGCATTGTCATTATGATCGTGAAACGCCGCGACTTTATGATGGTGTGCTTTGACCCTGCCCACGCGCAGGTTATCGGCCTGCCTGTACGGACGCTGAATATATGCCTGCTGACCCTATTGTCCCTGACAATTGTCGCGGCATTACAGGCTGCGGGTATTATCCTGGTGGTGGCCATGCTGATCGCCCCCGGCGCGATTGCCTTCCTGCTCAGCCGCTCCTTTGATCGCATGATGGTTATCTCCGTCTCAATCTCCGTGACCTCGTGTATCATTGGCACCCTCTTCAGCTTTCATCTGGATGTCGCGCCGGCCCCGCTGATCGTCGTTCTGCAAGCCATTGTGTTCCTGGTCGTGTTTGTTGGAGCGCGCAAGCGGGCCATCGCATGACCCGCAACTTACTGCCACCGGTTGATGCCGTGACCCAGGCCAGCTGGTTCGCCAATGTCCGCGCCGCGCATCAAATGGAAACAACCGAAGATTACGTTGAGATGATCGCCCAATTGCTGGACACATCCAACGAAGCCCGCCTAAGCGATATCGCGGCCCGCATGGGCGTTTCCCGCCCGACGGTCAGCAAGATGCTGGATCGCCTGCAGGCCGAAGGGTATATCGAAAGCCAGCCCTATCGCGCCGTTTTCCTGACACCAAAGGGCCGCGACCTGGCCCGCAAATGCCAGAAACGACACAGCGTGGTGTATGAATTCCTGCTGCGCCTGGGGATTGACCCGGACACAGCCGCCCTGGACGCTGAGGGGATTGAACATCACCTGAGTGCCAAAAGCCTGAAAATCATGGAAAATTTTAAGGGGTAAGACCGCGCCAGGTTTCGCCATGGCGCATCACCTGAAACCGCTCCGGCGCGATGCCCGCCGCCTGCAATCCTTTTTGCAGGTCCTGCGGTGGTAAGTCCAGTGACTCATCCGTCAACTCAAACGTGCCCCAGTGAATCCCGATGGCACGCTTGGCCCCGACATCCTGCATCACCTGAATGGCTTCGGTCGGATTGACGTGCCCGCGCTTCATGAACCAGCGTGGCTCATACGCGCCGATGGCAATGGCGGCCAGATCAAACGGGCCATGCGTCCGGCCGATATCCTGGGTTGCCTGGGAATATCCCAGATCGCCGGAAAACCAGAAACGATAGGACGGATGCGTGATCGCCCAACTGCCCCACAAGGTCGCGTTACGGTCCCAGAAGGTGCGTTTCGACCAATGCTGAACCGACAGGAAATCAAAATTGATCGGCGCGGTACGGCCATTAACCGCGTAATTGTCGCCCCAGTCCAGCCAATAGACGTTTTGATCAGCACCTTCCAGCTTTACACCCGGCACATTGCCTTGGAACCAGGCTTCGATACCCAGCGGCACCAGGAAGCGCGGCGGACCGCCGGCCTGGACCTGCAACGCACGCACAGATGCTAAGTCCAGGTGTTCGTAATGATTGTGGGAAATGACCACCACATCAATATGCGGCAGGTCTTTTAGCGCAATGCCTGGCGGCTGATGCCGCTTCGGCCCGATAAAGGACAGGGGCGAGGCCCGATCGGAAAACACCGGATCGGTCAGGATATTCACGCCGTCAATCTGATACAGCAGCGTCGCATGGCCCACCCAGCTGACTGCGGTTTCGGTTTTATTATTCTGAATGTAAGCCAGGTCGGGGGTAACGCCCGTAATAGGATGTGCCGGCGGTTTGGGCAGTCCCTCTTTCCAAGCATTATACCGCCAGGCCCAGAAGCTGCCCTCTGCACGCTCCGGCTCAGGATAGGTGTTCTTGAACCCGGTGGGCGTGTGATGCGCCTTACTGGGATTGTAATGCGGGTTGTGTGGTGTGCACGCGATAAACAGCGGCAAACACAGAATCAGGGAAATAAGGGCATGGTGCATCATTTATAAAGTGACGCAGATCAACGCGAAGTCAATCACTACTGTATAAATGTTCCCTGTTGCGGATTGGTCAACGCCGCGATCCCTTTTCCAAATTTGGCGCAACCGCTGGCTGATCCGCGATAACTGCTTTCGGTGATGACCCCTTTGCGGTTGGTGACAACCTTCAGGGCGCAATCATAGGCGACTGTTGTTGGGCTGTCACCAAAGGTGGTGCCAAGGCCAATGCCGGAATGGGAATGACGGGACCCGTAACCAGTGAAAACGCTGCTGCTGATTGCCGAACCGCCACGGCCTGCACCGTATGATGTGTTGTGCCATTCATACACTTTCTGGCCCAATATTGTCTGCTCGCTGTCCGGGGTGCCAAGATATGTAGCGACCTGATTGATGTTCTTGCCCACCAATAACGGATAGCCTTGTGTAAATCGTTGATGATCGCCGGCACAGCCGACCAATGTAAGTGCCAATACAACACCGAGAATTTTTTGCATCACGTCACCTCTTGTTCCATAAACACTTAAAACGCAGTTTTGTTCAAGAGGGATGGAGCGGGTGACGGGATTCGAACCCGCGACATTCAGCTTGGGAAGCTGACGCTCTACCGCTGAACTACACCCGCGCATTAGAGAAGTGGGAGTGTTATAATCCGACAGCTTTACAATTTCCAGTCTTTCTTTCATAAACAAAGGAACGATTTCATTCACCACCACGTTATGGGGTTATCATGTCTGCGCGGCTTCTTTTCTGTGTTCTTCCTTTCCTGCTGGCTGGATGCGGCACACCGGAACTGGACGCTTTGCGCGAAACCCGCGCGGTCGGCAACCCTTTTTCGACACAACTGGCCAACGAATACCGCATGCTGGGTAACGGCCTGAAACGCAGCCTGTTTGACGCGCCGGACGCCGACCATTTCGCCCGGAAGGGCATGATTGCCGCCAGCGGTGAAAACGTCATGCCGGAACCCATCAATGATTGGCACGTCAAAGCAAGCCAGATTGAGCCGTTTCGCGTGGCCCGTGGCCGTCTGATCCGCGCGTTTGACCTGGGCGGGCGTGAAATCGCCGCGACTGATACGGCCAAAGCCCAGGTTGCGTTCGATTGCTGGCTGGAACAGCAGGAAGACAAGTATATCAACCCCACTCCGCCATGCCGGGCGCAATTCGCCACGCATATGACGAATGCGGAAAGCAAGCTGACATCCATGCCCGTGCCGCCAATGCCGCCGATGGATTTATACGAAGGCGTGGCCGCCGACCCATCTGCGCCGATGGACCCCAGCCTGGCCAAATACTTGGTGTTCTTTGATTTTGACAAAACGGCCCTGGCCACGGATTCCAACGCCATCCTGGATGCCGTTGCTGATGAAATTCGCAGCCAGCGCCTGGCGGGCGTCGTTATCGTCGGTCATGCCGACCGTGCGGGGTCTGAGGCATACAACGATCGCCTGTCACAAAAACGCGCCGCCGCTGTGCGTCAGGGGTTGGAGTCGCGTGGCGTCCCTGCTGATTTAATCAGTACGCAGTCGCGCGGTGAAAACGACCCGATGGTCGCCACGCGGGACAATATCCGCGAACCGGCCAACCGGCGTGCGGAAATAACCTTCCGTTAGGGCTTACATTTCCCCGCTTGGTGTCGGTTGAATTTTGGTCAGCGTCATGCTGGGCACAGCTTTTTGTACGCCTTCCAGAATCTGGGTATCCAGTTTAATCAGGAACCCTTCCATAAACCGGATCAGTTTCAGGTCACGGTCAGCCAGCGACAACTGGTCCGACAATTCTGTTTTGCTGCTTAAATTATACTCCTGACGCGTTTGTTGACGCGTGCCGTCCATAATCTCGACCTTTACGCGCGCGCCGATCTCAATCGTCTGCATCCGCTGCATGGTCAGGATGCCCAGGCCCGCGCCGGTCACATCGCGCATCGGAGATTGTTTAAAACGGCTTTCAACAACCGTGACAGTCATGGTCGGCGCCCCACCACCCGCGATAAACCGTTTGCGGGCATAGCCTTCGATCGCCTGGTCAACCGGCATCGGCAGCACGCCATATCCAGCATTCGTATTCATACCTTGGGTTGGAATGACATCGACGGTGCGGACTGGCAGGGTCAGCGGCGTGAACTGTTCCAGCGTCATTTGCGGCGCGGGGCGTAACGCTGCGGTATTATCAATCGTACAGCCAGCCAGCATCAGCGTGGCCAGCATCAGGCTTGTCAGGGTCTTGTTTCTCATTTTATCGTCTCCGCGTTGAAGGTGAAATCTTTGCTGCAGAATTCACAGCTCATTGTAATCTTGCCATCTTCGGCCATATCGCGCCGATCATCTGCGGGCATCATCGCCAGAATGTTTTCCAGTTTTTCAATCGTACAGCGGCAACCTTTGGTCACACTTTGCGCCGGGTAAACCCGCACCTCTTCCTGGTGGAAAAGGCGATAAAGCACTGTATTCTCATGTAATCTGTCATCCACCAACTCGTCATTCGTGACACTGGACAGCAGGATCTGGGCGCGACCCCAATCTTCTTCATACATCAGGTGAATTTCGTCCTGGATCGCATTGGTTTCCAATGGCAGGGACTGGATCATAATCCCGCCTGCGGACCATGCGCCCGCATCATCACGGCGTGCGGCCACGCGCAGATAGGTGCGCAACTGCTCGCTTTGCGTGAAATAATGCGTGACACTTTCGGCCAGGGTTGCGCCCTGCAACTCAACGATGCCTTGATAACGTTCGGTGTGGCTGCCTTGATCGACGGTAAAGGCGATATATCCTTTGCCGAACAGTGATTGTAAATCTGCATCGTCGTGCAAACCGGCTATCCGATCCTTACGCAATGTGGCACAGGCCCGGACTTCGGTATGATTACGCACGTCGGCGACCATCATGGCGACTGGGCCGTCCCCCTGAATTTGCAGGGTAAAGACCCCGTCATATTTCAGCATTGAAGAAAGCAGGAGTGCCAAAAGCGCGCCTTCGGCCACCACCTGGGCCACAGCGGGCGGATAATCATGTGGATTTAATATCTGGTTCAGGACATCGCCCAGCCGGATAATGCGCCCGCGGATCAGGGATTTTTCCAGCTGAAAAGTCTGCAACCTGTCACTGCCGGGCATAGGGAATTCGAGAATGTTGTTGTTATCTGGCTTGTCTGTCATGATGCCAGTCAACATAACATTCACCGCAGGATGTTCAAGCCCTTGAAGCACCCCTTCACCACCCCTGACCCACAAAAAACCGACTGGCCAAAGCGGATGGAGAACTGGGCGCTTTTTTACCTGCAACGCTTCGCCTGTAGCCGCGCAGGATTGGCGCGGTACCTGACGCAAAAACTGCGCCGTGTGCTGCCGAAAGAGGAGGCGGAATTGCGGGCCATGCTGATTGAAACGCACATCCCGCCACTGGTCGCGAAACTAGAAGGATACGGTTATTTAAACGATACGGCCTATGCCACCGGACTGGCTCGCCGCCTGATGCGTGAGGGCAAGTCCCTAAGCGTCATGCGGCAAAAGATGCAGGAAAAAGGGTTAAGCAAGGACGATATTGAAGCGGCTGTTGCCCTGCTGCAAGACAATACGGGGGGTGATATCACCCTTATCGCGGCTGTGCGGTTGATGCAGCGGCGGCGGATCGGCTGTTTTACAGCACCTGGCCGGGATCCGCAGCCTGAAAAACAGATCGGTATTCTGGCGCGGGCCGGGTTCGATTATGCAACTATACGTGCAGTGAGCGCGTTAACGCACGATGAGGCCGAGGCGTTACTGGACACATTGCGGCTTTAGACGCCGTAACGGGTGGGGAAACACCGCATGCGGCAGGTGTGACGGGAGCGGGAGCAGGAACAGCCGCATTGATTGCAAAAGTGTCGCGTATAGCGAGCCCCGCTAAAACAACCCCGAACATGGCAACAACGACAAAGTCGTTACGATTTGTCTTTTTATCACTGCCTGTCGCACGCATCATTGCCACATGGGCCGCGCCATCTTTATCGCTAAAGAAGTCTTTCAGATTATTCATTATATCCATGTCGTATTCCTATCATCGTATTCTGTCGATGACTTATGATGTGTTTATAACATTACGTCAATGTAATTTTATTGCGCGGAGCGTATATCTGCCATGACCGCAACGCATACCTTAACCGACTCAGCCAATGCGGACAGGTTATACCCACCTTCTAAAACTGCAACCAGTCTTCCATCGCACAAACGATCGGCGGTATCACACAAAAGCCGCATGATATCGCGGTAATCTTCAGTTGTTAAAGCCAGTCCGCCCAACGGGTCCATCACATGCGCGTCAAACCCTGCTGATACCAATATAATATCCGGACGGAATAAATCCAGTCGCGGGATGATATCATTTGTGATGCGCGCTAAGAAATCCGTGCCAGACGTGCCGGCAGGCAGCGGGATGTTCAAGATCGTGTTAAATGCACCCCGATCTGTTAGCAGGCCAGTATGCGGATATATGCCTTCCTGATGTAATGAGGAAAAAAATACATCCTGCTGATTCCAAACGATATCCTGGGTGCCGTCACCGTGATGCACATCGAAATCAACAATGGCCACGCGGGCTGCACCATACTTGGCGCGGGCCGCCAGCGCGGCAATCGCAATGGTGTTAAACAGACAAAAGCCTGAGATACGGTTGCGCCCCGCATGATGCCCTGGCGGTCGGGTCAGGACAAAGGCGCGGCGCGCCTGTCCTTGCATCACCTGCTGAACCGCCAGCAAACCGCCCCCCACGCCGCGCAGGGCGGCCGCCAGACTGTCGGGGCTTAACACTGTATCACCGCCGATAATTGCCAGCGCATCATCAGGTATGGCATTTTCAACGGCCATGATGTGATCATCGCTGTGCGCCAGACGTAAGTCGGCCGTGGTCGCTGATGGTGCTTCAAAGCGCGGTATATCTGCAAATTCCGCCCCCCGCAGCACGTCCATAATGGCGTGTAAGCGATCAGACGATTCTGGATGCCCGTCCCCCGTATTGTGGGACGGCGCAGCCGGATTTGTCACCAGGATCAGGGGCGTTACAGCCATGATTTACAGGCGGATATCGAATAAAACGCTGACCAACGCGGCACAGCCAACGAAGAACAGATAAAAAAGCGTCGCACTCAAAGGGTTACGTGTTTTTCCAAAGTCGAAGAATTCTTTTAACATGGTGGCTCTCCTGGCGTAATTTAAATATGAAACGGAACGAACCGTTCATAACGCGTCAGGCCGCAGAAAGTCAAGGAATATTGTCGTAAAGGGCGAACAAACAACAACCGGGCCAAACGGCCCGGTTGCGTCTTTTCAGACTGGATCAATCAGACTTATTTATTGTGACCAATGGTTGTCATGATCGCCAATGGGATCATTCCGATCAGGACCGATGATGTGTATGTCAGATACACACCAATCCCGACCAGCAGGATGGACAGCAGGTCAGATGTCAGCTTTTTACTGGTAAGTAAGACGGTCGAGAGCAGAAGGACAAAGCCCGTACTGATCATTCCGTGGACCGAACCACCATCAAAGAAGCTGCCGACGCCCGATACCAGGCCCAACATCCCAAGAACATGAACCATAACGGTCGAAAAACCGACCAATATGATCAAAGACGACACATAAAACCAAAAAGCTTCTGTCGTCGTGCGCGTATGCGTTGTGTTAATAATGTTACTAAACATGATAACCTCCTCTGTTATACATCGTTTACCGTTTTTGCGTCTTTACCGTGCCCATTTATTTGGTGTCTCGGCAAAGAAAACCCCCATAATCTTATTGATAGATGGGGGAATTCTGTTCGGAGAATAAATTTGGACGAGCGTATAAAAAGATCATGGAGCAGAGTTCCACGCGTTATGTGTGGAATTTGCCGTTTACGTCTTGATGTGTGCGTTCCAAACATCCTTTATTCCCTTTCTACTCTTAGTATAGCAAAAAAGAGGCATGTTTTCACTTGTTATGACAATAATTCGTTGATGCAGCGCAATAACACATTGAATATATTGATTTTCCTGCACTGCTCTTACAGTCAACATCACGTATTGCATTGCAATAAGTACAGCAAAAATGGCTAAGAAGATGTCTTAGGGCTCAGGATTCTGACCAGGAACCGCGCCCCGATCAACAGGCCTTGATGGTCAATGCCGTGCGGCAGGCCGGGTATAACATCCAACGTGACGGGATAACCCATTTTCTCCAAATGCGCGACCGCCTGAATACTGGCACTGACCGGCACGACGGTATCACTGTCCCCATGGACCAGACAGATTGGCATTTGCACTGCGGCGGGGGCAAGGGTTTCAACACCCAGTAACGCGCCGGAATACCCCAGAACACCTGCGGGGCAAGGATCACAGCGCAACGCGGTGTACAGGCCAACCATCGTCCCTTGTGAAAAACCGACCAAAGCCAGCTTGTCTTTACTTAAATTGTGGCGATCCAGGATGATCTGGGCGGCCTCTCGCACTGCATTGGCTGCGTCACGCGCACCCGCGGCCATGGCATCAGGCGACCAGTCACTTAAGGAAAACCATTGAAATCCCGCGCCCATTTCGCACATAACCGGCGCATCGCAGCTGTAAAAAGCAGTATCAGGCAAAACATCGCGCCAGCTGTCGGCCAGACCAAGCAAGTCCTGGCCATCCGCGCCGTAGCCGTGCAGCAGCAGGGCCAGGCTAGTTGGATTATCCGGGTTACTTTTATGAGGATAGAGCTTCATCGTGCCGCCAGTTCAGGTTGATACAGGACGAATTCGCGATCATGGGTCAGGGTTGGCAGCGTCGATCGCGCCGCCCTTACCGCCTCTAGGTCCAAATCGGCGATGATAAAGCCTGGAATGTCCTGGACCTGTTCCGCGACGCAATCACCCCACGGAGAAATGATCAAGGAATGGCCATAAGTGCCGCGCCCCCCGTCATGCGTACCGCATTGTGCGGGCGCAAGCACGTAACTGCCCGTTTCAATCGCCCGTGCGCGGACCAGAACGTGCCAGTGCGCGCGGCCGGTGGGAATGGCAAAGGCCGCAGGGATCAACATGATCTCAGCCCCCGCCTGGGCCATCGTGCGATACAGTTTCGCAAACCGAACGTCATAACAGATACTCAGGCCTATTTTGGTCGGGCCCATATCAACCATGACCGCGCGGTCGCCATATTCCGTCACCGCGCTTTCGCGATACGACTCGCCATTGGCAAGGTCGGCATCAAACAGGTGAATTTTATCATAGGTCGCAACCAGCTTGCCGTCCGGGGCAAATACGCATTGGCGGTTGGCCAGTTTCCCATTATCCCGTTTGATGGCCAGCGATCCAATCACCAGCCATATGCCCAGTTCATGCGCCAGGTTGGAAAAGAACGGCAGACCCAGATGCGTGGTTTCACAGCACGCTGTTTCCAGTTTCAAAGCCGGTGAGGCCAGGATATGGCAGGTATTCTCAGGCGTGACGACCAGCTTCGCCCCCGACGCAGCGGCCGCGCGGATGTGTTCAGCCGCATCCTGCAAATTCTCGGTGATATGTGGTCCGGCCTGTAATTGAATGGCAGCCGCACGCAGATAACGATCGCTCATGCCCCCTCCAACAGGATATTCAGTTTCCCTTGTGCATCCAAATCGTGCAGATCGTCGCACCCACCGATATGTTTATCGTTGATGAAAATCTGAGGGACGCTGGTGCGGCCATTGGCCCGTTGCACCATCTTGGCGCGCAGGGCGTCATCAGCACCGACATCGTATTCGATAAACATTACGCCCTTGGATGCCAGCAACGCTTTCGCGCGGATGCAGAACGGGCAGGTTGACCAGGTATAAATTTCGATTTTCGGCATTGCGATTCTCTTGCTCCTCCTTCACATATAATACAATGGTTGTTAAAACGGAAATCCTGATTAGTGGTGGCGGCATTGCCGGCCTGTCCCTGGCGTTATTACTGGCCAGGTTGCAGGTTTCCGTGATCGTCGTTGACCCTGCAAAACCGCCAGCTATGGCGCGAAAATCCCCGTCAGGGCGTACAGCGGCCGTGATGCAGGATGGAATCGATGTCCTGATCCTGGCCGGATTAACACGCACGCAAATAGACATGATGGGTGCGGCGATGACCGCCATGCGCCTGATCGAACCGGAAGATAACGGCGTCAATAGCGACGTGACGTTCCGCGCCCAGGATATCGGCCTGACCGCCTTCGGTGTCAATTTACCGACCAATGCATTGCACGCTGCCCTTTGGGCACTATGCGCTCAGTCGCCTTTTATCACTTTGCACACGGAAACAACGCTGGCGGGCCTAGACGTGGCCCCGCACGTCGCCCTAGCGACCTTAAGTGACGGTCGGGTGGTGAACGCGCAGCTGCTGGTCGGTGCCGATGGGCGCCATTCCGCCGTGCGCAAACTGGCAGGAATCCGGGCGCACGAGAAGCAATACGCGCAGGCTGCGATGACCTGCCTGCTCTCTCACACCCACCCTCATCACCACACATCAACCGAGATTCATTATCGTGGCGGCCCTTTTACGACCGTACCGTTTCAGGGACAGACATCGGCATTGGTGTATGTCGATCATGCGGACACGTTAAAGGGAATAGCCTCAGCCGACCTGGCCGCACATATTCAGGCAAAAAGCAAAGGGTTGCTGGGCGATATAACACCGGTAACAACGCCCGACATCTGGCCATTAATGTCATTGCGGGCCGCCCAGATCACCGCGCCGCGCGTTGCACTGGTGGCCGAGGCCGCCCACGTCGTCTCCCCCATTGGGGCGCAGGGATTGAATTTATCGTTGCGGGACGTAAAGGCGTTAAGCGAAACCGTGTCACGCGCCGTTACAATTGGGCTGACACCCGGCGATGCCAATGTCCTGGAAGAATATGAGCGTCAGCGCCATAATGACATTATCGTGCGCACTGTGGGCGTGGATTTATTTCACAGCAGCGTTGCCAGCCAATCATCCTTCCATCATGCGTTGCGCATGACAGGGGCAAATCTGATCAGTGGCTTTCCGGCCCTGAAACGAAAATTTGCGAAACTTGGATTAGGCTAACGCGCATTCACGTTTAAAAGCTGGGGCTGGCTGACCCGCTTTTATGGCATCATAAAATTCTTGTAGGGTTTCTTCTGCTATATCAGTAAATTTAGCGATAGCTCTTTTACTCATATTTCCATTTATTTTAGCAAAATGAACGCTGGCGGCACTTTCTAAATATTCATCTAAGGCGTTAGCTGCAATATCATTTCCCAGCTTCCGCAGGACGTCAATTTGATCTTCATACACATATGGCGTGCTGTAATAGATATTTTGGAAACACATCCTTGCACCATCCAAATGGCCAATCACGGCATTATCATTGCCACAAGGTGCGATCACATGCGCTGCATTCTCAACAAAAAGGCGAAGAGGTGTGGTTCGGATCGTTTCCAGGTTCAATTTACCATCCGGCAAACCCTTTGTACTTTGAACAATCAGATAGTTTTCATCGGCATAATTTTCCATTGACGCGGATACTCTTCCACCGCCTAAGATATGCTGGATAACGGCCTGCGTGTATTGTTCAACTGATAGCGGACTTGTTTCTGCTGCATCCAACAGGGTCTTTACAACCTGTTTTTCTGACCAACAGCCGTACGTTGCCATATTATGAACCCCCTGCTGCGCTGCTCGCAAGAAAGGTTTTATAAGCGAAATCATCTAGTATTCTCCATTTTTCCAAAAGAGGTATACAGCAATATACGCGTTATGTCTATAATTATTCCGTATGAACGACGCGGGCGACGGACAGGCAGATAACAGCCTCTGCCCCGCCCGCTTTTAACGCTTTGGCACAGGATTCAAATGTCGATCCCGTCGTCATCACATCATCCACAACAATCACTATGCGTCCCTTAATTTGCGCGATGCGTTTCGGATGCACTGCAAATGCGCCCGCGACATTCTTGCGGCGTGCCTCCCGCTTTTTATGCCCTTGCGACTCCGTCGCGCGCGTGCGCACCAATGCATCAAGACAGACGGTATAACGGGTCAGTCTGGCCAGCGATGTCGCAAGCAACGCCGCCTGATTATATCGCCGTGACCACAGGCGAAACCGGTGCAACGGCACAGGAATAATGATCGCCGAATCCGTATCCGTTCCCAAACCCGCCATAAGACGGAACAATTGCTGCGCAAACGGACGGCGCAAATGCTGCTGGTCACCATGCTTAAAGGCCAGGATCATTTTGCGGCTGGCATCGTCATAGATCAACGCCGACCGGGCGATTGTGTAATCAGGTGGATCGGCCAGGCAGACGGCACACACCATCGCCCCGCTGTCCTGATTGGTTTGTGGCGTATATGTCATCGGAGCACCGCAATGCTGGCAGAACGGCGCAGTGATGGGCCGCAGCAATTGCCAGACATCGGCGTGCAGCAGGCCGGAATCATCCACCACCTGACGCGTCACAGGGCAAATGGGTGGCAGCAAAAGGTCGATAATGCCCTTTGCGGCGTGTTTCAAAGGTTTCAGGACAGGCCACATATCCGCTAACACTGGCGGAAATCCAGCAGTCTTTCAAGAGTTGTCATTCTTTTTGCAGCTTTGTCTTTTTGCGCGTGGCGGCGTTCAGGGCGACGACATTAATGCCGGCCCCAGCCTCTGATTCCAGTGCAGCACCCCGGCCCACATCGAAACTGGGGGTCAGGCGCGTGGCGCGTTCCCGCACGCGTTTCGGCGGATAAATCACGCTGGCTGTCGTGCCCACCCCTTTTTGCGAGAACAGGTCCAGTTCGCCTTCATGCATTTCGATCAACATTTTTACCAGAGTCAGGCCCAGGCCGATCCCGTAATTCTCACGCGCGTGGCCGGTTTCGACCAGGCCGAACGGCGTCAAGGCTTTCATCACCTCTGCCTCGTCCAACCCTGTTCCGGTATCTGACACAGAAATCCGGCAGCCGGCCAGTGGGTCAACCAAAGCGGAAATGGTAATCCGTCCACCTTCTGGCGTAAATTTCACCGCGTTCGATATCAGATTGAACATCATCTGACGCGCTGCCAGCTCCTCCCCGACAATGTCGGGCAGGTCCGGGTCAATCAGGTTTTCAACCTGCAAATTCTTATCAGCGATTTTGTAACGTAGCAGGTCCAGGCATGAATGCACGACCGTCGGCATCCTCACGATTCCTTCGTTCAGCTGTCTTTCACGACCTTCGACGCGGGCGATATCCAGGATTTGGTTGATAACCTTCAACAGGCGCTTTCCGCTTTCCAGTATATCCCCGGCATAATCGACATAGCTGTTATTTTCAATCGGCCCCAGAGCCTGATTGCGGATAATTTCAGAGAAGCCGATCACGCTGTTCAACGGTGTGCGCAATTCATGCCCGATATTTGACAAGAATTCCGTTTTGGCACGGCTGGCCATATCGGAATCCCATTTGGCTTTTTCCAGGGCTTTATATGTTTCCTTCAGCGCCGTGACGTCTTCAATCGTGCCTTCGTAACAGGCCACACTGCCATCCGCTGCTTGGATAATGCGGACGCTTTCGGCGACCCAGATGTGTGATCCATTGGCCTGAATCATTGTGAATTCGGCCTTTGCCGGGGCACCGTCCGCCGGCAGGGATTGCAGGAACACCAGGCGGTCTTTTGGATGCGCATATAAATCAATATGCCCCTGTTTGACACAGGATTGCAGGGTCGCCCCATCTTCATACCCTAAAATGCGGGCATACGCGCTGTTGATCGTCAGCAAGCGGCCATGTGGCGTCATTTGATAAATGCCGATCGGCGCATTGTCCCACAAGGCTTTGTATGGAGATGACGCGGTTTCCAGGCCCAGCGATGCACCGTTGCGTGCGGTCAATGTCCCGATGGCCCGCAACGTGCCGTCTTCATCCAAACGCAACATCGAAATCGACAGAAGAACCGGACATGGCGTACCATCCGCGCAGCGCAAAATCGTCTCGGTTTTATAAACACTGCGCTGTCCGGTGATCAGGGCGTTGTACATCGCCGCCTGTTGCACCGACTCTGCCGTTTCCATGAAATCGAACAAAGCCTTTCCAGTTACATCCACCGCCGCGATACCCGTCAGGTTTTTCCATGCCGTGTTGACGAATTGCACCACGCCATGGCTGTCCAGTTCAAAAATCACATCGCTGACGGCGTTGATAACGGATTGGGTTTCCCGTTCATTGCGGCGTAACGCGGCCTGCAGGCGGTGTGTTTCCTTGATCTGCTGGTGCAGGGCGGTATTCTTGGCGCGCAGGGCATCATTCATGCGGCCCAGATTTTGCAATTTGCGCCGTTGCCGCATGGCATACAGCGTCAAAAATAAGGTGAAGAAAATACCCAGCCCACCTACCAGAAAAGGTGACAGGGACACAAATATTTGACCAGGTGAGCGCAGGCGCTGCGTATAGACTGCAACTTCGCTGTCCCCCAGATACATCGAAAACTGAGCCTCAGCCTTACCAATATGGAAGGGTAAAAGGCGTTGCAGCTTTGGCCCCGCCACGTCGTTACTGTCCCGCACCAGTATCGCGTTACCGGCCTGGGGCAAACTGATCCGCAGTTTCACCAAATCTTTAATCTGCGAAAATGCGCTGGCCCCCACCAGTTCAGACCAAGAGGTCACAATCACCCATACTTGTTTCTGACCCTCTTTGATAACGGTCCGCGCCGCCGCAAACGGGGGCGTATCGCGCGACAATGTTTCAGCATAAGCGATATCGCGCGGCAGGAACGGAATGGGCACCAGAAAGAAAGGGAACCGTTGCGATGGCAGGCGACGCACGATTTGCTTTAACGTCGCGGTGTCGGCCTCAAACAATAATGACTGCATCATCTGCTCTCGGTCCGGGGCGATGGGCAGGATGGGCGTGGCGCGCCAGTCGTGCGATCCTTGGGTCAGGCTGTAAACAGTTTTGAATTTAGGATGGGTGGTGTCCAGCATCGCACCGATATCACCAGACCCTGTATCGGCCGATTGAATGACATTAAACGCACTGGCCAGACTTTCATTCTGGGCCGATACATGGGCCTTGATCGTGTTCTGCCATTGAATTGTTTCAGCGACGGCAATACGCGCGGTCATCCGTTGCGTCACATGGCTAAGAAGAACGCTTAAGCACAAACCCAGGATTAAAATGATAAATGCGCCGCGCCCCATGGGCCGCAGCCAGGGCGGCGCTTCGCTGACGGATGCCGCCGCAATGATTGCAGCAGGCATGTCCACGCCGGTTTCATCCCCGGCGGGGATACCGAATTCTGCGGCGTGTAATGCGTCGGTGTCTGGCGGATTCTGTTCCATTACATCACAGAATGTGACACGAAGGTGAATATCCGGTTAACCTGCCTGGTTCCTTTTTTCAGGATCAGATCGGCAGGATGATTTCCACGCGCAAGCCACCTTGTGGACTTTGCGCAAGCGTGATGTGACCGCCATGCGTGGTAATAACATCTCGCGTGATCGAAAGGCCCAGCCCCACACCGCCTGTCGCCGTATTGCGGGATGGATCAGCCCGGAAAAAGGGCCGAAAAGCATCTTCATACAGTGCTGCATCAATGCCGGGGCCATCATCGTCCAGGATCAAACGCACATGCGCCTCATCAACCATATCAGCGGTCAGCCACATATTGGATGCGTATTTCATTCCGTTGGCCACCAGGTTGATCAGGGCTCGCATCAAGGCCTGGGGCCGGACCATCAGCCTTACATCCGGCACAGGATCCATCACGATGATCGCCGCATTCATGCGCTGTGCCCGTTGATACACATCTGCCAACAATTGCGGCAGGGACAGCGCGATTGTGTCTTCGTCCCCCTCACCCCTGACAAAATCCAGATAGCCGTTAATCATTTTTTCCATGTCCTGAATGTCGCCTTCCAACGCCTTCACGTCAGGAGATTGGGGCAGAACAGACAAGCCCAGGCGCAGGCGCGTCAAAGGCGTGCGCAGGTCATGAGAAATGCCAGCCAGCATCTCAGTCCGCTGTGCCACCTGACGCTTGATACGCTCATGCATCTTCAGGAAAGCAATGGCCGCCTGGCGGATCTCACGTGCGCCTTCGGGTTTAAAGTTGGGCATGTCATGGCCCCGGCCAAACCGTTCAACGGCAATCGCCAATTTACGAATAGGCCGTATCTGGTTACGCAGGAACAGGATTGAAATAATCATCAACACCATCGACGTCGCCACCATCCATAGCAACAGGATATAAGAGGAGGAGGAGAACAATCTCCGCTCGCCAACCTGAATGTCCAAAACACCCGTGGCGACTTGAACCTGAACACGGACCCAATCGTCGGTGTTATCATAGGTCAGGCGATACGGCAGGCGTAATTGCCGGTCCAGGGCGTTTGCCAATGTCTTGGCAACTATCGGTTCCCACATGCCTGTAACAACCCGTTCCGGAACAACCGTCGCACCAGGCGCAAAGGTGACCAGCAGGTTCAAATGGCGCAGTGACTGTAATGTTGCCAGGTCACTGACGCTGGGGTCAGCTTCCACCTGTTCGGTCAATATTGCGATCTCGCCCGCTATCGCAAATGACAGGCGTTCTGTCGTTCTGCGTAAATGGTTGTCCAGATAAACAGTCACAATGACGATCTGTAACAGGATAACAGGTAGAACAAGGATCAACAGCGACCGCGCAAACAACCCGTGCGGCGTCACATCGCGCAGTCGCGGTAAAAGACGTTTCATAAAGGGGACGCCCTCGCCAGGTCATTGTACAAAATATATCCCTTGCCGCGAATGGTCTGAAGATAACGGGGGTGGCCCGGATCGACTTCCAGTTTTCGGCGCAGGCGCGTCACCTGGACGTCAATCGCCCTTTCCTGTCCCTCTAATTGACACAGCTGTGCCAGGTCTTCTCGGTTCAAAATCTTGCCGGGCTGCGCCGATAATACGCGCAGTAAATTAGCTTCAACCTGCGTTAACTTAACGCAAGCCCCACTGACGGCATCCAGCAATTCCCCACGCCGCATGTCAAACATCCATGGGCCAATACAGCGACGCGTATCGCCGCTGGCCGTGGCTGTCGTGGCCACGCTCTGATTTTGACGCTTTAATATCGCATGAATGCGCAGCAGTAATTCTTTGGGGTCAAAGGGCTTGGCCAGGTAATCATCCGCGCCGTTTTCCAGACCAGTAATCCGATCGGTGGTTTCCCCCAGCGCCGTCAGCATGATAACGGGAATGGTGCGGGTACGACGTAAATCGCCCAACAGGCTCAACCCCGTTTCACCCGGCATCATGATATCCAGGATCAGCAGATCAAAATCAAAGGCGGCCAGAATATCGCGTGCCGCCGCCGCATTCGCGGCCGTCATCACCACCATCTGTTGATCGAGCAGATAGCGCGCCAGCAATGACCGGATGCGGTCATCGTCATCAACGACAAGAATATGGGGGCGCGTGGCGAAACTTTCACTCATCGCTGGTAATCATAACGGGGTTTTGTACGGCTGAACAGCGTGTTACTTCTTTTTCGCCCGTGGCTTTTGATTTAGCTGTGCCAATGTTTCGGTTATTTGGTCGATTTTCTGGTGCAGTAACGCGATTTCCATTTCGGCTTTTAAGTTAACGTCGTAATCTTTTTCGGCCTTGCCACGGTCAATGTCCGACTGGCGATTTTGTGCCATCATGATAATCGGCGCGGCATAGGCGGCCTGGAACGATAACATCAGGTTCAACAGGATAAAGGGATAGGCATCCCATTTATGCACCCATCCATAAATGTTCAGCGTGATCCACATCACCAGAATAAGTGACTGAATAATGATAAACGTCCAGGATCCCATAATAGCGACCACCCGGTCGGCGATGCGTTCGCCAAGCGTGACGCCCGTGATCTCAACCCGGTGCTGCGCCGGGCGGCGCTGGCGCAGTTTTTTTAGGATATCATGCGGAAGAGTGGGATGTTGAGATGTCATGATGGCTCAAGGGTTGCGCTGCCTGCCAGCATATCGCTGTTCACCCTGGCAAACAAGCGATGCTGTTTTTTAAAACATGGCGGGCGTTGATGGCTTTGAAGCCCCGGGGTTAATCAACCCTTTATCCTGAGCATACCCTCTGACACCCAGTACAACTGCGGCACAGGCCACGGTGAAGAATAATGCCAGGCACGCAGCACCTTCACTGACTATTCTTGGTCCTTTATTTTCCATGCGCCCCACCGTTTTTATAATGTTCCATAACACGGTGACCGAGTCGCATAACGCCGTCAATGGATACATCCTTTTTATCCTTGCCACTGGTACAATATATATGTAAACATTAGCCACATAATGCTGAGAATTATCGGAGAAACTTCATGACAGGCGTGACATTACCCGAAGATGCACCAAAAACTGTACTTGGCGTGATTTGCCGCAGCAGCTACTTTCCTGCATTCACGATAACTGTGCTGGAATGTCAGGGTAAAATGTACGGCCTGTGGCCAAGTGGTGATGTGGTTCGGCTGACCGACGACGCGCAAGAATCCCCTCATTTCTATCGCTGCGCAGCGACTATGCGATCCGCCGACGTAAGAACCTTAACATCTTTTGCCTTTAATAAATCGGCGATTGCTGTTGGCACATTAAACGAGCTGCAGACAAGCCTGGAGATCGAGCGCACGAACTGCGATCTGAACCTGCGGAATTTTAGCGCGGGCGACTATGATTACTACGATGCAATCGTAGCGACGTGTGAATCCCTGTCACCCACGCCTGCACCAGTAACACCTTAGACGATTTAGACGGTTTAGACGTTAAAGCGGAACAGCATGATATCGCCGTCGGCGACGACGTAATCCTTGCCTTCCAGGCGCATTTTGCCCGCTTCTTTCGCGCCGGCCTCACCCTGGCAGGCCACAAAATCGCTATAGCTGGTGACTTCTGCGCGAATAAAGCCTTTTTCGAAATCGGTATGAATAACGCCTGCGGCACCCGGCGCTTTCGTGCCTTTTTGGATGGTCCATGCGCGGGCTTCTTTCGGCCCTACGGTGAAATACGTTTGCAGACCTAACAACTCGTAGCCTTTACGAATAACGCGGTTTAATCCCGGTTCGGTCAAGCCGATCGCATCTTGTAATTCCTTGCGCTCTTCTTCCGTTTCAAACTGGGCAATGTCGGCCTCGGTCGCGGCAGAGATCAAGACGTGTTGCGCGCCTTCGCTTGCCGCCATCTGGACGACGCGGGCGGAATGCGCATTGCCGTCTTTGGTTTTGTCTTCGGGCACGTTGCAGACATACAAGACGGGCTTGCTGGTCATCAGTTGCAGGGCGGCCAGGGCTTTAGTTTCATCAACCGTATCGCATTTCAAACTGCGGGCCGGTTTCCCGTCATTCATATGGGCCAGCGCGCGGTTCAACACGTCCAGTTGCACCTTTAAATCTTTATCGCCAGACTTCGCCCTGCGTGCCAGGTTATCCGCCTGCTTGGTCAGCGAATCGATATCGGCCAACAGCAATTCCGTATTGATAATTTCAGCATCGCGAACCGGGTCCACATGACCTTCGACATGGGTAATATCATTGTTTTCAAAGCAGCGTACAACGTGCAGGATCGCATCGGTCGCGCGGATATTACCCAGAAACTGATTCCCAAGCCCTTCGCCCTTACTCGCGCCCCTTACAAGACCGGCGATATCGACGAACTCCAGCTGCGTCGGCACGATTTTCTGTGATTTGCCCAGTGCCGCAATGATATTCAACCGCTCGTCCGGCACGCCAACGATCCCGACATTCGGTTCAATCGTGCAGAACGGGTAATTCGCCGCCTGCGCCGCGGCTGTCGCCGTCAATGCGTTGAACAATGTTGATTTGCCGACATTTGGCAGGCCGACGATACCGCAGTTAAATCCCATTTTCTTTATCCTGTTACCTGTTCCAATGTCTTCATATCCAGTGTTGCCAAGGCGGCGCGCTGTTCTACCAGTCTTTTGATAGCGATGTCCACCACTTCGCGTTCAGCAGCCGTAAAAGCGCCCAGGACATGCCCGGTCACGCGTTCGCGGCTGCCCGGATGGTCAATGCCCATCCGCATGCGCCAAAAATCGGGCGTGCCCAGATGTGCCTGAATGGATTTAAGGCCATTATGCCCGGCATTACCCCCGCCCAGCTTGCATCGGACGGCACCCGTCGGCAGGTCAAGTTCATCATGAATGGCCACCAGCCGCCCCGGAATGCTTTTGTAAAAGCGCATCGCAGGGCCGACTGACCGGCCACTTTCATTCATAAACGTCATGGGTTTCAACAGCACGATTTTCTGGCCATCCACCGTGCCCTCGCTCATCATTCCGTCATACTTCGCGCGATAGGCCGGAAATCCCCAGGCATCATGCAGCGCGTCCACAGCCATAAAGCCGATATTGTGACGCGTGCGCACGTAATCCGACCCCGGATTACCCAGGCCGACGATAAAAAGTGGAGAGAGCGAGGCGGATGATTCAGTCGATTGTTTCGTGCCGTAACCGCGTTGGCGTAAAATCTTAGAAATAAGAGTGGAGGCAGACGACATAAAGTACAACCGCCTCCACTCTTCAATTAAATTATTCTTTGTCCGACGAAACGTTCGTTGCAGGAACAGCACCAGCCGCAGGTGCAGCCGCTGTATCATCAGTCTCGATCTGGACTTTCGGTGCCATGATCGTGGCAATCGTGAAGTCTTCGTCATGACCAACAATCGTTACCTTCGCAGGCAGCTTGGTTTCAGACATGTGGATCGCATCGCCGATATTCTTGCCGGTCAGATCGAAATCCAGTGAAGCTGGCATCGCGTTCGCGGAACATTCCACAGTGATTTCATGCATCGCCATGTTCAGAACGCCACCTTGTTTCAAGCCAGGTGATGCGTCCTGGTTCAAGAAGTGGATCGGCACCGGAACGCGGATCGTTGTTTTTTCGGATACGCGCAGGAAGTCCACATGGATGATCTTGTCGCTGACAGGGTGCGTTTGCACGTCGCGGACAATGACCAGGTGTTTCTTACCAGCAACATTCAGGTCACACAGCGATGTCGCCATGTGGCCTTTTTTGTATTCCAGCGTGGTTTCTTTTTCAGGCAGGGATACCGAAACAGGGGCTTGCTTATCGCCATAGATGACAGCAGGGATTAAGTTTTCGCGGCGCAGTGCACGGGCAACCCCTTTACCGGCCCGATCACGTTCTTGCGCCATAAGGGTATAATGTTCAGACATCGTCTTTTCCTTTAGCTTACATGGTTTAACAACTGCCTCCAGGGGTGCAGTCGAAGCATGGTTAAACCCGAATTCACATCAAAATGCAAGCACTTCCTGAACGTTTACCCCCGCACCCGCAAGGTCATGCTGGACGTCATTATCCTGCATCATGGCGCACTATCAAAACCTTGAACAATGTTCCCATGTGATCGGGGTGGGTCAGACGGTCAACCTCACCTTGTATTTTGGCCGCGATGTCCTGGCTTTTCCGAGCCAAAACCGCCTGTCGTGCAGCCAGACCGTTCTGCTGTAAAAAAGAAGACTGTGTGGTGATCGTGGGGATCAGGCCAGCCTGTATTACAACGTCACGCAACGCTGCAAAATCAACATGCGCGGTTACATCCGCCTCGCCACAGGCACGCAGCGGATCGCTTTTCCGGTGTTGCCGGACGGCTTGCAACGTGTCCCCCGTATCGGCCGTATCATCACTGCCATAGTCGATAAAAATCGCCGCGCCTCCTTGATCCTTAATCGCTGCGCAGACCTGTTTCAAAAGCGCACGACTGACCGGACTTGCTTCATAAAAATGTAAGGGGCCCTGTTGCGGCAGATCAACGGGCATATTGCCCAGCCCGAACACCAGCCTGTCGCTTGTATCCAATCCCACCAGTCTTTCGCGCCAGCCATGTGAATCGCGCACATATTGGTGGATCGGCAGCGCGTCGAAGAACTCATTCCCCACCAAAAGAATTGGCAGATCCGGTGCAATCGCATCCTGTAATGCTGTCGCATGACGATGCGGATACGTATCTAGCGTTTTTGATTGTATGTTTTGCAGCACCGGGCTGGTTTCCAGCAAAACAATATCGGCGCCATTCAGGAAATCAGGCCGCAAGGCCCCGACACGCAAAATATCGGCCATCAATGTCCCGCGCCCTGGCCCGCATTCCAACAGGGTAAAGCGTGGCGGCCGCCCGATCCGGTCCCAGGCATCGACCAGCCAAGCCCCCACAATCTCGCCGAACATCTGGCTGATTTCTGGTGCGGTGGTAAAATCGCCAGCCGCGCCCAGGGGATCGCGCGTCATGTAATAACCGTGTTTGGGATGGGCCAGACACACATCCATATACCGCGCGATCGTAACAGGTCCGTTCGCGGCAATTTCACGTTTTATAAGTATCTCAAGCGGGGTATCTGTCATGACGGATTTTCGTCCAGATCGCGATACCAGCCCCCAGGGCAAACATCACCAGGCACAACAGCTGTCCCATTGTTGCGCCGCTTGTCCCCACGGCCCATAAGAAACCCAGCTGGGCATCCGGCTCACGCACGAATTCGATACAGAATCGGAATACGGCATAGCCCATTAAGAAGAGGGCTCCCAGCATACCTGGATAACGTCTGAAATAAGACGTGCGTGCGAACATAATCAAGATAGCGAGCAAAAGCGGCCCTTCCAATACCGCCTCATACAACTGACTGGGGTGGCGCGGATCGGGCCCGCCATTAGGAAATATCATGCCCCAGGGATGAGTGGTGACACGCCCATACAATTCGCCATTGATGAAATTTGCGATCCGACCGAAGAACAGGCCGAACGGAACGGAAAACGCAACAACGTCACCGACACGCAAGAAAGACAGGCTGTGCCGCCAGCAATAAATGGCGAAGGCCGCCATCACACCAATTGCGCCGCCGTGGAACGACATGCCACCATGCCAGACCGCCGGAATATCCGCAGGATTCTCAATATAGTATGGCAGGTTGTAAAACAGGACGTACCCCAGACGGCCGCCCAGGATAATCCCCAGAATGACATAGGTCACCAGATCATCGACATTCAGCCGCACATATTGCTGCGGCCACTGATCCCGGTGTTGGCGCACCACACGGGCGGCCCACGCCCATCCGGCCACTATGCCGGCAACATAAGCCAGCGCGTACCACCGGATCACCAGTGGTCCCAGATGCAGGGCAACAGGATCAATATCGGGGAAAGTCACGGCATACGCCTCCGTCTTGTTGGTTACAGTTAAAGGGATAGCAGTCGCATCAACGCGGCACAAGAAGATGACCAAAAAGAATGAGGTCAAGTAAATAAAATTAATCATGTGGGATAACTTTTATTTCGGATGATTCCAATCTTGCGTCGATTATTTTATTGGGTAACGCTTAGGTCATGACAAAGAAAACAAATTTTCTGCACCAACTCAGCCGTATTGCAGGCGGCGCTGTTTCACTTTTTAGCGGCGTAAAAGCCGAAGTAACTCGCGACGTAAAGGAACGTATCGACTCTGCTGTTGATCGCCTGGACGTCGTGAAGCGGGACGAATTCTCTCGTCTCGAAGCAATGGTAAAAGGAAAGGATCAAAAGGCCAAACCGATGACAACCACTAAAGCAAAATCTACATCCACGACGAAGAAAAAAGCTGCGCCAAAATCAAAACCAGCCGCTAAAAAGCCGGTTCTGAAAGCATCAACCGCAGTAAAAAAAGCACCCGCTAAAAAAGCGCCTGCTAAAGCATCGGCCACAAAGGCGAAAGCTTCTGTGACGAAAAAACCGGCTGTGAAAAAAGCTGCTGCGCCTAAAGCCAAATCGGCTTCTAAGCCAGCCGCTAAAAAACCAGCTGCTGCCAAAGCGACGAAAAAAGTAGCGCCGAAAAAGCCTGCTAAAAAATAAGTCTGAAAGTCTAGTTGTATTATGCCCTTAAGCGTCAGCGACATCGAAGTTGATATCGGTGCGCCGTCTATAATTGAGACGGTGGAAGATTGCCTGCACACACAAAACTGGCACTTTATGCGGCCAAGTGATGCGGAGATTTTCGTTGAGGTTACTGGCACCCAGGGTAAATATAAACTTTTCTTCCTGTCTGACGAAACGACATCCAGCCTGCAAATATGCTGCGAGCTGGATGTTGTTTTATACGATCATGATCGTCACGCATTTAATAAATTGCTGGCCACCATAAATAACCGTATGTGGTTGGGCCATTTCGATGGTACCCAAGCGGGCAATCAGATTATTCCCTGCTTCCGTTACACCGGCTTGTACAAGGGCCTTCCGTATGAAGCCGCCAGCCAGACAGTTAACAGCCTGGTCGAACTGGCGATTGCCGAATGTGATCGTACCCGCCAGGCTTTTACCATGCTGATTGATGCCCATACCGTCGCAGAATCTGCACGGACTGCGGCACATTTCGATCTGGCGCTGGCTGCACCTGCTGGCCGGGGATAGCAGGATATGACTCCTTTGCCGCCGCATATAATGCTGGTCGGCTGCGGCAAAATGGGCCAGGCACTGGCTGCTTGCTGGCAACGCGGCACGCACGCCCCTCTTCTGACCATTATTGATCCTCATCCCCTTCCCACATCGTTACAGCACGCGGATTACGCGCCCAGCCTGACGGATTACGCCCCTACGCATCCCGTACATGCCTTCGTATTGGCGGTAAAGCCCCAGGCGATGAAGATGGTCCTGCGCGATCTGAAGCCGCATTTGACATCTGATACACTGGTTCTCAGTATCGCGGCGGGCATTCCCTGTGCGACTTATCTGGACATGCTTGGCACACACACGCCGTTCGTGCGCGCCATGCCAAATACGCCTGCGGAAATCGGCCAGGGAATCGCCGCGGCCTATACGCCGATGCCACTGCCCCGCGCGCTACATGATTTGGCTGACACGCTTTTGCGGGCCACTGGTGATTGCGTCTGGGTGACGCAAGAGGCAGATTTTGATGCGATAACGGCCCTGTCGGGCAGTGGGCCAGCCTATGTCTTTCATATGATTGAAGCCATGGAAAGTGCGGGCATTGCCGCCGGCCTGTCGCCTGATATCGCGATCAAGTTGGCCCGTCAAACCGTGATTGGCAGTGCCGCCCTGGCGGCTGTTACCCCGGATCATAGTCCGGCGACCTTGCGCATGGCGGTCACCAGCCCACAAGGGACAACAGAATCAGGTTTAAATGTCCTGATGGATAAAGAGGCAGGCTTAACGCCGCTGATGATCCGTACCATTGCCGCCGCAGCTTCGCGCAGCAAAGCCCTGCGCAACAGCTGATACCTCTAACAGTCGTCCCAATAAAAAAGGCCCCGTTCAGGGCCTTTTGTTTTCTACAGAATAGTAATGAGAACTACGCTGATGCTTTCTTGGCATTCGCCGCGCGTTTTTCACGCCCCTTTACACCCAGACCAATGGTGCGGGCCAGATCGCTGCGCTGCTTTGCGTAATTCGCGGCGACCATAGGGTAGTCGCTGGGCAGGTTCCACCGCGCGCGATACTGTTCCGGTGTCAGGTTATAGGCGGTCATCAAATGCCGCTTTAACATTTTCAATTTCTTACCATCTTCCAGGCAGATCAGGTAATCGGGGCGTACGGATTTGCTGATGGCAATCGCGGGTTCCGGACGGGACAGTTGCGTTGCGCCTTCCCCCGATTGCAGGCCCGCTAATGCACCATAAACCTGCTGGATCAAAGCGGGAATTTCAGAAACCGCGATTTTGTTGTCATCCAGATAAGACGATACAATCTCAGTTGTAAACGCCAATAGATCTTCGTTATGCGTATCATTATTCATCGTATGTATCCTTAGGTTACCAGTATATACGCAGTAAAATAGATACAAATTTCCACAAAACAAGACCTAACTGTCAATTGACCATTGTGTTTTACGACTATTCGACGTGTCAGCGTCACGCAGGTAATAAGGCGTCAGCCTTTTCACGCTGTTCTGCGGCTGTAAGTATCCTTCGGCATGTAAAAACGGCAGCACGGTTTTCCAGTCTATCGCCGCCTGATCTGCCGACATTCCCTGCAGCCGGGCCATCCCGCTGCCACAAAGTGTAAGGCCATTTGGGATATCTTGCGGCGTGACCAGACCGGTATGCGCGGGTTGTATCGCATCCCCTTCATATATGGCCATGAAATAATCGTCGCGGAATGTTTCTAATATCACGGCCAGCGGCCCGGTCCGATTCATAGCGCGATAGGCGGTAAAGGCATCCAAGCCGATCAATGTCTGCTTTAACCCGATTTGCAACGCCATGGCACAGGCCAGGCCGACGCGAATACCTGTAAAACTGCCAGGGCCGGTGATCGCAACAATGGTCTCAATATTCGGGTATTCACAGCCCGCATGCCGCAACAGCACGTCGATTTCCGGCACCAGATGACTGGACTGGCCGCGCATCTCGGGCATATAAATCGTATCACATGTCTGGGATTGGGGCTGATAAAGGGCCAGATGCGTACCGCAGGTTGCCGTATCGATCGCCAGAATAACGTTTTTCGCCGGTTGGTTGATTTGCATTGCGTATCCCTGGTTTAGTCTGGTAGTGATACGCCAATCATGCGCTTAATTCTATTCCTTTTTCTGATGCTTATCCTGCTGGCGCCCGTAAATGACGCATGGTCGAAAACACCGGGTGACCTAAAAAATGGCGCGGTTGTCATCGCCTATTTCACCATTGATGAAGACACGGGTGTGGGCGGCGTTACCCCTGAACAATTCGCGGCGCATATCAATGCGTTGGCCGAGTCCGGCGCGAACATCATGAAATTAAGCGATATTGTCACTGCCCTGGAAACCGGCGGGACACTGCCACCAAAGGCGATCGCCTTAACATTCGAAGGCGCGTCGCACAGCAATGCGCGCTATGCCTGGCCGTTACTGATCGACCGTAAATGGCCCTTTACCGTTTTTGTGTCAGCCGGCCAAATGCAGCAATCGGCGTCCTATCTTGATGCCGAAGCGGTGAAAGCCCTGGCCCGGACCAAAGGCGTGACAATCGGCGCAATGCCCAGTTCTTATGATGCAACCACGCAAGGGTCCCAGGAATTCTGGCGCAGCCTGAATGTCACCCGGGCCACAATCCGCGACTTGACGGGCCAGTCACCGACCCTGTTTGCCTATCCACAAGGCATCCCGCCGCGCGATTTTACTGGCAGCCTTCAGAAACACGGGTTCAAAGCCGGTTTTGGCCAGCAATCGGGGGTCGTTTCAACCTATAATCCCCGTTGGCTTTTGCCCCGTTATACGATGGCGCAAGGTGTGGCGGGTGATGATCGCATTCGCACTCTGCTGCGCGCCGCGCCGATGCCGGCCTTTGATGCCAGTCCGTTAAGCGGCTTTGTCACCGCCAACCCGCCCCCTATTGGCTTTACCCTGCATGCCAGCCTGATCCACCGCGCGGGACAAATGGCCTGCACCGCGTCTGATGGACAAAAGGGGCAGATTTCACGTCTGGGCAAAGACCGGATCGAGGTCCGTTTTGCCCAGGCCACGCCCAAAACGCGGCTGCGCGTCAACTGCATCCTGCCAGACGGCACCGATGACAATGGTGATGATATTTATCGCTGGCTGGGTTTCTTATACGAAATGCCGACGGATACCAAACCGGCCGTTACGCCGCTTCGCGTACCTCAATAACCTCGGGCACATAGGTTTGCAGCATATTTTCAATGCCGCTTTTTAACGTGGCTGACGCGCTGGGGCAGCCGGAACAAGCACCCTGCATCCGCACATACAAAACGCCATCTTCGAAACTGTCCAACGTGATATCGCCGCCATCCCGCGCTACGGCAGGCCTGACATACATATCCAATACGTCCTGTATTCTTAACAGCAGGGCCGTATCCGCCTCATTCCTTGCCGACAGGTCGGATACAGATGCCCCACCAACAGCATCATGCAGAACCGGCAGGCCACTGGTAAAGTGCGTCATTAAAGTCGCAAGAATATGCGCCTTCAGAAAGGCCCAGTCCTGATCCGCATCTTTTGTCACCGTAATATAATCGGTGGTCATGAACACACCCGCGACCCCGTTGATGCGAAACAAGGCAGCCGCCAGCGGCGATCCCGATTTTGCCGCCTCTTCCGTTTTAAATTCCACCACGCCTTTGGCCAGAACTGGCAGGCCTGGAAAGAATTTCAACGAGGATGGGTTCGGCGTTTCTTCCGTCTGAATAAACATGACTACTCGCTAAAATACGCGTTGCGCGTTTTGTCTTTAAACAAGAAATCCATACGTTTGCGATCGGCATAATCTCCGCCCACAGATTCATGCGCCCGTTTCGGCATGTCGATGGATTTCAGGATACCCAGGAAAACCGGCCGCCAGTATTCAAATGCCTGCGGATCGACGGTACATTCCAAGATATACACATAATCGCGATACAGGCTGGCCGCCAGAATGCCCGAACGCGGCATACCGGTTTGCGGATGCGCGATTGTGAAAGACGCCGATGACACCGACCCATGCCCACGGCCAAACCCGCCATCTTCGGTCAAGAAGCTGACCGACACATTGTCGTACTGGGCCAGGTATTTATCCCAGAATGCCTGTGACACAGCACGTTTCTGCACAGCAGATGCCAGCGAGGCAGGATACACCATATAGCGTCTTTCCGGACGGGCCTTCAGGCGGCATTGGGCGTGTTCGCCCTTGCTGGGGGCAGCGATCGTAACCAGGTCATCAGGTTGCAGGCTGGCAACACTGCGCCACGTATCGGGATATGACAGGCTGGCCCCTGTCTTGCTGTCCTGCCACACGGCATAATCCGCACGGGCCGGCACAGCACCCAAACTCATGCCCCCTATAACGGCCAAGGCCACAGCAACATTTAATATCATCCGGCGCATCTGCATTATTCCTTTTTCAAAATCTATCTTATCGCCAAAAACCCATAATATCCAGCATCTCCTCGACCACCGGCTTGGCAATCGCCTCTGCCTTTTTCTGGCCTTCGTGCAGGATCTTATCCAGTTCCGTTTGATGATCGGTCAGCAATTCACGCAGGCGCGCACTGATCGGGGCCAAAACGGACACTGTCATATCGGCCAGGGCCGGTTTAAACACGCCGAACCCCTGCCCGCCATATTCACGCAGCACATCCGCTTTGGTCATGCCCGCCAGGCTGGCATACATCGCAACCAGATTTTCGGCCTCAGACCGCCCGGCCAAGCCCGCCACTTCCGATGGCAGGACATCTGCGTCAGATTTTGCACGCTTGATCTTGTCCGCAATCATGTCAGGTGTGTCGGCCAGATTAATGCGGGACATGTCAGATTCCGCGCTTTTGCTCATCTTCTGTGTGCCGTCACGCAGCGACATAACCCGCGTGGTTTCACCCATAATCAGCGGGCGCGGTTCAGGGAAGAAATCAACGCCATAGCGATGGTTGAATGTCCCCGCAATATCGCGGGCCAACTCGACATGCTGTTTCTGGTCATCCCCAACCGGCACGTCTGTTGCCTTGTAAATCATGATATCGGCGGCCATCAAGACCGGATAGGCATACAGGCCCAGCCCGGCTTTTTCAGCGTTCTTGCTCGCTTTATCCTTAAACTGCGTCATGCGATCCAGCTTGCCAATCTGGGTCATGGTGGCCAACAGCCACATGGCTTCGGCGTGTTGTTTCACACTGCTTTGCGCGAAAATAGCTGATTTGCGCACATCAATCCCGGCGGCAATGTACGCCGCGGCAATTTCGCGCGTATTGGCGGCCAGCATGGCGCGGTCATAAGGAACCGTAATGGCGTGCAGATCGACGACGCAGAACAGGCATTCCACGCCCGGCTGATCCTGCAACGCGACCCAGTTTTTCAAAGCGCCCAGATAATTGCCAACATGCAAGGCATTCGTGGGCTGCATCCCGGATAAAATACGCTTAGATGACATGGACGGCGGCGGCTTTCGGTTGGCGGGTTAAGAATTGGCGGATATCAGACAGGCGCATCACGCCCAGGCCGAAGATAACAGCAAAATAACAACCTCCGCCCGCGGCGACAAGCCCCGCAAGTGCAAGTGTGGCGACACCTGTGCTGGACGCATAAAGCTGATCGTGCAGCATCGTGCTAAGCAGTAACAACAGAATAGCCATCAGGGCCGAGGCGCAAAAAATAATCGGGAAATTGCGGTGTGACCGGTCATCCAACTGCGCCGCTTTTTTATCGCGGTTGGCACGCCACATCAACGCGAATTGCAGCCAGCCGACAATACCAGTCCCAAGCGCGATCCCCGCCACCCCCAGAAAAGGTGATAATGTCAGGGCAAGGACGATGTTGGTAATGGTTGAAATCGCCGCCATTTTAACCGGCGTGATCGTGTCGTGATCGGCCCAAGATATGGACGCAAGAACCTTTAACGACACATAAGCGGGCAGGCCCAACGCATACCCCATCAAAACGTGCGAAACCCGCAGCGTATCCTGGGATGTAAATTCGCCGCGCTCAAACAGCACATGAATGACCGGTGCGGGGATGACCAGCAGGGCGACAGCAGCGGGCAAGGCCAGCAGAAAACAGATTTCCAATGCGCGGTTGAACAGGCGCTGCGCCTCCTCACGCTCCCCCGCACTGACGGCACGCGACAGCATGGGCAACAGGGCAGTCCCAATCGCAACACCGATAACGCCCAGCGGCAATTGGTTCAAACGATCTGCGTAATACAGGGATGAAATCGACCCGGCCGCCAGGAACGACGCGATAATCATATCGGCAAACATGTTAATCTGGACGATCCCCGCCCCCAGAATGCCCGGCCCCATCAAACGGCCCAAATGACGGATCTTGTCGTCCAGAACCGGACGGCGCAGCGTGAATTTAATCCGATAGCGCCGCATGAACCACAACATCATCAGCATCTGCAGAAGACCTGAAATACTGACAGCCCAGGCCATGGCATAGCCGACCGTTGTGAAATGCGTCCCAATCAAAAGGGCCAGAACCAGGCAGCCGTTAAACAGAATGGGGGCCGCGGCAAACGGGCCGAATTTATCATGCGCATTCAACATCCCGCCGAACAGCGCGGTCAGGGACATAAAGAACAGATACGGGAAAGAAATCCGGCTTAACGCAACCGCCAGGTCGAATTGCGCCCCGCCATCCGTTGCCCCTGTGCCGAACCCTGGCGCAATCAAATGAATAACCACGGGCATAAAGACCATGAATATCAGGATACACGGGGCCAAAATCACACTCATCCACGTGACAGCGTTGCCAGCAAAGCGGGCAGCGGCGTCTTCGCCTTCCTGCGTCATGGATTTGGAATAAATCGGTATAAATGACACGCTAAACGCACCTTCAGCCGTGACACGCCGAAAGAAATTCGGCAATTTCAGCGCGACAAAAAACGCGTCAGCGACCATGCCCACCCCGACATATTTGGCCGTCAGGATATCGCGGACCAACCCGACAACGCGGCTTAGCATCGTCAGCGCACCCATCGTCAACATGGCTTTGACAAGTTTCATGCAACACGTGTAACACGTAATGAAGATGCAACAAGAGGCAAACATGACCACCGACACCCCCAACCCACAAAAAAATCCCGAACGTGAATGGTTCGGCAATACGCAAGTGACGCCGAGTGAAAAAACGGCACGTGTTCTGGGCGTTTTCGATTCCGTCGCCACGAAGTACGATATTATGAACGACGCGATGTCGGGTGGCATGCATCGCCTGTGGAAAAACCGCCTGATCCGCGTGATCCGGCCACGCCGCAACATGCGATTCCTGGACGTTGCCGGCGGTACTGGGGACATCGCATTTCGCCTGCATGATGCCACCCGTGGGGATGCCCCGATAACGGTGTGCGACATTAATGCCAGCATGCTGGAAGTCGGGCGGGCACGGGCCATTGATACGGGCCGTTTGCAAAACCTGGAATGGGTCGTCGGCAACGCCGAAATCCTGCCCTTTCCGGATGCACATTTCGATGTTGTGACGATTGCATTCGGCCTGCGCAACGTCACGCATATTGATATGGCATTGAACGAATTCCGTCGCGTCCTGCGCCCCGGTGGACGGTTTTACTGCCTGGAATTTTCACACGTCAACGATCCGCTGTTGCGCCGTCTTTATAATATATATTCCGACACCGTTATCCCACGGCTGGGCCAGATGATTGCAGGGGATCGCGAGAGCTATGATTACCTGGTCGAAAGCATCCGTAAATTTCCCAAGCGCGGCATCCTAGAGCAACGTATGCGGCAGGCGGGTTTTGACAAAGCGGAAAGCTGGACAATGACGGCGGGCGTCGTCGCGGTCCATGCGGGATATGTCTATTAAACCCTTGCGTTTTCTATAACTCCTCAAAATAATTTTTGCGCTTATGCAAAAAGTACTTGCGTGTACGTGTCAATTGGGCGATAAGATTCTCACGCTGATGCGGGGTATCCCTGTGCCAGTTTTAATAAAAGAAAACCGTGTTCAACTAAAAAGGGAAACCCAATGAACAAGACAACATTGACCGCTATTGCTGCTGCTGTAATCGTTGCGATTGCTGCTGTAAGCTACTTCTCAACATCAAACCAGCCTGCACAAGACGCTAACGGCGTTGCTCCTGCTGCTGGCGAACAAGCTGCTGCTGCCGCTGATGCTGCTGCCGATGCTGCTGCTGAAGCTGCTTCGAACGTAGAACAAGCTGCTGAAACAGCTGCTGATGCTTCTGCTGAAGCCGCTGCTGACACAGCTGAAGCAACAACTGATGCTGCTGAAGGCGCTGCTGATGCTGCCGCTGACGCTGCTGATGCTGCTCATGACGCTGCTGACGAAGCACAAGACGCTGCTGCTGATGCAGCTGCTGCTCACTAATTCTTTTCAACTGACCTGATTTTTCAGGTTGGATGAATACGAAACCGGCCCGGGATATCTCTCGTGGCCGGTTTCTTTTTACCCACAATCTAAACGCCTCAACACCCCTGTTCCGCTTGCTTTCGCGCTGCCAAACCGTTTAGGTAGAGGGCAGGAGAATAGACATGACCAATCTTGTAAATGTTGACGTTGTTCAACTGCCCCACGGGGCCGATTTGCCCCTGCCCAGTTATAATACGCCTGGCTCTGCCGCCATGGATGCGCTGGCCGCGATCGATCAGGACATTGTGTTACAGCCGGGCGATTGGCAGTTGATCCCCACGGGCCTGGCTATGGCCATTCCGGAAGGGTTTGAGTTACAAATCCGCGCGCGATCCGGCCTGACCGCCAAGCATGCGATTATTGTGCTGAACGGCCCCGCCACTATCGATTCCGATTATCGCGGTGAGCTTAAAGTTATCCTGGCCAACCAAGGCAAAGAAGCCTTTACCGTCACCCGCGGCATGCGGATCGCCCAGATGGTGATTGCGCCGTGTTACCATGCTGTCTGGAAACCTGCTGCCACCTTGCCGGATACGGAACGGGGTGCAGGTGGTTTTGGCTCTACCGGAACACATGGCTAATTCACCCTCGATGTCCTTATCCCCCACCAAAACTCTGGACGACTATCTCGCTGACGGCCATACGCCGATGATGGCGCAGTACATGGCGGTCAAAGCCCAGCATCCGGATTGTATGATTTTTTACCGGATGGGGGATTTTTACGAGTTATTCTTTGAAGATGCGGAAACGGCGGCGCGCGCCCTTGATATAACCCTGACCAAACGCGGGCGCAGCCAGGGCGACGACATCCCGATGTGCGGGGTCCCCTGGCACAGCCATGAGGCCTATTTGTCCCGCCTAATCCGCCAAGGATACAAGGTCGCCATTTGCGAACAGTTAGAAACGCCGGAACAGGCCAAGCAACGTGGCGGCGCAAAGGCGATGATCCGCCGCGACGTCATCCGCGTTATTACACCGGGCACGATCACCGAAGATACGCTGCTGCCTGCCCTGCAACACAATTACCTGGCCGCGATGGCGCAGGCCGGTGGTGAAAGTGCCATTGCCTGGGCCGATATTTCGACGGGCCAATGGTGGGTGGAAACCCTGCCGCCAGGCTCCCTCACCTCCCAGATCGCCAGGATCATGCCGAGTGAGCTGCTGTTACGGGCCAGCGTCAATAATTCGCAGACGCATATCCCCGACGGGGTGACATGCAGCCTGGTTCCGGACGCTGCGTTCGACAGTCTGCAGGCACGGCAAATCCTGTCTGGCCAATATCCAGACCATGCCTGGAACACGTTTTCAGCGGCCGAAGTCTGCGCCCTTGGCGTTATCTGGCATTACCTGACCCAGACGCAAAAAGGCAATTTGCCGATGCTGCTGGCTCCGCAACGGGTTGTGACCGGCCAAACACTGGAAATTGATCCGGCGACGCGCCGCAACCTGGAAATCACCCAGACGTTGCAAAGCCAGCGGGCGGGCAGCTTGCTGTGGGCTATCGATAAAACACTGACCCCCGCTGGCGCACGTCTGTTATCGGCCCGTTTGGCTGCCCCCCTGGCCAGTGCCGATGCCATCAACCAGCGCCTGGCGCAGGTTGAGCTTTTTGTCCGTGCACGTACCGCCTGCCCACGACTGTTGGCCACGTTACGCGGTCTGCCGGACGCCGAAAGGGCCGTTTCCCGCCTGACCGCCAATCGTGCTTTACCACGTGATTTGGCTGGCCTGCGTGACGCCTTGCATCTAGCTGACGATTTGCACGCCCAGTTACAAAAACTGCCTGAAATGACTGCGATCTGGCCCGATATTTTCGCCCAGCTGCACCAACCCGCAATCGTCAAGGCCCTGCAACAGAATTTACAACGTGCCTTACGCGACAGCTTGCCTGCCCTGCTGCGTGAAGGGGGGGTGATTGCCCAGGGTTATGACGATACTTTGGATAATTTGCGCCGCCTGCGGGATGACAGCCATCACCTGCTGCTGGCTTTGGAACAAAAATATATCAGCCTGTCCGGCATCGACTCCCTGAAAATCGTTCATAACAATATCCTTGGGTTTTACATTGAGGTTCCGGCCAAACGCGCCGATAAATTACTGGCGACGCAGGGCGGCGACCCTGCCCTGGCCAGCGTGTTTATCCACCGCCAGACTATGGCCAATGCGGTTCGTTTCACAACGCTTGACCTGACCCAGCTGGAACGTGACTTAAACGGTGCGGCCGATAAGGCTTTGGCCCATGAACAAACGCTGATTGCCCAGATTGTCGCCGACAGTATTGCCGCCGCCCCTGATATCCTGCGCATTGCCGCAGGCGTGGCCACATTGGATGTGACCCTGGCCCTGGCGGAACTGGCCGTTTCGCGGAACTATGCCCGCCCAATCATTGATGGCAGCGACAATTTCAAGATCGCGCAGGGCCGCCATCCGGTGGTCGAAGCCGCCCTGCACGCCCATGGCGGCCAGGCCTTCGTGCCGAATGACAGTAACCTGTCAGCGGGCCAAAGCCTGTGGCTGCTGACAGGGCCGAACATGGCCGGGAAATCAACATTTTTACGGCAAAACGCCTTGATCGCCCTGATGGCCCAGATCGGGTCCTTCGTCCCTGCGGCCGCGGCCCATATTGGCGTCGTGGACAAACTCTTCTCCCGCGTGGGGGCGGCGGACGATTTGGCGCGCGGCCAATCCACGTTTATGGTCGAAATGACCGAAACCGCGACCATCCTGAACCGTGCCACCGCCCGGTCGCTGGTTATCCTGGATGAAATCGGCCGTGGGACAGCGACCTATGACGGGATGGCGATTGCCTGGGCCTGCGTTGAATATCTGCACAATGCGGTGCAGTGTCGCAGCCTGTTCGCAACGCATTACCACGAATTAACGGACCTTGAGGCGCAATTGCCGAACCTGACCTGCTACACACTGGATGTGAAGGAATGGAAGGGCGACATCGTTTTCCTGCATACGGTTAAGGCAGGCACAGCGGACGGGTCGTACGGCCTGCATGTCGCGAAGCTGGCCGGCCTTCCCACTGCAGTTTTAAGCCGCGCGAAAACCGTCCTGGCAGGCCTGGAACGGACACATTATTTGAACCCGTCGGCCCTGCCGCTTTTTGACGCAGCTGACCCGCACGCCACCCCTGAACAGCCTGCCTATATTACTGCCCTGCTGGAAAAACTAAGCCAGGTCAGCCCTGACACACTTTCACCACGTGAAGCCCTTGAGACACTTTACGATTTGGCTGCACTATGTAAGGATAACGCATGATTGATTTTTTAATGACTGCCCTTAGCGGCACGTTTATGGGCCACCCGACATGGATGTGGGCGTCGTTTCTGGCTATTGTTCTGGCTCTGCTGTTTTTTGACCTGTTTGTTTTGAACCGTAAGGATCACGTCATCGGGATGCAGGAATCCCTGAAACTGTATGGTTTCTATGTCTTTCTAGCCACCTGTTTCGGTGCGTGGGTCTGGTACAGCCTGGGCGCCACAAAGGGGATGGAATACTTCACCGGTTATATTATCGAGGCGACGTTGTCGATGGACAACCTGTTCGTCATGGCCCTGGTGTTAAGCTATTTCGGGATTCCACGGGAATATCAGCACCGCGTGCTGTTCTGGGGGATTCTGGGTGTGATTGTCCTGCGCGGGATTATGATCGCGCTGGGGGCAACACTGGTGGCCCAATTCCATTGGGTATTGTACATTTTTGCGGCATTCCTGATTGTCACAGGGGTCAAGATGTTGCTGGCTGCCGGTGATGGCGATAACGACACGCTGGATCTTAGCCAGAACCGTTTCCTGATATTTATCAAGAAGCATATGCGCGTCACCAACGAACTGCATGGCCATAACTTCATTGTCAGGAAAACCAGCCCTGAAACGGGTCAGCTGGTGACATATGCCACACCGCTTCTGCTCGCCCTGATCCTGATTGAATTTGCCGATCTGGTCTTTGCGGTCGATAGCGTCCCGGCGATTTTCGCCATTACGACCGACGCCTATATCATCTATACTAGCAACATTTTCGCCATCCTTGGGTTGCGGTCACTGTTCTTTGCCCTGTCGGCAATGATGGCGCGGTTTACGTACTTAAAATACGCCATTTCAATTGTTCTGGTGTTTATCGGATCGAAGATATTTATCGTCGATTTCATGGACTGGAATAAATTTCCGCCAGCCCTGTCATTGGGGATTACGGTCGGGATTCTGGCCAGCGGTGTGCTGTATTCCTTATGGAAGACACGCGATACTGCACCGACGCTAGAGAAACAGTAATGATCGCGGATGTGATGTTGACAGGCGCCAAGCCTGATGCGGCGCGCGCCTTGAAAATCATCGCGTCCTATACACCGGTTGATGTGGTCAGCACGCATTACAAACAACAATTCACGGATTTCATCACCCAGCATCCCGACCATTTCGGCAATCGGTATAATTATTTGTTGGGTATGCATGGCCACCTGACGGCGCAAGCCTTCGTTTATCATCCGGGCCACAATGCCATTGCGCTGCTGCATCACAAAAAGCTGAATATGTGGCTGGGCCAAGGCGGCCATATGGAGCCGGAGGACGGCGATTTTCTGGCCACCGCCCTGCGCGAGGCATTTGAAGAAGCCGGTTTTACCAGACTACGCCTGTTGCAGGATGCGCCTATTGACCTGGACGCTCACGGTTTTCCCGCACGGGGCGATCAGCCCGACCATTTGCATTACGATGTGCGGTATTTGTTCGAAACCGATGACGATACACTCACGCTTGATCCAACAGAGGGGACCAATCTGGAATGGGTGCCCTGCGCCGAATTCCGGACCCGCATGGGTGAAAGCTTTTCCAATTCCCGCACGATACGGGCAATTGAGTCCCGCTTCTGCTTATAGGGCCTACAGCTTGTAATGGTTGCGATTTGTGGCCAGCGTCGCGCGATGCTTCTCGGCCTTACGTGCGTGTTTGGCACCGGTCTTATTGTGGTGCTTATGAATATGGCGCTTGATCTTTCGGCGCTGTTTCACAATATCCTTATAGTCTTTGGGGTGCCAAATCCGTTGCGCGGCGCGCAACTGATGCTCCGTCACTGGCCGGAAGGCAGCAGACGCATTCACGTCCTCCGTACTCACTGCATCGCTTGGCTTTAATCCGTAATCTTGCCGTTCATTAAACCAATCCAGGACACGCCAATTCCCCTGCATATCCTCACATAACGCGGTACAGCTTTCGACCCAGTCGCCCGAATTGCCGTAGATCGTCGGGCCGTACTTGCTCCATTCCGCGTGATGGATATGCCCGCAGATCACTCCATCTACCTTTTCTTTGTCAGCAGACCGCATCACCGCCCCGGTAAAATCACCGATAACGTTTACGATCCCCTTCGTCTGGTGCTTTAAATACGCCGCGGCCGAGAAATGGCGCTTCACCAGTTTGTAAGTCATCTTACTGGCGACCGCATTCATCTCAATGGCGGCATCGTACAGAGTATCACCAATGTGATACAGCACCGTTGCCTTTTCCCGCAGGAATGCCGGGTCAAACTGGTCACCGTGGACAATAAAAAACCGCCTGTCTTGGCGGTCGGTATAAAGATATGAATCAGCAAACAGGATATCCCACTTCGTCTGGCCGGATAGCCGCAGCTGACGCAGCCTTTCATCATGATTGCCAGGGATATAGACCACCTTCGTTCCACCAGCGACGCGGGCGTTGATCAGGTCCAATACGCGTTTCTGCATTTCAGGTAATTTACGGTGCTTTTTCTTTTCCATGACCCAGCCGTCAAGGATATCGCCATTCAGGATCAACGTGTCGCAGGTATTGTGTAACAGGAATTCCAGCAGCATGTCGGCACGGCATGATTTCTTGCCGAAGTGAATGTCAGAAAGGACAATCAGGCTGTGATGCCGGACGAACGTGCGCGGGAAATATTGATGAAGGGCTTTAGACGACATTGATGCGCACTCTCCCTGCTTTGCTGTAATGCACACTCCTGTAACGAAGTCTTATCGCAAATTCAAGTCCTATTCGCCCGTGTAGGGCCATAATGCATTGATCTTTTTCAGCTGTGCCTCGGTCACATCGCGGTAATCCTGCTCACCTAAGACGTCAGGAATGGTGGCCAGGCCCGACAGGCCGTAATGTTTGCGGTCTTTAAACCAGCGAACGATCTGCCACGCGCCGTCCGCATCCTCGCACAACGCGGTGCATCCTTCGACCCAGTCCCCGGAATTGCCATAGGTAATGCCACGATACTGCGCCCATTCGGCGTAATGAATGTGGCCACAAAACATGCCGGTGACGTTATGGGTATGTGCAATTTGATCAACCTTGTGCGCGAACCCACCCATATAGCGAATCAGCTTCTTAGATTTGTGCTTCAGATAGGCGGACAGATGCACGCGCCAGCCAAAAATATCATACGTTACTTTGTTAATCAGAACATTCAAGGCGATCAATCCGTCATATACCGTGTCGCCGATATGGGACAAGATGCCGGCGCGCTTGTCTTGTAACAGGGGCGGATCGAATTGATCCCCATGTAACACAACAAAGCGGCAGCCTTTGCTATCTGTGTGTACATACGTGTCGGTAAACAACATGCCAAAATGGCTGTGATCCAGGATGTCTGCGCGGCGCAATTCAGCATCATGATTGCCAGGCAGCATGACAACGCGTGTGCCGGCCGCGATCCGGGCGTTCAGCAGGTCCAATACGCGTTTCTGTAATTCAGGCAATTGATGCGCGCCGCGACGGCGAATGGCCCAGCCATCAAGGATGTCGCCATTCAGGATCAACGTGTCGCAGGTGTTGTAAGACAGGAATTCCAGCAGCATGTCGGCACGGCATACATCCTTTCCCAGATGAATATCTGACAGGATGATCGTTGCATGATGCTTGCTGTTCTGCATTGCACAAGACGTATCGCATCGGCGGACATGTGACAAGATTGAACACTGGGCCGGATGCGATTGTCCACTTGCATTCTACCGCATCGCCCCTTATGAGCATCCTCGCGTTCGTCCAGTACAGAGAGGTAGCAGAGCGGTTGCCCGTCCGATTTGATAATCGGGCTATCTTTTTAACTTGCATTCAAACACACTCTGCCGCATGTATAGCGGGCATTTATCTGGTACGGAGAGGTGGCAGAGCGGTTGAATGCGGCAGTCTCGAAAATTGTTATGGGTTCATAGCCCATCGGGGGTTCGAATCCCCCCCTCTCCGCCATTTCCCGCCATGACAACACTCACTTTTTATAAAGCGGTGTGATCTCTTGGCGCTCGTGCAGGTCAACAAATACGAGATTTGTATAGGCCAGGTTGTTTTTTGCAGAGGCCTCGGCAGCGCGCTTTTTCACGTCATCGATTGAGAAACCGAATACGATATGCAGCTGGTCTTTGGGAAGTGAGTAGAGACCCAGAAACATGCTATTGCGGTTGTCGGGATTGTCCAGATACAATTCGCAAGTGACCTTGCTCTCCCTTTCACACAATGCAAGTGCATCTTTATTCGCCTGCGCAACTGTTGGTCGTCCCGTCACAATCGCCAACCGGTTCCAGCCCATTTTGGTGGGCCATGCCACCGACACATAGCCGCGTGTTGGGTCGGGGTCTGCAACGACTTGCAGGCGCGGCGTGGCCGCATCGTACTGTGCCAGTATGCGGCAAGGTTTTTCGTCCGGCTTACAGAATTCATCCATACGTGCCGCGGGCGTTGCAACACCCGCCGCATTCACCCAAGCACTTTGTCCGCGCTTATTGATATAGTGGACAAGCGTGCCATTCGGGACGCCAATTCCAAAAGTGCAAGACGCGCCTGTGTCGGCCTGACAACGATCTACGACTGCCCTCTTTGCGGCTTGAAAGTTATTTTTGCCAGAAACCATCCAGGTTTTGCGCTGCCAGGCGGCAGAAGGTGGTGCGTCAGGTTGCGCCAGCAATGCCCAGTGACGCCGCTTTATAGGGCTTTGCGGGAAATAATCTTTTGCATAGTTTTTACTGCTGTCGGCGCTGGCCGGGATCAGTACGTTTTCAAAACTGGAGACGATTTTACAACCCCAAGCCCCTGCGTTTTTCTGACATGTCGCAAGTGCTTCTTTTTCGGCTTCGCCTTTTGTGGCTGCGCCCTCGGGCCATGCCTCTCCGCCTCCATCGACCGCAACGGCAATGACGACGTCGCCGGTCCAGGCTTCGGAATATATACAGCCTTCGCCCATCGCCGCAGCACAGGCGTCCATGACGCGCTTTTTGGCCGCATCGGGTGATCGGTGACCTGCCGTGCCCCATACCGCCGACGTGTCTAAATGTATGGCCGTTGCCATTGAGCTTTCGGCATATTGTGGGCCTGAGGGACCGCTGGAATATGATGAATCGTAATCATCGTAGCCTTCATCGCTGGATTCACCATAACCGGGAATAGGGGCGCAGCCGATAAAGTCTCGCGACCCCGTTTCGAACATTCCAGGAGGGCAGCGGCCCTCCGCCCAAGCGACGTTTGGCAGAAAACAAAAAGAAACGATCAATAAGCATGGCAAGAGAAAGACGAACATGGGCCGAAACATGCCGACACAGTTTGACCGAAGCTTCATTTCAACACATCCTTTATCCATTTTACAATCCCGCTGCTTTGTTTGAAAACGCATCCTTTCTGGATACTACTCATTAATCCTCCAATTCATACAAAAATATGTGGCTGAACGCCGCCTCTCGCCATATTCTTATTCACGGCAGGAGGAAAACATATCCATTTCCTTTTTATAGGCATCCGTCGCAATGCCCGTCAGACCCAGCATCGTATGGAACAGATTGTCTTGAGAATATTCCCGGCTTGTCCCTGTCTTCATACATTTTCTGTTGAGGTGGTTTCCCTCCAAAAAGGATGGAGAGAACCATGTCATCAAAGGAATGTGCTTTTGCTGTTTGGGCGCGATGCTGTATGGCAGGCCATGAAGGTAAACGCCATTCTCTCCCAAAGACTCGCCATGATCGGAAAGGTAAAACATCGCCGTGCCCCACCGGTCTTGCTGCCCCTGTAAAACCCTGATGACGCGGCTTAGGACATAATCGGTATAGTGAATAGTGTTATCGTAGGTATTCATGAGCGCCTGTGCGGGGCAGTTTTGAACATCGCTTCGTTTACAATCCGGCTGAAAGGCGCCGAAAGTTTTCGGGTATCTTTTATAATAAGCGGGGCCATGGCTTCCCATCAGGTGCAGGACAATAACGGTGTTTTCATTCTTCAGCGTTGGTAATTTCTTCTCCAACTCCAGAATAAATGCTTCATCCAGACAGCCGGAACTATCGCAGATATCGGGATTGCTGGCATATTCCTTACGGATATCCACCATATCGATATTCTTGCAAACACCTTTGCAGCCGCCATTATTCTCAAGCCATAGCAGTTGAACATTCGCCCGTTTAAGGACATCAAGCAGATTATCCTGGCTTTCGGCTTTGCCCAGAGAGTAATGCGTGCGCGTCAGGTTTGAGAACATACATGGTACTGAAACGGCGGTTTCCGTGCCGCAGGACGTGACATTCGCATAGAAATCAACGTCAAGGGCGGCGGTATATTCATTCGTTTTTCGGGCATAGCCGCCCAGCTGGTAGTTACTGGCACGTGCCGTTTCGCCGACGATAAGGACGGTCAGCTGCTTCTTGCTTCCTTCAGACATCGTCTGCCTGGCATCAGCGGCAATAGGCAGATAGGGCGCAGCTGAGGCAAAATATTTCTGCTGCGTATATTTATACCCGCTGGACAAAGCATAGGTCGGCACAACCATTCTTTTGAGGTCGGCATAGTTGCGGATTGTCATCGCATAGTCCTGATAGTAAAGACCGGCGATAGCGGCAATAGCCAGTGCGGAACCGAGCGCCGAAAAAAGAGGATGCGCGTATTTACGCCGCGACGGAACAATCGTTAATCGCGAAACGAACACGGCCGGAACAATGCCCAATAAGAAAAGCCAAAGAAAGGCGGACAGGTTCAGATAGGACGACGCCTCAGCATAATCCGTTTCCGCGACATTGGCGATCATCTCTCTGCTAAAAATAACGCCGTAATTGTACGTGGCGTAACTGACCATCGCTGAGATCAGGAGAAGAGCAATAAAAACAGGCTTTGCCGTGCGTCGGCCAGCGAAAGGAAGAAACAGAAGATTGAAAGCCGAGATAAAAAAGACCGGAAGTGACATGACAAAGCCGATCTTCATGGCCTCAGTCTGGCCGATAGCATACAGCCGGGCGATAAGGGCGGCATTCAGGCCGAAAAAGAAAAAGGCCGCCAAGGCCAGGCTTAGAACCAAGGCTGTCGTCTTGATCCGGAAAGTCCACCATCGTTTCATCAAAATATCTCCCATTAAGAGAGAGTTCTCCGATGGCAGACTTAAGAGAAACTTAGGCCGGGATTTTAGGATAGACGATCTTAAAACAGCTGCCTTTTCCATCAATGCCATGTCGGATGGAGATGTCCGCGCCGTCCTTGTCCAGAATGCTTTTTACAATCGCCAGGCCCAGCCCTGTGCCCTGCTCTTGATTGCCGAGAACGCGGTAAAAACGGTCAAAAATACGCGTCTGTTCGGCAGACGGGATGCCTGGGCCGTTGTCGGACACTTCGATAACGGCATGGCCGCCGCTGACATAGACGGACACATCAACCTGGCCATTTTTCGGCGTGTAGCGAATTGCATTCTCGATAAGGTTGTTGACGACGGTACGCACGCTCTCAGCGTTCGAAACAAGGCATGCTGGCTCCTGACGCACCAACCCAAGATCGATATTCTTCTGATCGGCGCGGCCGGAAAAGAACTTCACGACATCCTGGCAGAGAGGCAAGGCATCCAAAGCCTCAGCGGGTTGGGCGTTAACCTCTGCTTCCAGTCGCGCAAAGGCCAGCAGCTGCTCCACCAGGCGAATGCTGCGCTGTACGCCCTGGGTCAGGTCTTCCACGGCGTCCTGTTTTTCCGCTTCATCTTTCGTGCGGCCCAGCAGTTCCAGCTGCAGTTGCACGGCTGTCAGAGGGGTGCGTAATTCATGCGCGGCATCCGCCGTAAACCGTCGCTGCAGCTTCATAGCGTTGTCCAACCGCGTCAGCAGGTCGTTAAGCGCCTTGACCAAGGGAATAATTTCTTCTGGTATATTCTCGACAGACAGCGGTTGCAGGGATGTTTCAGATCTTTTTTGAAGGCTGCTGGAAATTACTGTCAGCGAGCCCAGGCTGCGCCCCACCGCAAGCCATATAAGCAGCCCCAGAATCGGAAACTGCAACAGAACGGGCAGCAGCATCTTGAGGGTAATTTCAAAAATCATTTCATGGCGCGCGGAGATCGACTGAGACACCTGGACGATGACGCCATTCGCCTCTGTTGCGTAGCTGCGCCAGTCCTCACCATTAAACACCCGCGTGTCAAAACCATCTTGGGTCGGGGCAAAAAAAGCGATCTGCGGATGCGTGGAATAGATGAGCTTTAAATCCGGCGTCCAGAGTTGAATAAGAAACTCCTCTTCCCCCTTCAACTCTTTGACGTCTGATACAACTGATTTTGAATCAACAAGAACCGTTTTTTGCTGTTCCAGCACCAACGCGATCTGCTTGAAATTGCCATCAAACAGTTCGTTGATTTCATCGCGTGAGCTTAAGTAACTTACAGCCCCCACGACAATCGATCCCGCCAGCAGGGCGATCATCAGGTGCAAAAGAAGCTGTCGGCGCATGGATGTCATGGCGACACCATATAACCAAGGCCGCGAATATTGCGGATGATGTCCTTGCCGAATTTCTTGCGTAACTGGTGAATGTGTACCTCGACCGCGTTGCTGCCGATTTCTTCGTTCCAGCCGTACAGTGTTTCTTCAAGCTGCGCGCGAGAGAAGACGGAACCTGCTGTCGTCATCAACGCTGACATCACGGCATATTCCTTCGCCGATAGCATTGCGCTTTTACCGCGATAGGCCAGCTTTTTGCTGATGGTATCCAGTGCCGCCTCTCCGCTGGTGAGAACCGAGCTTCGGCTGCTGCCCCGCCTGCGAAGCAAGGAACGGATGCGCGCCTCCAGTTCCTCCAGTGAAAACGGCTTGATCAGATAATCGTCTGCACCGCTGTCCAGGCCCAGAACACGGTCTTGTATGGAATCCCGTGCCGTCATGATCAGGACGGGCAAATCGCTTTTCTGGGCGCGGAGTTTTTGCAGCAGGGAAACGCCATCCATGCCAGGCAACCCCAAGTCCAGCAGAATAAGGTCATAGGTTTGAGATTGAAGCGCTTCCCAGGCTTCCAGACCGTCCCTGGCCCAATCAATGGCATAGCCGTCGGCTTTGAGCGCTTTTTTCAAACTCTCACCGATCATCGGGTCGTCTTCAATCGTCAGTAAGCGCATTGGTGCGGCCTTGCCAGTATTCCTTGAAAAAATATACAAGCATGCCGATGAACAAAGCTGTCATAAGTGTCGCCAGGCAATGACTAACAAAATGCTCGCCGCGTGCTATTTGTACAATACTCGAAACGCCGCCAATGCCAAGCCCGCTGTAAAGCCCGAAACGCTTCCAGAAGGCCGGCACCCCCCCAAAACAAAGCACCAAAAAGCTAAATCCGCCGGCAGGAAAGCCTGCGGGAAAGCAGCGGGGGTTGGGCTGTACAGCCCCTGACACGCCCACAGGGCCACCATAAGCGGCCAGCTGGCCTGGACAGAAATGCCCTGTGTTGGCTTTCAAAAAAGCGACAATACCAGGCACGACGATAAGTCCGACCAAAGTGAGAATGCTGAGTTCCCGATATTGCCTCAACCACGGGTGCCGAAAACCTGCGATCAACACGCAAAGCGCCACTATGCCGATGGCCGTGTAAATGTGAACAGGCAGATGATGCAGAAGAAATGACAGCTGTTTGTCTGATTTATCCAGCAGCCAGCATTGCCGCACATTTTCTGCATGGCAGGAAAAATTAAAGAACATGTCCGAGATTTTGCGGTCCAAGGGAAACCCCTTCTCAAGGACCAGCATTGTCTGAAGATAGATCAGGGAAAAAAGAGCGACTGCAGCCGTTTTCTTGCTGGTGATTTGTAGTGCCAAGACCCTCATTGCAACGCCCACATGACAAGACTGATGACCACCGGAATGGCAAAGTTATCATTTAAACGGAGCTTTTTTGAATAAAGCTCGACAAAGGTGGCGACAATAATTGCGGCTACGCCAGACGGAAGATAATAGGGGCCATGGGGCATGACGCTGCCAAGAGCGATAAGAACGAGCAGACCGCTGAATAAAAAGGCAACGCTGCCTTCAAGTGATTTATCATGAATAGGTGTTTTGCCGAATTTGATGCCGACAATGGCAGCGGCCGTGTCCGCAACCATCAAGACAGTGGTCGCCGTGACAGCGATTTCTTTGGTGAATAAAAGGCACACAAGCGTGCCGAGCATCATATATACGGCACCGGTCATTGTCCCGCCGCGCATCTTCTCAGCGGGTCTAAGAGCCAAGCCAAAAACCTTGTTGAACAGAAGGAAAGCCCCTGCGTTTCTTGGGCGCATGTATTCTATCAAGAAAATGCCTGCCGTCAGACATCCGAACAGTGCCCACGCGCTTTTGTCGCCTAAAGAATAAATGGCGGCCGGTATCCACAACGAGCTTAAATGTATCAGCTTGCGGTGTATTTCATGTTTGTAAAGAATCGCTGTTGTCATGACCTCTCCATTTTCCGCAGCAGAATAGGGACGCAAACTTAGTCGAAACTTAAACGCGGTTTTGACGCGTGATGTGTCTGTGGAACATCTTTCTGTTTTGGCCGTTGGTTCAGGCGAAATCCTTATTTTTAAAAACCCAGGAAAGGCGCACGCCATGACGACCCCGCAGGACTTAGAAAACAAATTCTGGAAATCTTTGAAATCCGACATGACGGTGATGCTCGGCCTTCATGGCGTACAGGACAGTCACACGCGCCCGATGACCGCACAGTTAGATGATGAACGCGGGCCGGTCTGGTTTTTCACCGCAAAAGATACCGCTTTGGCCCAGACCCTGAATGGCACATCGCGCGCCGTTGCCACTTTCACCAGCAAAGGCCATGATTTATTCGCCAGCATCCATGGCACGCTGCAAGTCGAGACGGATCGCAAAATGGTTGATAAACTATGGAATGTGTTTGTCGCCGCATGGTACGAAGGTGGCCAGAACGACCCCAAATTAGAACTGTTGCGTTTCGATCCTGATAGTGCCGAAATCTGGTTGAATGAGACCAGCCTTATGGCCGGTATCAAACTTATACTGGGCATGGACCCCAAAGACGAATATCAGGACAAAGTGGCCAAAGTACGACTGGGATAAGCCCCTACCCCCTTCCCCTTGTGGTGTTTTCGGTGCAATACTAAACGCATGATCACATTTTCTTTTGGGGGACTTGGCCTGTTTTTGTTGTGCGGCACGTTGCTGTTTTCTGCGGCTGGGCGTGCAGAAAACACGGGTCTTGTAGCGACACCGACCGGTTGCACCTTGATTGTATCCTACCCCGATGGGGCGATATTGCGGCAAGAAGGCGACTGTACCCAGCGTCGCGCCCCTGCATCAACCTTTAAACTGCCGCTGGCGGTTATGGGGTTTGACTCCGCCCTGTTACAGGACGCGCACACACCGTCCATAGACTATAAGGACGATTATCAATCAGATATGGATATCCAGAAAAAGACAACAGATCCAACGATCTGGCTGAAGGAGTCTATTGTCTGGTATTCTCAGGACCTGACCCGCAAAATGGGAATGACAGCGTTTCAGACTTACGTCCGTGCTTTCCATTACGGCAATATGGATGTGACAGGCAATCCAGGGCAGAATGACGGGCTGACGCAATCATGGCTTATGTCGTCCCTGCAAATCTCGCCGCAGGAACAAGTCGCTTTCGTAAAAAACCTGTTAGATTGTAACCTGAACGTCCGCCTCGACGCTTGTAACGCCGCCATGGCCATCACCCCCGAATTTCAGGCGGGCGACTGGCGTGTCTTCGGCAAAACGGGCAGCGGCTGGCTGAAAGACGATCAAGGCCGCATTGACAAGACAAAGCCGCAAGGATGGTTCATTGGCTGGGCCACAAAAGGTGAAAAGACTGTTATTTTTGCCAAGCTTCTTCTAGAAAACCATCCTTCCAAACGCTATGCCGGCCCCAAAGCCAAGGATGCGTTTTTGGAAGATCTGTCCCACATGGACTAATAAAACTTAAAGCCCCGCAAATTTCTTGTTTTGCCTTATTATCTGCCTCTTCTCAAGCCTTGGCTTTTCACCTATAGTTCTGCCACATCACATATGCGGAAGGACGCCCCCACCATGGAAAAATGCACAATCGCCGTTATCGTCGGCAGCCTGCGCAAGGACTCGCTGAACCGGAAACTGGCTGAGGCCCTGGTTAAAATGGCGCCCGCCGGCTGCACATTCCGTATCTCAGAAATCGGTGACCTGCCCCTTTACAATCAGGATGATGACGGCAATCAGGCCGCATCCGTTAAACGCCTGAAACAAGACATCGAAAGCGCGCAGGGCGTCGTCTTTATTACACCTGAATATAACCGTTCAATCTCTGGTGTTTTGAAAAACGCGATTGATCATGCCTCCCGCCCCTATGGCAAAAGTTCATGGTCGGGCAAGCCCGCCGCGATCCTGGGTGTTTCCGTTGGCGCGATGGGCACAGCGATGGCGCAACAGCATCTGCACAACATCACATCGCATCTGAACATGCCGACATTGGGCCAGCCGGAAATGTTCCTGCACGCCAAAGAAGGCTTTTTCAACGCGGATGGGTCAATCGGTGCAGGCAGCCGTGATTTCGTCCAGGGCTGGATCAGCACATATCTGGCCTGGGTCAAGAAGCACCAGTAAATATTATACAAGTTCTAAGTAACCAGCAGGCCCTTCATGAAATACCGCAGTGATATTGACGGCTTACGGGCATTTGCTGTTTTACCTGTTTTATTTTCGCATATTGGCAATAACGTTCTGCCAGGCGGTTATGCTGGCGTCGATATATTCTTTGTTATCAGTGGATTTCTTATCACGTCTCTTATCCTGCCGGAACTGGCAGACGGCACCTTCTCACTGGCCCGGTTTTACGAACGACGTATCAGGCGCATTTTTCCGCTTTTGTTTTTGGTTATCACTCTTTGCTTCTTAGGAAGTTTTTGGGCCCTTGATCCTGGACAATTAAGCGAATACGCCAAAAGTGCGATTGCGGCTTTACTGTCTGTTTCCAATATCTTTTTCTGGCTTCAGGACAGTTACTTTGCCGAGGCAATGGAATTAAAACCATTGATGCATACCTGGAGTCTGGGAATAGAGGAGCAGTATTATATCGTCTTCCCTCTTTTTCTACTGGCTTTCTGGCGGTGGGAGAAAAACGACCGGCTGTTTTTCGCACTGGCATTATTGGCCCTTGTCAGTTTCCTGTTGGCCAACTGGGGCGGGGGGCTGGATGCCGATATGCGCCAAACGATCACTGCGTTTCCGGCAACGCTGACGCCTGAATATGGCTATTACCTTTTAACCACCCGTGCCTGGGAATTGCTATGCGGCTCATTGGCTGCCGTGATGATGTGGCGTTACAAAGATCGGTTGGCACACACAGACGGTAAAGCTGCCGCGATACTGGCATGGGCCGGATTTGCGGGCATCATCGTCGCCTATGGTTTATTAGGCCCCAAAACGCCCTACCCCAGTCTTTACACCTTGCCGACCGTCTTAGGCACGGTTGCGATCATTCTGTATTGCCGTCACGGAAGCGTATTGCATCGTTTCTTATCCTTAAAGCCGTTGGTGTTTACGGGGTTGATCAGTTACAGCCTGTATATGTGGCACCAACCGATCTTCGCATTAATGCGGGCGGGTTTTACCGATCTTGGACATAGTGAGTTTTATGTTGCGATTGCGGGCATATACGCCTTATCGATTCTAAGCTGGGCCTATGTTGAAAAGCCGTTTCGCAATTCTGTGATAATCCCCACCTCTCGCCTGCATTTGATCATGGGCGGATGGCTGACAATTTTATTAATAACCGCCAGTGTCATTATCACAAACCAGGGATTCATCGCCAAATACCCGCCTTTCGATCAGCAGTTTTTTATAAGTGATGAAGACCGCGGCACCTATTTGCACAATCATTATGCGGAACTTAAAGGTAAAGCATTTACCGCTTCGAATACGCGTAAGATTTTAATAGTCGGAGACAGTTTTTCCCAAGACATCACCAATAGTTTGCATGAAAGCGGGATCGATAAGGGTGTAGAGGTTTCCACACTTTACCTGCCCGCACGCTGTGTATTCTATCTAGGGGAAGAGGATATTTCACCAGCCATTGATCCAAATGATATCCATCTGTGCGCCGCTGAAAGACAGCGTTTCAGAACAGCACTTTCGCCCCTGGCCAGTCAGGCGGACACCATTATTATCAGTGCGGCATGGCGCTGGTGGGATGCTAATCGGATTAATCAGACGTTGCAGGTGCTTCACACCCTGGCACCACACGCCACTATAATTGTGATGGGGACAAAGTCATTCCGACAGCTGTCATACCGTGGCTATTACAACCAAAAACCGAAGACCTCTTCAGATGTTACATATAAGCTAAAACAAGAATATGTAGATATTAATAATCTATTGGCGCATACGATAAAAACGGCTAAATTCATTGATGTGATGTCCCTTTTGTGTCCACAGAAAACAAAATGTCCTTTTTTTACCCCTGATGATCATCTTATTTCCTATGATCGTGGCCATCTGACCCAGGAAGGTGCTCGTTATCTCGGGCAAAGACTAAAAGAGTCGGGATTTACTGTTTATTGAGATTTTATAATTGGAGAAGAACACATGAAAAAACGGATGATTATTGGTGGTGTTATAATTGCGGGCCTGATTGCCGCGGCGGCCTGGGGACCTGTGGTTAGTAACGTGCCAGAAGCACGCTATACGGTCACCTTTAAGCAAGATGATTTTGAAATCCGCGATTACGCCCCGATGATCGTGGCAACGGTTATCGTGACGGGTGATCGTAAGACGGCCATTGGCGACGGCTTTCGCCTGCTGGCCGATTATATTTTCGGCAATAACGTTGCTGCGACAAAAATCGAGATGACCGCGCCAGTCATACAGCAGCAGCAGGGCCAGGATATTGCAATGACAAAACCGGTGCTGCAGACTGAAACGCCTGACGGCAAAGCATGGGATGTCGCGTTCGTCATGCCCGCGCATTACACGCTTGAGACGCTGCCGAAACCTGTGAATGACGCGGTACGCATTGAAACGCGCCCGGCGCGGCAATTTGCCGTTATCAGCTTTAACGGCCGTGCAACGCCGGATGATTTAGCCGCCAAGACCACAGCCCTGTCCGGTTTTGTGCAGGCAAAGAACCTGAAAACCATCGGGGAACCAAGCTTTGCGTTTTATAATCCGCCGATGACTCTGCCCTTCCTGCGCCGCAACGAAGTGATGGTTGAAATCACCAACTAAGACGTTTGAGTGGCGGGAATCTTCATGCTATGGTGCGGGCCTTACACGAACCACCAGCGAATATGTGACGCGCATGAAATACGATCCAAAAGCGATTGAGCCTAAATGGCAGCAATATTGGGAAACGAACAAGACGTTCAAAACGCCGAATGATTTCACACGGCCCAAATATTACGTGCTGGACATGTTCCCGTATCCATCAGGGTCCGGCCTGCATATCGGCCATCCCGAAGGCTATACGGCCACCGACATTATCGCGCGGTACAAGCGGATGCGCGGCTTTAACGTCCTGCATCCGATGGGCTGGGACGCGTTTGGTCTGCCCACCGAACGCGCAGCCTTGCGCGAGGGGCGTCATCCCTTGCCAATTACCCAGGAAAATATCACGACATTCCGCCGTCAGATCAAAGAAATCGGCCTGTCATATGACTGGGACCGCGAGATCGATACCAGTACGCCCGACTATTACAAATGGACGCAATGGATATTCCTGAAGCTGCATGAAAAGGGCTTGGCCTATCTGTCCGAAGTCCCCGTAAACTGGTGCCCGGCCCAGGGCACGGTTCTGGCGAATGAAGAGGTGCAGGACGGTAAATACGTCGAAACTGGCGACCCCGTTGAACGCCGGATCATGCGGCAATGGATGTTAAAAATCACCGCCTATGCCGAACGCTTGCTGAACGATCTGGACACGCTGGATTGGCCATCAGGTATTCTGGAGATGCAGCGTCACTGGATCGGTAAATCCGAAGGGGCGCGCATTGCCTTTCCCGTTGAGGGCAGCGACGCCACGTTTGAAGTTTTCACAACACGGCCCGACACGTTATTCGGCGCGACCTTTTGCGTCCTGGCCCCCGAACATCCGATCGTGCCACACATCACGACGGCTGGCCAAAAAGCCGATATCGATGCTTATATCGCCAAATGCAAGAACATCAGCGACCTGGATCGCGAAACAGCGGCGGCGAAGCAGAAAACGGGTGTCTTTACCGGTGCCACGGCGACAAATCCAGCGAATGGCGAAAAACTGCCGATCTGGATCGCCGATTACGTGCGGGCTGATTACGGATCGGGCGCGATCATGGCCGTGCCTGGACATGACCAGCGTGACTATGATTTCGCCAAAGCGTTTGACCTGCCGATTACCGAAGTTGTCAGTGGCGGCGACCTGTCGCAAGAAGCCTTTGGTGACGATGGCGTTGCAGTCAATTCTGACTTTTTGAACGGTCTGCCAACCGCACAAGCCAAAGAGAAAATGCTGACCTGGCTGGCAGATAACAAACTGGGCCAGCGTGAGACAACATACAAGCTGCGCGACTGGTTGTTCTCGCGCCAACGCTATTGGGGTGAACCGTTCCCGATTTTGCACAATGATGCAACGGGCGCGGTTGTGCCGTTAGGCCTGCCCGACCTGCCACTGACCTTGCCGATGCTGGAAGATTTCCGTCCGACAGCCGATGGCAACCCGCCTTTGGCGCGCGCCAAAGACTGGCTGCACATCACCAAAGATGGCCAGGCCATGACACGCGAGACCAACAGCATGCCGCAATGGGCAGGATCATGCTGGTACTTCCTGCGGTTTATGGACCCACATAATGCCGAGGCCGCCTGGGGCAAAGAAGCGGAAAAATACTGGGGCCAGGTGGACCTGTATGTTGGCGGCGCGGAACATGCGGTTCTGCATCTGCTTTACGCCCGTTTCTGGTACAAGGTCTTGTATGATTGCGGATTGGTCAGCCACGCAGAACCCTTCCAGAAACTGTTCAACCAGGGCATGATCCTGGGTATCAGTTATTGGGATGAAAAAGGGAAGTATTATAACTTTAAGGATGTAGAATGGCGCGATGGCAAGCCATTCGTGGCGGGTACAAATACCGCCCTGTCATCCCGCGAAGAAAAAATGTCGAAATCCAAATACAATGTCATCAGTCCCGATGATGTGATCGCCGCCCACGGGGCCGATGCCTTGCGCCTGTACGAAATGTTCCTTGGCCCGTTAGATGCCAGTAAGCCCTGGCAGACCAATGGTATCAAGGGCGTGGTCGGATTCCTGGAACGCGCATGGTCGTTGGTGATTGATGCGGAAACCGGGACATTGAACAAGGTCATTACCGACGCACCGGAAAATACAGCCAGCGAGGCTGTCCTGCGCGAACTGAATGTGATGATTCACAAACTGACTCAGGATATTGAGACTCTGCGTATGAACACCGCCATCGCCAAGATGATGGAATTCGTCAATGTCTGTAAAAAGGAAACGGCGATTCCAAAAGCAGTGTTGGAAAAATTTGTCCTGGCCTTGTCACCCTTTGCCCCCCACGCGGCTGAGGAATTGTGGCAACGCCTGGGTCACACCAATACCCTGGCCTATGAAACCTGGCCGGAATACGATGCAAAATGGCTGGTGACCAACGACATGACGATTGTGATTGCCGTCAATGGCAAGAAACGCGGCGACATGCTGGTGGCCCGGACATTATCGGAAGATGAGATCAAAGACCTGGCCCAACGTGAGATTGCCAACAAATTGACCGACCCGGTCAAAAAGGTAATCTATGTGAAGGACAAGTTAGTCAACTTCATCGTTTAAGAAGCCGCCCGACTGCATGTGCCATAGCTTCGCGTAATGCCCGTCCTTGCGGCGGACCAGCGCGTTGTGCGTGCCGTCTTCGATAATCCGACCGCCTTCCAACACGATAATACGATCCATCTGACGCAACGTGGACAGACGGTGGGCAACGGCGATAACCGTCTTGTGCTGCATAATGTCCGCCAGGGCGTTTTGGATCGCCTGTTCGCTTTCACTGTCCAGTGCCGAGGTTGCTTCATCTAAAATCAAAATCGGCGAGTCCTTCAGGATCGCGCGCGCAATCGCGATACGCTGCTTTTGACCGCCTGAGAGTTTTACGCCGCGTTCGCCAATGTGGGCTTGGTACCCTTTGCGGCCAGAATTGTCTTCCAATTTCAAAATAAAGTCATGCGCATGGGCTTTTTTCGCGGCCGCGATGACCTCGTCCAGCGTTGTATCCAACCGCCCATACTGAATGTTTTCAAGGATTGAGCGGTGAAACAGGTAACTGTCCTGGGTCACTACTGTGATTTGGCTGCGCAGCGATTCCTGTGCGACATCGCGAATATCGTTACCGTTGATTAGAATCTGTCCTGACGTCAGATTATGGGTTCGCATCACAAGGCTGCTGACCGTTGATTTACCGGCACCGCTGCGCCCCACCAGGCCCAGTTTCTGACCCGCAGGGATAGACAGGTAAAAGTTTTTTAACACAGGCGGTAAAGTCGTGTCTGCCTGCGGATCGTAATGGAAAGTGACATTATCATACGCGATCGCGGGCGGCAGGTGCCCAAGATCAAGTGTCTTTGCATCAGCGGTATCAGTTACATTTGGCCGCTTGGTCAATGCATCCACGCCCTCTTGCACCACGCCAAGGTTTTCGAAAACGCCCGACACCTCATACATAATCCAGCCTGATTGGAATGTCACCTGCACCATCATGGGCAATGCCATCGCCATGGCGGCCAATCCCAATTGCCCCTGTTCTTGCACCATGTCGTACCCTATCAGGGCGGTTGTAACCAACAAACCGGTGTTCAGGGTGGTGATAATAAAATTCATTGCCCAGATTGTGCCGGTCGCCTTCCGATAGCTGTGGCTGTGTTGTTGCAACAGACTGCGTACACGACCATCTTCGTACTGGGTCCGGGCAAAGTATTTTACGGGCAAGGCATTGGTCAGGCTGTCCACCAACTGGCCCAGAAACACACTGAAATCATTCGAACTGACGTGTGAATAATGGCGCAGCTTAGGCGTGAAATACGCCAGTGTAAGAACATAGCTCACAATCCAAACAGCCAGTGGCAGGGCCAATACAAGATTGGTGTTGGTCAGAAAATAAAGGTTGGCGACATTCATGCTGATCGCGAACCACAAGGATCCGACAAGCGAGCGAATGATGTCACGTATTGACCGGCCTGTTTGCTGTATTTTATTGGCCAGCCTTCCCGCGAAGTCATTTTGGAAGAACGTTAAGGACTGCTGTGCCGTGTGCCGATACAGTTGATACCGGATCATGTTGGCGTAGTATGGGTTGTAAACGAAGTGAATGAACCCCTCGCTGATGACGCTGATAAAAAATCGACCGAACAGAATTGCACCACCCAGCCATAGCATGGCTGAAGTGTAATGTGCCTCCTTCACCAATTCCCCGACATACCAGAAAAGAACGGAAATCAGAACGGCGGCCAGGCCTTGCATCAGCCCGAAACCGATAATTGTCCATTTCATCGGCCGCATGAAATGCCAGATAAAGGCCCACAATGTCGTTGGCAGTGGGACCAAATCATCCTGATTGAAAAAGCGGTCATGTGGCCTGAAACGATTGTCCAGCGCCGTTATAATATACTTAATAATGTTTTTCATGCCCCTGCCCAACTATGTATGACGCCGATAGACAACTATATGGCCTACTGAAGGCGTAAATCTAGCCTGATAAGCAACAATATCTGAATCAACACAGTATCGACCGATACAGCTGCAATTCGAGGATCTCAGCCTAGCCCAAATTGAAATTCTGGGCCATGCGGTGCAGCTCGTGTTGTAAGATAGCAGTCATATCCGTGTTATGATTGCCGTCTTGATAGGAAATTCTTGGTTTGTCACAAAAGGTGATGTCCGGCACATGCTGTGTCAAATGATCATCTTTGGCAAAAACAAACGTAGCCGCCATAAGGTTATTGACTGCCGCACGTCGAAACATCTTGGCCGCATCGGGATCTGATAAAAGACGCGTGGCATCGGCATCGTTAATATGGGCAGGCGTTAGCAGGAAGCTGTCGCCAGGCGCGCCTTCAACCGGCATAGGTACGGAACGCGACGTGCCATTACGCAACTGATCATATGCGCCATTGAGCGCCTTTAACTGATATTTAATGGCCTGTAATGGATCAATAATAGGCTTGATCCCGAGAAAACCTAAATAAGGCTTATTTTCAATCATCGGCAGAACACGCGATAGTGCACCCAGCGCGACACCACACCCGACGCTGCTTCCCACGATAATATGCGGTCCGCAATGCGCATCGAAAACTGCCGCCAATTGCTCGCCGGCCCGCTCTTCCATTACGGATAGCAAAGGCGCAGGATCTTGCGGCAGTTGGTAAGATGCCGTGTAAAAATCTAACTGAAGACGATGGGCATGATCCCGTAAAGCAGTTTCATTCGGGCCGCTATCCATATGCCCACGCCGCACTGCTGCGCATCCGCTCAAACCCGGAATAAATATAACTGTTCCCATCTGGATACCCTTCATCAAGTTTTGACATAAGCTAAATAATTGTCGTTATGTATATTTTTATTCTGCTTGCATTGCAAGACAAAATCCGCATGATGCGGGGCATGCGATACGACAAACTTGCCCCTGGCCTTTCGGCCCCCCATGATGTGAATGCCCTGATCGAAATCACGAAGGGCGAAGGAACCGTCAAATACGAATACGACATCTCGACCGGATTTATGGTCGTTGACCGTATTCGCCATTCCTCCCTTCTGTATCCGATCAATTACGGCTGTATCCCCAACACATTGTCCGAAGACGGCGATGCCCTGGATATCATCGTGATGGGTGATGCCGTTCAAACCGGTTCGATCCTGCCTGCACGTCCGGTGGCCGTATTGATGATGGAAGACGAAAAAGGTCCGGATGTGAAAATTCTGGCTGTCCCGTCTGACCGGATCAGTCCGCATTACAAGCATGTGCAATGCCTGGCCGATGTGCCGCAAAACCAGATCATGCTGCTGGAACATTTCTTCAAGCACTACAAGGATCTGGAATCGGGCCCTGGCAAATTCTCCAAAACTTTTGGATGGGAAGATGTCGATCAGGCGAATGCCTATGTCCTGGATGCTATCGAACGCGCCAATCATGTAAAGGCAGCAGAATAGCCCTAAATGTCTGCCACCTTCCTTGCCTTCCTGGACCTTGCAACCCGCCACGGCGTTAAGGTCGCAAGTGTGGGTGCTAAGGGCGCGGCCGCCGGTGTCGCAGTCACTTTGGATGATGTTGCGGTCACAGCCGGCAAGCCGAAAAGCGCCGGCATTCCCCAAGACCAGGAAAACGCATTCGTCCTAGGTACAGCCGCCGTTTCAGCCAAGAATAAACTGTGGCAGTATCCGTTATTGCTGGGCATCGTTGCCGTCGCGCCGCCTGTTATGGCACCGTTATTGGGCGCGGGCGCGCTGTACCTGTGTTACGAAGGCTGGCACGAAACGCACGACCTGGCACATCATCATCTTCATAAGGGTGAGCCGCACCATACTGATCCCCTGCCCCATGAAGGCGATTTGGACGACGGCGATACATTCAGCCCCGACCATATGAAAGCCGTGATGCGTGAGGCGCAGATTCTGGACCTGGTCCTGTCCGCTGAAATTGGCGTTATGGCCCTGAACGCGATGGGGGCTGGTGCCGATTTCAAGCAGGCTGCGCTGGATTACGAATTAACTGGCAGCTTATCAACCTATCTGCCTTCTTTGGCCACCCACGCCCCCGCTATTGCGCTGGTAGGTGCGGCGGCGACTTTGGGCGTTTACCTGCCGGTCTGGATCATCCTGCGCGCTGACAACTGGGCGGAATTCCTGATGGCGCGCCAGGGCACACACGCATGGGCGCGTCTGCAGCGCACCCTTGGCCAGAAACTGGTCCCGGCGACACACTCTTTGATGCGCGCGCTGCCATATGTTGGAACGGCTGCGATGCTGGCAGTTGGCGGTCACATCATGATAAACCTGGTGCCAGCCGCACATCATTCGTTAGAAGACTTGATTGCTGCATCCGGTCTGGCGGGCGTGCTGGTGGAATATAGCGTGGCGATTGCGGCAGGCCTTATCACAGGGTTCCTGTTTGATAAGCTTATCCTGCCGCCCCTGCGCCCGTTATACCGGCTTGTCAGTCAAAAGATTTTCAGACAAGAAAAACTGGGCTAAGGCCTATTCCAGTTCAAAACCGACATTGACGGTCACCGACATGCCTACTTCGCCAGCGGCGATCGGGGCCGGACCGGCACCCATTGCATCTGCCGCCATTTCCATACGCGCCGCCTTATAAACGGGCATTGGCGGGGCCATCATCTGTTCACTGATTGCCGTGATGCGTTTGATCTTCAGATCGGCGGCCTGGGCATAAATCTCAGCCCGGCTGCGTGCTTTTGCCACAGCCTCGGCACGCGCCTTATCCATCAAGGCATCAGGATTGTCGATCGTGAAATCCGGACCGCTGACCTGGTTTGCACCACGCGTCGCAAGAGTGTCCAGCATCGTACCGATTTTCGTCATATCGCGGATCTTGATCGTCAGATTGTTTGAAACCTGATAACCGGTAATTCTCGGTGCCTGGTTTTCAGCATACATATATTGTGGCTGGATACTGAAGCCATTTGTCTGCATGTCTTTTTCAGCAATGCCGGCCTCTTTAACCGCCGCAAACATGGCGTTCATCTGTGTCGTGTTTTCTTTCATCGCCGCGGCCACGTTTGGCGCGACACTTAAAATACCTGCGGTAATCATCGCAACATCAGGCGCGGCCTTCACATCGGATGACGCACTGATGGTCAGTTCCGTGCCATCGCTGTTCTTGCATTGCGCGGATTGGTCCTGCGCACAGGCGGGCATAGCCACCAGCAGGGTGGACAGCAGGATAGCCAAGGGTAAATGGCGGGTACGGGGGAATGATGTGTTCGGCATTGGGTTATCTCCTTATGCCGAACACCATATCTTGGTTCAGCTTGCCTTACAACGCGGCATTTTTAGACTCACGCTTGCGCATATTCGGGTCAAGGTGACGTTTGCGCAAACGGATATTTTTCGGCGTGACTTCTACCAGCTCATCATCACCGATATACGAGATCGCTTTTTCCAAAGGCATCGCCAAAGGCGGCGTCAGGCGGACGGCATCATCCTTACCAGCGGCGCGCACGTTCGACAATTTCTTGCCCTCCAGGATGTTTACTTCCAGGTCGCTGCCCTTCGTGTGCTCACCGATCACCATGCCTTGATAGACCTTGGTACCCGGTGTGATCAGCATTGGACCACGTTCTTCAAGCTTCCACATCGCATAGGCAACGGCTTCGCCCGCCCCGTTTGAAATGATCGCGCCAGTGTGACGCGCGGCAATCGGGCCTTTGTAAGGTGTGTAGCCATAGAACAAGCGGTTCATCAAACCGGTCCCGCGTGTTTCCGACAGGAACTGGCTGGCATAACCGATCAAGCCACGTGACGGGGCCTGAAACACCAGGCGAACCTTGCCGGCACCGCTTGGGCGCATTTCAAGCAAGTCAGCTTTCCGTTCGGCCAAAGATTGGACAACAGTACCGGAATACAGTTCATCCACATCAACAATCACTTCTTCAACCGGTTCCTGGCGCTGGCCAGACTCATCGGTTTGGAACAGCACGCGTGGGCGTGAGATGGATAATTCAAAGCCTTCGCGGCGCATGGTTTCGATCAGGATGCCCAGTTGCAATTCACCCCGGCCCGCGACTTCAAACGCATCGTTATCAGCCGATGGCTTGACTCGAATGGCCACGTTGCCTTCGGATTCACGCATTAGGCGGTCACGAATAACGCGTGATGTGACCTTGTCACCTTCTGTTCCAGCCAGCGGGCTGTCGTTAACGGAAAATGTCATCGCGATTGTCGGCGGGTCAATAGGACGCGTCGGGATCGGTTCAGCGACAGCAGGATCAACGATCGTGTCGGCGACAGTGGATTTCGTCAGACCGGCAATAGCGACAATGTCACCTGCGCTCGCCTCTTCAACCGGCACGCGTTCCAAGCCACGGAATGCCAGAACCTTCGTCACGCGACCAGTTTCGATTAAGCTGCCATCGCGTGCCAGGGATTTGATCGGCATGTTCGGGCGTACTTTACCCGATTGAACGCGACCTGTCAGAATACGGCCCAAAAACGGGTTGGCTTCCAGAATAGTCACCAGCATTGAGAAAGGCGCCTGGTCATCAACAGTTGGCGCAGGCACATGATTAACGATCAATTCGAACAGCGGGGACAGGTCGGTCCCGACCACGCCTTCGGTTTCCGAAGCCCAGCCTGAACGGCCTGATGCATAAAGCGTTGGGAAATCCAGTTGCTCTTCGCTGGCATCCAATGCTGCGAACAGGTCAAAGATTTCATTGTGAACATGGGTGATCTGCGCATCCGGCCGATCAACCTTGTTGATAACGACAATCGGACGGATACCCAGTGAGAGAGCTTTGCCAAGGACGAATTTTGTTTGCGGCAATGGGCCTTCCGCCGCATCGACCAGCAGGACAACGCCATCGACCATCGACAGGATACGCTCAACCTCACCGCCGAAATCGGCGTGGCCAGGTGTATCGACAATATTGATTTGCGTGCCTTGCCATTGAACAGCGGTACATTTCGCCAAAATCGTAATACCGCGTTCGCGTTCCAGGTCGTTGCTGTCCATCGCGCGGTCAGACATCGCCTGATTCGAACGGACCATCCCGCCTTGGCGCAACATGGCATCTACAAGGGTCGTTTTACCGTGGTCAACGTGGGCGATAATGGCAATATTACGCAATTTCATTTTTGGCTCCTGATTCAGTGTCGCGTCTTTCTATAAGCAGCGCACAAAAAAGCCAAGAAAAATCGCTTATTCACACAAATTAAGATTCATCTTCGTCTTCGTGACGGGTAATCAAGACTTTGTCGATCCGCCGGCCATCCATGTCCATGACCTCAAATTCATAGCCATGGGCTGTCACTTTCTCGCTTGCCTGCGGCAAATGGCCGAACGTATCCAGCAAGAATCCAGCCAGAGTGTCGTATTGCTCGTCCGTCTTGATCTGTTCAAGCCCGATGGTCAGGTGCAGTTCCTGGATCGGGGTAAGGCCATCGACCAGCCAGCTGCCGTCCTCACGCTCAATAATATGCCTGCCGCCCTCATCGTCGTCATAATTGGACGGCAACACGCCGACAATGGCCTCAAGAATATCCGAAGCCGTGATAACGCCTTGGATAATGCCGTATTCATCCTGCACCATTGCCATGTGGGCACGGGTGTTCTTGAATAATTCCAGGGCTTTCAGGCATGGCGTGTTTTCGGGCAGGCTGGGCAGATCAATCACGTAATCGCGGATATTAATTGCGTTGCGTGTCAATATCGCATCCAGGATATCCTTGGACGAAATCAGGCCAATGATATTGTCGCTTTCCCCATCCTTCACCGGATAACGGGAATGACCGCGCTCATGCACGATCTGCGTAATGTCTTCCAGCGTGCCGTTGACATCGATGATCCCCAATTCCATCCGGTGGGTCATAATCGATTTGACGGTGCGATCACCCAGGTGAATGATCCTTTGCAGCATCTCATGTTCCGTTTGTTCCAGCACGCCGTTTTCGGCACCTTCGGCAATCACGGCGCGGACTTCTTCTTCCGTCATCCCGTCATTCTCATTGGGCCGTACGCCGCATAACCACAGGATAAGTGCGGCTGCCCTTTCCAAAAACCCGGCAATGGGGCCAAATATCGTCGATAGCACGATCATAATCGGCGCCACCAGACAGGACAATGTTTGCGCATGCGCCATCGCCAGTTGCTTCGGCACCAATTCCCCGAACACGACCGACACAAACGTAATGGCCGTGACCACAATCACCACAGATGCAGTTTCAGCGTGAACGGCCACCCATTGCGGCATGGTTAACAGAATTTGCGCCAATGGCTCGGCCAGAGTCGCGCCACCATAGGCACCGGCAAATATACCGACCAGCGTGATGCCGACCTGCACAGTGGACAGGAAACGGCCAGGATTTTCCGACAGTTCCAGGGCTTTTTGCGCGCGCCAGTCCCCTTGCTTCGCGCGCTGACGCAGCATTGGGCGGCTGGCGGAAACGATGGCCATTTCCGACATCGCAAAAAACGCATTCACCAGCATCAGGACGGCAATAATCATTATATCAGTCAACATCTTGTTTACTTATACTCCAAAGACAGTGCGGGCCAAGGCAAAATAGAGTGGAATTCCGATCAGCACATTGAAAGGAAAGGTAATTGCCAGGACGGCGGGCAGATATACGCTTGGCTCAACCCGCGGCAAAGCCAGCTTTAACGCCGCCGGCACTGCGATATAAGAGGCGGAGGCACACAACACGCCAAACAGAAACGATGTGCCAATATCAATCCCCAAGGCCCGCGACACCAGAATCCCAAGTACGCCGCCTGAAATCGGGAAATAGACGGCAAAAGCCCAGACCGAAAATGTGTAACGCCGCAGCCCGGCTGATTGCCGCGCAACGACCAGACCCATATCCAGCAGAAACATGCATAACACGCCTTGAAAAGGTGCAATCAGGAACGGTGCGACCATATCATGCCCAACAGGCCCCGTCAGATATCCAATAACCAGAGACCCCAACAGCAGTATGACCGCGCCATTCGTGGCCAAATCCCGCAGCAGATAAGGGGTAAAAGCCTGTTGCTGCCCCGCGCTTTCGGCACGGTATGCGCGGTGCGCCAGGTACAGGCCAACCAGGATCGCGGGTGCTTCTTTCAAGGCCGCGATGGCAACGATATACCCGCCATAGTCAATGTTACGGGCCTGAAGGAAGGCAATGGCAATGGCGAAGGTAACGATGCTGATTGATCCGTAATGAGTCGCCAGCGCGGCTGCCTCGTCACGTCGAAACTGTGTCGTCCCACGCAACAGCATATACCCAAGAACCGGCATGGTCAGGCTGAAGGCCAGCCCTGCCAGGCCAAGCACGATCACCGGCCCGTCTATCTGGGGTGTCTGTGCCAAGGCAACGCCGCCTTTAAAGCCGATGGCCATCATTAAATACAGGGCAAAATAACGGCTGATGCTGTCTGGAACGCTTAAATCAGACTTCGCGACACCGGCCAGAACACCTAAGAAGAAAAACAGGATCGCTGGCGACAACAGGTTTTGACTTAAATCAGCGAATATATCCATGCCTGCATCGTGCGGAATCCGGTTCCACTGGTCAAGGGGAATAAAATAGGGTAATCGGTTTGTATGACATCACTCCCCACTATTTTGTCCTGCCCCGCTTGGGACGATTATGCGCTGATCGACAGCGGCGACGAACGCAAGCTTGAACGCTATGGACGCGTCACGGTTAACCGCCCTGATCCGCAGGCCCTTTGGAAACCTGCCTTAAGCCAGGATGTATGGCAACGCGCCGATGCCGTGTTCCAGAATGCCTCAGATCGCGATGAGGACGAGAATGGCAGCTGGCAGACCGCGCGCGGCAAGAACGTCCCGCAAAGCTGGCCGGTTACGATTGACGGCATTACCATGCAGTGTCAGCTGATGTCGTTTCGGCATATGGGCCTGTTTCCTGAACAACGGCCGCACTGGCAATGGATGGTCAAGACGATCAAAGAGTCCAACCGGCCTTTGAAAATCTTGAACCTGTTTGGTTACACCGGGGCGGCGTCATTACTGGCCGCCAAGGCAGGGGCCGAAGTCACCCATCTGGATGCATCAAAAAAGGCCATTCAATGGGCGAAGGATAATCAAGCCGCATCAAATCTGACCAACGCGCCGATCCGCTGGATTTGCGATGACGCCAAGGCTTTTGTCGCCCGGGAAATCCGCCGCGGTAAAACGTATGACGGTATCCTTCTTGACCCTCCGAAATTTGGACGGGGGCCAGAGGGTGAAGTCTGGCGCTTTGAAACCGATATCAACGATTTTCTGGTCAATTGCGCCGCATTATTGTCACCTCAGGCGCGTTTTATGATCGTAACCGCCTATGCCCTGCGCTTTTCGTCTGCGGCCCTTGGACATGTCTTGTATGACGCGGTGGCACGTCGCCATGGCCAGATTGATCATGGGGAATTGTGGCTGGAAGACCAAAGCGGCCACCGCCCCCTGCCCACGTCGCTTTTTGCCCGCTGGACCGCAAAAGCATGACCGTTAAGCAGATTACCAGTCCGACAAACCCGCATATCAAGGACATAAAATCGCTGTTCCTGCGGAAGTACCGTAAATCGACAGGCCTGTTCCTGGCCGAAGGCTTACGCAACCTGCTGGAAGCCGCAGCACTGGACGCCGATATTCGTCAACTGATCTATTTACAAGACATGCGGGACCGCCCAGATGTTGCGACGTTGCGCGAACAAATTATTGCGCGCGGTGGCCTGATCCTTGAGGTTAATCAAGACGTCTTGGAAAAGATCAGCCGAAAAGACAACCCCCAAGCCGTTATCGGCGTGATCCGGCATCAGCCGAAAGATTTAAGTGCGATTGACGCCACAGCAAGCAAAGCCTGCTGGGTGGTTCTGGAACATATCCATGATCCCGGTAATCTCGGCACGATCATCCGCACGGTGGATAGTGTGGGGGCAACGGGCGTGATATTGGTGGGCCAAACCTGTGATCCGACATCGGTGGAAGCGGTACGCGCCACAATGGGGTCCCTGTTCACCGTGCCTGTTATTCAATGTAGTGTCGATAATTTCTTGGCCTGGTTGCCGGGCTGGGATGGGCAGATAATCGGCACAACCCTGCAGGACTCGGTTGATTTTCGCTCCGTTGCGTATAGTAATAAATTGTTATTAATGATGGGAAATGAACAATCCGGCCTGCCGCCGGAATTGCGCGGCAGATGCCATCATTTGATCCGCCTGCCCATGGCTGGACGCGCGGACAGCCTTAACCTGGCTGTTGCCACCGGCATCACGTTGTATGCCGCATTACACTCCTGGCAAGCTTAACGCCGCAGACGAATAATCTCGGTTGATGCACCAGCGGCACCGGCTGACGCGCACGGCCCTGTCATAAATTGCGCCATGGATAAATGTTCATCGCGTACACCCTCACACAGTGCAATTGATGCTTGTGTAAATGCGTCTAAGTGATTGCCCTTCATTCCCTTTTTCCTCTCTCCGCCTTTTGGCTTTTTATTGTACTTGAATGGATAATGGCGCACGCATATCTATCACGACATCCCTACTCGGTCGGGCATAGAGCGTCACGGGATCGCCGTGGCGCAGCCCTGATGCCATTTGTGGGGAAATGCGCCCCAGACTATGGGTATTTTCAAACAACACAGCATGAAGGCTTAAATCGGCCATGTTCAGAACGATTGTCTCGGATCTGACAAATCCCGGATCTTCAAGATAGATCGCGATTTGCCCCTGGTGATTGCGGATAAATCCGGCTTCGGTATCGTGTTGATATCTCATGCGCTGCTTATTTCCCTTATGACTGACCGACCGTATTGCGGCCTATCTCTTAGCATACGCACAAAAAATTAAGACTATGTAAATAATATGAGCTCTCAGGAAACCCAAGAAATATACGACTTGCTAACCCTTTTTATCTAGGATAGTGGAAGATAACCGAGAGAAACGATGACATCTGAAGACCTTAAAACCGGCAAAGACCTTGATGACCTGACCGCCAGCTATACGCTCGGCGACGCGGCTGGCAAACGTTGCCTGGCCATTACGGATGAGTTGCTGCAGGCTATTGAAAACTACACGACAAAGGGCGGCGCATATGGCGCCGTTACGCTTTACCCGCATTTGACGACAATTTCGGCGGATGGGGCGGCGCTTTTACGGCGCTTGGGACATTCCGCAACGACCCAGTTCAATTTTGAAAAAGCCTATGTTTTGAGTGATATCGGCAAAATTCACCAATGCTATGATAAAATAGATTGGATGTCCGATGACCGCCCCTCAAAGGCGGAAAAAGATTTTCGGCGCCAGCACACAGTGCGTGGACCGGACATCCTTGACGATAAATTGCGGTTTGAATCAGAAGACGTCAAAACGCACCCCCACTGGCAGGTCGTTAAATCCCTGATGGTCTATCATCATGAACGCATGGATGGGAACGGCGAATTACATCTGGCCGGAGAGAAAATAGGAGACGTTCTGCAAGTCGCATGTATGGTCGATGCCTATGATGGTGATATGCGTAAACGGGCCCATCAATCCACACCTCGCACACAAGAGGAGCAGCTGGACCGTATGCAAAACGACGATAAATATCGCGGTGCCTTTGCCCCGGCCATGCTGGAAACCTATAAAGCCTTACGGATAGAGGCATTCGCGCCGCAACGGCCCGCACCCGCCGAAAACCGCGCCATGGTCATGCTGTAAAACGCCCGGATTCACGCATAAAAAAAGAGGCCTGACGGCCTCTTTTTACATTATACCAAAGACTATTTGGTCATTTTGTTTTGGAAAACGCCATCAGCGGACGATACGTCTGCTTTTTGTGCTGTGCCGCAAGCGGACAGGCTGATAACGGCCATTGCGCAAACAATCATTGTCAGTGCTTTCATGATACTACTCCAGTTGGTTTTAGGTTTTGGTCCTTGTCATTTATCATACGACGAGACGTTTGAAAAGACGATTTATCCTACCTTACGCCCTATTAATGTAAAGACCTTAATCACGCATCCGGATAAATGCACCGCAGTTTTCATTAGACACCGTTGACGCATACAACCCCGACGCCGCGGTCGATGTGGCACATTGCTGTGAACCCGCCAAAGCAATCCCAATAGCGACCATGCCACCGGTATTCGGCTTTCCATCGTCAATCTTACGGTCAAGACGCTCTGCCACTGGCGGTGTCATTGTCGTTGTCGTCACTTGAATGCCGTCTGCACGGCTGACCAACGCCAGGTAGTGCCCATCACGTGGTTGCGTTGCAGTGATATAAGGCAATGGAAAAACCGGGGTCCCCAGATAGCTGATAACATATCCGCCGCCAATGGCCGCCGCCGGGTCAGAATTTCCGAATTCCAGCGCGGTTACTTCAGGCAGCGTCCCCGATATCAAATTCATTGTGCTCATTTGGGCCCAGGCAACCAGACTTTCAGGCGCAGGAGACAGCGAACGGGCCAAAGCGACTTCCGCCGCGTTGCCAATCCGTCCATCACCATTTCCGGCCACGGCGCACTGGTTCGCACAGTTGGTCAGACGGGTGGTTGGCGCCGTTAAATCGCCAGGCATACCGCGTTGCATATCATGAAAGGTGATCAAAGCCGCCGTCAACGATTTCGTCTGCGATGCTGTCATATTTAATTGTGCAGATGTGATCAATTCTCGGCCCTTTAAGATGCCAGCCAGCAACAAGCCAATAATGACCAGTGCTATCGCCAGTTCAACCAACGTAAAACCTTTTTGTGTCTTGATCATTTTTTCCATCCGCATCGTGTCTGTTAAATGGTATCAGAGATTTATTCTCCCTATATTACCACTGTTTGATAATTGAACCAGTCTTTTCCCGTGAAAAGGCCCTGTATGATACAGGGCCTCTCCAGATTCTTTTCTTACAAAGCGTTAGTTCAGAATGCGGATATAAAGACCGCAATTCACGCCCGCCACAGACACCGCATACAGGCCGGCATTCGTTGCCGCTGTCGCGCATTGTGTGGCACCCGCCGCAACAACACCGATCGCATTAACCGAACCTGTGTTTGGAGCGCCATCGTCCATTTTACGGTCGAAACGCTCAGACTGCGCAGGAGTCATAACGGTTGATGTATCATCAATAGCAGCACTTGCACTGTTAACCAGGCCAAGGTAGTGACCGGCTTGTGGCAGCGTTGTTGCTGTGTGCCCTGCCAAAGTCTGGCCGGATGATACGCCGATCAGGAAACCGCCGCCAATCGGCGCCGAAGGGGCCGAGTTGCCGAATTCCAAAGCGCTGACGTCCACCGCAACTTCGCCCAGCAGATTGGCAGCAGCCAAATGTGGGAAAGCAGCCATATCTTCTGAGTAGCTGCCGATCGCTTTTGTGCCCGTAAATGTGGCCAGCGTACCGATACGATTGTTCTGGTCACCACTGGTGGCACATTCCGCCGTACAGTTTTGCAGCTTGGTGCCAGGGTTGGTAATATCGCCAGGCAGGTAATAATAGTTGTCCCGGAATGTGATAACCGCAGCCTCAATCGCTTTGGCTTTTGAAACCGATGCGTTGACCTGCGCGTTGGCGATCAATTCCTGACCTTTCAGAATGCCGGAAATAAGCAGGCCGACAATAACCAGAACAATCGCAAGTTCCACCAAAGTAAAACCGCGTTGTCGTTTTGTATTCATAGTGTTCATATGTATATCCTCCAAATTGTTACCCCTGATATCCCGTCTGGATTACTCTTTTCGAGCATCCCGTTCCACAGGCATAATTTTAGTCTATCAGAATTTTGCCCAAGACCAATCCCATGCTTTTACTAGGATCGCCCAAAATTCATGAATGCTTTGTTAACACAAGGCAAACCAAGGTATTGAAACTTCTTATTTTGTCATTTTGAGTGTTGGGCCCGGCGGTAACCACTTGGTGTTTGCCCCGAAATGTCCCGAAACACCCGATTAAACGTCGCCAAAGATGAAAACCCTGATTCGGATGAAATCACTTGAATCGGCGCATCTGTCTGACGCAACAGGGCTTTGGCATCCTCAACACGATGTTCATTCAGGATTTGGGGGATGGTTTTACCCAGATTCTCATTCGCCAGACGCGATACAATCGCCTCAGACACCCCTAATTCGGCGGCTAAAGTTGACCGCGAGGCAACAGGGTCTTGATACACTTTCTCAATATCCAGCAAATTCGCCAGCCGCCGCAAGATGTCCTTATCCGTCGCCGATACAGCGCCCGGGTCGATTGTCACCGATGACTTGGCAATCGGAAGCGCCAGGGGATACAGGCGAAACAGGCTGGTCGCCGACAAATATACGAACATCAGGCCCAGGACACTGCGCAACGTGGCGCCTTCCTGCCAGGTCACGGCGTGAAATAGCTCCATACTATGCGTGCCAATCAAAATTGTCGTCATCGCGATCAGGCAGATAATCAGCCAATATCGCGATCGGGCAAAGGCGCGATCCGCCCGAATACGTGACCGTTGCTCACGCTGCAGCCATAAAAGCAGCAGAATCACACTGCCAACACACACCGCCAGGGCGTTCAACCAATCGGTTTGATCGTCCCCCATCATCAGTGAAACGACAATCGCCAGTGCTGGAAGAGTCAGAACCGTAAAATGTCGCCATTCCGGTATTTGCCGCAAATGTGTCAGCTGCACGATCAACAAATAGCTTAAGGCCGGAATAAACATCCATATACCTGCGGCCCAGGCCGTGATCGCGTTATATTGCTGCATCGGCAGGGTAATGGCAAAATTATACAGAAAACAAAAAACCAAGGTGGCGTAAAACAGGATCGGAATAAACACCAGTCCGGTGCGTACAACACGCGACCCGATATACACCAGCGCATAAACCGTCTGTAACAGCCCGATGACTGACAGGATCTGCGGCAGGGTATAATAGCTATTCAGCATCCCCTGCCTCTTCTTCTTTTCCGTTCAAATCGTGGCACAGGGCATAAGCAGGACGTTCGGCAGCCGTTAATATCTGCTGGCACAGGATACTGCGCAGCAGATTAAATTCGGTGATGGTCAGCGTGTTGGCCTCATCCCGCAACCGCATCAGGATCAGCGCCGCTGCTGCCTGCTTCTCACCGCGCGTGTTCATAATGACGAAACGGAAATTGCGTCCCCATTCAGGCAAAGCCGGATCGGGATGGCGGGCCAGGATATCGGCCAATGCCTGTGCTTTTTTTAAATCATGCAGCTTGTATTGCGACAGGATAACGGCCTGCGCCAACCACCGCCAGTTGTTATTCCCCTGACGCTGGCCGATCATCGCCAGGTAGTCAACAACAGGCGCAAGCCCCTTCCCGTCTGGTGCAGCACCGAAATAATATGCCGCCAGATACGGCAGATAGCGTGACTGGGGGTCTAGCCCGTCAAGCAGGCGCAGCCAAGTGCCGACATGGTGGTAATCATACATATCCAGGCTGATGGTCCGCCCGGCCGCATCGCCAAAATTCTGCAATACAATGGCCAGGCTGCGAAAGGCAAATTGCGGGTCACCAAGGGCCACCATGCGGGCTATTGCTGGTGACGGGGCGGTTGGAACATTCAGCCAGCGTTCCTGATCGCGCAACAGCAAGGCAGCGCAAAGAAACTGCAGCAACAAAAACATCGCCAGGCACGCGTATAAAAAACGGTGCTGGGGCAGAAGGGCGGCGCGTTTTTCTGCCATCACCCACCCCACCCTTAAAATTGTCGCCGGACGAAATCAGCCGTCATCGCGCAAAACACCAGGGCCATGAAAACACATCCATGGACCAACAGGAATGTATAGGGGGTGCCAGCGACCGGACCGTAAAGCAGCCACGACGTCTGCCCCAACAGGTCAAGGCGCGGTAAAAAAAGCATGACCGATTGCATGATCCCGTTCAAAACCCCGTGCGAGATATCGATATCCGATTTATGCGCTAGAATGCCGGAAATCTGCCCCAAAAGGCGGCACAGGATATAGAACGCCAGACACGCAAATGTGGCGGACGACGCGCTGCGTAACATCACAGAGAAAAACAGGCTGACCATCATCACGCACAGCAATTCGATCGCGTAACTGCCACCCCACAACAGGAAGCCAGGCTGCCAGCCTCGCCACCCAAAGATCGTAATGGCGCCAAATACCAGGGCGGCAATCGCCACGGCAATAATGGCAAAACCAACAACATGAGAGATAAGGAAACACGCGCGCGAGACGGGACGAGACAACAGAAAATCAACATCGCGATTGTCCATCGCCCGCCGGAAAAAAAAGACAATGAAGATCATTAATCCGAACGCGCCCAGATTGCGCAGGGATGCCGCCATATAGACAAAAGCGAATTCAGGTTTTTCAACCACCGCCGCCGACCCAAGAAAGATGGACAGGGCGCAGGCCAGGCCGATCGCAACAAAGATCGAAAGGATAATGCGGTCGTGCCGTGCGCCCATAAGGACGTAGCGCACCAGCGGCCATGACATCCAGGTCGTCATGGCGCGTCCTTACAGATTTGTCGGACGGCGATCCTGTCCAAAACCACGATACAAATCACGGTCAGCAGGAGTCACGCCATTCGTTTCATTCAGGATCGTCGCCTTCAGCAGGATAACCAACTCTGATTTCTTGATTTCGTCGCGCTGATTGCGGAAGGCGGCACCAATACCTGGCAATTCACCAAGAACAGGGACGCCGCGTCGGTCAGATTCCGTACGATCCTGAAGCAATCCACCCATGACCAGTGTCTGGCCCGAGCCCATCTTCACGACAGAATCGATTTCCTGAACACCGACCACGGGCACCAGGTTTTCCAGGTCAATATCCGAGTCCGCAGCCAGAAAGGCAACAGTCGGGTCAGCCACACGGTCTTCAATCCGTGAAATCGTCGGACGCACCTGCATCGTGACCGTCTGTTTATCCAGATCAATAACTGGCAGGACGTTAATCAGCACCCCGATTGGTACGCTGCGCACCTCAGCTTCCGGACGGATACGGCGGTCGCCCGTGTCATCTTCTGTCGTTTCTTCAACCGAGATTTCGAAATACACTTCGTTGCGCGCGACATTCAATACGGCAGGCTGGTTATTCAGTACCGTCAGGCGTGGGCTGGCCAGCGCGCGAACAGTCCCAAACTGGGAAATCGCATCCACCAATGCGGTGGTACCGCCTTGATCCAGCGTTAACGTGACACCGTTACCGCCCGCAGACCCAATTCCCGGAATACCTTCTAATCCGCGACCTGGGAAGCCGACATTTGCCTTGATCCGGCCATTAAACAGGCTCAATTCCGACCAATCAATCCCCAGTGCATAAGAATCACTCAACGAGACTTCAAGTACTTTCGCTTCAATCAAAACCTGCGACGCCATCTGCCGTCTCAGTTCATTCAAATAGCTTTCGATTTCCCGTTGCACCTGTTGGGATGCAAAGACAGTCACGATCCCAGATGACCGGTTCATTGAAAAGGACGGTGTCCGCGCTGCGTTGACCCCGGTTTCAGCAGAAGCGGCAGCAGGTGCGGCCACTTCGGCGACTTGCAAAACAGGTGCCGGCGCCGGTGCCGCCGTGTCAGCGGGTGCAGTCGCAGCAGCAGTTCCGCCCGATGCGGCATCCGTTGCACCAGCGGCAGCAGGTGGTGGTGGTGGCTCATTGCGCGCGCCAGAGACATTTTGGGCTGTACTGACATTCAACTGAGGATCTTGCGTGGTGCGTAATTGCGTTTGCGAGGCGTTGGATTGCAGAATCGCGCGCAGACTTGTGTCCAATTCGCCCCAGAAGTTGTTCTCAGACTGAGAGCTGATGCTGAAATTCGAACCGGTATTCGCGCCCTCACCCGTCACAACGGAAACAGACGTTTGCAAACCACTGGTATTCGAACGGATGGAGGTCAGATAATCGACCTTATAATTCACGTTGTAAGGGGTATCTAATTCCACGCGCAGGACGTCGTTGGTAAAACGATAGCGCAAGCCCGCCAGTTCAGAAATACGGTCAATAACCTGGTCAAATGGACGATTACGCGCCGTAAAAATCACCGACCCGTTGATTTGCGGATCCAGCTCAATATCGTAATCCGCCTGCTTCGCCAGTTCATACAGAACATCGCGCAACGGGATCGACTGGTTCACGGAAACAGAGACCAGCGGCATCGGCTTCAGTGTGTCAGGTACAGCGGCCACATACGGCTCAAGCGGTGGAATATTGGTTGGCGCCGCGGCCGGTGGTACTTCACGCGGGGATAAGGCATTCCGGTAATCTTGGAATTGCGCATTGGACGAACGGTCCATCTTGCCGTAATTCTGGGTCATATCGCAGGCCGTCATCGGCATCGTCAAAACGCTGGCGATAAGGGTGGAGTAAACCAATTGGCGGGTCAGAGTCTGGCGGCGCATACATGATATCCTTAGCTGCAATACACGACGATCACCTTAAAGAATCATCGTTTCCCCATATTGCCGCCCCTTGCCCCGCATGACAAGGGGGGAAAGCCGCGAACCAACCGCTTTACACACTATTCTGAAATGGCCAGTAACGACGTATCAATGGCCCGCAAGGCATCTTCGCCACGGCGTTTCATTTTCAGGCTTTGCAGCTTAACCTGCAAATCCGCCTGAATATCGGCGTTGGCCAGGGCAACCGTATCCGAAATCTGCCCCGCGCGAACCAGTTCAACCAAAGCATTATCGAATGTCTGCATCCCCAGCGCGTTGTTCTGCTCCATCACATCGCGCATCTTGGCAATTTTGCCTTCGCGGATCAGATCACGAATCGACCCTTCATTCATCATGACTTCCAAAGCCAGCGCCTGACCCCGCTCAATCCCCGGTATCAATCGCTGGCACACGACGGCGCGCAGGTTATTCGCAATGGATTGCCGGACTTGCTGTTGCTGATCTTCCGGAAACAAATTGATCATGCGTTCAACAGATTGATAGGCGTTATTCGTATGCAGGGTCGCCAGGCACAAATGACCGGTTTCAGCCGCCATCAGTGCATGCTCCATGACCTCGCGGTCGCGAATCTCGCCAATCAGGATGACATCAGGACGTTGGCGCAGTGCGTTTTTCAGGGCGATGGCATAACTGTCGGTATCGACACCGACTTCGCGTTGACTAACGACAGATTTTTGGTGTTCATGAAAAAATTCAATCGGGTCTTCAATCGTAATAATGTGGCCCGTTTCGCGTTCGTTGCGATGATTAATCATGGCCGCCAGCGTCGTTGATTTCCCCGACCCTGTCATCCCGGTAACCAGGACCAGGCCGCGTTTGGCCAGCGACAATTTTTCCATCACCGGCGGCAAATTCAAGTCGGTAAAGTTTGGAATTTTGGTGACGATACGACGGATTACCAGTGCTGGCATTTGTTTCTGGCGCATAACGTTAATCCGGTAACGGCCGTGCATCCCCAAATCCAGTGAAGTGTTCAATTCCATCTGCGTTTCAAATTCGCGCAATTGGCGGATCGTCAAAATCGCGTTTAAAACATCCTGTACCGCCTCACTGGTCAAGGGCGGCACGCCAAGCGTTTCCAGTTTCGACCCGTTGCGGATCGTGGGCGATGCCCCGACCGTAATGTACAAATCGGACGCGTTGGCGATATTCATCGCCTGCAGGTAATTAAAAATGGCCGGAGCGTTGCTCAAAACGAATATCCCCCGTCATCCATTGCGACAGCTTCTGGTTCTTTCGCTGGTGCTGGCCGCGAAGCTTGTTGGGTTTTTGCAACATTATACGATGTCTGCACAATCGAATCTTCGCGATTATCGTCATCGGCTTTTAGCAAGACGCGCCGCGCCTCTTCATAATCAATCAATCCCTGTTCCAACATGCCTTTAACCGAATCTTCCATCGTCGTCATGCCATATCGCGCACCGGTCTGCATAATCGAATACAGCTGCGGAATCTGGTTTTCACGGATCAGGTTACGCACCGCGCCGGTGCCGACCAGGACCTCAAACGCCGCAATCCGGCCCCCATCGCCTGAGCGTTTCAGCAGGGCCTGTGACACCACGCCCTGGATCGAGCTGGACAACATCGACCGCGCCATGTTTTTGTCATTCGCCGGAAAAACGTCGATAATACGGTCAATGGTTTTGGGTGCCGTACTGGCGTGCAGTGTCCCGAACACCAAGTGTCCGGTTTCTGCGGCTGTCAGGGCCAGTGAAATCGTTTCGTGATCGCGCATCTCCCCCACCAGGATCACGTCAGGGTCTTCGCGCAATGCGCTTTTCAACGCGCGGGCGAAGGTTTTGGTATCCATCCCGACCTCGCGGTGGTTGACCAGTGATTTCTTCGATGTGTGATAAAACTCAACGGGGTCTTCGATGGTCAGGATATGCTTTGATGTTGTTTCATTGATATGGTTTATAATTGCGGCCAGCGTTGTGGATTTACCCGATCCGGTTGGGCCGGTGACCAGTACGATGCCTTTTTCCATTTCAGCAAAGCGACGCATGATCGGTGGCAAATCCAGGTCCGCCATGGTGGGAATGGCCGATGGAATGGTCCGGAATACAGCGGCAGAGCCCTGACGGTTTACAAAAGCATTCACCCGGAATCGGGCTTTTTCGCCAAAGGCGATGGCAAAGTCAATGTCTTGGGTTTTTTCATACTCGGCACGCTGATCATCCGTCATAATCGAATACAACATGCTGCGAATATCATCTGAACTCAACGCATCGCTTTTGATGCGTTTCAGCGTCCCGTATATGCGGAAAATCGGTGGATTACCGGCACTTAGGTGCAAGTCGGACGCTTTGTTTTGCATCACAAACGCTAAAAGTTGGGTAATATCCACGGCTTAAATCTCCACTCTGGTCTCTTACTCTTATAAAGGACAAATCTGAATAAAGCGTTGATTTACAGAACAACAATAAGGGCGACGGCGATTACGCCCGCTATGCCCCAATAAACCGTTGGCACAGGGCGACGAAAATACAGTTGTGCGGTAATGGCGATAAAAAGGGGCAGCAAAGCGGCACATATCACTAACGCGCCCCCGATCCCAAGCGTCCATGCCGCAAGTATCATCACCGCGGCGCCAACCCCTTCATAAACCAGGTAGCGATAGCCAATCGGCGCGCGGCATGACCGGCATCGCCCCCGTGCGGACACCCAGCCAAGCAGCGGCAACAGATCAATCCAGGTTAAGGTGCGGCCACAATGGGGGCAGCGGGATCGTGCCGCCTGACCATCTTCAGCCCATATAACACGGCGCGGGTCATCGGCACGGCCGATCAGAACAGATGCGAACGACCCCAAGGCCGCCCCGATAAGACCCGCCATGATGCAGGTAAAAATCATGATTTACTGACGTAATTGCGACAGGCGGCCATAGACAGTCTCGCGCGATATCTTCCGCCCTCCGGTATGGATGGCATCGACTTCCAGGCTGCGCTCGTACATCTCAATCGCCATACGCCCATCGCCGCTTCTTTCCGCGATAATGGCCCGATTATAGTAATGCATCGGGTTTTCCGGTTCCAGGGCAATGGCGTGGTCCAGCAATTGGCCAGCCTGCGTTACATTCCCCATATCCGACATAATCAGCGCCTGTTGCGCGACGATTCCTGCATTGGATGGGTATTTCAAAGCCAGGGCGTCCAGACGGGTTAAAGCCATTTGTGGTTGTTCCGTCCGCACCAGGCCCAGCAGATTTATCAAAGCCACGGTATTATCGGGTTTTAAACGTAAGGCCGCTTCATAATCTTCGATGGCTGCGGATGCATTCCCTTGATTCTGAGAAGCAATTGCGCGGCCGATCAACGCCCGCACATCACTGGCATTCTTTTGCAGGACTTCAGTATATAAGTCAGCGGCCATTTCAAACCGGCCAATCGCTAACGCCCGTTCGGCCATTAAAATATTCCGCTCGGTCACCGATTGAGTATTCGCGCGTGTGATTTTGATATAGGGCTTTTGAACGTCAGGGGCTTCCATCAGCACATCTTCTGTGGCGAATGGGTCCTGCTGCATCGCCGACATCGCCTTGACGATATCGGTCGTTTCATAAAAATCTTCGCTGGCCAATTCAGGATCAGCCGCCGCAGGTGCAGGCGTGGCAGAAGCAGGGGCGTTGGCCAGCAGGTCTAATTCCGCTGTTGCGTTTTCCTTGCCCGCCATTGGGACAGCCTCCGCCGGAACTTCTTCCAGAATATCGGGCGCGTTTGGCAAAACGGGCAAAGGTGATGCCGCAGGGTCTTCCACTGATAATTCTTCCGGCGGCACGTCTTGTGGCGGCAGGGTGGCCAGTTGATCCACCGGGTTGACCAGCGGATCTGTCACAGGGGCAACAACTGGGGCTTCAGCAGCCACGATCGGCGGTTCCGGGATTGGGGGCACAGGCGGCGTCACCGCCACATCCTGTTGCGTCTGTGGCGCAGAGTCGGACACAACCTGAAGCGCGACATAGCTTCCGCCCGCCAAAAGGGCCAGTAACGCAACGCCGACGACAATCAAAGGCAGGCGGCTTGGCCCCCCGCGTGTCGGCGTATCCAATGTTTCCAAATCATCTTCAGAGTCAAAATAATCGATGTCGTCAGCAGAGTCAGGGCGTTGTGCCACAGGTGATGCGGTGTAGGGCATCGGCATTTCATCACGTCCGGTCATGGGGTTGGCCCTTCTGTGTTGTCCATCGTCGTTGTATTTTGAATAAGCGATAGGAACGCTCTTTCCAAATGTTTTTCTTGCTCCTGGCTGCGCAAGGCGGCAGGCGTACCGATATACTGAAACTGTCTGTCATGCAGCACAGCGACGCGGTCGCACAATTCATCAAGATCGGCCAGGATATGACTGCTTAGAAACACAGTCCGTCCATCACGGTGACAGCCAGCCAGCATATCCTTCACCAGTACGCGGGCAAGTGGATCAAGGCCACTCATCGGTTCGTCCAGCACCAGAAACGGCGCGCCGGATAAAATGGTGGCAATCAGGCCCAGTTTCTGCCGCATCCCTTTTGAATAGGTATTGGCGCGCGCCCGTAACGCATCAGGACGCAGTTGCAGGCGTTCTGCATAGTCTTCGGCCTGCGTACGGTTAACGTCGCGTCCCTGCATCTGCGCGACAAAACGAATAAAGTCATTTCCGGTCATAAACAGCGGTGGGTCAAATCGTTCCGGCAGATACGCAACGTCGCGTCTTGCAATACGATTGGTCGATGGCACGCCGTTAATCGTGATCGTGCCGCTATCCGCCATGCGTAAATCAAGCATGATTTTCAAGAAGGATGTTTTACCGACGCCGTTCAAGCCGATTAACCCAAATAACTCCCCTTCCCGCACCTCAAGGCTAACATTATCTAAGACAGGATGCGTGCCATATCGCAATGTCACATCGCGCGCAGCCATAACAACCGGCGCGGCGCGAGGCGTTTGAACTGAAGCGGTTGAGGATCGGCGGGTCATGGTCACTAGCCCGGCAAAAAGATACGGGCGTCGATATTAAACCGTTGATTGGGACGCAGGCGAATAGGATAGGTTTTGTTCGTGGCCCGATCAAACCACCGCAATTCGATAAAGTCACGATGCACAGTGATATCAAGTATTTCCAAGGGCAGACGATCTGGCGTCATCTGCTCCTTATTCAGCCAGATAACCCAATCCTTCGCCCCGCGATACACAATCCCCTGAAGGGAGATTTCACGCGGGCCAAGGACACTGCCCTGCAACATTGAATCAATATCCAGGTCATCTTTTTGAATCGCAAAACCCTGGCGGGCCTCTTGCAATCTGGCATAATCCTGCGGCGTTAAAAACAGCGAGGGCACGCCCGGCGGGGTATAAACCGGGGCCTTGGCCTGCGCCTCCAACTCTTGATTAAGTGCACGTAAAAAATCGGCCTGTGACACGGGTTTGGCGACTTGCAGGACCGACGCAGCTTCGGCCGGCGGTGCCGGTGCTGCTGCAACAGGATCGGCAACAGGGGCATCAGCCGGCGTAAGCGCGGCGTCAACCGGCGGCGCAACAGGTTCCGAGACCGGCTGTGCCAGAACAGGATGCGCCAGCAGGGTAACGGCATAAAATGCCATAATGGTAAAAACGCGCATCATGACCCGCCCTGCGATAATGGTGGGGCCTTATCGGCGGGAACCATGCTGTACCACATTAAAACGGCGCGACCCTGTACCAGGCTGACGGCTTCGCCATTTCCGATTTTCAGGTAATTGGCCTGGTTTAATTCTGCCACCGGTTCAATGTCCAGCGACCGTAACACCATGCGCCCCTGGAAAGTATCCGTCAGGCGTTTGATGAAATTGTAAATCTGTACGTCGTCATACGTGCTGATATCCATGCTGACTTCGCTTTCGATCAGCGCATATCCGTTATTGACGGGCTGTTGATTGCCTGCGGCCATATTCGGTGTCTGGGCCGTCGCGGCAACAGGTCCGGCGCCCGGCATGGCACCAGGTGTGGCACCCGCGGCCGGCAATGGTATATCCACCCTGACCTCACTGATAACGCGGGCGGGACGAATTTCGTAATCCAGGTCAATCAGGCCGGCATCGGCGATCATCTGGTCCAAAGCACGGCGCGCGATGATCCGGTTTTGCTCCTTAAAGAATCCGCGTTTTTCAAGGGATTTAAAGTCACCCATAAAGGTTTGCAGGTCCGCATATTCCTGACGCAGCGTGCGAATCTCGGCGCGCTTGCTGTCCACGACCTGGCGGGCTTGCTGCAATTTCTGCAACTGGGCATCCGTCTGCGGCAAAACGAACAAAAAGCACAATGCTGAAACACCCAGCGTCAGCGCCAGCATGGTCATCAGCGTACCAAAGGTACGCAGCCCAATCGTTTCTTTCAATTGTTCCAACGTCATTGAACCGCCCCGCCTGTTTGCGAAATAACCACGTCGATCTTGTAATCCGTAATCTCGGTCCCCACCCCGGCCTGAGTCCGTTCATTTGTCACAGCGGACAAGAAGGACAAATCCGTCACCGGTTTCGGTATTGTAACCGTATAGTCGGGCAGCAACTGGGCGATCTGGGCCCGCACGGCGGCGACCTTCTTATTTCCTTCATCCGCATTCATTTCCTTCGGAAACTCATACGTCAAAGTATAGCGCGTCAGCTTGTCACGCTTCCCATTGCCATCCGGCGCCGACGCGGCCGGCAGTTGATCTTTTGCAACCGGAGCCGTCGTAAGGTCCAGGCGCACAAGGCGCAATTGCGTGTCGGTCGCGGCAGCCACAGCCCGTAAAACAGGGTAAGGCCACGCCGCCTTTGCCAGGATATCCTTATTGGCATCCAACGCACCGCGCACCAGTTTAAAGTCAATACCGACCGCAGTTTTGCGGGCCATGTCCTGCTCATAAATCTGGGAAATCTGCTGCTTTTGCTCCTCCGCCAGATCAAGGTTTGTCTTGGATTGATAGTAAGTCAAAATGGAATGCGCGCCGTAAAACATCATGCCGCTATACGCGATCAACAGGCCATAACCCGCAAATGTCGCCAGGCGGCGTGGACCGGACAGCGCATCCAGGATTTTCGCCCGCATCGGCATTGCCAGGCCACGATGACGCCCCTGCCAGCCAGCATGCAGCAGGTCGGCGTAACGCTGCTCAACCTGCTGACCGATATTCAGGCCCAATTTAGCCGCGGCGCTTTCCAGCGTCAGCGGCACTAAGTTCGTATAGCTTTCCAGGTTTTGATGCAGGAAGCTGTGTGATTTTTCGCCCGCAATGACAATCACGTTCAATTCATCCTGCGGACTAAGCCCAAAACGGGTCAAATAACCTAAGGTCGATTGGAATTCACGCGCGACATCTTTTACCCATGCTGACGGGTTCAAATCGGTATCCAGGATTGGCGTGATCCGCGTTAAGGCAAATTCATTATTTTTGGTGACGATCTGGCGCAATCCGCCGCTTGATTGCTGTCCCAAAAAGACGGTCCAGGTCACGCCCGCCTTTTTCGTCGGCGCGGGCAAAAGGCGTTTCACCAGCGCGTTAATCATCGACGCGCTTTCAACCGGCAACAAGCCAAAGCCAATAATCGACACAAAGGCGCGTTGGATCGCCTGCATCACCGCCTTGATGGCTTCATTTTCCGGGAAGGCCGCGAACAGATAGACATCCTGCGGCAGTGTTTCATTCTTCGGCGCGAACAGGCTGCGCTTTTTCGTCTTACTTTCGTCCCCCTGCGGGGGCAGGAAGCTGCGATATTGATGATCGGCGAACATCATGTTCAACCGGTGGGTCACGATCATCTTTTTATCCATGCTGGCGACACGGGGGATGCGTTCCTTACGGTAATGCTGTTCCACCATATCATTCAGAAGGATAACGGGCTGACTGCGGCATTCCTGGGTCAGCAAGGATGTCAGGCGTTCGACCAGGGCCGGGTTGGTCCAATCCAGCGTTTCGACAAGTTGCACCTGACGCCGCGTGGCGGTATAGACGAACAACGCCTCATCCGTCAGGATCAGAACTGTTCGCGCACCACTAAAACCAATAAAGTCAAATGCCATGCTTAAGACGATAAACAAATCCCTGAATCGGGTCTAGGCCCAGATTGCCGATTTCCAACTTTTATACCGCAGGCAGGCATATTTATTCTGCCCGCGCCTGAATTTACATCGTCATATTGCCGAAGCTGTTGTAAATCGGGCCGAACACACCGGCGGCAATCCACAAAATAATCCCACCCATTACCAGGGTCAGGGCCGGCTCGATCAACGCAACCAGGCTTTGGATCGCTTCGTCCACGTCGCGGCTGTAAAATTCAGTCACCTGGTCCAGGACGGGACGCAAATTCCCGGTTTCTTCGCCGATCTTAATCATGCGGATCACCATTGACGGAAATTCCCCGGTTTCATTCAACGCCAGCGAGAACGGATGTCCTGCCGACACCTCCTCCTCCACCTTGTTCAATGACAAATACAGGTGACGGTTGGTGATCGTGGTCTGCGAATATCGCAGACAGTTGATGATATCAATCCCGCCCGCGAACAACACGCCAAAGGTCCGGGTATAACGCGCAATGTTGATCTTTCGCGTAATCGGACCGAAAATAGGCAGCTTTAAGACCAGCTTATCGACGTTTAATCGGTAATCCAGCACCATTTGATACAAGGATTTATGGATCGCCAGCATCACCAGAAATACGGCAAAAATCATATACCAATACGATTTGAAAAAGTCAGACGTGGCGATCAGGGACGTGGTGTACCACGGCAATTCCTGGTCCATCTTGCGAATGAAATCGACGATCTGCGGCACGACATAGCCCATCATGATGACCAGAACAATCGCAATAACGCCGCCCAGGATCATGGGGTAACGCTTGGCTTTCTTAATCTTCAGCGATAATTCGTCGTACCATTTCAAATACCGGATCAACTGGCTGTATGATTCGACCATATCGCCCGTGCTTTCGCCCGCACGCACCATCGCAATAAACAATGTGGGAAAGACTTGCGGAAATTTGGCAAACGCATCAGACAGCGCGGTCCCTTCGGACACATCGCGCAAAATATCACCCACCATGTCGCGCATCGCCGGGATATCGGCAGAATCCCGCGCATCCGCCAGCGAGTCGAGCAGCGGCACGCCCGCCTGCTGCAGCTGTTGCAAATGGGTAAAGAAACCGATCAGGTCGCGTGTCTTGATTTTGGAAGCACCCAGCAGGAAGCGGAACCGCGTCGGCTTATCTTCCTTACAGTCGGCCAGTTCCAGGCCATGCCCCCGCAACTGCGCATACAAATCGCGCTCGTTCGCGGCCTGCATCACGCCACGTGTGGCGCGACCCTTGTTATTAATCGCCCGATATTTGTACTGGCGTACCATAAGTGATCCTAATCTTTATTCAGGTTCACCACACGCCGGACTTCATCGACGCTGGTCTGACCCGCTATGATTTTAAGAATAGCATCTTCGCGCATGCTCTTGAACCCATTTGCCCGGGCTGCGGCCTTTAAATCGGATTTGCTGCCGCCATTGGCCAGGATGTCGTCCATGGCCTCATCAAAGCTCAGCACTTCGGCAACCGCCACACGGCCTTTGTATCCGGTATGGTTACAAGCGGTACAGCCACCCTGTTTCGGACGGCACAGTTGCGGCGCATCTTCTGGCGTAAGACGCAATGTTTCGCATTCCAGCGCGTCAGGCTGGTATGATTCTTTACAGGTTTTACACAGGCGGCGGACCAGCCGTTGCGCCATAATCGCGATCACGGCACCAGCCAGCATGTTGGCCTTCAGCTCTAAATCCAGCAACCGCGGAATGGCACCGAAACTGTCATTGGTGTGCAAGGTCGTGAAAACCTGGTGTCCGGTCATCGCAGCTTTCAGCGCCATGTCGGCGGTAATGTCATCGCGGATCTCACCGATAAAGATGATGTCCGGATCCTGACGCAGCATCGCGCGGATCCCGTCGGCGAAATCCATGATGCCTTCGCGGATATTCGTTTGACGGATCATCGGGATCGCGTATTCAACCGGATCTTCGAGGGTCTGGATATTACGTTCGGGGCTGTTGGCCTCAGCCAGCATTGAATACAGTGTCGTTGTTTTACCGGACCCTGTCGGACCGGTCACGATAATCACCCCTTCAGGACGTTGCTGGGCCGCCTTGATCGCCGCCAGGTTTTGCGGTGAAAATCCTAAATCCTCAAGCGGCAGGATACTGGCGTTTTTATCCAGAACCCGCATAACGATATTTTCGCCATGGACGGTGGGCAGAACAGACACACGAAAGTCGGCCAGACGACCACTGACATTCAAACTGATCCGGCCATCCTGGGGCGAATATTTATCGGCAATGTTCATATTGCACATGATTTTGATACGCTGGGCCATGCCGCCCCAGTGTTTTTTATGAAACACATGGGCGTTGTAAAGAACACCGTCCAGGCGGTTACGCAAGCGGACAAAGTTTTCTTCGGGCTCAAAGTGCAGATCGGATACGCCCGTCTTAACCGCATGGAATAACAGGCCGTTAATCAGACGGACCACAGGGTGCGTGTAAATTTCTTTTTCCGACAATGTCGTCAGATCAATATCGTCAGGCCCCGCATCCAGCTCTTTCAAAATCGCTTCGATATCGCTTGAGAAGCCATAGGCAACGTCAATTGCCTCACTGATCGTACCGGTTCCGGTCACCAATGGTTTAATATCATACCCGCGCGGCAACTTGCGGCGCATACGGTCCATATTCACAACGTCATACGGATCGGTCAGGGCCACCAGCACTTCGTTCTGTGAGGTGAATCCGACCGGCAGCATCAGCATCGCCTTGGCTTCCGCCTTACTTAACAGGGCCACGGCCGTCGTGTCGAAAATCGTATGTTTGGGATCAAAAATGTCCAGGCCGGCATCGCGCGCCAGAAAATGCGACATCGCGTCTGACGTGATAAAGCCCAGCTCCATCAACGCTTCGCCAATTAACTTGCCGGAGATTTTTTGTTCGGCCAACGCGACCTGCAATTGCGATTCATTAATCAGGCCGGCATTTAAAAGACGCTCGCCGATACGCGGTTTGGTTCCCGGCTGGACACTGGCTGTGGCCTGGGCATCTGACGCGGGCTGGTCGCTTGTATTCGCGTGCGGCGCGGCATGGGTGTACACGGCGATATCTTTTGGCGGGACCGGATCGCCTTCAAGCGCCCAATCGGTAGGGGCCAGAATCTCATCATCCCCAAGGACATTTGCATCCATGTACGGCTGCGCGCCTTTCATGTATTCAGGCATATCATCGAAAATATCGGGAATACCCACTTCCGATCCCGGCACACGCGCCTGCTCACCGGTATGTGTCGGTGCAGGGGCTGGCGGCCAGACGGGTTTCTGAGATGGTGGTTGTGTCATACTTTCCCCAGCTTAAAGGGCAAACGTAAAGAATTGCTTGATTGCGATAATGCGCGACGTGGCGGTGTGCCTGTACGCGCTTGTGGTCGCTTATAGGTGCTTACGGGCGCTTGGCTTTTTGGCTGAAACTGATCGTGTCACCACGAATATCCAGCTCCAGCTCATCCGTGCTGTCGTCTTCGGCCAGCAGGATGCGCACATCTTCGGCGATTTTCGTGTAATCTGGGGCGTCTTTCAGGGGCGAACGACTTAATTCCAGCAGGATCTTCTTCTCCGCCTCATCATAATCGCCATCCGCATACACCAGTTGCCCCGCCAGAACAAAAAATTGGGCGCGGTCTTTAACTTTTGTGATGTTTTGGAACATGTCGGCTACCTTTTGAGGGTTTTTCAAATCGTGTTGCAGAAGGTCTCGCTGCTCATCCAGCAGGTTCAGACGTAAAATACTGGGCAGCAGGAACTGCCATTCATTGTTTGTCAGCTTGCCATCAACATGCGCCAGCGCAACCAGGCTGCGCCAGACATAAAGCTGACTATAGGTAAGGATGGTTGTGTTGGCCTGACTCATGGCCATACAGTGCCAGAGAAGGGTTAAAGACCGGTTTACGTTTTAAACCTTTTTCTCGACCACGGCATCGCCCTGCATTCCGGCATCCATATCGAACTGCGCCGAAATCTCATTCACCATGATGTGGTTCAGCAGCGTATTCAGGTCATCGCCGGTTTCAGCCCACATATCCAGGATGGGCCGGCGATACAGCATCAAAACGTCGTCGCCATGCGCATTCTTTCGCTGAACACCCGGCGCGACATCACGGGCGGATTTGTATAAGCACAGCAATTCATAGGAATCTTCAAGCCCCAAGTCGGCTTCGACCGAATCGTCGGGAAATTCTTCGATTTGAATCGACAAATCAGCGCAGCGGACCGCCAGATGGGGTGGCAAGGTCGCCAGATGCATCAAAGACAACTGTAACAAATCGTCCGCATTGGGCGGGCGATTGAAATTCATAACGATATCTTTACGTCCCAGCATGGCGATAGGTGTCCCCCGATACGCGCATTGCCCCCTGATACATCCGTGTATTTACTTTATTGTTGTCATTATCTTACGCCCCTGTCCCTGGATGGCCAAGGGACATGACGGGGCGCGATGATTTTATGCACAGGCGGTCAATCCTGGTGCCGCCGCGACAACATGCGTACGGGGGCGCAATGGATAAGATGTTTTGAACGGCTCCACAGCAGCCCTTTTCCCATCTTGCCCCAACACCTGGCAAATGGCGTTTTTCATACCTTCAGACGCCAGCCTTACCCTTGCAGGGTCTTTAAGAGCATTCTTGTCACGCAGCATAATCGTGGCCGCATTTTGATATAATGTATGAGTCAGCAGTCTTTCGTAAGTCGGACCCGGCTGTAACCCTTGACGCGTTAAAAGGGCGGAGTAAGAACCGCGTGGTGTCTGCGTCCCTGCCGTGAAAATCGCGTCCTGCCATTCGCAGCACAAATCAACCAGTTGCTTACTGTGACGGCCTGCCCCTGGCGTTTCTAAAAAAAGTGATTGATCCACATGCAGCAAGAATGGCTGAGATGCTAGCGTTTCCGCCAATTCTCCGCGTTGTACGCTATCTATCAAATACGCCACACCATCTTTGATCCGTTTTGGATTCCCCAGATGCGCACCAGTAAAAACGCGGGCGGCAGACGCCTTCATTTCAGTTGCTGCCACATTGCGGGCGATCCGTGTCATATCCTGGTCATTCACATCACGCATATCAGCAGTCAGAATAGCTGACCAACGCTTCTTGACGGCCAGCTGCATAATGTCTTTGTCTGGCGCTGTTTCAAGAAAACCGAGATCACGTATCTCCGCACATCTTCCGAAAATACGGGACAATGGCGCCGCAACACCACACAGACAGTTATCGACAATAATAGAAAGAAAAAGAGGGGCCGATTGCGCCATGTGTGCAGCAGCATCACTCGGGGGCATATTAACAGTGTTATTACCAGAATATGACTCGCGATCCATGGACTTTACTTTTCATACATATGCATGATGGCGTCAATCGTCTGTGTCAGCTTGTTCACAATTAATCGTTACCTATATTTGGGCCAAAACCGGATGTGCAATGGGCGAAGGACTTTGGCGCCGCCCTGTTGGTAAACAACCGTACATATAACAGGACGTAAGAGCCGGCATCCGCGCGTTTGCCATTGCATTCACAACATAAAGCAAAATATATCAGTTATGTCAATAACTATAGTTGAAAGGCCTGGGAATTCGCCAGTTCCGACAAACGCTCCTCAACATATCCGAAATAAGGATACGAGGCCTGCGCCCCGACCTTTTGGCATGCCAGCGTGCCAGCGATACTGGCCAGTTTCATGGAATCCAACAGGTTGCGCCCTTCCTGCAAACATCCAGCGAGTGTGCCAGTGTAACAATCCCCTGCCCCTGTCACATCGACAACGGTTTCTTGCCCGATTTCCAGGATTGGGACTTCAAACCCGCGCCCGTCCGGCTGAACCGCGATAGACCCATGTTTACCCAGCGTCATAATAACCGTCATATTGCCCGCGCGGGCCAGGCCATAGGCCAGCTTCGTCGCGCTGTCTTCCACGCTTAAGCCCATCCGTTCAGCCATTTTTCGGCCTTCGATCGAGTTCACGATCAGGTAATCCACATACTGAACCGCGGCCTTCGGAATCATAATCGCCGGGGCCAGGTTCAGGATTGTTTTTGTACCGCGCGCATGGGCGCGTTCCAGCAATTTCACGGTTTCTTCCAGTTTCAATTCCATCTGCACCAGCACGAAATTCTGCGGCGTCAGGATTTCGTCAGGAACCTGGTCATTCTGGGTTTCGGCATTTGCGCCGGATGTTACGATCATTTGATTGTGGCCGGCATTGTCGCGCAACACGATCGCACATCCGGTCGGCATATCCGACCGCGCGACGCCTGATACCATCACGCCATTCTTGCGCAGGAAATCCAGCAGGTTCTGGCCCATATCGTCATCACCGACGCGGCCCACCAGGGCGACCTTACCGCCAACACGCGCGGCGGCCAGCGCCTGGTTGCCGCCACGCCCACCCGGGGTTAACAGATATTGCGGACTGATGACCGGCTCTTTCCCCACCGGCATGTGGGGGACGTGAATGTTCATATCCATGCTAAGCGAGCCAAAAACAATAATCATCAGACGACCTTCACCGTTATTTCATTTAGCTTAGCATAGGTTATCGCTGCGCCACCAGACCCCATCATCAGGGCTTTTCTTTTTGCGTGTGACGGAGTAAGTTTCAAAAAAGCAGCAGGACATATGATGCAGTCATTTGATTACACACCTTTTTTCGACAATACATTGGATGAATTGAAAGCCGAGGGCCGATACCGCTCTTTCGCCACCCTGACCCGCCAGGTCGGCCATTTCCCGTCCGCAACCCTGCACACGACGCAAAACGCGGCAAAAGACGTTACGATCTGGTGCAATAACGATTATCTGGGGATGGGCCAAAGCCCTGTGGTTCTGGCCGCGGTGCAAGACGGGCTTGCGACATATGGCGCAGGCGCAGGTGGCACACGCAATATTTCGGGCACGACGCTGGCGCATGTTCAGCTGGAATCCTGCCTGGCTGACCTGCATCAAAAGCAAGCGGCGCTGGTCTTTTCATCTGGTTATGTCGCGAATGAAGCGGCACTCAGCACCCTGGCCCGCCTGTTGCCTGACTGCCTGATTTTATCAGACGCGATGAACCACGCGTCAATGATTGCTGGCATCCGCAACAGTGGCGCGGACAAACAGATATTCCGTCACAACGACTTGGAACATCTTGAATCTCTGCTGGCATTGCAACCGCTGAACCGCCCGAAAATTATCGCGTTTGAAAGCGTGTATTCGATGGAAGGCGATATTGCCCCTATCGCTGCCATCTGTGACCTGGCTGAGACATACGGCGCGCTGACCTATCTGGACGAAGTGCATGCAGTTGGTATGTATGGCGCGCGGGGTGCAGGCGTGGCCGAACGCGATGGCGTTATGGACCGCGTTGATATGATCGAAGGCACACTTGGCAAAGCATATGGCCTGATGGGCGGATATGTGGCGGGACATGCGACATTGATCGATACAATCCGGTCACATGCCCCTGGCTTCATCTTTACAACCGCCTTGCCGCCCGCCATTTGCATGGGCGCGATTGCCAGCATTAACCACTTGAAAGTATCCGAAATTGAACGTGAACGTCAGCGCCGCAATGTCCGTCAGTTAAAGGCAGCCCTGACCCAATCCGGCGTGCCGTTCCTGGTCAATGACAGCCACATCACCCCCGTGATTGTCGGTGATGCCACCTGTTGCAAGACCGTGACAGACATCCTGCTGAACGACTATGGATTATATGTGCAACCCATTAATTATCCGACCGTGCCGCGCGGCACAGAACGCCTGCGCCTGACAGCCAGTGCGGTTCACACACCGGAACAGGTGGCATACATGGCCGACACGCTGGCTGATTTATGGTTGAACGCGCATGTGTTTGCCCAGATGCGGGCGTAATGCGTTTAAACGCTGATTTTATCGGCCCATTTTTCGGCGTGGCCCAACGCCTTATCCAGCGTTGCCATGGTCTTGGCCATATCTGCGCTGTCATCCTCAGCCCAGGTTTTAACAGCATACATATAAATACCGGTGATGCCCGCAACGCGTGCGCAACCGCGCATGCCCGTCGTATCCATGCCCGCCTGTTCCAGCATCCAAGCCATTGACCGCGCCAGATACGGCGCAGACCATAAGGCCTGTTTGGGATCAACGCGCATCGCGCCGATCATGCTTTGGATAGCGGGACGATAGGCGTTCATAACGTCAAATCGGGCCATCAACACATCAAACAGCCTGTCGCGGGGTGACAACATGGCATCGTTTGTATCCGCCAGGCGTTGCAGAACCAGCGCGTCAATATGGCGACCAAACGCCACGGCGATATCGAATTTGTCGGTAAAATGCGCCTGAACATCTGCCAATGTCCCGTTACAGGCAGCGGCAATGTCACGCATGGTCATCATGTCCCAGCCCACCTGTGCCGCCTCGCTTAAGGCGGCATCCAGGACGTCCTGACGATTTATATCGCGTTTATGGTCTTTTTCTTTGGGCATATTTTGTTAGAGTGTTGTAGCAGACTGCATTCGAATTTCAAATATGAAAGACTTTTTATGAGCAAGCGGGACTTTAAAGTGTGTGGCATCGGCGGTGCTATCGTCGATATCTTAAGCGAAGTACCGGAAGCATTTGTTGCCGACCAGGCCGCACAGGGCATGACAAAAGGCGGCATGATGTTGATTGATGCGGCACGGGCGCGGGATATCTATGCGGCCATGCCGCCCGCAATTGAATGTTCCGGCGGGTCTGGGGCCAATACGATTGCCTGCGTCGCGTCATTCGGTGGGGCCGCGGCCTTTATCGGCGTGACTGCGGACGATCAGTTCGGCGCGGTGTTCCGCCACGACATGAAGGCGATGAATGTGCATATCAGCAGCGCCCCCATCCCCGCCACATCCGATATGGCCACCGGACAATGCCTGATCCTGGTCACGCCGGATGCACAACGGACGATGAACACCTATCTGGGTGCGGCCACACAATTGGACAGCGCGCATGTCGATGCCGCCTTAATCGCGCGCAGTGAGATGATTTATCTGGAAGGATATTCGTTCGACAGCCCATTGAATAAGGCGGCCTTTGGTGCCGCAGCCAAAGCCGCGCGATCCAGCGGTACCAAAATCGCCCTCACGCTCTCCGACTCGTTTTGCGTGGATCGGCACCGTGAAGACTTCTTGGCCTTTATTGCCACGGGTGTCGATGTCTTGTTTGCCAATGCGCAGGAGGCCCTGCATCTGACGCAAACCGACACATTAAACGACGCGATTGCCGCGATACGCCAGATGTGCCCATTGGTGGCCATTACCTGCGGCGCGGACGGGTCAAAAATTGTCCTTCCCGATCAGCTGATTGGGATCGCCGCTGTGCCACCTGCGCACGTCTTGGATACGACCGGCGCGGGCGATGCCTATGCCGGCGGGTTCCTGTATGGCTACACCTCTGGCCTGGCATTGGCGGAATGCGGCCATCTGGGGTCCCTGGCCGCCGCGACGGTTATCGCCCAGATGGGCCCACGCCCCCGCGTGAAGCTGTCAACCCTGCTGCCTTCACACCTTATGACGGAAAGTGCAGCGTAATGAGTGACGATGACACAATCATCCCCATCACGGTTGAGGATATTCACCTGGCCCAGGCCGTTTACCGCGCCACTGGCCGCCCGATTGTGGCGACAGAATGGGAACAGGTAAAGACTGCGCTGCGTGAGAATAAGCGGAAGATTTTTATCGCGCAAACGGCGACTGGCACCCCGATCGGCCAGGTTCACTTAAACTTTGCGCCCCAATACGTGATGTTTCAACGCCTAAAAATACCGGAGATTCAAGATTTGTTGACAGTCCCGACCCATCGGCGTCATGGGATCGGCGTGGCATTAATTAATGCGTGCGAGGACGCCGCCCGCGCGGCCGGGGCCAGCGATATCGGTATTTCGTTCGGTCTTGATGCCTCGTTTGGCGCGGCGCAACGCCTGTATATCCGTCACGGATATGTTCCGGATGGCGCAGGGGTGATGTATGACCGCAAGGCTGTGCCGGTCGGGGCCATGAAGCCGCTGGATGATCTGTTTTGCCTGATGCTGACCAAAGATTTATCGGTCTGATATGAAAACGAACCGTATCGCCCTTATTTTATTTCTTTCTATTTTCAGTGCATTATACTTCTATTCATCCTATTCACATGCGGCAGACGATACCTTGCAATTCGGCCTTAGCATGCATGGCACACCGCGTTATGCTGGCAATACTGAGACATTATCCTATGCCACTGCGACCGCGCCCAAGGGCGGCATGTTGCGCCAGACCTATATCGGCAGCTATGACACGCTCAACCCCTATGCCCTGAAAGGCAATCCGGCACAGGGGTTGCAATACGTGAATGATCGCCTGTTCGCCCGCGTGTGGGATGAACCTTTTTCACTGTATCCCCTGATTGCCGAAGGGTACACGATGCCTGCCGACCGATCGGCAATCACCATCACGCTGGATCCACGCGCTGTTTTTCACGACGGAACGCCGATCACAACCGCGGATGTCGCCTTTACTTTTCACACGCTGCGCGATCACGGACGGCCAAACATGCGCCTGATCTATGCCCGGGTGGCGAAAATGACCGTTCACGATTCACGTCGCATCACCTTTGCCCTGGCCCCTGGCTTTGAACGCGAAAACGTCATGACGCTGGCGATGATGCCGATCTTAAGCAAGACCTGGTGGCAGGGGCGTGATTTCGATGCTCCGGTTTTAACGCCCCCCAACGGATCGGGGCCTTACCGGATATCCCGTTTTAATCTGGGCCGCGATATTACCTATACCCGCACGCCTGATTACTGGGCGGCGGATAAACTGGTCGCACGCGGCCATTTCAACTTTGCCACGCTGCGCTTTGATTATTTTCGGGATGATACCGTCGCGATGCAAAGCCTGACAAAGGGTGACAGCGATATCCGCCGTGAAACCGACATGCGGAAATGGATGGCAACACCGGTCGCGAAAAGCTTACAAAAAGTCGATTTCGCGCATCAGCGCGCTGAAAATTTCTGGACCATCATGCTGAACACGCGCCGCCCTATCCTGGCTGATTTGAAAGTCCGCCAAGCCATTGGCATGGTTCTGGATGCAGACAGGTTGAATGCGACATCGCTTTACGGCCTGTATCGCCGCACGCGGTCGATTTATCCGAATACGGATTTATCGGGCACGGCGTGGCAGGCCCCGGCCAATGATACGACCGCAGCCCTGCGCGACCGTCACAAACAGGCAGATATTTTGTTAAAACAGGCTGGCTACGTCATCAAAAACGGCCACCGTGTTCAGCAGCGGACCAATGCGCCTTTACGCTTTGAGATTCTGGTGGGTACCGTCCTTGACGAAAAAGTAGCCCTGTCGTGGAAGCAGCAATTGGCGAAACTGGGCATCGCGTTGTCCATCCGCACCCTTGATGACACCAGCTTCCGCGCACGTTTGCTGCGATATGATTACGATGCGACGATCACCTATTGGCCTTCAAGCATGTCACCGGGGATGGAGCAATTGAGTTACTGGAGCTGTGCCGCAGCCAGCCAGGAGGGCCGATTCAATTATTCCGGCTTGTGCGATAAAGACGTCGATCATTGGGCCGCGCAGCTGGCCCAGACCACGACACGCGAAAGCTTGCGCGATATCACCCGCCAGATGGACGATCGCATCATGCAATCCGCGGCCTTTGTCCCGTTATTCTACAGCGCGATCGACCGGTATTTTATCGCGCAGCATATCGGCTGGCCACGTGTGACACCTTTGTATGGCCCTATCCTGGAAACATGGTGGCACAAAACATCCGGTGATAACGCGGAATAGAATTTGAGAATTTCAAAAACCCCTGTTATTGTCGCAAACAGGTAAATCAATAGGAGAGTATTTTAATGAATCGCGCTGTTATGTTGACTTTGGCTGGGGCCGCTTTGCTGGTGGGCTGTGCCCCTGTGACTCCGCTTGAACAAAAAATCGCGATGAATGGGCAATACTGGCAACGTATTGACACCACCGACCTGATTTATCAGCGTGGTCCGAAGGCACAACAAATGCTGATGCGCGATATCGCCCGCTGCACCTCCGAATTGAATGAGCTGGAACGCCAGGGGTATCTGCGCGGTGCTATTCCCCGCGAACCCGCTCGCACAAACTCACCCGATCCTGACCACAATGGCGGCGGCGCACCGACCCCGACAGAAGATTCAATGAACGATTGGGAAACACCGCAACGCGATGGCTATCTGTTGACGGAACCGCAAGAATACCATGATTTCGAAGGCTGCATGTATGCCAAGGGCTGGGACCGCACCAAACACGTGCCGTATGAAACCGCGGTCATCGCGCGTGAAAATTACCTGACCACGATGGAAAACCAGCGCGCCCGGACACACAGCGGCGAACGCCGCAAGGCCACCGATCCGCAACGGTCGGTTGAGGAGCGCGGCACCGGCGGCAACGCCACGATGGGCGAACGCCAGCTGAACCAGTAATCTGCATGACATCGCCCCCCTGCGCCATTTCATTGCCCGCGCGGGCAATGATCACGCTGACAGGTGCGGACAGTTTCGCCTTTCTACAGCGCATTGTGACGCAAGATATGACGAGGCTGGATGCGCAGCCCCTGATTTATGCCGCACTCTTAAGCGGTCAAGGCAAGTTCCTGTATGACATGTTCATCCACCGCCCTGCCCCTGATACCTATGTTATTGAGTGTGAGGGCGGCGACCAGGCGGCGGCCCTGCTGAAAGCCCTGACATTATATCGCCTGCGGGCTAAGTTAGCGTTTGCGCTGGATGACAACGTCCCTGTCTGGGCCATTCTGGGTAGCGATGACGGCCTGCCCGACCCACGTCACAACAGTTTGCGCCGGACATATCAGCCCGTTCCGCATTTGCTAGACCGGCCCTTCACCCTCTATGACCGTGCGCGCATCGCTCTTGCCCTACCGGATGGCCGCCGTGACAGCATTCCGGGACAATCGACCCTGGCCGAATTAAACATCGACACGCTGGCCGCCGATTTTTCAAAAGGCTGTTACGTGGGGCAGGAATTAACCGCGCGCATTCATCATCGCGGCCTACTGAAACGCTGTTTGACGCCGTTACGGTTTGCCCAGGAACCGCCCGCGTTTGGGATGGATATTGTCGGCGCGGATGGTCAGGTTTTGGGTGATATGCGGTCGTCCACCTGCGATATCGGGCTGGCCTGCCTGAAAATTGCGGCGCTGGATCAGTTACCAGCCCATATCAACCGCTTGCCAGCATAAGTAATTCCATTTAAAACCAAAGAACACTTACCCGAAGGATCACCACTTATGAACATGCCGGTTCCCATCGTCAAAGATATGAAAGAGATTGTATCGCTGTGCAAGCGTCGCGGTTTCATCTTCCCGGCGTCGGAAATCTATGGCGGCATCAACGGCTTCTGGGATTACGGGCCGCTGGGCACCGAATTGAAAAACAATATCCGCGACTATTGGTGGAAATCGATGGTCCTGACGCCCCCAATCGGCCCGGATGGCCAGCCGTTAGAGATCGTGGGGATCGACAGCGCCATCATCCAGAATCCAAAATGCTGGGAGGCCTCAGGCCACACAACCACATTCGCCGATCCAATGACCGATTGCCGCGAAACCAAAAAGCGCTACCGCGCCGACCACGTTGTTCTTTACCGCGCCAAGGATGGCAGCATGCCGTTCCTGGCCGTGGAAAAAGGCGATGACCAGCCAGAAATGGCGGCAAAACGTATTAAGAAATTCGGTCGCGGCAAAACGATCGCGGATTACGAAACCTGCGTCCTGACCGACCTGCCTTTCGCCGAATTCGGCAGCGTTTTGGCGCCGGAGGCCAGCGCGCCCGGCACGCTGACCGAGCCAAAGGCGTTCAACCTGTTGTTCGAAACCCGCGTCGGGGCATTGGCCAGCAGCGACAATATCGCCTATCTGCGCGGCGAAACCTGTGCCGGTATCTTCCTGAATTTCAAGGCGGTGGTGGATTCCAGCCGTGTGCGCATACCATTTGGCATTGCCCAGATCGGCAAGGCCTTTCGTAATGAAGTTACGCCGCGCAACTTCATCTTCCGCAGCCGTGAATTCGAACAAATGGAACTGGAATGGTTCTGTCATCCGGATGACCACAAGAAATGGATGGAATTCTGGATCGATCAGCGCACCAAATGGTGGGCCTCAATCGGTATCACCGGCGAAGACCTGCATTTCAACGATATCGCCAAAGCCGAACTGGCCCATTATTCCAGCCGCACGGTTGATGTCGAATACCGCTTCCCATTCTCGAATGGCGGGTTTGATGAGTTGGAGGGGATCGCCCATCGCGGCGCGTTCGACCTGACACAGCATCAGGAATTTTCTAAAACCAAGCTGGAATACATTGATCCGGTCAGCAATGAACGCTATCTGCCACACGTTATTGAACCATCTGCCGGCTTGTCACGCGGCGTGCTGGCTGTTCTGTGCCAGGCGTTTACACCGGACCCAAGCCGCCCATCAGGCCTGTATTTGAATTTCCATCCGCGTATTGCGCCGAAAAAGGCCGCGATCCTGCCGCTGGTGGCAAAAGACGGTCAGCCGGAACTGGCAACCCAGCTGTACCGCGACCTGCGCGAAGACTTTACGGTCGAATTGGACATCAAACAAAACATCGGCAAGCGGTACGCCCGTCAAGATGAGATTGGCACGCCGTTCTGCTTTACGATCGACAATCAATCGGTCGAAGATAAAACGGTCACTGTCCGCCATCGCAATACGATGCACCAGGAACGGATCGGCATGGATCATGTCGCGTCATTCCTTCATACACACATGAAAGCCGCCAATACAGCGGCATAGGAGCGTCTATGTACATTATCTTTCTGGCGATTATCGTCGTCTGCCTGTTTGACAGTTTCTTTACAGTCCAGCAAGGGCATGAACGCCTGGTGACACGTTTCGGCAAATTGGTCGGAACGGCGCGCCGTCCGGGCCTGCAACTGAAACTGCCATTCATCGACCGCCCGACACGGCCGGTATCGACCCAGTTGCAACAGGTGAAAGACAAGCTGGCGACCAAGACATCCGACAACATCTTTGTTGAATTGCCGATTTCAATTCAGTTTGAAATTAGCGACACCGCGCAATTCCTGTTCGCCAATGATAACCCGATCGCCCAGATCCAGGCCCTGGTGAATGCTGGTGTCCGCACCTATACCTCTGATAAGGATTTCCAGCATTTGTACAGCGACCGCGATCAGATCAGCGAGCTGGTGATCACCAATATCCACGACAGCATCGGCAATTACGGCGTGCATCTGCGCCGTATCGTGATTGATGAACCGCACGCGCCGATGGAAATCCAACAGGCCTATAACCAGGTCCGGGCCAGCGAACGGGCGATGGAAGCCGCGAAGAATGAAGCGCAGGCAGGTTACATCCGCCGGATTAAAGAGGCCGAAGCCGACAAGCAACGTAATATCCTGATCGGTGAAGGCGTGGCAGGGTTCCGCCAGCGTATCGCCGATAATTACGTCGCGATGGCCGCACGATTCCGTGAAGCGGGCGTAACGCCCCAGGAAGCGACTGAGATCATGACCAAAACCATGTACCTGGATACCATTCGCGATATCGGGGATAAGGGCAACATGGTGATCGTCGTGCCGGAAACCGCCAATGCCAACAGCATCACCGCGCCGTTGATCGGCAATCTGGCCGCGAAAAAAGCTTAAAGCCCGTGTTCTTTTAACAGGCGTTCAACAAGCGGGACATCTTCCGGCTTGTTGACCTCCCAATGGCCTGCGCCCTGCATTTCCAAGGCTTCGACCACACGGCCATTTTCAACGAAGCGCAATTGTTCCAGGTTTTCGGTCCGCTCAATCGGGCCGACAGTCCAGGACGGGTATTGCAGCAGGACGTCCCGGCGATACGCATACATCCCGACATGATAAAAAACCGGCAATGGGTCTGGGGCATTGACCAAGGCGTCGCTCCAGGGAATAACTTCGCGTGAGAAGTGCAGCGCGCGGTTATTCACGTCACTGACCACGGTCACGCCGCCAACCTGGCCCGCCCCGCGTTCAGCGCGCAGGTGCAACAGCATGTCGCGGTCGCACCGGATGACAGGCGTTACCAATTCTGCAGCCTTGCTGGCTGACAGATGTGTCAGCAGTGTTTTGGGGTAATCAATCGGTGTTAACGGGCTGTCCCCCTGCCAATTCACAAAGGCATTAATCGTATCGGGTAACATCAAGGCGGCGGCCGCCACGCGCTCTGTCCCATTCTGACAGCTTTCAGGGGTCATCAGAACCTGACCGCCAAAGCCTGCGACATGCGCCTTGATCCGGTCATCATCGGTGGCGACATACACGCCCGCAACGTCCGGCACCTGCCGCGCCAGGTCGTAAACCCGTTCAATCAACGTGCGACCGTTCAGCATCACCAAAGGCTTTCCGGGAAACCGCATCGACTGGTAACGCGCGGGAATAACAATGGCGGCGGTCAGGGGCATCTTGTGTTTCTTTCGCTCTGGCTTAAAGTAGAAGAATGAAAATGGACTGCATTTTACTGGATATGGATGGCGTTGTCGTCCACCATTTTATCAATCTGGGCCGGGCCGCGGGGATTGATGTCAGCCGCGACACCTGGCCCGCCGGCAAAGGTGGGATCAAAGATATTACCGGATTGGATAAGGCGACGTTTGACGCGATGGTGATGGCGGGTGGCGCTGCATTGTGGGCGGACATGGCTCCGTTTTCCTGGTTTCAGACGTTCTTCGCGGCGTTAGAGGAGATTGCGCCAGTTTATTACCTTAGTTCACCTGAATACGGCCCAGGCTGTGTCGCTGGAAAGGTTCAATGGATTGAAAAACATCACGGGCGGGCGTTTGACCGTTATATCCTGACAACCCATAAAACGCTGCTGGCGCGGCCAGGCGCAGTTTTAATCGACGATACACAAAAGAATGTTGATACGTTCATCTCAGCGGGCGGCAATGCGATTTTGTTCAAGCAGCCCTGGAACGGTCATAACCATCCCGTGCCGGACCAGGCCTGTTTAAGCGCATTGCAACAACTGATAGCGGCCTAAGCGATTGCCAAAGCAGGTTCCGCCTGCGACGGCGCAACCAGATTACCCATTTTCTGCATCAGCCACGCCAGTGGCGATTGCGGCTTAACCGCATATGTCGTGTCGATAGCCACTTCAAAAGAAGCCGTGTTGCAGGTGGGGTGAAACAGGTTTTGTCCCCGTGGACGGTTATCATGCATCCGGTCCAGGTAGGCGTCATAAGCCTCATGCGCATTAAAAAAGCGAAGCGGCATGTAATGTTTATTCCCGTCGGTTATGGTTTCAATAACAACAAGGCGGCTGGCCCCCGGCAGTTCAATGGCATGCACGTTATCATATCCGGCCTTGCGTTCAGACAGCTGGACACATTGGCCTTTGCACCATAAATGACGACCATTGTTGTTGACGCACAGCAAGGCATTTGCCAGCAAACCGCGCTGTACCAATGGCATATCTGCAATGTCTTTCAAGAAGGTGGCAGAGGACGGAATGGCGACACGAAGTTGCGGGTGCTGCGCACCATTGGCATTATTCGCAAAGTCTGGGCGGCAATTCATATTGTTTAATTCCTCCGAGCATCAGAATCATACCATAGCGTGCGAACAATAACAATTATTGTATTACGTAAATGATTCCATGTGACGCAGGATGGCGCCCGCCGCTGGCGTGTAATCCCCGTTGGTCTGATGCAGCACTAATCCAGGCGTCAGAACAGCTGGACCACGACGGTCTTTCCAGGCGCGGATGATAATCCGCTTGGCGGGCTGCCCTTCCCGTGGCCATAACGGCATGATCGTGATGTCACCAAACTTTTTGCCCAGGGCCTGCATCATCTGCGGCAAAGCGTCGGCGCGATGAATAAAGGTCATGCTGCCCTTCGATTTCACCGCGCGATGTGCCGCGCGCACCCAGTCTTCCAGAGTGATATCGGGCGTATCATGCCCCATCGCCTTGGCCCGCACATCGTTGGGTGACGGCACATAAGTGCCAGCCTCAAGATACGGGGGATTGCAAATCACGTGGTCGAAAAGCGGCCGCGCCAGCCCCATGACGTAATCACGGATATCAGCCGCCAGAAAGCGGGCCTGGGTGGTGCATTCATTTAACGTAGCGTTGTACTGGGCCATTTCGGCCTGCGCCGGTACGATATCCACACCTATCAACCGCACCTCCGGCACGCGGGCCAACACGCAAAATCCGGCACTGCCCACCCCACACCCCATATCCAACAAAGTTTCGCCCGGTTTAGCGGGACAGGCGGCGGCCAGCATCACACTGTCTAGCGTCGTGCCCAACCCGCCTGTCGCCAAATGACACACCCGCACACGACCGCCCAGGACTTGGATTTCAGCACCATCGATGGGGGGAAGGATCATGTGTGCAAATGTACATGTTTTACTTGCAGATTCAATGCAAAACAGCCATATCTGAAGAATAATGACCGCACATGCCGCCTGCTCCTGCCCCGACCATTCTGTACAAAATCAGAAGATTGCGCCCCTATCCGTTATGACCGATATGTTGCGTACCGACATGGAAAAGGTGAACGCAACAATCATGACCCAGATGCAATCTGACGTGCCGTTGATCCCGCAACTGGCCAATTATTTAATCGCCGCTGGCGGAAAACGCATCCGGCCCTTACTGACACTCGCCGCCACCCGCCTGTTCGATGACACGACGCAGCGGTGCCATGGCCTGGCGACGGCTGTTGAATTTATCCATTCTGCGACCCTGCTGCACGACGATGTGGTGGATGAAAGTGACGAACGCCGCGGCCAGGCTTCTGCCCGTGTCGTGTTTGGCAATCAGGCCAGCGTCCTGGTCGGTGATTTCCTGTTTTCCCGCTCGTTCCAGTTGATGGTTGCCGATGGGTCGCTTGATGTCCTGCGTATTTTATCAAACGCGGCGGCTGTTATCAGCCAGGGCGAGGTTATGCAGCTGTCGATCCAAAACCGCCTGGATGCGACGTTGGATCAGTATCTTGAGGTTATTTCGGCTAAAACCGCGATCCTATTCGCCGCCGCCACCGAAATCGGCCCATTGATCGCGGGCAAGCCTGAATACACCCAGGCCCTGCATGATTATGGCCGTGCCCTGGGCATGGCGTTCCAGATCACCGATGATGTTCTGGATTACACAGGCGATGGTGCCAGCATGGGCAAATCCGTCGGCAATGATTTCCGTGAAGGCAAGCTGACCGCGCCAGTATTCCTGGCCCTGCGTCATGCGGGCGCGACCGAACGCGGGTTCTGGCAACGCTGCATGGGGGACCGGCAGCAGGAAGACGGCGATTTCGCCGCCGCCGTTGAATTGTGCCACAGCCATGATGCCTTCAGCAAAAGCCTGCACCTGGCCGCCGATTACGCCCATGCGGCAGAAAACGCGTTGGCCCACCTGCCCAAAAGCACCCTGCGTGATGCCTTGATGGCCTTGCCAGGCAGCATCCTTGAACGCACCACATGATCCTGGCCGACAGCCTGGCAGATATACTGGTTCTGGCCGCCGCTGCCATGCTGGCTGCCCTGACCTTTATTGACGCACGGACGATGATCCTGCCCGACCGATTGGTATTCCTTTATGGTCTGCTGGGTATCGCGTTTCATGTCGCAACGCATTTCGCGTTCCTGACACCTTTGAACCTTCTGCTGGGCGCAGTGACCGGTGGCGGCATGCTGGCCATCGTCCGCTGGGCCGGCAGTCACCATTACGGTCAGGAAGCCATGGGACTGGGCGATGTCAAATTACTGATCGCCGGTGGCGTATGGCTGGGGGCCATGGGTGCCGTTTGGGCGATCACGTTGGGGGCAGGCCTAACCGTTTTATTCGCCTTTGCTTACGCCACTGTGGCCCGCATACAATCCGGAAAATTCCCAGATTTACAGCGGTTAGAGGTTCCAGCAGGCCCTGGATTCTGCGTCGCGCTGTTCATTTTGATGTTGTGCATGATAAATGGCGTCACCCTATGATCCGTGTGATCCCCTGTGCTATAAGCATGGATAATGATGATGAAGGAGTGGCCCGATAATGTTTCGCCCCGTTGACCCGACCCGTAACTTGCTGGATATCCCCAGCCTGCCCGCCCCTATGATTGAGGCATATTTGGAACGCACAGCGTATTATGCCGAAAAACTGGCGAATAAAAGCGTGGACCGCACCGTATTGGCCGGCAAAACCCTGCTGAACCTGTTTTTCGAGCCGTCCACCCGCACCCGCACATCCTTTGAAATGGCGGCATACCGCCTGGGCGCGAATATCGTCAACTGGGACCCGGAAGGCAGCGCATCGCGCAAGGGCGAAAGCTTTACCGACATTATCCAATCCCTGGCCGCACTGCGTCCCGACGGGATTATTATTCGCCACGCCAAATACAACACGCCGCACATGGTGGCCCAGATTGTCGATTGTCCGGTTATCAATGCGGGCGACAGCTGGCGCGCACACCCGACCCAGGCCCTGGCAGATGCCTATACTATTTTACAGCGAAAAGGCCGTTTAGGCGGTTTGACAATTGCCATTTGTGGCGACGTCGCGCAATCGCGCGTGGCGGCCTGTAACATCGCTTTGCTGTCCCGCCTTGGCGCGACAATCAACCTGATCGCCCCGCCGAATTTCTTGCCGCCCACATTGCCGCAAGCCAACGTCGCCGTGTTTACCGATATGGACGAAGGCATACGCAATGCCGACGCGATCATCATGCTGCACTTACAAAAAGAGCGGTTGGACCTGTCGGCCTTCAGTGACACAATCGGCTATCATCATGCCTATGGCCTGACTCATGACCGCCTGCGCCGGTGCAAAGGTGACGTGATCGTGCTGCATCCCGGCCCGCTGAATCGCGGTGTTGAAATCGCCGATGATGTCGCCGATGACCCGCATCACAGCCTGATCCTGCAACAGGCGGCAAATACCCTGCCCGTGCGTATGGCTGTGCTTGACCTTCTGTTAAACGCCTAAAAGGAAACAGCCAATATGTTTGAAACGATGCTGCAGCATATTGGGACTCACGGCCTTTACGGCATTGCGTTCGGCTATCTGCTCGGCTCCATCCCTTTCGGTCTGATTTTCACACGCATGGCGGGATTGGGCGACATTCGCACCGTCGGGTCCGGCAATATCGGCGCGACCAACGTGTTGCGCACCGGCAACAAGAAAATCGCAATTGCGACGTTGTTGTGCGACGCGTTGAAAGGCACGTTTGCTGTCCTGCTGGCCGGCCTGTTCGGGCCGCAGGCGATGTATGGTGCGGCGCTGGGTGCAGTTCTGGGCCACAATTTCCCGGTCTGGCTGGGTTTTAAGGGTGGCAAAGGTGTTGCCACAACATTGGGTGTAATTTTCGGCCTGAATGTCTATGTCGGCCTGCTGACCGCCCTGACCTGGCTGGGTGTGGCCTATGCCAGCAAGATTTCGTCACTGGGCGCGCTGGTCGCCCTTGGCCTGGCTCCATTTTATGCCGCCTGCCTGGGCAAGATGGGATTGTTTTACCTGCTGGGCATGCTGGCCGTTATCGCCTGGCTGCGCCACCATGATAATATCCGCCGCCTGATCCGCGGTGAAGAGGCGAAGATCAATCTGTCTTCTACATCTATCTCTGATGACCGACCTCGCTGAACACCTCGCATTCCTGCGATTAACTTTGACGGACGGGGTAGGGTCCATCACCTGTCGCCGTTTACTGCAACGCTATGGCCGCGCCAGTGCGGCTTTGCAGGCTCTTCCTGAATTATCCGCACGTGGTGGCCGTAAAAAACCACTGATTGCCGCCCCTGTCGCCCTGGCCGAAGACGTGATGGCCGCCTGCGCCCGCGAAGGTGTTGAGATGTTGAGCATCCTGGATGCTGATTACCCTTTGTTACTGGCCCGTACGGACGACGCGCCGCCGATCCTGTATCTTAAAGGACGGCGAGACTTGTTAACGCGCCCATGCGTGGCGATTGTCGGCGCGCGCAACGCGTCCCATCATGGCCGCCGCATGGCGGAAACACTGGCGCAGCAATGCGGCGAAGCGGGCTATATCGTCGTATCCGGGCTGGCGCGCGGGATTGATACCGCCGTACATCGCGGTGCGTTGGCCAGCGGCACAATCGGTGTTGTGGCTGGCGGGCCCGATATTATTTATCCGCCTGAAAACGCTGCGCTGACTCACAGCCTTTACACGGCTGGCCTGGTGGTGAGTGAGCAGCCCGCAGGCGTTCAGCCTGCATCCCAGCATTTCCCCCGCCGCAATCGCATCATATCGGGCCTGAGCCAGGGTGTGGTCGTGGTCGAAGCAAGTCTTCAGTCCGGGTCGTTAATCACCGCCCGGCTGGCCGCTGAACAGGGGCGCGATGTTTTCGCCGTTCCTGGATTTCCGGGTGATCCGCGGGCGCAGGGCCCTCTTAAATTGCTGCGTGATGGGGCGGTGATGGTTGAAAACGCCGATGATGTGATCAGTGTGCTGAACGGCCCGTTCGCGGAAATGCGACAACAGACTCTGGCGCTGGAAAACCCTGAGCAGGATACGTTCGACAGCACGGAACCGGACGCCGATATGCGCGATCAGGTACAAGGGATGCTGTCATACACGCCGGTATTGGTTGACGAATTGGCCGCCGCGTGCCAAATGTCTGTATCGGCATTGCAGGCCGTTATACTTGAATTCGAATTGGCAGGCGTTGTCCGCCGCGTTTCCGGCAACCGCGTCTGCCTCAATAATTAGGGCCATGCCCTTCACAAGGAAGACGAACACATCGTGGCGCAAAATCTAGTCATCGTGGAATCGCCAGCTAAGGCCAAGACCATCAATAAGTATTTGGGCAAGGATTTCTATGTCCTGGCTTCATTCGGCCATGTGCGTGACCTGCCCGCCAAAGATGGATCGGTCCTGCCGGATAACGATTTCAACATGCTGTGGACCCTGTCCGAACGGGCCGACAAAACCGTCCGCGATATTTCAACCGCTGTTAAGGTCGCCAATGCCGTCTATCTCGCGACCGACCCTGACAGGGAGGGTGAGGCCATTTCCTGGCACATCCGGGAAATCTTGAATGACAAAAACCTGCTGAAAAACAAAACTGTCCACCGTGTGACATTTAACGAAATTACGCCAAAAGCGGTAAAGGCCGCGTTTGCCGCTCCACGACAACTGGACATGCCACTGGTGGATGCCTATCTGGCCCGCCGCGCCCTTGATTATCTGGTTGGATTTACCCTGTCACCCGTGCTGTGGCGGAAATTGCCTGGATCACGATCCGCTGGCCGCGTGCAATCCGTCGCCCTGCGCGTGATTTGCGAACGCGAAGACGAAATTGACGCGTTCAACAGCCAGGAATACTGGAGCATCAGCACGCGCCTGCAAACGCCAGATGGCGCACCGTTCTGGGCCCGCCTGACACACCTGGCCGGCAACAAGCTGGACAAGCTGGATATCGGATCGGAAGAGGCCGCCCAGGCCGCCGTGCTGCGCATCCAGAACAAGGCTTTGAGCGTTCAGACGGTTGATAAAAAGCAGGTCCGCCGCTTCCCCGCGCCGCCCTTTATCACATCCAGTTTGCAGATGGAGGCCTCACGCAAGCTGCGTTTTTCAGCGTCGCAAACCATGCGCCTGGCCCAGCAATTGTACGAAGGGGTTGATATCGGCGGCGAAACTGTTGGTTTGATCACCTATATGCGTACCGACGGCACGAATTTGTCCGATGATGCGGTGGGCCAGATTCGTGATTTAATCAAAAAAGAATTTGGCGACAAATACCTGCCTGCCGCGCCGCGCCATTACCGGTCAAAAGCCAAGAACGCGCAAGAAGCACACGAAGCCATTCGCCCGACCCAATTGCAATACCATCCAAAAGACGTGGCCCAATATATGGAACCGCGCATGGCGTCGCTGTATGAATTGATTTGGAAACGGACAATGGCGTCGCAAATGGAAAACGCGATTATGGATCAGGTCACGGCGGATATTTCCGACGGGACGGATGATGTGGTGTTGCGTGCAACGGGATCGACCGTTGCGTTTGACGGCTTCCTGTCCGTATACCAAGAAGACGAGGATGAACCAGACGCGCCGCCAAGCGATGCGGATGACACAAGCCGCAGTGCCCGCCTGCCGCCATTAAATGCCCAGGACGCGCTAAAAACCCTGACGATTGATCCGCAACAGCATTTCACGCAGCCGCCCCCACGGTACAGCGAGGCCAGCCTGGTCAAATGCCTGGAAGAAATGGGGATCGGCCGCCCGTCCACATACGCGTCCATTATGCAGGTCTTGCAGGACCGTAATTACGTTGTCCTCGACAAACGCCGTTTCGTGCCAGAAGATCGCGGTCGCCTGGTGACCGCCTTCCTGAAAGGGTTTTTCGCCCGCTACGTCGATTATGATTTCACCGCGAATATGGAGGCAGAGCTGGACGCCATCTCGTCCGGCCATTTGGCCTGGAAAGTATCCTTACGCCAGTTCTGGACAGACTTCAAAGCCGCCGTTGACGGCACGGCCAATCTGCGTGTCAGTGAGGTTCTGGATTACCTGGATGAAACCCTGGGCGCCCACTTCTTCCCACCGCAATCTGCGACCCACGATCCGCGTCAGTGCCCGACATGCCAAACAGGCCGCCTGTCTCTGAAACTGGGTAAATTCGGCGCGTTTATCGGATGTTCACACTATCCTGAATGCCGCTACACCCGCCCATTGGTGGTGGATGACGCCGCAGAAGGCGGCGGCACAGCCGACGGCGCACCAACCAATCGTGAAACAAAGGAACTGGGCACTGATCCAGTTAGCCAGCAAGCCGTTTCCTTGCGTTTCGGCCCCTATGGCCCGTATGTGCAATTAGAGGTTCCCGCCGATGCGGTTCCCTCTGCGCCTGCACCGGCACCTGTGGCGGCTGAAGAAGCCGCGCCAGCGAAAGGCAAAGGCAAGGCAAAGGACAAGCCAAAAAGCAAGCCGAAGGCCAAGAAAGACGCTGCGCCAAAACCTAAACGCCAGGGCTTGCCCCGTGGTTTGAAACCGGACGAAGTAACACTGGAGGTCGCGTTACAGCTGCTGGCCCTGCCCCGCTTTGTCGGGATGCACCCGGAAACCCAGGAACGGATTGAGGCCGGCATCGGTCGTTTTGGCCCCTACCTGAAACATCAAAGCAAATTTAAATCTATCCCTGCGGGGGATGATGTGTTAACGATTGGGCTGAACCGCGCTGTTGACTTACTGGCACAGGCCAGCACAGGCGGAAAGGGCAAGGGACGCCGTCCCCCTGCACGCCGTGCAGCTGCCAAAAAAACATCTGCCCCAAAAAAGAAAAAAGGCTAAATTAATAATATGAATGAAACTTACAGTTCTGCGGCTATCCTGCGTATCCTTGAAAACGCAAACGGGCCGCTGCCCCGCCGTGCGCTTTTCCATGCCCTTGATATTCCCGTACACTTACAACCCAATGTGCGCAACCTGCTGAAATCCATGGCCCGGCAAGGTGAGATTACCTTGCTGCCCGGTCATCGCATTGCCCTGACACCCCGTCAACCCGTCAGTGTCCATGTGATGGTCACCGGTTTTGATGCCAATGGCGATCTGCTGGTCCGTTCCGTTACCCGTGATGCTGAGGGCGACTTCCTGCGTTTCGTTATTCCCAGTGAAACACGCGGCGCGGAAAAAATGGCCAAGGATTCCAACGCCATTATCAGCATGACCCCCGGTCAAGGAGCATCCAAGATTACAATTGTAAAAATCTTGGAAAACAGCCTTGATAAATTGATGGGCTCGATCGAACAGGCCCGCGACGGCTGGCGCATCAAATCGATGAACCGCAAGGATCCCGGCACAATACCCCTGTTATTCCCCGCAGCGATGCAGGATCAGATTAAGGATGGCCTGGTCGTCAGTGCCATGCGCACCCTTCGCGGCGAAAAAGTAGTCGCCGAATTGATTGATATCCTTGGCCCTATGGACTCGCCCAAACTGATCTCTCACCTATCCGCATACGAAGCGGGCTTGATCGACGCTTTCCCGTCTGTAGTCCTTCAGGAGGCTGAGAAATTCACCCTGCCGAAAGACACGGATACACGCGAAGATTTAACAGACATTCCCCTGGTCACCATTGATGGGCCAGATGCCCGCGATTATGATGATGCTGTGGCCGCCCAGCGTGACAAGGAACACCCAGACCGCACCCATATCATCGTGGCCATTGCTGATGTCGCCTATTATGTTCGCGCAGGCACAGCATTGGATGACGAGGCGCGGCGGCGTGGTAATTCCACATATTTCCCGGATAAAGTCATTCCCATGCTGCCGGAAACTTTGTCGAACGATTTATGTTCGTTAAAACCGCTGGTTCCGCGCGCCTGCATGGTCGCGCATATGTGGATCAATGACCAGGGTAAAATGGTTCAGTACAAATTCACGCGCGGCATGATGAAATCAGCCGCCCGCCTGACCTATGAACAGATACAGCATGCCTATAATGGCCAGCCAGACGACACCTGCACACCGCTGATGGACACTGTCATTCAGCCACTTTATGCCGCTTATGGCATTTTGGCGGCGGCACGTGAAAAGCGTGGTGCCTTGAATATCGAAACGATTGAGCGCCAGGTGATTATTGATGATCGTGGCGAAATGATCGGCGTGCGTCCCCGCCCGCGTTTCGACAGTCAAAAAGTGATCGAAGAATTTATGGTCCTGGCGAACGTGGCCGCGGCATCCGCATTAGAGGACAAGAAAGCACCCTGCGTTTATCGTATCCACGATAAACCAGCAGCCGAGCGTCTGGCCAATTTAAGTGACTTTATGAAAGGTCTGGGACAAAAAGTGCCGGACGGCATGTCGCTGGATGGCCGGAAAATCAACGCATTGATGGCTGGTGTGACTGACCCCGCCATTCGCCCCCTTGTTTCCACCCTTGTCCTGCGCACCCAGGCCCAGGCCCGCTACGACAATGAAAATATAGGGCATTTCGGCTTGCAGCTTGAAAAATATGCCCACTTCACCTCCCCTATCCGCCGCTATGCCGACTTACTGGTCCACCGGTCGTTGATCAAAGCCTATAAACTGGGCGATGGTGGATTAAGTGAAGATGACGGGACCGATATCGCAGGGATCGCCGAACACATCACCAAAACTGAACGCCAGTCGTCGGATGCCGAACGGAACGCGACCGATCGCTTTACCGCACGTTTTCTGGCGGACCGCGTTGGTGCGGAATTTGACGGGGTTATTTCGTCCGTTACGCGTTTTGGCTTGTTTATCTCTTTGGCAGAATTTGGCGCAGACGGACTATTGCCGATGCGGTCCCTGCCCAACGACTATTACGTTCATGACGAACGCCGCCAGACATTGACGGGCCGCCGATCCGGCATCGTGTTCCGCTTCGGCGAACAGATCCGGATTCGCCTGGCCGAGGTTAATGCCTTGGCTGGTATGCTCAGCTTTGAACTGGCCGGTACAGTCACCCGCGCCCAGCCGCGCAATGGTGCCTTTAATCGCGACCGGTCAGACCGTCCCCGTCCCCCTCATAATAATGACAGACGCCCCCCTGGCAGAGGCCGTGACGACCGCCCACCGCAAGGCAGACGCGATGAACGTCCCGACACCAGACCCTCTGGTGGCGACGCCCCGCGCAAGGGGCCTTCCGGCAATCAGCCCAGCAATAAGAAACATCGGCGGAGATAGAACACTATAACGCTTGACATCTACTGCCGTTTCTTTATAGAAAGGCTGTCCAAAACAGATACGACGAATTTTATGAGGCATCGCTATGGCGAAAAAAGGCGCAACAATCAAAGTCCGACTGGTCAGCACCGGTAAAAACACCAAAGGTGAATCAACGGGCTTTACCTACTACACCAAAAAGAATCCGAAGAACGTGACTGAAAAGTTCAAGTTCAGCAAATACGATCCACGCGCCGTTCACCCTGAAACGGGTAAAGTTGGCTGTCACGTGTCGTTTGAAGAAAAGAAAATGCCCCCTTCCAAAAAACAATAAAAGGGCGTAAGACTCAATTTACTAAGTGTTGGTTGAACTTCAGGCGTCCCGTTTTCGGGGCGTCTTTTTTATGACGGCTTGTCGCGGGATTTATTCCACACGCGGGCGTGCTTGCGGCGACCAGGCAGATTCGTCCAGGCGACCGCCAGATTCGAAATAGATGCAATTCCGGCCATCTGATTTCGCTTTGTACAACTGCGTATCCGCGCGTTTCAGCACAGCGTCCAGCGCGGTGTCACCAGCGTTTTCATCCGGCGTAATCAACACACCGCCCAGCGACGTAGTGACATTCAGCGACGGCCCAACAGTAAACGGCGTTTCCGCAATCGACCGGCGCAGACGTTCAGCGATAAAATGCGCCATGTCCTCGGTCGTGTCCGGCAGGACGGCCACAAATTCCTCACCCCCCAATCGGGCAACCAGGTCAAATGACCGCAGATTGTCACGAATGCGCTGGGCAAACACTTGCAAGACCTTGTCGCCAATGCCGTGGCCGTGCGTGTCGTTGACTGATTTAAAGTGGTCAATATCCATGTATAACAGGCCGACCGATTTGCGGCTGGCAGCGGCGGATTGCAGCAGCTTTTGCAAATGCACTTCGAAATACCGTCGGTTATACAGGCCGGTCAGCGCATCGGTCAGCGCCATTGACAGGCTCATCTCGTAATTCGATTTCAGGCGCTCCTGATAGCGTTTGCGCCGGATCTGTGTCCGCGCCCGCGCCCGCAATTCGTTGCGATCAATCGGCCGCAGGATATAGTCATGCGCGCCGATCTCAAGCCCCTGGGCAATGCGCGGCAAATCATCTTCATTCGCGACCATCAAGATTGGCGTATTCCGCGTCCGTTCATTCGACCGTAAATGCGAACATAACCGCAGCCCATCTTCGGATGCCAAGTTCAACGACACGATCAACAGGTCGAAATCTTGCGCCGCGACCATCTCCATCGCGGTCAGGCCGTCAGGCGCGGCCAAGACAATGGCATTATCCTGCGACAATGTTTCATCCATCTTGGACAGATCGAAATCCAAATCCTCAATCACCAGTATCGCAGCATTCGTGGTTTTTTCGGCAATCGCGCCGCCAGACGTTTCCGCCACCCCGAATTGTGACGCCGTGCGTTCCCGCGCGCGCCATTCATCAGCCGCCATTTTCAAGCGCACCAGCGACCGGACACGCGCCATCAAGGCGATATCGTTGACAGGCTTACTTAAGAAATCGTCAGCGCCGCTTTCCAGGCCCTTCACCTTATCTTCGCTATCGGTCAAGGCCGTAACCATCACGATCGGAATGTGCGCCGTCTGTGGATCGGATTTCAAGCGCTGGCAGGTTTCAAACCCGTCCATACCCGGCATCATAACGTCCAGCAGGATCATGTCAGGCGAATCGTTCTGGGCCCGCCGGATAGCGTCTTCACCACTTTGGGCAGTGATAACATCGTAATATTCTGCCGAAAGCTTGGCTTCCAGCAGTTTCACATTAGGCAGGATGTCATCAACAACAAGGATACGGGCCGGCATGGTTCAGAAATCCTTCATCAGGCCTGGGGCGGGTTCAGATATTTTTGCACGACTTCGATAAATTTACCGATTGAAATGGGCTTAGACAAATAATCCTCACACCCGCCATCGCGTATCTTCTGTTCATCGCCCTTCATCGCAAATGCGGTCACCGCCACAACAGGGATGGATTTCAGTTCAGGATCTTTTTTCAACCAGCCAGTCACTTCCAGTCCCGACACTTCTGGTAATTGAATATCCATCAGGATCAAATCAGGTTTTTCAGCGCGGGCCATTTCCAGGACATCCTTGCCGTTACGGGCCTTCACCGTCGCGATACCGTGTGCCTCAAGCAAGTCATTGAACAGCTTCATGTTCAATTCGTTATCTTCGACAATCATCACTTTTTTCTGGGTGGTCATTTCGTCACGGTCTTTTGCGGTAAGGTGTTATGGGGCGGGAATGTGCATTTCACGACTGGCAATGCTTCAACCTTTGTCAGGACGTGCCTGACCTTAAAGTCTTTATACGCGATTGTCATCTCTCGCATCACGCCATTTTCCAATAAATGTGCGGTTAAATCGTATTCCGCCTCTCCCGCTTCATTTTCTGCCTGGGCAAAAAAGGCCAGGTTCAGGGGCCAGGCACGCATTTTTGCCGGCCAGGATTTCGGCCAGTCCTTGCGTGCCTGCATATCCAGCACTTTGGGTTTACCAATCACAGCAGACACTTGGGTGATACCATCCGTGTCGCTGCCGTCAAATAACGGGCGTGACAAAAATGGCTGGCCCGCCTTGGCCTGACGCAGAACCTGCAACGTGTGCGTCATGGGGAACATCGTATTGGCGGGCAATGTCAGTTTTGTGGCCTCAGGCAGGTCATAGACGGCCAGGCCAGCGGATTGCGTGTCCGCGTTCTTCAAAGTCTTGGCAATCGTCGCGTGGCCACGAATCACATCGCCGGGTTCACCATTATGACGACTGCTGGACGAAAAACGCATTTTTGCACCGTCCAATGACTCTAGCGTTGAAAACTGACTTTCAATCCGCAATGGCGGGTTTTCAGCATATTCATAAGCGATTTTAAATCCATGGTTGGTGACCCAGCCTTCGCAGCTGGCTTCCCAGCTATAGGTCATCTTACCCGTCACATTAATGATTTGCGATCCGTTCCGGACACTGACCAGCTGAATATCATAGGCGGCGCGGTGCGGGGCCATGCCGGCGGCAAGAGCGGCGTCGTGTTGCGGCGGGGGGCGAACCGTCACCACAGTGGCCATCGCCTGGCCCGACACCAGCAGCAGACCCATCAGGCTTGCGGATAAAACGGTTAAGAGCTTCATATTCCCAACATCATACAGAATTGATCACGTCATGCCAATGCGGACAGTGGAAATTCTTGCCCGGATACGCGGTAAATATTTCCGTAATTATAATAATAGGGCGCTTAATCTGCTGTTTCCAGCCCCGCATTGTGGCACAGCCCTTGCAAAGCTTATGACCAAGACCAACACTGGCCACAAAAATCCGGCCACACACATAAAGGGATGGACATGACACATTTCAGCACGGCGCAACAAACACCCTTTTCGCCCACGCACGCAGCCCTGGCCCCTTCTGAAATGTCCCATGACGCCAGCGCGCAATCGCATGACCTGCATACCCAGCTAATCACCGCACAGGCGCGCCTTCAGGCGCAAGCACAGCGCATCAAAACCCTGGAACAACTGGTTTATGTCGATGATCTGACCGGCCTGCTGAACCGGCGCGCCTTCGATAATTTGATGATAAAGGAACTGGATCGCTGCCGCCGCGGCCTGTCACAGGGTGGCTTGCTGGTGATGATCGACCTGGATAATTTCAAGGCGATTAATGACAGTTTCGGTCATCACGCGGGCGATACATGCCTGCGCGTTTTTGCCGATACGCTGGCCAGCAACGCGCGTGCGATGGATTCCACCGTGCGCCTGGGCGGCGATGAATTTGCCATCCTGATGGGCAATACCGATACCAATACCGCCCTGCACCGCATCCAGCAGCTGGCATGGGATTTAAACCATGTGAATTTCATGTGGCAGGGTTACACGATCGCCATGCGCGCCAGTGTCGGCGTGCGCGAATTCACCGGCCGCGAAACCCCGGACAGCATCCTGGCCGACGCCGATGCGTCGCTGTATAGCTGTAAGTCAAGCCGGGCGGATGCACCCGCCGGTGCGGCGGCTTCCGCTATGGCGTGACCACTCTTTTCCAGTTTACGTTTTCAGGCCCACATACCCCACCTGAAATCGTTTCCTTGCCCCGGTCTGCTCCCCTCCCCTGCAGACCGGGGTTTTTCTTGCATCACCTTTTCAGGCTTGAAGCCCATCACAATGCCCGTGAGTGGAATATACTTTAGTATGTGTTTATTCTTTCGATAATAATGCTTGACGAAATACCAAGAGTTTTGATTTGATGAAGGAATGAGAACAACAGCCACCGTGGTATGCTTTGTGGTGCGACTAACTTCCCCTGAGGTGGGGCGTTAGGGTTCTCGTGTTACATCCACGTTTGTTCTGATCTTGCGCTTCAGGGGTTTCTTAAAAACAGCCATCCCCCCTATATTCCCAATCGCAGGAGCTTTCTATGTCACACGACCCTCAATACCCCCACGCCACACAACCCGATTCCGCATGGCATGCCAAAGCTGCCCACTTACGCGCGGCATATGAGAATGCTTTGGACGACGATCCGCGCACAATCCAGGGCATCTATGGCATAGCCGCCGTTCATGGCGTTGCCATCACCGCCATCCGCAAAGGGATGCATCCGCATAACCGGTAAGTTTCACAAACAAGAACGCGCTCCGTCTGCTCTGGCGGAACGCGTTATTGTTGCTCAGTTACCGAAAAACACACCCATGATTGGTTAATCGATATATTCAGATTAACAAAGCCAGGTTAGCATCGGTTTAACTTTCCCTAAAATTCGAAATATCGATATTTATATATAGGATCCGTTCCCTTATCGCTTTGAATCTAAACCAACCCATATGCCAGAATAAGGTCAGCAACTTTGCCATGAACACTATCAACAAATATGATGCACATGAAGATATGTAGTGCCAGGACGGCCTGAACCACAAAGTCGGCGGTTTTAAACAGGCGGACACAAATTCCTACAAAACAGGCAACTGTTAAGGCAGTATATATAGAAATAAAGAATTGATATAAGTTGATATATATATAAGGACTCATGATCTTTGGTGTCAGAACATGCAAAGAAAGATCTGAAGCGAATAAAGCACCGTCCAGAAATGCAAATATCCAGAATAGATACACGTATTTATAGTGCCGCCAGGCAAAAAGGCGGCATAACGTCTTTTTCACGGTTGCGCAGGTGCGTCTTAACCACCCTGGACGATCAGGGGACGTCGCGGAAGGTGATGGATCGATGAATAAGGCGTCCGTCTTTAAGGTCAAATTCAGCCTCATTAAAATTGTATATATCGCTTTGAATCTAAACCAACCCATATGCCAGAATAAGGTCAATAACTTTGCCATGAACACTATCGACAAATATGATGCACATGAAGATATGCAGTGCCAGGACGGCCTGAACCACAAAGTCGGCGGTTTTAAACAGGCGGACACAAATTCCTACAAAACAGGCAACTGTTAAGGCAGTATATATAGAAATAAAGAATTGATATAAGTTGATATATATATAAGGACTCATGATCTTTGGTGTCAGAACATGCAAAGAAAGATCTGAAGCGAATAAAGCACCGTCCAGAAATGCAAATATCCAGAATAGATACACGTATTTATAGTGCCGCCAGGCAAAAAGGCGGCATAACGTCTTTTTCACGGTTGCGCAGGTGCGTCTTAACCACCCTGGACGATCAGGGGACGTCGCGGAAGGTGATGGATCGATGAATAAGGCGTCCGTCTTTAAGGTCAAATTCAGCCTCCAGCTTTTGCGTTGTTCGCGAATTAACAGGAAATGGTTTAGCAATGCCTTTTTCTGCTGCTTTACGGTAATCTCTCAAAACAAAATGGTCAAGCAAGGTATCATCATTAAAATCGTATATATTGCTTAGATCATGGGTCACATTCCCTTGTACTTTTATACGATTGCCCTCCCGCTCTGCTGTCAGCGAACCAGTCGATTTTACGTTCGCAGCCCCAACCGCATTTTGATAATCATCACCCCTTAGCACCTTCCAGGTATTGCGTTTAATCGCCGCATCCCAATAATCGTCCTGACGTGTTTTAGGATTTTTAAGGTCAATTTTTCCGCCATCTTTTAAGCCAAGAATTTGATCGCGCATCGTACTGGGAACTTTCTTATCCACCATGCCGTCGCGCATGGCTTCGATAAATCGCCAGTTATTTTTGTCTGTAGCCTTTTTATATTCTGGCACATTTTTAATCGTTTCTGATGGGATAACATAGGGTTTAACCTGCACTTTTGCTTGGGCGTCATTCTCCTGACCATCCACCGGAGTCATATAGTAATTGCGCAGCATATCGCTTGCGAGTTTCTGACCGCCATCAACCTTTTTCTTGTAAATGGTTGTCGCTGCCTGGGTTATGTCTTCTTTTTCTTGGGGCGAGAGATTCTTTTGATCTTCCGGGGTATTGGGTTTATGCACTTCCGCGCTTGGGTTTTTCTGTTTTAGCGCCGGTGGCTTATCTGCATTTTGCGTTAGTTTCTTTTCCGCCAGCTTCTGATTCAACGCCAATTCGGTTTCGCCGCCGGGCTTTAGATAGCCGTCGCGTTTCAAATCATTGTCGCTTTGAAAGGTTTTAATCGCCATGTGCAGCCCGCGGGTAATAAACGGGTCCGGCGCATCGCGCTTGTCTGCGGGGCGATAGTCCAGGGTTGAGAGGGCCCAGTCAACCCCTGCCACGTCCTCCTCCTGATTCCGTCGTCCGTCGCCCACCGCGTCACGCAGCGTCAGCACGTTTTTTGCGAGTGATATCAGGGGATCGTTTCGCAACAGTTTTTCATACATTTCTTCCATATTACGGCGATTTGTTTCATTCAGTGGAGCTATACTCATATCCTTATACCTTCTGCCGCAGTGCGGCGTTGTGATCTTAACGAATAAGATCACAATCCTAGAAAGAAGTAAAGGAATTTATTCTTAGATCAGCACAAACATACCCTACTTAAGTATGTTGACCTTTGCCGCGTCCAGCTTTTCCGCAGCTTGCGGCCACAATGATTTCCCAGCAGTCAGCCACCGCGTGACAAATTCCCCGCGCGTTGCGGATAAATCCTCTTCCGCCTTAAACGTCTTTTGCGTCTTCACCTGCACTGCAAGGGGCAATGCATAGGCGTAACGTGTTGTCTTATCCCAAACGATCACAGCCTGCAGGATCGCAATAAGGTGATCCGGTGATTGCAGGATATAAGGATAGGTCGCATCGTTCAACGCAGCCCCCTGGGCCGCAATACCCGCAGCGTATCGTCGCCACGCTGCGCCATTTTCGAACCGTTTGCCATCCAGAGCCGTGCGCAGTAACGCCGCCTGTTGATACACCGCCGCATCGGCGAATTGTCCCGCATTTACCATTGATGTTGCACCATATAACAGAGCTTGCGGTGGTGCGGCGCTCGGATTCTCCCGCAATGCCGCCATCGCCGTTTGAAATTCCGTGGTATCGGCAGGCAACAGAAGACCGCGCAGATGCGGCCATTCTTTCGTACTGTCCACGGCAGCGATAAAGTGCGGTGCTTCACCATTTTCTGTATTCGTCACCACCGGCTTTTGCACGCGGGCCGTGTCACTGTCATCTGGTGCGGCGGGTGCAACTGGTGTTTCCAGGGCCGGCGGCGTAATCGTCAGGGTACGAATACCCGGTTTTACCGTTGTCTTGTCCTGTGCCACGGCGGTTGAAAAGGTCAACCCAATCATCATCAGGCTTAAGATTATGACGCGCATTCTTTTGTTTCCTTTTCACTGTCGGCGGCGCGGCTTAAGCGATCACGGATCGCCAGCCCCATTCCGGTCGCCGGAATGTCCATCACCGCTATGCGGCTGGCGCCAGAGGTTTCCAAATCATGAAGCGCAGCAAACAGGCGGCTGGCGGCTTCTTCCAAATCACCTGTTTCGCTTAAATTCCGCAGACGTTCGGGTGGCAGATCGCGGGCAAATCCGCCCCCACGCATCCCCATGAATTTCAAGGCACCGAAGGCCAGTAACGCCTCATCCGGTGCCACATCAACGGCGGACAGGCGCAATGGCAGGCGCGGCGCATAATGCCGCAATGTTTGTCCCGGGGACCGCGGGGCTTGCCCGTTTTCCAGCTGGGTTCCATCCTGCACAGGGCCGGCTGTTGCAGCCCTCATATCATCCGCCGTAATCGCCCCGTGGCGTAACAGGACAGGAACATCGCCCGTCGCGTCAACAACGGTTGATTCCAGGCCAATCGGGGCGGCTCCGCCCGCCAGAATAAGGGGCAGTGCGTCGCCAAACGACGCATTAACATGCTGGGGCGCAGTGGGGCTTAATCGACCAGATACATTGGCACTGGGCGCAGCCAAAGGCAGGTTGCAGGCACGTAACACCGCTTGCGCCACAGGATGGGCCGGCACGCGCAACGCAATGGTTTCAAGGCCGGATGTGGCCAGCGGACTGACCCCCGCATCGTGGCGCAGTGGCATCACAAGCGTTAACGGCCCAGGCCAGAATGCGGCGGCCAAAGTGTGCGCCAGGTCATTCATCACCCCGTATCGCGCGGCCATAGCCGTATCAATCACATGGACAATCAGCGGGTTAAGGTGCGGCCGTTGTTTCAACGTGAAAATACGCGCCACGGCTAAACCGTCCAATGCGTTGGCAGCCAGACCGTAAACGGTCTCGGTGGGCAGGCCGATAACATGTCCCTGCTGTAACAAGGTGGCCGCATCGGCAATTGTTTCTGGTGTCGGCGTACGGATCATGACGTTATTTTACAGCCCGCATTTTACAGCCCACCCGCGGCGTCTTGACACGCGGCACCGGGCGGGACCGTCACACACCCGCCGGTTAGGGGACGCGATACGCCGGTCGTGGTTGGCAGGCTGAGCGGCAGGCGTAAGCGCGACCGTACAGCCAGATAGGCAAAACCATGTGCCTCAAGCGCATCGCCATCGAACCCTAATGCTTCAACTGGCGCGACATGGACATCTTTTAGCCCCGCGGCCAATCCCGCCATGATCGTCGCGTTATGCCGCCCGCCGCCGCACACATATAACTGGCGCACGGGTGCAGGAAAATGGTCAAATGCCGCAATGACACTTTGTACCGTAAACGCCGTTAGCGTCGCGATACGGTCTGCCAGCGGCAAATGCGCCACATCCACTTTGAACGCATCGCGGTCCAGTGATTTCGGCGGCGGCGCGGCGAAATACGGATGCGCCAGCCATTTCTGCACGATATCTGTATGCACATGTCCCTGACTGGCCAGCATACCACCATCATCCTGGCGGCGGCCTGTGGCTTGCAATACCGCATCGTCAATTAACGCATTGGCCGGACCGGTATCAAAGGCCACCAGGTCATTTGGGCCAGCCCCGACCCAGGTCACGTTCCCGACGCCACCCAAATTCAAAAAAGCGACAGGCGTTTGACAGTGGGCGGTACGGGCCAGCGCCGCATGATAAAACGGGATCAGAGGCGCGCCCTGACCCCCGGCCCGCACATCGGCAATGCGGAAATCAGCGACAACCGGAACGGCGAACTGACGGGCCAGCATGGCAGGTGTGCCGATCTGACGCGTGATGCCGTTTTTGGGATCGTGAAATATAGTCTGGCCATGAAAGCCGATCAGGTCGATATCTTCTGCCTTTAAGGCTGCTTTCTGCAACAACAGGGAAATGGCCGCCGCGTGATCCTGGGTCAACGCATCGGCGATGATGGCAATCTCAGCCTCCGCTGCATTTGTCCGCCCCAGAATACTGCGAATTTGCGCGCGGCGTGCATCTGAATAAGGCACTGTCACATGAAGGCCTGGGGTCACGATATTCTGACCGTCCGTCTGTAAAATAGCCGCATCAATGCCGTCCAGCGACGTCCCCGACATCAGGCCGATGGCGGTCCATATTTTGTCAGAAGCGGGCGGAATGAAAGACATATCCGTTTATACGCGCCCGCAGCAAACAATCAAGTCATGCCGACAGGATTTCGCTTGATTATTAAAAATCATATCGTTAATTTGCAAAAAACACCTTTAGGGATTATGTCATGAAAAGATTTGAAATTAACGTGCCCAATACCAAAACAGAGATTCAGCAAGCCGCACACACCTTGGCGATGAAAGTCAGTCTGCCTGTTTATTTTGGAATTGCAGCCGCCGGTGCCGTTGCCACGACCCTAACCGGTGCCTATTACATGCTTAATTCCACAGAAGACGCGAAGCGAAAAGCTGTGGCAACCGCCACATACCGGGCCGAACGCGCAAATAATATTGAGCGTAAGCAGTGTCGCCGCACGGCCGCAGAAGCGATAGGCACACGCCTTCTTGATTTTCCGGCGGCGGATAAGAACTATCTGCTGGAAAAAGGGGGAAGCGCCCGAAGTGCTTGTGATAGCGCTGCCCAGGTAAAGCTTAAAAACACGCCGATCACACCAGACATGCCATCTCCATTCTGGCCTTTGATTTCTTTCGTGTTTACAACTGCCACTGGCGCAGGTTTGATTTACGGACGTAAGCACAAGAAATCTGTTCCAGATGGTGAACTACGCCCGATGTAACTTCTGCTTGCAATCGCCGATTACGGTGATTATAACAGGACCATATTTCAGACAAAGGCGTTTTTGACGTGCCTGTTGTTTAAACAAAGGTATACCGCAGTCGGCGAGGTTTCGCTCACTGCGGCAAAAATTTATGAAGTGGTTTAAGGACGAATGTTCCAAAGCTTAAGCGATAGACTGGCCAGCGTATTTGACGGACTGAAACGTACCGGCAATTTACGTGAGGATGACGTTGCCGCAGCCATGCGCGAAATACGCGTCGCGTTGCTTGAAGCCGATGTCGCCCTGCCCGTCGTCAAGGATTTCATTGCCCGCGTTCAGGAAAAGGCCGTCGGCCAGACTTTGATCAAAGGCGTCACGCCCGCCCAACAGGTCGTTAAGATCGTTCATGATGAAATGGTCGTCCTGCTGGGGTCCGAAACCGTTGGCCTGCGCCTGGATGCCGCCCCGCCTGTCGTTTACCTGATGGTGGGCTTGCAGGGGTCTGGTAAAACCACGACCAGTGCCAAAATCGGGTATTTCCTGACCCAGAAATCCAACAAAAAAGTCTTGATGGCTTCACTGGACGTACAGCGTCCAGCCGCCCAGGAACAATTACGTCAGTTGGGTGTCCAGACCAACATTGCAACCCTGCCGATCGTTGCGGGCCAAGACCCAATCGCGATTGCCAAGCGGGCGTATGACACAGCCAAGATCGAAGGCTATGACGTCGTTATCCTGGATACCGCCGGACGCTTAAGCATCGATGAAAAACTGATGGCCGAACTGGCCGCCATTCGCGATACGACCAAACCGCTTGAAACCCTGCTGGTCGCTGACAGCATGCTGGGCCAGGACGCGGTTAACACCGCCAAGGCATTCCACGATCAAATTGGCGTGACCGGTATTGTCCTGACCCGCGTTGACGGTGATGCGCGCGGGGGGGCGGCCATGTCGATGCACGCCGTGACGGGCCAGCCGATCAAATTGCTGGGGACAGGCGAAAAATGGGATGCGCTGGAACCCTTCCATCCTGACCGGATTGTCAGCCGCATTCTGGGCATGGGCGATGTCGTATCGCTGGTTGAACGCGCGGTTGAACAGATCAATGTTGATGACGCTGCCGCGATGGCCGCGAAATTCCAATCCGGAAAATTCGATTTTAACGACATGCTGTCCCAATTCTCGCAGATGAAGAAAATGGGCGGCGTCAGCGAATTGATGAAAATGCTGCCTGGCCTGAGCCGTTTTTCAGGCCAGATTGATGAAGCCAAACTGGATAGCGGTGTCATGAAACACCAAGAAGCGATTATCCTGTCGATGACGAAAGCGGAGCGATCAAAACCGTCCCTGCTGAACGCGTCGCGCAAAAAACGTATTGCGGCTGGTTCAGGCACAAGCGTGCAGGATATCAACCGTCTGGTGAAACAGTACGAACAAATGGAAACCGTGATGCGTAAGATGCGCAAAATGGGAACCGGCGGAATGCTGGGCGCGATGAAATCCTTAATGGGCGCGAAAGATAACGCGCTTTTGGATGCGTATCAGCAAGACCCGCAACAGAATATCGGGCCAGGGTCATTCCCGTCCCTTCCGGCAGGGCTGTCAAACGGCCTGCCAGGATTGGGCGGCGGTTTACCCGGGCTTGGTGCAGGTATGAATGGCTTTAACGGGCTGTTTAATCCGCGGGGCGGCAAATCCACCCGCAAAAAATAATGCGTAAAAATAAGCGTAACACTTCTAACCACAGCAATACACAAACGAAGGAGTATATAATATGGCATTAACAGTTCGCTTGGCCCGTCACGGCCGCAAAGACCGCCCGCATTACGCGATTGTCGTCACCGACAGCCGCAGCCCACGCGACGGTAAATTCATCGAAAAAGTCGGCACATACAACCCATTGCTGGCCAAAGAGTCAGATAATCGCGTTACATTGAATGCTGACCGTATCAAATACTGGTTGGGCGTCGGCGCAAAACCAACCGACCGCGTTGCGACATTCCTGGGTAAGGCCGGCCTGGCCGCAGCCCCTGCACAAGGTAACAATCCTGAAAAAGCCAAGCCAAAAGCAAAAGCTCAGGAACGCCTGCGCGTCCGCGATGAAAAACTGAAAGCTTTGGAAGAAGCCGCAGCTGAAGCTGCAGCTGCGCCAGCTGTTGTCGAAGCGCCTGCTGAAGAAACTGCGCCGGACGCACCAGCCGAAGAAACTGCCACTGCTGAGGTGACAGAAGAGGCGCCTGCCACTGAAGAAACAGCATCAGAAGCACCAGCTGAAGAAGCTGCCGCTGCTGACGACGCTGGAAAAGCAGACGCGTAAGTGAGTGTGCAACCGTCATCGCTGGCGGTCGCCAAAATTATACGGCCGCACGGGGTCAAAGGCCTCGTGCGGTTACGTCCTTTGGTGGACGATTTAAACTTGATTTCTGATCCCGCTGGCTGCTTCTGCGATCGTAACGGCGCAACAGTCCATATTGTTTTAAAAAACGCCGCACCGCCTGATTATCTGGCGGAAATCAGTGGCATCACTGACCGAACGGCCGCTGCGTTGTGGACTGGCGCTATGCTGACCATTCCCCGCGACCGCTTGCCTGCCGCGACCGAAGAAGATGGCCTGTTGCTGAATGACCGGATAGGCATGTCGGTTCAGGACACAGACGGCCAACCTGTTGGCATTGTGATCGCCATTCACAATTTCGGCGCGTCCGACTTGCTGGAAATCCGGCCTGAAAACGCTAAAAGCTTTTACCTGCCCATCACCTCTGATTTTGTCCTGGAAACGGATGCCGCGACGCGCTGCATCGTCATCACAAATTACGACGTGTTCTTGGGTTAAGCCATGGGTTTTCACATCAACATCCTGACGTTGTTTCCAGAATTGTTCCCTGGATTTCTGGGCCATTCTTTAAGTGGGCGGGCCTTGACGCGCGGCGACTGGTCGCTGAGTGCCGTTAACATTCGCGACTTTGCCGGCGACAAACATAAAACGGTCGATGACACGCCTTATGGTGGCGGGGCTGGCATGGTGATGCGTGCTGACGTGATCGAATCCGCCCTCCTGTCCCTGCCCACCCCGGGGAAATGCATTTACATGAGTCCGCGTGGCCTGCCGCTGACCCACGACAAAGTGGTCGCACTGACGCAATCAGCCCCGCTGACGATTCTGTGTGGCCGATACGAAGGCGTGGACCAGCGCGTGCTGGATGCCCATAATTTTGAAGAAATCAGCATCGGCGATTACGTGTTGTCAGGCGGCGAACAGGCGGCAATGATCCTGATGGATGCGTGCATTCGCCTGTTGCCCGACGTGATGGGGAATGTTGACACGGCCAGCGAAGAAAGCTTTACCGACGGACTGTTGGAATACCCCCATTACACCCGGCCAGCGGCATGGCAGGATGCGACAGGCGCAACACACGCTGTGCCCGATGTCCTGCAATCCGGCAACCACGCAGCCATCGCCCAGTGGCGACACGCGCAATCCGTGACCTTAACCCAGGAACGTCGCCCTGACCTGTTGCGAAAAAAATAGTTGCTTTTCTGGCTAATTCCGCCTAAATACACCCATCTTTCGGGTGAAAGGTACTTTAAAATAACAATAAATGGACCGCGGGCCTTGGCCTATTTCGGGTTCTGATAAATAAAGGATTATAACGATGAACGTACTACAAAAATTTGAGGCAGCCATTGTTGCCGAAATGTCCGCAAAACGGACACCACTTCCAGAATTTGCACCGGGCGACACCGTGCGCGTGAACCTGAAGGTTCGTGACGGCGACCGTGAGCGTATCCAGGCCTATGAAGGCGTTTGCATCGCGCGTAAAGCGTCGGGCATCAACGGTAACTTCACCGTTCGTAAAATTTCCTTGGGCGAAGGGGTTGAACGTGTGTTCCCTCTGTTTTCCCCTGCGATTGACAGTGTAACGGTTGTTCGCCGCGGCGCGGTCCGTCGTGCCAAGCTTTACTACCTGCGCAACTTGCGCGGTAAGGCTGCACGTATTACCGAACGTAACGATCGCGACACAGCGTCTTAAACGACGGTTCGCCAATCAAAAGCCCGCTTTTAGCGGGCTTTTTTATGCGGATGCTGTGGCGTTCTTTAAAGACTCAGCACCACTGGCGGGGCAAGGGTACTTGCATGCTGCAACGTTTCTCTTGCGTCACTAAAATGCCGCCAGTTCCCGATACTATCCTTTATCTGCGCAGGATTATCCGACATTTGCTTCTCAAAAAACATAAGTAATATGTCAGTCGCCAGCCCGGTCCTGTCAGCTCCCCTATACCCAACTTTTTCCCATATTTTGTCTTGATCAGAATCCGCGAGTACCTGATATCCGTTTTTCTCAGGGATCGCTTGGTAAAAATTCAAAGACCATCCATGGGCCGGCATGCGTTGCGCGACCGCAATATGATCGGGCAAATCTGCAAGATAGGCATAGGTGCAGGTGGGACATGACGGGTCAATGCGCCTGTGCGGGGAGCCATCCCGCAATCCGGCAAACGCATCCCGCAGAAACTGGGGCCAAAAAGACATACGAACACTCCATCTCGTTTAAGGTCATACGACCGAATGGATACCATACCAGCAGAATGTAAAGGGAGTGTAAAAGAAAGAGAAAATGGCGCGCCCGAAGAGATTTGAACTCCTAACCTCCTGATCCGTAGTCAGGTGCTCTATCCAATTGAGCTACGGGCGCATACCGCTGTAAAACCATCAAGCGACGGCTGTGATGTCTTACGAAATGTGCGTCTGCTTTGCAAGCGTTTTTATCGCGGGACGGGCGTGAAAAGTTACCCAAGTGATTTCTCACTCAAAAACGGTATTATTCTTGACAGTTGCAACCACACGTTTGATAAGTGTCAGATAGTTTAAACCACTGTTTTTGCGCGCGAAGAAAACCCATGCACGACCTATCTTGTTTGAAATTACTGTTGTTGGGAAGTTTTGTTGCGACGGCCTGTGCCGCCGTATCACCGGCCCATGCCGCTGGAAAAAGCGACTCGTTGATTATCACCAACGCGCCCCTGCCCGCCGAATTGCGCAAGCGCGTTTATGAATCGCCGCTGCGTCCCATTGACATTGACCCGGCCCAAATTACCGGCCCCAACTATTACGACAGCCAAAGCACCTCGGTGCGTCAGGAAATCGCACAGATTACGACCTCTTTAGGTCGCCTGCAGTCACGCATGGCGGATTTATCCGGCCAATCCCTGCGCATCAAGCAGGAAAACCAGAAGCTGGCCGCCGAATACTATACCAACATCGCCACCATCAATACGCAGCTGCAAACTGGCACCACGCCTGGTAACCCGCGTTTGGTTGTCCGCCTGAACAATGCGCAGCGCGCGATCGACTCAATCTCGGCCAATGCGTCCGCCTTAAATGGCGTATCATCTGGATTGGCCAGCTTGTCAGCGGAGGCAAACGCACTGATTAACAACGCGCGCGCGGCCTATGGCATCACTGGCGCGGTTGAAGAAGATCATTTGCAGCTTGCCCAGATCGAAGATTCCGTCAGCAGCAATGTTGTCACCCTGACCCGCCTGCAAAACGATGTGGGTGAAGACATGATGCGCACCAATGCCTATCTGGCTGCGGAAATGAACAACATGCGCACCGTGTCGATGGCCGTGACTGCTGGTGAATTCTATGGCACCCAAACCGTACCAAGCCGCGCGGCCCTGCCTGCGCCCGTCGCGACCAACCCTGTTGCCACAGTCTCAAGCGTCAGCGCGGTGCCGATGATGATTGAACCGGAAGCGGCTATGCGGATGCCGCCGGTTCAGGACACCTATGTGTACGACCAGCCGAAAGTGATTTCGCGGGTGGAAACACCGGCGCAAACCGCCCCGGTATCGCTGGCCCCAACCATGCCATCAGGTCAAACATTGGCGAAGGTTGATGTTCAGACCGCGGGTGATAATTACGCCGGCCCCGTTTACGACGCGATGAACGAAGCCATTGTTAAATATCCAAATGCGCGATTTGAAGTTATCGGCGTGTCACCACAATCCGACAATGCCGCCAAATCCACGCTGGACAGCTCAAAAGCCCGTCGCAATGCTGAGAAATTAAGCCGGGTTGTCACGGAAATGGGCATTCCGGCAGATCGCCTGATGGTGTCATCCGCCGCGCGTGGCGATGTGACCGGCAACGAAATCCACGTTATCCTGCGATAATCGTTCTTTATCGTCTTTTCTGGCACGTTCCTGTAGCTCAGGTGGATAGAGCAACGGTTTCCTAAACTGTAGGTCGCACGTTCGAATCGTGTCAGGGACGCCATTTGCCCCCGCTTTTCCACTTGCACCGTATTCCCAATGCCCATACCCTGTCATGACAACACATAAAGGTAATAGATCATGAGCACACTCAGCCAAAAAGAAATCGTCGCCCTGCAGGCCTATCTGCGCCAAAAGTTCACCCATCCGGGTTTACAGGTGAAACCACGGCCAAAAGCCGCCGATTCGGCTGAACTGCTGTTGGAAAACGAATTCATCGCCGTGATCTATAAGGATGAGGATGAGGGCGAAGTATCCTACACTTTGACCATGTCGATCCTGGAGGAAGACATTCAAGAATAGTGCTATGACAATGGGTTACAGTTTCCCATGGCCAAACCCGCGCGAATTTAATAAAATTGTAGGGAATACTCTGATAAGGTGAATACATGACCCATCGCATCCTGACCTTTGTTTTCCTGTCACTGACCCTGGCCTTCGCGCCAGTGGCCCCTGTTTTTGCCCAGGCACAGACGCCGACGGCACAATCAGGATCATCACCTGATCCGACCTGTGACCCCGAAGTATGGAAAGCGATGGAGGCAAAATCCGAAGCCACCACCACCGCCGCCAATGATACATTGAAAGAAGCCGTGAACGATCCGGCCCCAACCGCGGGCCTGTCGTGCCAGGATAAGATCATGGGATCATGGGCCAAGATCGGCAGCATTTTTTCCGATACCGGCACTGGCGTTTCCAAAAAACTGATCGATCACACAAAAACCTTCGTCATGGCGTACCTGGCTAAATACCTGGTCGGGAATTTTGACATTGGCGGGTTCCAGTTTGACTTTAACTTCATGCAATCCTTGATGTCGCTGACTGGCGGATTTGGAACCAGCTTCGACAAATGCGACGTCGCCAGCGACTATGCGCAATTTGTCAAAGGCCGCGGCGATGAAATTCGCGGCTTTGCACAACAGAAAATGCAAAGTGTTTACAGCGCGGGCAATATTCCTGCCCTGCCAATCACACCGTCCGGCACACCATAAATACACCATATCTCCTTGCCTTTCCCCCTTGGGACTGGCATTGATGGGGCATGTTAGGCCATTTTATCCTTGCCGTCCGGCGCGCTTTAAAAAAGGAACATCCGACACGGTGGCCTGAACGTACCGGTATCGCCGGGATGCCACGTCCAAGCGGCAAGATTATCTGGATCCATGCGGCCAGCGTCGGCGAAGCCCAAACAGCCTTGATTCTTCTGCCCTTTCTTGAACGGCTGCGCAGCTTTCATCCGTTTACGCTGTTAATCACGACGGGCACTGTTACCTCCGAAAAACTTGTCACGCCGCGTTTGCCGGACTGGGCCATTCATCAATTCTATCCTCTTGATATGCCGCGCTGGACGCGCCGTTTCTTGGATTATTGGCGCCCAAATGCCGCCATTTGGATGGAGTCGGAATTATGGCCCGTCATGCTGGATCAATTGAACCGCCGCAGCATCCCCCTGACTTTGGTCAATGGGCGCCTGTCGGCGCGCAGTGCCCGCAGATGGGGCATGGCCCCGGCCCTGGCACGCAAGGTGATGCGCCCCTTCGCATTAATCCTGGCCCAGGATACTGCCACCGCAGCAGCATTTCGCGGCTTTACCACCGCACCTGTAATAGCCATGGGGAATCTGAAGTACAGCGCCTCTCCCTTAAACGTGGATACCAACGCGATACAGGCCCTGAACACGGCAACAGCCGCGCGTCCGGTTATCGTGTATGCCAGCACCCATGCGGGTGAAGAAACGATGGCCGCACGACTACACCAGGCTTTGAAACCGCATATTCCAAACCTGTTGAGTATCATTATCCCGCGCCATCCATCACGGGCCGACACAATCGTGAACGCACTGCCCACCGCGTTGGAGATCACACGCCGGACAGATGCGATGCACCTGCCACACCCCGCAACCGATATATATCTGGCCGACACGATCGGCGAAGTTGGCCTGTTTTATCAACGGGCCGATATCGTTTATATTGGTCGATCCTTAAGCGATGATGGCGGTGGCGGCCACAATCCGCTTGAAGCCGCGCATTTCCATTGTGCGATCACTGCAGGGCCACATACGCAGAACCTGGCCGACATCTACGCGGCCATGATCGCGGCACAGGCGGTTATCCAGGCGCAAAATGAGCCTGAATTGATGTACATTTTCCAAACCCTTCTGACCGATCCGGCGCAATTACATGCGGCGCAGGTGCGGGCGCATGAATTTATGCAAGACAAAATGACGGGATTAGAGCAGACCGAGCAAGCCTTGATCCCGATTCTGACGCAGGCCCTGTCATGAAAACACCGTCTTTCTGGTATCAAACGCATCTGACCTGGCAGGCCATTTTGTTGCTTCCAGCCAGCATCATTTATACGTTTATATTAAGAATACGATACGTATTATATCATACACATTCCCCCTTGCCAGTGCCGGTTATCGCCGTTGGCAATATTACCGCTGGCGGCAATGGCAAGACCCCGACCGCACTTGCCCTGCTATCCTTTATTCAGAATATTGATCCGCAAAAAAAAGTGTTTTTCTTAAGCCGTGGGACCGGTGCGGCGCAACGCGGCCCGATTTGCGTGAACCCACAGGGAACAGCGAAAGAGTTTGGGGACGAGCCGTTACTGCTGGCCCGTCATGCCTCAACCATAATCGCACGCGATCGGCGGGCGGGGGCTATGCTGGCGATCCGCCAAGGGGCGGACATCATCATCATGGATGATGGCCTACAAAATCGCAGTATTGCGCCGGATGCCCGACTGATCTTAAGTGATGCCACGCGCGGGTTCGGCAACGGCCTGCTGTTACCTGCCGGGCCTTTGCGTCAAAGTGTGCGCAGTGCCATGCGCCAGGCCGATGCGGTGATTATTGTCGGGTCAGGCCCAGCACCCCTACCCCAAAACGGCATTCCGTCACATATCCCCATTATCCAGGGTGAACGCGTTGCGGTCGGCCCCTTACCTGATCCTTCCCGCACATACCATGCCTTTGCAGGACTGGCCAATCCGAACCAGTTCTTTGATTCATTGCGCACCATGGGGTTAACCGTAGTTCGTACAACTGCTTTTCCCGACCACCATGCCTATACCCCGGCAGACATTGCACATTTACGCCAGGGCGCCGGGGACGCGACGTTAATTACCACGGAAAAAGACCGTGTCAAACTGCCGCCCAATATGGACGTGACCACGGTTTCCATTCAGATGCGCTTAACACCCCTTTCGCCCCTTCTTGATATATTGCGGCAGAAATGCGGGCTGGCATGAAATCTTTACGCCATCTCGCAGAAGCTGCTTTTATCTACATTCTTATCGCTTTTTTTTCCCTTTTGCCGCCACCGGCCGCTTCCGCAATTGGCGGCTTTTTGGGGCGCATGATCGGCCCGCGCCTGGCGGCCAGTCGTAAGGCCGCGCGTCATATCCACAAAATCTGGCCTGACTGCCCGCCCGCCCGGCGCGATCAGATTATTAAGGGCATGTGGGACAATCTGGGCCGCACCTTTGCAGAATATCCGCATCTTGAGGAGATTGCCCGCAATCGCTGCGACATTATGGGGGCAGAGATTGTTCATCAGGCCCATAAAACCCATGGCAATATATTGTTATTCAGTGGCCATATCGGGAATTGGGAAATCTGCCCTGCCAAGTATTACGTGACCATTAACACCCCCGTGCATCTGGTTTACCGCGCGCCGAATAACCCGCATTTAGAAAATCTGCTGCAAAAAATGCGCAGCCTGCACGGAAAGTTGTTAACCATCCGCAAAAGTAGATCCGGGGCCAAGGCCATTGTTATGGCTGCACGGAACAAGGAATCATTGGCCATCCTGATTGACCAGAAATACAATGAAGGTATTCCTGTGCCATTCCTGGGATGGATGGCGATGACCAGTACCTCGCCGATTGCCAACGCGCAAAGATACAATATGCCGATTATTCCCATGCGGTGCATCCGTCTGCCAAACTGCCGGTTCCGGTTAGAGGTGCTGCCCCCAATCCCCGCCTTTAACGCGGATGGAAGTAAGCGGGAAGAAGCGGAAGTTATGCGCAGCATGAATGACCTGCTGGGTCAATGGATTGCCGAACACCCTGAAAGCTGGATCTGGCAACATCGCCGCTGGTCGTCAAAGAAAGTCGCCGATATGCCGCGCGTCTGCGCCGCCCCACCCCTATCCCGTGCCTTGCCAAACTAAGCCGCGCAACGCTATATTATAGCTTCATGTCTGATGCATCCCCCCGCCATATCCGTTTGTGCCAATGCAATCCAACTGTTGGCGATATTGACGGCAATGCGCAAATGGTCCTGAACGCTTTGGAAAAAGGGCGGGCCGAGGGCATCGATCTGCTGGTCTTTCCCGAAACCATGCTGTCCGGCTATCCCGCCGATGACCTGATTACGCGCCCCGCATTTATTGACGCCGTGATGGATGCCGCCCGCACCTGCGCCTTGGCCACTGCCGCTGGCGGTCCGGATATTTTACTGGGGACTCCGTGGTGCGACGACAAAGACGGGCACATTTATAACGCCAGCTTGATGCTAAGCCATGGTGCGATCCAGAACATTGTCTATAAAACACAGCTGCCGAATTACGGTGTGTTCGATGATAAACGCGTCTTCACCCCTGCCCACACGACCGGGCCAATATCCTGGCACGGCCACCGCCTGGGCGTCATGATATGCGAAGATATCTGGTTCGACACGCCAGCCAGTGTATTGGTTGAACAGGGCGCGGAGGTATTGATCGTCCAAAACGCCAGCCCCTATGATACCGGCAAACGCGACAAGCGGCTGACGATGCTGCGTCAGCGGGTGCAGGAAACCGGGCGCGCCATATGTTATTTGAACCAGGTCGGCGGTCAGGATGATGTCGTCTATGACGGGCACAGCGTGGTGATCGACCAGGCTGGCGCCGTCCTGCATACTGCGCCTGGGTTCGTGCAGGCCGAAATTGACCTGACCCTGAACGCAAAAGGCAAGATACAGGTTAAGCCCGCGCAACAGGCGACTGCCATTGATCTGTATGCGGATATGTATGCCGCTGTTACCCTGGGCCTGCGTGACTATGTTCGAAAGAATGGCTTTACTTCCGTTCTGTTGGGCCTGTCTGGCGGGATGGACAGTGCGATTGTGGCGGGCATTGCCGCCGATGCGCTGGGGCCCGAGAACGTAACGGGCATAATGATGCCGAGCCTCTATACCTCGCCTGACAGCTTGACAGACGCAGCCGATATTGCCGCGCGCCTGGGCATCCAGTTGCGCCAGGTTCCGATCACGCCGGTAACAGACGCGATTGCGGCCCAGCTGCCGTTAGCAGGACTTGCGGCAGAAAATACGCAGGCGCGCGTGCGCGGCCTGATGCTGATGGCCCTGTCCAACCAAACCGGCGCGTTGTTGCTAAGCACCGGAAACAAATCGGAAATCGCCTGTGGTTATGCCACGCTGTACGGCGATATGTGCGGCGCATATAACCCCATCAAGGACATATACAAGACAGAGGTTTACCGCCTGGCTGCCTGGCGCAACACGCGCGGAAACGCGGTGTTCAACGATTCGCTGCTGCACAAGGAACCCAGTGCGGAATTGCGGGATAATCAAAAGGACTCCGACAATTTGCCGCCCTATGACGTCCTGGATGCCATCCTGTATCAATTGCTGGAGCGGGAGCAAAGCCATCAGGACATCATCGCCACCGGTTTTGCTGCCGCAACCGTCAACCGCGTGGCAAAGCTTGTCCGACTGGCCGAATACAAACGCCGGCAATCTTGTCCAGGGCCGAAAATCAGCACCCGTGCGTTTGGCCGTGAACGCCGTTATCCGCTGACCAATCTCTTTACGGGATAAGGCGGAAATGCTATGCAAATTAGACATTCTAGAAAGATGAGTATTTGATGACTATTCGCACCCGCTTTGCCCCGTCCCCTACCGGTGCCATTCATGTTGGCAATTTGCGGACAGCGTTAATCACCTGGCTGTTCGCCCGCCACCATGGCGGCCATTACCTGCTGCGGATCGACGATACGGATGTGGAACGCTCGAAAGATGTATTTACCGATGCGATCATGGCTGGCCTGACCTGGATGGGCATCAATTGGGACGGTGATAAAGTGCATCAGCGCGACCGCATGGACGCCTATGCCAAAGTTATTGCTGATTTAAAGGCCAATGGCCGCCTGTATCCCTGTTATGAAACAGCGGACGAGCTGGCGTTGAAACGGAAATCCTTGCTGGCACGCAGCCTGCCGCCGGTCTATGACCGCGCCGCGCTGTCCTTGACCGACACGCAAATAAAGGCATATGAGGCCGAGGGGCGCAAGCCGCACTGGCGCTTTAAACTGAACGACACGCCCATTGTCTGGAACGATCTTATTCGTGGCGAGGTCAAGTTCGATGGCAAATTGCTGTCCGACCCCGTCCTGATCCGCGAAGATGGCACGCCGCTGTATCACCTGTGCTCCGTGATCGACGATATCGATTTCGAGATCACACACATCGTGCGTGGCGAAGACCACGTGACCAATACGGCAACGCACATCCAGATGTTCGAAGCGATGGGCGCAACCCCGCCGCAATTTGCACATCTGCCGTTGGTATCAGATGCCGAAGGTGGCAAATTGTCGAAACGCCTTGGATCATTGAGCGTTCAGGAACTGCGCGAAACCGAAGATCTGGAACCTATGGCGATTGCCAACGTGCTGGCCCGCCTGGGCACCGCCGATCCGATTGAGGCGTATGACAGCTATGAACCGCTGATTACCGCGTTTGATTTCAGCAAATTCTCACGCGGGTCACCGAAATTCGATCCTGATGAAATGGTGCGGTTGAACGCCAAACTGCTGCATGACATGCCGTTTGCGAAGGCACAGCCACGTTTGAATGCCATGGGCCTGACCCAGGTGGACGCGATGTTCTGGGATACCGTCAAACCGAATTTGGAACGGATGCGCGATATCAAAGACTGGTGGAATGTGGTGAACGGCCCGATCACTGGCACGGCGCAGGATGCGGATTTTATCGGTGCGGCGGCAACGCTGCTGCCCCCCGCCCCGTGGGACGCAACGACCTGGAAACAATGGACCGATACGGTGAAGGAAAAGACTGGCCGCAAAGGCAAAGACTTGTTCATGCCATTGCGTCAGGCCCTGACTGGTATGGATCATGGCCCGGAACTGGCAACCCTGCTGCCCCTTCTTGGTCCCGAACGTACCCAGAAGCGGTTGAAGGGTTAGTATTTCTTACTGAAACGCGACTTCGTTGAAGGACCGCAGTTTCCGGCTGTGCAGCTGTTCCGCGCCGATATCGCGCAGCAGGGTCATGGCGCGCAGGCCGATTTGCAAATGCTGTTCCACCCGTTGCCGATAAAACGTCTCAGCCATGCCGGGCAGTTTAAGTTGCCCGTGCAGCGGCTTATCCGACACGCACAGTAACGTCCCATACGGCACGCGGAAGCGGAAGCCGTTGGCGGCAATCGTGCCCGATTCCATATCCATCGCAATTGCGCGCGATTGGCTTAGGCGCCGGTTCTGGTGGATTGACGGCCGCAATTCCCAATTCCGGTCGTCAATCGTCGCAACCGTTCCGGTCCGCATAATGGTTTTCAGGTCATATGATTCCAGGCCCGTCACATCTGACATGGCCTTTTCCAGTGACAATTGCACCTCGGACAAGGCCGGGATCGGGATCGCTGGATGCACATCGCGGTCCAGCACATGATCCTCACGCAAATACGCATGGGCCAGGACGTAATCACCCATATTCTGTGAGTTCCGCAATCCGGCGCAATGTCCCAGCATAATCCAGGCATGCGGGCGCAATACGGCAACGTGGTCGGTAATTGTCTTGGCGTTCGATGGTCCCACCCCGATATTAATCATCGTGATACCCGCGCCATCGGCGCGTTTCAGGTGATAGGCCGGCATTTGCGGCATACGGCGCAGCTCCGTTGTAACCGGGTCTTCCACCACGTTATCATTGTTCTTATTATATGTGACCTTATTGCCCGGCGCGACAAAGGCGGTATAGCCCTGATATTCCGCTGGCAGGTCTTTTTTATCGGCCTTTGCCATGATCGTCTGACCGATCTTGATAAATTCATCGATATAAAACTGATAGTTGGTGAAAATCACATAGTTCTGGAAGTGTGACGCATCCGTTCCGCAATAGTGACGCAGGCGCAGCAGGCTTAAATCCACACGCGGCGCAATAAACAGGGATAACGGCATATCCTGGCCATCTTTGACAAAATTTGTGCCGTTTGGAATTTGGTCATCCATCACATTCAAGTCAGGATGATCGAAAACATCGGGTAAAAGGGCGATTTTATCGGGACCCAGATCGCGTTCCAGGTGGAAATCCTCGCCCAACGCAAAATGAATCGGAATAGGTGTGTCGGACAGGCCAACCTCAATCTTTTCGCCATGATTACGGATCAGCTGCGCGAACTGTTCCAGGTAGTAATGATCGAAAATATCGGGACGCGTCAGCGTGGTGCTGTAACATCCCGGCTTCGGCACATAACCGAATGACAGCCGCGTATCCGCGCGGCGCGCGGTATTGGTCGTCAGACGGGCATAAGGATAAAAGCCGCGGACGCGGTCAGACATGACCTCACCCGCCGCAAAATCCATGAATTTCTGGCGTAAATACGCCGTTTGTTCAGTATAGAGTTGTTTAACGATAGCCAGAACATCTTCGGACGTGCTGGCAAATTGCGGCGTGGCTTTAATAGTCATACACCAGTGTAAATTTATTCGCCGCCGTGGACAAGGGCCTCGGCATATGCGCGAGGTTTGAATGGCTGTAATTGGTCAATCTGTTCCCCCACTCCGATGGCCACAATCGGCATATCGAACTTTTCAATCAAAGACAAGACAATACCGCCACGCGCCGATCCATCCAATTTGGTGACGATCATGCCGGATACATCAACGATATCAAGGAAAGTTTGCGCCTGCATGATCGCATTCTGGCCCGTCGTCGCATCGACAACCAGCAAGATTTCATGGGGCAAATCGGCATCGTGTTTTTTCAGAACTCGAACGATCTTTTCCAATTCCGCCATTAAATTGGCCTTATTGTGCAACCGGCCCGCTGTATCAATAATCAGCATGTCGGCGCCAGCATCTTTTGCCGCGACATAGGATTCATAGGCCAGGGCGGCAGGATCACTGCCGATATCCCGTTTCACCAGGGTACAGCCGATCCGGTCAGCCCAGATTTGGAGCTGTTCCAACGCCGCGGCGCGGAACGTGTCACCAGCGGCCAGCATGACCTTTTTGCCCAGCTTGAAATGCATCTGATAGGCCAGCTTGCCAATAGTCGTTGTCTTACCCACGCCATTCACACCGCAGATCAGCATGACCCGCGGGCCATTTGCAGGGGTTTCGACATTTAGCGGCGCGCTGCCTTTCGCTAAGATATCGGTCAGGATTTGCGTCAGCGCGTCCCGCATAGTATCGGGTGTTTTTTCCGGCAGGGCTTTCACCGCTATGTTTAGGTCGGCGGCAATCCGCGCGCTTAAATCCGGGCCAACATCGGCGGATATCAGCAGGTCTTCGATATCCTGAATATCCTCTGCGCCCAGGTTCTTTTTCCCCAAAATACCCGTCAGGCCGTCGCCCAGTTTATGCGTGGTTTTCGCCAGGCCTTCACGCAGGGTGCTTAACCACCCGCCAGCATCAGCAGACAGAGTTGCATCACCGGCAATATCGGGCGTCGGGGTTAATTGCAGATCGTCGATAATGTCGTGTTCAGTTGGGTTGATATCCGCGCTTTGATCGGGCGTGATATCACTGTCGTATTCGACAGGAAATTCAAGGTCGGGGTCGCCAGCCGGGTGCAGCAGTTTATCCGCCGCATCGTCTTGGGTTTGCGTGCTATCGCCCTGTTTCTTCCGCCACCAAATCATCCTCTATCCAACGCCGAAAACCGCCATTTGGCAAGCCTTAACTTACTCCCACGGCTTACTGTTGCTGTGGCGCAAATCAAGATCGGAAAAGCGGGTAAAATTGGAATCGAAGTGCAGTTTTACGATCCCGATCGGGCCGTGACGTTGCTTCGCCACGATGGTCTCTGCCGTACTTGCTGTTTCTTGCAAACGACGCGACCAGCTGTCGTAACGCTCATTAAACTTATCGCTGGCTTCGCTGACCTTCTGGGTCGGCTCTTCGCGGCTCAGGTAATATTCTTCACGATAGACGAACATCACGACGTCCGAGTCCTGCTCAATCGAGCCGGATTCACGCAAGTCAGACAGCTGTGGCCGCTTGTCATCCCGCGCCTCGACCGCACGTGACAGCTGTGACAGAGCCAGAACCGGGACGTTTAATTCCTTGGCCAGGGCCTTTAACCCCCGCGTGATTTCCGAGACCTCGACCACGCGGTTGCTCTCCGATTGCTTGGACCCCGACCCGCGCAGCAATTGCAAATAGTCGATAACGATCAGGCCCAGGCCATGCTGGCGCTTCAAACGCCGCGCCCGCGTGCGGATTGCGCCGATCGACAGGGCCGGCGTATCATCGATATAAAGCGGTATCTGACTTAATTGGTGTGCGGCCTGGGCGAAATTGCGGAATTCATCCTGGGTGATCTGCCCCTTACGCAACGAGTCGCCCGACACGCTGGCTTGGTCGGCCAGGATACGTGTGGTCAGCTGATCGTGGCTCATCTCAAGCGAGAAGAATGCCGTAATCGCCCCGTCTCCCCCCCCCGAATTCGCATAAGCTTTCGCAGCGTTAAAAGCGATGTTGGTGGCCAACGCCGTTTTCCCCATCGATGGGCGGCCAGCCAATATCAACAGATCAGAGTCATGCAACCCGCCCAGCTTGCTGTCCAAATCACGTAAACCTGTCGTGACACCGGCAATGCCGCCTTTATTATTGTAAGCCCTTTCGGCATTTTCAATCGCCTGCTTAACCGAGTCACGCAACGTCACAAAGCCGCTACGCGTTTCGCCACTTTCGGCCAGGTGGAACAACTGGTTTTCCGCCTGCTCGATCACATCTTTTGCCTGCTGATCAATGGTCAGGGTCGCGGCATCGCTGACCATGCCCTGCCCCACGCTGATCAACGACCGGCGCAGGTATAAGTCATACAAAGTCTCGGCATAATCCGCGGCATTCACAACCGACAACAGGTTGGTCACCAGTTCTGACAGGTAATCCTGCCCCCCCACGGCCTGCAAATCCGCATCGTTTTGAAAGTATCCTTTCAGATTAACGGGACTGGCCACCTGACCACGTTCGATTAACGTCAAAATTGCTGTGTACAGGCGTTGGTGCGCCGGCGCGTAAAAGTGATCCGCACGCAGGAAATCCGTAAAACGCTCCGCAACCCTGTTATCGGTAAGCAGGGCGCCGATGACACCTTGCTCCGCCTCAAGGTTATAGGGCAGCGTCTGGGCGATGGATGTCGCGTCAGATGCAGTGGCGGTCGTCAAGTTCACGGTTTTAAGCATGCGGTGACTATACGCGAACACTACGCGCCAAAGATATAAAAACCGATCCACAGGCTGTGAATAGCGGGTGCAAGTATAAAAAAACGCCCCGTTGCGGGGGCGTTCTTAAAATTGTCTTATTGGTAAGCCTGATCAGGCTGCGTCTTCCGCAGGTGCCGCGACAGGTGCCTCAACGGCAGTCTCAACAGCAGCAGGCTTTTCTTCAGCTTTTGGCTTCGGCTGTTCACGGTAATCAGCGATCAAAGCACGGCCCAGAGATTTCTGAGTCTTTGCCTCTTCTTCCGAACGCGCGATGTTGACCGTGATGTCCAGCTTCACTTCAGGGTGCAAGGCAACCGGAACCTGGAACAGGCCGATTTTCTTGAACGCTTGGTTAACGACAACCTGGCTGCGCTCAACCTTCATACCGCCGGCTGCGACTGCATCCGCGATATCGCGGCTGGTAACAGAACCGTACAAGTCGCCGCCTTCAGACGCCTGACGTACGATAACGACATGCAGTTCGCCCATTTTCTTAGCAACAGCTTCAGCTTCGGTTTTACGCTTGGCGTTATTGGCTTCCAGAACTTTCTTCTGGCCTTCGAATTGTGCGATATTGTCCTTGGTCGCACGCAACGCCTTGCCTTGCGGCAGCAGGAAGTTACGAGCAAAGCCCGGACGCACTTTTACAACATCGCCCATTTGGCCAAGGTTTTCAACGCGTTCTAACAGAATGATTTGTGTTTGTGACATGGGTTCACCTTACGCTTCTGTGCTTGGGGTTGTTGATGACGCTGGCCGTGGGCCACGATCACTGCGGAAAGATCCGCGTTCGCCACCATCACGGAAAGATGAGCTGCGCTCACCGCCCTCACGTCCGCCATCACGGAAAGACCCGCGCTCACCCGCGCCACGGAATTCACCGCGGTCTGGACGTTGTGGGCGTGCTTCTTGTTCCGTACGAACCGGCGCAATCAACGCCATGTAACGTGCGCGTTTAATGGCTTGAGCCAATTCGCGTTGTTTCGGGGCGCAGACAATCGTGATCCGGCTTGGTACGATTTTACCACGCTCTGAGATGTAACGGCTTAACAGCGTAGGGTCTTTCCAGTCAATCGTCGGGGCATCTTTACCCGAAAACGGGCAGGATTTACGGCGTTTGCTGAAGGATTTTTTTGGCATCATCTCAGACATTATGCGGCCTCATTCATACGTGAATCATTGTTGCGTTCAAAACGGTCTTCATACGTATCCTTGTTCAGGATCGCAGATTGAGCCGTTGTTGGGGCATCCAGACGGATGCTCATGTAACGTAAAACGTCTTCGCTCAGGCGCATATTACGCTCCATTTCGATCACTGCGGCACCAGGGGAGTCGCTTTCGATCAGGACATAGTGGCCTTTACGGTTTTTGTTGATACGGTAAGCCAGCTGACGCAAGCCCCATTGTTCGGTTTTCAGAACTTTGCCGCCTTGTTTGGTCAGCAATTCACTAAATTGCGCGGTCATATCTTCGACCTGTTTGGTCGTCAATTCTTGCCGGGCAATAAGCACAGTTTCATAGATAGGCATGTAAATGCTCCTCTTGGGTTAACTCCCGTCGCCGGGAAAGCTGACCGGACCATCCAGCCAGCGAGGTTATGGAGTTTATAGGGAACGCGCACCGGAAATGCAAGCTTTTTCATAGGCTTTTTGACCATCCGGTCATATTTACAAGCTCGCATTCCAACATCAAAAAAGCCCGCCAGTTCTCACCGCGGACTTTAGAGATTTGAATATCGTGTAGGTTGTAAAATTTGCGATACTGAGTTTAAAAAATCTGGCAGCGACCTACTCTTCCGCGCCTTAAGACGAAGTACCATTGGCCCTGGAGTTTTTCACGGTCCTGTTCGGGATGGGAAGGGGTGTTGCACGTCCGGTATAACCACCAGATTATTTAAACTCAGTAAAGCAAAGCTGACATAGTCATACATATGACCGTTAAGTGTTGCGTTCTTAAAATCTAGAAACAACAAGATCAACGACGTTGACCATGTATGTGAAATCTAGACTCAAGCCGATCGAGCAATTAGTAACAGTTAGCTTCAGACGTTACCGTCCTTCCACATCTGTCCTATCAACGTGGTGGTCTTCCACGGCTCTGATAGGGATATCTTGTTTTGAGGGAGGCTTCCCGCTTAGATGCTTTCAGCGGTTATCCCGTCCATACATAG
>JAZKGA010000002.1:0-8379 GCA_040386235.1 Pseudomonadota bacterium
CAAAGCGCATGAAAGAAGCGGCCCAACTGCCACCGGGCACGCAGTTCTATTACGAAACACCCGGCTTCATCAAGTTCACCACGCCAGCGCTTCAACAAGCCTTGGCGATGATCGAACGATCACCCTTCACCATTCTAGCCAGCGGTGCCCCTAGCATGCCTGCCGCGCTTGCCAATTTCGAAATCAAGATCGGTGACAGCGTGTACCGCCTGGGCATCGGCGGCCTTCATTCCAGCGAACAGCGCATCAGGCACATTGCGGACGCGCTCTACAGTCTGCGGGATGTTGACGTTGTTTCCTACTACCCGAAAATTATCTCAATATTGAGAATGTTCCCGCATCAGATCGGCGAAGTGTTCTTGACCATCTATGACGGCTGGATTGAAGTACGTATCGAATACAAGGACAAAGGGCAGAAGAAAAAGGCCGCAACCTTCAAGATTAAAATCAACGGGACGTTCGGCAAGACCGGCAGCAAATATTCGATCCTGTACGCGCCACAAATGATGATCCGTACCACCATCACCGGCCAACTGTCACTGTTGATGCTGATTGAAATGCTCACGCGCGTAGACGGGATCAGCGTTGTTTCTGCGAACACTGACGGCGTGGTGATCAAGTGCCGCCGCGATCTGGAACCGATACGTGATGCCATCGTTAAACGCTGGGAAATCCTGACAGGGTTCACGACTGAAGCCAATGACTATATGGCTTTGTTCTCGCGTGACGTGAATAACTACATGGCCGTAAAGCCTGCATACACCGACAAGAAGGGCGTGTTTCATCCAATCGAATTCAAGTGCAAAGGCGCTTATGCTGACCCCGGCTTGATGAAGAACCCAACCAACGGCGTGTGCCTGGATGCGGTAAAGGCGTATGTGACAGACGGCGTTGCGCTTGAAAAGACGATCCGCAGTTGCAACGACATTCGAAAGTTCGTCACGGTGCGCAACGTCACTGGCGGTGCCGAATGGGTCAAGGACACTTTGTCTGCCGACACCGTAGCGCAGAAAACGGCGGCATTGCTGGCACGCGGTTGGAGTTTCGAAAAGTCCTCAGGCTGGTATGAACCCTGTGGCAGTGACGTACCTTTAACGGCAGACGGTGCGATAGAACAGATCAGATCGGAAATGAAACGCGAACACTTGGGCAAAGCAGTTCGTTGGTATTACGGACGCGGCCAGAAGGGTCATTTGGCATACGTCAGCAACGGCAATTTGGTGCCCCGGTCGGAAGGTGCAAGACCGTGCATGGAACTCCCGAAGGTGCTGCCGCCCGACATCGATTACGATTGGTATGTGCGGGAAGCAAGAGAATTGCTAAAGGACATAAATTGTTGTTGACACCGGAATCATAATCATATTATAGTCAGTTATGGTTACTGATTAACAAATCAAGAGGGGTATATAAATGACAAACCAAAATGAGAACCAAGCGGACCTTCCGCACCAAATTATCAATCGTTGTTTTCATTCCATGCCGCACATGGGCGGTATGGGGGTTCAAAGGCTGACAGCGGAAGACACTTACGCCGATGCGGCTGAAAAAGTAGCATTGAATTTGCAAATGCTGGCCGAAACGCTGAAGAACGTTGCGGAACGCAACCGCGATAACGAAAGCCAGTTGGACCGGCAAAGCGCGATGTTCCGCAGCCTGGGTGCCCTGATGGGCGAAATCAACAACCACATCCCGAAGAACTGAAAGGGTCAATCGTGCGTGTGACTTACGAACTGGAACAAGGCGATATGGCTTTACTGCTTGACGCCGTACGCGAATCGATCACTGTTGCCACGGCGCAGGCCACGGACGACGAAGCGGGGCTGTTGGCGGCCCATCGTCTGACCCGGCTTACCGCCTTACGCCGTCGCCTGGATGCCCCTGTGATGGTGTTACACGCATGGGGTGGTGGTTTCGCCAGCGGCAATATCGTGGGCGGTGGCGGTGGTGGGGGCGGGGGTGCAGCCAAGCCAACAGACACCGGGGCGGGTGGCGTCTTCGTGCCCCGCGTGGACAACGGTTGCGGCACCGAAGTTGGTCAAGGTGCATCAGCGCCATTGCCCAACTGTGTTGAAGGTTCGCAGCTTTGCCCGATCTGCGGAAAGTGGTTAGCATAATGGCCGCCGTCCGTATGGTGATCAAGACCGAACGCCGCTGCGTCCGTACCTTTGTGAAGCGTTTGCGCCACGCCTGGGCGGCCTACATGGCACGCAGGGAGCGGGCACGGGCTGTGGCCGAACTGGAACAGATTTACGCCATGCAAGCGTACATCGATTCGCGCGAACCGTACTTGGTGCGTGTCATCGAACAGCACGACCAGCGGGGCGCAAAATGATTGAAGGGCTTATCTGCGTAGGGTTCGCGTTCTTGTTCGCCTGGGCGGTGGACAACCTGCAAGACATGACGGCTGGGTTGGCGTGGCCGTTACGGGTCGTGATCCTATTTGGCGCGGCGGGCCTGGGTTGTTGGGTCATGATGGAATTAATCAAAGCCCTGATATGAAAAAAGCCCCTTGCGGGGCTTTACTGTTTGGCCGATCCCTTATTGCAGATCGCGCGTATTCGTTCGTACTCGCTCATTAGGGCGTTGTAGTCTCGCACGTCCCTTGCACTATCTCTGGCGATGCCGATAAAAGCGATAGAAGTTTCCGGCATAAGGTCGGTTCTTTCCGCTTCGGCAGGTCCGGTGACGGGGCAGGAATTTCGGCCCGCACTTCCGGCGCGTATAGCGGCTGTTGCGATTGACAGGCTGACAGCGCCAGTACGCACGCGAGTTTCAAGGCCAGTGATGTAAGTTTCACGTTCTTTTTCCTTTTCAAGACGGGCGGTTTGTTCCGCTTCCTTGGTTTCTCGTAACTTCTTTTCGTCACCCCGCGCGGTCACGGTGTCTGCGGACTTCTTGTTGGCGTCTGCAAGGGCGCGTGCATTCACTGCCGCATCAAATCCACTCTGGTAGACCTTGCCGACGTAATAGTTGAAGCCCAGGCCCACCAGAAGGACCACCACGCCGAAAGCTACCAGTTTCCACCACCACGGCAGCTTGATCATGTCAGCACCCCGCCAGCGCGCGTATAGGCTGCCAGAAGGTCAGCGGCCTTGTGTTCCTTCTGGTTGTACCCGGCACCCGGCAAACTGGCCCAGCGGCTTTTACAGGCCACGATAGCGGCCACGATGTTGCCGGATTCAACCAGATCGATTGCGCGGCATTCACGAATCAACTGGATCGCCCATTTGTCCTGGGACGCTGGGCCGAAGTCTGGAAGGCTTAACGCAGCCTTGTAGTGCAGCCAGTAACGGCCCATGAACTGGTAGCGACCCGCCGCATTGGACGTAAGCCCTTCGCGAATAACCTTGGATTTTCGGCCGCCCGCGAACGGGTGTTGGCTGAAATCGGTGAACACTTCTGGCTTACGATCTTCGCCAGTAACGATCACATCGTAGCCTTTGCATTTGGTGGCGGGGCTTGTGCTGGTCCCTTCCGCAAATGCGATCATGTCCAGAAAAGCAAGCATGTTCTTATGCATGGTTGACCCTCTTGTTGCAGTAAAGGTAGACGGCCACGGCGACGACGAAGACGCACTGGAACAGATCGCGCAAGACGAAGCACGACGCGACGGAAGCCATTGCGCCAACCGCCAAGGCTAAGTAGGAAAATCGTACGATACCGCGCGTGTGTCGATTCATGGAATTGAGGGCAATCAAGCCCCTCCAGAGAATGTACAGGGCGGCGAAGCCCTGGATGATTGAGCAAACAGTAAGCATGATTAATCCTTGCGGTCGGGCAGTTGTGGAAATTTGAAGTCCTTCACGCGTTCCACCAATGAGAAAATAACGGGGATCGCCGAAAGCGTTACCAGCCCCAAGAGAAACGACACGCCGTTTGCCAGGGCGTTCGGCCAATTGAGGTAATGCATTGCAAGCGGGGTGACAGCAATGGCCGTCACGGTGCCTGCAATGACCGCCACGATTGCGCGGGGGCGGGTCATTTCCTTTGCGTAGCTAAGGGAAATCGCAGAACCAAAAAAGCCAAAAATAATGGTTGCGAGACTTACCCCGGCTACTGTCGTTTCAACTTGGTTTTGGTCCATTTATGAAATTTTCCCGGTAAGAATTTCATTGAAACGAGTGATCACGGTTGCTGGTCCGTACATCAACGACAGCGAAAATTTGATCATGTCTTGCACCGAATCAAGCGACATATCGACGGCTGTCAACCTGGGGTCTTCAAGGCGCTTGAAAATCAATTTCAGCTCCTTGATGCCGTCGCGTTTTTCTTCAAGTACCACTTGCTCTGCCAGCGTGAATAACATAAAGAACTGTGGCGGCGTTACGCTTGGGGGTTTGGCTGCCGGTGCAACTGGCGCTGCAACGGGTTCGGGGTTGATCCACTTACCCGCCACCAGTGTTGCACCGCTCAGGGTGCCCGTAGGCACTTCAACGAACTGTTCGGCGATGGATGGGTGATAGCGTTCCGCGATCTGTTCAGCGCTTTCGATTTCGATCACGTCTGCTGCGCGCCCGTCTACGTTCCTTGCAAATTTTTTCATATCGATCACCATTCCAGAATCACAAGACCCGCGCCACCAGTTGCGTTGTTACTACCGCCGCCGCCGCCGCCGCCGAATTGGCCGCCATTGCCGCCACCAGAAGCGCCAGAACACCCGCCACCAGCACCAACACCACCTATGCCCCCGGAGGATGCCCCACCGCCACCACCAGCGCCGGGGCCACCATTGCCGCCAACACTCGTGCCGTAGTTGCCACCACCGCCAGTGAAACCGTCGAAAGGAAAACGCAAAGTGGCACCAACCGGGTTGATTCCACCATTGGCACCTTGAGTCGCCGTAGTAAAGCCAGCACAGTCGGGGCCGCCGATAGAGTTGGTGTCACCGAAGACGCCAAACGGGGACGCGCCGCCTGCTGCGGCAGCATTGCGCGCATTCACCCCACCTATCGCACCGCCGCCGCTATTTATGTTACTTGAACCTTGACCACCGTTGCCGAGTTGTGAACCTGCCGCACCACCCCCGTTGGATGCACCATTGCGACCGGGGCCGCCCGTAGCCTGGAAGTCACCACCCGTGCCAGTGCCACCCGCCGCCGCGCCCGCGATACCTGCTGCCCCGCCCGTCGCCGACATGACCGCACCAATTGACGAAGTGGCTGAAGCTACCCCTACAGTGATTGAAATCACCTGCCCCGGCGTTACTGCCATGACGCCATGCACGTAGCCGCCGCCAGCGCCTGAGCCGTTTGTGTTACCGCCGCCGCCGCCGCCAACGGCGCGTCCGCGAAGCGACGTGACACCAGCAGGGACCGTGAAACTGAACGTCCCGGAGTTCATGAACGCTTGGTATTGACCTGTCCCAAAAAAGCCCAGGAATCCGGGGGGCGCGATGGTGCTTGCCTGAACTGAAAGGCCGCCTTCCGCTGGGACCACCAGTGTTTCATTACGTCCCGTACCGTACGGGAAACTGATTTGGCCGCGATTCATTAGAACGCCCCCCCTTCACCTTGAATGGCAATACCCGTCTGCGTGGTGCTGATGGTTGCTTTCAGCGTCCAAGTGGCAGGAACCGCGATTGGGAACAGGTCGGGGTAGTCCACGGCCTGCAATGTCACGTTGGGGTTCGCGGTATTGGCGGCCAGCGTCAGTGCCGGAATTTGAATTTCTGCATACAGGTAAAAGGTGGTGCCATTATGTCGGAAAATCCGAATCACACTTGACGTGGTGGTTGCAAGTTTGGCGATGGTGATACGTTCGCACATCCCAGCCACGCCGCCAGCAGGCGCGAAAATCGGAACGCTTACAGCGGGTGCTGTAAGCGATGCGTCTCCGGTGGTAAGGATGCCCGCCGTGACGACAGGTGTTGATGCGTATTGCGGTGCGATTGCCATTTCGAAGTTCCTTTACATTAATAAGCCTAGAAGATACAAGGTTGCACTAGCGGGCGCAACTGCGATAACTCGATTTACGAATTCAGTATTCGCAATAGACGTGTCATTGTCGCCGTCTGCGGGAGTCGGAGTTGTGGGGTTTCCGCGCAAGGCGGGGCTATCAAGAAAGTCTGACAGCACCGTCCCGTTGACCTTCCAATTGCCAGCGGGGACGCTGTATGTAACCGTGGTAATCGAACCAACGGCGATGTCACCTGCTTGCAGTGGGCCGCCGTCTTCTTGCCTGATATCACGCACCCCGCCGCCAGCGTTCAGCGTACACGCGCCAGTGTTCGCGCGCGTGGTGTAGAAGCGCAACGATTGTCCGTCAGTGTATGCCCCCGTGGCAGGAATCGTCGTAACGATATACGCATCAGTCACAACGCCAGTGTCATTGTAGAAGCCGCCGATCATACCTACGGCGCGATCAACATACGCGGTATTGGCAAGCGCAAGACTGTTCGAATTGACGGCAGCCGTTGGGGCGCTTGCTTGGCTGTACAGCATGCCGCCGCCCCAACTGTAGATTGCATCGGCGGTGCCCTGGCGAATGGTGACACCGCTTCCACCTGACACAATGGCGGTGACATTGAATGCGCCGGTAGTGCTGTTGTCTACTGTCCACTCTCCGATGATGCCAACGGGGAAAGTCAAAGTCACATTGGAGACAAGCACGCCTGTTACCACGATCTGTTTTGCTGCGGCCTGGATGGCGGTGAGAGTGACCACGCCGCCAGTTGTTGGCACCGTAATTTTCGAATACGAAGCGCCAGAATATGTTAGCCAAAGCGTGCCGATGCTGCTTGGTGTGCTGTTGAAATCAGTGGTGTTATTGTCCACCGCACTGACATAGCTTGCGGTGCCTGCGGTGTTCTGCAACACCATACCTTTCGGATAGCCACCCATGGCAGTTGAAAGCGCGGCATCAAAACGGTACTGGCCGCCCGCGTTGACCCACAGCGTGTGCGAGGTGATATCGAACAGCAGACCATTGAAGTCTTTACCATACGGCGGCAGGCCACCCGCTGCGATTGGCTGCATTGTGACAGCAGGGAAGCCCACGGCGTACGACGCCAACGCCCCAGCAGCAGCGGCAACGGGGATGGTGTTTTTTAAACCGCCGTTTGCAAACGGTAGTTGTATGTTAGTGGGCCGGACTGGTGTTGTTGGCATGGTTGATTACCCTGGATAGAAAGCGCCCTGGTCGAAGGGCTGTAGGTTCACGGCTTCGTTAAAGCCAAATGTATTTTCAACATCGACTTGCAACACCGTGGATTGTACACCTGTGGGGTGCGGGATCGCGCCGGAAGTGGTTACGATGGCGTATTCGAACGGCTGCAAATAGAACTCAAAAACGTATTCCATCGTCATGTCTCCTTTGTCGAGAACGTAGCAGCGGCCACGCCCCGTGAACAGGTTGGACAGAAGACGGTTGATACTGCTGGCCGTGCAATCGGTGATGTTCGCCAGCGCCTTCACCAAGATCAACGTACGAAAGAATTCGTTATCCAGTCGGTATGTCCCAGCCGAAAACACGTAGCCGCCTGGGTTGTCGATGTCTTCGGGCAGACTCAAGTTGCGCGAAACGCCGACGATGCGCCCCCAAATGTCCAAGCCGTAATCGGACAGCGTTGCACCTTCCGACATGACGTTGAAAACGAGGTTGTAAAAGGCGTCAATGTTAGCGGTCGGATCAATGTACTGATCCATCAAGTGAACAAGGTTCGTCAACGTTGGGCTGTTGGCGTATTGGGAAATGATTGTCTGTTCAACGTTCTGCATAATCAAACCAAGGTGATGGTGATGTCGGACGCGGTAATCGTCGGCTTCTTGTCAATATCCATGGTGATGGCGTCAAGGGTGGCAGTGACGAGACCCAGCTTTAGCGACAGAATTTGAATGACTGTTCCCGCCGTTGCGACGGCCAGCACGGGGCCATAGAAGCGGCTGGCGTACAGGGCACCGCCGATGCGCGCGGCTGGCCCGTTGTCACCACCGCTGAAGGAGTCAATGATCGCGGCCTTGATCAGTGCCACGGCGTCAGCGGGCAGGTAAGGTGAATCGGCGATGGACAGCGCGAACAGTACGGGGGTCGGCGTGGCAGTCTCCCAGGACACCGTATATTCAGGGTATGGGATTTCATAGCCTTCAGTGTCGTACACGGTTGCGGTGTTCGCGCCGTTGTAGTTGCACCCAAGCGACTTCTTGACCCAAATGGCCTGGGCGATATCGTCGGCAGCGCCACCCGATACGCACACCCAAACCGAATGGGGGGCCAACGTTACACCGCCAATGTCCAGCGGGACCGACAGTACGTTTTCGGTGCAATACGCATCGATCACATCATCAACGTTGAACACCCGCGCGAACAGCGCCGGAAGGCTGCCCGCCGCATTGAGTGCCACACTCTGTTGACGCCGGAATTCAAAATCAATTGGGCTTTCAA
>JAZKGA010000003.1:0-58048 GCA_040386235.1 Pseudomonadota bacterium
TCCCGGATTTGCTGGCGCTAACTTCTTCGGCTGGTTTGATGTTACTAACCCTGCGGCCCCGGCATGGAGCGCAGGCAACACCACCACTAATGCACTGCCTGCAAAGCCGCATTGGGTTGCCCAATTCTTTGGGCGGGCATACTTTGGTGTCAACAATCTTGTTTATTTTACTGATTCGCTAACCTTGGCAATCAGCGCTCCTAGTTTTGCTGCATCACTGACTATTGATGACCGTAGCGCGACAACTGGTGTTGCCGGTTTGCCGATGGGACAGGTTGCCGGGTCCGTCCTGCAATCGCTTTGCGTATTTAAAGCGGCATCCATTTGGCAAATTTCGGGCGATATAGCACTAACAACCAATCCGCTTTCATTGAATCGCATCGCTAATAATGTCGGGTGCGTTTCGCCGCGTACGATTCAAAGTACCCCGATGGGTATTCTGTTCATTGCTAATGATGGCCCGCGCATGATCAATCTTGGCGCGACTGTCACATATTTGCAAACGCGGGAGGGAGTAACGCCGGATATCGTCACGCCATTTTCCACGGCAACGAATCCAACCCGGATGATTGGTGCTTATTCCAGTGGCGTGTATAGGGTCTGTTTTGATGGGCCAAATACCATTTGGGACAGCACTTATACATCCCAGGATTATTGGTACGACTTTATTTTCCGGCGCTGGAATGGGCCACATAGTTTTGATTACCACTGTGCGGTAGGGGTGGGGAATAAGTTTGTATTGGCAAGCAATATCAACCCAGGAAAATTGTTCTTTAGTGATGTAGTCCCATTTGCCAGCAGCGTTTATCAGGACGCCGGGACTGATGTGACATGCGAATTGGTGTCGGGCGCAATCGAAGGTGCGCCGATGACGATGAGCGCAGTTGTTGAATCAACTATTGAGCTTGGCGGGGCTGGTATTGGCGTTGTCTATTACATTTCCATGTACGACGACAGAAACAATAATTTATCGCCAGCCACTATCAAACTGTATGAAGTTAATCCACTGTGGGGGGCTGTTAAGTGGGGGCAATTCAAATGGCGTTCAGCAATCCCAAATAGCCAAGTGTTTACTATCCCATGGGTGAATCCGGTTGTTTTTAAGAAAATGATTCTGTCGGTCCGTGTTCTTGATGCTAAAAACATTTCAATTAAGAATTCCTTCTTCCGTATTCAGACTTTGGGATATACGAATGCGTAATTTTATGAAGGTTTGCGACGGGATTAACGTGTCGCAGATTGCATTGCAATTGAAGCAGAAGCCGCACCTTTGGGACCAGAACAAGCAGCGTAAAGAGAAATCTGATTCGCCGCACACGGCAATGTCTGATATCTGGATACGCTATAACGACGATACGGAAGCAAAAGCAAGCGGTGATTACAGCAACTTCAACAAAATGCACTACCCGGTATGGTATCCGGTAATTTCGGAACTTCCAGAAATTCGGAATATCGCTATGGCTTTAATGGGAAAGATGGGTGCAACTCATCTTGGCGGCGTTTTGATTACTAAAATTCCCGCTGGCGGTCACATCAAGCCCCACATTGACGGCGATTGGCACGCCAAGTTCTATAACTGCAAACTGTATATCCCGCTTCAAAGCAACGCTAAATGTATCAATCGGTGTGAAGACGAATATGTTGTTATGCGGGATGGCGAATGCTGGTATTTCAATAATTTAGTTGAGCATGAAGTGATGAATAATGGCGATGATGATCGCATGACATTAATTGTTTGCATGAGGGTTGAATGAACTTGCATGAAATTGAATTGGTTGCCGTAGTGCAGCCAGAAATCGTTGACTTTCAGCTTGCAGACGGGATTTTCATTAAGTCGGCGTTGTTTAAAAAGAGCGGAACCGTAGTGCCGCAACATAGCCATGAGTATGACCATTCCAGTTTCATTGCAACCGGTTCCGCCCGCGTTTGGTGTGACGGCGAAGACATGGGCGAATTTGTCGGTCCTAAGTCTGTCTTCATTAAGAAGCGGGCCAAGCACACTTTCATGACCACATCGCCGGATACCTTGATCCTTTGCATTCATAACATAGAACGTACAGGCGATATTGACATCCACGACTTACACGAACTGCATTTCCCTTGATCGATAACTAGGAATACGAGGCCGCAAATTGCGGCCTTTTTTTATTGGAGAAAATATTATGCCATGGGGTTATGCGGCTACGGCGGTTGGTTCCTATTTGGGAACAAAAGGTAAGAGTAGCGGGGGGACGGCTGGCGGGAGTTCTGCGCCGGTTTATCAGCCTGTCAATCAACCAATGATTGATCTTGCCTGGAATAACGCATTTGGTAAGTATGGTGATTGGAATGATGCGAATTATGCGCAAACTAATCCAATGAACCAGCAGATTTTGCAGGGGCAATTTAATAATCCATACGCCAATCAATACATGGCCGGTGCTGCTAATGCTGGGAATGCGTATCAGAACAGCGCCAATGCCGCGAATGCTGGTGCAAATGCGCTGTACAACAACGCCACACAACTAGGCAATTCGCAAACGCTTGGCAATCAGGTGTTAATGGGCGGATTGAGCAACGCCATTAATTCCAGCGGCAACCAATACAACATGGCGAACAATTCCAATCAGATGTATCAAAATCTGATGCAAGGTATTTCGCAAAACTATCCCGGCATCACGTACGGCCAAAATATGTTAAATCAGGCCGGGGCTACGGCTGGGAATGTTGCCAACGAATTGGGAAGCGGATTGATGGGCCAAAAACCCATGATCGATTCCACTATGAATTCGCTTTACGGTTCCGCAGGCGATGCTAAAAGCAACATGAACAATTTGGTTGGCATGGCGCAGGGCCAACAAAACAATGTTACCAATGCGCAGAACAGCCTGAATAAATATGGCACTGATGCGCGCAATGCGACTGGAGTTTTGACCAATAGCCAGTTTGGGCAGGCTGGTAATGTTGCCAATGCGCAGAATCAGGCGTTTCAGAATGCCAATAACGTTTCAAACCAGACCGACAACGTAATTAATTACCAGCTAGGCCAACAAGGAAACGTGCAGGGTGCAAGTGGTAAGTTATACGGTGCTGGGGATTCGGTTCTGAATACTGCGTTTGACCCGCAAAACGCTTTGTACAATCAACAGTTCAGCAAAAGCGTTGACCAAACCCGCGCAGCACAATATGCACGCGGTATTCAAATGTCATCTGCTGGTGCTGCGGTGGAAGCAAATGCCAATCAGGAATTCAATACGAATTGGCAGAACCAGCAACTTAACCGACAAACCCAAGGTTTGGCAGCGGCGCAAGGTGCATACGGTTCGGCGCAAGGAATGAATAACGCCTATACCAACAACATTATTGGATTGCAGCAGGGCTATCAGAATGCGTCCAACTTGGCGCAAGCTGGTGTCGGGATTGGGAATGCTTACACAAGTAATCTTTCTAATCTGTACGGCCAGGGCATCAATCAAGAATCCGCTGCATATCAAAATGCGCAGAACTTGGGGAATTCCTATGCCAATAACATTTCCAACATCTACAGCCAGGGCATCGGCCAGCAATCGGCAGCGGGCAATGCGGCATTGGGCATGGGTAGCCAATATGCTAATACGCTTGGTAACACCTATGCGCAGGGCATCAACAGCCAAGCGGGCGCTTTGAATGCTTCTCAAGGTCTGGGGACCAACTATGCCAATTCTCTTGCCAACTTGCTGGGCCAGCAAAGTAGCCAGTATTCGAACTTGGTTGGCAATGCGGGAAGCCAATTGGGTAACTACGTTGGCAACATGGGGAATCTGAATAACAGCTATTCCGGTTCCCTGGCGGGCTTGTATAACGCTGGCAATCAGTTGGGCATGAGCGGTGCAAGTCAGTACGGGCAAGCAGGAAGCCAGCAATACAATGCGCAGAATGCTATCTATGGGAATCAAAACCAAGCACTTGGTAACTTCAACAACAACAACAGTCAATATCTGACGGGGCTTGGGAATCTAATGAATCAAGGCCAAAACTATATGACCGGGGCGAATGCTGCACAAGCACAGGGCTTCAATCAAAATGCATACAACCAGCAACAGACGCAGAACGCAATCGGACAGATTGCCGGGCCACTGGCTAATGCGGCTAAAAATGTTGATTGGGGCAGCATGTTCGGCGGCACTAGCAAATCAGGTGGTAACTATGGCAGCTTAGGTGATTTGTATGGTTCTTCCGGTGAGTATTCCTTCTGGGGCTAAATATGGCAAATTTCTTAGGGAATCTCGGCGCGGCTTTCGCCGGGCAACAAAAATATCAAGAATACTTGGATGAAAGGGAGGCGGCAAAGCAGCGGATTGCATTGGAAAAGTTGCGTCTTGAAGAAACCAAACAGTTATCCGAACAAGCCAAGAAGCAACGCGAACGCCAACCGCAGGTTGACCAATCCGTATTGGATTATTTGGCCCGCACTAATCAAGGCATTCCGCCGCCGCCCCCAATGCCGCCGCCTGTCCAAGCGCCACCGCCTGGACAGCAATCACAACCGATGGAACAGCAACCGGTGCCGTACCAAATGCAACCGGGTCCAATCCCAGGTATGCAGGGACCGCCCCCAGGAGCCATGCAAGGGCCACAGGCAGGCCCGCAAGGCATTCCGCCGCCGCCACAGGGCATGCCGCCGCAAGGACCGCCACAAATGCCCCCTGGCGGCGTTCCTGGCCTTCCGCCGATCATGGGCGGGCCTATGGGTCCAGGCGGACCGCCCCCAGCGCCGCCAGGACCGCAGCAACAGCCGCCAATCCCGCCTTATCAGACCATGGGGGGCGCACAACTTCCGCAGCAACAGCAAATGCCACAAGGGTTGCCGCCGCCACCACCGCAAGAACCCCAGCAACCGCCTATGCCTGCGCCTAATTCGATGTCTTTGGAAGACGCGGCACAGTTTATTAAGGCGCAGGGCATTACTGACCCCCAGACCGGTATTCAAATCTTGGACAAGCTAACGCCTTTCCTTGATAAGAAGGCACAGCGGGAAGCCCAGGTTATTAAGCTTCAGCAAGAATTTATGCTTGAGCGGGCCAAGCTGGAAGAACGCGCGCGAGAAGCGGACCTTCGTTCTAAGGATAAGAATCTATCGATTGAGCAGCAACGGGAATGGCGTGAACAGTCTGTCTTGGCGCGCAGGGACATTGCCGAACAAGCCAACGAAACTAAAAGAATGCTTGGGTTCATGATGGGGAGTATTGCGCAGCAAAACGCCAATACCCGCAAGGAAGCCGCTGGCGGTGGTGGCGGTGGGCTGACGCCGGAGGAAATCAAATATTGGGCTGGTGTCCAGCGTGCGGGCGGAAATTTGCCGCCCCGTCTGGATAAGGCAGACCAACGTGCAATCATGAAAGAAGTGGCGGGGGGGAGTGTAACACCTGAAGAAATGCTGGCAAACCGTGCCAATCAGGCCGGGCGCACTGCTGAACAGCGGACTATCGGAACGACAGCCGGTAACGTTTCTATGGCAGGATTTGAAGCTGAAAATGCGGCCAAGATTCTTCATGATCAGGCGCAAAAGGTTTATCGCACAACGTTTGTCCCGGTCAATAAAGCAATCAACGCATTCCAAGAGAAGACCGGCGATCCTAATACGCGTGCTTTCGGTGCTGCTATCAACACCTTTGTGAATACATATGCGCGGGCGATTAGCCCTAAAGGTGTTGCAACTGTCAGCGATAAACAGCATGCGCGCGACATGCTTGATAAAGCGGACTCGCCAAAAGCGTTTGACGCAATCATGAATGTTCTGGAGCAAGAAATGGCTATGGCACAAAAAGTTCCGCAAATGGCGCGTGATAAGGCCCGTAACGAAACTTTGGGAACTAAGCCAGCCGCAGCAACGCCATTGCAAAATGGCTGGACAGTTAAGGTGAAACAATAATGCCTACATTTGAATTTACTTCGCCGCAAGGGAAGACATATGAAATCACAGGGCCGGAAGGGGCCACGCAGGAACAGGCGTTTCAAATTCTGCAAACCCAGTTAGGCCAGACCAGCACCCCACAGGCAGTAGTCGCGCCGCGTATTCCTGCGGTAAGCCAAATCCCCAATGAATTCCCACAAGCCACGCCAGGGACGGCAATTCCGCCGCCACCACAGCCCGCGCCATCTGGCGGGTTCCTGGACTCCTTGAAAGGCGCTGGTGAAACGGCGCTTACTTTGGGAAGCGGCGCATTGGCGGCCCCGATTGGTGCCGCCAGGGGCGTTTATGAAAGCCTGACAGGCGGAAAAGCGGGAACGCAAGAGGGCGTGCGGCAAGGTCAGAAGAAGGGCGGCGAACTGGCCCAAGATTTGACCTACGCACCACGTACAGCCGCAGGCCAGGAAATGACCGGCAGGCTTGGGCAGTTCTTCAAAGACGCCGGTTTAGAAGCGCTTGGCGGTCTTGGCGGGGAACTGGGTGCTATCGGTGCCGGTGCCAAAGCTGCGCGCCCTGTAGTGGCTACCAAAGCCGCCCAAGTAGCAAATGCAATTAAGGACAGTCCAGAAGCCTACATGGCAGCGAACGCAGCTAAGGCGGTTGGCAGCGCCGGAAGTGCAGTTGGAACCGGTGCGCGCAACTTAGCCGGTAAAGCGCTTGGTTTCGATAAGGATGCTTTGGCGCTGGCGCAGAAGGCAAAAGAATATGGGATCGATATTCGGCCAGACATGCTTAGTAACAACAAAGTAATAAAAATGATGGGCGAAGCACTGGAAAAAGTCCCGTTGTCCGGCTCCAAAGCTGAAGCGCGTCAAGAGGCAATCAATCGCGCTTTGATAAAGGAAATCGGCGGCGACCCAAAAGCAAAGCGGCTCAATGCTGAAGTATTTGATCAGGCGATTACTAAATCCGGTAAAGAGATTGGCCGAATTGGTGAACAGTATGGCGTTGAAATTAAACCGAACATTCAAACTTCATTGTTGAACCTAGTAAAAGACGCAAAGAAATTTGAAACTGGTGATGTTCGAAAAGTGGTAAGCGCATATGTGAAGGAAATCCGTGAAAATTCTGAAAAGGGCTTGATGGATGGAACTTACTTTAAAAAGCTGAACAGCAAACTTGGACGGCAAATCACGAATACCAGCAATGGGGATTTGAAAAACGCGCTTGGCGATGTTCAACAAATTCTGCATGACGCTTTGGAAAATTCGATTCCTAACCATGAATTGGCAGCATGGAAGACCGCGCGGACTCAGTACGCCAAAGCAAAAACACTAGAACCACTAGTTGCAAAAAGTACCCTTGGCGATATTAGCGGCCCCGCATTGCTTGGACAAGTGACAAGAGATAAAGCAGGCAAGACCCGCCAAGCTAAAGGGAACGGCGGCGGCTTGGGTGATCTTGCCCGCATTGGTCAACTGATTAAGGAACCGGGATCGTCTGGAACGGGCGAAAGGAATCTTGCATACGGGCTTTTGGGTGGAACCGCATATGCCAATCCAGGCGCAGCAGCGGGCATCTGGAGTGCTGCTAATCTTTACAATCGCTTCGGACAACTTTTAATTCCGCCGCCTCCTAAACCATAACGGCCAACACCCAACCCGCTTCGGCGGGTTTTTTTATGAGCTAAAGGAATTCTATGGCAATCGTTACACTTCCTTTGCCGGTCCAGCTTCTAAACGGCAATACGGCGGACGGCGGACAGGTCATGACAGACCTTAACGCCATCGCTTCTAACGTCAATTCAAACGCAGCAAAGAACGGCGTCAATAACGACATCACATCGCTTACCGCGTTGATTTCCATTGGTGCCGGGCTGACCATCACTGGCGCGACTATCAACACTTCGTCATTCAATACCGGAACCATTATCGGTTCTGCCATTGATGCGACTTCAACTGTTCCTACCGCAGCGACCGGGACCAGTACAAACCAGATTGCAAGCACGGCGTTTGTACAGAATGCTGCGTTTAATACGGCACTTCCAGGACAAGCAGGGAAGAATGGAAGCGGACTTTATACGGATGGAACAAATGCGCTTTGGGTTGGCTACACGGTATTCCTGATTTCCGGCACCTACACTGCCGATCTTGACGGCTGGTATCTGGTTGAATTGTGGGGAGGTGGCGGTGGTTCTGGTTCTGGCCGACGTGGTGCCGCAGCGAATACCCGCGCTGGCGGCGGTGCTGGTGGTGGTGGTGCTTATGCATGGGCAGTAATCTTTCTAACGGCGGCTCAGGTTGTTACGGTAACGATTGCATCGGGCGGTACGGCTGGGGCTGCTGTAACTGTTGACACAACTAATGGCAACGCAGGGGGAACCGGTGGCACAACGACATTTGGCACATTCCTAAGCGCTTTTGGCGGGGCTGGTGGCGCTGGCGGCGGTACTAGCACAACTATCGGCGGCGGCGGTGGTGGCGTAGGAAGCGCCGGGAATACGGGAACGGGCGGGAATCCTTCGCAAAATAACGCATACGGTTCTACTGCGGCTGGTTTTGAAAACAATACTAGCGGCGGTGGTGGTGCGGCAAAAACAAATGGCACCGCTGGGGGGCTGGCAGAAAATGGTGGTGCTGGTGGTGGGGGCGTTGATTCTAACGCTCTTGGGAGCATCGGCGGCAGTTCTTTGAAAGGCGGTGCCGGTGGCGGCGGAGGCGGTGGGATTACGAATGCTGATGTTGCCCAGGCTGGTGCAAATGGCGGCAGGGGAGGGTTCTATGTTGCAGGCGGTGGTGGTGCTGGCGGTGCGGCGGGTGTAGCTGGCAGCACCAGTGCAGCAAACTTGCAATTCGGTGGTAATGGCGGCGGCGGCGGCGGCGGTCACAACACAACGCCCGGCGCGGGCGCTGCCGGTTCCGTTCCTGGCGGTGGTGCTGGTGGCGGTGGTGCGTCCTTGAACGGCTCCAATTCCGGCGCTGGTAATGTCGGCGGCGCGGGTAAATGCCGCGTTCAACGTCTATAAGGGAAATGATATGCGTGCTGCACTAATCGAAAATGGCTTTGTTGTGAACGTTTTAGAAGTTCCTGATCTGAACTTTATTCCCAACCTAGTTGACGCAACCAACGGCGGAAACATTGGTGATCAATACGTCAATGGGCAATTCATTCCGCCTGCACCGCCGCAACCGCCCGTATACCCCCCAGATACCCCGGAACAATCGTATTTGGAATATGTCGGATTGATTGACCGTCGCGCCGATGCCTTGATGGCTAAGGGCGATATTATTGGTGCTTTACTTTTGAGGGAGTCTGTGAAATGAGCCGCATTACTTACAGCAACACAACCATCTTCGGCAAGATGACAGCCGAAACTATTAATTCCATGCTGGTTGACACTGCAACGCTTGTCCGTTTGAAAAATTCAATGGATAGCGCAATCGGTTCCCCTGCGGTATGGGCGAATTTGGAAGGCGGTGATTACGGTGTGGGAACTGGTGAGGGCGAAACGTTCTATAACACCATCATCAGTTTGATGGCTTCTATGACAGCAATTCTTCCCTTTACCATCAACAGCCTGGACATGGGCGGCTGATCATGACGGAGGAACGGCGGCGTTTGGTGTTCGATAACAAGATTCCTCTTACGTGGCTTATTTCTAGCGCGGGCGGCTCGTTCCTTCTTCTGGCATCGGTTTTATGGAACGTTGCAGCGCAAAGCAATAAGCTTGACCAACTTATCGTTCAAATTGAAAAGTTGGAACGTCGGAATATTGACCGAGACTCGAAATTAGATTTGGTGATCAGGGACGGTTACGATTCAAGGAAGAATGACGAAATAATGACGTTGCGCATTCAGTCTTTGGAGCGGGAAAAAACTAAATGAACCTTTCTGAAATCGGGCTGAACCTGATCAAGCATTTCGAAGGATGTCAGTTAAAAGCTTATCTTGATCAAGCGGGGATTCCTACTATCGGATACGGGCATATCAAGCGCGTAAAGATGGGAGATACATGCACATTGGAACAAGCCGAACAATGGCTTAAGGAGGATGTAGCGGAATCGGAAGCATCGGTAAACCGGCTGGTGACGGTTCCAATTAACCAATTTCAGTTTGATGCCCTGGTTAGTTTTGTGTTCAACCTTGGGACCGGCAATTTCTTCAAGTCCACGTTGCGAAAGCTGCTTAACAAGAAAGATTACATCGGATGCGCAAACGAATTTCCTAAATGGCGATTCGCTGGCAGCGTTATTAGTAATGGCCTTGTCAAACGCAGGCAAGCCGAGAAGGATTTGTTTTTGAAAGGATTGGTATGAAGCTCATTGATGAATGGCGCGGCTGCTTGCGTTTTCTAAGCGTCCAGGCCAATGTAATCGGCATTGCCATCAGCACCACTTACGCAACACTGTACAGCCAACTTAAAGAGAATTTCCCGCCTACCTACATGGCAATCCTAACTGGCGTTGTTTTCGTCGCTGGGATTGTAGGGCGTCTGATTTCGCAGAGTCCGAAAGCGGGGGATTCTTAATGATCCCGCTGCCGTTACCGTTGCTGTTGAAATATGGGGGCATGGCGGCGTTTGTGATCGCGGTCTATGCATTCGGGCATCATCAAGGCGCGAAGGGCATACAAGGCGATTGGGACGCTTCCAAAGCGAAGGTTTTGGCAGACCAGCAGGGGGCGTTACTAAGTCACTTGGAAGCCATGGACGCGGCCAGGAAGGCGCAGGAAGAAACCACGATCAAAGTTTCGGAAGACTATGAAAGGGCGTTGAATGAGGTTAAAGAAAAGCATGATGCCGATTTGCTTGCTGTTCGGCGTGCTGGCGGGTTGCGCGTGCCGCGAAGCATCTGTAATAGTCCCGCTGCCGCCGCTTCCGAAACCACAAGCAACAGCAGCGGCGATGCAGACACTACCGGAACAGTCTCACTTCCTGAAACGATTACAAACGATCTTTTCAGTGAGGCCAAGCGCGCCGACGAAGTAGCCGAAATCGCTAGGGCTTGTCAATCTTGGATTCGTCAGCAAGGCTACTACGGCGTTCCAATTCCTGATTGATAAAACTTTCGGTTTCGCGTGCTAACTCAGTCAATACAATTTTTGGGTCTTCGTTGCCGTCGTTGATTCGCTTCCTGCTACGCACCATCATTTCTTCTAATTCACCCCTGTGGTCTTCAATTATGGACGCAACGCCAACTTTGAAGTTGTGGTGTATCAGTTTCATGCCTTTCCGATAGATGTATGCCTGATATAAACCTTTTAAACTCCAAGTTATACCAAAAGCGTTTCCAGCAAGCCCGGCGTTGTAAAGCCATGTGATCTTTACTGGGTCTAAAATGTTAAGCGTTGCAAAACCAATTTGAACAACCAATAAAATTGCGCTGGGCCAGTAGCCCAGCCAAAATCTTTCATCCCACGTAAACCGGTCAAACATCTTCTTCATTACTTCCCCTTCTCATTAAGCGGCTTTTGCCTGCGCTTTCATCATCGCTTGCATTGCTTGGAACATTTTGAACTGTTCCAGCGTTGCAGCGTCCATTACCATTCCTTCCATTTCCGGTTTTACTTCCTCCTTCATTTCTTGTTTTGGTGCTTCAATTTTTCGCAAGTTCTTAGCTTCTAATTGCGTGTAGCGGCGCAACATCTTCCAATCTTCATGACCCGTAAACATTGCGACTTCATGAATCTGATAGCCCATTTCGAAAAGGCGGCTAGTTCCTTCATGGCGCAAGTCATGAAAGCGAAGGTCAACGATGCCAAGCGCTTTGCATGCGTTCGTAAAATACATTCCGATAGTCTGCGCTCTAAAAGGGAAAATGTTGTCGTCGCCGTCAACCTTTGTTTGGCGTTTGATGATTTCAACCGATTCCGGGATGAGTGGAACAGTCTTATGGTTGCCCTTCTTCTTTTTCGGGTGCTTACGATCCGTAATAACAACCGTTGCTTCCTGTTCGTTGAACGTCGCATGTTTGATGCGCGTGATTTCGGCTTGGCGCATTGCCGACGACATTGCAAAGCGAATGATGTCCTTCATAGGAATAGGTGTCGGAAAGTCAAACGCCAGAAGTTTCTCGATTTCGGTTGCAGTCGGGCGGCGTTCCCGTTCCTGTGACGATCCGATCAGGCCCAGGATGGCAAGACGGTCCCGTGCTTCTTCCAAGATTTCCGGCACATGGTATTTCCAACCAACTTTTGCCATCTTCAGGACAGAACCCAAGAAAGAAAAATGCATGGACCCGGACATAGGACCGAAGTTCTTCTTCTGAATGTAAGTAACGATATCCGAATCGGTCATCTTACTAATGTCAATCTTGCCCATTCCCTTCTTCAGGTAGCCAATGATATCGACTGCGGTCTTGCTCTTGTTTGGGTTCTCTTCTAAGTAGCGGTCAATGGCTTGTGCCAAGGTGACGCCGGTCTTACCGTGAATGCCAACTTTCTTCCCCGAATCGATGGCCGTTTCAATTGCGCGCGCCCACACTTCCGCTTCCTTCAGCGTGTCATGCGTCTTCGTCTGTACGGGATGGCCTGCGCGGCGTACTTGAGCGCGGAATTTGTCGCCAACTGGGATGATCGATGCCATTTTCTTTTCCTTTCGTGGGGGCCGTCTGTAGCAAATGCGTAGCAGTTTAGGCTGAAATCAGGGTAAATTGTAGTAAATACAAGTAGTTTCCAAATCACAGTAAGCCGTTGTTTTCAAAGAGAAAATCAATCAAATCAAGTGCTTACTGTACATCAAAAACCATCTGTATTACAATCGACTTTTGTATCTCGGAGACTGTACCTAAAGGCTGTATGCGTTTTCCGTAGCAGTAGTGTAGCAGTTCCATCTAGAAATGCCTAATACTTCTTCGTCTGCCCAGGCTGTCCGGCCACCACCAAAACACCACACAAGCACGTTAGGCCCAAGTAGATCGCAGCTAGCACAGGCGTAAAAAAGCCCGGTCTAGCCGGGCCTGTTGGTGCTTCAGGGGTCTATTGCCCCGACATCCACATGGGTGATTTCTGGCGTTTCTTCTAGCATCGGCGCATATGAAATCTTGCGATCTGTTCCAATCGGAAGCATGCCCGCGCGCTGGCCTTCTGAGCGATGATGCAGGGCCACAAAGACCACATCGCGCGCTTCCGGGTCCGTCTGTAGTCCGCGCATCTTAAGCGCCGCGTTGCCACCTTCTGGTGCGTCTGGTGAGGTCTTTACCCTGGCTTCGTGCGCCAGAACGATACAGAAATTTTCGTCCTCTTTCAGCAACTCCCGACGTATCACATTAGGCAATTCTTCCTTGCCCTCGTTACTGAAGAAGAAGGGCAGAATGACACGCGAATCCGCTACATGATACGAAGAAATTTCGCCTTCGCGTAACCTGATCTTGACCAAAATTGGCCCGAATGGGATGGAGTCCAGTTGTAGCCCATGAAGTCCAAGGGCTACATTGTCATAGATAGATTTAAATTGGAATGTCATTCGTTCCTATTGAAATTGATTGAAATGTTCCGCTTTCCAGGCGTTGATAAGGTGCTTGTAGGTGGTCATGCCGCCGTCAACAAAGCGCAGCTTTTCCTTCGTAATATACTTCTTGATGTTCTGCCGGTTGGCCCCGTTCAGGTACTTGTTAGACGCTATGAACACTTCCGCCTTCGCACCCGCTTCCTTGATGCCGTGGCCGTTCTGAATGAACACAAAGGAGAATTCCGGGAAGGCAGCTTCCAGTTCGGAAATCTGATTGCCAATTGGGCCAAGCATGGCAATCAACGGTTTTTTAACCGTCTTGACAACAGGAATCTTATACACTTCCTGCAACGCGAAAGGGGCCGCTGCTGGGGCCGTTGCCGGTGCTTCTACATGCGCCGGATGCGTAAACGGTGCTGGTGCTGGCTGCTGAACACTGGGGACGTAGATAGGCATTGCTGCGCGTTTCAGGTCCGCTATTGCCGCTTCAAGCATGGGGAACATGGCTTTGGTCAGTTCAGGAAGCATTTGCGAAATCAGGCCGGGGACGATGCGCGGGGCCAGCCGCAAGGCCAATTCGTCAACCATGACATCGGCCATCGGCATAGCTGCTTTAAGCATCTTTTGCAGGAAGTCATTACCCTGTACTTGATGGGTGATTTCTTGCTTTGCCGCTTGCTGGAACAGTGCGCGGATAGGTGCTTCTGCTACTTCTGCGATCTGTTCAACTTCCAAAACTGGGGCCGGTTCTGGTGCCAAGGTTGGCACTTTTTCGGCAACCGCGACGGGAACCGGGGCCGGTTTTTCAGTCTCTTGGGCAGTCTGAATAGTAGCGTTAACCGATGGTGCGATGTCCGTATCCGGTGCTTCCGCGTGAACTGTTTCCTTTTGTTTCGCTTCTTCCAGCATGCCCTTGATGATGCGGAAAGTCTTGCACAGCGGCCCCTGCAAGCCCCCAGGTTGCTTCAATGCTTTGCGCCGCTCCAATGGCAAAACTTCGCCCTGTGCGGCCCGCATCGCCGCCAAATCGATTTTGGAGAAACTAGAGGTCAGATAGTTGGTGTGCGGGTTCTGTCGTCGCATTTCCATACAGACTTTTAACCATTCGGCTTCTTCCCAGTGAACCGACTTCTTGCGTCGGTTCTCTGTGGTTACAACAACGGGTTCAACCTTTTCAGGTGCCTGGAAAGCCTTGTGCATTGCGGTTGCAAGTGCGCTGTTAGCATCGGACTTCATAGGCTGGGGTTCAACTATGACGCCGTTCGCAAACTCTTTAACAGCGCGCGTTTGCCCATCTTTCAAACGGACTTCAGGGGAAATTTCATCCCAAAATTTCAGAGCCGTATCACGGAATTCCGATACGTGGAAAAACTTGCGATGTCGTGCGAGCGGGAGAATATCGGACGCTTCATTTACATCCCGAAGACTAACTTTTGCTAGCCTTTGCTCAAAAGCGCCGGGGTGATCCAAATTGAATTGTAATACAACATTCGCCCATTCTTCGGGGGTCCACTTAATTCGCTTACCCAAATTATTTGCCTCCGAAGTAGTAACTTTGTTTGTTTTGTAGCCGCCCTTTTGAAGCCGATGAAAAGCGTCAAAGAGCGGTTTAAGCACATCGTCCAATGTCGCAAAACTCCGATGTTTCCCCTGTGGGATAACGGATTCCATAACGTCTTCAACGTCTTCCAGGGTGAAAACGGTGGTCTGCCATTTTGGATGCAACCGCATGAATTCTTTACCGATTAAGTCCCATTCATCTTCGGTCCAGGCTGAAGATATGGGGCGCGAAACGCCAACGTTATGACCGTGATTCAACATAAAAAATCCTCCGAACACTTGAGATTAATCAATGAAAAGGCCGTCTATCCATGCTTGCACAGCGACATTATTAGAAAAAATGCACTGTGTCAATAGGGAATAGACGGCCAGACGAGTTAACTTTTAACAGTAGGCGCGGCGCGTAGTTCTCGCAAAGATTGGCCGACAACAGCATACGATTGTGCTACGCCAGAAGACGTTGCGGCAAACGCGGTGGTGTACTTACTATCAATACCGTAGTTACTCGCAGCCGCAAATGCGTCCTGATTTGCCGCCGCGAAAATGAACGTCCAGCCGTGTTTCTGCGCATGTTCAATCATGGTTTTGATCTGCGCTTGCGTATATTCGCGGCTGCAATTCTCTTGCCCATCGGTGCGGATACAGACGATAACCGAGTCCGCCCAGCCCTCTTTTGCAATGCGTTCGCCTTGTTCGTTCAGGGTGCGGCCAATGGCATCTAACAGGGCGGTGCTACCGCGCGGAACGTATGTTTCTGTCGTAAGCGGCTGCACTTCTAGGATGTTTTTCGCCTGATAGTTCAGTTCGTACCTGTCATCAAACTGCACATGCGTCAGCCGTGCTTCGCCGTCCACTTGCTTCTGATCGTGCAGAATGACGTTAAAGCCGCCGATGACATCGTTGCGTAAACCAGACATCGAACCAGACTTATCGGTGATGTCAATTATTTCCACTTTCATTAAGAACCCTCCTTGGTTGACTCCCGGTGTTTGATGGCGTTCAGCAGAACGTCAACGGTAAATTCCAATTGTTCCTTCTCAATTTCTTTCAACAGGTCTTCCCCATCGCCTGTGCCGAATTCCGCATCTTTGGCTTTCGTCATCACTAACGAATACAAGGAAATCGCGCCAGCGTAATACGAAATCTTAGCTAGACCCATTTCAGATTTCGTTACTTCTTGCTTGCAGACTACGGCGCTTTGGTATTCTTTCCAGCCAGCTTCAATTGGTTTCATTTCTTTACCTTTTCTTTGGCAATCTCGCGTTGTTGATCAATGTATTCCGCTACATCTTGGATGCTAGCCCTTATAGGCTTTTCCAAAATTGGGACAGGAAACGAGTTATTGGAACGCATGTTATAGCCCGTTTGATGGGAAATTCCAATTGCGTCACATACTTCCTGAAATGTGAGAAACGGCTTTTGATAGATAGCTAGAAGCATGAATTCTGTTTTCATATTTATCCTATTTTCCCTTCCCCACGTTGATTTGCCGAAGCCGTGCGCCATGCTTCTATGACTGCCTGTGCGGCTACCATTTGCCACCGTGACGCTTCATCTTTTTCTATCGCGTCACGCATAACCAGAAGGTGTTTTTTGTATTCATCACTGCTATACGCCTCCCTTTCTTGTGCTGAAACTGGCAAATCAAGATGCCTTTGCATGACGTTCGCTTTGACTGTCTTCCTAAATTCTTCAAAATAGATACGTTCAGCTTTTGCCTTAGCTGCGGCCCCAGCTTGGAACCGCAACCGGTCTAACGCTTTCTGTACGTCATCGTCACTGATTACCATCAATACACCTCTTCATATTGAACTGGGACGATCTTGAATCCAGGAATGCGAATCAGGGTTGCAGCCAAAACCATCGGTTCGGGCGGCATGATTTCCTGATCCAGGTTGGAAGAACCAGCAATAGTCATTTCCATTTTGTCGTCGCCAACTTCTTTATTCTCCAGACACACAGCGACAAGCATAGGAAGGCCATACGCTTCGCAAATACGGGTTAGGCGTTCAATCATCGGCTGCACATGCTCCGCGTAAATTTCCGTCTTCTTTTCCATTTATGGCCCCTACCAATTTGTCTACTTCTTCCAAAAATTCCACTACATGGCTTTCAAGTGCTTTGATATACATTTCATTACGATAGACCCGTTGCACATAGGTTCTAAGGTGTTCCGGCGCACGCGGATCATATGAAATGAAATCGAACCATTCCCGTTCATTTACCCAAATGTTTCCCTGGACTTGTGGCAAATGGTCCGGTGACATGCCGTTGCACCATGTCTGCATATGAACGCGTTTATCTTTGGGGCATTTGATTTCAATGCCCCCATTCCTTCCTATCAAACCGTCCGGCGATCCCCCGCAGTAGGCGATAGACGGATGCAGAACAAAGCCAGTCGGGATCAAAATTTCGCCCGTTATAACTTCATAAGCGTTCGCAGCGAACGGTTCAAGCGCCTTGCCCCATTCCAGCGACCTTGCGCTTATTGCTTCTGTTGGTTCCGCATAAATGCGTTCCGTTGCCAGGGTCCATACATAGTCAGTCCTGGCTTTTAGCGGTGAGCCGTCACGCTTGCTTACTGAAATGATGTCGGCAAACCGGCTAGCGGTAGCGCAGCCCGCGCGCTCCAGAAACCATCCTTCCGAACCCTGTTCACTCATTCCGGCGTACTCAAGAATGCATCAGCTTTTGCGGCGCGTTCTTTAGTAGCCACGGACAAGCCGCCGTGCAACTTCCGCATGGCTGGGGTCAGCGCGTTCCATGCGATTTTCAAAGATTCGCTACCCAAATCGGCAACCGCATCCAAATCCGCTATCAGTTGTTCGCGTTCCTCGGCGTCTTCAGTTGCTACGGTTTGCTGTGCTATTGCCACAGGATTTTCCCGTTGCGGACGCGGCGTTATGTCGATTTCATTCGCTTCTAGCTGCTTGCCTTCCATTTCGTCAGCAGTCGGCGCGCTGCCAACCATTTCGGGAAACGCCATGCGCAACGCTTGGGCCTGCGCGCATTTTCCTAACTGCCCGCGTGGCCGTTTTTTCCACATCGTGTTTGGCGCTAGCGAATCCTTCCCCGCCGTGGCGTAGTTCTCAATCCAGAACTCTTCCGCCGTATATTCGGCAATGCTGCCATTTGGCATCAACCGCTTTACGGTAACTTCGCACGACTCTGGAACGGTAAATTTCTGGCCGTCCAATTCAAACGTTACCGACTCGCCAAAGACAGGTTTGCCAATACCTGCCAAGGCATTGCTACGGGCTGCTTGGGTCCGATACAGGCCGATACCGGGCATAACTACGTCACGCATTTGGCGGCTGTTCTTGTCCCACATCGGTACGATATGAACCGGTTTTTGCATGGGGTCCAGATTGGCGGCTTTGCAATATGCGATGACCATTTTGATACTGGGTTCACTTGCGCCAGGGTACAGACTCGATTTCAGTACATCCATGAATTCGTTTTCTGTCAGCGCAAGCGCCCCGGATTCCTGTTGGATGCCAACTAATTGATTGGTCATTGTGCTTTGAACTCCCTTATGGTTATGAGTTTAATGTTCTGAGCCGCCAGCCGTTCCCGTTCCTTCCTGAACGTTTCGCGGATGTCGGTTTTATTGGCCGGAACATATTTCCAGCCAGGAGCAAGCGTGTAATGGATTGGGTTTTGCAAAAGCAATTTCATGAAATCCCCTAAGTTGGTATTTCGAAATTTTCATACATTAATCTACAAACTGCGATTTGGAATAGGGAATATAAACTCTAAACTTAGGAGATTCAAGTAAATTTTGAACGAAAAAAAGCCGCTTCCGTTTGGTAACGGAGCGGCAATTTCTGTTTAGAAGTGAAAGCGCTGCTACACGCTTCGCTTTCTATTTGGGAACTCTATGTAGTGTCTTTGATGTTTTTAGAAATAAAACCCCAGCGCCGTAAGCGTCTGCTTGGCATGTCCCAAGCTCAAACGGGCAGGAAGGATTTAGGCCCGATATGGCATGTATCAACGCGTCAAGAAGCCCGTCTTTGAACTCCTGGCTGCGCGGGGGTAGTGCAGCAAGTTCTTTGTTTAGCATCAATTCGGCGGCATGTCGCACCATAGCAACATCCATCGATTCCAACAATTTTTCCTGCGGGACTACTCTAGTAAGCGACAGGATAGGTGCGAATTCCAGTTCCTGCGGGGTGATCTTGAAGAACTCAGCGATAGCTTTTTTGTTTTTCGTCCGGGGTTCAGAAACACACATAACCCAGTTGTAGACAGACTGATAGTGAACCTGACAATGCCGGGCCAGGGCTGGCATTGTCGCATGGTTGATTTCAAGCAATATCCGTAGCCGCTCGCCAATTCTATCGTCAGGCATCATATTTTCCGTTGGAAACGTTGTTAAAAAAAACTAGTTTTTACTTGAATTCGCTAAGTTTTAAGTTTAGTCTGTGTGCATGCAAAGTGCAATTCAGAAAGCGCTAGACCTTGCGGGAAATCAACGCAAACTGGCTGATGTGATAGGGATTTCAGCCCAGGCGCTGGGTGTGCAACTGCGCGCCGGACGCATCCGGCCTGAACACTGCATCACTATAGAAAATGCATTTCCGGGGCAAATCAGTCGTTATGAGCTTGACCCGGACCACTTCGGCAAAGCTGCGCCGAGTGCAGACTGTGTAGTCATCGTCTTACAAAACTTTCAGACAACAACGACAACCGTTTAGCAACAGAAAGGGGAGGTCAGCATGGAAGATGCAACTTTCACGAAAGACGAAATAGCGATTCTCAAGGACTTGCCGGAACCGTTCGAACACATGAACGGGCAGGAATGCGTAGTACTGGAAACCCTGAAACCGCGTCATGTCGTGGACATCCACGGCAGTAAGACCATCAATCAAAGCTACAAAATCGACTTTCGTGGCCTGTATTGCGCGGCGTTGCCTTGCAATTTGAAGAAGAAGCCAGCCCCCCAGCACGCCCAGGAAACGGACAACCACGCGCAAGAGGTGGCCTAATGTCTATGGCCCTGGACCCAACCGAAATAGCGAAGTATCGCACTCAGAAAGTGACTTCGCTTAACTTCAAACAGCGTACTTGCTTGACCTGCAAAACGCGCCGTTCTGTCGGCCAGTATTCCAAGTGCGAACACATCTGTGATCGTTGCGTGATGAGGAATCCGAAGGCGGCGTAAGCCTATGTAATGACATTCCGAAACGAAAAACTACTTGCTGCTGTTCGGCTGCTGAACTGTGTTCACTGCGGAATAGCTGGCAGGACTCAGGCCGCCCATAGCAATCAATTGCGATTTGGAAAAGGCAGGGGATTGAAAGCCAGTGACGCGGCGATCATGGCTTTGTGCGGCCCCGATTTCGGGAAATGCGGCTGTCATGCTGAACTGGATCAGGGCAGCATGACTAAGCAACAGCGGTACGATTTTGAATATGAACACATCGCGTTGACGTTGATAGCGTTGATCGAAAATGGATATTTGGTGGTGAACAAAGATAGGTAAAAAATGCGCGCCAGGAACATAAAGCCAGGGCTTTTCAACAATGAAATCCTTGGGAATGCTGACCCGCTGTTGTCGATTCTGTTCTGTTGCTTGTGGTGTCTTGCCGACAAGGAAGGCAGATTGGAAGATCGACCGGAAAAAATTGGGGTTGCAGCTTTTCCCTACAGGCAAAATTCTTATAGAAAGGACATAAAAGAAGACGAACTTTTATATGAACTTCAGGAAAAAGGGTTCATAAAAAGGTACGAAGTTGAAGGCAAAAGACTAATCCAAGTAAATGAGTTTAGGAAACATCAAAGGCCACATCACACAGAAAAAGAAAGCGTTTTGCCGCCGTGCGATTCTAAGTCATTGATTTTAAAGCGACCGAAAAATTTAACGGTTAAACCAACGTTAGATACCCGTTCGTTACCGGTGGTAAAACGCTCTGATTCACTGATTCCTGATTCATTGATTCCTGATTCACTGATACCTGATTCAAAAACAAATGCAACGGCGATCCAAAAAAACCTGGATCGCAATTTTGAAAATTTCTGGCGGGCATATCCGAAACGGCCAGGGGCAAACAAGACGCAGGCAGCAAAGGCATGGCAAGCCAGGATGAACGAAGGCGCGACAGTTTTGGAAATTGCTTACGGGACAAAGCGCTATCGGAACTACTGCGAAGCGATGAAGATCGAACCGCAATTCATCAAGCAAGCGTCAACGTTTCTTGGCCCGAACAAGCATTATCTGGACGAATGGGCAGCGGTAGGACGGAAACAGGGATCGCAATCGGCTGATTTCATTTCTGCATTAACGGGGCGAAATAATGACGACGAATTCATCGACATCCGCCCGGACGATATCGGCGAAGGGGATTGAAGCACTGTTCGAACGAATGTCGTTCCTGTGGGGGAAGAAGTTTACTGACCAATGGGGCGGAATTCTAGCAGGCAAAGATTCAGAAGAAGTAAAGCGTAATGCTTCCAAAATGCAAGATGTTTGGTTGAAGTCGCTAGCTGATATTTCTGAATTGGAATTTAGGCGAGGGGCAACAAAAATGCAGAATTTAGCATGGCCCCCAACCCTTCCAGAATTTCTAAAGCTTTGTCGGCCTGATGTTAATCCTTTGAATGCCTATTACGAGGCCGTGGAGGGGTCTAGAAGCCGCGAACGGGGTGAGATTGGTACGTGGAGCCATCCGGCGATATTTTGGGCTTCTGTGCGCGTTACAGCATTTGAACTTGCCAGTCAAAGTTATTCCCAAATAAAAACACGATGGGAGGCCGCACTAGCTTTAGAACTTGCCAAGCAGGAATGGCCCCCGATTGAAGCGCCGAAAATTGCTTTGCCTGCCCCACCAAAGGCAACAATTTCCAAGGAAAAAGCAGCAGAATTGATGCAACAAATTAAGTCGGTTGGGAATATCCAGGCCAGCCCCGGCAGGGATAGCAAGCGGTGGGCAAAGGTGATCATGGAACGGTACTCAGCAGGCGATAACAAGCTGACGCCGATACAAGTTAAATTTGCGCGGGAAGCGCTCGACATGAGGGATGATGAAAATGAATGAACAGAAATTGCTTGAACTGAAGTCTTACAATCCTGCGGCTTTGATCGATGAAGTTACGGACTTGCTCGATTTAAAGAACGACCGTGCTTTGGCCGCTGCCTTGAATATTGGTGCGCCATCGATTTGCAAAATTCGCTCCAAGGTCGCCGCCATTACGCCCAACATTTTGATTCGCATGCACGATTTGACCGGTAAAAGCCTGGACGAACTGCGCGCTATGGGAGGAATTCCAAAAACCAATTTCGACCCAGGCACAACCAAAAAGGATTCGGCGCACGTAGGCGGGGAACACGCAATTTCTGATATCGCGGCCAGCGTGGCAGAAGAACAGGCCATGAATGATGACTTTCAAGAGGTGCAAGCGTGAGCTTCCTAGACTTCCTGAACCCGTTTGCAGCTATGCGCCGCCGCCGCGAAGAAGCGGAAGCGAAACAGGCCGAGCGTGACCGCATGGAAGGCATCAAGCGTCAGCGCGAACATGCCCGCCAGGAAGCCAAGCGCCGCATTGAATATGCCCAGCATTTGAAAGATATGTCGGGCTTGTCGGCAGAAGCGAAGAACCGGGCGCGTTCCAACGTGACTTCGTTCCACGTTGAACGCCGCCCGCCTAGCACCGCGCCCAGCCAAATGAACACTGCGATTGATAAGACGTACTACAGCCGCCGTGATGATGCAGCGGTTGAAGCTTCCCAGGCGCACAACGTCCAGGCGATGCTTTCCACGATATCAGAAAGTTCGAAAGCGTCTTCGTACGGGTGTTCTAGCGGGTCTGATTCCAGTTCTGGCGGCGGTTCAGATTCGGGCAGTTCTTCCAGTTCTTCGGATTCGGGCGGCTCTTGCGGTGGCTCTGATTGAAGCAGCTTGAACTTTCGGAACACAGAATTCAGGCGAACTTCTTTAAAGAAATTCGCCTGTTGGAAATCCGATACCCGGAATTGAAATTGATGTTTGCTGTACCAAACGCCGGTAAGCGTACCTTCAAAGTAGCCGCGATGATGATCGCAGAAGGGCTTAGAAAGGGCGTGCTAGATATCTTGTTTCCGGTAGCCCGTTGCGGGTTCATTGGCCTAGCAATCGAATTCAAGAAACCAGGGAAAGGGCTTACGGAAGAACAAGCAGAGTTTGCGGAAATGTTAGTGAAGGAAGGTTGGTTGGTTGTCGTTATGACCGATGCAGACGCCGCAATTAGAACGGTAAAAAACTACATCGGTATCTAGTAGTAGCACCAATACGGCAATAATGCCGGTTGGAATTTATAATAGGACTATAAATTATCATGGCTAAGACTTTGGATCAGGCTGGCGAAAAATCCCACGTTGCAGAGATCGTTTATCACGGTGAGAAAATGATTCTGCCGGAAGGGATGAGTATCAAGGACGCAAAAGAACTGCTGACGCGCCGGGAAAAGTTTCTGGAAGAAGAAGTGAAACTGCAAGAAGTGTTCGACGTATTTCCATGGGACGGCGCGAACGCAATTGATGAAGTTTTGACCAAAAAATTCGGCTGGGCAGCGGCTACCGCTACCCCTGGCATGTTCGGCCCTTCGCCGCCGCGCCTGATTTCGATTGAAATCGACTATAACAAAACCAAGCAAGTCCCATGGGGCAGTTTTTCGCTCCCAGGCGTTGAGGGGCTGCTGCAAACCAGCGTTTCCCAAAAAGAGGGGCGTGTCGTGTTTCAACTGGTGGCTTCCGTCAAACGCAAAGACGAAGCGATCATCAAACGCATTTTCGAAGAGGTGCGCGCGTACCTGAAAGACAATTCGATCTACAAAGGCAAGGCAATCAAAATCCGCTTTTTGGATGATGACGGCGACAAATTGCAAATGCCGGAACCAAAGTTCATGGATACCAGCGCCATTTCGGAAGACATGGTGATCTACCCTGAACGCGTCCAGAAGCAAATCGGGATCAACCTGTTTACGCCGATTCGCCGCGTTAAAGATTGCATTGCAAACCGTATCCCAATCAAGCGCGGCGTTCTGCTGGGCGGCACCTACGGGACCGGCAAAACGCTCGCTGCAACTGTGGCAAGCAAGATCGCGGTAGACAACGGCATCACGTATGTTTATGTCCCCCGCGCCGATGAACTCAGCCATGCTATCGGCTTTGCAAAGCAGAACCAAAGCCCGGCCTGTGTCATCTTCTGCGAAGACATCGACCGCGCTTTGGCCGGTGAACGCAGTGTTGCCATGGATGATATCTTGAATATCATTGATGGCATCGACACGAAATCGACTAACGTCATTGTGGTGTTGACTACCAATGACCTTAACGCGATCAACCCGGCCATGCTGCGCCCTGGCCGTCTGGACGCTGTGATTGAAGTGCTGCCACCAGATGCGAAAGCCGTCGAAAAATTGCTGCGTCTGTACGGCGGTGATGCAATCGAAACCAGCACCGATCTTAGCGAAGCAGGTAAGCTTCTGGACGGCGAAATCCCTGCCGTTATCTCTGAAGTGGTCAAGCGTGCAAAGCTGGCGCAACTGGCCTTGCAGCCAGTCGGGGAGCCAGTCACGAAGCTGTCCGAAGCCGCTCTGGTCGCATCGGCTGATTCTATGGCCCAGCAACTGAAATTGCTGAAAGACCGCAGCGCCGAGAAGCCGCGCGAAACGTCGGATATCGCTGATGCAATGGCCGCAGTAGTAGCAAAAGCCATGGGGGCAACGAAGGAACAAGTAGACGCGATTTCGAAACGCGTTGACGAAATCCACAACAGCACTTGCTAAACTTAGCGCCCCGGTTCGCCGGGGTTTTAATTGGGGAAATCATGAGTCCTGAACAGCAGGCGGCAGCATTAGCCGCTAAAGAGAAATTCACGGTAGCAACAATTTCCGTTCTAATGCAACGATTGGGCGTCAAAGAAGTCTTTATCGAGAAAGACGACATGGACGCTGTATCTAAGTTTGTCGGAACTAATCTGGCCGCGCTGGAATTTGACGTTGACGGCGATAAGAACGTGCTTACCGTGCGCCTAGTCGCACAAGAGGGCTAACACAGTATGCCGGTGGACTCGGAAAATTTAGGAATCAAACAGGTTGAAAAAATCCTGTCCAGGGAAATCGGCGACTGGTTACGCTGGGGCCGCAATAAGGACTATTTGCCGGTGTCGTTTGGTTCGGTGCTGGGGCGTTTATACGTGCCAATGCGTGGCGATTTGGAAACCAAGCTGTATAAACCAGCACCAATTAACGTGTTAGACGTATTGGAATTTGAAGCTTTGGTGGTTTCTCTTCCAGTGAAACAGCGGCAAGCATTTGTGATGCACCACCTCAACCGGGCAATCGTAAATGGCAAGGTAATCGAAAAGAAACGCGGCGGTGCCGAGAATGCTAGATTGCTGGGCGTTAATCGTTCCCGTTACTACGTTTTGCTGACGCAAGCACACAATTTAATATTCAGGAAATGGCAGAAGCTTCAGCAAGATAAGTTTGAAAAAAAACATGCGGCCATGTAGACAAATGAAGGTGATTAACGTATACATTCGGCTAACCTAGAATTTCTATCTTTTAAGCCAGCCGCGTGCTGGCTTTTCTATTCATGAAAACCGAACCAGACAAAGAACGGAAGCCGATACCGGTTTCAATCGTAACTTACAGGGTTAAGCAGGTGGACAGAAAAGAAATGAAGCGCATCTTAGGAAGGGATTTGATAGATGCGGAAAGAAGCGGAAAGGCAAGGTAACGATTACTTAGCCAGCCAGCTAACCCCCCGGACAGGTCCGGGGATTTTTTTTAGGCGGCTTATGCAACGGGTTTGGAAAGACTTTCCAGGGTGTGGCCCTGGTCCACCAGCATTTTTAGCCAAGTTGGCTTCATGCCCCGCCCGCTCCATGTGCGAGTGGTATTAGGATCGCAATACAGCACTTCAGAAGGCTTTGTGGCCTTGTATGGCTTGCGTGGCATGCCGCGATCATCAAAGCCGCGCATAAGCTGCTCTACGGGCATTCCTACCGATTTAGCAATTTCAAGAATCTTCAGCTTCGCTTCGGCGAGGTCCGTTTTTTCGCGGTCCTTGATTTCGGCTTGCAGATGTTCGGTTAGCTGTTTGAGATATCGAGTCTCCAGACCCTTAACCAGGGCCATTGCATCGGCAATTGCATCGTTACTAAATGACATGCGTTTCCTTTCGGTGGTTTGATTAATTATTGGGCAGGCGGGACCATCTGGCCGCAGCATGGGCAAGGATGACCGGCCATTGCCGCCATCTTGCCGATATACCGATAGACCGCGCCCGCATCAACGCCGATAGCCTTAGCAGCCGCATAAACGGTTACTTGGTTCTCAGCCATATATGCGACGGCCCGCGCGGCTTTCGATTTCGGCTTGCTTGCTGTATTATTGTCAGTAGCCATTTGTTTAACCCCTTTTCAAGTGGTTAGGGCCGGAATCTGGAAAATTCCGGCCCGCCTGTTCTGATTATATGGGCAGGATAGCAATTGCGCAATGCCAACTACTTACCTGCACTTACTTTCTTGATCGCCGCGTTAAGCATCCGCAACGGTTCCTTAGTGTCGCCTGGAGCGCTTACGAACGCCACGCTATCAAGCAAAACGCGGGATGCTTCCAGCGCTTCAAGTACGATGTCTTTTTCTTTTGGCAGAACGCCCAAGAACAGCACTGGCTTTTTGCTAGCCATAGTTTCCCCTTTTTGGTTGGACCCGCTGGAACGGGCGTTTGACTTCCTGGACCGCTTGCGCGGTTTCGTCCGTTGTCACACGGACTCGTCAGCAGGGTTAGGTTTTGCGAGTCCAGGGATAGTAACTAGCCAGGACATCGTAAGGCTTCGCCGTCACGCGTTCCTCACAGGTTCGCGCCGCCTCCAATAAAATCTTGGCTAAGGCGCGCATGTCCGCTGGGCGAAGTTCTGCGCCTTCCCCCGGCAGGCTATCCACGATTGCCAAGGGTTGCCCCAACCGGCATTTGGTATAAGTGATTTTGATGGCAGGTTTCATTTCTGCGCATCCTCGATTACCGTAGCAGCTTCGCGCAGGGCTTCGGCCATCTTTGCATCTTCGGTTTCGATTTCGTCGGCAGCGGCGAGCAGTTGCGATTTCAGTGCGTTGATATTGACGGACATTTTGTTCCCCTTTACACGTCAGCCCAGTGCCGACGCTTTCACGCCTGCGGCCCGCTCGGAGCGGGCTTGGGGTGGTGCTGTGGGGTGCGGTCAGCCGTGCAGGCGGAACCAAGTCGCATAGCTGTAGGGCGGATACACGCCGTTCCTCTCGCACGCGGCGACGTACTCGCGGTACTCTATGAAGGATTCGGTAGTGCTTTGGTTAAGTGCCATTTCGTTCTCCAGTAAGCGCCCGAAGGCGCAGATGATCAATTGTCCAGGCCGCAGACGCGGAAGCCACATTTATTCAACGCCCAGATTGCCTCTTCGGCGTCGTCCTGGCTGCTCGGCGAATCAGCCCACTCTGCGGCGCTGATGATGGTGTTGCCGCCAGCGCGGGCCAACGTGTGTCCGCTTACTGGTGTCAGCATCACACTACCGTCTGCGCGGCGATTGATTTCCACTTTTGCCATGATTGTGTGGTGGTCGCCCTTCTGTGCGTTCAGGCCGCTGGTGTATTTGATGAATTGCATGATTTTCTCCAGGTTGCGCCCGAAGGCGCGGGGTTGTTGTTAATTAAAAATATTGCCGTCAACGCTTTTGTACGGGGTCTTTGGTGCGGCTTCGTTCGCTGCATCCACCAGCTTGCGCACTACGGCCATTGCGGCTTCCCATTCGGTGGTGCCGAAGGTCAGGCTATTTACAACGGCGCGGGCTGCTTTCAGTTCTTTTGCAATCTTAGCCGCTCCACTTGCCGCAACATCCGATGCCGGTTTCTGTTCAACAGCGATCCCAACACCGCGCAGGATAGCGGCGGCTTCTTTCAGGGATGGCATTTTGAAGTTGTTCAGCTTGGCAGGCAGCGACATAACGGATTTTGCGTTGATGACGTAGGCAATGCGCTGTTTGCCGTTTTGGTCTTTGTAGCTGCTAAGCATGGTGTTCTCCGAGAGGTGCCGCGCCGGATGCGCAGTGCATGTGTAGTACTATATGTCAAAAACAGGCATATAGCAAACACTAATTTGCGATCTGGAAAAGAAAAAAGCCCCGAAGGGCTTAAATGTAACGGCTGAAGAATCGGCAATGCTTAACGGGGTAGCCATCGGCCCAGGCGTTAGCGGCTACATGATGCACGATCCAGTTGCCGCGCCACCGCTTACCGAAGCGCACGTTAAACAGGCGCAGGAACGGCACGCACAGCGCCGCTATGGCGGTCTGGAGCCAGTATTGCAGGAAGTGTAGGGCGCGCATGATTAGTACCCCAGCCAGTTGCGGACGCCTTCCCAGGTAGCCGGGATGATTTCCGGCACGCTGAAGGCTACGCCGTCGCGGCTGTACTGTGCCACAACCGAAATCGAATCTTCGGTGTGGCCGGTGACTTCGATAGAATGCTGCGCGAGGAAGATAAGTAGGGCTTTCATGGTTGCGCCTTAGATGTCGAATTCGTCAACGTTAGCCAGGGCGATTACAACGCCGTCCGCATCACGCAACGCGGCTTCATGACCGGTCATAGTAACGCGGAAGGTAACATTGCCCTTTGGTGCGCGATCTTCGTTGCCACGGCATGCATTGAAAATGGCTTCGGTTGCTTTGCCTTCGGTGATGGTGGCGGCATGGGTCAGGTTCATCATAGTAATCTCCGGGTGCGTTAAAGTAGAGTCAGTATATGTCATGTTTTGACATACAGCAAGGACTGATTTTGATATTTGGAAAAGAAATTTACGATGAGTGCAAAAGTTGTTCCCTGCGAATGCCCGATATGCCGTAAGAAGTTCCTAGCACGCCGGGACCAGATGCGGCTAGCACAGGCTTCCGGTAGGCAGGTTCCTTGCTGTTCCAACCGCTGCGAGCGGGAACGCCGGTACGCGCCACAACGGGACGCAAAATGGACGGCAGAACAAAGAAAAATAGTAGATGGCTTTACACTGCCTAATATATAAGATATACAGACATCTACTACAGCAGATTAAGAAATGATGAAGGTTCCAAATGGATATTAGTACACCACGCCCAGCCGGATTAGTACCCGGTTCGCCGGAATGGCTGGCGGAAATCCAGGGACCGAAATTGGTAATGCGTTTGATTAGTGAGATTGAAGCGCAACCGGTTGGTAATATGTCGCCAACCGGCGCGCGCCTTCTAGGGATGGCATTAGACAGGATCATGCCAAGCCTTACAGCGGTTCATCATACCGGCGACGGCAATTTCGCCACTATGACCGATGAGCAGCTTAAGGAAAAGCTGCGCGTATTGCTTGGGGAAAAAGAAGCATCGGTATTTGACATGAAGAATGCCGAAGTTGTGGAATTTAAAGAAAGCTAGTCCGCAAGGGCATTAACTAGTAAGTGCCAGACTTCTTCCACAGGCTGCATTAGTGGGCGGGAGCGCGAAAACTGGCACTTACCAGTTAATAAGGGATTGAAATGGAAGAAGACTTCGCAATGCTGGTAACGCTGGTCAAGCGTATGGCAGATGCCAGTTTAGTTCAAGCGCGTAAGATTGAAGACTTGCAAGCGCGGGTCAAAGCACTTGAGAATCCTAATGCGGAATTTGCTGCCGCACACGCGGAATATTTCAATCCAAAATACGAAGGTTGATGCGGATTAGCAGAAGCCTTTGAAGCTTTTGGCCGGTGGTTCGAATCCATCATCCGTAGCCAGTTAATGAACCGTTCGACTTCTAGTGAGGTCAGCAGGCTTTCAACTTGCGCAGATGGGAGCATAACCCATACGGTTTACCATGCCGGTATAGCTCAGATGGTAGAGCGGTGGCTTTGTAAACCACAGGCGATAGGTTCGATTCCTGTTACCGGCTCCAGATTTAAATGGCATATAGCTCAGTTGGTAGAGTCCCGGACTGTTAATCCGGTGGTCCTTGGTTCGAACCCAAGTTTGCCAGCCAGTTTGCGGGACTAGCTTAATGGCAAAGCTAAAGCCTTCCAAGCTTAAGACGCCGGTTCGATTCCGGCGTTCCGCTCCACTAATCGCCAGCAAACGGGCGGCGAAGCTCAAAGTAAATGCACGCAGCAATAGCGGCTTCCCGGCGTGTCATTTCTGGTGGGTCTTCTTGGTTCCCTCCATAGCATGAACAAAGCTTCTTCTGATGACCAACAGAACCCAATGCGCCGCGCATACTGCACTCGTGATGGATGGCCGGACCTTTGCCGGTCTGTGTACCCATATCGCCTTCTTGGATTGGTTCTTCGCACCATGCACACGGCTGACCTATTGGTGTTTCGATCTGGATTTCATCCGGCTTACGTAGTTTTTCGGGGCCAAAGTAGTTCATAGCCAGCACCCGATAATTGCCGGTTCATCTTCCGGTGCGCGCGATACGAAGTGCAAGATACGGTTTTCTGCTATCTCGACAAGTTCGGCGACTTCTTCCGCATTACTGCCGAACACTATGCCGTCTGTAATGCTGATGAGCGGTTTATTGTCTTTGACGCTGACAACAGAAAGACGCCCGACAAAGCGTGTCGGAAAATCATCTGGATGCTTAAAGACAGTCCATATACGAAGATTCATTGCTGCATTCCTTTCATATCCGTGCGGATTTGTTTAGCAATGCTTTCCAAGATGTCGGGGATTGCATTTAGCAACTTCGGGCTTACGGATTGAACAGAAAAGCCGCTGCCTTGATTGCCATGCGAAATGATTACGCAGGCAAAAGCCGCTTCGGTTTCTTCCCTTACTTTGGTGCAGATGGGGTCATATTTGCCGGGTCCGTGGCTCATAGTTATCTCTAGTGGATTGAAGTTTTCGATTCGCTTGCGGCAGCTCCGGTAATGAGCTTCATTTTTTCAATGATGCCCTGTGCTACCTGTGCGGTTAGTTGTGGCGAAAGTGTAGTGCCTGCAATCGCATCATTGGAATCAGCAATGATGACAACCATATCTAAGTTGGGAAGCATTTCTTTAAGCGTTGACATTACGCCGATAAGAAGCTCTGGCGGGACTTTTTTGGAATCGGTCAATTCCGTTATCCGGTTGTCAAAGTTTGATTCAGTCATTTATTGCTCCCTTTCCAAACTGCGATGAAATTACGAGAGCCATTGACGGCGCGCGAGTAAAGCCAATCGGGGTAGATTATTTCGTGCGGCAGTTCCCAAATGGATTTGCCTTTGTGAACCTGTTCATTGCCTATGAAGATGTATTCTTCGCAGCGTGAAATCAGGTGTTCTTCATTGACGCCGAACATATTGCCGCCAGCGGCATGACGGCTTTTCTTGTACAGATGCGTAACCCAGGACGCGATAACAACTTGCGGCTTGTGATAGACCAAAGCGTCTTTCGCGTCCAGGCGTTGCACGTTGTCGCCATATGGCACGGTTGGCTGGCCGATAGCTTCATAATGCGCTTTGACGCGCGGGTCATCTTGCATCATGTTGTCAGTTGCGGGGATCGCCAGGGCAGCAGCTAGTGCGCCGTGGCCTGCACCAATCTCGATAGCCTTGCGGCCTGCTATGCGGGCCTGGAGCCAGTCGGTTAGCTCCAGGGTAAGGAAGCCATAGATGCCATGCCGCATGCCCAAGAGGCCGCGTTCTGCTGGGGTTGTGTCGGCATAGAAGGAGGCAGGCAATACCCGCATAGAACCATTCGCCATGACTTCTTCGGACAGGTTCCGTGCGCCAGCCGTGGATACAACATGCATCCCCATAGTGCTGTAATCGAATGCGGGTTCTTTTTGTAATTGGTTCATGATTAGTCCGGTACGATAATCGAGCCGGTAGCGGTCACGCCGTCCCAGCCAAGTTCTAAATCAACTTCTGCGCCATTGGACTTATTGAACTTCCAAGGGCCGCAATGGATCAGGTTGTCATCGATGGCCGATACCTTAAGGCACATCGGAATCTTAGCCGCTGAAACGTAGCGCGTTACGACATCGCCCACAGCAAGGTCATTAAGGGTTTTAAGCGTTGCCATTGGATTCTGCCGCTTTAAGTTGAAGGGCAAGATGGGCTATGTTTTCTTTGACATAGGCAAGATCGCGGTATTTATCGCCCCCCAAAAGGTCACGGTAGTAAGTGGTTCCTGTGCCGAAGGTGTAGCCCGGTTCGGGATTGGGGTTCTTAGGCGAAATGCTTTTCATTAATGCCCCCATCCCTGGCAAGAAGTCGCCAGCATGCGCGCAGTCAAAACCGAACCACCAAACATTATCTGATTCGCCGGGTTCAGGAAGATGGCAAACGCCGGATTCTTCTGTGGCGTGGGGTTGGCATGAGTCAGCGAAGGTAACGCCGCCATGCACACACACATCGCGGGCATTGTTATCGCTCTTGCCAAAAAGCGGGTGCGATTCAGGAACGCCAACATAGCCGCAAAGATTCCCCATGTCGGTACGCGTAACCAAACAAGGGAAGCCGGTTGCTTCATCCTGATACTGGATTTTGTCCGGTTCCGTCTGCCATGGACCCGGCCCCCAGGTTGATTTATCAATCGTGGTGTATTGGATAGTTTTCATATTTCAATGATCATGTTGGGATTGAAATCGGGATTCTCATTGCCGCCGCCTTTGTGGGTATAGCCAAGGGGATTCGTAACAACGCGGCATTTCTCGATTTGGTAATCGAAATGCGTATGGGTATGGCCGTGTATCCATAAATCAGCCTGTGCGGCCATTAGATCAAGCTCAGAAGCGTAAGCGGCGTTCCGCATATCGTTCAGGTATCGAGCGCTTAGAAGGGGCCATATGCGTGATGACTACGGTCTTGCCCTTGAAGGGCTGTTCTAGTTCGGATTGCATCCATGCGCGTGTCACGGCATGCTGGGTGCCAGTGTCGGCAGGCATCAGCTTACGATAACCGTTGTTTGCAACGCGGATTGAATGGTAGTCGCTCATGAATTCTTTAGCGGCCATCATCGCCATAGGTCGCCGCCATAGACCGAACAAACAAAAGTCAGTCCAAAGCGTTGCGCCCAGGAAGCGCACGCCGTCAATGATCTTGCATGCGCCATTCAGGAAGAATACGTTGTCAGTTTCGCGGCAAGCGTCATGTATGCGCGCAGGTACGGTGTCAATATTGGACCCATAGAATTCATGATTGCCTGCTACGTACAGGACCGGGATATCTTTAAAGGTTTCCGCTGCCCATTCGACGGCGTGTGAACTCTTATCGATATCCCCGGCCAGCACCACGACATCAGGACGGCAAGCGGACAAGTCAATGCCAAGCGCGCGGCTGGGATAGATTTCGCGGTGCAAGTCGGAAAGGGGCAGGATACGCATTAGTGAACCTGTTCCGATGCGGGCTGTTCATTGTTGATGTGTTCCAAGTTGGATTCCAGCATGTCCTTAATGCTGTCTTCCGTCATATTGGAAACCAAGTGCATTTCGCTGCCGTTAGTTTGGAACGACAGGACAAAGGGCCAATCGCCTATCACTTCAATGATTTTCAATGCCAGCATTCGGCGTTCTTCGGTGACTTCCATTAGTTATCCTTTATAGGGTTGGCTGTCTTGCGTTTCTCGATTTCTATTTCCCGGTCCCATTTAGTTTGTTCCGGTTGCAGGCGTAGCCAGAAATAGAGACAAAGCGGGATGCAGTTCAAGACTAGCAGCACCAATGCCACGGCAGGGACGCCCGCAGCGATGAGCATCCAGAACAGCACATTGCAAATGGTAGCCGCCTGGATTAAGCGTTTGCGGTTGGGATAGGTGTTAATCATTCATCTTCCCCGTAGGGAATGGCTCGGACGCTTCCCCGTTCGTGAACGTCATTGAGCCGTCTTTAGTAATCATCTTGGCAATCCCGGCTTCAAGTGTGCGAACGATTTCTGGTTCGGTTTCCAAATCCGAAGCGACGAACGCAATTCTTCCTTCGTCGTCATCCATGGCAACCACCAGAACAAAACGGACTGGCATAGGAACGACAAGATTAATTAAGGCTTCTATGCCTTTGACAAGGCCGACAACGATTTTTCCGATTGTTCTGTCGATTGCATCTTCTGGTGTGCGGTGTGCCATTGCTAGTCCTTAGTGGCTGTTAATTTGAACGGAATCAAACATGGCTCCGCTTTTGGATTGTGCCAAGCTGTCGGCCAAATGCTTATGGATGATATCCAAATCTTGGACATCGGAACCAATCAGATAGCCGGGCTTGCCTTCCTCTTCGCTGGTAAGAATGACGATGACAAAGGACAGTTCGCGGCCAAAGACTTCTTTAAGTATGAAGCTGATGCCAGCTAGAACACCTTCAATGGCTTTACCAATGTGGTCCATGGCCTTGCGGTCATTTTGATTCATGCGATTCCCCGTTCTGACAACTCCTGAATGGTTCCTGCAATGAATGCTATGGTGGCTTCCTTGCCATTTATAGCAATCATGCCCGTAATGCCAGCTAAGAGGATAGACCGCGTAAGTTCTACACCTTCCGCATAGCTGCATTCCTTGTTCAAGTTCGATTCCATGAACTCGGCAACTTTGCGTTGTATGGGGTTGTTCAGGTCAGATGCTTTCATTGGATTCCTTTTAGTTAGTCCGGTATCGCGTCAAGAACCTTAGCCACAATCAGCAACGTCAGTGCAGGGCCAAGGACGGCATTCGAACCTACAAGCCCGGCAATCAGGAAGGAACTAATAAACTCCTTTTGTGCTTCTGGTGTGCGGGTCATCAAGGTGCTGTCTAAGAAAGCGGCTATCTCGGTTTCAATGGGCGTCATGGTTATTCGTCATCCAGGGTATCAATTAGAATTTCGCATTCTTCCACGATGGCTTCCAAATCAGATTTGGTATCGGCACGGCTACGGCCGGTATTGCTATAAAGCGCCTTGATGGCTTCGATTACTTGTTCATACGTCATATCAATCCTTTACTGTGGTGTCGTGGTGGAAGGCGGCGTACGCCCTTCATGGTTAGCAATGAATTCCTTCATGGCCGTTACCATGTCATCGCGGTCGCAATTGCAGATGTAGTTCATGCGTCCTGCCTTATCGCCCTTCTCAAAGACCAGAAGGGCAAAGCCTAGCGGGTCCAGCACTTCCTTAAGGGCTTGCGCTACATCGTTCATGAGGGCGCGGTGTTCTTCTTCTATGGGGCCGTGTGCCATGGCTATTCCTTATTGAAGCGGATGTTCTTCGTAAGTCTTTGCAGGCATTTGCCCCGCGTCATAATCGGCAAGCAAGCTGCGCATACATTCCATTGCTATTTCAGTCGGCATGTTAGCAACGAAAGAAAGATCGTTAGTTCCGTTACCGATGGCGAGCAAGACAAAGCCATGCGGGTGCATAAGCTTATCGGTAATGGTTGCGGCGTCATTCATTGCCGCTGCATAGGGTGGTTTGTCTTTAGGTTCCATAGGTGTGTAAGGGTTAGATAGTAGGGTTAGGGCCAGAAGCCTTAGCGTGGTCTTTAACGTAAGCCGCCACAAAGACTTCAAACGGAATCCAATAAGCCTTCGCAATAGCCAGCACTTGGCCTAACGATGGTTCAAAGCCCAATTCCAGTTCCACCAGAAGTTCAACAGAACAGCCTACACGCTGCGCAGCTTCTTCTAGGCTATAACCCAGCACCTTGCGGCAGTGGATCAGTAGAGCGCTCAAAGAATGCTCGCTATAGCCTATAGGCGACAATGGAACGTATTGGATTCCGTCTATTACAACGTACATGGTTATCCTGTTTTGTATTTAAAAGCCGGGTGCTGGAACCGCATGTAAAGCGCATCGTAATGGGATGGGTTAAGGGGCGGATGGGGGGATGTAACGGCCCCAGCCCGCGTTACACACGCTTGAAACGTCGCGCTCCGCTCCAGGCCGATGAAGCCCAGGTAAATGCATTTCGCGCAGAACTTTACTAGACGGCAACGAAAGTGTCAAAAAAGACGGGTTTAGACCCCCGATCCACCATTGCAAGCATGTATAGCGATGAAGCCCAAGTAAGTCAAGCTTCGCATGCATCGCTACAGGATTGCTACGTGCGTCAAAGTAGTCCTACAGCCGTATGGAGATGGGTGCAATAGTTCATTGTACGAGGCATAACCAGCCACCGTTTCGTGGTTTTCCTGACAATGTTTTCTGGCGATGTGGACTTTTTAATAACGTTGCCTTTCGGATTCGGAATCGTGTTCGATCAACTTTGGAAACACGGACTCCCTCTTAGGAAAGTGTATGCCTCTCCATTCACGCGTCTGCGTAAACGTCCATTTCCAACCGTCAATGATAGACATCGAATCCAAGATAGAACGCATTACAGAATCCGGCTGTTGGGTATGGATGAGGGCGGTTGACAGGGACGGCTATGCGGTCACAGGTGGCTTCGGGTGTGGCAAGACCACGTATGTACACCGATTGATATGCGAGCAGCACAACGGCCCTATACCGGCTGGCTATCACGTTGACCACCTATGCAGGGTCAAGTCATGCGTAAACCCTGCGCATCTAGAAGCGGTAACGCCTGCCGAGAACACAAGGCGGATGCGGATGGCATTGGGGCCACTGAGGTATGCGCCGGTTTCCCAGTGCAAGCGTGGTCATCCATTTGACGAAGAGAATACACAGTTCCGCCAGGACGGCAAACGCAACTGCAAGGCGTGCAAACGGGCATGGGCTGTGGCGCATAGGGGTTCTTAATTTTCCCCGGAGTTCGCCAAACGTTCCATTGCCATCTGCCAATCTGTTATGGTATCGTCCCTTTTTTAAGGGGGGCGATGATGGATAAGGGTGCATGCAAGCCATGTGCAGAAATGACCAACGAAGAACGCAGGGCGCGCATTGCCCAGGTGCGCGCGGAAGAAATAGAGCGGGGCGAACTGAGCTTGTGGTGGTTAAGCTTTGCTGACGGCGACAAACCAAAGGGCGACACGTTTTTAGGCGTTGTAATCTTGGAAGCGTACGGCATGGGCGATGCGATCAACCGGAGTATTTCCAAGAATATCAACCCTGGCGGCGAAGTCATGGCGTTTCTGATTGACCCGGACTTTGTTCCGGGGGCCTTAAGGAATCGCTTGCTACAGAAGCGTGACCTTGCAGGCTTCGGGGTCTCCACGCTTGATAACGGTTCTCTAACCGTTAAGTAACCGTTATGAATATCTTAGACGAATGCCCGTTATGCGAGGGCGTAGCGGTGTGGACAGAAAGCCTTAAGGCTAGGCTGTGCGCTAACGGCATGATGGTTCCCGTTCCTATGTGCTACTGGCAATGCGAAACTTGCGAAGCGGAATACTGTGGAATGGAACAGTTCAACCGGAACGCTACAGCGGCGCATCTATTGCTAAACCAATACAGCAATCTTGATGGCAGTTAGTTGTGCTATGCTTCCTTCGTATCCTACAAGTTCCGGGGTGCGGAACAAGTAGGGCAACATCAGCACAAGAGGTCACGTTTAGGCGTGGCCTTTTTTACGCTTGACATGCCAACTATGCTTGCGCTAGGATTCACTTGCTAGATGAATCGTGGTATCCGACAATGGACTCTCATTGTTCAAGCCCCTTGTGACCCCTTGGAAGGTTGTCAGGGGCTTTCTATTTGCGCGCCCTTAATGCTATGCTTGCAGCTTTCCACAGGGGGAAGTATGACAGATAGCAATACTGGTATTTCACCGTATCGAGAGCTAATGGCGCTTTTGGGCATGAGTGCGAATGATGACCTTCATGATGTCATCGCTATGGCGCTTCTTCGGATCAAACGTCTGAATGTCCAATGCGGGGTAGAAGACGGCATCATGCCAGAGTTGTGGAAAGATGGATATTCGGTAGGCTTTGAAGCGGCCAAGGCGCTGTTTCAGGCGCAGCCAGAACAGCAGCCGCTGCAAGGCTGGCATGCCGCCATCGAAGACCTGATGGACTTCGCCCCCGACAAGCGCGCCCAGCCTGACGGAATGAACCGTGGTGGCCCTTATGTGCTGAAAGCCCAAGTAATCGAAGTCTTGGAACGGCTGGCCGCTGCCCCAGTAGGTGGCACGAAATGAGTTCCATTCTTGTAGACGACGTACCGACAGAAATAGAACTGAAGCCCATCACTTTGTTATGCCACAAAGGTGACGTACATCTAGAACCTGACGGCCAAGTCCTGATAGGCCCGGAAGAAACGATAGCCAGGGCGGCGGAAATAACGCAAGAGGAATGGGAATCCTTCCGGGACATTCCTAAGTTTGCGGACCTGTTCCACAAGGTCTTTAAAGACATGAAGATGCCTGACGTATTGGCGCGCGAAGGCATGGGCGTTCGGCACGTTGTAGGTTTGATTGTGATGATGTTTGAATTAAAGGAAGGCCAAACGCCTTTCATTCGTTACCCGGAATCGTTCTTGCATCCCAGTGCGCAATCGGGGCTGGCGTATTTGTTTGTTTCCTTTACCAATGCGGGGGCGAAATGATTATCATCGGCCCGATGCAGACATTAGCCCGCGCTGATCAGGTAGCGCCTGAAGAATGGGCAGCGCTTCAGGCTGACCCGGTATTCCGTAACAGGATGGAATGTGTTCTTGGCGCTGGAGTCTTTCCAGCGGTTTCGGATTTAAAGGAATGCGGAACAGGAATGCGGCACATTACCGGCCTGATTTTGCTGCATCGTGATCTTCCCGAAGGCGAAATCCCTGTCATGCATAAAATTGGCTGGGGCTTGCATCCAAATTCCCAACACGCTTTAGCATGTCTGCTTGAACATTTCGGCGGGGTGATTAAATGATTCTAGTCGAATTCCTAGCATCGCCAATCCGTAACGCATGGCTAGAAGAACCCGGCATGGCTGTTTATGTGCGCAAGGCTTACCGCGTCATTGATGGCGTTGCTTTGCATTGCCTGGACATTGCCAACATAGAAGTACAGTTGGAACTGCAACGCCATGGCGTGTTCAAGAACTGGCTTGCTTTAGCCGAAAAGCACGGTGCTGGAGTCTTTGAGTGCGTCTATGTTGAGAACGTCCATAACGAACACTTGCCCGCGTTCTTAGAACGCAACGGCTATGACCGCGTGAAGCACACGCCAAGCTATTTCAAGGTGCTGTCATGACTGAAGACGGCGCAGACATCATCCCGTTGCCGGTCAAGTTCCGTACCGATGACACAGAACGCGTGCTTACTGTTGTAAGCCCATACGGTGGCTGTAGGCATGAGCGCTTTACCATTGATTCGCGTTTAACCCAAGTTGAATGCCGGGATTGCAAGGCAGTGCTAGACCCTATGTTTGCCCTGACAGCATTAGCCAAACAGGAAACGCGCTACCATGAATTGCACGCACGCTATCAAGATGAAATGGCGCGGCTACGTGAGCGCAGCAGAACCAAATGCGAACACTGCGGAGAAATGACAAGAATTAGTCATCGTTAGTCAACCGTTCCCTAACCGTTAACTAACGGTGTTGACCTTCCTTGCTCCTTGCGATATACATGCAAGCAAACGGGGGTCTAATGAACATGAGTGAAAGAGAAATTCGGCAGTTCCTAATAGCTTCATTGAATGAAGAAATAGAACTGCTATCCAAGAACGAATTGGAAGTGCTGCTGATTCAGTTGCAGATTACCAGAACGGAAGATGCGGTAATTACGAAGCGCACGCATCATGTCCCAACTGAAGACTTTGGGCACGACGATGACTAACGTCTTTGAGTTCAAGCGCGAAGAAGAGAAGGTGCCGCACGCAACCGGGGAAGCGCGTTGCCTGGACTGCAAACACGAATGGGTTGCGGTGGTGGAAGCCGAACAGTTGCGCGCTGCTGAAGGTTGGCTAGAATGTCCCGCCTGTGAACTGACGCGGGGCCGGATGAAATATCCCTTTGCGCCTGTGGCCGGTACGCACATCTGGCAATGCGGGTGCGGTAGCAAGTTCTTTTACCTTGCCTATGATTCGGTGATCTGCCCAAGCTGCGGCATTTGCCAGGAGTTCCCTAAGTAAGATGTTCCCATTCCTTCCTAAAGTTCTGTTTGATTACGCCAAAAAAAGAGAAAAAGAAATGACGGAATATGTTCCGCAGGAATGCGATGTGGTGCAGCTTGACCCGGCATGCACCGCTAACCCAATGTTCGCCGGTTGCCTAATGGTAGTAAGCGAAGTCAAACCATGGGGCGTGCAAGGCTATGTTCAGGCTTTGGGAAGCGACGGCAAGCCAGGAGGCCAAGCATATTACCGCGCGCAGACTGGTACGTTTGAGTACGTCGGCAAAGCCGTTTGGACTATCGAATGATCCCTACCATTCTCGTTCTAATTGCCGTCAAGGAAGGCATTGCGCGCGACTTTGGACCGGTGGCACGGCTTGAGAAAGAAACCGGCCATAGCGAACGGGAATGCATGGACGCGTTTAGAAAGCTGGTGTCAATGGGTTACTTAGACGCAGACCTGACTAAGCCGGGCTGGTGGAAAACAAGCAGGATTACGCGAGAAGGTAAGGAATTTCTTTATGATTCATGGTGTGAGTTCGCCGCCGCACAATGGGCTGGTGATGTCCCGGAATAAGCGGGAAGGGTGGTATAGCGGTTACATGGGCGGTCATCGCCGTGACCGTTTTAATTCCCTTCGCCGCCAAATAAAACAGTTCATTTCGTTTTTCTGGCCGGATGTAGGCGAAGAATTAGCCAGCAACGGGATTGAACATGTCTGGATTGAAGAAACTATCGATTTCAATCCAGACACTACGCGGGCGATTATGAATGCCCAACTTGGCACGGTGGAATGGTGCTATTTTGTCCCTTCCAAAGGGGTTTAAGAATTCTTCTTCCTGTCTGTTCCGAAGCGTTGATACGTTCCGCCGCAGTTGCATTTGCTGAACTGCTTGCCCATAAGGACCGATTGAATACGGCCACAATTGGAACAGGTTTCTTGTGGTGGTGGAATGTAACGCGGGCTAAAACTAGCCTGCTTAGTAATCGGCTTGGCGAGTTTTGATTTGTATTTGCTAGGCATTCGGGCGCAGGGCCAGCAATGCTTCGGCGGCTTCATAGACGTAGCTTTTAAGGTCTGTTTGTCCTTCCTTGACGGTAAAGCCGTGCGCTATAAGTACTTCTTTGATGACGGCGCGGTCAATGGGTGCCGGATCATCCGGCCAGGGCGGCATATCATTTGCTTCAACAGTCGGGCAGAAATCGCGCATGAATTGCTGCGCCGCGTCTTCATCTTTGAACCGCAGCGATAAGAATCCGTCGTCATCGTTAGTAATGCTGCCAAGACCTTCAATCGGTTCCGGTTCCTCAAGCATCGCGTCCACGGCTTTCATAACGCGTACAGCACCTTGGAGCTTTTCCGCTGGCGTACGCATTTCGCGCATAGCTAGCATGACTTCGGGAAGCGTTGCCTTGGTTACGCTTTGTCCGGCATGCGTGATAGTCCATTGGTGATAACCCGTCAAAGGATTGTTGAGTATGGCCATAATCGCCGCCCATTGCGCATCGGAAATAAAGCGGCTGATGGTAAGTTGTCCGCGCTGCTTATCTTCTGGCGCAAGATGAAGCTGGAGCTTTCCGAAAGGTGTGGTCATTGGTCCGCGCCCTTCAACGGTTCGCCGTCCTTGCAAAGATAGATCGCATCAAGCATCTTGCGGATTTGACCGGCTGTTACGGTTGTAGAAGCGCCGGAACCCATAAAGGTTAAGCAGATAGCTTCATCCTTGATGATTTCGCCCGCCAGTTCTTCCTGTGCTTCTACCATGGCCCACCATGTTGCAAACGGGCTGCTAGCTTTTTGCGCGGCGCGCAATTCTTCGTTCATGGTTCCCCCTGTAAAACCGCCAGCCTACCGCCTGCAAGCAACGCCGTCAACACCATACTTGCACACGCGCATGCTTGCATGATATACATGCGCCCTCAACTACAGGGGGAAGTATGGCGCACTGGAACTACCGGGTAATCAAGACCGTTGAAGACGAAGAAGAACTGTTTGGCATCCATGAAGTTCATTACGACGACAAAGGCACGCCATACGCTTATACGGAACGTGCTTCCGGGGTAGTTTGGGAGGCAGGCGAAGACGCAGCCAAGATTCTTGCGCACATGGCTAATGCGTTGACGCTTCCAGTTCTGATGGATTCGGATTTCAAATGGGAACCGAAATGATTCTGTTCCTAGACTTTGACGGCGTGTTGCATCCGATCCCCACTAAAGACCGGAATTTGCTTTGCCATGTTCCGCGATTGGAAGGTGTGTTGCGGGACTTCCCCTATATTCAGGTTGTAGTTTCATCGCTTTGGCGCGCTTCGCATGATTTGGAAGGACTGCGCCATTACTTTAGCGAAGATATCCGCCCGCGCATCATCGGCATGACTCCTTTCACTGAAACGCCCGCCTACATGTCGGATTCGGATTTCATCTTAGGCGTTGTGCGGTACAAGGAAATTCTGTTGTGGATAGAACAGAACAAATACGAAGGCCCATGGCTTGCGCTTGATGACGCATGGCGGGAATTCCCGGACCCATGCGAACAGCTAATCCGCTGCGAAACTGAAATAGGATTCGATTCGCATGTTGAATCCATGTTAGTTCAGCGTTTGGCGCTTTACGAACTGGCGACGGATTGGAACTATGAATGACATCAGCCGAAATGATGAAATATTTTGGGAGCGGCTGGAAGAAATGCCGGACCTGGAAGCCGAAATGGAATTGGTAGCCCGGCGCTTGATCGTCTTACGCGAAAACGCAGAATTGATTGCGCAAAAAACTGGGCGTAATTCCACGCATGGCGATGAGCTAGGGATTCATATTTCGCAAAATGGATTACAGTTGTCATTGCTAAATGAACGCTTAACTGAAATTCGCCGACGGATGAATCGTGCCAGTTGGCAAAACGCGATTAGGGCGGTATACGGCGCGGAAGGATATGAAAAATGCCGTGCTTGGGTCATGATGGAAGAACAGGGCTAATAAGTTCTTGACGACATGCTTGCAGCAAGATATACAACGGCCATCAACCCGCTGGAGTCCATCATGCTTAAACGTGTCGTGCGTTTCTTTCTTGGCCTTTCTGATTTTCAGGTGGTCGCGCTTGCTGCGATTGTTGCGATTTCCCTTCTGGAATTGACGGAATATTTCCAATGACCGCAGATGTTCACGCTTTTACCGGTATTACGAAGCTAGACATGCCGCCCGACTACATCCTAGACGCCGCCAAAGGCAAGCTTCAAGGTGTCGTGTTGATGGGCTTTGATAAGGACGGCGAACTATACGCATGTTCTAGCTATGCTGATGGCGGTACGGTTCTATGGTTGATGGAACAGACCAAGAAGCGGCTAATGGACGCTGTATGCTGATCCTGATTGCCGTCGTGTTGTTCTATGTCGCGCTTGTTCTACCGATGGTAGACCCGTTCGGAAGCTCAAAATGGGCATGGCCGCTTTCTATGGGCCTTGCCGCCCTGGCCGCAATGGTCTTGGGCGCTGCTTTCGCAAACATTTTCCTTGATTAAAATCCTGTTGACAGGTGCATGCAAGCATGGGATACATGCTCCCCATAAAAGGGGGATTCATGAACGGGAAAGCATTAAAATATCTGCGGCAGTATCAGCGGTTGACCGGCGTTGACTACGCGGAACGATTAGGCTTTGCGCACAACTACATTTCGCAAGTCGAAAACCGTAAAAAAACGGTGTCAATGAACATGCTTGAAGCTTACGCTTCAGACTTTGGCGTACCGCTTTCTTCGCTGATAGCGTTTTGCGAATCGGTGGAAAATTTGGATACCCCAGCAACGCACATGTGCGACAAGATGTATAAGGTTTACGATTGGGTGATTGAAGTGGAAGAATTTCATAAGAAATGCGAATCCTAGTAACTGGTAGCCGCGATTCAAAGGACCGGGATTCCGTTTTTAGCGCTTTGGATAAGGTACACGCCTTACGCGGAATTACTTTGATCATCGAAGGCGGGCAAACCGGCTGTGATACCTTCGCGCGGGAATGGGCGGAATCCAGGGGTATTTGCTGCAAGACAGAGGAAGCGGATTGGAATCGTTATGGCCGGGCCGCTGGCCCCAGGCGCAACGCTGAAATGCTAAAGAAATGGCAACCGCACGGCGTTGTTGCCTTCCCAGGTGGCAAAGGAACGCGGGATATGTGTAAGCGCGCTGAGAACGCGGGCCTTACACCTTGGAAGCCAAAAGGTTTTTAGTGGAATGAAAAAGGAAGACAAACAAGAACTAGTAATTGTAATTTGTTTGCTTCTGATGATGGGATGTCTGACAGGTTTAGTACTTTTGATACTTACTTTGATTTAAGGAATTATCGTGGAATTTACGTCCATTCATGAACCTGCATTTACCCCGGCAGAAGAACCGACAGCCCAAATTTTGAAAGCCGCGCACATGCGGCATGTCATCAATTCCCAACTGCATTCGCTTCAATTGGCAGAATTGGAAGCCGTTTCCCACTTTCTGGAAAGCTTCGGCCTGGATCAGCGCATGATTACGTTGCAAACCCTTCTGGCAAGTAAGAGTTTCGGCATGTAATGGAAACGATCAAGAGTGCAGCAGTGCGCGACCAGCGCGGCAAGGTGCATACCCTGCCGCCGCCAGCGCACCATAAGCACATCCTGAAGATGTTGAAAGACGATGGCTGGCCGGTCAAAGACATCACTAAGGGCTTTCTAACGTCCGAAGGGCGCTTTGTCGGCAGGGAGCAGGGCGGACGCATCGCCCTTCGCGCGCAACAGGCTACACGCCTACGCGAATTCCCCGATTTGCACAGCGGCGACATGTGGTAAAAGTTACCTGCATATACTTGACAACATGCTTGCGGCCGGATATACATTCCACTCCGAAATAAAGGAGGCCATATGTATGTATCCCGGTTGTACCCCGCACAGTTTCAGCCTGATACAGGCGGCTTTGTCGTAACCTTCCGGGATATCCCCGAAGCGATTACTCAAGGTGACGACATGATAGACGCAATCGCTATGGCGGTTGATGCGCTCTATACGGCCAGCGATTTCTATTTTGAGGATTCGCGTCAAATGCCGGAACCTTCCCTGAGCGAAAAAGGGGAAGTTATGATCCCCCTTTATGTTGACAGCGAAAGCCGCGAACTTGCTTTGTTTGGTGCCTTGAATGGCGGGAGTTTGCATTATGTTGGATGAATTCGCATACCACGAAGCGGTAGACCGCCTTTTCGTCATTCAGGATATGGCAAACGGCTGCTTGGTTGATCATCCGGCGATTCAGGCCGAACCTGAAGTTTTGGAGAAGGTGCAGCATGCGCTTTCCACGCTTGCGGATGCCTATCAACTGATGGCCCGCAAAGAAGAAGAAAAATTCCCGGTGGCCGCATGACGAATGCGCTTGAAGAAGAAATCCTGAAGCTGCATCGGGAACTCGCCGCCGAACGCCTGCGGGCTGATCAAGGTTGGCAGCGTTACGAAGAAGCCAACCGGGACCGCATGGCTTTGCGCCTGGAGCGTGTTCAGTTGACATGTGAAGCCCAGCACAACTATGAAACGATTCAGCGCCAGGGCGAGCTTTTGGAAGCCGCTGTAAACGTCCTGCGCGGCCCGCCGCCTATGGATAGCTCTTGGAGCCATCACGACATTGCCGAGCTGTGCCAGCGTGCCATGAATGGCGAAGTCGTCAACGATCAAAAGACGTACTACGCGACTTTCGGGATGAATCAGACCCTTGGCCGGTCATACGTCAAGCTAGCAGCCCTGAACGCGGCGGACGCCCGCGCACAGCTTCATTTGTGTTATGGGACGCGCTGGGCCTTCCTGTACAACGCGGAAGACTTTGAATCGAAGATCGCCCGGCACGGCCTGACGGAAGTCGGGTTAGGCACTCCAAACGAATACTTGGAAGGCGAAGATGGAACTACTTGATTGCAACCACTGCGAAGGCGCTGTGGGCTTTCACAGCCACAAGGACGGCACATTGTGCCATCTAATCGTTTGCACCGAATGCGGGGCGCTTACGGACCTTTCCGGGACTATCCCAATGGATCAAGTCCCGATGGACATGCAAGCGCTACAAAGCATAGTTGCGGCGCATTGGAATCGTAGGAACTTTGAAGCGGCACGGCTGGCCCGGCAGAAGCTGGAAGCACAGCTTTACGCCGCTGCTGCTGAAGTCAAAGCAAAATACTTCCCGGAATTGTGACCATGGCGCGCTTTGAAACACAGCACATTGAAGAATTGCTAGGGGAATACTGGGATATCGCTTATAGCGAAGCTAGCAAAGGCGAATCGCGTGGCGATGACGCGCAAGAAGTGCTTTCCGCGATCAACTGGGCAATTGAAAAGCTGATCGCCGAGCGCGACCACTGGAAAGCCAACCATGCCGATATGGTCAAGCGTGCGGGGCTGTTATCGCAACGGGACGATTTGCCGGTTGACCGGCTTCCCGCATACCGGGAAATGGAAGCTTTGCAAAGGGCGGTCCAGGCAAAGCAAGCCGAAATAGACCGGTTGATGTTGGAATTCTGCCCAGGTGAAATGACAGCGGAACAGATGGCGGAATGGGAACGACATCAGCGCCGAGTGCCGGAATAGAAGTAAATTGAAGTAGATAAAGGAGCCTTAGCGGCTCCTTTTTTTACGCCTGCATTCCTTGAAAGCATCCCTAACAGGTGGTATACAAGCATCATTTCGGGGGAAGCATGATTGAACACAAGCAGGCAGGCGGTTACGCAAGAGCAGCGGCACTAACGCCGGAACGTAGGGCCGAGATAGCCAGGACGGCAGCGCAAACGCGCTGGGCCAAAAAAAAAGCCGGGGAAACCCCGGCTATCGTGGATGGCATTGCGATTACAGGTAGTATTTGCGTTCCCGACGTTCGCCCGACGACTGAATAGACTTGTCATCACAGAAGTTCTTCAGGTAGGTAGCCAAGCGGTTCTTAAGCGTGGTCTTGGTTTCTGCGTCCGTCAAATCGATGCCAACTTCGGCAGCGGCAGCGGCTAGGATTTGGTCATTGCTTTGCGGTTCTTTGGTGATGTGCTTCATCCAAAACGCCGCGTCAGTCTTCGGCAACTTCGGATTGCCGGTCTTTGGCCCACTTTCTGGCTTCGCTTGACGTGGTGCGCTGCCCTTGACTTGGAAGACCATATCGTCTTCGGTCAAGATGCCAGTTAACGCATGTTGCGCCTTAGTCAACCGGTCAATCTTCTGTTTGTAGTGGACGACTGCGGCGGCGGCTTCGTCGTGCGCAGTTTGTGCCTGTGTGAGTTCAGCAGCGATGCTTTCAGCAATGTTCATGGTAGCCATTTCATTTCCCCTTTTTGTTGATTGGAAACAGAACTGTACCATAGTTTTCACTGAAAGCAATAGTAAGTTCCTTTTGTGAGACACAAATTTCAATCCAAGGAGTGGAAAAATGAAGAAGTCCAAGATGCCAGCGAAGCCCGCTAAGAAGTCGGCCCCCCCTATGAAAAGCATGGCAAAGGGCGACGAAAAGAAGCCCATGATGGGCGGGAAGAAGCCTAACCCGCTGTTTGGTAAGAAAATTTAGGACGAAAAAAAGGCCAAGTCAGACTTGGCCGGTAGTGGCAACGCCGCAACATCAGTAAGTACATTTGCTTTGGCACAGTCCATAGGCATAGCCGCCTTGCGTGCAGTTGCTAACGCATTGGTAATCAGTGCGCCGTGGCTGATTGTTCTGCATCATCGTCCCTAGAAGCTGCTGATTCCGTGCTGCCTGTTGCTGCTGTATGGCGGCGGAAGATTGCAGCCCGTCAACGAAGCCAGTCGCAATTTTTTGTGCCGTCATCGGTGAACAGCCAGTCAGAAACATTGCGATTGCAACAAAAGTTAAGGTCTTCATTTCGGTAACTCCAAGTAAGTTGATGAAGTAGCGTAATACGTCTGTTCCCAAAAAGCAATCACTAACACACACAAGCCGCCTTTGAGCGGCTTTTCTTTTAGGAGTATCCCAAATGGCTTTCTCTCTTGGCGCAGTAAGCAATTATGCAGCAATCCCATCGTACGGCGATCTGTTGGCAATGGCCGCTAGCCTGAATCCCAAAGTGGCTTCCTTGGTTTCTGCGGGTACTACTGAAACCCTGGCGGGCAATCAGATTGCCGCCGGTATTTTTGTTCGTTCTGGTTCTGCTGGTGCGGTAGCGGCCACCACCGACACGGCAACGAATATCCTTTCGGCGCTTGGCCCCAATGTATCGCTTGGCATGACCTTTATGCTTATTTATGTAAACCTGAATACCGCTGCCGGTGTCGTAACCGTGTCTGCTGGTGCGGGGGTCACGCTGTCCGGCACTATGACTGTGCCAATTGCAGGTTTGCGTGTCTTCATCGGCACCGTAACTAACGTTACTACTCCCGCTGTGACCATTCAAGGTGCGTTCCAAGTGGGCGCTAACGTTGCCGCATGAGTCCTGAAGATCGTTATGCCGCTGAAGTAATCGTTAGGGAATTAGAACGACGTAAGCAGCGGAATAAGATTGATACCTTCTATGCAACGCCTGAGAACCGGGCCGGATATCCGGTTCATATGGCGTTCTTTGAAGGTGGAAAGAAGTTTCGGGAGCGGCTTGCACTAGCTGCAAACCGTGTTGGCAAAACTGAGGGAATGGGCGGTTACGAAACTGCCCTGCACCTTACTGGCCGCTATCCAGATTGGTGGCCTGGAAGGCGTTTTGATAAGCCGGTCAACGCGTGGATTGGTGGCGATACCGCTACTACGGTACGCGACATTATCCAGAACAAAATACTTGGCAATACCGGCGAATATGGAACCGGTTTGATCCCTGGCGACCTTCTTATAGACACAACGAACAAACGCGGCGTCCCTGATGCCGTGGAAAACGTCTATGTCAAGCACGTTTCTGGCGGGCGGTCTGTCGCGCAATTGAAATCATACGATCAGGGCCGAGAAGCTTGGCAAGGTACTGAAAAGCATGTCATTTGGCTAGACGAAGAGCCGCCTATGCCGATTTATTCCGAATCGTTAATGCGAACCATGACGACAAACGGAATTGTCTTAAATACCTATACGCCAATGAATGGCATGACGGAAGTTACCGAAAGCTTCCTGGCTGTTGATAAACCCGGTTCTAAATTTGTATGCACCGCGACATGGGATGATGTATTGCACCTTGACACGGCAACAAAATTGGAACTTTGGAATTCCATGCCCATTCATGAGCGTGACGCGCGCTCTAAAGGAATCCCAAGCATCGGCCCTGGCAAGATTTATCCGGTAAGCCTGGAAAGCATGCTGATTGAACCTTTTGAATTGCCTAAATACTGGGTCAAAGGCTATGCGCTAGATGTCGGATGGAATAAGACGGCCGTTTTGTGGGGCGCACTAGACCGAGATTCAGACACGCTATATCTGTATTCGGAACATTATCAAGGGCTGGCAGAACCAGCCGTTCACGCGTCAGCAATTAAGGCGCGCGGCGAAATGACCGGCTATATCGACCCCGCAGCGCAGGGCGGTTCTCAGGCCGATGGCGAAAAGCTGATCCAACTCTATCGTAACGAAGGTTTAAAACTGGCTTTGGCGGATAACGCCAAAGAAGCCGGGATTTTCGATGTCTATCAGCGCATGACAACCGGCAGATTGAAGATTTTCACCACGCTTACGAATCTGCAAAAGGAATTGCCGCTGTACCACCGCGATAGCAACGGCGCAATCGTAAAGCGTAATGATCATCTATGCGATTGCTTGCGATATCTGGTCAGAGCCATCCCAGTTCTGACTTATGCCGGTGGCGAAAAAACGGGTCATTACGATTACACGCATAGCGGCGTGCAATACAGAACTTCCAGACCAAATAGAAGGAATAAAGGCTATGGCGATTAAGAAAATTACGGCTGCTATCCCCATGATGGATGAAAAGAAGTGGCAGGCCGAAGACGACATGCGAACACTAGCGAGGGCAAAAGAAATTGAAGCGGACCGCGCGCGCCTTGCGGCTGCAAAACGCATCGCCGAACAGAAGATTAAAGAAATGCAATCGGTGGTAGCTAAAAAGACCACCCCAACGGCACGAAAAAAATAATGGCAACTGAAAAATCCAAGCCTTCCGAAAAAATCAAGAATTACGGGGCAAATAAAGACCTTCAGGTTAAATGCGCTGAACTTTATACCCAAGTCGTAACCGGTTTTCGTGAGGAAAAGAAGAATCAGAACGAGTCCATAGAAGAGTGCTGGGATATCTATAATTGCGCTTTGGGCGACAATCAGCAATACGACGGCGATTCACAAGTATATGAGCCAATCGTTCATGACGCATTAGAAGCCCGGCGCAAGCGCTTTACCGGTATGACCTTCCCGAATGTGGGGAACAATCTAGAAGTCATTTCGGAACAGGGCGACGTACCGCAAGCAACGATGTCAGTTCTTCAGCGCTACATCAAAGATACAAATCTGCGTTCTGTGGCTTCAACGCTTTATCTGAATGGCGATATTGAAGGGCAATGGTCCGTCATGCCAGGATGGCGTAAGAAAGAACGCCGGATTACCCGGAAGGTTCAAAAATCGATCCCTGGTACATCCGAAGAATATTCCGATGTTCAGCAGGAAGTCATTGTTGACGAAGGCCCGGAAGTAACCGTGATTGCAGCGCAAGACCTTTGGGTATTCCCGCCCACTGTTTCGGATATCCAAGATGCGGAAGTTGTGGCCGTAAGTCTGCGTTTGACAATGGATGCAGTTGACGATTACGTCAAAGATGGCACATTTTTGAAGAATTCTGTTGACGTTATGACGACGGATTCCGGCGAAGATAATTCAATATGGGCAGCAAAGGCAAGGACCGCAGAAGCAGGCATTCGCATGAAAGCCGGTCAGAAGTTTGTACTTGTCTATATGGTCTTTACGCGGCTTAAGATCGAAGGGCGCAAGCGTCCAGCAATTGTTTATCTTGCTGGGCCTGATAACGTCCTTGGGATCATTCTTAATCCATATTGGAATCAGAAAATCCCCGTTATTTCGGAACCAGTCGATAAAGTGGCCGGTTCTTTTTGGGGTAAATCCAAAGTTCAGACGGTCGCGCCACTTCAATATCAATTGAACGACATTAATAACATGGGCATGGATTCGGCAATGTATTCGCTGATGCCAGTTGTCATGACGGACCCTCTTAAAAACCCGCAGTATTCGTCTATGGTGATGGCAATGGCGGCAATCTGGCCCACCAATCCCAATGACACGCAAATAGTTTCCATGCCGCCGCTGTATCAGCATGCTTTGACCCTGAAACAAGCAATTAAGGGCCAAATCATGGAATCGATGGAAGTTAATGAGGTCATGTTAGGCGCTGCGCCAGCGGGCCGTAAGAATGCGCAGTCTATCGGCGCACAGAATGCCGAAGCAATGGCAACAATCGGCGATGTCGTTAAGCGCTTTGAATTAGGCATCATGAATCGCCTAATGGAATGGTTTTATGACTTGGATTTGCAATTCCGCGATGACGATTTGGCGGTTTTGGTGGACGGCGCGCACGGCGTCCAAAGTATTGTTGAAAAAATTCCCCCGCAACAGGTTGGCTATCGGTACTGGTTTAAATGGTTGGGTGCAGATAAAGCCATGGGCGCACAGAACAACCAACAATTGATTAGTTGGATGAATGTATTGCGCGGATTGCCGCCGCAAGTGCTTAATGGCCGTCGCTTAGACCTTGGCCCGATGATTGATTTCTTGAATGAAGCTATTTGCGGACCAACGATGGCTCAAAACGTCTTGATTGATGAGCGCCACCGCATTTCCATTCCGCCAGACATGGAAAATGAATTCATGATCAACAATATTCCCGCCATTGTCTGCCCGCTTGATAACGATGTTGAACACATTCAAGTCCACCAGCAGGGCGCGCAAATTACAGGCGATCCAACAGGGCAATTCCGGTTGCACATTCAAGACCACATCACGGCAATTCAAGAGAAGCAGTCGAAACCCCCAGCACAAGGCTATCCAGGCATCCCAGGCGGCGTAAGCGGCCCTGGCGGTCCTCCTGGCGTGGCTGGTACGCCGCGCCCTGGTGCTGTCCCGGAAGGCCCGCGCGCCGGGCAAAACCCGCCTGGAGCAATCCACGCGGACCAGATGCAAGACCCACAGGCCGGAATGCGCGGCTAACAAGGAAAAACCATGTCAACCAATCAGCTAATTACTGAAGCTTACGAATACGTCCAGACATCGGCGACGGTTAATATCGCAACTTCTGGCCCTGCAACTGCCGGATATGGATATCTGTATGGCATTTTCGTTTCCGCCGCGTCAGCAACGCCAACCATTACGGTTTACGATGAACCAGCGGCAGGAACGACCACGAAAATTATTGATACCTTTACGCCGGTTCCAGCAACCTTCTATTTACTGCCGGCAAAATACCGCCGTGGCTGTAATGTGGTTATTACTGGCACTGTTAGCGCAACGATTTTCTTTAACCGCCCTTAAAGAGCTATCTATGGCTATCATTCTACCGTCGCGCTATCAGAATGCCGCAACCCGGCAAGCCGATATGACTCAGGATATGACGGACCTAGCTAACGTTGTGGCGCAAATTAATCTTGGGTTGGCCCCTGCTATATTTGGTTTTCTAGATGGAACTGATTCAGTTGCATCTGTTTCTATCCCTACTGTGCCAACAGTTTTTACTGTGCCAACGGTATCAAGTTCAAACAATAATATTCTGTTTAATACTGTTACCGGGGTTATAACCATTGCGCAATCCGGGACATATCAAAGCGTGTTTCTACTGAACGCCTTTAATACGGTTGCGACAACAATATTTTTCGCAACTGAAGTAGATACTGGAAGCGGTTTTGTGGCTATTCCAAATTCTGGCCGACAGATGAACATCAACACAAATATTAATGGACAGGTTATTTTTGTCTCTAATAATTTCTTCGCTGCTGGTACGCGGTTGCGTGTTTATATTTGGTGTTCCAGTGCATCGGCAATATTCCAAACAACGTCCTTGGCGGCGCTTCCAGGGGGCGCTGTAAGCGTTCTTGCAAAGCGTGTATTAATCAGCGGTCAATCTAATCTCTAAAGGAAAAAAATCATGCCAGTTACTTTGCGCGCCGCATATAACAATGCAACATCCCGTCTTGCTGACGTAACGCAAGATATGCTTGATCTGTACAACGTAGTACAACAACTTAATGGAACAACCGGAACCGGTCTTGGCTATGTTACCGGGCAAGGAGTGGGCGGTGCTGTAACTCAAATTACCAGCCGTTCAACTGGCGTAACCCTTAGCAAGTTGACCGGGACGATTACGGGCATTAATACTTCGCTTGCTGCTAATGCCCAGGCGGAATTTGTTGTCACTAATACCCTTGTGGCTATTACTGACACGGTTAATATTTCTGTTGTATCGGGGCCGACTGCCGCAACTTCCATCTTTACGGTATCGGGGGTTACGAACGGATCGTTCACCATTCGCATTTCTAACGTCAGCACCACCACCGCAGACACAGGCGCACCGATTATCAATTTCACGGTAATCAAAGGCGCAAACACTTAAGGGTTATCATGCCGATTACTCTTCCCCCGTCGTATCAAAATGCACCGTCTAGGCAGGCTGATATAACCCAACCAATGAACGACTTGTTTAACGTCGTCACACAGATTAATAACGGTGGTGGTGTTGGATTTGTTGCCGGTGTTGGTAACGGTGCCCAAGTAGCGCAACAAACCAGCCGCACAACGCCTGTAACGATAAACAACCGTTGCGGAATTATTGTCGGCAACAACGCGTCACTGCCAGCACAAACCCGCGCCTCATTTGTCGTTAATAACAACACCGTCGGGACAGAAGATGTAGTGGTTATTTGTTTGCGTGGCGGTCCTACTGCCGACACATCGCAATTTTTCGTTACCGGTATCGGCACCGGAAGTTTTACCATTACTGCTGCAAACTTGAATGCCGTAACGGCGGATACTGGTTTTCCGGTTATCCATTTCGTTGTAATTAAGTCAGCAATTACTTAGCATTAAAGAAGTCGTATTGAGTAGACCCATTCGGGTCTTTTTTTCGTCCCGGCCAAACGTAAATCGGCCACATTCGACAGCAAGCGTTACTTGCGTTCGGAATTGTGATCGTTAATTCACTCAAGAGGAAATAGAAATGGCAACTGAAGACATGAATGTTGATGCTTTGAATCAAGGTCTGAATACCCCAACTGACGATGATCCTTATGCGCAGAATGAAGAAGAATCCAACGATTCGGATTCTGAAGATGACGGCGCAGAAGAATCAGAAGAAGAGGGCGCGGAAACGGTAGAAGCGACTGCGCAGGATGAACCGGAAGACCATGAAGAAGAAGCAAAGCCGCTGACACGCGGCCAGCAACGCATTCAAGCACTAGCCAATGAAAAACGATTGGCGGAACAACGTGCCGAATTGCTGGAGCGCGAATTGCATCATGCGCGGCAACAATCTGCACCAGTCAGACAGCAGGAAGAAGAAAACCTGACTGATCTGGAGAAATGGCAACGTCAAGCGGATGCAACTATCCGTCAAGTGCAATTCCAGAATATGGACATGCAAGACCGTTCCAATTTCCTGACCAATGTATCTAAAAACCCAGCAGAAGCCGCTTATATCGACCGCGTGGAACAAACCTTGGCAGAAGCACGGCAACGGGGTTTTAATCCTACGCGTGATGATGTGCTGATTCGCCTTATGGGCCTTGATGCGCGCAGCAAAATTAAATCTGCACCAGCCGTTAAGCGTGACGCCGCACAGCGCGTATCGGCTGCAAAGGGCAAGCCTCTTGCAAACAAATCGAATGTGGCACCAACCAAAACCGAAGGGACGGAATTTGACCGCCTCAGAGGAATTATCCTTTAACCGCCTATGAAAGCGGTTCTACACACGGAGCTTTAAATGCCTAATGTAAATAAATCAGCAAGTTTTAGCGCGGATATTTCGAACTTCATCCAAAAGAAAGTTCTGCCGCTGTCGCAACGCCAACTGGTGGCGTTTCAATTCGGCGTTCCGCTAACACTGCCGAAAAATCGCGGTACTAGCTATACCGCTACCCGCTATTCGCGTATCAACCTGCCCGGCGCACCACTGGCCGAAGGCGTGCCATCGGTTGGTGAAATTATGCCAATCAGCCAACAAGTTGCTACCGCCCAGCAATGGGGCGATTCGGTATATATCACTGATGTGGATATGCTGACTATTGAACATGACCTGTTCAAAGAAGCGATGCGCGTAACCGCACTGCAACTGTCGGAAACCTTGGAACGCAATACGCAAAATGCGCTGATGTCCGGCACTAACATTGCGTATGCAAATAGCAAAACTTCGCGTGCAACTCTGCTTGCCACGGACGTTTTGGGCGTGACCGAGATTAACAAGGCGGTTGGTTCTCTTAATACTGTCGGTGCGCCCAAGTTCGGCGGTCCGGACATGGAAGACATCAAAGAAGAACTTGATGTTATCCGGGGCGGCGGCAAAAACAAACCGCACTTTGTTGGCGTAATCCATCCCCTGGTGGAAATGGACTTGCGTTCTAACACCGTGATGGCTAACGCATGGTCTTACAGCGATATTGATGTGCTGTACAACATGGAAGTGGGCGTGTGGGGTGGTGTTCGTTTCACTTCCACGAATATGACCCCATGGTATACCGGTGCGGCGCTGATTACCGGCACTTCGTCCGGTGTCGGCACTTTCACCACGGCCAACTATCAGTTGTTCATTACTGAAACTGATCCGGTGTACGGTTTCGAACGCATTATCCATCAATCGAGCGGCAATATCGCTATGACTGCTGGACAAGGGATGTCTGTAACGCTGCCAGCGCCAACGGTAGCCGGATATACCTTCAATGCCTATCTGTCGGCAGCGGGCGGCACCACTCCTTCGACGCTGGCCCTTTCGGCAGCGGGTCCAACCGTAGGCGCATTTGCAGGCTATGCAACGCAAATGACCGGCTCGCAGGTAGTTCTGTTGACCGGCCCTGGCCCTACTGTCGCATCGCTGCAAAACAGCGCCACGCCTTCCCTGGTGGCCCCTGCGGCCCCAGCAACTGGCGTGACTGTCTATCCTTCGTTCTTCATCGGCAAGGGTGCATACGGTCAGGTGACGCTGGATTCTGCGCAGTTCGAATATCTGAACAAAGCAGATAAATCGGACCCGCATAACCAACTGCGCGTTATCTCGTGGAAAATCTTCTACGGCACTATGATCCTGAATCAAGCGTTCTTCATGCGCTTTGAATCGGGTTCGAACTACGCGAACGTTATCACTAACGGCGCGCTGAACTAAGCCACATGGGCCACCTTCGGGTGGCCCTTTCTATTTGGGATAAGAAATGAAACTTGATAAAAATGCCGTAGTGGAAGATGTCGTTATCGCTGATCCTGATGTCATCCTGAGCGATGCGGAACGCGAAGAACTAGAAGAACTGCGCGCGGAACGTGACCAGCGTATTGCCGCAAAACGCGCTGCTGAAGAGATTGAAAAGAAAGGTCTGCTTAGTGTGACTTTGAACTTGCCGCCCGCAGCGGGCAAAGGTATAACGCTTGCAGGACGCGAGTATTTGCATGGGCGTACCTATGTTGTAAATAATGATGTCAAGTGGGCGATTGAAGAAGCAGAGCGCCGTTGCTGGGCGCATGAATCTTCGTTGCACGAATCGGAAAACAAAGGACGTAAGCAGCGCCGCGCTTATGTCAATGCATAAGGAAACAAAATGTCTGAAACTGGAACAGTCGGGTATGGCGATCAAACTAACATGCCCGAAAAGCCTGGATATGTCTTCCAGGCATCGATTCAAATTGGCGAACGGATGGCGCTGACAGTAACGGGGAACCTTCCATTGAATGCGGATTCGAAGACCATTGAAGGCGAATTCGACCGTATTTTTGCTGCGATGGAAAAACAAGAACTGAAGCGCATGAAGTTGCCAGTGGTCCGGGGATCGCTCAAAGACCAGCAAGACACTTTGAAGCGTATCAAGAAAACTTATGAAGAACTGAATTTCCAGGAACAGGCGCGCAAGCTGACGCACGCCGAGAAAGCACAGCAAGACACTTGCGCTAAACAAATTGCACAATTGGCTGATGCCGTATCGAAAGGCGAAGAGTACCTGGAAGAATTGGAAAAAGAGGCCGCGTAATGCTGACCGCATCCGAAATCATTAACTTAGCTGTACAAGTTGCAAAAGTACCGGGCATGACCACACAAGCCGGTCAATTCATGAACGCACGTCTATTGCAATTGGCGCTGGATCAGGATATGGACATTATCCGGCGCACAACGACTGTTAATGTCATTACCGGGCAAGCTGCTTACGATTTGCCGGTGAACTATTTGCGGATGCGGGAGGCGTTCTATAACATCAATGGTTCGGTGTTTTGGCTAATTCAGTTGGCCTTGAAAGACTATGACCAACTGAACACCAATCCGGGATTGACCGATTATCCTTACTACTATTCGACCGACATTGGCACAACGCCGCCAACGTTGCTTCTCTATCCGCCACCGTCCCTAGCATTCCCTTTGACTATCCGCTACATGGATAGCCTAGTGGAAATTGTGGACCCGCCTAATTCCCAGGTTATTCCGTGGTTCCAAGATCAATCCTTGCTGATTGATATGGTTTCGGAAAACCTGATGAATATTTCGGATGACACGCGCGTGGATGCGATGTTTGCAAAGAATGACGACAAGTTCCGCCGTCTGATTCAAATGTCAAATGACCATCAGAACCGTGCTACGGTAGTGGAAAAAGACCCGCGCGCATTTCGTTCTGTGCGTCAGGTCCGCCCGACTAAATTGCAAGGTGGCTGGTAATGCCTATCCGTAATTCGACGCCTGTTCAGTTCGTGCCGGTGGGCTTATCTGATGCGATAGATCAATCGTCCGCATTCCCTGGCTCATGCCAGATCATGTCGAATTTGGTATTTGACCGGGATAATCGCGGCGCGGTGATTGGCCGTCCTGGCGTAATACAGCAATCGGTGTTCCCTGGATTTACTACCCCTGGCGTAGTGTCCGTTATGTACACTTCGGGGACTTTGGTTTTTGGCATGGTTGCCACTGGTCGCACTCCGGGTTTCGATGAGCCGTTTTGCTACAACGTGCTGACGAATACTTTCATTACGGTTACTGGCGTGACGGCTGCAAATGTCCCTGCAACACAGGTAACAACGGGCGAATGGACCCCGCCAACAATGGACTCAATTGGGATATACATTGTTGTCACACATCCCGGATTTGCTGGCGCTAACTTCTTCGGCTGGTTTGATGTTACTAACCCTGCG
>JAZKGA010000004.1:0-1325 GCA_040386235.1 Pseudomonadota bacterium
TATCAGCCATTTTCAGCCTCCATAGGGGTGTCTGAACCCGTTGGTTGGGATGGGGAGGGGTGGTCAGTCATGGGGAACAATTCACGGTCTAGTCCGACATCGCTAGGGCGCATTCGCGGGATGCTGTGAGGGGTTAATTCAAAGCCCAGAACGAACGCCATGTGAGCCAGCATCGCAATGCTGCCGTGAAATTTTTTGGGCACTCGATAGTCATCACAGAACTGATTGAGCCTAGAATTTAGCGCCATTAACGGAATGCTCACATCCTTCTCCTTTCGTTATTGGGTGGCCTTGGGGGGGCATGGGGTGGTGGCCTCATTTTCAACGAACTGCCGTCGATACCAGCTCAGCGCCTCTTGTGTGACGTAAAGGTGGGCGGCGTCCGGAATATCGTCTGAATCAAATGGCAGCGCGTGGGCGACGTTTTCGCTGAACCCAAGCGACGTGCCATCGTGCCAGCATGGGCAGTTTATCAGCCAGCAATGTTCATGTGTTGGCGTTTTCTGGTCGCCATACTCGAAAGGCGTTGCGCTATGCGTTTCGATGCCGCCAAGCCATTCCCGATCAAAGCCAACATATTCGCATCTGAAGCCATGAATGTGTATGCCGCCCTTATCGGATGCGACTGCCCACGTATGATTAACGCGATCCGAAAGCAGCACAGCTTTGTATTGCCACGTCACGCCTTCCGGCAGCATTTTCGATACCTTGGCGTAAATGCCAGATAATTCCACTTTAGCCATGTCGATAAACTCCTCTATTGCCACGCGGGCCATATTTTGCACGGCGCGTTGCCCACGCATCAGACCGAATACGCGCCATTTCCTCTGCCGACTTTGGCTCTGGTTTTTTCCGAAGCAGCGATACGCCGCAGTCCAAGCCCGCGCATGGGGATGAATGACAAACACATATCCAGTTCATCCCGACCTCCCGCATTCCCAGTCGCATTGCTCACTGCCAGCGTAAATGCACTGGCCATCAGCCATCATGCCGCAATCGTCCCATTCCTCGTAGCCGTCATCGTCCCAATCATCGTGCGGTGTGATTGCGGTAAAGGCCAAAGCAGCATCACGGATTTCCGCGAAGTTTAGCGCTATTAGAAATGCCGCTTTCGTCTGCGATTGGCGGAAATGCGGGATGGTCAAACGCTTCATGGGCGAGGGGTCAGGACAATGCATTTTGGTTTGCACACCGTTCGCTATGTATTTGAAATGATTGATGCGATATTTGGCGCGGTTTACAAAATAACCGTTATATTTCAACGGTTGCAGCAGGATTGAAAATCCGCGTGTCGGTGGTTCAAATCCGCCCTCGGGCACCATTTT
>JAZKGA010000005.1:0-36727 GCA_040386235.1 Pseudomonadota bacterium
TTTTCAGAAGCCGCCCCATGGCTTCCGTGTATTCCTTGCGCATGAAGGTTTCCAAGACGGCATCCAGTTTCTCTACCCGCTGTTTCAGGTAGGTTTCCATTGCCTTATTGGTCCGCAGTCCGGCCATCTTCACGAAGCCGCCAACCTTGCCGCGCACCTCTGCGGGGAATGGCATTAGGATTGTATCCAGTGCGGAGAGGAACCGGAGCATCCAGCGCTACTTCCTCGCCAGCCATAGCGTGCAGGTTGAAATCGGCAAAACGTTTGGGATAGTAATTTCAAATCAAAAGGGATATTTTTTGCGAGAAAAAAACACCGTTTGAAAGCATTTTGAAGAAAAAAAGCCGCCCAAATTGGACGGCTTTTTTTGTGTTTTGGCGGGTCAACTCGGGTTAAAAACCCACCCACATTTTCCAGGCTACTACAGCATAAGGCGGGATATTGGTGTGGGCGGCCCCTAATCCTGAATCCTGGACTGTGTGGGTGTGGCTGCCTGCGCTGCTGGTGGTTTTTGTGCTGGTGGTGTCCTGGTCCCAACGGCGGTCACTACCTGCGTCAATAGCGTTTCTTTCCAGTGAATAGCGGTCTGAATAAGTGTGGGTGTGTGCCCCTGCCTGGTCCATTTGGTGGCTGTGCGGGCCGTTCTGGTCAGCTGTCAGCTGAACGTCAGCCACGCCACCGATGGCCCGAGTGGCGGGATAACTCGGGCCGTAACCAATCGGGAAGCGGCCGTCCATTGAAACGGTCCCACCCTGGCCATTCATCAGTTGCCACCCGTAAGATTTCGTCCCATAAATTCCAGCACCTGTTTGGTCCCATTCTGCGGCGAAATCCAACACAGGCACCATTTCAGCCACTGAGCGGAATGATTTTTCCCGCGCCTTATTAAAACCAATGATTCCGTCCGCCGTCACCAGAATGGCAGAACCAGCACCACCCACAGCGCGGGTCAGTGCCTTCCGCTCACTCATGCAGTAATCAGAACCACCCGTCTGATATGGCCGCAGGTCCGTCAGCACTTCAGCGGCCAAATAGAGTTCCACGGGAAGGGTCAGGCTGGCCTGGCCATCATACCGATACACACCGCCTTCCAGCCACACCAGGCCCGCGCCAATATTAAAGCCACCACCACCCTGCGGGAATAGCTCACAGCCCGAAATGACGCAATCATCCAGCCCGAAATATTGGGCATTGATGGCGGCGTCCATTTCGTTCTGAAGGGTCTGAAGGTCATTGTTTGCGCGGGCACGGCCGCCGTTCCTGAATCGTAGTTTTTTCACTTTGTTGGTGGTGTTAGAAGTATTGAATTTGATGCTTTATCATGGCCAGTTTCAGCTGTTTGATTCTGGCATTGATGGCGAATTCTTTGGACCGCAGGCCCACGGGCACTTTCACCGTGAAGCCCACCTGGTTCAGTATTTCGCTGAAGTCGTAATCATAAGCGTATGGCGGCGCTTCGCTGATAAATCCCATGTACTGCGCTGGCTGTAGCTCTTCCACAAAATTGTCGTAGGAGCCTTCCAGGACGGTATCATTGCCGATTATGTAGATGCGGGCCAAAGCAGGGTCAAACCTATCATTCAAAGCCCTTTCAAGTTGCATCGTTTGGCCATTGTAGGACAGTTCCCGGCGCGTCTGGTCATAGTAGGTCAGGAAATCCATGTACACGGCCACCAGCGGGGAAGTCATGGCCGAAAGCAACGCCATCCAGCGGGGCTTCCTGAGCTTCACAGGCAGTTCACCAGTGGCCAGGGCGTCATGGTCCACCTGAAAGCGTTTGGGGATGTCCAGGCGGCTAAAAAGCGCCTTTATCGGATTAGTTGGCATAGGGCAAGAAACTAAGAGTATCGAGGAAGCCAGAACCGGCCGCATCATCTTCCACAATGTAGCCCGCTTCCGTAGGATAGACCCGAGTGACCGCCACAGACGGCGCGTTCCCCGAGCGGGCGGAAACGCTGGTCAGTTCCAAATCCTTCACACCTGCGGCCAGCTGGATGGCGTCTTCAATGCGGGCGCGGAAGACCTGGCCGTCAAAGCTCAGGTTTTGGAGGTAGCCCACCAATGCCGCTTTGACTGCGGTTTGAACGGTGGCCACTTCCAACAATGGGTCATAGTAAATCACGCCCACCACCTTCAGGAAGTCGGCGTCACGGCTGACCACTTCAATATTGGTCCCTGCCCACTTTATGCGGGCCATGTAGCCCGTTACCTGTGTCTTTTCAGCATCCGTCAGGGACCGCAGGCCGCCCGCAGCTGCGGGGTCAGCTGCGGCCACCTTCAGGAAGAGTTTTCCGGTTTGGTCGTTTTCAATGGCTGCGGACTGAAAAACCAGCTTCAAACCTGTGCTGCCATCGGGGTAATAAATTCCTTTATTGTCCACCACCAGGCTGTCACCTTGCTGAAATTTCTTCACCATTAGCGCGTACCACTCGGGCGTCCCCGGCTTAGCTGCGGCCAGGGCCGCATCCACGTCCGCTTTGTGGCGGTCCAGCAGGGTTTCCACCGTCCAGATGCAAGCGGCCACCACTCGGGCAATTAGCCGAATGATGCCCACTTGGGAAGGATTGTTCAGCCCGGCCAGTTCAGGCGTGGCCGCTATTTTATCCAGTATGTCCTGGTGGATTTGTTGAATAGTTCTGGCCATTACAAAAAGCGTTTTTTAGTGATGCGGGCGTATGCTTCCAGGAATTGCAAACGGGGCCGAATTACAACCTGTGTATTTGCAACAATGACGAAAGTTTGTGAAAAGGAAAAGAAAAGCAATGAAGCAGGAATGTCAAGCGTGACAGCAACATCTTCCGGCAATAATTCCTGAAAAGGAACACCAGGGTCATGTGAAATAGAAATTAAAACCGGCTGACCATCGGCGGGATTGATGTATGAAAGTGAGTAGGGAAGATTTCGAGGCGCGGGCAAATTGGCCACGGTTTGAACGTCAAGTGTCAGGTTAATCCCCAACACGAAACCAGCCCCGAAATGGCCTTCCACATCAGCTACAGCGGGCTTCAGGCCAAAGCCAAACCCTTGATTTCCGTCAATCATGTTTTAGCGGCTGAAGTAATTGTTTCGGGCACGATAGCGGAATTGTGCCCAACGGGCTTTCAGAGTAGTCACCAGCGCGGGCGTAGGGTCAAATAATGGGTGGCCAGTGCCATAATTCCCGGCCGCGTTATATGCTGGCTGACGGTTTACTTCATAATCCAAAAAAGCACCGTTAGCAATCCAGTCACCAGAAGTATTAATGTCTGGGCTTAGAATTGGAGTGAAGCGAGCCTGGCAAGTTAGGCGGGCAGGATTACGGCCAGCAGTACCTGAAGAATAAGCGTTCCGAGCGGGAACATTATTATTAAACACTTCGGGAATATTGGATGAAAAACCAGATTCTACCGTTGGATAATCCGTGTTATAATTAGCCCCGAAAATCACAGGCAAGCGGGTTACTACTTGCGGCGTCGAAGCCAAACGGATTCTGTCAGTAGTATAAAAAGCCTCAAAGCTATTTTGGGTATTAGTGGCAATTACTAAGCCCCCCTGTTCATTTACCGTAAATCCGCCGATTTCAATAAAATTCACATAAGAACCGTCAGCACTGCTTTTCAGCCGTGTATTTGCCACGGTGCAAGGGTCGCCAACGCTTCCGGTAAATTCCACATAATACATCAGCGCATAACGCAAATGTTCGGGACCAATGCCCTTATCCAAATGCTGAGAATTAATCTTCAGCGTGAAATCATAGCTTTCCGGCTTATTGAAATTAGGCGGCAAATTAATATTTCCGCTGCCGTGGGTTGGATTCGCGGCCTGCCAAGTAATAACATCATTGAGCGGGTCAGTTGCATTAGATGCAACCTGACCGCGAATGTTATTATTAATGTAAACGTGTAACGCTTGATAATTGCCATAAGGCAACGCATCAAAAAACCCACTTGCACCTTGATAGCAACTTTTAAGGTTTTCAGTATTGGCCATATCGCCACGCAAAGTGCTTGCGGAATCGGCGTAAGTATTCATTACTAACGTTGCCCGATTAAATTGACTATTAATCAAAATGCACCGATTAAAGGAAACGGGAAGCTCAGTACCGAGGCACGTACAATTAATGAAAATACAATCCTCAAAAAAGAAAACTGCTGCCCGTTCACTACCCCCGCCAGGAATTAAATTGAACGTCACATTAAGAAAAACACACCGCTTGTGCAAGCCAGTAAAAGAGCCGCCACCGTTGGCGTTACTCATCACCATTGGCCCTTGCCAGGTATAATCATACCAATTGATTGTAGAATAGTCGTGACGACTCAAATTCACGTTTGCAGCCTTTACCGTGACTTGTCCATCAGCCATAAATTCCCGGACGTGCTGCGGCCCTTGCATCATACTCAAATCACCTTCATACACACCAGCCCCAACAATTGCCGTAGAGACATTTACGGTTTGTGTTTCATAGTGATTATTAAAAGGGTTGTCCTTTGTTCCGGTGCCACCGTTGGCTATAGTAGCACCAGCTTTACCCACGTAATGAGTACCTAAAAGTCTGAATCCGTTTGGCATGATTTAGATGGTTTCTGTGCCTTCAATTTCAAAGGCTGCGAGTGTAAAAGTAGGATTGTAAGTCAGTGCCCACGTCACCAGGGCACCCGCAGGAAACACCAGGGCCGCCGTGGGCGTGAACACGTTGGACGTGAACACCACATTGACCGCCGTGGCCCCGTTAATCGAGTAGGACAGCGTACTGACGCCCGCATCCCGTTCAATCCTGGTTATGGTGGTGGCTTTGAAGAACCGCTGTTCACGGCTTATTTCATTTTTGAAACTGAAAAGCCAGCCCACCTTATTATTCACAATTGCGGCCCAACGTTCGCCACCAGCTGCGCCCGTGCTTTGCAAAAACAGATTGGCCGTGGCCCCGCTTTGGGCGGGATAAGAGGCGGAACCTGTGCCCGTACCTGTGCCGCCCACGGGCCGGGCTTCCAGCGCCTGGATGCGGGCCGCAAAGCCATTCACCAGCGTGTTCAGCTGGCTGAAGCCCGTGTCCAGTCCGCCCACTCGGGTGAAGAGGTCCACCACTTTGGGGCCAATCCACACCAGGAAGGTTTCCACAGTGGTCAGGCCAGCGCGGTCAGCGGCTGGATAAGCGTTTTTGGCGGCGCTCAGGCTGCCCACCTTCACGTCCGTGGCCAGCTTCGCATTGGTCACACTACCGTCCGAAATCAGCGCGGCGGCGGGCGTCCGGTAGATGACCACCCATTCCGTCCCGTTGTAGTAGTGGATGGCGTAACGTTCCGCAGGCGTGGCGGCCAGGACGGGCGCGGCTTCCAGGGCTTCAGGTTGGGCCACAATCATGTCAGACAGACCAAAAATCTGCTGGAAGTGGATGTCACCAGTTCGCGCCCTGCTGGCCGTACTCGGGGCCGCATTGGAAGCCGTGATGACGGACCCACGGTCCCCGTCCTGGCCTGGCAAGCTGGCCAGGAAGTCAGCCAGCGTCCCAATGTTGCCAGCTGCGGACCACAGCTGATAGGCGCTTTTCCCGTCATCCCCTTTTTTGCCCCTGGTGAATTCGATGTAGGCGGCCAGGTTGCCCGTATTGCCAGCATCCAGCCACAGCTGATAGGCGCTTTTCCCGTTGTTGCCCCGCAGGCTCACAATGAAATCAGCTTCCGTCCCCGTGTGGCCCGTGTTCAGCCATGACTGATAAGCGGACGCCCCGTCATTGCCCCGCAGCACCAGCCGCAGGGACCACGCGCCCGCCACCTTCAGGTACATATCCGAAACGTGCGTATCAATGTAGGCGTCCCCGTCATTGCCGTCCGCATTATCGGGCTGGCCACTGCCTGAGCTAATCAAAGCGCCCCGCTGTAGTCCTTCCAGGAAGTCCACGGCCTGAGCAATGCCGTTATAAACCACCCGCAGGTCAGCGGCTTTGTTTTTGCGAGTGGACAGAATGTTCAGCGTGGTTAGCTGACGGATTAAATTTCCAAAGTTTCCCATTTGAGTGGTTTAGTAAAATTCGTTTTCGTCAAATTCATTTTCATCGAATTCGTGCATGTCATCCGGTTCGACATCCACCAGCTGCTGAGCGTTGGCCGTGTTCACCCGCAGGTTCTTCCGGCTGTAGTAGTCCACCAGCTGAGCGTTCACCGTGTAGCCATCGGGGACCACCAGCACCTGACCCGCCACCAGCTGGTCCGTGATGGAAAGTCCGTTGGCATCGGCCAGGGCAAACAGGGCGTCCGTTCCCCCGAGTAGCCAAAGCGAAATATCCTGAAGGCTTTGGCCTGTGCTTACTGTGACGTTCATTTGATTTTGTCTGGATAGTAGGCGGCCAGGTCAATGGCCCCGCCCGCCCCGAGTGTGAGAAAGTCCACCACCAGCCCGTCCGCTTCCATTTGTTCCTGGATTTCGGACGTGATGGCCGCCGTGGGCGCGTCATCCAGAATCATGGACTGGATGCCCACGCCCACCAGCGGCGCGGCCCGCCATTCGCCTGGATTGGTCACCAGAATCAGATTCTGGTTTTGGCGGGTGGCCTCACCAATGGCCAGGTCACCCCCCTGGAATTCCAGGTCATAATCATCGTTCAAAAGGATGTCAAAAGCGGTCATGAGATTGTGGGATTTGTGATGCGTCCGGTTTGGGTGGCGGCGCTGCCTACGGTGGTTATGGACCAGCCAGCTGCGGCGGTTTCCATAAGGTCCGCCACCGTGTCAATGAGTTCGTCCGCATAGTCTTCACGGTCCTGCGGGCTGGCCACCGTCCTGGTGGCCATGTCAGCCATCAGCGCCACCAGGCGGGCTTTGGCTAGGGTGCGATTAGTCAGCGGCATCAGCGGGGAAATAAGAGGTTAGAGCGGCGGGCCAAATCGTTCACCGCCGTGATGGAATCCGGCGTCAGCCCGAGCGTGGCCCCGTTGTTGGTCATGAAGACCAGGCGGCCGATGACGGAAAAAAAGTCCGCCATCAGCTGTTTGAAACTTTCTTCACCAGCGTTCAGCGTGTAGCCTTCCACGGCGCTGTATTGGACCACCAGGCCCGTGTGGTCATCCAGCATCAGCACCGTGACCGTGGACCCTACCACGGGCCAAATGGTGAAGCCGTCCTGGACATCATCCACCACAGACCGCAGGCGGACGCCCACCAGTTCAGCGCCTTCATCATCGGGGTCCACGTCAATAGTGCGGTCATCTTTGTCCACGCTGGTCACCACGCCCGTGACCACCATTGCGGCCAGGTCATCCAGTACAATGCGCTTCATCAGCGCCACAATGTTTTCCATCAGATTAGTATGAAGAGCGTTTCCCGAGCGTCACCACACGCCGAAAACCGGACGTGCCAAAACTCACCTTTACCACGTCCACCAGGTAGCGCCCGCCCCGCTGTGGGTGTTTTTCATCGAGCAAATCCGCCACACCGGAATGAAGCACGAAAGGGACGCCAAAACTGGTCAGGTCACCACTGTAGCCGTCATATTTGAATTTGGCCAGCTCCTTTTCAGCCAGTTCCTTCAGCTTTGATTTGTCTTTGGTTTCTGTCCGCAGTGTGATGGTCCGTTCAGCGCCGTCCACGTCCCCGGCTTCCGTGGTGGTCTTTTTGCCGTTGGCGTGCATGGCCACCACTTTGGCTTTGATGCGGACATCTTCTTTGCGCTGATAGCTCAGATTGTCCGTCACCACATTCAGCTGGAAACTGTAGAGGGCTTCCGCGCCGTCCACTCGGGAAGTGCTGGTGAATTCCGTGTAGGTCAGACCCACGAACAACACCCCGTCACGGAAGTAGGCGCAAAGCCCTGGATAGTCTTCTTTCAGCTTTTTCAGGACGCCCGCCACGGTGGTCCTGTCAGCGCGGAAAGAATCCATTTTCATGTCTGGAATGGATTTGGACAGGTGGGCTTTTGGGAGTAGGTCAGCCAGCAAAGATTTCAGGGTGGGTTTCTTCCACGTCCGGTTCACTCGGGTCCGCTTCAGGTGGAAATATTCATCTTCCAGGCGCACTTCAAAAGGCACCGTCAGTTTGATTTCCGCCACATAGCCCTGAAATTCCTTGCGGTTTTCCCCGTCATAGCCCAGCCACACTTCCACGGCGTCCCCTACGCTGATTAAGTCTTCCAGGCGGGTGGTGGTCCCACCAGCTGCGGCGTCCTGGCCAGGTTCCAAGACCTGGACAAAACCAAACATCTTCAGGGTGGCCGTGTCCCCCAAATTCTTCCAGCTGGATTCCATTTCAAAGTCAGCCAGGCGGTCAAACTCATAGTCCCCAATAATGACCCGGCAAGTAAGAAGTAAGCTCATTTCCGGCGGATTAATTTGGCCAAAGAAGATTCATCAGATGACGCTGAAATCTGATAAGCGAAGTAGTCTGAAGCCCCTGCGATGGCGGGGAAATCAATATCATTTATGACCAGGTTTTTGACGTTGTAATAAGTCATCAGCTGACAGGTCACGGCCAGGGCGCGGTTCCTGCGGTAAAGCAGAATCAAGCGCCTCAGCCACTCTTCAGGATAGTCCGTTGGGACCAGGCTGGTGGCCACGGCCTGGTCCCTGTTTCCTTCACGGACGGCATACCCTTGAATCTTGATTTTCCAGTCCTGAGCGCCTATCATTTCCTTCACCGTGTAGTCACCACCGGCCACCACCGTTTCCACGATGTTTTTGGCACTGGTCACGGAAATCAGCGGTTCATTGGGCAATAAGATTTCATCCAGTTGCATGGCGAAAAAACGGGGCGTCTTCAGGTCGGAAGAGGCTGGCAACTGGAATTCCCCTTTGAAGGTGTTTCCGTCCACCAGGGACGGCGCGGCGGGGAAAGGAAGGTTGGTGGCCAGTGACCCGAGTTGAAAGCGGTTCACGCTGAAGCCTGGACGGTTTGCGGGTTTGTCTATCATGCGCCTGTGCCTTGTGAAACGCCGTTCACTACTCGGGTCAAAGCCTCTTCCAGATTCTTCACCACATCATTGGCCCCGTCCTTCACGTTCGTGGTGTAGATGTTGATGGCGTCCTGGAATTTGCCGATGGAAATATTTATTGTTGTTGGCTTGCTTCCGCCCCCGGCCACTTTGTCCGTGGCGGCCTTCACCTTGTTATTGGCCCCGCCACCGATGGCGGCGGCGTTCATGCCAGCAGCAAAAGGGTCTTCATCCTTCCCGGCCACTATCAGTTTGGAATCAATGGCCACACTGCCCATTTTACCCATCCCGAGGTAAGGCGCAATGGTGTCCCAAATGGCCTTAAACTTGCCCACCAGGCCATGAACGAAACCCGTGATGCGGTCCCACAGACCACGGAACCACAGTTCAATTCCTGGAAACAGTTTGAAGATGCCCTGAACCATTAGGTAAAAAGGATTCATCTGAATCATGAATTTCCCGAGGTTCAAAAGCCACACCTTCAGCGTGTCCCAATGTTTGATAATCATGTACACGGCGGTCCCCACGGCCACCAGGCCCAAAATGATTAGCCCGATAGGGTTTGCACTCATGGCCGTATTCAGTGCCCACTGTGCGACTGTGGCCGAAAACAGGCCACCCGCCCACGAAACCACCGCCAACACACCAGAACCAGCCATCAGCGCGGCATTGCGGGCCATGCTCAGGAAGGACAGCCCCTGGACGGAAACGAACTTCCACACGGCCCCAGCTGCGGTCACAAAACCACCACCCAAAAGCTGAAGCAATGGAATGGTCTGCGAAATCATCACGGCCGCCTGGCCAGCGCCCTGGATGTATGGCAGGTAAGGTTTGGTGGCCTGGAAAAGCGCAATACCCGCATTTTCCCACAGCGCCTTCATGCGGTCCATGCGGGCCGCATAAGTGTCCATCTGGATTTTGGCCGCATCCACGGCCGCCGTGTTGCCCGTGATGGCTTTTTTGAAGACGCCAATTTGGTCAGCGCCCCGCAGCAGAATCCCCGCAGCTGCGGCGTTCTCAGTGCCAAACAGTTTAGTCACCAACGCCGTGTCCCCCTGAATTTTCTTCAGTTCGGTCATGCGCTGCTGAAGCGTCAGGGATTTGTTCCCGAGTACGCCAATGTCAACACCTGCGGCCTTCAGTTCGGCCTGGACATCTTTTGGCAGGAAGCGGCCTTCCCCGAGTTTGCCCAAAACGTTCCGCAGGGCCGTCCCCGCTTCAGCGCCTTTTTTGCCACCTGCGGCCAGCACCTGGATGGCGGCGTTTGTTTCGTAGAAGCTGACCCGCGCCCCGCTGGCCGCCACGCCCGCCACTTGCAAAGCAGCGGCGATTTGTGGCACCTGAGCGGCCCCGGCGTTAGCAGCTGCGGCCATGACGTTGGACGCCACCGTGAACGCCTTAGCGGTCAAAATCGGGTCTTTCGTATTGACCCCAAATTGTTGCATCGAGGTAGTCAAAGCCGTGGTGGCCCCTACGGCATCCCCACCCATGCTTTTGGACAGGATGGCCACGCTGGTTCCCATGCTGTCCATTGCGGCCTGGTTCGTGGCCAGCTGCGGCCCGAGTTCTCCCAAAATGTTGGTGGCGCTGGTCACGTATTGCGTCACGGGGCCGCCGAACGTGTTGGCCATGCCACGGGCGGATTGTCCCATGACTTCCAGCGCCGTCCCCGTGGTCCCCGTCAGCGCGGAAAGGTCCGCCAAACTGGCTTCAAAGCGGATGCCAGGGGCCACCGCGCCTTCCAGGGTGTTCACAGCGTTCTGGATGCCCTGTGCGGCCTGGTTTGCCACCGCCATAGCCACGAAAGTGGATTTGGCCGTGGCCTTCACTTTGTCGAACATGCCGGACATCTTTTCCCCCTTTTGCAAGATGCCTTGCATGGGGCCGGAAACTTTGTCCACCAGGTTCAGAATCCACTGGTAACCTTTCATAATGGATTTTGAAGAGTGTTTGAAGGGAAGAAAAAAAGGGTGGCCGCTCAGTGGCCGCCACCCTTTTCCTACTGTGATTCCTGGCCGCTTTCGGCCTCTTTTTGGCGTAACCAGGTCAAATCAGCGTGATGCTGTGCCCATTCCTGGTCATCCAGTGCGTCCACTTCAGGCTGTGAAATCTTGAAGTAGTAGCGGATTTGGGCGTCCACTATCCGCAGGAAGCTGGTGGAATCGTTGACCGCAGCTTCCTCAATTAGTTTTTTAGGGTGGCCACTTTGCTGGTCACAATGGCGTCCACGTTGGCGGCCAGTGCGAAGTACAATTCAACATCATCGGCCGTTTCCTGAATGAAGTTCAGCTGAGTGTTCTTCAGGATAGTTTCCTGATAGGCCGTCACGTCCCGAGTTTTGGCCAGGGCCGTATTGGCGGCGCTCACCAGCTGACGGGTGGGCTGTTTGAAATAGACCATAAGGCCGTCCACTTCAAAGCACTTCACTTTGTTGAAACGCTGTTTCCAATCGGCCACCTGTGCTTCCGTGGGATTGCCATTGGCGTCCGTCATGGTGGTGGTGGTGTCGAGGGCTTCAGCTGCGGTTTGGTTGTTCAGGTTTTCCATGATAAAAAGACTGTTTGAACAGTAGTTTGAAAAGCAAAAGGCCGTTTAATGGCCAAAGAATGAAATAATGATTTGATGACCTTTCAAAGACCGTTCAACATTTGAACGGTCTTTGATTGGGTAATTATTGGGCTTGCAATTCGATGAAAGCGGCGTTGAAAGGAATGGCCACGGTCATGTTCAAATCCCCCTGTTTGGAAGCCTTTTCCCATTCGAGGGTCAGCACCTGACGGATGATGTCTTTGACCATGATATTGGCGTCATCCAGGTACATCACAATGATGTCGAAAGGAACCAGGCTGGTGGGCGTTTTGCCTTGCTCCTTAGCAGAGCGGACCAGGGCTTCAAATTCCGACTGAAGCAACGTGATGGAGCCGTTTGATTCTTCCTGGCCGTTGGCATAGGCCACGGGCCGTTCACCCACCCCGTAAATGAATTTCCGGTCCCGTTTGGAACCGTATTTGATTTCCGTGATGCCGATGACAGGCCGCCCGAGGAAGGTGAACTGGATGTCTGCCCAGCTGTATTCCTTCCCGTTGATGATATACTTCTTTTCCAGCATCTTAGGCGGTTTTGAAAGGGTTGTTGAATTCCACAGTTACTTCCAGCTGCTGAGCGGTGGCGCGGGGAACGATGCGAACCAAAGCCGTGATTTTAGCAGCTGACAGGACGTTTTGGGCGGGGTCCACCACCACTTCCACGGATGACACGTTTTGGCTCATAGCGTCTTCCAGGGCCACTTTCAGTTCATTCTGGAAGCGGGCCACTTCGATGGCAGGCAGGAAGCCCGTGGCGGGGTCCACCAGCACGTCTTCCAGGACTTCATCCAGGTAGCTATCCCGAGCAATGCGGGCCGCCTTTTTGATGGTCCGACTGAGCGAAAGGAAAGCGTAGTCATCCGTCAGCGGCGCACAGGTGGCGTCATTGCTGTAGTAAAAGCCATTGCGGCCCGCATGAATCAGCGGGAAGATGTAGCCTTTATTCGTCAGGATGTCCAGGTCACCACCGTCCCCGTCCGTCAGTTCGCTGACCAGCTTTCCACCGGACAGGCTGGCCGCCGTCATGCCTGACAGCGCCCCCGAGCGGACCCGGCCAATGTTGCGCTGAACCGGCATGAAGGACAGGCGGCCCAACACCTTCCCGACCTGTGCGTATTTGGCGGCCACCGTAGCACCTGCGGCCACCAGCTGGTCCGCCCGCAGCTGGTCCCGGCCGATGGCCACGCCCACACTCGGGGAAGCCAGGGTCCGCAGGTCTGTGGCGTTCGTGGTGGTCCCCGTGAACAGGCGACCTTCCAACACAATGTCCAGCGGGCGGAAGGCGGCGAATTCAGACGCGGCGAAAGCGGAAGCCAGGGGAATGGCCGTCAGCAGGTCCGCCGTGATGCCAGCCGACCCGGCCACTTCAGCGGCCACCGGATTCATGGCCACCCCGAGCAAACGGATGTCCCCGTTTTCCTTTTTCAGCAAGTTGACCAGGCTGGTGTTGGTAGCGTGGCCAATGGTGAAGAGGTTGACCAGCGTGGTGGCCGATGGAACCAGCAGCACGTTCAGTTTGGCACCGTCACCAGCTTCAGCGTAGTAGTCAGCCAGGTGTTCATAAACCAGGGCATTATTGGAGGCGTCCAGGGCTGCGGTGGCCCCGGCCAACTCAGCACCCCGCAGGCTGTAGAAGATGGCTTCAGACAGCGCATAACCAACCGGCGCACCGATAACCAGAACGGCCCGGCCGTCAGGGTTTTCAATTTCCCGGTTAAAATTGCCATTCCCCAAAATGACTTTCGCATTGGGGCGTTTTTGCGTGGTAGGCATTATTCAGCGGTTTTGGTGGACGGCTTTGATTTAGTGGCCTTTGCAGCCGTGGCGGCCTTTTTGGGCGCGGCGGCTACATTGGGCGCTTTGGCCACTTTGGGCGCTTTGGCGGCCTTTTCTTTGGCTACTTTGGGCGCTTTGGCGGCGGGCTTTTCCTCACCAGCTGCGGGCGCTTCAGCAGCGGCCACGGGGAAGGTGAAGTGGGTGGCGCTGGCCACCAGGTCAGCCAGGGCCGTCAGGGGCGCGGGCTGATAGTCGAGGCCATCCGTGAACTGAGCGTCCAGGCCCAACACATAGTCCACCGCATCCTGGTCCATCATCAGCACCGGCAAGGGCAAAGCGCCCGTCAGCATATCGGCCAACACCACGTCCACGGCTTCACCATTCGCCACGCGGGTCAGGTGGGCTTTCAGGAAGGCCACCAGGTCTTCAGGTGCCTGGCTGGTTTCGGCCAGGCGGTTCACGTTGCCATTCAGCGCCGTGGTGGTCAGGGGGGCCACGCCTTCACGGGTCACCTTCACCACTTCAGCGTCATTGGCCACCGCATTGGATTGGCAGTAGCCCGCATTTTCAGGCAGGTAAAAAACGCCGTCATGAGTGGACCCCACCAGGTATTCCGCCTGCGGGTTACTTTCAAAATATTCACCGGCCAGGTCTTTCATCTGGTCCGGCGTGAAGAGGGGTTTTTTCATTTGAATTTGAGGTAAAGCCGAACCACCACCAGCACGATGGCCAGGACGGTGAAGCCGATACAGAATTTGACAAAACGACTGAGCGGCGCGGCCACCGTCACGGTTTCCGTGGTGTGGCTGGTCCGGTTGCGGGTCACTTCCGTGTCCGTCACGGGCACCTGAGCAGTCCAGGGCGCTGTGAGTGCCGACACTGTGACCAGGCCGTAAGCATCCAGGGCAAAAGCCAGCTGGCCGTGGGCGCTGTGGCTGTAAATGGTCACGGGCTTAAATCGGCCCGTGGCTTCATCCCACTGGATGCTGGTGGTGAGTGTGGAGCTATCACCAGGCACAGCCACCGCCACCAGGCGCTGAAGCTGTTTGCGGGTGGTGGAATCCGTAACCACCGTTTGAACGCCGTTTGAACGGCTGGCAGCACAGCCCCCGAGGCCCGTAAATGCCAGCAGCGCCACAAACATCAGCACCGCCTGAACCACTATCAGTAAGACGCTTTTGGCTAGGATGCGGAGTGTGTGACGCGCTGACATTATTTTGGAATCCAGGTACTGACTAATGAGATTTGAGAGCGAAGGCGGCGCATTTTTCGGACGCCATCCCCTTCCCGGTTGACGCCCGAGCCGCCACCCGTATTCCCTTCCACCGTGATGACCCATGAATCCGTCCACAGGTCCACAAATCCGACGTGACCAATGCGGCTTCCGTAGATGAAGCCCACACAATCCCCCGGCTTTGGCTTTTTATACACGGCCTGGCCGCGCCTGTAAATCACTTTCGAGGCGGGGAACCAGTTGCGGGCGGCCCCGGCACCGGCTGGACACTTCAGGCCCAGCTGACGGAAACACCAGCAGACGAAAGCGCCACACCAGGGCTGACCTTCCACGTTGCCCGAACTGGCCAGGTACTGTTTGATTTTTGGCCCCCGATTGAAGCCAGTTTCATGAACGCCCACCTGGCTGGTGTAAACCACCATGAGGCGGGCGCGGATGCTGTCTTCTGTGCCTAGTGCGTTAGCTGTGTAACTAAGAAAACAAAGACAGATAGCACCCAAAGCGATGCGATAATTTTTTGCCATGCTGTGAGTCTGTAAAAGGCCCACACGAACCGGCGGCCATAGAGGAAGCGGCCCACGGGAGCCACGTATTTTTTGACCAGCAGGCGGGTGAAACAGTACACAGCCACGGCCCGAATGATGGCCAGCAGGATGGTCTGAAAGACGCCTATATCCATCAGCGCGGGGCCATCGGGACCGTCCCCGCCTATCTGTTTGGCCAGGGGACCATAAGCGCCCCAAGCGGCCAAACCGATGATGACAATGACCGCGCCGCTGTGCTTCAGGAAGAGGCACCGCGCCCACACGCGGGCTTTGATGACAGCCAGCCGGATGCGGGCTTTGAGGTAGGCCAGGGAGCCGGGCCGGAAGTTATCCAGCGTCAGAAGAGCGGTTCCGAACACCACGGCCAGCATCAGCAGCCGCAGCACGAAAAACAGAGGGTGGGCTAGTAATTCCATCCTTTCTTTTTGTAGATTCTTCGCAGGGCCAGCTGAGTAAAGAAACCCACGGTGGCCCCCACACATCCGTAAAAGCACGTCACCAGCAGACCTTCCAGGCTAATGGCCCCGAGTTGTGCGACTGCTAAGAGGGAGCCGAAAAGGCCACCGTAGATTCCAGTATTATCAGCGGACATCCTACTATGACTTAGGCGATACCTTCCACCATTACCACCACGCCACGCTGGTCAGTGCGGACGATGCGGCCACCACTGCGGACCATTGTGGACATCACGTCCCCGTAATAGAGCGGGGAGGCGTTATCCTCAAAAATGTCGATGCCGCCGTTTGTGCGGGTGCCGATGGCCTTACGCACGTACATGGGATGCCAGAAGATGATGGACTGGCCGTCACCAGCTGCGGCACCAGCTGCGGGGTCTTTGGGGGCACCGGCTGACGTGTAGAGGATGGACGTGGAACGGGTCATGATGTCGAAACCGAACACGCGGCCCAACACGCCTTCCTTTTGGGCACCCTGGCCGAAAATGTTGGCGCTGACGAATTCAGGAATCAGCATCAAGTCCATAGCCAGGTCAGCGGGGACCAGGGCCACACGGCCTTCACGCGGCACGTCCATGCGGTCCAGCAAGCGGGCGGCATTGGCGAAATCTTCTTTGGCCACTTTCAGGCGGTTGCCGGTTTGGCTACCCATGTAGGGGCTGCGGCTTGCGCCCGTGCTGCGGAAGATGTTAGCGCCCGTGGTGGGTGCCCAGTTGTAGAGCATGGAAATGGACGTTTGCGTCTTCAGCTGGTTGTAGTGGTTGAAGAGCAAAGACACGCGCTTCTGATAGCTGGCTTCGATTTGTTCCGTGACGGTTACGTGGGACGGGTCCGTGGTGAATTCGTCAATGGTGTAGTCAGCGGTGGTATCAGTGCGGCGGGTGGCCACGGCGGGAAATACAGTGCGGTTTTTCTGAACCGTGGGAACGCCACCAGCTTCAGGGGCGTGAACAATCTTCCCGCTCAGACCTTCGGAATCATCAATGGATTTATTGATGAAGCCGTTTTCGGGGAACACGTTTTCATTCAGGTCAGTCAGCCAGATTTCCTTTGCGATGGCCATGAAGGCAAAGGGGGACTGGACGGCGGCGGGTTTGGCGGGGAGGCAAGCGCCCACGGCAAACAAGCCAGCACCCGCAAGGATGCCAGGCACCGCGCCGAACGAATTTGTGACCACTACGGTCAGCAAAAGGCAGACAACGATGTTGTAAAGCAGGTTATTAAGGTTCAGTTTCATGAAGAAAAAGTGTCGTTGAAAACGATTTATAACTGAGATTTTGGACAGATTCCGACTTTTATGACAGGTGTGGAGTGTTGCGGCGGCCTAGCTTCGCAGGTCGTAAAATGCTTTCGTCAGGGCCGTGTGGATGTCGGTTTTTTCGTGCTTCAGCCGCAGCCAGTTGGCGGGGTCTTCTTTCTCCCAGCGGCGGGCGTTCCAATCGCCACGGGACAGCAAAAGCACGTCCAGCGGACCTTTGGCCACTTCACCACCTTCGGGCGTGATGACAGCGTTTTTGGTTTCCACGGCCTTCACCACGTTCACCAGGCGGATAGTGTCACGCTCCTGGCCAGCACCTTCACCAGCTGCGGCGGTCAGGCTGGAAAAGTCAATCATTTCCAGGGCCGCTTCAGGGTCCAGTTTGGCCAGCCGCAGGAACATGGCTTCTTTCTCGGGCTTAATCAGATTGGCCGATTTGGCCAGCTTCAGCACGAAATCAGCGGTTTCACCTTTGGCGTCCGTCTTCAGTTTTTCGATGGCAGCCAGGGCCGCATCTTCCGAGGCGTCCACAGACAGCCCGAGGCGTGATAAAAGCAATTTCATTTTGGGTTCGTAATTGGTTTTGAGGGTTGGAAAAAGTTCTTTGAAGGTTTCGGCGGTTGCGGCGGCATCTTGTGAGAGCCGCAGGCGTCCGCCCTGAAGAGTTAGCCGCAGGGCCAAAGCCCCGTCATTGCCTGGAATGTCACAGATGCTTATTTCATACAGCTTTGATTTTGTGGCCGTGGGGAAGGTCTGACCCATCAAAAGCAGCTCAGGCCGGTCTGACCATTCTGTGGGTTCTAATTCAGGGGAGCAAGCCCGCAGCCAGTCCCCGTCCACTTTCCGCTTTATTTCCAGCGCGAATTCATCCCCTTCATCGAACACGGGAAGACCAGTCAGTAATGGTCCTTCCACCCGCAGGTCTTCCACCCGGCCGATGACACGGCCCCGGCTGTGCATATAGAGAAGCACGGGGTTTTTCGTGTATTGGGAAATGTCAATCCCTGCGGTCATCACACGGATGCCGTAGGAATTGACCACGTTTTCGTCACTGATAATAAAGCGTTTTTCAGACATGGTTTGGCGGGTTGCTTCCAATTGGGAAAGCAATGTTACACCCACACCAAACCCCCTGTAAAGCCCTGTTTTTCATGGCGCGTAGTGATTTCCGCCGTCATGGAAATCATGTCTGGACGCCCCTTCCTGGTCAGACTTTCTTTGCTGTCATCTAATTGCAAAAAGTCCGTCTATGGCAATGACCAGTAAAGAGAAATTGGCTTATGCTCAAAGCCTGTATCTGAACACAGACCACACCCAGCAGGAAATTGCGGAAAGGGTGGGCGTGTCGGAAAACACGCTGACCGCCTGGAAGGTGAAGCATAATTGGGACACGCTCAGGGGAGCCACCACGGCCACCAAACCCAAAATGATAGCGTCCTTTTATCAGCAGATAACGCTGATTGAAAAATCCGCTGTGGATGCGGAAGGGCAGCCCCGCGCCCTGACCCTGAAGGAAACTCAGGCCATCCGCATGATTACAAAAGCCATCCAGGAAATGGATAAGAAGCTGGCCGCTGACCATTACGTGACCATGATGGAGGAATTCACCAAATTCCTTTTCACGAATGACAAAGCAGCGGGCAAACTCTTCCTGCCCTGGCTGGACCGCTTCATGGACCAAAAGTTCAGTGAACTGACATAAGCCAGCCAGTCCAGCCCCGTCAGACCTTTCAAACGCCGTTCAAACGGCATCAGAAGCGACGAACGGCCCCGAGTGAACACCACCGCAGCCGCGAACGCCTTACAGCGCCTTAAAACGCTTAAAAACCACATTCCCCAAAATGGCTTCAGGTTCCCCCCTATCTAAGAATAAGCAGGCCCGCGAACGGTGGAAAGAACTGGTGGCCGTGGTCAGCCAGGCGCACACGGTTGACCCTGACGAATCCTTCACCAGCAAAGCGGCCCGAGTGAACCGCGCCCTGGTGGATTATGACTTCTTTGTCACCACCTATTTCCCACACTATACAAAGGACAAAACGGGCCGTGTGACCAATTGCGCCCCTTTTCACATCAAAGCGGCCAATCAGATTCTGAGTGACCCGTACTTCACGGGGCTGCTGGCCTGGTTTCGAGGGTCCGCCAAATCCACCCACGCCAATATCTTTTTGCCCCTGTGGCTGAAGATTCAGCGCCCTATCCGTCAGCTGAACGTGATGATGCTGATAGGGAAGAACGCCAAAACGGCGGCCCGCTTGCTTCAGGACATTCAGGTGGAACTGGCCAAAAATGACCTTTACATCAATGATTTCGGCCACCAGATGAAGGCCGGTTCATGGGAGGAAGGTGAATTCCAGACAGAAGATGGCTGCGCTTTTGTGTCTTTGGGCATGGGACAGCCGCCCCGTGGTACACGTTTCGGCGCGAATCGGCCGGATTATATCGTCATGGATGACTTTGATGACGATAAAATGAAAAAGAACGCGGCCCGAGTGCGGGAAGTGATTGAATGGATTCACCGCGCCGTCCTGCCCACTATGGACATCGGCGTGGCCCGCTTCATTGCGGTGAATAACTTGATAGCCAAAAAAGGCGTCATGGCTGGCCTGCGGGCGGAACATCCTGACTGGTATTGGGACCAGGTGGACGCCCTGGACAAACAGGGGAATCCGACGTGGGATAAGTACACGAAAGAATACTTTGACCGCCTTTTGGCCAAAGTGAAGCGCAAAGCCTTCCTGTCTGAATACATGAATGACCCGCAGGAAGACGGCGGCGTCTTCACCAATGAACAGGTCATCTTCAAAAAGATGCCGAACAATTGGACGGACTTTGACGCGCTTGTGATGTACGCTGACCCGAGCTTCAGCACGTCCGAAACAAGTGACTTTTTTTCAATCCCATTGTGGGCGAAAAAAGGCGCTCAGTTCTACAAATTGAAGGTTTACCACCGGCAAAGGGAAACCAGCGCCAAAGCAATCAAATGGTGGTTTGACTTCTATTTGAAGATGCCGCAGGCCATCCGTTCAAAGCTGCGGTGTTACGTGGAAGCCAACGCCACACAGAAAGAACTGTTGCGGCCCGTCATCCAGAAAGAGGCCAAAAAACGCGGCATTGCCAGTTTTATCCGCTACGATACCCGGAAGAAAGGGGATAAGGAAGACCGCATCAGCAGCATGACCACACAGTACGAAAACGGGGATGTTTTCTACAACGTGGACGAACAAAATGACCCTGACATGATGGCCAGCGTGGAAATGCTCACCAGCTGGACGGAAGGGGCGAAACATGATGACGGCCCCGATGCCGATGAATCCGCCTGGCGGATGCTGGAAAAGTTGGGGCGCAAAAGTGGACGTGGGGAAACCCGTTCAGGCAGCTTTCAAAAGAGTTCAAACCGCAGTTTTTAACCATTACGAACATGGCATTTTTAACCCTTCTGGACTATCGGTCCAAAATTTCAGAACACGATTTAGAAGCCCTGCGGGCGCTGGATGCCCCCGTCCCCGTGTTTGGGACGGAACCAGAGGAAGCCGACGAACCAGACCAAAGCATCCGTGAACAAGCGGAGGAAGAGGCCATGACGGAAGTGGCCAGCTACCTGCGGGGCCGCTTTGACATGACGGCCGCTTATGCCGCCACCGGCCAGGCCCGCAATAAACACCTGGTCATGATTGTGGTGGACGTGGCCATCTGGAATCTGTCCCCGCAGGTGGCGTTTGCCGTGGTCCCCGAGATTCGGGAAAGCCGCTATAAAGCGGCCATAGCCTGGCTGAAGCTGGCCGAAAGCGGGAAGAGCAATCCCGAGTTACCCCGCTACGAAATAGACCCCGAGAAGCCGCAGGCCCGCCGTCTGTTTCGCTATGGTTCCAACGCGCCACGGGTGCAATCTTTCTAATTACCCACAATGGATTTCAAGATTTTCGGAACCAGGATTCAGCTAGGCAAAGACAGCCCAGCAGCACCCACGCCCCCGAGTGGTGGCGGAAAAAAGAAGCCCGCCCGCAGCCAAAGCAAACGGCTACTGGAAGAGGTGGAAAAGGCCACTGGCCGCCACAAAGCCAAAGCTGAAATGGATGTATGGGTCAGGGCTGAAGACCGCGCCCGTAGCCCGCTTTTCCCGCGCCGTGACCAGCTGATTTATCTATACACGGCCATCACGAAAGACGGCTATTTGACGGGTCAGATTAAGACCCTGAAAAATAAAGTGCTGTCTGAAGGATTTGCGCTGGTGAACAAGAAAACCGGCGTGGAAGATGATAAAGCCCTGGAATTACTACAGCGGCCCTGGTTTCATGAATTCATGAACCGCTACCTGGACACGGACTTCTATGGCCACAGCCTGCTGAATTTCGACTATCCCGAGGCGGAAGGGGACCACGCGGGCGAGTTCACCCGGTTCGACTTGATACCCCGTGAAAACGTGGTCCCCGAGACTGGTGAAGTGCTTATCCGTCCCACGGATGCCGTGGGCATCCCCTACCGTGACACGGACGCCCCTTATGCCAAATTGCTGGTGGAAATCATCCTGAAGGATGAAGAGGGCAAATATTCATTGGGCATCCTGAACAAAGCCGCGCCTGAAGTCATCTGGAAAAAGTATTCACGGACGGACTGGTCACGGCGGTCTGAAAAATTCGGGATGCCGCTGGTGGGCTATAAGACGGACACGGTTGAAAAGGAAGAGCTAGACCAAAAGGAAATGGCCCTGGCCAATATGGGTTCAAACGGCTTCCTATTGATGGAAGAGAATGAAGAACTGATATTCCATGAAGCCAAATCCAACGATTCCGGCCAGATGTACAGCGGCCTGAAATCGGCCTGTGATGATGAAATAGCTTTCATGATTACGGGTCAGACCATGACCAGCCAGGACGGCAGCAGCAAAAGCCAGGGGGAAGTTCACGAACGTGTCCAGGAACATTATATCCAGGAACGTCAGCGGTCCCTGAGCTACTTTGTGAACTACAATTTGATGCCGTTTTTGAAGGATTGGGGCTATGCCCTGGACGGCCTGGAATTCAAGTGGCGCGGGCTACTGGATGAAGAGGCCGCCAAGAAATTGGCCGCAGCTGGTCCGCAGCTTCCCGAGCCTGACCCCAACGCGGACCCCAACGCCAAAGGCCCAAAAGACGGCCCTGACGCGCAAGCGCCTGCGGCCCCGGCCAAAGGGAAGCAGCCCAAAGCCGCGCCCAAAGGAAACCAGAAACTGACGCTGGAAACGCCAAATTTTACTAAGCCCGTGACGCTGGCCAGCGTCACGGGCCGCATCCAACTGGCCGGAACTGACAAAGACACGCCCGAACTGCGGCGGCTGTTTGATAACGTAGTTGAGAAACTACACACTGAGCGGCCAAAGCTGCGGAAGATGATGCGGTCCCCCGAGTTCCGCGCCATGATGAAGGAAACCGCCGGCCAGCTGACACAGGGCGTTTCGGAAGGCTACGGGGCAAAGTTGCCCGAGCTGGTTTTTGGGACGCCTGACGCTGTGCTACTCGGGAAGCTGACCACCCATCTGTACATCTTCAGCGCGAACAAATCTTACAAGCTGCTGACGGAACTGAACCAGCTGCTGGTGGACGGTGGCCAGATACGGCCCTACGCTGATTTCAAGCGGGAAGCCCTGGTCCTACATTCTGACTATAACATCCAGTGGCTGAAAACGGAATATGAAACCGCAGTGGCCACGGGTCAGATGGCCGCCAAATGGCTGACTTTCCAGGATGACAAAGACGCCTATTTCCTGAAGTACACCACCGCAGGGGATAAGCGGGTCCGCCCTACTCATGCCGAACTGGACGGGATTATCCTTCCCGTGGATGACCCGTTCTGGAATAGTCATTATCCGCCGTTGGGCTTCAAATGCAGGTGCAACGTGACCCGAGTTCCCCGCATTGGGCGCACGGCCACCACCGCCAAAGAACTGTCAGAACTGAGCATCAAGCCCGCCGAATTTGGAAACAACTGCGGGAAAACGGGCGTGGTGTTTCCGGCCACCCACCAATACAATGACATCCCCGAGGGCGTCAAACCGCTACTGCGGAAGATGGCCACGGAAGACGCCCCGCAGGCCAAACCAAAGAAATAATGGCTGACTTTTTGAAAGACCTGCGGGTCATGGGAAGCGAAATGCACGACTTTATAAAGCGCCTGCCTGACCTGGCAGGCGCTGAAGTGATGGATTCGATTGACCAGAACTTCCGTGATGAATCGTTTTTTGGCCAGGCGTGGGAGCCACGAAAGGTTCAGGAAGGGAACGAGGGAAAAGCCATCCTGGTCCAGACGGGCCGCCTGCGGCGTTCCTTCAAACTTCAGACTTCTGGCCTGGTCATCACGATTTTCACAGATACGCCCTACGCTGAAATTCACAATGAAGGCGGCATGATTGAAGGCACGGTGGACGTGGCCGCCTATGAACGCCACCAGTACGAAATGAACGAGGTTTCAAAGCCTGGTTCACGGAAGGAAAAGTGGAAGAAAGAAAAGGTGAGTACGGGGCAAGTGAAAGCCCACACCCGCGAAGTCAGCACCGAAATCCCCCAACGTCAATTCATGGGTCCGCATCCCGAGCTAGACCGCAAGATTGAAAAGTTGATTACCACGCGAATGGACAATATATTTGAAGGCTAATCCCGTTTTTTCACAAAAGTCAAATGGCCCGTGACCTCTCTTTACTTTCTACACGAAACGCCGAAATCCGTAAATCATACAACAAAATAAAGTGTGAGGAACAAATTATCCACTTTGGCGGGCGGCGCATTGCCATCAAATTATCCTATCAGCAGACGCTAACACTGCTGAGCCACACGTACTTCATCAGCAAACGGCGTCTGGAATACATTTTGGGGGAAACGGAACCGAAATTGGCACCCATCAAGTCATCATCCGAACAGGCGGAAACCCTGGCCACAGCATAATGAAAGACGTTTACGACGCCATCCAGGCAAAAATAAAAGCCACGGTCCCGCAGGCTAAAACGGTGGAACGGTATTACGGCCAGCTGGCCATGACAGCCGCAGGCATGGGAAATCTTATCATTTTCCCCGCCATTTATTATCAGCTGGTGGGCATACGGGCCACCACCCGCAGCAAGGGCGTCCAGGACTGTCAGGGCATTTTGAGGCTGCGGCACTGTGACACGGCGTTGGTGGTATCGCAGCTGCGGACCCTGGCATTGGAGGAAGCCAGCTATTTTGGCCTTTCCGGCTTCCGTGGCGACCCGCTACAGGTCGGACTGGATAGGTCCGCCATCTATCCAGATGACAACTTCAGGGGAACGGAAGTCATCATCACGGAATATCCTATCAAATGGACGGACGTGACACTGATAAACCAGCAGCTGACAATTATTCAAGGCGGCCAGCTGGATGCGGAACCAACGATTGGGCCGCCTATCTTTGGGGCTTTGCAACCTTCACAAACATAATTTCTTCATGCTTCCCCAATCCTGCGAAACGCCCACCACTGGCCTGGCTAAAGCGGCCCTATTGATTGACGCGCTGAAAGGCCATCAGAACGCCACCACCTACCTTCAGAACGCAATGAGTGAGGCGCTGAAGAAAGACACGCGCATCATCTTCAATCCAGCAGGCATCCAGGGGCTGGAAGGGCTGGCCGATTATGCGGCCAGAAACGGCGGCGTCCATGCCGTGGTCAATTACGTGGCCATGCGTCATCTGGAAGTGGACGTGACCGTCCTGGACGGTGCCGTGGTCCGCCACACCTACAGCAACATTGGCGTCCCTGTGGCCAATATCACGGCCATCCTGTAGCGCCTGGCCATGTCTCACAATCCATTCATAGACCCGTGGCCCCGAGTGCTGGACAAAGGGTTGGAAGATTTCATGATGGCGGGCTATGACCGCCGTGAAAAGGCAGCCGCCCACAGGAAGGTCATTGAAGACGCCTGGACGGATGAAGCGGACGCCTGGAATATTCTTCACACCCATTTCAAAGACTGGACGCAACTGGAAGCCCTGGTCATAGTCCAGCCACCTATCAGCTTTATCCGCTGTGAAATGCCTTCCACCAGCATGTATTTGGGGGAATTCAGGTTCCGCCGTAGGTCACTGACCAGCCCGTGGGAGCTGGTCAGCAGCCGATAAAAAAGGCCGCCCGAGTGGGCGGCCTTTTTTGTTGTCCAGATTATTTTTTGTCCAGGTTTTGTTTGTCCAGGTTTCCGCCGTAGGTTTGTCCAGGTTTCAACATCACTAAAACGAAAAAACGCCATGACCACCACCGCCACCGCAGCCGCCAAAACCACCACCACCACCGCGCCAAAGGCCATTTATCAAATTTCCATCACTTCATTCCGCCCCTATGACGGCGAATATTTCACGGCCTACTATGCCACCAGCGTGGCGGGCGCTCAGCGTCTGCTGGTGGCCGCCGTCGAGGCGGAAGGCTGGAAAATGGATGATTATGAAGTGGCAAACTGGAATGGCACGTCCACCAGCAGCATCCACAAAGCCCTGGCCGATTCTTACCGCTACAGCTTTGACGCTGGCCACGGCAATAGCGAAGGCAAACCCCGCGTCATGGTCTTCATTGAAGCCGTAGAAGCGCCGAACCGGCGCGGGCTACAGGCTGACCGCCTGGCCTACGCTAAAGAGTGCGCCACGGCCCTGGCTGCTGGCACACTTGCGGAACTGAACATCCGCGAAACCCGCAAAAAACAGACTTATCCAGCCAAACCAATCACCATTCAAACCCCCGAAACCATGCCCGAAACCACCACCACCGTCATCCCTGCGGACCTGTGCGCCGCAGCATACGCCACCCTGAGCGTCCACAAAGCCAGCCCCTACGCTAAATTCAACGGCCAGCGCCTGGAAGTTGGTCAGGTTCTGGTGGATGGCAAATTGGCCCTGGTCCTGCCTGGCTACAACGGCAACACGGCCGATTTCGGCCCGAGTGAGTACACCGATTACACGCCCGCCACGGCTACAGCTGTGGACCTGAAGGACGCCTGTGGCGGCCAGGTTCAGACGGAAGCGGCCCTGGCAAAGCAGCGGGCCGCAGCTGGCCAGATTAACACGGCCATCAAAGACGGCAAATTGGTAGTGCTGCGCTCACCAGCTGACGCTGACGCGGTGGTGGTGGACGCTCAGGTGAAACAGACGTCCCACGGGTCAGGCGTGTTTTTGCTTCACGTAAAGCTGAAAGACACACCTGAAGCCTACTACGCCCCTTTCCCGTGGGAAGCCGTCATCATTGAAATCCGCCGTGAATACGTGGTCCCCGTGGATGCGTGGCGGGTGGCGTTGCCCGTGTCCGTTGCCACTATGGCCGTGGCGTTCAATAGTGACCAGCCTATCCAGGCGGCCAGCCTGACGGAAGTGGTGGAAGCGGCCCGCCACCTGCTGGATATGTATGACGAACCAGGCCACCCGCTTCATGACGCCCTACACGAACGGGGAAACCCCCGTCAGCCTGGCATCAAAGCCGACGTGGAAGGAATCAAAGCCTGGCTGGCCGCCTACGAACCGGCCAGCCAGCCCACGCCCGAGCTGACCCGCCTGAACTAATCCAGCCACTCTTCAAACACCCTTCAAATGACACAAAAAGAGATTGACCGCGCCCGCCTGAAGCTAGAATGGTGGATTTTGCTGCGGAACCTACTGGCTGTAGTTGCAATATTTTCCACCATTTGGGCCGTCACTCAGAGCATCGAACGGACCAACAAAGCCGAACTAGCCCGAGAATTCAGAATCATCCAGGAACGTGATTCACTGGCCAGGGAACGATACAGGGCCGAACATGCTAGACCCTACTTCAGCCGCTATCAATGGCACTACGCCGATGAAGAGGAATAAAAAAAGGCCGCCCGATTGGGCGGCCTTTTTTGTTGGCTGGTGGTGGGCGTTAGCTAATCCCAAATAAGCCAGCATTTTTTTTCTTGGCTGCGGCCATAGCCCTGTCAAATTCCACGTCAAATCCTACGGGCTGACCCATCCGGCCAACAATGCCCACGCGGGTAACTTTTAATTCGAGGATTTGGGGCGCTTTTGTGGCCTTCAGCGCCACGTACTTCCCAAACAGATACACCAGGGCCACGGCCAGCGCAAAGACCGTCCAGGCCAGGACTTTGATGGTGTGGGCGGCTTCCTGTAAATCAGCAATCAGATGCTGGTTCATTTTCAGCAGGTCATACGCTACTGATTGAAGTTTTACGATGTCAGTGAATGTCATTGGGGAGGAATTATAAGTGAGAATTTGGACAATTATTGCGGGTCTTTGACCCATCCTTTGCGTGGGTCAGAACGCCACCCGAGTAGCCGCAGGTGGCGCTGATAGTCCACCAGCTTCTGGCCTTCCAGCTTCCGGTAAAACTCGGGGTCAAAGTAGTTCGGGAACCTGGATTTGAAATCCCGGCCGTTTGCCAGGATGTCCCGTGTGATATTGATGCGGGCGCTGTAGTTGCGTAGTGTGTAATCCTGTAGGGTGGTTTCAAAGAACACGGCCAGCAGGGCTTCCGAGACAGGGACGTGGATGATGTTGGCCCGTTCGGTTTGGGTGGTTATGTAGGGAATGGCGCGGTAACTCTTATACAGGGCACAAAACAGGGCTATTTTGTCCTTTGCCGTTTTGGGTTCCGCCACCTTATCCAGCTTCATTTTGCCCCAATTTCGGGCGCTCAGGTCGGCTTCATCGGGTGGAATCAGCTTCAGCAAATAGGCCACTTGTTCACCAGTTGGTACGGCATCGGCAACATCCACGGCCTGGAAGAAACCCCCTTTGTATTTCAGGTAAATACTTCCCCCCTTGATAGACGGCGAAGTCAGTTTGTACAAAACTGTATTCATGATAGAATTGACGGATGATTGTGGCGGCTTCCTTTTGGGCGGCCCTGAACTCGGGCCGCAGGTTGGCCATGATTAAGTCATCATTTGCCCCCCGTGGTATTTCCACACCACGGTCAATCAGCAGACAGCGGGTCAGCTGTGCGCGGCGGGCTTCATATTGGAACCTCACCACTTCCCAACGTGGTGGCTTTGGTAGGCTGCGGGGCGCGGTTTTCACCACGTTCACCAGCCAGGCGCGTTCATCTTCAGACAGGGCAATGGTTCCCGTGGTGGTTATCATGACGTTAGATTTTTAAGGTGAAGAATAAGACGGCGCAACAATCGGGCTTCATCGGGGTCCAGGACCAACATGGTGGGCGTGTCACAAGCCTGCTGAAGTTTCACTACCACCGCATTGACCTGGTGGCCCTCTTCAGGCGTGAATGGATGCCTGACGGGCTTTGGGGCTGCTGGCTTTTTCACTTCCCGAGTAGCCCGGCCAGGCGCTTTTCATTCACTATCTGAAGTTGCGTCACCAGCTGGTTCAACTCGGGGCGCGTCAGGTCGTTCAGCTTTTCCCGCTTCACGCCCTGAGCGGCCACCCACTTCATAAGGCGGTCCAGGTCCACTTTCTTCCCGGCCACTTCCCACCTCATTTCATGCGCCAATGACAGCAGCTTATTCCGCATCCTGGTCAGCGGGTCACGGGCATCGGGCGCGTCCTGGTGGCCGCCCGTGGCAAACTTCAGGTGGCCGATGATGGCCGTGGCCTCAGTCATCAGCAGTTCTTTGGAACTGGTGTGGCCTGCGGCGCTGAAGGCTTTGACCAGGGCCGCTTTCTCTTCTGGTTCAGATATTCCGGCTTTGGTCAGTAGGCCGTGAAATTCCCGGTTTTGCTGTGGTGTGATTAGGGTTTTGCGAGACATAAAGAGAGCTTTAGAAATTCATCGTACACGGTTGAATGAAGGAAAACAGGGCCAAATTTCCAGGCCACTTGTAGGTCATTCACTATCATGGTCAGGTGTAAAAAACTGTGATAGTGGGCGGACCTGGTTTCCTTTCGCCACAGGTAATCCACCCGGCCATTCACCTGGTCCGGCCACAGGTTGGGCAAAATCATGATGGCCTTTGGCTGTGTCCTGAGTAGTTCACGGCGGCTTATCAGCTGGCCGTGGGTGAAGGCCCGCAGGTTTAGCCCACTGGTGAAGATTCTTCCGGCTTCCATTCAAATAGTGCTTCAATGCCCAATACCACGAAACCGTCAGCCAGCCCGAACTGACCACCAGGCAGCACGTAGGTCACGGCACATTCAATAAAATGGCCCGTCATCTGAGGAATGGAATATTTGTCCACAGCTGGTTCAATGCCTGTCAGGATAAGGCGGTCACCTACCTGGAAATTGCGGTCATTCTTCCGAATTTCAAACCGCTTTTTCAGAGTGGCCACGGGGTCCATGAATATCTGATAGGTGTTCAGCAAATGGACGGTATAAGCGTCGAACGGCGGGAAAGTAACGCCGTGGAATAGGTCAGGCCGCCACTGTATGCAGCTGCGTTTGACTGGCCTGTGAAATTGTGGTTTGAACATGGTTTGAATGTTGGGAGGGTGAATAAAAGGCTGGCCGATTGCACCCGGCCAGCCTTTTCAATTAGTCTTCAATATCGGCCAGCTGGCTTTCATGCAGCAGCGCCACGGGGCGCGGGTCTGTGGGCGGGTCCGTGTCAATCCAGCAGCGAATAAAACCGCAAAAGGACGGGTGTTCTTCCATGACTTCAGCGTGGCTTCCTGTGTGGATGCCGCTGACTACTTTGAATAGCTGGCCAGGTGTTTTCATAGTCGAGGGTGTGAGTATTGCCAGGGCGTGTCCAGCATATCCAGCGCCCGCCGTAGGCTGTTTTCCTGAAGTCTGCTGAAATCATGGTGAAGGACGGCGGTATCCAATACGATGGCCAGCGCCTCTTCCCGAGTGATGCCACACATGGCGTTCATTTCATCCATCCACAGCCTGGCTTCCTGGATGTCTTCAAAGTCGGGACGGTTCTGGATGAAATAGGTTTTTCCCCTGCGGCGGTCCACAATAGTGCGAGGAAACAGAACTGTCCAGATACCTGAAGGCAGGGTGTACGTGGCCGGACCCGCATAAAATGCCAAATTATGTCCCATTTCGTGGCTATAACTTGGCCGGAGTGACAAAAAAACCGTCTTTCTGTTCGGCCGAAATCCCGCTTTTCAGCAGTGCTTTGGCCATTTTTGGCAGCGAATCCCACACCGTCAAAAGCGTTTTCTGATTCACCACCTCTTCCACAGCGTCAGGATGATGTTTGCGGACGGTTTCCAGGAAGAATTTGGCCCGCTTTTCAATGGCCTTATCATCTTCCAGTTTGGGCATCACTACGGCCCTGGTCCCGAGTTTCCAGCCGATGATACCACCAGCCAGCTTCATGGTCTTAGCGGTGCCAAATTCGGCCTTTATGCTATCAGCGTAACGGTTCAGCGAATCTTTCAAAGCCTTGATTTCCTTCACCAGTGGTTTGGTGGCGTCTTCCCACTGCTTATCAGCTGCGGCCAGCTTCTTAGCAGCGGCTGAAATAGCCAGCATGTCCGCCGTGGCTTGCTGAAGCGGGGTAATGGTGGGCGCGGGCGCTTCCGGCGCGGCGGCCCGTACTCGGGCCGTGGACAGCTTGCCTTTTGGGCTAATTGGGACGGGCGTTGGGCCGCCATCAAAAGCTACTGTGGTGGCCGTGGTCAATTTGGTCATGTTGTTAAAAAAAGTGTGAATGGGTAATTGGGTGTAAAAATATAGAGGCTTCCGGCGAATCGAACACCGGCCACGAAAGTGGGACCGTCAAGCCTGACCACTCACCAGGTCAAAGTGATGTCCCCTGGTTTGGGATAGTAATTTGAAAGGCTTTTCAGGAAGGTGGCTTCCGCCACAGGACGGGCCATTATTTCCTGAAAGTTTCGACAATACCACGTCCTGACCAGCATTTCCGCCACCTGGTCCGTGGGCGGCCTTTTCTTCACCAGGTCCGCCCACTCGGGCAGTTCCATTTCTTCCAGGGCTTCCACCAGCTGGTCCACCCACGGTTTGTCAGCTGGATATTCACGGCGCTTCCACATGGCTAGTAATTGATAGGGCCGATTTCCTTTTTGATGACTTCCAGGACACGCGGTTCCATGCTCAGGCTATTGATATGGAAATGATGCCAAATCCCATAGGCCGTCAGAAACTCTTCCTGAGAGTGGAAAAAGTCTGTGGCGTTCACGCCCTTCATCCACATCAAAACGCCGTGTTTGTTGACCTTCAAATCCGCTTCCATAGCCTGGTCCAGATGCGCCCACTTATCCTTCCACCAGGCCCAAAAAAGCGGGCTGGCCTGAAGCGGCGTCCACCACTCTTTTGGGAAGGCTTTTTCCATCCAGGCCACACCCATCACAAATTTTATTTCGGCCAGGACGGCTTCATCCCCGCCCGTAAAATGCAGCATCCGTTTGGCCACTCGGGCGTCTTCCTGGATTTGTTGTTCAATCTGGTTCATGATAGCAGCTGGTGAAGTTCACCTAATAAAAATTTCAGATTCTGTTTGTAGTGGATGCCAGGGTCAGACCACAGCAGTTCCATAAACGTGAAGGCTTCCGATGGCAAAACCACAAAGCGTTTTTCCCCGCTGGCTGGATAGATAGTCAGGTTGAATCTGACCAGCACTTCCTGAGCGAAGACCCTACATTTTGCGTCCACTATTTCAGCCAGGTCATTCAGTTCGGGCGCTTTGGGAAGGTTGGCCACTTCCGTCAGTAGTTCCACCAGCTGATACTGAAGTCCCACCCCGAGGCTGAAGCGGACGCGCCCTGTGGCCGTCCGCTTCACCACGTATTTCCTGGCCTTTTTAGTCCGCTGGTTCAGGCGCTGAATCATGTAGGCGGGCTGTGTCAGTGAAAGATATTTCAGCCGTTCCTGCGGCCTTTTTTGCCTTCCCTTTGGGCTTTGTCTCAAAGGGTGGTTCCTGCGGCCCTGGCATTGTCTTTTTGGGCGGGTAAATCTGGAAAGGTTCTGTGGCCCCAAACCGTGAACGGCTGACGGCCACGCCGTCTTTCACATAAGTTTTGATGTCCACCATGTATTCAATTCCCTGAGCGTGGACGCCTTCAGGCACGTCCCCTTTGGACCAGGAAATGATAATGAACGCCTTTTTGGGGAAAGATTCGATTAGGATTTTGTACTGGTCTTTGGTCAGCTTCATGTATTGGAGCGAATCAATTACCACGATACGCGGCCCCCGCTTCATGCCAATAATTTGCAACATTTCGCTAAAGGTGTGACGGTCCCCGAGCATGAAGGAAGACTTTTCCAGGCTTCCCATGTCGCAACGGATGAAGGCGTCCTGGATGGACTTTCCTTCCCCCTCTTCTGAGCTATTGTAGTACACTTTCCCGAGCATGGCCAGCGCCTTACACAGCAGCATGACAAAGGTGGTTTTTCCTGAACCACTCTTCCCATACACTATCATTTTGAAGTTCTCTTCTGGCTGGCCAATGAACTTCACCCACTCTTCCGTCAGGCCGATGATTTTGTATTTGTTCTTTAGGACTGAGTGGACGCCCACCAGGCGGGGAAGCGGTTTCTTTGGCTCCTTTGGCGTTCTCAGTTTTTCAGCAATTTTGGCCAGTTGCGGGCCATCGGTCATCTTAGTCATCTTAGGCGTTTTGAGCGTTGTTTGAAAGGTAGGATTCACGGCGGGCGCGGCACAGGGCGCAATTATCTGAAGAGTTATGGCCGCCGTCATAGAATTCCGCCCCTTCCACATCTTCCGCCGTGTAGAAGCCGCAGGCGCTGACGGTGGCCCCTTCCGCGAAGTAGTGCCATTTGGTATTAGCCAGCTTCACCGGAATCCAGCCAGTGGAAGCCGCCGTGGCGGCTTCCTGGTCAGGCTGCTGGTTCAGCACAGCATTTTGAAATTCTTTTTGGGACATCATGCGGCGGTCCTGGTCTAAAATAGCCATTTGAATGAAGTGGTGAGCGTAAAAGGGATAGTGAGGAAAGTACATTTTGACGAAATCCGCCATGTTATTTTTGGGGTCCATTGTCGAGGGCTTCACGGTCTGATTTTCCTTTGGCCAGTGTGCTGAAAAGCGTTCCATAGTCACGGCAGTGCGCCACCAGCTGCGCCACGTCTGAACGGCTAGTGATGCCGTAGGCGGCGCAAATGGTCACAGCGTCCGCCATGTCAATTCCTGCGCTCAGCATCAGCGGCGCGGCCCCGAAACGCCGCAGCACCTGCGGGAAAGATTCAATGTTCTTTTCTGCCTTTATCCGCAGCTGGTTCAGGAAGCCATTGGCCCCGATGATGACCACACCAGCACGGTATTCCACCAGGTCATACAGGTCTTTGATGAAGCCCACGGCCAGGCGCTTTTTCAGCATGGTTTCCATTTCGTCAAAGATGACCAGCGGGCTGGCTTCCCGCCCGAGCTTGTCAGCCACCAGGCGGATGACCGTGTTATTGTCCCCGTGTGCCATCACGCCCACCACTTCAGCCAGCTTCAGCACCATCATGCGGGGCGTCATGCTATTGGAACACTTCACCACGTAGGTGGCCGCAGGGAAGAGGCGCTGAAATTCCGTCAGGGTGAAGGTCTTTCCCGCGCCTGTGTTGCCGTCCACAATGGAAGCGCCTGCGTTCTTCTTAGCCTGAGCAAGCGCAAACATGATGTCCGTGTAATTGCGGGTTTCAAACACTTCAGCGGTCATCCCTAGAAACTGCTGAATCTTGCGGAAGTGCTGGTCCCCGATGGCCACCGTTCCACCTTTCACGGGCACGGCGTTGTAAGTACCGTTCACAATGGCGGACAGGTAGCCAGCGGAAACGCCCGTCAGGTCTTTCAGTTTGTTCTGGCTAATGCCATTGGTGGCCATGTAGGCAATGAGGGCGTCAGCAATTTGCTGTTTGTGAGAATCTAACATGATGTAATTTTGAAAAAGGTTTGGTTTGAATGGCCCGTCACGGTTGCACCCGTGGCGGGTTTTTTATTGGTCGAAAGACACGTTTTTCAGGAAGTTGCTTTTGGCGGCCCTGTCATCCAGGCCGCCGATGTTGAGCGGTCCCGAGTTCGGCAGCTTGCGGGGTTTCGGCGCGGTTTCCTGAGCGGCCAGGAAGTCCGCTTCAGCTGCGGATTCCACGTCTTTAGGTAGCCAGCGGTGGCCCATTTTCAGCGCCTCTTCAGCGTCCATCAGTCGGCTGGTCCTGTCCGTCTGTTTCACTATGATGGATTGCGCCTGGTCCTTTTTGACCGTCAGGCGGACATTGATTTCCGCCCGAGTGGTGGACGTGTGGTCCATGATGGCGCGGGGCATGGCCTTTTTGCTGACGGCGAATCCCACGAACCGTTTGTCTTCCCCGAGATACAGCGCCACACGGTCCCCAATGGCTTCAGGGTCATACTTCACCCAAAAGGATTCACCCACAAAGCGGCTGTGGAAGGCCAGGTCAGGGACCATTTCCGTGACGCCTGCGGTGAACATCCCGTCCACCTCTTCCACGGCTTCAAACACGTAATCACGGCCGTCCTTCCGCATCCGTAGGCCATCCTTCCGGTATTGGATAGGCTGGTCTTTCCACATCCAGAACGCTTCCACTTCATCTTCAGCGGTCATGTACTGCGGCTGTGGGTTTTCGCTGGCCAGATACCGCTGTTTGGGGCTTTTGCCGTCCTTTCCTGGTGTGTTATTCCAGATATGTAGTTCCTTTTCAGCCTGAGCAATACAGCCGTCCAGGTCAGGCAGGTTTTCCACAAATTCTTTGGTCATCACGTCCAGATTTTCCCGGCTATTCATCGAACGGGACCGGATGTTCTGGCCAGTGAAGTTCAAATCCGCCTTCATAATCATCGTTTGAAGACGTTTGAACACCCCTTCAATGGTCTTTGACTGGCCGTTGTATGGCATGGCCTTATAGTGAAGGCCCGCCATTCCTTTGAAGAAAGCCAGGTTGCTGCGGTCCCCGTCATAGAGGAATTGAAACGGCCTCACACCACCAGCCACGCGGGTGGCCATGCGGACGGCTTTGGCCACTTCCAGGTAATTTTCAGTTTCTGAGAATGACCAGCCCAAAAACATTTCAGACGCCACGTCCATCACGGCCAGCACCTTCAATTGTGCGCTGATTCCCTTGCTGGTCCGGTAACGCTTGTTCACTTTGGTCCCGTCAATGACCCACTGGACATCCCGTCCCGTTGGTTTGCTACAAATCATAGTGTATTCAAATTTGGATTTCCAGGATTCAAAGCCGTGACGCGCCATCCACCAAAGCGGCTGAACGTCTTTGGCCATCAGCTGATTTTTCACGGTGCCCGTGGTCACTTCCTTCCAGTCCGTTGGCCCGAGTTTCGCCCGAGTGAAGGCCGCATCATTGAACCAGGTGGCCACCATATCAAAACCCGGTTTGCGCGGGTCAGAAAACAGTTCCACCAGGTAGTCCAGCTGTTCTTCCCCAACCTTCCGGCTTATGGTGTTGCCCCATGCTTTGGAAATCACACAGGCCGCGCCTTCCGCTTTGTACTCCTTAATCTTCGCCACCAGTTTGGCGTAATTGGTGGGCAGCTTCACGCCGTCCGCTTTGAAGACGGTGGCACAAGCTGAATAGAAATCCTGAGTGGTCAGGAAACTGGCATTGATGGCCAGCCTGGCTTCCTTTTTCTTCCATTGCGGGTCACTCATGAAAGCCAGCCACCGGCAAGCCTGGCCGTATTCTTTGACGTACTCTTCAGGTAGTCCGCTGAGCTTCTTTGTAAGGACTTCACCTGTGTCCAGGTCCGTCACTTCCCGTTCGATTTTATACGCCCGTAGGATGTTGCGGTCCCACTCGGGAACCGTTGGCAGTAGTTTGCGAAGGGTGGCCAGCTGGTCACGCTTCAGCATCCATGTCAGAGGGTCCACCCCGTCAGTGATGACGGCCTGGACCTGGCTGCGCTTATCTTCTGGTAAGCTGTCGAACAAATACAAGCTGAAGCGGGCATCCTGCGGGTCTGGAATAGCCATAATCCCGCGCCATGAAGCGCGTTTGGCTGAAATATTGGCCTGAACGCCACGGGCTTGATACCCGAGCTTTTCAAAGTCCTTTATTTCCAGGTACAGGGTGTTATTATCTAGTAGCCGCACAGCTGTGGGGATTATTGGGCTGGTTGCTCAGTGCTGCGCTTTTGGACCAGCGCCACCAGGTCATTCAGGACCGCTTCATTGTTGCGGGCACCCTTCGCAATCTTCAGAACCGTGTCCTGAGCTAGTCCGTGGGCTGTGGCTACAGTAGTTAAGTCCCCGTACTTCTTTCCTTCCTGGACAATCTTGACTTTTTCTTCTTTGGTAAGCATGGCGCTTTATTTAATTGATGAAGTGTTAAACCTGGACAAACCTACGGCGCAAACCTGGACACATCCAAAAACCTGGACACAGCAAAGCCACATTCTGGACATAAGCTCCGCAACGTGCTGACTTTGAATTACATTTTTTTCTTGAATATTCAGTCCCGAGCGGCTGAACAATCCAATTTTGAAGCCATCAAAGCCTGAACGTGGCAAAATGCCACCGCTGTCCACGGATGGCCACAAGCTACGCCCGAAAGAATTGTACTTTGACCGTTTCACCCTTTTGACCGCCCGAGTGCTAACAGAAGTGCTAACAGAAGTGCTAACAGAAGCCAGTTTGAACACCCCAAAAGGACACATTTTGGCCCCAAACGGTCATTCCACGGACAGGATGGACACTGGCCACGGCCAGGACGGACAAAACCCGCCTGGATGCTGATTGGCCCGTTTTCCGCCTTCCTGAGCGTTTCCGCCACGTTTCGCCACCACCACAGCGTCCTGAAGCCTGTTTGGCCCGCTAACGCAATAAATGGCCACAAAAAAGCCCGTTTGAACGCCTTTTAAGGCATGTTCAAACGGGCCAATCCCAATTTCCAGCTTTCCAGGGGTTATCCAGCCAGGCCAGTCCAAGCCCAATCCAAGCCCCGTCCCAATTTCTATCCCTTTCGTTTTTTCGCAAATTTTTGGGAATTGTGGATAAATGGGGCTTAACAGGGCATCCAGGCCGGTTTTTCGCAAATTTTTATTAATGATAAATCTATCCTTTTTGTTCTACCCCCATCAAATTTTTACAGCGGCTTGCCTAGCACTACGGTCTTCAGGCTGGAACAGTACACC
>JAZKGA010000006.1:0-1337 GCA_040386235.1 Pseudomonadota bacterium
CCAAAAAGGGCATTCAGGCCGCAAAATAACCGAGAGGAACAACGATAACAAATAATGATTATGAGCAGCTACCCGCCCGCACCCTTGGACCCGCTCCATACCACAATAACCCCGTCCACGGCCATTAACTGGACTACGGACGTAACAGATACATCGCGCACATATTCCCGATGGGCAAACCCGCCTGAGCAACCAAGGAAAGGATGGCGGCAACCCAGGACAGGAAAACACAGTAACGGAAGGCACTGAACCAAAATGACCCCCGCCGAGCAAAGCCCGGGAAGTGCAAATGCCCCGGGCCCACCTCCGCCCCAAAAGGGCGCAAGAGATACAAATAAGGCCACCAAATGCCATGGCGGCGACGGCGTTGGCCTTTAAGGTATAGAAACCATCCCGGGAACCCCGGACCCCAAATAATCCACCACCACCCCCGCCGAGCAAAGGATATGAAAAGTGAACAAAACGACGCACCATCCCCTGAACGCCAAGGCGAACTATGGAAAGGATCACCGCCACGGGACTTCGCAGAGGCGAGATACCAATCCGGCTACATGCTCACGGATCGGGAGGCGTCCATTGCTGCCTGGTTCTTCAGTGTCGGGCATATGGTCGCAGAGCAAAGCTTCGAATCCCTCCGATCCCAGGGCGCTGCGGGGGAGGGGAAATAAAATGGAATCAAGACAATGTATTCTTCTCTCACCATGAAGACACCAACTCTCAAATACTCCGTCAAATCCACCATCGCTGCTGGTTTCGAAAATCTCCACAGCGGGCGGACCGAGCTAACCCACAGCTTCTCCAACAAACGCGAGGCTGCACAGTTCGCCCGTAAATCCGCCAAAGCTCCCAACATCCAAAAAGCCGAGCTCATCACCGATGTCTAAATCTCAAAAGGAAATGTGGCAGGAATGGGCCGCCCGTAATCCAGAGAAACGCAAAGCCCACCGCCAGGCTTGGGAGCAATCCGAAAAAGGCAAGGCATGGCTCAAGGCCAATCAGGAGAAAAAGAACGCGGCGCGGGATGCGTGGAGGGTGCGTAAAAAGGCCGCCCCTAATGATAATTTGTGAATAATTATCAGATTGTTGTGGATAGAAATAAATCAAGCGCGCCGGAATAATTGTGCCACGATACGCTATGACCCAACTACTAACCAAAGCAGGCGCACCACGTAAGCGCGCACCAGGCGCAGGCCAGCCGAGCAAAGGGCGCACCGCCAACCTACCCCGCATCCGCCCGGAGGCATACGCCAGGCTGAAGGAATTATCAGCAGGATCGACAGTCGCGGAGACGCTGGAAAAAATAATCTCCCAACATCAAAATAATACTTGCGCGCTGG
>JAZKGA010000007.1:0-1177 GCA_040386235.1 Pseudomonadota bacterium
GGGCCATCTGTGGATCGATCCCGAAATCACCGACAACATCGGCGCATCGTCCACGTGGCACGGCTGCACCCTTACGCGCGTTCAAGGCGGCATCATCGCGCGGAACACGTTCGTTGGGCTTCCGGGCGGCAATGCGTCCAACCCGCCGACGCCGTGGATTGAAGCCACGTTTGGCGCTACGGGTGTGGACTGCCACGACAACATCGCCAACAGCATCGGCGGCGGGCTCAGCATCAGCGGAAACGTGATAACGGGCCGCATGGACCCCGCCAAGTATCGCGGCATCTTCCCGAAGTGGGATGGCTCAACCCCGTTCACCGGGGCAGCGGATGCTAGGGCGAAGCTGGCGCGGTAGGCAATGGCATCCAATGGGTGGGGTAGCCTTGATCACGGCCCTGCAGCGTTGAAAAGTATCCCTGCTTGTGAACGCCCCCCACAGGGACAAAGCCATTTTGGCTGTCATCCCAATATGCCGCCATCATGTATTCCCCGACGCGCCTTTCATCCGGCTTCCAAATTAGGACAGGCTCTCCGTCCCTCGGTGCAGTCTCAATCGGTTGCCAATCCATCATCCTGTCCTTTCCGTTGTGGGCGAAGTTGGCGCGGTAGGCTCGGCCAGCCAATCCTCGGGCGGGATGACTTCAACGGTTATCCCGCCATCCCGCATGGATACGCGCATTATGCACTGCCCAGCCGCCGCTCCCATCATGGGTTCTGTGTACTCCTTGAACAGCTTTGCCAGCAGAATTTGGCTTTCGGCCAGATCCTCAGGTTTTGTCGCCCAAAGCCGTGGGATTGGTGGTATTAGTTCTGGCCATGGAAACATCATCCCGTCCTTTCCGTTTTACCATCGCGCCGTAACGCATTGAATCTATTTGTGCCGATTTCGGCGGTTTTACCATCCGCAACGTCGCAAATGGTTGGATAGTATCGCTTTTCGCAGTCCGTATGGGAGTCGAACGGCAGGCGCGAAGCGTTTCCGACAATCCCGTTCCGTTCCCGGTCTGTCCTGCCGTATTGCCAAAATCTGGCGTCGCGCAAGGCATTGATTTGATTGTTGGAAAATGCGGCCGGTACTCGGATTTGCAATCCGGTGCATAGCCTGCCTGCCCACCCGCCTTTCAATGGGTTAGCTACCCCTTTTCCAAAACGGCTGCAAGCATTTCCAAGATTCATG
>JAZKGA010000008.1:0-1631 GCA_040386235.1 Pseudomonadota bacterium
GAAAACCCGTCGAAGACCCCCCCTTGAACCGGGGACGGATTGACTCGCATCCGCCACCCGCGTGTGATGCAATCATCCCGGTGGGCAAGACCCAACAGGCGGCGGGCTTGCTGGACTTGCCATCGTCCCGATCCATTCACTGCGGCGCGCTTGGCGGTTGGCCGCGCCGCGCCGAATTTTTTTCACCAACCCCTGTCTTCCGGAGCATCCTGCATGAGCGACTTTCCCAATCAAAATGCCAGCCCCACGCCTTCCACCGACCGCATCTGGTCCGTCCTGGCGCACCTGGGCGGCATCGTCGCCGGGTTGATTCCCGCCCTGATCATCTACCTGGTCAAGAAAGACCAACCCAGCGCCCAGTTCGATGCCGACCAGGCGAAGGAAGCGCTGAATTTCCAGATCACGGTGTTGATCGGCTACGTCGTGTGCTGGGTCTTGGTGTTCGTGATCATCGGCGCCTTTCTGATCTGGGTGTTGATGCTGGCCAATCTGGTGCTGTGCATCGTGGCGGCCATCAAAGCCAACAATGGCGAAGCCTACCGCTATCCCATGACCCTTCGCCTCATCAAGTAGGGCAACGCTTTTCCCGCCGGTATCTGACCGGCGGTGTTTTCCAAAAATGGAAGTGCTCACTTCAGCGCCGACCTCATCGGGGTTGACGCTGCTTTCTTCATGGCGTGCCATGGCCATCAATGCACAGGCTCGCCCCAACGGCGGCGCCATGCCTCCGGTGAATCGGCTTCTTTCCAGCGTGGGTTGCGGTCTGCACTTCATGGGTCGGCGTGGGCTCCAGCCAAACATCGAGACCGCAGGATGAACAGGGGTGAAGGCCCTGTCAAAGCACAGCTCTGGGGATAAGTTTTGAACAACCCCCTGTTCATCCACAGGCTGGACCTGGAAACCAAAGTTGTTCCCTGTTCGCGCTTTTTCAAACAGGAGTCTGCGCACAGTGTTTGAGGCCGCGCAAGTGTTTGAATTTGTTGAAGAAAAACAGGTTCTCCACAAAAAAGGGCGCCCTCTACTATCTGCCACTACTTTTTTAACTTGTTTCCACTGTTATAGAAGTACTGGATAAGAATTTTTCAACCAGTGTTTCGCTTGCCACCCGTGGGCCGTTAGGGCCCTGGATGCCACTGGAAACGCGATGTTGAAAACAGCGCATTCAGCCGCTGTCAGCGCTCAGGTGACAAAAGATTCAGCAATGCCAATGCGCATCTTCAGCGCACAAAAACTAACTTCTTGCCGCTAAAAAATCTCAAATGCAGTCTTGATGAAAAGGGCTTTCAGCCTGACGTTCCGCCTCTGAACCTTAATTTCAGGTCAAACCGCTGTCCTGGAAATCGGTCGCACATCGCCCTGCCCAGTGGCATGGATGCTTAAAGACAGGGGGTGGCGGCGTGGCGGCGCCTGCGTGATGCGGATCTGGCGGCTAACGGGTCTGCAAGGGTCGGCGCGACACCATTTCAATGTGCGGAATCTGGGCATCCAGGTAGGGCTCACCCACCGCATCGAAGCCCAAAGACGCATAAAACGCGGTCAGGTGGGTTTGAGCGGACAGCCGGACCCGCTGTCCGCGATACAGCTGTGCGGCCTCGGCCAGTGCACGCTGCATCAACCGCCGTCCCCAGCCC